>NZ_SUNI01000022.1 GCF_005048225.1 Paracoccus gahaiensis
ATAGGCGCGGAATTCGCCGAAATACTTGGTGATCGCCGCGGTCAGTGTCGTCTTGCCGTGGTCGACATGGCCGATCGTGCCGATGTTGACGTGCGGTTTGTTCCGTTCAAACTTTGCCTTGCCCATGTAGGCCTCCTGGATACCGCGGGGCATGGCTGAGACGGCCCCGAATTGACGTGCGCCGCGATCTATAGGCCGGGCGGGGGGAAATCAAGGGCTGCCGGGCGCGGGGCGGCTGCAATCGTCGGGGCGCGGGTGGAGGGCCCCCGCCGGGCAAAGTTCCGCGAGGTCGCGGGCGTCGCAGGAACCTGCGCGCGGGATCGTCGTTTTCCCCGCGACAAGGCGGGCAGCAGGCCCGCCGCGCATCCAGGAGGATACGGACATGAGCCTGATGAAAAGCCTGACCAAGGTCGCCGCCGGCGTGATGCTGGCCAAGGGGATCGGCAGCATGATGAACAGCCAGCAGCAGGGCGGCGCCCGCAGCCGGACCGGTGGCGGCGGGCTTCTGGACAATCTGCTGGGCAACAACACGGGCGGCGGCACGGCGCCGGGCGCCGGGACCGGATCGGGCGGCGGGCTGGGCCAGATGCTGGGCCGGGCCCTGGGCGGCGGCGGCGGAACCTCGGGGCGCGGGTCGCTCGGCGGGCTCTTGGACAGCTTGGGCGGTCGCAACGATGCCGGACGGGTGTCGCAGGGCAGCTCGGGCGGCGGGCTGGGGCAGATGCTGGGCGGATTGCTGGGCGGCGCGGCCGCGGGCGGTGCTGCGGGCCATCTGGCGCAGAAGGATTCGCAGCCCTCGAACCAGGCCAGCTTCGGCGCGCTCTTCGACGATGCGCTGGCCCATGACGGCGAGCCGCAGGTGGCGCCCACGCCCGAGCAGAACGAGATGGCCGGGCTGATGCTGCGCGCGATGATCCAGGCGGCGAAATCCGACGGGACCATCGACGAGGCCGAGCGCAAGCGGCTGATGGGACATCTGGGCGACGATCTGGACGAGGAGGAGCGGCAGTTCATCCGCGACCAGATGGCGGCGCCGGTCGACGCGGCCGGGCTGGCGCGCGACATTCCCGAGGGGATGGAGCGTCAGGTCTATCTGATGTCGCTGCTGGCCATCGACTTCGACAGCGAGGCCGAGGCGCGTTATCTGAACGATCTGGCGGGCGCGATGAAGCTGGACCGGGCGGTGGTGAACGAGATCCATGCCGAGGCCGGGGTCATGCCGCTGTACAACGCCTGAACAGGGTAGGGCCTGAACGGGGCAGGGGGGGCGCTGCCCCCCATCGCCTGACGGCGATTCCCCCCGGGATATTTCGGCCAAAATGAAAGCGGGGCCCTTGGCGCCGGACATGTCCGGATCGGGGCGTCGCGGCTGTTGACCCGGGCGGGGGAAGCCGTTAAGGCAGCGCAATCGTCACCGGAGCGGCCGTCTTGGGCGCGAATCGGTGACCTTGGATCGGGCCGCCACCCACCGGGGCGGCCTGCTGTCATTTTTTACGGTCCGATGCTGGCGCCGCGTGGTGCGTCGTCAGCCTCTCGACTGGAACTCCCCGCAAGAGGGATGTCTTTCATATGCAAAGCCAGAATATCCGGATCCGGCTGAAGGCGTTTGACTATCGTGTGCTGGATGCCAGCACCCAGGAGATCGTCAACACCGCCAAGCGCACCGGCGCAACCGTTCGCGGCCCGATTCCGCTGCCGAACAAGATCGAGAAATTCACTGTCCTTCGCGGTCCGCACATCGACAAGAAGTCGCGCGACCAGTGGGAAATCCGCACGCACAAGCGTCTGCTGGACATCGTCAACCCGACGCCGCAGACCGTGGACGCCCTCATGAAGCTCGACCTCGCCGCCGGCGTGGATGTCGAGATCAAGGTCTGAGGAGCGAAATCATGTTGCGTACTGGTATCATCGCCAAGAAACTGGGCATGACGCGTCTGTTCCTCGAGGATGGCCGTCAGGTTCCCGTCACCGTGCTGCAGATGGACGGCCTTCAGGTCATCGCTCAGCGCACCGCCGCGACCGATGGCTACACCGCCGTCCAGCTGGGCGCCGGCACCGCCAAGGTCAAGCGGACCACCGCCGCGATGCGCGGTCACTTCGCGAAAGCCTCGGTCGCGCCCAAGCGCAAGATCGTGGAATTCCGCGTCGCCGAAGAGAACCTGATCAATGTCGGTGAGGAAATCACCGCGGATCATTACTTTGCAGGTCAGTTCGTGGACATCGCGGGCATCTCGATCGGCAAGGGCTTTGCGGGCGCCATGAAGCGTCACAACTTCGGCGGTCTTCGCGCCTCGCACGGCGTGTCGGTCAGCCACCGCTCGCACGGCTCGACGGGCCAGTGCCAGGATCCCGGCAAGGTCTTCAAGGGCAAGAAGATGGCCGGCCATCTGGGCGCCGTCCGCGTGACCACGCAGAACCTGCAGGTCGTGCGCACCGACAGCGACCGGGGCCTGATCATGGTCAAGGGCTCGGTTCCCGGGTCGAAGGGTGGCTGGGTCACCATCAAGGACGCGGTCAAGAAGGCCACGCCCGAGAACCTGATCTATCCCGCAGCCCTGCGCTCTGCCGCGGACGAGGCCAAGCGCCTGGCCGAGGAAGCCGCAGTCGCCGCCGCTGCCGAGGAAGAAGCCGCCCGCGAGGAGGCCGCCCGTCTGGCCGCCGAGCAGGAAGCTGCCGCCCTGGCCGAGGCCGAAGAGTCGATCCAGTCGGACAAGGACGCCGTCGATCCGAATGCGGACCCGGCTGCCGAAACCGACGCCGCGCCGGAAGGAGACAAGCAATGAAACTTGATGTGATCAAGCTGGACTCCGGCGCTGCCGGGTCGATCGACCTGTCGGACGACGTTTTCGGGCTGGAGCCGCGCGGCGACATCCTGCAGCGCGTCGTGCGCTGGCAGCATGCCAAGGCGCAGGCCGGCACCCATTCGGTGCTGGGACGGTCCGAGGTCAGCTACTCGACCAAGAAGATCTATCGCCAGAAGGGCACCGGCGGCGCACGCCACGGGTCCCGCAAGGCGCCGATCTTCCGCAAGGGTGGCGTTTACAAGGGCCCGACCCCGCGCTCGCACGCCTTCGATCTGCCCAAGAAGGTCCGCGCCCTGGGTCTGCGTCATGCCCTGTCGGCGAAAGCCACGGCGGGTGAACTGGTGATCATCGAGGATCTGAACCTCGCCGACGCCAAGACCGCCGCCGTCGCCAAGGCCGTTCGCGAGAACGGCTGGAAGCGCGTGCTGGTCATCGACGGTGCCGAAGTGAACGAGAACTTTGCCCGTGCCGCGCGCAACATCGAGGGTGTGGACATCCTGCCGTCGATGGGCGCCAACGTCTATGACATCCTCAAGCGTGACACCCTGGTCATCACGCGCGCCGGTGTCGAAGCTCTGGAGGCTCGTCTGAAATGAGCGCGAAAGCCGAACATTACGACGTGATCGTCAAGCCGATCATCACGGAAAAGGCCACCATGACGTCCGAGAACAACGGCGTCGTGTTCCAGGTGGCCAAGGACAGCAACAAGCCGCAGATCAAGCAGGCCGTCGAGGCCCTGTTCGGCGTCAAGGTGAAGGCGGTCAACACCACCATCACCAAAGGCAAGACCAAGCGCTTCCGCGGCCAGCCCGGCCGTCGCAGCGACGTCAAGAAGGCCTATGTGACGCTGGAAGCCGGCAGCACCATCGACGTCTCGACCGGTCTGTAAGCACCGGACGCGATCTGGCGGCCCCGGCATCGCCCGGGGCCGCCGCATGTGACTGAAACGGACCACCTCGGTCCAAAGCAACGGAAGACAGAAAGATGGCATTGAAGTCGTACAAACCGACGACGCCTGGCCAGCGCGGGCTGGTTCTGATCGACCGTTCGGAGCTTTGGAAAGGACGCCCCGTCAAGACCCTCACCGAGGGCCTGACCAAGAAGGGCGGCCGGAACAATACCGGACGGATCACCATGCGCCGCAAGGGCGGCGGGGCGAAGCGCCTGTATCGCATCGTCGATTTCAAGCGCACCAAATTCGACATGTCGGCGGTCGTCGAGCGGATCGAGTACGATCCCAACCGCACCGCCTTCATCGCGCTGGTGAAGTACGAAGACGGCGAGCAGGCCTATATCCTGGCGCCGCAGCGTCTGGCGATCGGTGACAAGATCATCGCCGGCGCCAAGGTCGACGTGAAGCCGGGCAACGCCATGCCCTTCAGCGGCATGCCGATCGGCACGATCGTACACAATGTCGAGCTGAAGGCCGGCAAGGGCGGCCAGATCGCCCGTTCGGCAGGCACCTACGCCCAGTTCGTCGGTCGCGACGGCGGCTATGCCCAGATCCGCCTATCCTCGGGCGAGCTTCGTCTGGTCCGTCAGGAATGCATGGCCACCATCGGTGCCGTGTCGAATGCCGACCATTCGAACCAGAACCTCGGCAAGGCCGGCCGCAACCGCCACAAGGGCATCCGCCCGAGCGTCCGCGGCGTCGCCATGAACCCGATCGACCACCCGCATGGTGGTGGTGAGGGTCGCACGTCGGGTGGCCGCACGCCGGTCACGCCCTGGGGCAAAGACACCAAGGGCAAGAAGACCCGCAGCAACAAGGCGACCGACAAGTATATCTTGCGTTCGCGCCACGCGAAAAAGAAGGGGCGTTGATCCATGGCACGTTCTGTTTGGAAAGGCCCCTTTGTTGACGCCTATGTGCTCAAGAAAGCGGAAAAGGTCCGGGAATCCGGCAAGTCCGAGGTCATCAAGATCTGGTCGCGTCGTTCGACCATCCTGCCGCAATTCGTGGGCCTCACCTTTGCCGTCTACAACGGGCACAAGCATATCCCGGTGAATGTCAGCGAAGAGATGATCGGTCAGAAATTCGGTGAATATTCGCCCACGCGGACCTATTACGGTCACGCGGCCGACAAGAAAGCGAAGAGGAAGTAATCGCCATGGGTAAGGAAAACAATCCGCGCCGCGTGGCGGAGAACGAGGCCTTCGCCAAGACGAAGATGCTTCGCACCTCGCCGCAGAAACTGAACCTGGTCGCACAGCTGATCCGGGGCAAGAAGGTCGACAAGGCGCTGTCCGACCTGACCTTCTCGCACAAGCGGATCGCCGGTGACGTGAAGAAATGCCTGCAGTCGGCCATCGCGAATGCCGAGAACAACCACGGTCTGGACGTCGACAACCTGGTCGTCGCCGAGGCCTGGGTCGGCAAGAACCTGGTGATGAAGCGTGGCCGTCCGCGGGCACGTGGCCGCTTCGGCAAGATCATGAAGCCGTTTTCGGAAATCACCATCAAGGTGCGCCAAGTCGAGGAGCAAGCGTAATGGGTCAGAAGGTCAATCCGATCGGCATGCGCCTCCAGGTCAACCGCACCTGGGACAGCCGCTGGTACGCCGACGACAAGGACTATGGCAATCTGCTGCTTGAAGACCTGAAGATCCGGGGCTTCATCCACACGGAGGCCAAGCAGGCCGGCATCAGCCGCGTCATCATCGAGCGTCCCCACAAGAAGTGCCGCGTGACCATTCACGCCGCACGCCCCGGTGTCATCATCGGCAAGAAGGGCGCGGATATCGAAACCCTGCGCAAGAAGCTGGCGAACTTCACCGACAGCGAGCTGCACCTGAACATCGTCGAAGTGCGCAAGCCCGACGTCGATGCGCAGCTGGTGGCCGAGTCGATCGCCCAGCAGCTGGAGCGTCGGGTCTCGTTCCGCCGCGCCATGAAGCGCTCGGTCCAGAACGCGATGCGCATGGGGGCCCTGGGCATCCGTGTGAACGTCGCGGGTCGTCTCGGCGGTGCCGAGATCGCCCGGACCGAATGGTATCGCGAAGGTCGTGTGCCGCTGCACACGCTGCGCGCCGATATCGATTATGCACTGTCCGAAGCCACGACCCCGTACGGGATCATCGGTGTGAAGGTGTGGATCTTCAAGGGCGAGATCATGGAACATGATCCCCAGGCCCATGATCGCCGCACTGCCGAGGCTCAGGAAGGCCCCGCCCCCCGTGGCCCGCGCCGCGACGCCCGGTAAGGAGTAGAAAACATGCTGCAACCGAAACGGACGAAGTTCCGCAAACAGCACAAGGGCCGGATTCACGGCGAGGCCAAGGGCGGGTTCGACCTGAACTTTGGCTCCTTCGCCCTGAAGGCCACCGAGCCCGAGCGTGTGACCGCGCGGCAGATCGAGGCGGCCCGCCGCGCGATCACCCGCCACATGAAGCGTCAGGGCCGGGTCTGGATCCGGATCTTCCCGGACGTCCCGGTCTCGTCCAAGCCCACCGAGGTGCGGATGGGTAAGGGCAAGGGGTCCGTCGACTTCTGGGCGGCCCGGGTCCATCCCGGCCGGATCATGTTCGAGATCGACGGCGTCAATGACGTCATCGCCCGCGAGGCCCTGCGCCTCGGCGCGATGAAGCTGCCGGTCCTGACCCGGATCGTGGCCCGCGAAGACTGGTAAGCGCCGCTGCCTGTCCGCAGGCATCCGCGACCCTGACGACCCCGCCGAGCGATCGGCGGGGTTTCCCTTTTCCCGGACGCCGGGAAAAGGGTTGCAATCGGGGCGCTGCGCCTGTATGCGCAGGCCTTCATCACGAAACTCCACCGGAATCAGGGTGGCCCTGGCGACAGGGGCTCTCCGGTGATGTTGAAAGGAAGACGCGTCATGGACGCCAAAGAATTGCTGACGAAGACGCCCGACCAGCTGAAGGATCAGCTGGTTGCGCTGAAGAAAGAGGCCTTCAACCTGCGCTTCCAGCAGGCCACCGGCCAGCTTGAAAGCACCGCGCGCATGCGTGTCGTCCGTCGTGACGTCGCCCGTGTGAAGACGATTCTGAACCAGAAAGCGGCAGACGCCGCGGCCTCGAACTAAGGAGCCCCGGTCATGCCCAAACGCATTCTGCAAGGCCGCGTCACCAGCGACAAGAACGAACAGACGATCACCGTGTCTGTCGAGCGCCGCTTCAAGCATCCCGTGCTGCACAAGATCGTGCGCTCGTCGAAGAAATACCGCGCGCATGACGCGCAGAACCAGTTCAAGATCGGGGACCTCGTTCGCATCGTCGAATGTGCCCCGATCTCGAAGACGAAACGCTGGACTGTCCTGACGGACGAAACGGCTTCGGCTTAAAAGTCCATCATCACAGATCAGAAATGATCGAAACCCTGGGGCGCCATGTGGCGGTCCCCAAAGGTCGGGAGAAACCAAATGATCCAGATGCAGACCAATCTGGATGTTGCTGATAACTCGGGCGCTCGCCGGGTTCAGTGCATCAAGGTCCTGGGTGGTTCGCACCGTCGCTATGCGTCGGTGGGCGACATCATCGTCGTGTCCGTCAAGGAAGCCATCCCTCGGGGCCGGGTGAAGAAGGGGGACGTCCGCAAGGCCGTCGTCGTTCGCACCGCCAAGGAAGTGAACCGTGAAGACGGCACCTCCATCCGCTTCGACCGCAACGCCGCCGTCATCCTGAACAATCAGGGCGAGCCGGTCGGCACCCGTATCTTCGGGCCGGTCGTGCGCGAACTGCGCGCGAAGAACTTCATGAAGATCATCTCGCTTGCGCCGGAGGTGCTGTAATGGCTGCCAAGCTGAAAAAAGGCGACAAGGTCGTCGTGCTGGCCGGCAAGGACAAGGGCAAGCAGGGTGAGATCACCGCTGTCATGCCCAAGGACAACAAGGCCGTCGTCGACGGCGTGAACGTTGCCATCCGCCACACCAAGCAATCCCAGAACAGCCAGGGCGGCCGCGTGGCGAAGGCCATGCCGATCGACCTGTCGAACCTGGCGCTGATGGACAAGGACGGCAAGGCCACCCGCGTCGGCTTCCGCATGGAAGACGGCGGCAAGGTCCGCTTTGCCAAGACCACGGGAGACGTGATCTGATGCTGGACGAAGCCAAGTATACGCCGCGCCTGCGCACGGTCTTCCAAGAGACGATCAAGGCCGCGCTGAAGGAAGAGTTCGGCTACAAGAACGACATGCAGATCCCGCGTCTGGACAAGATCGTCCTGAACATGGGCGTCGGCGAAGCCGTCAAGGACACCAAGAAGGTCAAGCAGGCAGCCGACGAGCTGTCGCTGATCGCCGGTCAGAAGGCCGTCATCACCCATGCCAAGAAGTCGATCGCCGGCTTCCGCGTGCGGGAGGAGATGCCTCTGGGCTGCAAGGTGACCCTGCGCGGCGACCGGATGTACGAATTCCTGGACCGCCTGATCAACATCGCACTGCCCCGCGTCCGCGACTTCCGCGGCGTCAAGTCGACCTCGTTCGACGGCCGTGGCAACTATGCGATGGGCCTGAAAGAACACATCGTGTTCCCGGAAATCAACTTCGACAAGGTCGACGAAGTTCTGGGGATGGACATCATCATCTGCACCAACGCGAAGACCGACGCGGAAGCGAAGTCGCTGTTGAAGCATTTCAACATGCCGTTCACCAGCTGATCGCGGAGGGAAAGAAGATATGGCAAAGAAATCCATGGTCGAGCGCGAGAAGAAGCGCGAACGTCTGGTCCAGCAATACGCCGCAAAGCGTGCTGAACTGAACGAGGTCATCAAGGACCAGTCCCGCCCGATGGAAGAGCGGTTCAAGGCCACGCTGAAGCTGGCCGAACTGCCGCGCAATTCGTCGGCGACGCGCCTGCACAACCGGTGCCAACTGACCGGTCGTCCGCATGCGTATTACCGCAAACTGAAACTGTCGCGGATCATGCTGCGCGAGCTCGGCTCGCTCGGTCAGATCCCCGGCCTGGTCAAGTCCAGCTGGTAAGGGGGCACACAAGATGATGAACGATCCTCTCGGCGATATGCTGACCCGCATCCGCAATGCGCAGATGCGCGGCAAATCGACCGTCCGCACCCCCGCCTCCAAGCTGCGCGCTTGGGTTCTGGACGTGCTGAAGAACGAAGGTTACATCCGCGGCTACGAGGAAGTGACCACGACCGAAGGCCACAAAGAGCTGGAAATCGGTCTGAAGTACCACGACGGCAGCCCGGTCATCCGGGAACTGTCGCGGGTCTCGAAGCCGGGGCGCCGGGTCTATACCGGCGCCAAGGAAATCCCGCAGGTCCGTCAGGGTCTGGGCGTCTCGATCGTCTCGACCCCCAAGGGCGTCATGTCGGATGCAGCGGCTCGCACTGCCAATGTCGGCGGCGAAGTCCTCTGCACCGTGTTCTAAGGAGGGCAGAATGTCTCGTATTGGTAAGAAGCCGGTCGAACTGCCCAAGGGCGTGACGGCCGAGATCAAGGGTCAGACCATCGAAGTGAAGGGGCCGAAAGGCACCCGCAGCTTCACGGCGACCGATGATGTGGATCTGGTGCTGGAAGACGGCTCCGTTGCGGTCAAGCCGCGCGGAACGTCCAAGCGTTCGCGCCAGCAATGGGGCATGACCCGCTCGATGGTCGAGAACCTGACGGTGGGAGTGTCCACCGGGTTCAAGAAAGAGCTGGAGATCCAAGGCGTGGGTTACCGCGCCAACATGCAAGGCAAGGACCTGAAGCTGGCCCTTGGCTATTCGCATGACGTGATCTTCGTGGTGCCGGAAGGCGTCACGGTCTCGTCTCCGAAGCAGACCGAAGTCGTTGTGGAAGGCATGGACCAGCAGCTTGTTGGCCAGGTCGCAGCGAACATCCGCGAGTGGCGCAAGCCCGAGCCGTATAAAGGCAAGGGCATCCGCTACAAGGGCGAGTTCGTCTTCCGCAAGGAAGGCAAGAAGAAGTAAGGGGCGCATGAAATGGCACTGAAAAAGCAAGAGCTGTTCCAGAAGCGCCGCCTGCGCGTTCGGAACAAGCTGCGCGCGATGTCCAACGGACGTCCGCGCATGTCGATCCACCGGTCCTCGAAGAACATCTTCGTGCAGGTGATCGACGACCTCAAGGGCGTGACCCTGGCCTCGGCCAGCACGCTGGAGAAGGACCTGGGCCTGATCGGCAAGAACAATGTCGAGGCTGCGGCCAAGATCGGTTCGACCATCGCCGAGCGTGCGAAAGCCGCCGGCGTGGAAGAAGTCGTGTTCGACCGTGGCGGCTTCATCTTCCACGGGAAGGTGAAGGCTCTGGCCGACGCCGCCCGCGAGGGTGGCCTGAAGTTCTGATCCTGTGGGAGGCGCCGTTCGGTCGGGCGGCGCCTTCCCGATGATCCGGGAACCCGCCCCTGCACAGGGGGCGGTTCACCGGGATCGAGACAACCGGCGCCAGGCGCGCGCCACCTGATAAGGAATGCCTCATGGCAGAACGTGACAACAATCGCCGGGGCGGTCGCAACGACCGCGAAGAGAACCCGGAATTCCAGGACCGCTTGGTTGCCATCAACCGCGTGTCCAAGACCGTCAAGGGCGGCAAGCGCTTCGGCTTCGCAGCCTTGGTCGTTGTCGGCGACCAGCGCGGCCGCGTCGGTTTCGGCAAGGGCAAGGCCAAGGAGGTCCCCGAGGCCATCCGCAAGGCCACCGAGCAGGCCAAGCGCGGTCTGGTCCGCGTGCCGCTGCGCGACGGCCGCACCCTGCACCATGACATCGAAGGTCGTCATGGCGCCGGCAAGGTGATCATGCGCACCGCTGTTCCGGGCACCGGCATCATCGCCGGCGGCCCGATGCGCGCCGTGTTCGAGATGCTGGGCGTGCAGGACGTCGTGGCCAAGTCGCAGGGCTCGCAGAACCCCTACAACATGATCCGCGCCACGATCGACGGCCTGAAGAAGGAATCGAGCCCCCGTTCGGTCGCGACCCGTCGCGGCAAGAAGGTGGCCGACATCCTGCCCTCGACCAACCAGCCGACCGACAAGCCGGCTGACGCCGTCGCCGTCGACGTCGACGCGTAAGGAGCAGCAGACATGGCAACCATCGTCGTCAAGCAGATCGGATCCCCGATCCGCCGCCCCGCCGAACAGCGCGCGACGCTGAAGGGTCTGGGCCTGAACAAGATGAACCGCACCCGCGAGCTGGAGGACACTCCCTCCGTGCGCGGCATGGTCAACAAGATCCCGCATCTTGTGACCATCATCGAAGAAAAGAACTGATCCGATCGGGGCGCCACGGCGCCCCGCATCTTGTCGTGAAGGGCCGGGATCTGCATCCCGGCCCTTTTCGCATGTCCTGCCCGGATGCCGGGCAGCGCGAGGATCTGGCGCACAAGACTCTCGCGCACAACCCCAGGGTGTCTTAGGATCGGGGTGACTGGTCCCGCGACATGGCCCCCGATGATCCGATCCGCCCTGATCCTGCTGATGACCCTGATGCCGCTGGCGGCGATGGCCGGCCCCTGGCCGCGCGAGGCCGGGCGAAGTTTTCTGTCGCTCTCGACCGAGCGGGATGTGGAGGGAAACCGCTATACCGGGCTTTACGGCGAATACGGCCTGGCCGCGACGACCCTGGGGCTGGAGCTGGGGCGCTCGGGGGCGGGAGAGCTGAGCGCGGTGGTCTGGGCGCAGCGGTCGCTGGATGACGGCACGGGGCCTCATCGGCTGAGCCTGTCCGCCGGGGCAGGGGTCATCCGGCGGCAGGACCGGGTGCTGCCGGTGGTGCAGGGCACGCTGGCCTGGGGCCGGGGCTTCGAGGGCTGGGCGGGCGGCGGCTGGATGACGGCGCAGTTGACGGCTCGGGCCGCCGGGGGGCCGGACCTGCCCGAGGATCGTCGCGGCACCGCCGCCGCGCGGGCCTTCCGCATCGCCGAGACCACCCTCAAGGCCGACCTGACCCTGGGCCTGCGCCCGACCGAGCGGCTGCGGGTCGTCAACAGCCTCTGGCTGGAGGATCGCCGCGACGCCGAGCTGACGGCCAAGCTGGCCAGTTCGCTGGTCTTCCCGATCACTGGGCCCGCGCATCTGGAGGTCGGACTGGTGCAGCCTCTGCGCGGTCCCGCCGAACGCGCGGTCAGGCTGGGCGTCTGGCTGGATTTCTAGTCGCCGCTGCAGGCATAGACCGCGCCGCCCACGGCGACGACGCTGACCGCCGCCCCGGCCAGGACCGCCGGCGCCGAGGCGACCGCCGCCGCCGCCCCGCCGATCGAGCCGAGCGCGCTGGTGATGGTCCCCGCCGTCCCCGACAGGATCACCGCGCCGGATTTGGTGCCCGCCGCCGTCTCGACCCCGTTGAAGCTGCGCCGCGCCGCCGCGCCGGCGATGGCGACCGAGGCCTCGCGCGTGCGGTTCACGCGCCGGCAGAGACCCGAGGGTTCCTCGCAGCGGCCATAGGCGTCGCGCGGGCCCAGGTCATAGCCCATGACTGAATCGCCGTCCTCGTCCTCGCGCAGGCAGAAGGGGCCGCGCTCGTCGTCGCTGAGTTCCGGGGTGAGGCTGCGCAGGACCACATAGCTGGGGCAGGCCTCGCCGCCCATCCGCGCCGCCAACTGCTCGCGCCGGGAATAGTGTTCGGACAGGCGTGCCTCGGCCTTGTCATAGCCCATCACCACGTCGCGGTTGTTGATCCGCGCCGTGCAGAAGGTGGGCTGGGCCTCCTGCGCCAGCGCGGGCGCTGCGGGGGCGGCCAGCAGGGCGAGGGCGATCAGGATCGGACGCAACATGGGGGTGCTTTCGGGGTCTGGGTTCGCCCCTAGGTAGCAAGGATGGCGGCGCGCTCAAGACACAAGCTGGTGTGAGCGGTGCGTTTTCCCGGGGGCCGTGGCAGATCGCTTGAACGCGGACGGGTTTGCGCGTATAGCCCGCCGGTGCCCATCGGCACAGTGATTCATCCACCAAGACAAGCCGTGTCCCCCTGTTTCGCTTCGAGGGAGTGTCCGGCCAAGGAGAAGCGACATGAAACTGCATGAAATCCGCGACAACGACGGCGCCAACCGCACCAAGAAGCGCGTCGCGCGCGGCCCGGGCTCGGGCAAGGGCAAGACCGCAGGACGCGGCATCAAGGGCCAGAAGTCACGTTCGGGCGTGGCCATCGGCGGATACGAGGGCGGCCAGATGCCGCTGTATCGCCGCCTGCCCAAGCGCGGCTTCACCAAGCCGAACGCCAAGCATTACGCCGTGGTGAACCTGGGCCAGATCCAGGGCTTCATCGACGCGGGTAAGATTGACGGCACCGCCGAGCTGACCGAGGACGCGCTGGTCGCCTCGGGTCTGGTCCGCCGCAAGCTGGACGGCATCCGTCTGCTGGCCAAGGGCGAGCTGTCGGGCGCGATGACGATCACCGTCACGGGCGCGTCGAAGGCGGCCGTCGAGGCGGTCGAGAAGGCCGGCGGCAAGGTCCAGCTGCCCGTGCAAGCAGCAGCGGCGGCTGAATAAGCTGTTGATCGGGGCGTCCGCGCCCCATAGATAGCAACTAGGTTTTCAGGCGCCGCCGGTCCGCGCGAAAACGGGCCGGCGGCGCTGTCATGACACGGGACGGAACAGCATGGCGTCAGCCGCAGAACAGATGGCCGCGAACCTCTCCTGGGGGCAGCTCGGCCGGGCCACGGAACTTCGCCAGCGGATCTGGTTCACGATCGGCGTGCTGATCATGTACCGCATCGGCACCTATATCCCGGTGCCGGGCATCGACGGCGCGGCGCTGCGCAACTTCATGGAACAGGCCTCGACCGGCATCGGCGGGATGCTGTCGATGTTCACCGGCGGCGCGCTTGGCCGGATGGGCGTCTTCGCCTTGGGCATCATGCCCTATATCTCGGCCTCGATCATCGTGCAGCTTCTGACCTCGATGGTGCCCACGCTGGAGCAGCTGAAGAAAGAGGGCGAGCAGGGCCGCAAGAAGATCAACCAATACACCCGCTACGGCACCGTCCTGCTGGCGCTGTTCCAGGCCTATGGTCTGGCGCGCAGCCTAGAGGCTGGGGGCCTTGCGCACGAGCCGGGGCTGTTCTTCCAGGCCTCTGTCGTCATCACCCTGGTCGGCGGCACCATGTTCCTGATGTGGCTGGGCGAGCAGATCACCGCCCGCGGCGTCGGCAACGGCATCAGCC
This sequence comes from Paracoccus gahaiensis, assembly GCF_005048225.1. GTDB lineage: Bacteria > Pseudomonadota > Alphaproteobacteria > Rhodobacterales > Rhodobacteraceae > Paracoccus > Paracoccus gahaiensis. The sequence goes on from NZ_SUNI01000022.1 coordinate 13,872, forward strand.
TGATCATCTTCGTGGGCATCCTGGCCGAGATCCCGGCGGCGCTGGCGAACTTCTTCCAGCAGGGCCGCACGGGCGCCATCTCGACCCCGGTGATCCTGTTCGTGATCGTGATGCTGGTGGCGATCATCGCCTTCGTGGTCTTCATGGAACGGGCGCTTCGAAAGATCCGCATCCAGTATCCCCGGCGTCAGGTCGGCATGAAGGTCTATGACGGCCAGACCAGCCACCTGCCGGTCAAGGTGAACCCCGCGGGCGTGATCCCGGCGATCTTCGCCAGCTCGCTTCTGCTGCTGCCGATCACCATTTCGACCTTCTCGGGCAACGAGGCCGGGCCGATCATGTCGGTCGTGCTGGCCTATTTCGGCCCCGGGCAGCCGCTGTACCTGCTGTTCTTTGCGGCGATGATCGTGTTCTTCACGTATTTCTATACCCAGAACGTGTCCTTCAAGACCGATGACGTGGCCGAGAACCTCAAGAATCAGGGGGGCTTCATCCCCGGCATCCGTCCCGGCAAGCGCACGCAGGAATACCTGGACTATGTGGTCAATCGCCTTCTGGTCATCGGCTCGGCCTATCTGGCCCTCGTCTGCCTGATGCCCGAGATCCTGCGCGACCAGTTCTCGATCCCGGTCTATCTGGGCGGCACCTCGGTGCTGATCGTGGTCTCGGTCACGATGGACACGATCAACCAGGTGCAAAGCCACCTGCTGGCGCATCAATACGAAGGGCTGATCGAGAAGTCGCAGCTGCGCGGCAAGCGCAAGCCCGGCACGCCCAAACCGCGCCGCCTGCCGTCGCGGCGCTGAGGAGCCGCCGCGACGCCGGACCACCGTTGCTGACAAGGCCACATGAAGGGCCGCAAACCGAGGGGGACACGCCATGACCATCAACATCATCCTGCTGGGGCCGCCGGGCGCCGGCAAGGGCACCCAGGCCAGCCGCCTGGTCGCCGAGAAGGGGATGGTCCAGCTGTCCACCGGCGACATGCTGCGGGCCGCCCGGTCCTCGGGGACCGAGATGGGCCGGCGGGTGGCCGAGGTCATGGACCGGGGCGAGCTGGTCACCGACGAGATCGTGATCGGCCTGATCCGCGAGCAGCTGGACAAGGGCGGCAAGGGCTTCATCTTCGACGGCTTTCCGCGGACGCTGCCGCAGGCCGATGCCCTGGGCCGTCTGCTGGAAGAATCGGGAATGGCGCTGGACGCGGTGATCGAGCTGCAGGTCGATGACGAGGCTCTGGTCGGGCGCATCGTCAAGCGCGCCGAGGATTCGCTTGCCGCGGGCCAGCCCGTGCGCCGCGACGACACGCCCGAGGTCTTCGCCGAACGCCTGCGCGAGTATTACAAGAAGACCGCGCCTCTGCTTGGCTATTACTATGCCAAGGGCAATCTGAAGGCCGTGGACGGCATGGCCCCCATGGATCAGGTGGCCACCCAGATCGCGGCGGCCCTGCCGTCTTGACCTTGCCGTGAACTGCCGATAAGTCACGGCATCTCGCAAGAGAATCACCCAGTTCGTGGGTGGACCATCGATTTGGCCCGAAGGCACAGCTTTCGGGCCTTGCGTTGTGAAAAAAGGTTCCGGCGTTACGGAACCGCAACTGAAAAGGATAACGCGTGGCTCGTATTGCTGGCGTCAACATTCCGACGGGGAAACGTGTCCCCATCTCTCTGACCTATATCCATGGCATCGGCTCGCTGTTCGCGACCCAGATCTGCGAAGCGACCGGCATCGACCAGTCCCGCCGCATCAATGATCTGTCGGATGCCGAAGTTCTGGCCATCCGCGAATATATCGATGCCAACCTGACCGTCGAGGGCGACCTGCGCCGCGAAGTTCAGATGAACATCAAGCGCATGATGGATCTGGGCTCGTATCGCGGTCTTCGTCACCGTCGCGGCCTTCCGGTCCGTGGCCAGCGCACGCATACCAATGCGCGCACCCGCAAGGGCCCGGCCAAGCCGATCGCCGGCAAGAAGAAATAAGGGGCAAGCGATATGGCACGTGACAAGACCCGCATGAAGCGCAAGGAACGCAAGAACATCGCCACCGGCGTTGCGCATGTGAATTCCAGCTTCAACAACACCAAGATCCTGATCTCCGACGTTCAGGGCAATGCGATCGCCTGGTCCTCGGCCGGCACGATGGGCTTCAAGGGGTCGCGCAAATCGACCCCCTATGCCGCCCAGATGGCTGCCGAAGACGCCGGCCGCAAGGCACAGGAACATGGCGTCCGCACACTGGACGTCGAAGTCCAGGGCCCCGGCTCGGGCCGCGAATCGGCTTTGCGCGCGCTGGCCGCTGCCGGCTTCAACATCACGGCGATCCGTGACGTGACGCCGATCGCCCATAACGGCTGCCGCCCGCCCAAGCGTCGGCGCGTCTGATCCTGGATCATCTTTGACCGGCCCGCGCGGTACAGCCGCACGGGCCGGACGTTCGCATTTCACCTCGGGCGTTTGCTGCCTTGGACATGGGCGGCAGACAGGTATGGAGGAAAATCCATGATCCACAAGAATTGGGCCGAACTGATCAAGCCCACCCAGCTGGTCGTCAAGCCGGGCGCCGACGCGACCCGCACGGCAACTCTGGTTGCCGAGCCGCTGGAGCGGGGCTTCGGCCTGACGCTTGGCAACGCGCTGCGCCGCGTGCTGATGTCGTCGCTGCAGGGCGGCGCGATCACCGCGGTCCAGATCGACAACGTCCTGCACGAGTTCAGCAGCGTCGCCGGCGTCCGCGAGGACGTGACCGACATCGTGCTGAACCTCAAGGGCGTCACGCTGAAGATGGACGTCGAAGGCCCCAAGCGCTTGACCCTGTCCGCCAAGGGCCCGGGCGAGGTCAAGGCCAGCGACATCCAAGAAACGGCCGGCATCACCGTGCTGAACCGCGACCATGTCATCTGCCACCTGGACGATGGCGCCGAACTGAACATGGAACTGACCGTGCAGACGGGCAAGGGCTATGTTGCCGCAGACAAGAACCGCCCCGAGGATGCGCCCATCGGGCTGATCCCGATCGACGCGATCTTCTCGCCGGTCAAGCGCGTCAGCTACGAGGTCCAGCCCACCCGCGAGGGGCAGGTTCTGGACTATGACAAGCTGACCATGAAGATCGAGACCGACGGATCGCTGACCCCCGAGGATGCCGTGGCCTATGCCGCGCGCATCGTTCAGGATCAGCTGTCGGTCTTCGTGAACTTCGACGAGCCCGAATCGGCGACGCGTCAGGACAGCGACGACGGTCTGGAATTCGATCCGCGCCTGCTGAAGAAGGTTGACGAGCTGGAGCTGTCGGTCCGTTCGGCCAACTGCCTCAAGAACGACAACATCGTCTATATCGGCGATCTGATCCAGAAGACCGAGGCCGAGATGCTGCGGACCCCGAACTTCGGCCGCAAGTCCTTGAACGAAATCAAGGAAGTGCTGTCGGGCATGGGCCTGCATCTGGGCATGGATGTGGTCGACTGGCCGCCGGAGAACATCGAGGATCTGGCCAAGCGTTTCGACGACCAGTTCTGAGATATACGGCGGGGGGCGACCTCCGCCGGGACTGCCGGGCATCTGCCCCAAGGAGAGTGGCCCGCACGCATGGGCTGCCGGACAAAGCAAAACACGCTGTAGGAGAATATCATGCGTCACGCTCGCGGCTATCGCCGCCTCAACCGGACCCACGAACACCGCAAGGCGCTGTTCGCCAACATGTCGGGCTCGCTCATCGAGCACGAGCAGATCAAGACGACCTTGCCGAAAGCCAAGGAACTGCGTCCGATCGTCGAAAAGCTGATCACGCTGGCCAAGCGCGGCGATCTGCATGCGCGCCGCCAGGCCGATGCGCAGCTGAAGCAGGACATGCATGTCGCCAAGCTGTTCGACGTGCTGGGGGCCCGCTACAAGGACCGCCAAGGCGGTTATGTCCGCATCATGCGGGCCGGCTTCCGCTATGGCGACATGGCACCGATGGCGATCATCGAGCTGGTCGACCGCGACGTCTCGGCCAAGGGTGCGGCGGATCGCGCGCGTCTGGAAACCGAATTCGCGATGGAAGACTGATCGCATCTTCCCGCGATCGACGACCCGGACCCCGGCGCGATTTTCGCGGCGGGGTTTTCTTATGGCAGCGGATCCTCTTGCATGACGTAAGGGCAGACCGAAGATCTCGGCTTCCGCCGGGGGCAGGCGCCCTCTATGGTCTGTCGTGATGAGCCTAATGATCTTTTGACCCGGCATGCGGGGCATGACGCAGCACTATATGTCTTTGTTGCGCGGCCAGCAAACAAAGATCAAGATACTTTATTTTGGACATTGACCTCAACAGCATCGATATATCTAAAAAGCCATGTCATCACGTGCAGACATTAACAGCGGACTTCGGAAACTGGGCACGATTGCCCCGGCCGGATACTTCGTGGGCCTGCATATTCGATTTGCAGCCCCTTTGATGCAATTCCAGACCTATGCAGAAGAATGGTCCGAATTCTACTCCAAGAACGCCTATGCGTTACGCGACCCCACGATTGCCTGGGGATTTTCCACGACCGGCGCCTGCCGCTGGTCTGCCCTGCCGATCCCCGACCCGTTCAACATCCTGCGCGATGCGGCAGACCACGGGCTGATCTATGGCCTGACCTTTTCCCACGGCCCGATCGCCTCGCGCACCATCGCCTCCTTTGCCCGCGCGGATCGCGAGTTCTCGGACAAGGAGATCGACGAGGTCTCGACCACGGTCAAGCGGCTGCACGAACTGACCGAGCCGCCGGCCAGCCTGACCAAGGCGCAGAAGGAAGCCCTGCGCTGCATTGCGCAAGGCGACCGGCATGCGGCAGCCGCCGCCAAGCTTGGCATCACCGAAAGCGCGTTCAAGGCCCGGCTGATCTCGGTGCGCGAACGGCTGAAAGCCCGGACCACGGCCGAGGCCCTGCAACGGGCCAAGGAATACCGGTTGCTGTAGACTTTACCCGAACGGCCGCGAGGCGGATCTGGGTGCCCTCGTTTCGCCAGGAGTAGAAGATGCAGACCACGACCCTTTCCTTTTCGAACCTTCACCACCACGGAGAGCTGTTCGCCAACCTGTTCCGCGCCCGCAAGCAAAGCTTCATCGTCCAGCAGAACTGGAGCCTGCCCGAATCCGAGGACATGGAGTTCGACCAGTACGACACCCCCCAAAGCCGCTGGATCGCCATCCATGACAAGGGCCTGATCCTGGCCGGCATCCGCCTGACGCCGACCTCGGCCCGGTGCGGCATCTATTCCTACATGATCCGCGATGCGCAGGAGGGGATCCTGGGCGGCTCGATCCCGCAGGATCTGCTGTATGACAAGGCGCCCGTCGATGCGCATGTCTGGGAATGCTCGCGCGTCTTCGTCAGCCATGCGATCCCGCAGGCCTATCGTCGCAAGGTCCATTTCGCGATGGTCGATGCGATGACCGGATCGGCCCGCGATCTGGGCGCCACGCAGCTGATCGCGCTGACCGGGTCGCACTGGCCGCGCTGGTACGGGCGCTGCGGCCTGACCGCAGCTGCGATCGGCCCCAAGATGCAGATCGACGACGGCGAGTTCCAGTGCGTCGCCATCGACCTGACCGCCAAGATGCACTAGACCCGGCAGGCAAGCGCCCGGAAGGGGAGCCGCCATGGCCGATCTGTTCGACACTGCCCCGTCCTCGGACCCCGCGCCCGCGGCGGGGATCCGTCCTCTGGCCGACCGCATCCGGCCTGCGCGCCTGGCGCAGGTCATCGGGCAGGCCAAGGTGCTGGGCCCGGACGGACCTCTCGGCGCCATGCTGGGGGCGGGCAGCCTCTCCTCGCTGATCCTCTGGGGGCCGCCCGGCGTGGGCAAGACCACCATCGCGCGTCTGCTGGCGGACGAGACCGACCTGGCCTTCGTGCAGATCAGCGCGATCTTTACCGGCGTGCCCGACCTGCGCAAGGTCTTCGAGGCCGCCCGGCTGCGCCGCACCCAAGGCCGCGCCACGCTGCTGTTCGTGGACGAGATCCACCGTTTCAACAAGGCGCAGCAGGACAGCTTCCTGCCGCATATGGAGGATGGCACCATCCTTCTGGTCGGCGCCACGACCGAGAACCCGTCCTTCGAGCTGAACGCCGCGCTGATGTCGCGCGCGCAGGTGATCGTGCTGGAGCGTCTGTCCCTGGCCGATCTGGAGCTGCTGGCCCAACGCGCCGAGCGGGAACTGGGCCGCAAGCTGCCGCTGGACGCCAAGGCCCGCGACACGCTGCTGGAAATGGCGGATGGCGACGGCCGCGCCGCCCTGAACCTGATCGAGCAGGTGGCGGCGTGGAAGATCGCGGGCCCGATCGACCCCGACACGCTGGCGCAGCGGCTGAACAAGCGCGCGGCGAAATACGACAAGTCTGGGGACGAGCATTTCAACCTGATCTCGGCCCTGCACAAGTCGGTGCGGGGCAGCGACCCCGATGCCGCGCTCTACTGGCTGGCGCGGATGCTGGAGGGGGGCGAGGATCCCCGCTATCTGGCCCGCCGCATCACCCGCATGGCGATCGAGGATATCGGCCTGGCCGATCCTGCCGCTGCCCGGCACTGCCTGGATGCCTGGGCGCTGTACGAACGCTTGGGCTCGCCCGAGGGCGAGCTGGCCTTGGGGCAGGCGGTGATCTATCTGGCGTTGGCTCCGAAATCCAATGCCGGCTACGCCGCCTACAAGAACGCGCGGGCCGAGGCCAAGCGCACCGGCAGCCTGATGCCCCCCGCCCATATCCTGAACGCGCCCACCAAGATGATGAAGGATCAGGGCTATGGCACCGGCTATGCCTATGACCACGACGCCGAGGACGGGTTCAGCGGCCAGAACTATTTCCCCGACGGGCTGAAGCGCCCGGTCCTCTATGTCCCGGTCGAGCGGGGCTTCGAACGCGAGCTGAAGCGCCGTCTGGACTGGTTCGTCAGCCAGCGGCTGAAGCGCGGCGGTTGACTTTGCGGCCCTCCGGTCACAAGGACAGGCGATGATGAATCCTTTCCTTCAGGTCGCCCTGGGTGGCTCGATAGGTGCGGTGGCCCGCTATTCGGTCTATCGTGCGATCGCTTGGCACGGGCCGGGCTTTCCCATCGGAACGGCACTGGTCAATATTCTGGGCAGCTTTCTGATGGGGCTGCTGGCGGTGGCCTGTGCCGAACGCTTCGGCCATCACTATGCGCCCCTTCTGCTGACCGGCGTTCTGGGGGGATTCACGACCTTTTCGGCCTTTTCGCTGGATGCGCTGACCCTGTGGGAACGCGGCCAGGTCTGGGGAATGGGGCTTTATATTCTGGTGTCGGTCGTGATGTCGCTGGTGGCGGTGATCGCGGGTCTGGCCGTTGGACGAGGACTTTGGGCATGAGTGCCGTGCAGACCATCATGGTGGGCGACGACGACGCAGAGATGCGTCTGGACCGCTGGCTGAAGAAACGCTTTCCGCAGCTGTCGCAGGTGGCCATCGAGAAGATGTGCCGCAAGGGCGAGCTGCGTGTCGACGGGGGCCGCGTGAAGGCCGCCACCCGCATCGCTCCGGGGCAGGAGGTGCGCATCCCGCCGCTGCCCGACGCCCTGCCCGCAGCCGAGCGGTCCGAGCGGCCCTTGGGCCCCCGCGTCAGTGACAGCGACGAGCAGATGATCCAGGCGGCTGTGCTGTGGAAGGACGAGCATATCATCGCCCTGAACAAGCCCCCGGGCCTGCCCAGCCAGGGCGGCAGCGGCCTGGGCGGGCGCCATGTGGACGGGCTGACCACGGCGCTGCTCTTCGGCTTCAAGGAGCGCCCTAAGCTGGTGCACCGGCTGGACAAGGACACCTCGGGCGTGCTGCTGCTGGCGCGCACCGATCGGGTGGCCCGTGCGCTGTCCGAGGCGTTCCGGTCGCGCACCACCCGCAAGATCTATTGGGCGGCGGTGGCGGGCGTGCCGCATCCACGCATGGGCACGATCCGCTACGGTCTGGTCAAGGGTGGGTCCGGGCGCGGCGGCGACAACGAGAAGATGATGGCCGTTCATCCCCGCGACATCGACAAGACCGAGGGCGCCAAGCGCGCCACCACCGATTATGCGGTTCTGGACGCCCTGGCCACGCGGGCCAGCTGGTGCGCGCTGGTGCCGATCACCGGGCGTACCCATCAGCTGCGCGCGCATATGGCCGAGCTGGGCCATCCCATCGTTGGCGACGGCAAGTATGGCGGCTCGGGGCAGGAGAACCTGGGCGATGGCTGGGGCGCGCAGCTGGGCGGCGAGATCAGCAAGAAGCTGCACCTGCATGCGCGATCCATCACCTTCGACCATCCGATCACCAAGAAGCGCATGACCATCACCGCGCCCTTGCCCGAGCATATGGGCCGGACGTGGAAATCCGTGGGCTGGCACGAGAACGACGTGCCCGACGATCCGTTCGCGGAGGTCGAATGAGGCTGGTCGTCTTCGATGTCGACGGCACGCTGATCGACAGCCAGACCCATATCTACCACGCGATGAGCTTCGGCTTTGCCTCGGTCGGGCTGGAACCGCTGCCCAAGGCGCAGGTCCTGTCCATCGTGGGCCTGTCGCTGCCCGTCGCGGTCGCGCAGCTGGCGCCCGAGGCGGATCCCGACACGCAGGCGCGCATCGTGGCGGGCTACAAGGACAGCTTCATGCGGGCACGGCTGGACCATGCGGCGCCGCTCTATGATGGGGCGATGGACTGTCTGGACCGGCTGGCCGGGCGCGACGACCTGATCCTGGCGGTGGCCACGGGCAAGTCGCGCCGGGGGCTGGACGCGATGATCGCCGCGCATGGGCTGCAGGGGCGGTTTCTCAGCCTGCAGACGGCGGACGGCCACCCGTCGAAGCCGCATCCCTCAATGCTGCAGGCGGCGCTGGCCGAGACGGGGACCGAGGTCGCGCGCGCGGTGATGATCGGCGATACCAGCTTCGACATGGAGATGGCACGCGCGGCCGGGATGACGGGCTTTGGCGTCAGCTGGGGCTATCACCCCGTCGCGGCGCTGACGCAGGCCGGAGCTGCGCGGATCACCGACGATTTCGCGACCCTGACGCAGGCCATCGAGGAGTGGGCGGCATGAGCGAATGGAAGGCCCGGCGGTTCTGGACGACCGTCACTCTGCGCGCGGCCGAGGGCGGGGTCGAGATCCTTCTGGACGACCGCCAGCTGCTGACCCCGAACAAGCACCGCCTGATCCTGCCGACCGAGAGGCTGGCCCGCGCCCTGGCCGCCGAATGGGAGGCGCAGCAGGGCACGATCGATCCCCGGACCATGCCGCTGACCCGCGCCGCCAATTCGGCGGTCGAAAAGGTCGCTCCGCAGGCCGAGGGTGTCGCTGCCATGCTTGCTGAATATGGCGGCACCGACCTGCTGTGTTATCGGGCAACCGAACCCGAGCTGCTGATCGCCCGGCAGGCGGCGGACTGGGATCCGCTGATCGATTGGGCGGCGACCCATCTGCGCGCGCCGCTGCGCATCACCCATGGGGTCATTCCCGTCGATCAGGATCCGGCCGCGCTGGCCCGCCTGCGGGCGCAGATCGACGCGCTGGACCTGTACGGGCTGACTGCGCTGCACGATCTGGTCACGATCCCGGGCTCTCTGGTGCTGGGGCTGGCGGTCGTGGCCGGGCGCATCGACGGGGCCGAGGCGCACCGCCTGTCGCGCATCGACGAGGATTTCCAGATCGAACGGTGGGGGGGCGACGACGAGGCGCGCGAGGCCGCCGAGGGCCGCCGGATGGCCATCGAGTGGGCAGAACGCCTGTGGATGCTTTCGCGGCCCGATTGAAAGACTCCCCCATTCCCGACGGGGTTCTTGACGCGTGAACTTGTATCGGCACAATACCGCCTAATAGGACGGCAGTTCGCCGTGCTATGCCGACAAGGGCCCTCAAGGGCCCGCACTGCCTCTGCCGGCCCCTCGCGGTCCGACAGGGGCTCCAACACAGAGGTAGCAATGAAAAAATCGGTTTTCCTGGGAACGGTGGCCGCGACAACGGTGCTGGCAAGCATGGCGATGGCTCAGGAGGGAGGGGCGACCCTTGCTCAGGTCATGGAGCGTGACGAGCTGAACTGCGGCGTCAATACCGGTCTCGTGGGCTTTGCTGCCCCGGATGCCAATGGCAACTGGACGGGCTTCGACGTCGCCTATTGCCGCGCGCTGGCCGCCGCCGTGCTGGGCGATCCCGACAAGGTCTCGTTCGTGCCGACCACCGGCCAGACGCGCTTCACCGCGCTCAGCTCGGGCGAAGTGGACGTGCTGGCCCGCAACTCGACCTGGACCTATTCGCGCGACACCGACCTGGCGCTGGATTTCGTGGGCGTCAACTATTACGACGGCCAGGGCTTCATGGTGAGCCGCGAGCTGGGCGTGACCTCGGCCAAGGAGCTGGACGGTGCGACCATCTGCATCCAGACCGGCACGACGACCGAGCTGAACCTGGCCGACTATTTCCGCGCCAACCAGATGGACTACACGCCCGTCAACATCGACAGCAATGCCGAGGGCGAACAGCAGTACATGGCCGGGGCCTGCGACGCCTACACGACCGATGCCTCGGGACTTGCGGCCACGCGGGCGGCCTTTGCCGATCCGGAAAGCCACATCATCCTGCCCGAGATCATCTCGAAGGAACCGCTTGGCCCGGCCGTGCGCCATGGCGACAACAACTGGGGCGACATCGCCCGCTGGACGCTGAACGCGCTGATCGCCGCCGAGGAATACGGCGTCACCTCGCGCAACATCGAGGAGCTGGTGCGGTCCTCGACCAACCCGGAAGTCCAGCGCCTGCTGGGCACGACTGACGAGCTGGGCGCCATGATGGGCCTGGACGCCGAATGGGCGCGCCGCGCGATCCTGGCCAATGGCAACTATGGCGAGATCTTCGCCGCCAATATCGGCGAGCAGACCCCGATCGGTCTGGCGCGCGGCCTGAACGCGCAGTGGACGCAGGGCGGCCTTCTGTACGCGCAGCCCTTCCGCTGATCGGCTGACACGACCGGTGCCGGCCCCCGCGGGGGCCGGCACCTTCTTCGCAACGAGACGACCGACCTTAAACGACCGGCGCAAAGCCGGCTGGCGGTGACAGGGGAAAAGAAGATGACGGACGTCCCGGCCCCGGCGCATGCGCCGTTCCGGCTGAGCATGCTGGTCAATGACCGGCGGTATCGGTCGCTGACCTTTCAGGTCATCGTGTTCATCCTGGTCATGGCCGCCGGCTGGTGGCTGATCGACAACACGATCCGCAACCTGGCCCTGATGGGCAAGAGCTTCGATTTCGGGTTTCTGTGGAGCCGCGCGGGATACGACATCTCGCAGACGCCGATCCCCTATACCGCCGATGACACGCATCTGCGCGCCTCGGTCGTGGGGCTCTTGAACACGCTGATCGTGGCGGTGCTGGGCTGCATCGCGGCCACCGTGCTGGGCGTGATCGTGGGTGTGTCGCGCCTGTCGAAAAGCTGGCTCTTCGCGCGGCTGATGACTGTCTTTGTCGAGATCTTCCGCAACATGCCGCTGCTGCTGTGGATCCTGATCGTCTATGCGATCTTCACCGAGATCATGCCGCCGCCCAACGCCTATCGCGGCGACGATCCCGCCGCCTCGATGATCTTCTTCGACCATGTGGCGCTGACCAACCGTTATACCTCGATCCCGACGCTGGCGATGACCAACGATCCCGGGTCGCTGGACCTGGGCGCACGCATCACCTTCAACTGGGCGACCATCGCCTTCGTCGTGGCGCTGGTCGGCGGCTGGTTCATTCGCCGCGCGATCCTGTCCCATGCGCAGACCATGCAGGACCGCACCGGCGACCGCCCGGTGACCTGGTGGAAGAACCTGGCCGTGATGACCGTGCCCTCGCTGGTCCTGATCTGGGTCTTCGGCCTGCATTTCGAGGCGCCGAGCCTGCAGGGCTTCAACTTCACCGGCGGGCTGAACGTGTCGAACTCGCTGGTCGCGCTGTGGCTGGCGCTGACGCTGTATACCGCCGCCTTCATCGCCGAGATCGTGCGCGCGGGCATCCTGTCGGTCAGCCGGGGCCAGTCCGAGGCAGCCTTTGCCCTGGGCCTGCGCCCGAACCGCACGATGAACCTGGTGATCCTGCCGCAGGCGCTGCGGGTGATCATTCCGCCGCTGATCTCGCAATACCTGAACCTGACCAAGAACAGTTCGCTGGCCATCGCGGTCGGCTACATGGATCTGCGTGGTACGCTTGGCGGCACCACGCTGAACCAGACGGGCCGCGAGCTGGAGGCCATCGTGCTGATGATGCTGACCTATCTGGTGCTCAGCCTGATCATCTCGTCGGGGATGAATGTCTTCAACGCCCGCGTCAAGCTGAAGGAACGGTAAGATGAGCGACACCCATGCCCAGACCGTTCCCTTCGTCCGCGACACGATGCTGCCTTCTGCCGCGCCGCCGATCCGCGAATCGGGGGCGGTCAGATGGATGCGCGAGAATCTGTTCTCGGGCCCGGTGAACACGATCCTGACCCTGCTGGGGCTGCTGATCGTCTGGTTCCTGATCGCGACCTTCTGGGACTGGTTCGCCCATTCGGTCTGGAACGCCTCCAGCCTGAACGAGTGCCGCGAGATCATCACCGCCACCTGGGGCGACACTGCGCGCGGCGCCTGCTTCGCGGTGATCCGCGAGCGCTGGAACCAGTACCTGTTCGGCTTCTATCCCAGAGAGCTTTACTGGCGCCCGACCATGACCTTCGGGCTGCTGATGGTCGCGCTGGCGCCGGTGCTCTTCTCGGCCTCGCTGACCATCCGCCGGGTGGTGCTGGCGATCACCGCCGTCGTCACACTGTGGGCGATGGTGGTGCTGGGCGCCCCGGTGGTCTGGCTGGCCTTTGCCGTGCTGGTGCTGGCCGGCGGCGGCTACCTGTCCGAGCGCAACATCACCTGGCTTCTGCCCTTCTCGGCCCTCTACCCGCTGCTGGGGGTGTGGCTGCTATGGGGCGGCAGCCTGTGGGGGCCGATCTTCGTGCTGGTCGGGCCGGCCCTGGGATGGGTCGCCTGGAGGCTGCTGTCGCGGGTGTCCGGGCTGCTGGCCACGGTGGCGGCGATCCTGGTCACGCTGGTCTTCTGGATGGTCCTCGCGGGGGACGCGACGGGCGATGCCGAGCGGATGCTGTCGCTGTCCATCGAATCGGTGCGCTCGGACCGCTTCGGCGGCTTCCTTCTGTCGCTGACCATCGGGGTGGCGGGCATCGCGCTGTCGCTGCCCCTGGGCATCGTGCTGGCGCTGGCGCGGCAGTCGGACATGTTTCTGATCAAGTCTCTGTCGGTGATCTTCATCGAGTTCATCCGCGGCGTGCCGCTGATCACCCTGCTGTTCGTGGCCTCGCTGCTGCTGAACTATTTCCTGCCGCCGGGGACCAGCTTCGACATCATCCTGCGGGTCATCATCATGGTGACGATCTTTGCCGCCGCCTACATGGCCGAGGTGATCCGCGGCGGCCTGGCCGCCCTGCCCAAGGGCCAGTACGAGGCCGCCGACGCCCTGGGGCTGGACTACTGGAAGGCGCAGCGGCTGATCGTGCTGCCGCAGGCGCTGAAGATCTCGATCCCGGGGATCGTCTCGACCTTCATCGGCATGTTCAAGGACACCACGCTGGTGACCTTCGTGGGCCTCTATGACCCGCTGAAATCCATGTCGGACGCGGTGCGCGCCAATATCGAATGGAAGGGCATCTACTGGGAGCCGTTCATCTTCGTGGGCGGCATCTTCTTTCTCATCTGCTTCGGCATGTCGCGATACTCGATGTATCTGGAACGCCGTCTGCAACGTGACCACAGGTAAGGACCGGCGCCATGAGCGAACAGACCACCCGCCAGATCGACCGCAGCCAGATGACGGTCAGCGACGAGATCGCCATCGACATCCGCAACATGAACAAGTGGTTCGGATCTTTCCACGTGCTGCGCGACATCGACCTGACCGTCCATCGCGGCGAGCGGATCGTGATCGCCGGCCCCTCGGGGTCGGGCAAGTCGACGTTGATCCGCTGCATCAACCGGCTGGAGGAGCATCAGGCCGGCCATATCGTCATCGACGGGGTCGAGCTGACCAGCGACATCAAGAACATCGACAAGGTGCGATCCGAGGTCGGGATGGTGTTCCAGCATTTCAACCTGTTCCCGCATCTGACCGTGCTGGAGAACTGCACCCTGGCGCCCATCTGGGTGCGCAAGGTGCCCAGGAAGCAGGCCGAGGCGACCGCGATGCGGTTCCTGGAGAAGGTCAAGATCCCCGAGCAGGCCGACAAGTATCCGGGCCAGCTGTCGGGCGGCCAGCAGCAGCGCGTGGCCATCGCGCGCTCGCTCTGCATGCAGCCCAAGATCATGCTGTTCGACGAGCCGACCAGCGCACTGGACCCCGAGATGATCAAGGAGGTCCTGGACACGATGATCGCGCTTGCCGAAGAGGGGATGACGATGATCTGCGTCACCCACGAGATGGGCTTTGCCCAAGCTGTGGCTAATCGCGTGATCTTCATGGATCAGGGCCAGATCGTCGAGCAGAACAACCCGACCGACTTCTTCAACAACCCCAAATCCGAGCGGACGAAGCTGTTTCTCAGCCAGATCCTGGGGCATTGACGGCGCAGGGGGAGGGGGGCTCTGCCCCCCGCTGCGCTCCCCCCGGGATATTTGTGGACCGTCGCAGGGGTGGGGTCAGATGCGGCCGTCGAGGCGGATGAAATCCATCACGCTGCCCTCGCCGGGGCGGATCTGGTCCCACGCGTCCACCTGGAAGTCGACGACCAGCGTCGCGGCGGTCGGATAGCGGCGGAAGTCCGGATCCATCGGCAGGCGGGCCGGCAAGAGCGCGGCCAGGTCCGAGATGCCGGGATTGTGGCCCAGCATCATCACCGTGGGCATGGTCGCGGTCTTCAGGATCGCCATCATCCGGTCGGCGCCTGCTTGGTAGAGGCCGGGCTCGATCCGCATGACCGGGCGCACCTCGAGCGGCGCGCCGGCGAGGACCGCCCAGGTTTCCTGCGTGCGGGCCGAGGAGGAGCAGAGCACCTCTTCGGGCTCGTAGCCCCGGCTGGCCATCCAGTCCCCGAGCGCGCGCGCCGAGCGGCGGCCGCGGTCGTTCAGGGGCCGGTCATGGTCGTCCAGCAGGGGGTCGTCCCAGGCCGATTTCGCATGGCGGGTCAGGATCAGGCGTCGGTGTCCGAGTGGGGTCATGAAGGGTCTGCCTCTTGTGCCATGCCGTCAGTTCCAGCAGCCTGCCACAGGCGTTGCCGGTCCGGCAAGCAGTCAGGTCACAAACCGACCTCGCCCTGCCGGAGGCCGCGCGGCTTCACGCGGGGCTCGGTCGTGCGGATCAGCGAACCGGCGCCATGTTCGGTGAACAGCTCGAGCAGGCAGGCATTGGGCACGCGCCCGTCCAGGATCACCACGGCGCGGACGCCGTCCTTCAGCGCCTTCAACGCCGTCTCGGTCTTGGGGATCATGCCGCCGGCGATCTGGCCGTCGTCGATCATCGCGCGGACCTGATCGGGATGCAGCTGCGTGACGACCTGTCCGCTGGCATCCTTGACGCCCGCCACATCGGTCAGGAGCAGCAGGCGGTCGGCCTGCAGCGCGCCCGCGATGGCGCCGGCGGCGGTGTCGCCGTTGACGTTGAAGGTCTCGTTATCCTCCATCCCGGTGGCCACCGGGGCGATGACCGGGATCATCCCGGCGGTATAGAGGTCGCGGATGATCTGGACGTTCATCTCGACCGGGCGGCCGACGAAGCCCAGTTCGGGATCGTCGGCCTCGCAGACCATCATGTCGTCGTCCTTGCCCGAGATGCCGACCGCGCGGCCGCCCGCGTCGTTGATGGCCTGGACGATGCGCTTGTTGACGAGGCCGGACAGCACCATCTCGACCACCTCGACGGTCTCCTTGGTGGTCACGCGCTTGCCGCGCACGAAGCGGCTTTCGATGCCCAGCTTGGCCAGCAGGTCGTTGATCATCGGGCCGCCGCCGTGGCAGACGATCGGGTTCATGCCGACCTGCTTCATCAGCACCACGTCGCGGGCGAACTCGGCCATCGCCTCGTCGTCGCCCATCGCATTGCCGCCGAACTTGACGACGACGACCGAGCCCGAATAGCGCTGCAGATAGGGCAGCGCCTCGGAGAGGGTGCGAGCGGTGGCGATCCAGTCCCGGTTCATGTTCTGCGTTCTCATCCTGAAAAGCCCCGTGTTGACGGGGGCGACCCTAGGACGGCAGGACGGATCAGTCCAGCCCGGCGATGATCGTGCGCAGGGTGGCGATGCCATGGCCCTTTTCCGAGCTGGTCACCACCAGTTCGGGATAGGCGGCGGGGTGCTTCTGCAGGGCCTCGCGGACCTGGTCCAGCACCGGCAGAAGCGCGTTGGGGCCCAGCTTGTCGGTCTTGGTCATCACCACCTGGAAGGGGACAGCAGACCGGTCCAGCAGCGTCATGATCTCGTGGTCGACATCCTTCACGCCGTGGCGCGAATCGATCAGGCAGAAGGCGCGGCGCAGGGTCTGGCGCCCGGCGAGATAGGATTTCAGCAGCGCCTGCCACTTGGCGACGATCGCCAGGGGCGCCTTGGCAAAGCCGTATCCCGGAAGGTCGACCAGATAGGCCTGCTCGCCCAGGGCGAAATAGTTGATCTCCTGCGTGCGGCCCGGCGTGTTGGAGGCGCGCGCGATCCCCTTGCGCCCGGTCAGGGCGTTGATCAGGCTGGACTTGCCCACGTTCGAGCGGCCCGCAAAGCAGACCTCGGGGCGGTTCGGGGGCGGCAACCCGTCCATGTGGACGACGCCCTTCACAAAATCGACCGGGCCCGCGAAGAGCAGGCGCGCGGCCTCGGCGGCCTCGGGATCGGGATCGGGGGCGGTGGGGAAGGCGACTTTCATGCGGAGACCTGATCCTGAAGGCGGAGCGGGCCGCCGGTGACGACCTCGGCGAAGACGCCGAAATCCGTGTGGCCGTAAAGGCGGTCCAGCGTGGCGACCATGTCGATGTCGGGCTGGCCGGTATCGGTATTCGCGCTGGTGGCGTCGCAGCGCCCGACATGGGCGGCGATGCGAAATTCGACCGCGCCGATGCGGAGGGACTGGCCGATCAGGTCGCGTTCGGCGAAGGGGGCCCAGCCCTCGACCCACAGATTGCCGCGCCAGCGATGCGTGCCGAAGGACTGCCCGGTGCGGCTTTCCAGATCGCGCAGGCTGGCCAACGAGAGGATCGAGATCCACGGCCATTTCTGGTCGGTCCAGATCGCCGCTCCGCGCACCAGACGCGAGGGTGCGGGCGCGCCTTGGGGCCAGAGCGGGCGCAGCCAGTCGATCAGGCGCGCGCCCTCGGTGGCGGGATCCAGGTCAAGGCTGCCGTGGCGGGGATGGGACAGGGTCAGCCGCCCCTCGGACCAGCCGCCGGTGACGGCCTGCAGATCCGCCGAGACGACGCCGCGCAGGAAGCAGGACTTGGGAAGCCAGCGATCCGGCTGCCCGTCGGTCTGATGGCTCAGGGCGTGGCGTTCGCCCGCCTCGGTCAGGACCGCCCATTCGCGGTCGCCGGGCAGGCGGCGGGCCGCCTGCAGGGTCACCTCGTCCAGCCCCTCTCCGCCGACCGACTTGATCGGATGGCGGCGGATCAGGGCCAGATGCGCCGTCACTTTCCCTTGCCCTTGTCGCCGGGCTTGGCCTGCGCCACGCGCTTGCGTGTCGGGATCGAGGACTTGACGTTGCCCAGAAGATCGGGCCGCGCGCCGTGCATGGTCATGATCGTGTATTGCTGCAGGATCGTGATCACGTTGTTAGTGATCCAGTACAGCACCAGGCCCGAGGCGAAGCCGCCCAGCATGAACATGAAGATCCACGGCATCCAGGCAAAGATCATCTTCTGCGCCGGATCGGTGGGCGCGGGGTTCAGCCGCTGCTGCAGCCACATGCTGATGCCAAGCGCGATGGCCAGCGCGGGCAGGGTCAGCGAATGCAGGAGCGTCCCCTGCGCCGGCACGCCATAGGGCAGCAGCCCGTAGAGGTTCAGCAGGCTGGAGGGATCGGGGGCGGAGAGATCCTGGATCCAGCCCAGCCAAGGCGCATGCCGCAGTTCGATCGTGACGAAGATCACCTTGTAGAGCGAGAAGAAGATCGGGATCTGCAGCAGGATCGGCAGGCAACCCGCGGCGGGGTTCACCTTCTCGCGCTTGTACAGCTCCATCACTTCCTTCTGGAACTTCATGCGGTCATCGCCGGTGCGGGTCTTGATCTCCTCCATCTGCGGCTGCAATTCCTTCATCTTCGCCATCGAGATGTAGGATTTGCGGGCCAGCGGGAAGACCAGCGTCTTCAGCACGAAGGTCAGCGCGATGATCGCCCAGCCCATGTTGCCGATATAGCTGTTAAGGAAATGCAGCAGCTGGAAGATCGGCTTGGTCAGGAAGTAGAACCAGCCCCAGTCAATTGAATCGACGAAACCCTCGATGCCCGGGGTGGCCTCGTAGTCGCGCAGGACCTCCCACACCTTGGCACCGGCAAACAGGTAGCTGTCGGCGGACAGCGAGGTGCCGGGCTGGACGGTCTGCATCGGGAACCGGGCTTCGGTCTGATAGATGTCGGCCCCGTCGACATATTTCACGACGGCGGTGAAGGCCTGCCCCGGCGCGGGCGCCAGCGAGGTCATCCAGTACTTGTCGGTAAAGCCGATCCAGCCATTGCCGCCGATCTCATAGACATCGGCCCGGCCCTCGCGTGCGATCGGGTCCAGCTCGGTCATGGCATCGTATTTGGTCTCGATCAGGGTGCCGTCATGCATCCCGACCACGCCTTCATGCAGGATGAAGAAGTTCTCGGTCTGCGGGCGTCCGTGCCGGGCAATCAGACCATAGGGCGCGGCGGCGAAGGCGGCATCGCCGTTGTTTTCCAGGCTCTGCGAGACACTGAACAGATAGTTTTCATCCAAGGCGAAGCTGCGGCGGAAGATCTGCCCCGCCCCGTTGTCCCAAGCCAGCGTGACCGGCTGGCCGGGTGCCAGGACATCGCCCGATTCCTGGGTCCAGACCGTGGCCGGATTGGGCACCAGGGCGGCATCGACGCCCGGCCCGGGGGTCCAGCCATAGACGGCGTAATAGGGCTGGGTCACGTTGATGTTGACGCGGTCATCCGCCGTGGCGGACGAGGGCGACAGCAGGCGCACGTCGGGCGCGCCGTCGTCCTGGGTCTCGTCATAGCGGGTCAGCAGCAGGTCGTCGATGCGCCCGCCGGCCAGCGAGATCGACCCTGCCAGCGCCGGCGACTGGATCGCCACGCGCCCGGCCGGTTCCGCCGTCTCGGGCACGGCGGCCAGATCGGCGGGGGCCGCCGTCGTGGCGCCGGGCACGGAGGGAGCCAGCGGCTGGTCGCCGACGCTCTGCTCGGCCAAGGGAACGCCCGAGGGCTGGTCGGAGACCGGCTCGGGGGCGAAGACCGTATACCAGACCAGGATCACCAGAAACGACAGGACCGTCGCCAGGATCAGATTGCGGTTGTTGTCTTCCATTCGGTCACCACTGTCATCGCGTCAGTCGGGCCGGTTCAACAGAACGCACCCCTAAAGGTCAAGCGCATTTGCCATTCGGGGCAGGATTGCAAGGGAATTCGCGCAAGGACGGGGGCAGGGCGCCCCGGGCAGGGACCGGGATGACGTGGCGGCAGGAAGGCGGGCAGGGCCGCGCCCCTAGCCTCGCCAGGCGATGGTCGGCAGGTCGGCGGCGGCCTGCCGGTGGCGGGCCAGGAAGGCGCAGCTGTCACTGAGCGGCATCGGGCGTTCGATGGCATAGCCCTGCAGCTCGTCGCAGCCCATCTGCGACAGGAAGGCGAATTCCTCGCGCGTCTCGACCCCTTCGGCCAGGACCGACAGGCCAAGCCGCTCGGCCAAGGCAAGGATGGCCAGGATCATGCGCTGCTGTCCCTCGTCCAGATCGCAGCCTGTCACGAAGCTGCGGTCGATCTTGATGCGGTTGATGCCGAACTGGCGGATCGCATCCAGGCTGGCATAGCCCGTGCCGAAATCGTCCAGATCGATCCGGCAACCGGCGCGGGCCAGGCGGCGCAGATTGTCGCGGGTCTCGGCATTGGAGGTCATCGGCCCCACGCTTTCCAGCACCTCGACCACCAGGCGGCTTGGCGGGATGTCGTGCCGGTCCATCTCCCACAGAAGGCAGTCGGCGAAGCCGCGGTCGGACAGCTCGCAATTCGAGATGTTGATCGAGACGGTGGGCACCTGGAACCCGGCCTCGTCCCAGCAGCGCAGCGCGGACAGGGCCTGGGCCAGCATGAACAGCGCGAGGGTATTGTGATCGGCGGGGGTCATCTGCGCCAGGAAGGCGCCCGGCGTCAGCAGGCCATGCACCGGATGATGCCAGCGTGCCAAGGCCTCGAACCCCGAGATGTCGCCGGAATTGCAGCAGATCTGCGGCTGGAACCAGGCGACCATCTGCCCGGCCACGATCGCGTCGCTGACCGTCGAGGGCAGGCGCGGCCCGCAGAGCTGCGGGTCGTGGGAATAGAGCGACAGCCGCCCCAGATCGGCCTCGGCCACCATCTGCATGCGCTGGCGGGCATTCTCCATCATGGCGGCGACCGGGGGCAGGTCGGGGGCATCGGCATGGATCAGCACGCCGGTCATCACCGGGGTCACCTGCTGGCCGGCCAGCGAGACCGGCCCCTGTCCCTGCAGCAGCAGGCGCCGGGCGACCGCGGCGGCATCGCGCAGCGTGCGATTGTGCAGCAGCACCGAGAAATGCCCCGGCGCCGCCAGCTGCACCGGATCGTAGGGCCGCACGGCCTGGCCCAGGGTCTGGGTCAAATGCTCCAGCAGGTGCTGCATGGCCAGGCGGTCCAGAAAGCTGCCCAGGGTCCGGGTGTTTTCCAGCCGCAGCAGCAGCAGGCTGCGCGACACGTCGCGGGCCTGATCCGACTGGCCCAGAAGGCTGCGAAGGGGCGAGAACAGGCGGGTTACGTTCATCGACATGCCGGACCTTTCACGGAATCACCGGCATCAGAATTAGGGCAAATGTCTTGTCGGTGTGTTAATGGCCGGGCTTGGGATCGCCGAGGACGGGCACCGCCCCCGCGATCCCGGTCGGTTCTGGCGCCAGAAGTCCTGAAAAATTGAACAGTTCACGATCCAGCAGATGCGAGGGGCGCACGTTCATCAGCGCCCGGAAGATCACCTGCCGCCGCCCCGGGCTGCGCGTTTCCCATTCGTCCAGCATCCGCTTGACCTGCACGCGCTGCAGCCCGTCCTGACTGCCGCACAGATCGCAGGGGATGATCGGATAGGCCATGGCCCGGGCAAAGCGGTCGCAATCGGCCTCGGCCACATAGGCCAGCGGGCGCAGCAGGGTCAGGTCGCCCTCTTCGTTCAGCAGCTTGGGCGGCATGGTGGCCAGCCGTCCGCCGTGGAACAGGTTCATGAAGAAGGTTTCCAGCATGTCGTCGCGATGATGGCCCAGCACCACGGCCGAGCAGCCCTCCTCGCGGGCGATGCGATAGAGGTTCCCGCGCCGCAGCCGCGAGCAGAGCGCGCAATAGGTCCGCCCGGCGGGTACCTTGTCCGTCACGATGGAATAGGTGTCGCGATATTCGATCCGGTGCGGCACGCCGCGTGCCTTGAGGAACTCGGGCAGCACCGTGGCCGGAAAGTTCGGCTGACCCTGATCCAGGTTGCAGGCCAGCAGGTCCACCGGCAGCAGCCCGCGCCATTGCAGCTCGTGAAGCACGGCCAGCAGGGTATAGCTGTCCTTGCCGCCCGACAGGCAGACCAGCCAACGGTCGCCGGGGCGGACCATCGCGAAATCCTCGATCGCGGCGCGGGTCTCTCGGATCAGGCGCTTGCGCAGCTTGCGGAACTCGGTGCTCTGCGGGGCGCCGGCGAACAGCGGATGGATCTCGGTCGTGTCAGCGTCGTCCAGCATCGCGGGCCCTTTCGTGATCGGGATCGGCGCCGGGCACCGGGTCATAGCCATGCCCGCCCCAGGGGTGGCAGCGCCCGATCCGCCGCAGCGCCAGCCAGCCGCCGCGCAGGGCCCCATGTCGGGCCAGCGCGTCCAGCGCATAGGCCGAGCAGGTGGGCTGGAACCGGCAGCCATGCCCGACCCAGGGCGAGGCGACCAGACGATAGCCGCGCACCGGCAGGGCCAGAAGGCGCGCCAGCGGGCTCATCGGTGGATCTTGTCCATCGCGCGGGCGAAATCCGCGCGCAATTCGGCGAAATCGCGGGCGATGGTGGCCTCGGGGCGACCGACGAGGACGTAATCCCATCCGGGCAGGCCATGCCCTGGCAGGCCAAGCCGCGCCACCTCGCGCAGGCGGCGCTTGGCGCGGTTGCGCGCGACGGCATTGCCGATCTTCTTGGAGCAGGTGAAGCCGATCCGCGCGGGCCCGTCATCCTCGCGGCGCCGGGCCTGCAGCAGGAACCCGGGCATTCCCTGACGCCGGGCGCGGGCCGCCGCGAGAAACTCGGCGCGCTGGCGCAGGACGGGCGGCATCGGGAAGCGGTCGGGGCCGGACATGCGACATGCCGCCATGCCATCATCCCTGGACTGAGTGTCATCGGGATGATGGCATGGCGGCATGTCGCAAGCCTTCGATAAGGCGGCCGTGGCCACCGACCGGATCCGGAAGGATCAGGCCGACAGACGCTTGCGGCCCTTGGCGCGGCGGGCGTTCAGAACGCGGCGGCCGCCCTTGGTGGCCATGCGCGCGCGAAAGCCGTGGCGGCGCGCACGAACGAGGTTCGACGGTTGGAAGGTGCGCTTCATGGTCAGTCTCCGGGTCGGTTCTTGCGGGGGGCACCAGAACAGGGCAGGTTGCACGCAACTGCCCTGCGCCACGGCGCCGGTTGTTTCGAAGCCCGCTGATTAGGGCCAATGACGGCCCACGTCAACCGCCGAAACCCGAAAACGCTGTCCGGGGCGTGCAGGGAACCCCCTCGCAATCACATTCGTTTGATGTGACATCCCGCAATGGCGCGGCTGACAAGTGCCCTCCGCCCCGACATAACCCCGGACAAGATGCGACCGAACACGATCTCTGGCCGATTCGCTGCACTGACGACCATGTTCGTCCTTCTGGCGGAACTGTTCATTCTGCTGCCCTCGCTGGCCGGATTCCGGCTGGATTACCTGGAAAGCCGCCTGGAGCGCGCGCAGATCGCCAGCCTCGCGCTGCTGGCGACGGACGAGTCGATCGCGCTGGATCTGGAATCCGAGCTGCTGCAGACCGCAGGCGTCTTCAACGTCGTGCTGCGGCGCGACGATGTCCGCCAGCTGGTCCTGTCCTCGCGCATCCCCGGGCCCATCGCCGCGACCTACGATCTGCGGACCGAGGGCGTGCTGCAGACCATCGACGATTCGCTGGCCGCCCTGGCCGACCGGCAGAACCAGGTGATCCGGGTGATCGGCGCCCCGGTCAACCAGGCCGGACAGCTGATCGAGATCACCATGGAGACCGCGCCGCTGCGTCTGGCGATGATCGATTACGGGCTGCGGCTGCTGGCCGTGTCGGCGGCGTTTTCGATCCTGACCGCCGTCCTGCTGTTCCTGGCGGCGCAGCGGCTGATTCTGGTGCCGATCCGGCGGGTGATCAGCCACATGTCCGCCTATGCCAGCGCGCCCGAGGACGGGCGCCACATCATCATCCCCGATGCCCGGCTGGCCGAGCTGCGCGAGGCGGAATCGGCGCTGCAATCCATGCAGCAGACCGTGACCTCGTCGCTGAAGCAGAAGGAGCGCATGGCCCAGCTGGGTCAGGCGGTGGCCAAGATCAGCCACGATCTGCGCAACATCCTGACCACGGCCCAGATCTTCGCCGACCGTCTGGAGGACAGCGCCGATCCCGCCGTGCGCCGTGCCGCGCCCAAGCTGGTCAAGTCGATCACCCGTGCCGTGAACCTCTGCGAGACGACCCTGGCCTTCGGCAAGGCCGAGGAACCGGCGCCGACGCTGTCGCGCTTCAATCTGGCGCAGCTGGCCGCCGAGGTGATCGAGGCCGAGGCGCTGGCCGGCGAGACGGCCGGCCATGTCGAGTTCCTGGCCGACATCCCGCCCAGCCTGACCATCCGTGCCGACCGCGACCAGCTGTACCGGGTGCTGGCCAACCTGTCGCGCAATGCCCGTCAGGCGATCGAGGCCACGGGCCAGCCCGGCACGATCGAGATCGGCGCCGGCGAGAGCGAGACCGACTGGTGGATCAAGGTCTGCGACAGCGGCCCGGGCCTGCCCGACCGCGCCCGCGAATACCTGTTCAAGCCCTTCACCGGCAGCACCCGGCGGGGCGGCACGGGCCTGGGCCTGACCATCGCCGACGATCTGATACGCGGCCATGGCGGCCGCCTGAACCTGCTGCGCAGCGACAACGAGGGCAGCCAGTTCTGCATCCACATTCCGCGCGGCCTGGCCGTGGGCGCCGAGGCCACGCGCTGAGCGGGGCGGGACGGGGGCCGTCTGCAGGGCTCGCGACCGTCGGGCCCGGACTGTCAAAAAGACTTCATCTTTTTTGCCCTTTGGCCCTTGCATCCCCCCGGACCTCCCGTTAATTCCACCCTCATGTTGCACCCGTAGCTCAGCTGGATAGAGCACCAGACTACGAATCTGGGGGCCGGGCGTTCGAATCGCTCCGGGTGCACCATTTCCCTTCTTCTGACGACGATGCTGGTTTTGAGGATCGCGACCTGGTCCTGCGATCAAGCTTGGCAGCGGGTCTTTCAGAGGCGCTGAGGCGTCATTTGGGCTGTCTGGTCCGGCCGATCTCTTGCGCGGGAACGCCGCCGACTATGGCGCCGGGGGCGACGTCGCGGCGCACGACCGAGTTCGCGCCGATGATCGCATCCTCGCCGATGCACACCGCCCCCAGGATCACGACGCCCGCCCCGACCTCGACCCGATCCCCGATGACGGGGCGGTCGTCCAGGGCATCTCGGCGGGCGATGCCGAAGGTGGTGTTCTGGCGAATCGTCACGTCGTCACCGATCCATTGCGCCACCAGGATCATGCCGCCGAAATGCTCCAGCCGCACGCGACGCCCGACCCGGACCGTGTAGGGCAGATAGATGCCGGTCGAGCGCGAGACCCACCGGAACATGATCCGATAGAGCAGCGTCATCGGCGCGCGCAGCAGCTTGGGCAGCCCCATGCGCCAATTGCCGAACCGGTGCCAGAACAGCGCCCAGAACCCTTCCGAGAACCAGTCGCGGTCATGGCTGCGGTAATCCTCGGCGATCAGCGCGGCCATGCCGATGCCTTCGGGGTTGGCATTCGGATGGCCCCGGCCGGGGACGAAGCGCACATCATCGGCGGCCCGGATCTTCCAGTTCTCGCGGGTCATTGGGGCCATCCCGGCATCAGCGCCCTGGCCGCATGGCGCGGGAAGTCGCGAAAGAACCCCTTGGGTCGGCCCGGGGCCTGACCGCGCAGGCGGGCCAGGGGGGCATTGAGCGCCGCCCCGGCCAGCCAGCCAAGCGCCGCCCGCAGCGCCCCGCCCCGGCCCGAGGTCTTGAGATGATAGTGGCCCCACGACTCGTACCAATAGGCCGGAGGCCGCTTGCGGGGGCCGTCATCCTCCTTCACGCCGGTCGCCGCGCCCTCGGCATGGCGCACGCGGGCAGCAGGCACGTACAGGACCTGATGGCCCGCATGGCGGATGCGGAACATCAGTTCGACCTCTTCGAAATACAGAAAGAAGTCCGGATCGAAGGCCCCGGTCCGGCGCAGCACCGACAGGCGGATCAGGACGGCGGCGCCCGCGACCCAATCGACCGGACCGTCGGGATGATCGGGCGGCAGGGGCACCAGCCGGGCGCCGAAGAGCCGGGTGATCGGACCGAAATTGGTGGCCTGCGCAAAGGCGGCGCGGGCCGAGGGAAAGCGGAAGGCCGCAGTCACCTGCCGCCCCGAGGGCAAGGCGATCCCGGCCCCGGCCACCGCCGCGCCGGGCGTGGCGTCCAGACGGTCGGCCAGAATTTCCAGCGCCTCGTTTTCAAGTGCCGCGTCGGGATTGAGAAGGAAGATGTAATCGGGGGCGTCCGCCCGGGCCTGAAGCGCGGCGATGACCAGATTGTTGGCGCGTCCGAAACCGTGGTTCACCGGTTCCAGCCACAGCGTCACCCGCGCGCCCCAGCCTTGGGCAGCATGATGCCGGGCCAGCAGGCGCGCATCGTCTTCGGGCGAGGCATTGTCGACGACGTGGATCTGGACCCGGCGCCCGCCGTGGTGGCGGTCCAGCACGCTCTGGATCGCCGCGATCGTCAGATCGGCGGTGCCGTAGTTCACGATGATCACCGCCAGGGAAGACCCATGCGCAGAGGGCGCGCCGTGGCGCGCAGGGGTCTTGAAAGGCATGCTGGGGATCAGGCGCTCTGTATTGCTCCGCCGTGATCGCCGAAGACGGAGCGATCGGGCTGCGAGAGGGTTTCATCGACGATCTGAAGAATGCGGTCCTTGGCCCGCGCGCCGATCCGGATGCCCAGCAGCCCGGCCGAGATCGGCGGGTTCGTGGTCGGATCGTCATGGCCTTCGATATCCGCGAAGACGGTGTCGTAACGGCAGCGCGAGACATGCGCGCATTTGAAGAAATCGCCCCATCTGTGCAGCTGGATCTGGCGGTTCCCCAGCTCGATCACCCGGGCGCCGGGCTTGGCAAAGACCATGTTGGCCAATCCCGCCCCATGCGGCGCGATGACGATGTCGGCCCGGTTCATGGTCGCGATCTGCTCCAGCGGGGACAGCCGCTCGAAGACCACCTTCTGGAAGCCCCGGGCCGTCAGTTCGGCCAGCAGAGGTTCGTGGCCGCTGATGCCGCGCGCACGCGCCTCGCCGCCCTCGTCGCGATCCATCCAGATCAGGCGCGGGGTCTGGCCGATATTGGCCAGCTCCATCTGCAGCAGGGCGACCTTGCGCAGCAGGCCCAGGCTGGATTCGTAGGACTGCATGCAGGCCTTCTTCACATGCAGCGGATCCGTGGCCATCTGCATCCAAAGGGGATCGGTGCCCTCGTTGCGCAGCGCCTGGTCGACCGTGGGGTCGTTGACCGCCGACAGATAGTGCTGATGGCTGTAGACCGAGCGCACCGCATCGAAGCGCGTGGGCTTGACGACGAACTGCACGCGGGGGCTGAGGCTGGGATAGATCGCGTCGATGAAGCGACGCAGAAAGCCCTTGATCGAATTGTCAGGCAAATGCAGCGAGATCGGCTTGCCCGAACTGTCATCCAGGTAATGCGCCAGCGAGCCGAGGGTCTCGGTCAGGAAGTGGTAGTAATTGAAGCCGTTCTTCAGCTCGATCGAGATGTCCAGATCGGCGGCGTCCGCCGGATCATAGACCGGCATCGGCGACATGGGGTGATCGCGCGATTCCCGCAGCAGGGCGATATGGGGGCTGTCCTCGCCCTTGGCGGGATTGGCCGATTCGAACTTCTTGCGGGCCCGGTTGCCCGAGGCGCCGTTCAGCCAGAACCGCCCCGACAGCGTCACCAGACCATGCGCAAAGCGCGCGTTCTGCAGCACCACCGGAGAGCTGCGGACCTCCAGCGCATTCTTGGGCAGGATCTCCATGCGGCGGTTGATCGAGGTCTGTTGCAGCGCCTGCAGCTCGTCGTGGTCGCTGGCCGCGAAGGCGCGGATTTCGGCAGGTTCGACCTTGCGGACGATCCAGCTGGGCGATCTGCCGATATAGGAGATATTCCCGTGCAATGTCGGAACATGCAGGATGTCAGCCGGGGGCAAACGCCATTTTTCGTGCATAAAAAATCACCCACCATTTAAGGATCAAAGGATCGAACGCCGACCCCGGCCCCCGGCTCTGCCCTCTGGCATGGCCAGCAAAACAAGGGCGATCAGATGAGAATGATCTAAACCGTTTCATACAAAACGTCGAGATCAGCGCACCTGTACAAAAGATCAGGAAAACATTGGCGTGTAATTATCAAAGATTAAATTGCACAGCTGCGACCTATCCAAAGCGATAGGTCCTTATTTTGCGAAGCTGCAGGAAAAGACAGTTTGCCGCCGGTCTCGCACCCCTGGGAAACTTGATATAATGAACTGTCTGGTGTCCGGTGGTTTAAAGCGCCTTTTTTCCGGCAACCGGAGCGTGATTTGCGGCGATCGGGCGAAAGGGCGTCTTGATCTTTCGAATTGGGTATTTGGTGATGTTTTCTTCTCTAAGACAGCTGGCGTTCCAGCATCTTCCTGTCATCCCACGGTTGAAGGACGGTCCGCTGCGCGCATCCTTTCAGGCGAATCGCGGCGTTCGGCCAGACGGCGGAAGAGTCCAGGCATGACCATGGACGCGCCCGCTGGCCGCCTCGCAACGGGATCGGATGCCCTGCACACCGTCTGGTCCGCGCTGTCGGCCCCGTTCCGCACCCCCCCTCCGGCCGATCTGGCGCAGGTCGTGGCGCATCTGGATCCGGGTCTTCTGGCCCATGCGGTCCGGTTCTTTCCCTCGCGCGACGCTGTGCTGGCGGCCCCGCCACGGCCCGGCCTGCGCCGCATCTTCTCGCTGGAGGAGGGCGATCTGGTCATTCGCGGCCCCAATCAGCCGGACGATCCGCTGTTCAAGGGCTATCCCTGCTGGGGCGCGTCAGAGCGGGTTCCGCTGGCGGCCTTGGCGCAGGGGACCGCCCCGGACCAGGTGGCGCCCGCGATCATCGACCAGATCCGGCTGATCTCGGCCCTGAACCCCGTCGCCGTCCGGGACCGCACGCCGCGCGCGCAGACCATCCCCGGCGCTTGCGGTCTGGTGGTGACCCATGTGCCGCGCCTGCGCGTCTGGCTGCCCGAGGCGGGGCCGCGCAGCGGTCAGGAGACCAACCGGCGGCTGAAGGACGCGGATGGCCGGTGGTGGCGGCGCGTCGATCTGGCCGAGCCCGAGGATGACGGCGGCGAGGAACGCCCCCTCGGGGCGACCTTCCGGCCCGGTCCGGGCGCGTCTGCGCTGACCGTCGAGGCTGGCTGGCTGGTTCTGCGGTCGCGGTCCTGCCGCATGGCGGCGCTGTACGACCGCGAGCCTTTCTGGGGAGTGGAACGGGCCTTCGCGCTGGACGGCGTGCCGGTCCTTCCGACCCTTCGCGGGCAGCCTCGGGCAGAGGACCTGCTGAGCGTCGATCTGGGCCGCGCGGCCGGCCTGATCGCCGATGTTCAGTGGCAGCGCCACGACACCGGTCTGGGCGGCGAGGGCTGGACGCCCATTCCCGGGGCCCGGTCGCCCGGCCTTCCGATCGGGCAGGACCTTCGGGGCGCTTGGCTCCGGGTGCGGGCGCGCGGTCCCGCCACGGGGCGGCGATGGGTCGCCTCGAACGTCATCGGCCCGGTGCAGGCCGCGGGCCCGGCCCCGCTGGCGCCCGCGCCCTGTCCGCTGGACCGCCGTCCCGCCCCGCAGGCCCATGATGCCCTGAAGGCCCTCGCCGACCAAGGGGCCCCGGCGCCGCTGGATCTGTATCGCGATCCGGACTTCCGGCCCGGCACCGGCTGGCTGGGGCGCGTGGCCACGGCGGGCCTGGCCTATGCCGCCAGCCTCCAGACGACCTATGCCCCGGGCGAGAACGTCATCCATCCCTGCATGGTGGAGTTGCCGGTCGATGTCTGCGGCTATCGCTATCTCTGCGCCATCACCGCCTATCCCACGGGTCCCGCGCTGGAGGATCCCTTCCTCTACGGTTCGAACGACCGGCTGAACTGGACGCTTCTGGCCGATGCGCCGCAGCCGCTGGATGTCCGCAAGCCGGTGCAGGGCGCCTATAACAGCGACACCTTCCTCACCCATGACCCGGTCGCCGGGGTGCTGGTCGTGGGCTATCGGTCCTACGAGCCCCGGTCCGAGGGCGATCCGGGGGTGGCCAATTCCGACGTGGTGCTCAAGTGCCGCACGACGCGCGACGGCCATCGCTGGTCCGAGCCGTCCGAGCTGATGCGGATGCCGGCGGATCGCAACATCATGCTGTCGCCCACGATGATCTTCGATCCCGACACCGGCCTGTGGCACATGTGGACGATCCACCGGCCCGCGATGCATCACTGGACGGCGCCCGCGCTGCAGGGGCCCTGGACGCTGGACGAGGCACAGATCCCGCTGGACCTGTTCCGGGTGCCGCATCACCACGAGGTGAAATGGGTGGGCGACCGGCTGGTCTGCCTGCTCTATTCCCGCCAGGACGGGAACCTCTATTTCGGGATCTTCGCCCCGGGGTCCTGGACCGAGGTCGAATGGAGCCTGACGCCCCTGCTGCATCCGCGCCCCGCCTGCCTCTACAAGGCGTCCTTCGTGCCGGTCCATGATCCGGTTGCGAACACCTTGGCCTTCGATCTGTGGTGGACCCGGGGGGCGGCGGGCCCGGCGGGCGGCACCGATGCAGGGCATGGCCGCAAGCTGCAATATGCCCGCACCGTGCCGGTCGCGCTGTAGCCGCCCCTAGCTGAGCGGGGGGAGGCGGCGCCGGGCCTCGGCGCGGGCCGCCTGGGCGGCCTTGCGGGCGCGCTGCCAGGGCGCGCCGTGCTGCAGCCACAGGGCCGCGATCCACCACAGCGCCAGGCAGGCCCAGAGGTCCACCGCCAGCCGCCGCCAGATCGTCTGTCCGGCGGGCGTCATCTGCATCGCGTCGCCCAGCACCGACAGCAGCACGCAGGCCACGAAGGTCAGCAGACCGCCCCGCCCGATCTGCTGCAGCGCCACGCCAAGCCGGGTGGCGGCCAGCCATTCCATCGGCCGCGCGAAGGGCACGGCCACCAGCCAGGCGGCGGCGACGATGGCCAAATAACGGGTGCCATCCAGGCTCCACTTGTCGATGCTGCCATAGACCAGCTTCAGCGCCTGGCGAAAGGCCAAGCCCGGCTCTCCGATCTTGGCGCCGATGACGATGGCGCTGCCGAAGGCGAACATGCCCAAAGCCAGCACCGTCAGCAGATGCCGCCATGGCCACAGGGTCGCCATGATCCTCTCGCGGTAGAGGCCCATCGCCACGCCGGTGAAGAACAGCATCTGCCAGCCGAAGGGGTTGAACAGGAAGCCGTTCTCGACCCGGTGATTGGGAACCATCGCGTTCAGCCCCGGGGCGTACCACCATAACAGGACCGAGGCCCCGGCCACTGCCCAGGGCGCGCGCAGCATCAGCGGGACGACCAGCAGCGACAGGGCGATCAGGATCACGTACAGCGCCAGCACGTCGATGATGTTGGGCTGCACCCAGAAGGTCGCGACCGTCCCGGCGAAGCCCAGGGGATTGTCGAGGATCCAGATCGCATACTGGTTCCAGATCGCGGTGTGGGGCCGGTCCAGCGCCAGCAGGGCCGCCGACAGCAAGGCCATCAGCACGGCACCGACGATCATCGCGCGCCAGACCTCGAAGGCGCGGCGGCCGAAGCGGCGCTGCGCCATGCGGCGGCCCTCGCGGGCCTCGACGGCCCGCCAGACGATGCCGACCAGAAAGCCCGACAGCAGCACGAACATCTCGGAGGCGTCGAAGATCGAGAAATTGGGCAGGGTCACCTGCCGCATGGCCGAGATCGGCATGTGATTGACCATGATGCTGACCAGCGCGTAGCCGCGCAGCATGTCCAGCGCGATGAGACGGTTCATGCGGGCAGCCGGCTCCAGCGGGTCAGAAGGTCGGCGTCCAGCAGCATGGCGTCGGTTTCGCCGGGGTCCAGATCCTGCAGGGCCTCGCCGCGGCTGACCGCATGGTCGATCTTGGCGGCGGCAGTGACCCGGGCCAGCCGCAGGGTGCGGGGCAGGTCGTCGGGCAGGGGGGACAGCATGGCGCTGTGCCGGGCCAGAAGGTCCGGGTCCTCGGCCAGACGCATCAGCGCCGTGGCGCCTGCGACCGGCTGGGGCAGGCTGCGGGTGATGGCGGCGGCATGGGTCAGGATGGCCGGGGGATCGCGTTCCTCGGGGGTGACCAGAAGGCCGCGCATCCGGGCCCACCGGCCAAAGACCGGGCTGGCCGACAGGCGCGAAGTCAGCGGCGACATGATCAGCCCCGCCAGGATCGGCGACAGCCAGATCAGCTGCTCGGGCGAGAAGCGGGCCAGCACGCCAAGCGTGGCCAGCCCCAGGACCACATGCGCCCAGTGATGGCGCGCGACCACCCCCCAAGAGGGCATCGAGCCCGCCCGGGTCTGCGCGTCCCAGCCACTGTCGCGGCCCGACAGGATCTCGAAGATCTGCCGCGTCTGGACCAGCATCTGCACCGGCGCGATTAGGGCCGACAGGACCGTCTCGAAGAGGGCGCTGGCAAAGATCCGCACCCGCCCGCCCGACTGCCGCGCCAGAGGCCGCAGCCAGGCGCGGAAGGTGGCGATGAACTTGGGCAGCAGCAGCAGGGTCATCGCGCCCAGGAACAGCCACAGCATCCGGCGGCTGTCGAAGACCGGCCAGTCGGGGAACAGCTGATACGAGTTCGGGAAATATTCCGGGGTGGACAGAAGCACCGTGGCCGACAGGACCAGACCCACCAGGATCAGCGCCAGCCACAGGGGGCTCATCAGGAATCCCATGATCCCGATGATGAAATGCGCCCGGCTGATGCCGCGCAGGCCCCGCATGCCCAGCAGGCGGGAATGCTGCAGGTTGCCCTGCGCCCACCGGCGTTCGCGCGCGGCCATGTCCAGAAGGGTCGGCGGGCAGCCCTCGTAGCTGCCGCGCAGGTCATGGTCCAGCCGCACCGTCCAGCCGGCCCGGCCCATCGCCCCCGCCTCGACGAAGTCATGGCTGAGGATCGTGCCGCCGAAGGGCGCCTTGCCGGGCAGGCTGGGCAACCCGCAGGCGCGGGCAAAGGCCTCGACGCGGATGATGGCGTTGTGGCCCCAGTAATTGCCGGTATTGCCCGACCACGCGGCCACGCCGCGCGCGATCATCGGGCCATAGACGCGGCCTGCGAACTGGGTCAGGCGGGCAAAGATCGTCTCGCCCCCGACCAGCACCGGCATGGTCTGGATTAGGCCCATGCGCGGATCGGCGTTCATGCGGGCCGACAGGGCCTTGATGGTGGCGCCGGACATGACGCTGTCGGCGTCCAGCACGACCATCTGGTCATAGCGCCCGCCCCAGCTGCGGATGAACTGCGCCAGGTTGCCGGACTTGCGGTCCTCGTTGGTCAGGCGGCGGCGATACCAGATCGGCAGCGGCGACAGGCTGCGCGCCGCCTCGATCACCAGCGTCTCGGTCACCGCGATCTGGGGATTGCGGGTGTCGGACAGCACGAAGATCTCGGTCCGGTGGCCCAGCCCGAGCGCGTCCAGCTCGCGCGCCAGCGCCACCAGCAGGCCGGTGCTGACCGCCACATCCTCGTGATAGATCGGCATGACGACCACCAGCCGGGCGTCGTTCGGCCCTTCGGGCGTGGTGGGCGTCGGGGCCAGGAACCCGGCCAGCGTGCCGCAGAAGGAAAATCCGACCCAGGCAAAGGTCGGCACGAACAGGACCAGCAGCGCGATCTGCATCGGCGTCGGATTGGCCCCGAAAGCGGCCAGCATCTGCCAGAAGCCGGTGACGGCCAGCGCCGCCATGCCCCCGAAGGCGATCAGCCGCGCCATCCAGACCCGCATGCTGTTCTGGGCCCGGCCCGGACCGCCCTGCGCTGCGCGTGCAAAATCCTGCACCGGCATGTCCAGCGGCGCCAGGGGGGGCACGGCCGGGCGGTGGCTTGCGTCATGCGGCGCAGCCTCGCGCCCGACGGGCGGCCTCGGGTCGGACATCGCAGTCATGCCGTCCAGCGGGTCAGCCAGGTCTCGCTCAGCGCAAGCCCGTCGGGATCGGTCAGGACGGCGCGCAATTCGGACAGCACGACCCGCCCGGGCTCGAATTCGAAGGCCAGGCGCAGGGCGTTCTGTTCGGGCAGCAGCTTGATATAGGCATGCACGATCCGCCCTTCCGAGGCGCTGACCTGATAGTTGGGCAGCGTCTCGCGGAACAGGCCCAGATCGAAGTCGATGACATAGCTGCGGGTCGTTTCGACGTTGATCGAGCGGCCCGAGCGGACCTGCCGCACCTTGGCCAGGGGCAGTTCACTGGGCGGCAGGGCGGCAAAGCTCATCCGATAGCGGAAATCGCGGCGCTCGCCCCGGACCAGCGGCTCCTCGGGCAGCCAGTAGCTGACGATGTTGTCGTTGAACTCGTTCTCGACCGGGATCTCGATCAGCCGCACCTCGCCCTCGCCCCAGTCCCCTTCGGGCTGGATCCAAGCCGAGGGCCGCAGATGGTACATCGCCTCGGCATCCTGGAAGGATTCGAAGTCGCGGGCGCGCTGGACCAGCCCGAAGCCCTGCGGATTGCGGTCGGTGAAGCTGGAGATCTGGATCTTGCGCGGCGCCATCAGCCCGCGCCACAGCGCCTCTCCGGCGCCGGTCTGCATCTGCAGCCCGTCATTGTCATGGCAGGCGGGGCGATAGTCGTCCACCTCGCGGCGCGAGGCCGGGCTGAACCAGAACATCGAGGTCAGCGGCGCGATGCCCGTCTCGCGCAGGTCGGTGCGCGGGAACAGCGCGACATGGGTGCGCACCATCGTCACCGCACCGGGCGAGATGTCGAACTGGAAGGCGGCCGCGACCGATCGGCTGTCAAGGATCGCATAGATCCGCACCGTGGTCTGGCCGGGCTCGGGCTCGACGATCCAGAAATCGGTGAAGAGCGGGAATTCCTCGCCGTCCGGGCTGCCGGTCTTGATCGCCAGCCCGCGCGCCGACAGGCCGTAAAGCGTGCCCCGCGCCACGGCGCGGAAATAGCTGGCACCCTGGAAGACGACGAATTCGTCCATGATGCCCGGGCGGTTCAGGAAGGTGCGCATCCGGAAGCCCGACCAGCCCATGTTGCCGATCGTCTCCAGATCGGGGCCGTCGGGGAACTGCGCGGGATCGAATTCCAGCATCGCGGGATCGAAGGGGATGGGCCGGGTGATGCCGTCGCGGACAAGGTTGATCTGCACCGGCTCGTAGAAGATCGAGCCGGGCGACAGCAGGTCCACGCCGAACAGGTCCTGCCCGGCCAGCGGATCCAGATCGCGGCGAAAGCGGATGCCGCGATACCGGTCGTAATCCAGATCGGCAAAGCTGCCGACGAGTTCCGAAATGGGCTGGACATAGACGCGTGTCGAGCGTTCGGCCGCCAGGGCCGCGACCTGTTCGAAATCGAACGGTGCCGGCGCAGGCGGGCCGAATCCGGCCGGTTGCTCGTCGGCCGAGGTCTGGGCCTGTGCAGGAACCGCCATCAGGGACCCGCCGGCGGCAAGGGCTGTGGCGGCATTCAGGAATTGACGGCGCTTCATGTGTGGGAATGTCTCGATGGAACCGTTGGACTATAGACGCGCCGCTGCAACGCAGCAAGCGCGCTCACCAAGTCGTTTCAGTATCGGCAGGAATCGGCCCCGCTCGCAAGCCGGAAAGCGCCCGGGGTGGGCCCGCGCACCCGTCATGCCTACTGCCGCGCCAGCCAGGCGGTGACCGGGCCACGCAGACTGGTCAGCCCCTCGGCCTCGGCCTGGTCGATCACCCGGCGCAGCCCGGCGATGTCCACGCGGCGGATCAGGTGCTTGACCGGACCGATCGAGGCCGGGCGCATCGACAGCCGCCGGATGCCCAGGGCGGCGAAGACCAGCGCCTCGACCGGGCGCCCCGCATCCTCGCCGCAGAAGGACAAAGGCACGCGGGCCTCGTCGCAGCGCGCGATGATCAGGCGCAGCAGGGACAGGAAGGACACGTTCAGCGTGTCATAGCGCCGCCGCACGCGCTCGTTCTCGCGGTCGGCGGCAAAGAAGAACTGCTTGAGGTCGTTGCCGCCGATCGAGATGAAGTCGCACATCTCGAAGAACCGCTTGGGCGCGAAGGCCATGGACGGCGTCTCCAGCATGGCGCCCACGCGGATGTCGCTTGGCATCGCATGGCCAAGCCGCTGCTCGCGCGCCATCTCCTGCATCAGGATGCGATGCGCGGCCTCGTATTCGGTGATGTCGGCAATGAAGGGGAACATGACATGCAGGGGCCGGCCCACCGAGGCCCGGATCAGCGCCTGCAGCTGCATGCGCAGCACGCCGCGCTTGTCCAGGCCCACCCGGATCGCGCGCCAGCCCATTGCGGGGTTCGGCTCGTCCTGCGGCTTCATGTAGGGCAGGACCTTGTCGGACCCGATGTCCAGCGTGCGGAAGATCACCGGCTTGCCCTGCGCATTGTCCATCACCCGGGCATAAAGCCCCGCCAGCTCCGCGCGCCGCGGCACATGGCTGCGGATCAGGAACTGCAGTTCCGTGCGGAAGAGGCCCACCCCCTCGGCCCCCGACCCCTCCAGCGAGGGCAGGTCGGCCATCAGCCCCGCGTTCATGTAGAGCTGGATCGTCGTGCCGCAGGTGCCGGTGGCGGGCAGGCTGCGCAGGCTGGCATAGCGGTCCTGCGCCTCGGCCTGCATGGCGATCTTGTCCTGGAAGGCCTTGGCGACCGATTCCTCGGGGCGCAGATGCACCACGCCCTGATCGCCATCGACCAGGATCGCGTCGCCATTCAGCGCCTCGGAGGTGATGCGGGCCGCATGGATGACCAGTGGGATGGCCAGCGCGCGGGCCACGATGGCCGCATGGCTGCCGACCGAGCCTTCCTCCAGAACCACGCCCTTCAGGCGGCGGCCGTATTCCAGCAGTTCCGCCGGGCCGATGTTGCGGGCGACCAGGATCGGATCGGGGGGCATCTCGGCGCCGGTATCGCTGCCCTGTCCGGTCAGGATGCGCAGCAGGCGGTTGGACAGGTCGTCCAGATCGTGCAGCCGGTCGCGCAGATAGGGGTCGGCGGCCATCTCCAGCCGGGCGCGGGCGGCTGATTGCTCCTTCTCGACCGCGGCCTCGGCGGACAGGCCAAGCCGGATGTCCTCCTCCATGCGCTTCAACCAACTGCGCGAATGGGCGAACATTCGATAGGTTTCCAGCACGGCGGCATGTTCGCCATCCCCGCCCATGTCGGCGGCGGCGACCATCTTGTCGACGGTCAGGCGCAGCGTCTCGACGCCCTCGTGCAGACGGGCATGTTCCTTGTCCGGATCGTCGCCCACCGGGTTGGCGATCACCACGCGCGGCTCGTGCAGCCAGACATGGCCCTCGGCGGCGCCCTCCTGCCCGGTGGCGCCGCGCAGCATCAGGGGGAAGCGATGGGCCAGCGGCAGGCTGTCGGACTGGCTGCCCTGAAAGGCGCCCAGCTCGGTCATCTCGGCCAGCACCATGGCGACAACTTCCAGCCCATAGACCTCGTCATCGCTGAACTGCCGGGCGGTCGAACATTGCACGACCAAGACGCCAAGCCGCTCGCCGACCCGCTGGATCGGCACGCCCAGGAAGGCGGGAAAGACCTCCTCGCCGGTCTCGGGCATGAAGCGGAAGCCGGGCTGGGACGGCGCATTGGCGGTATTCACATGTCGCCCGGTGCGGGCCACGCGGCCCACCAGCCCCTCGCCCAAGCGCAGGCGGGTCTGATGCACGGCCTCGGGGCGCAGACCCTCGGTCGCGCTCAGCTCCAGCGTGTCGGCATCGCGGAAGAGGTAGATGGAACAGACCTCGGTCCCCATCGAATCGGCGATGTGATGGGTGATCTCGTCCAGACGATCCTGCCCGCCGCCCGCGGCGGCCAGGATATCCTTAAGCCGCCGCAGCAGCTTGCGCGAGTCGCTATCGGTGCGATCCTGCATCGCCTGGGCCCGCCTTCCGCCTGCTCACCGGCCCCGTTCGGGGCCGGACCGTCAAGGTCTATGCCTTGTCCAGCTCAAAGGCATCATGCAGCGCCTGCACGGCCAGTTCCATGTATTTCCGGTCGATCAGCACCGAAATCTTGATCTCGCTGGTGGCGATGACCTTGATGTTGACGTTTTCATCGGCCAGCGCCTTGAACATGCGCGCGGCGACGCCCGCATGGCTGCGCATCCCAATGCCCACGACCGAGACCTTGGCGACCTCGGTGTCCACGACCAGCTCGTCATAGGCGATATGGCCGGACTGGCGCGCCTCTTCCATGGCCCGCTTGGCGCGCTCGACCTGGTTGATCGGCACCGAGAAGGTCATGTCGGTCACCGAACCCGGGTGATCGTCGTAATCCTTTTCCGAGATGTTCTGGACGATCATGTCCACGTTCACCCCCGCCTCGGCCAGCGGCGCGAAGATCGCGGCCGAGATGCCGGGGCGATCCTCGACCGTGACCAGCGTGATCTTGGCCTCGTCGCGCGAAGAGGCGACGCCGTTGACGACTTTCGATTCCATGATTTCATCCTCATCGCAGATCAGCGTGCCAGACGTCTCGTCGGTTTCTTCAAAGGACGACAGCACCCGCAGCCGCACCTTGTAGCGCATCGCCAGTTCGACCGACCGCGTCTGCAGCACCTTGGCGCCAAGCGAGGCCAGCTCCAGCATCTCCTCGAAGGCGATGCGGGGCAGCTTGCGGGCGCGCGAGGTGATGCGCGGATCGGTGGTATAGACCCCGTCCACATCCGTGTAGATGTCGCAGCGCTCGGCGTCGAAGGCGGCGGCGAAGGCCACGGCGGTGGTGTCCGACCCGCCGCGCCCAAGCGTGGTGATGCGCCCGTCCGGCGCCACGCCCTGAAAGCCTGCGACGACCGCGACCTTGAAGCCTTCGGCGAATTTCTGGTCGATGTTCTTGCGCGGGATCTCGACGAAGCGGGCGGCGGAATGGGCGGCGGTGGTATTGATCGGCACCTGCCAACCCTGCCAGCTGCGCGCGGGCACGCCCATCTCCTGCAGGGTCAGGGCCATCAGCCCCGCCGTCACGTTCTCGCCCGAGCTGACGATCGCGTCGTATTCGCGCGCGTCGAACAGCGGAGAGGTCTGCTCGACCCAACCCACCAGCTCGTTGGTCTTGCCCGACATGGCGCTGACGATGACGATGACGTCATGGCCACGCTCGACCTCGCGCTGCACCTTGCGGGCGGCGTTCCTGATCCGGTCCAGATCGGCCACCGAGGTGCCGCCGAATTTCATCACCAGAAGCGGCATAAAAGGCCCCCCGCCCAAAGGTATGCGTCGGCGGGGCTTTTAGGAGGGCGGGGCGGAAAGGGCAAGGGGCCGCAGGACGTGACGTCCGTTCGCGCCATGGCGCGGGTGACCCCGGTTCGCGCGGGTGGCGTCAGTTGGCGCGGCGGCGCGGCAGGAAGGGCAGGGGGGCGATGGGCACGCCGTCCTCGATCAGGCGCCGCGCCTCGTCGGGGCGTGCCTCGCCATGGATGGCGCGGGCCGGGCGGTCGCCGTCATGCATGGCGCGCGCCTCCTCAGCAAAGCTGAGGCCCACATAGTCCGAGCTGTCCTCGATCTTGCGGCGCAGCGCCTCGAGCGCGGCCTCGGCGGGGCTGCGCGGCGCGGTCAGGGGCGTGCGCTTCTCGGTGACGGCCGGGGCCATCAGCCCGCGATCCACCCGCACCGACCCGCATTCCGCGCAGGCGACCTGGCCCGCATCGCGCAGCGTCTCGAACCCCTCGGACGAGCGGAACCAGCCGTCGAAGTCATGGCCGTGGTCGCAGCGCAGGGCATAGCGGATCATCGCGAAGTCTCTCCTCGTCTGGTCCTATATATCGGGTCAGCAGGGGGGCCGCGCAAGATCGGCCAGCCGCGCGATCAGCGCGCCCGGATCGCCCGCCCGCGCCTGCAGCACCGCCCGGGCGGCCCGGCCCATGTCTCGGGTCCGGTCGGGGTGATCGGCCAGCCGCGCCAGCACGCCCCCCAGATCCCCTGCCTCGACCGGCAAGGCGGCACCCTGCGCCTCCAGCGCGTCGAAGGCCTCGATGAAATTGCCGAAATGCGGGCCGCGCAGCAGGGCGCAGCCATGGGCGGCGGGCTCCCACGGGGTATGGCCCCCGTGATCGGTCAGGCTGCCGCCGATGATGCAGATCCCGGCGCGTTCGTACCACAGGGGCATCTCGCCCAGGGTGTCGGCCAAGAGCACGCCGCCGCCCGGCGCCGCGTCGGCCCCCGCGCTGCGGCGAGCGAAGGGCAGGGCGCGCGCCGCGATCAGGCTGGCGATCTGATCGGCGCGGGCCGGGTGGCGCGGCGCCAGGATCAGGCGCAGGTCGGGCCGGCCCAGCACCGCTTGGGCAAACCCGTCCAGAATCGGCCCATCCTCGCCCTCATGGGTCGAGGCCGCCAGCACGATCCGTCCGCGCCCGAGGCCCTCGGCCACGGGGGGGATGGCCGCCGGGGCCAGCAGCTTCAGATCCAGGCGCGGCAACAGGGCGCGGGTCGGCAGGCCCAGGGACAGCAGCCGCGCCTCGCTGCCCTGATCCTGCGCCGAGAGCGCGTCGATCCGCCCCAGCATCGGGCCAATGATCCGGGGAAACCGCCCCCAGGTCCCGGCCGAGCGTTCCGACATCCGCGCCCCGATCATCGTCTGCGCGATGCCCCGTTCCGCCAGCAGGCGCGAGCGCAACGGCCAGAACTCGCCCTCGACCGTCACCGCGAGGCGCGGGCGGGCGGCGTCCAGGAACCGCGCCAGGGCGCCGGGCAGGTCCAGCGGCGCCAGCCGCGCGGGCAGGCCCCAGCCCAGCGCCAAGGCACGCCCGGTCTCGCTGTTGGTGGTGATCTGCAGGGCATGGGTGCGGGCCAGCGCCGCGATGATGACGCGGGCCGAGGTCAGTTCGCCGACCGAGGCGGCATGGATCCAGATGTCGGCGCGGCCCGGCGCGGCCCCCACGACCAGCCGCTCGCGCAGTGCCGCCGACCGGCCCAGACGCGCGCGCATCCGCAGCGCGGCCTCGGCGATGCGGGTCGTGGCGTCATAGATCATGCAGGGGACACCCTCGCGCAGCATTGAAGTGGAGGCGGGTACCGGAATCGAACCGGTCTTCACGGATTTGCAATCCAATTCCTTATTCAGATACTTCAGCTGGTTAGGCTACGAAGGGTATCAGGACAGATACGGCACAGAAGCTGAACATGATACCGCATT
Organism: Paracoccus gahaiensis; assembly: GCF_005048225.1. Lineage (GTDB taxonomy): Bacteria > Pseudomonadota > Alphaproteobacteria > Rhodobacterales > Rhodobacteraceae > Paracoccus > Paracoccus gahaiensis. The sequence continues at coordinate 54,785 of NZ_SUNI01000022.1, forward strand.
CTACCATATGTCGTAACGGCCCGATTGCTACCGCGGACCGTTTTCCTTGACGCGCGCGATGATGTCTGGGTCTTCGACGAAGTCTTCGAGAAAGTCGCTCCAGTGCTCCGGAGAGCGCCTTGCATCACGGAGCATGTCG
>NZ_SUNI01000023.1 GCF_005048225.1 Paracoccus gahaiensis
CTACGGCACTACCGAGGTCGAGGTGCTCGCCTTCACTCCGTTCGGTGTCGAAAACCTGCTCGAGATGATCGCCATGGAACGCGACCATCAGATCTGACGTCACAGCGGCCTTCACCGGATGGATACTGGACAACTTCGGATACGTCCGAAAAACGTCCGTTTGATGGGCAGCTCCTTTGACAGGACTGTAGGATGTCATCGTCGATGCCGGGTGCGGCATCAGCGGCAGCAAGGCAGGCTATGCTTGCAGCGGTCATCGGGTTCCGGTGTGACAGTCGCGACTGGCTGCCGGTCATCGTTCTTACGACGGCTCAAGACCCAGTCATTGCTGGCGCAGACAGGCTTTGGATCGTTGACAGCATTCAGGCTGATTCTGGTGAGCATATTGGCCGTCCCTAGCACGATCCTGTCGGCTGGAAGCCGGCAGATCGGGCGCAGAACTCGGCAACATCGACGCCCTTGACCTTTCGATCTGATCCAGCGTTGGTTGATCTATCTTTTCAGGGGGTGCACGTCACATGGCCTCAATCCTCGTACTTATGCAAATCGGTGGCGCGGTCGCTTTGCTGCTGTTCGGGCTTGGGCTGGTACGGGAAGGGATCACAACGGCGTTCGGATTGCGATTGAAAGCGGCGTTGGGACTGGGGACGCGCACCGGGCCGCGCGCTTTTATCTCAGGGTTGGTGGCAACCTTGGGGCTTCAATCCTCGACCGCGACCGCAATGTTGACGGCGTCCTTTGTCGATCGAAAGCTTATCGGCGGTCGAATGGCGCAGATCGTGCTTCTTGGCGCTAATGTCGGAACCGCGTTAACCGCGCTGATCGTCTCGTCCGGTCTGTCGGCGCTTGCTCCCGCGCTGATCCTTGCCGGGGTGGTGACCGCCCGCAGAAAGCGGCCCGCCTTGATCGGGACCGGTCGGGCCCTGATCGGCCTGGGGCTGTTGCTTGTGTCGCTGGCGCTGCTGAACCAAGGCACAGCACCGTTGCGCGAGGCCCCCAGCATGGTAGCCTTCCTTGCGATGCTGGATGCCGCATGGCCGGTGGCGCTGATCTTCGGGGCAGCGATCGCGGCGCTTTGCTCGTCCTCGCTGGCGGCGGTGCTGCTGGTCTTGTCGTTGGATGTGACGGCGGGACTGGCGGTCGTTCTGGTCCTTGGGGCCAATATCGGCGGGGCGATCGCGCCCGTCCTTATGACGGCGGGGGCGAGTGCGCAGGCGCGGCGCCTGACGGTCGGGAACCTGCTGGTCCGTTCGGTCGGATGCCTCGCAGTCCTGCCCTTCGCGCAAGCGGCGGCGAGCGCGATCATCGACCTTACCCCCACCGTCGCGGGTCTGGCCGTCGTGGCGCATCTGGTCTTCAACATCGCCCTTGCCGCGCTGATCTGGCCCTTCACTGGCGTTCTGGCCCGCATGCTGCGCCGCGGCCTGCCCGACGATCCCCCGACCGAGGATCAGACGCCGCGATGGCTGGACGAGTCCAGCCTGGATCAGGCGCCGCTAGCCTTGGCCGGAGCCAGCCGACAAGCGCTGTCCATCGGTGATGATATTGCCCGAATGCTGGACCAGACGATGCTGGCTTTTCGGAAAAGCGATCCAGTGCCCCTTGCCGAGGTGTCGAAACTCGAGGATCGGGTTGATCTGCGACAGCAGCAGGTCAAGACCTATCTGTCCCGGCTTGGCCGCGATGCAGAGGAAGAGGACCGCCGACGCTCGATCACCATCCTCGATTACGTCATTAATCTGGAACATGTCGGCGACATCATCGAGAAGGGCTTGGCCGCCGGGGTCCGCAAGAAGATCGGGCTTGGCCTGCGGTTTTCAGATGCGGGCTATCATGAACTGGAAACGATGTTCCTGATGACCCGCGAGACGTTGCTGATCGCCCAGACCATCTTCATGACACGCGACAGCGAACTGGCCCGGCAGATGATGGAGCAGAAGGTTCAGATCCGGAACTCGGAACGGCAATCCGCGCAACGCCACCTGATCCGCCTGCGCGACGGCAACAGCCAGAGCCTGGAAACATCGTCCCTTCACCTAGACATCCTGCGCGACCTAAAACGGATCAACGCTCATTTCATCGCCGTGGCCCACCCCATCCTCGACGAGGAGGGCCTGCTGGCCGAAAGCCGGTTGAGGGGACGGTCAGGGTGACCTCTCATGTTTGGATACCGTTGCGTTTCGACACCCTGGTACAGCCGACAAGCACCGCAGTTCTCGCAAGAAAAGACAATTCATGCCCTGCAACGTGCCATAAATTTCCACAATGGGTTTTCTGGCACCGCCAATGGCTTCCAACGCTGCCTAACTGAATCGAATAAAAACCGCTCGTTTTTCTTTCAGCATCTCAACTGCTGTAACTGAACATGGCAAGCTGATTGGCATAAGAAGCGGACGTTTGCGGTCTCTAGAAGTTCGACGTGAAGATCCCTTTGCGGTCAATCGCTGCGCTTGGCATCCTCCAAGAGCGTCGATAACTGTGGCGATGGCAAAAATCTGACTACCACCAAGTATAATGGTCGCTGTAGCCGGCAACGGTTCAACCACCCCCTTTTTTTATGTCACGCTCGCTGGCTCAGGATGGTTTCCCGCACCCGCATCCTTGCGAGCGCTGTGCGGTGCAGGGATTGCGGCACAGGCCATTACGACAGCCGCGCCGGTCAGGGCTGCCGCGGTTCCCGTAGCCTCAAGCAGTCCACCAAAAAGTGGCGCTCCAATCATCTGGCCGACCGCGATCATCAGGAACGGTAGGCCTATCCCAAGATCGGAACGCGCTGGAAACAGGGTGATGCCCCAAAGCAGCAAGGCCCCACATGAGACGATATAGCCTGCACCGAATAGTCCCATTGCCGCAAAGGCCAGAACTGACATCCACGATCCGGCCGCCAGGCTTACGAGTCCGAGACCCATCAGGACCAGAGACATCCGGTTGACGACGGCAATGCCGAACCTGTCCGTGGCAGTGCCCGTCATTACGCTGACAAGCCCCGTCGTGCCAAGCGCCAGCCACGCCAGAGCGATCTGTTGATCGGAAAAATGCAGCTGTTCGCGCAGGATGTCGGCCCCGAAGGTCCAGATCGCAGTGCTGGCCGCGCCCATCATGGCTGCGGCAACACAGAGCGAGAAGAGTCCACGCGGCCTCATGTCGAAAGCGCCCGGCGAGGGCTTTGTAGTTTCCTCGCCCGGTATCGCCTGCCAGAGCCAAAGGGTGACAGCAGCTGCGATCACCGCAAAGCCCAGGTACAGTTCGCGCCAAGCGGCCGCGAAGGCCAATGCGGCAACACCCGAAAGCATGATCCCGGCAGCAGTCCCGGCATTGATCACGCCATTCGCCCGAGGTCGGCCAGCCTGCGGTATATGCCGTCCCACCGCAGCTGCCAGCGGAGGTGAGGCAAGGCCTGTGCTGATCCCAGCCAAACCCATGGCGACGCCGAGCGTGGTGGCCGATCCTGCCATGCCCATAAGGCCAAGCCCTGCGGTCGCGCAAAGCCCTGCCGCCACGGCCACCACGCGGGCGCCCCATCTCGGCACCCCCATGAATGCTGCGACGACGCCCCCGCAATAGGCGCCGAAAGCAGCGCTGCCGATCCAGCCGGCCGCCACCGTCCCCAGTCCAAGTTCGATCCGGATCTGAGGAAGGAGCAGGCCATACGCGAAACGCGCAAGCCCATAGGCCAGGGCGGTCAGTGCAAAGCCGACCGCCACCAGATTGGCCGTGCGCGGACCCACTCGCGTCATTCCGAGCAGGCCCACGCCAGAAGTGCCTCTGAAGCGTCTTTGGCAGGGCCGACCACCTGAGGGCCCATGACACTTGCTGCGGCGGTAGCCCCCTCGAAAAGCAGCCAGACCTGGAGTGTCAAAGTGTCGTCCTTTCGACCAAGCGCTTGCTCAATCCGTCGGGCGAACTCGACAAGAAACTCGTTCTTCTGACGGCGCACGCAAGCCACGATTTCTACGTTGCTGCCTGCATACTCGCCGTGGGCACGAAGCAACATACAGCCGCTTGCCCCGAACTCTTCCAGCCACACAGAGAGCGCATCAAACAGCCCTCCAACGCCACCGTTCGGCGCTGCCGCCAGCCGGTCCATGAAGGCTTGGTGGCGCTGCTCAAGGACAGCCAGAACCAGCCCGTCGCGTGACCCGAAATGCTTGTAGAGTGTGCGTGTTGAAGCACCTGACGGGGCAAGTACCGCATCAACGCCGATACCTCGGAACCCATGCGTCTCGAAGGTTCGCATCGCTCCGGTAATGATCTCATTTTGCTTGTTCATGCACCGCATGTAAAGCGTTCGTTTTACAAATACAAGCCCGTGTTCTCTGGTGATGATTGCTTCCTTGATGCTTGGGCTGCTTCACACAAACCATGTTCTACTATTAGCTCGAAGCGCAGCACCTCATGAGGACCGGGACAGGAAGTGGAGGCCGTGCCCCGGAAACTGATCAACCTTGCTAACGCCCTATGGGCACCTCGAAAAATTGCTTGGTCCGTGTTGCTGCGGAATGAATGAGGGTGATCGGCGGCTTGGAGTTTGACGATGGCTCAGTTACAGAAGGATGTTGATGCACGTTGGAGCGAGGAGGATCAGAAAACAGTCCGGGGACTGTTTTCCCGACGAGCAAGCATGGCAAGAGCCACTACGGCTACAAAAACCATGTGAACATGGACAGCAAGCACAAGCTGGTGCGGCGTTACCATATCAGTGATGCTGCCCTGCACGACAGCCAGGCCGTGGATTACCTGCTGATGCGGGGCAATACCGGGGCAGGGGTCTGGGCTGATCCCGCCTATTTGTCCGAGGAGATGGAAACCAGGCTGCGCGCCTTGAAGCTGAAAAGCCACATCCACCGTAAGGGCAACCGCAGCAAGCCGCTGACCGAACAGGCCAAGGGCAGTAACCGGACCAAATCCTCGGTGCGCGCGCGGGTCGCGCATATCTTCGGTGCGCAGACCAACGACATGGGCGGCACGCTGGTGCGCACGATCGGTATAGTTTGAGCGAAGGCCAAGATCGGGATCAAGAACCTGGCTTACAACATGCGCCGCCTCAGCCAGCTACGCCGCCTGAACCCGTGCCCGGCCTGACCCCGGGGCACGGCAATCAGGCCAGGAGGCACGAAACGCTGCGCGTGACAGGCCCAGCACCGGAAACCCCATAGCGCGCAAGGACGCCGGCTGGCGGTGTCATCCTCGTCTCAAGCAGCCCACCCCGCTAACCAAGGCTGGAAAACTCAAAAATCGAGGTGCCCCTACGTAAAAGTCGTCAGAAGTGGACGCCTTCGACCGCGTGAGGGATACAGTTGCTTAGTTATATTAAGATCCAACCTCCCACCGGGCGGAATGGGTCAAAGCATCACGGCGCCTTGCTCTATTCCGCCGCCATCTTTCCGCGGGAGGCCACTTGACCGGCGCCCGGGAACTAGACGATGCGTATCCGACCCGGACGAACAGGGGCCTTCACCCCAAACCATGCCAGCAAGGCTGCAACGGCCGTTACGCCCGTATTCCGGCGATCCGTGCCATATTTTGACGGAACGGCCTGCAGTGTGACAAAGGCGACGCGATACCGGGATTGCAGGGCCAGCGGCTGACCATTCGGGCCAAAAGCCTGTTCGATCCGGTGGCTCGAGGGATTTTCCAGTTTTACGCTAAAGTCCAGTCCGCAGAATCGTTTAACATAACCCCCACGCTGACCGAACGGGTCACAAGCAAATGTCGCCTCAAGGTTTTCTTCCATCATGGCGATGATTTCGGAGCCGCTCAGCTCGACCGTTTCGATCGGCGGGGTTGTGGGGATGATACACCACAGATCGTGGAGGGTCACAGGGCCTGCCGGAATTGGTGCACCGTAGCGCCAGCCATTGGAAAACGCGATTTGGGTGTCCGCGGCCTGTGCGATGGCTGCTAGCAGAACGTCGTCCATGGGCGCGTCCAGACAAGTGGCGCGATGCAGGATCTGGTCGGTCTGTCCCACAATAAACCTCCGCATGCCGGCCACCGGGGCGACGGCTTGCGTGACCATCTCTGCCACATCTGCCTCTTCGGGCAGATCCAGATTAATCGGGATCAGCTGATGATCGTGCCTGATGATGCGGCCCCTTTCTACCGTCAGGTCTAGGCGACCAAGAAAGCTGGCGTGACAGCCAGACTGGATCAAAATCGTATTGTTGACGATCCATGGTCGGTCCAACCGATTATGTGTGTGCCCGGACAAGATCACGTCGAGGCCATCCACCGCCGTCGCCAGCGCGCGATCTTGCGGTAGCCCCAGATGGGATAGAACCACGATCAGATCGCAGCCCTGGGCCCGCAAGCGCGCCGCGTGGGCGCGGGTTTCCTCGATCCCATCGGTAAAGCGCAACCCCGTTGAAAACGACGGCGGCATGGTCTTGTCTAGGATCGTTGCGGCCAGGCCGATCACGCCCACTGAAAGCCCTCCGGCACGGCATACTGTTGTTGCCGGGAAAGGGAGGCCCTTGTCGATCAGCGCGTGGCAGTTTGCAGCCAAAAAGGGATAATTTAGCATCCCTGCTAGACGTGCTGTCTGCGTAGGGCCATAGGCGAAATCCCAATGCCCCGTCATCGCGGACAAGCCAAGAGCATTCAGAATCGGCACGGCGGCCTCGCCCTCGCTGAGAGTAAGCGTTGGGGTTCCGTGGAAGGTGTCGCCATTGTCGAAGGCCAGCACCGAACCCGGTGCGGTTGTACGCGCCGCGTTCAACACACCTGCGATGCGTGCGAACCCGCCCATGATAGTCAGAGCCGGACCGTCAGGTGTCCAATGCAGTTCGGGATGCGGCTCTAGGTAGCCATGGCTGTCGTTCAGCTGAAATAGTGTCACGTCGGGCATGATCGGGCCCTGCATGGGGCCTTTGGACGCATACGGCCGGTCTACCTTAAGGCAACCTTACGTAATCGAAGATTACAACGAGACCGACCCCCACTCAGGGCTGAAGATGGGCTTGCTCCGCGAGTTCATTGCAGCTCAATCTTCCTGATCTTGTCCGGACCACAGTGGCACAAGTGCCGTCAGAAGGGGCTACCCAACCCATCATCAAAGCCGGTATGATCTGATCCATAACTATCAGTTTCATTCAAACTCTACCTCGGAAAAGACCATACCTGCATTTTTCGCGGCCAGTTCTTCGAAGGTGTCCATGTAAGCCCATTGGGACTGATCCACATAATAGGCTTGAGACAGATCGCCGCCGCTTTCGATATGCTCGCTGATCTTGGCACGCAGATCCTTCAGATAGTCGACTGTTCCATGACGCACTGTCGCTAAATCAGTCGGCGCGCCGTGACCGGGAACAACGATTTCCGCACCCAACAGTTGGAGCTTGGTCTCGAAGGTTTCGATCCAGCATAAGGTGCAGGTTCCCTCGAAGATCGGCGGCATCCGTTCAGAAAATGCGATATCGCCCGCGATCAGCACCTTGCTATCAGGTAACCAGACCTGTGTGTCACCTGGTGAATGGGCGGAACCAAGGTGCAGCACCTCGATCTTTGTGTCACCCATCTGGATATCTTTGCGGTGACTGAAGAGTTCGGTCGGCTCGACAATTCTCGTGCCGGCGGCGTTTTCGCCGGCATATTCGTTCAAGGCTTCCAGTCCACTGGGGCCGCTGACATCAATGAAATCGGCAGCCGCGTCTTTATGCGCCAAGATGGGTATGTTTTGCGTAGCCCAATAGCTATTGCCCAGCATTGAATGGCCTTGGCCATTTTCGTTTATAACCAGCTTGACAGGCTGGTCGGTAATCTTACGGATCTCGGAGTGTAGGGCCGCAGCCAGCTTCCAAGATGCGCCGCCGTTGACCACAGCCACACCGTCCGCGGTCACGATGAAAGACAAGTTATTGTTGTGGCCCGCATTCTCGTAAGTCGGAGGCTGCGTCGCGCCAATCGCACTGTAAACACCCGGAGCAACCTCGACGGGCGCACTGTAGAGCACCGAAGCGGGATACTTGTCTGGGATATCATCGGCCTGCGCTAACGTGACAGTTCCGCCCAGTACCATCGCGGCTGCAATCACTCGTGCTTCAAGACACATCTTCATATTTCGCTTTCGAAAGAAAATGCTGGGCCCTTCCGGCGAACCCGACCGATGCCACTGTCCGGCAGGTGGTAGCCAATGATCTGCCAATCCTCGTCCGCCAGTCGTGCAAGCATGGACGCACGCGTCTGCGCCGCAAGTTCGGGATCGTGATCGGTGGCGGTTCCTAAGTCCGGGCGCGCAAAACCTGTCAGCGAGGTGACAAAATCACCAGTCACGAAAATGCCCTCTTGTGGTGTTCCAACCGCGAAGGACATGTGGCCTGGTGTGTGACCGGGCGTCAGGACGGCGCGGATGCCCGGCAGGATTTCGACATCATCGTCAAACTGCTCCATCCGATCTCCGATTGCAGTCAGCCGGCGCATCGCTCCGGCAGCGAAGGATTGACGTTCCTCGCTGATGGTGTCCATCGTGCTAGGATCAGTCCAGTAACTGAATTCGACCTTTCCCATCTTCAGCGCGGCTTTGGGAAACAGCGGCTCGTCGAACTCGTCCAGAAGACCCCATAGATGATCGGGATGTCCGTGCGTAAAGATCACATCGGTCACATCCTCGGGTGAAACATCGATAAGAGAAAGCGCCTCGGCCAATTTGCCTGCAGTCGGCATGAAATCGGGGCCCGAACCCACGTCGAACAGCACAATATGATCACCCTGACGCAAAAGCGTGACATTAAGCGAGCTGTGAACCATTGCCAGAGGATCAATCTTTAGGCTGGCCAAAAGTTCGTCGCGCTCACCTTCCGGGATGATGGAAAAGGCGAATTCGGGCGGAAACTCGAGATGCCCGTCCGAGAGGCTATCGATGCGCAGATCGCCTGCAGTCATAGTGGTGACTGCCCAGCCACGTTGGGGCAGAAGCGGCAGTGCGGACACCGAGATCAGCGCGGCCGTCCGGGCCAGAACAAAGCGACGGGTGACGTGCATGGCGATTACCTTCCTGTCATCATGGCAGCATAGTGGTTCTTGTGATCACTCACGGGACAGGATGTCCCGGACGTTCTGGCTCGAAGTCGGCCCGCCAGTTTGGACCCACTCCAGAACGGCTAACAGATCATTGGCCTTCAGCACTCCTGGGGTCACTGCGATGGTGGCACCGGTAGCGTCCTTCTCCGTAGCGGGGACGGGAGACATAAAGACCAGCATCGGGGTTACCGTGACGCCCCACTTGGAAGCGGCCCGCTTTTCCGTCAGTACCGTACCGTCGATGTCCGTCAATTCGGTGCTGCCGAACAGATCAACCTGCACCACGTCGAAATGCTTGCGGATCATCCGGTCGATGCGGGGGTCACTCAACACTTGGTTATGCAGTTGCGCGCAATAGATGCAGCCCCGCTGCTCCACTATCAGCAGCAGGTGGCGCCCTTCCTCGGCGGCCTCCTGAATGTCTTCGGTCAGTACCTTGAAGCTGTTTTTCAGCCAGTCTGGCTTGTGCAGCCCGTCATCCCTCAAGAGCATTCGACCAGCCAAAGCCGGGGGCGTCAGAAGCGCTAGGACAAGGCTTAGGGCAAGACCAATTTGCATCATCGCGTTGTTGCACTCCAGTCCATGTTGTCCACCATGACGGCGGCAATTCGATTTACCCCATCTGTGACGATCAGGATGGCGAACAGAATAAGCATGGCGCCCATGATCCGCTCGACCAAGCCCAGCATTCGCCGGTGGCGGGCCACCCAGGACATGAACGGCCGGGAAAAGAACGAAATGAGAACGAAGGGAAAGGTCATCGACAGACCATAAACCAGCAGCAGTGCGGCCCCCTGCCATAGGCTGTCCTGCCCTGAGGCGACAAACAGGATGGCAGCAAGCGCCGGCCCCGCGCAGGGGGTCCAGCCAAATCCAAAAGCCAGCCCCATAGTATAGGCGCCGATCAATGTCGCAGGATCGCCGGAGGACTCAATTCTTACCTGCCTATAAAGAAACGGAATGCGGATGATGCCCAGGAAGTGCAGGCCGAACAGCCCTAAGATCGCAGCCGCGACCCAAGACAGTTCAGTTCGCCACTGGGAAAAGGCCGATCCGGCCGCTGTGGCACCAAGACCTAACAGTACGAAGATGGTCGTGACGCCAAGTGAAAACGCGATAGCGCCGACGACGATTCGCCGCTGTGCGCGATAATCTAATCTCCCAGATCCCTGGAGCTCTGCGATCGAGACCCCGGCTAAATAGCACAGATAGAACGGCACCATCGGCAGGATGCAGGGGGAGAGAAACGACAGTATTCCCGCGACAGCAGCCCCGACCCATGTGATTTCAGGCATCGACGACCTTTCGGCAAATCCGGCTAGTCGGGTGCCCCGCCTTCACCGTGCTTGCATTGACACCTTTATATCATCATATTGGAATACGTATCTCCATTCGTCAATGTGGTTCCCATGCCCATGATCCTGCGTCCGGCCCATTTTCGCCCTTCCGCCATGATCGTGGCCTTGATCGTGGCATGGGCAATGGTCGCCACAGCAGCCGCTGCGGCGCAGTTTCAGCTTCTCATGTTTGAACGCGATGGTTGCAGCTATTGTCGGCAGTGGAATGAGGAGATTGGCCCTGCCTATCCCAAGACTGCAGAGGGCCGAGCCGCTCCGCTTCAACGGCTCGACATCAATGCTCCTTTACCGCAGGGCGTGACGCTGACCGCGCGGCCTCCGGTCTTCACGCCCACCTTTGTGCTGCTGTCCGGCGGAACCGAGGTTGGCCGGATCGAGGGCTATGCCGGCGACGAATTCTTCTGGGTTTTCTTGGAACGCCTTCTGCACGATGCTGGGTGGTCGTTGTCCAAGCCCACTGACGAGACCTCGTCCGTTCCGGGAAGGTCCAAACCTTAGTTTCCAACGCCACATAATAGCAGGAGAGACGATCAGATGAACGACACAGCAAAATTTGGGGCTTGGGCTGCACTTTTGGTGTTCACCTTGTCTCAAGGACAGGCGGCTGCGCAGGATGCCTCGTCACCGGGCTTGGACGGCGAAACTTATATTCGCACAGTTGAGGGGACGTTCGACGATATTTCGTTCGCAGTGGAACAAGCGATCACAAACGAGGGCTTGGTGATCGATCTGACCAGCCATGTTGGCGACATGTTGGCGCGCACCAAAGACGATGTTGGTGGATCCAAGGATCTGTTTACCAATGCCGACATCTTCAGCTTTTGTTCGGCGTTGGTGTCTCGAGAGGTCATGGAAGCCGATCTAGCTAACATCCAGCACTGCCCCTATACCATCTTTGTCTACGAAACGGCAGACGAACCAAACAAAATAACGGTTGGCCATCGCTATTATTCTGGCAAGACAATGATGCCAGTTAACGAAATGCTGACTAAGCTGGTTGATAGTGGGACTAAATAACTGTGCGGAAGGTGGCAGCCAACGGCTCCAGCCGACAGCAGGAGCTTTACAAATCGCCGGGCATGAGCAGCCGCTGCAGGCCCACCCAAGCTCCAGCGCCAATTGAAAGCAGGGTCACAGGGCCTGACCACGCGAGCAAGGCAGTAGCGGTCAGGCCCTGGCCAATGGTGCAGCCCATCGCAATGACACCGCCGACACCCATCAGGATCGCACCTCCCAATTGGCGGCCCAGTTCCCGTGGATCGTCGCAGGCCTCCCATCGGAAGCTTCGCCGCCACAGCGATCCCGCTACTGCTCCAGCAAGTGTACCAAACACCAGCCCCACCGAGAACGATGGCGCCGTCCCCGTCGCGGTCATTAGATACAGAATCGAGCGTCCAACCGGCGCGGTATAAGAGGGACCCTCTACAAGAACGGCGTCCATGCTGTACTCGGCTATTTGAGTGGTGCCGAGGAAGGAAAGCATGACCGACATGCCCACACCGGCGGCGCAGGTTACCGTCAAGGCTGAGGTGCGCACCTGCGGATGGCGCATCCCAGTCACGATCAGAAGCAAACCCAGGGCGGCGGCAAGCCAGGTAGGGTCAAGACTGGTTATAGAAGATAGCCCTTCGCTGATCCCGGACCGCCCGGCCTGCTCGGTTTGAGGAAAGATGAAGGCTCGCAATGGGGCCAGCGGCCCTGCAAGCGTGGCGTAGGTGGCGATCCCCAAAACCACCACGATCAAGATGGAGCGGATATCACCGTCGCCGGCCCGCACCAAGGCTCCAAAGCCGCAGTTTCCGGCCATGGCCATGCCATAGCCGAACAGCAAGCCGCCCGCGACGCTGGCCACCGGGTTCCAAGCGAGGGTGTGATACAAGGTGCGGCCGATGTCGATCATGTTCGACGCATCGGCCAAATGGGTCGATATAATGGCGACACCGAGAGCAAGGCTCCAGATATGAAGACGGCGATAATCATGGCCGATCAACGCCGTTTCCAGCGCACCGAGTGTACAAAAATCGCCAAGCCGCGCGCATAGCCCTAGAAGGATGCCAACGCCGAGCCCGACGGTTCCGGCTTGGAGACCTGCCGCAACATCCGTTGCTAAGGCTACACCGATCACCACCTTTGACTATCTTTGTCGCCGAAGAGGCGTGCATAACAGATCAGCAGTTCGCCAATGCGCGGATCCTTGAGCGAGTAGAAAATTGTCTTGCCGTCCCGGCGCGCCGTAACCAGCCCTTCGATGCGAAGCCGCGCAAGCTGCTGGCTGACGGCCGACTGCCGCGCATCCAGCATTCCTTCGAGCTCTCCGACGTTTTTCGGCCCTTGTGCGAGATGACACAGGATCAAAAGCCGGCCCTCGTGCCCTAATGCTTTGAAAATGTTAGCAGCCTCCTCGATTGCTGCCGAGCAGGCTGCTGATTCTGCGTGGACGGCAGCCGAGCGGGGCGCACGGGCATCCTCCCGACCGAACAGCAGATTTCCCAAGCTGAAGCGCGCGATATTTTCCGATCCGCTCATCGGTCTCCTTTTGTAATGACCCAAGCCCTTGAGCCAGAACGTCCACTAAATATTCAGTTATTGCAATATTAGCATTGCCTCGAAGCTCAAAGATCCTAAAGTGATCAATGCGTGAGTCGCAAGTGACGGCGGCTTTCGCGCCTTTTGGGAGGGGGCGGATGCAGCGTATTTTTTTGCTTACATTTGTCGTTGCCGGCATCGGCGCGGCCGCAATGGCTGAGATCGCGCCGGACCAAGTGCTTTGGGCCGAAGATGGGTCGATCCAAGAGTCGTTGACGGACACGCCGGGCAACCCAGATGAGGGCGAGGTGATCATGGCGACAAATGCCTTGGGCAACTGCGTCGCATGTCATGCCGTTGAGGCCATGCCTGACGTACCATTCCAAGGCAATATCGCCCCTCAACTTGACGGTGTGGCAGATCGCTGGACCGAGGCTGAACTGCGAGGGATTGTTGTTGATGCGAAGCGCATTTTTCCTGAATCCTTCATGCCCGGAATGTACAAGGTAGGCCCGTTCATCCGTCCCGGAGTCGCTTACACGGCAAAGCCGCCGGAGATGCCCGAAGACATCAAGCCGATACTCTCTGCCCAGCAGGTCGAGGATGTCGTCGCTTATCTGATGACGCTCAGCGAATGAATCAGCAGTCTCCCGAAAGGGGCGCCTAGATCGCAACAAAGAAGGAAGAAACTATGCTCATTTCACGACGCGGGGTTCTGGCCGCCAGCGCTAGCCTTGCCGGATTGGCATTGTTACCGATGGCGGTGCGGGCCCAGGATGCCGCAGCGGCGCCCGTCCAGACTGCTGACGAGATGATCGCCGAATTTACCGGTGGCGCCGATGTGACCGAGGGCGACGCTGTGAAGCTAACTGCGCCCGAAATTGCCGAAAACGGCAACACGGTGCCAATTTCAGTCGAGGCAGCAGGGGCATCTGAGATACTGCTGATTGCCGCGGAAAACCCGACGCCAGGTGTGGCGAAGTTTAGCTTTGGCCCGTTGGCTGCAAAACAGGCTGCAGCGACGCGCATCCGTCTCGCCAAAACCCAAGATGTTGTCGCAATTGCCAAGCTGGCTGACGGCAGCTTTGTGCGTACCGCTGCCAATGTGAAAGTCACCATCGGCGGTTGCGGCGGCTAATTTAAATACAAGGAACAGGAAGATGGCAGAAAACGTCAAACCGCGCGTCCGCGTCCCGAAGACCGCCTCGAAGGATGAGGTCATTACCATCAAGACCTTGATTTCGCATCCGATGGAATCTGGTCAACGCAAGGACAAGGACGGGAAAACGATCCCGCGCTCGATCATCAACCGCTTCACCGTTGAGTTTAATGGACAGCTGGTTCTGGACTCCACGCTTGAACCGGCAATTAGCACAAACCCTTATTTCGAGTTCGATGCGAAGGTACCTGAAACAGGCGAGTTCAAGTTCACCTGGTATGACGACGATGGCTCGATCTACGAGGACGCGCACCAGGTCGAGGTTTCCTGAACATAGAACACAAGCTCAAATTAACCGGCGTCATGAAGCAAGATACGCGTGTCGCCATCGCCAGGGAGGACTACAGTACCATGAAACTGCCTCGCAGTTCGAAAATGGCAACCAGCCTTGCGGCGGCTACTTTCGCGTTCATTGCCTCCAGTGCGTCTGCTGAGCCGGTTAAGGACGATCAGTTGATCGTCAATGGCGAGGAAGAAATCGCTACGGAGGCACCGGCGCCCCCGCATCTTGATGGCGCAGTCGGTGATACGATCTATTCCGGCTGGCTGTTCCGCGACACCGAGACCCGGGCGATGCAAAAGGATGACTTCGACAATCCGATGTTCTTGTTCGTGGATGCGGGAATTGAAGCATGGAACACGCGTGAGGGAACCGCAGAAAAATCCTGTGCTGATTGTCATAATGAAATCGAGGACAGCATGAAAGGCCTACGCGCGGAGTTGCCCAAGGTGACTCCCGAGGGCGAACTTTGGTCTCTGGAAAATTATGTCAACGACTGCCGGACCAACCGTATGGGTGCCGAGCCCTGGGGCTGGAACAGTCAAGAAATGAAGAATATGACTGCCGCCATTGGCGTGCAGTCACGCGGGATGCCCGTCGCGGTAGAAATAGACGGTGATGCTGCGCCTTTCTGGGAGAAGGGCAAGGACATGTATTATACCCGCTATGGTCAGTTGGAAATGTCATGCGCCAACTGCCACGAAGACAATTTTGGAAATTATATTCGGTCTGATCATCTCAGCCAAGGGCAAATTAACGGCTTCCCGTTGTATCGGCTTAAAGATCAGGGGGCGGTGTCAACCCATCAGCGCTTCGTGGGCTGCGTGCGCGATACGCGCGGTGTTCCTTTCGAAGCTGGTAGCCAGGAGTTTCGCGAGCTTGAGCTTTATGTGGCTTCACGCGGACTTGGATTACTGGTGGAAACCCCCGCAGTCCGACATTGAACAGCAGCAATGTCGGGGCTCGGCGAAATGTCGTGCCTTACGTATGCAATATCCGAATATAGTGAGGTTACTGTGTCATCACGCAGGGAATTTCTACAGGCTGGGCTGGCGACATCGGCGATTTTAGCCGGGCTGGGTATATCAAACTGGTCACGCGCAATAGCTCAGCAGACGCTGACACAGGATCAACTTCTGCAGTTCGATGATTTTGGTAATCTCACGCTGATCCATGTTACTGATGTCCATGCGCATCTGCGGCCTGTCTGGTACCGTGAACCGGATACCAATATTGGAGTCGGCGAGGCCGCGGGCCGCGTTCCGCATGTCGTGGGCCACGCCTTCCAGAAGATGTTCGGGATCGCCCCCGGCAGCCCTGAAGCCTATGCCCTTACTTATCCTGAATTTGAGACATTGGCAAAAACCTATGGCCGCATGGGTGGGTTCGACCGGATTGCCACGATCGTCAAGGCGATCCGCGGAGCTCGCCCGAATTCGATCCTGTTGGATGGCGGCGATACGTGGCATGGCAGCTATACTAGCCTTAAGACCATGGGCGAGGACATGGTCCGGGTTCAGAACCTGTTGGGTGTCGAAGCGATGTCTAGCCATTGGGAGTTCACCTTTGGCACTGAACGGGTCAAGGAACTGATCGAAAAATGCAACTTCCCGTTTCTTGGTGCCAATATCTATGATGCGGAGTGGGACGAGCCTGCTTTCGAGCCCTACAAGATCTACGACAAAGGCGGGCTTTCTGTCGGCGTGATAGGTCAGGCCTTTCCGTATTTGCCGATCGCCAACCCAAAATGGTTGTTTCCCGAATACAGCTTCGGCATTCGCGAAGAGCGGATGCAGGAGGTGGTCGATGAGTTGCGCAGCCAGAATGTTGATCTCGTCGTGTGCCTGTCGCACAATGGCTTTGATGTCGATCACAAGATGGCAGGCCGGGTAAAAGGCATTGACGTGATCTTGTCGGGGCACACCCATGATGCCGTGCCCGAGCCAGTCTTGGTCGGCGAAACGATCATTATCGCCTCGGGAAGCCATGGCAAATTCGTTAGCCGCGTCGATCTCGATGTGCAAGACGGCCGGATGATGGGGTTTCGCCACAAGTTGATCCCAGTCTTTTCTGACGTGATTGCCCCTGACGCCGAAATGTCATCGCTGATCGAGGAGATTCGCGCGCCCTTCAAGGCAGATCTGGAAACGGTCGTCGGACAGACTGACAGGCTTCTTTATCGCCGGGGCAACTTCAATGGTACTTGGGACGATGTGATCTGCGACGGGATCCTTAAAGAGCGAGACGCCGAAATTGCTCTGTCTCCGGGCGTACGTTGGGGTGCTTCAGTCCTCCCTGGCAATATTACGCGGGAGGACATCCATTCAGTCACCTCAATGACCTATGGCCAGTGCTACCGCACAGAAATGACGGGTGAGACCCTGAAAACGGTGATGGAGGACGTGGCCGACAACATCTTCAACAAGGATCCCTATTACCAGCAGGGCGGAGATATGGTCCGGGTCGGGGGCCTTGCCTACACGATCGACCCAAACGCCCAGATGGGAAGCCGCATCACCAACCTACGCCTGCTCAAGAACGACGCCTTGATTGACCCGTCGCACAGTTATGTGGTTGGCGGTTGGGCCTCGGTCAATGAGGGCACTGAAGGACCGCAAATCTGGGATGTTGTCGAGGAGCATATTCGGAAATCCGACGGCGCACTTGCCCCGACGAAGACGTCTAACATCAGTATCAAGGGACTATGAAGGAGGTCGCCCCATGACCGGACAATCAGGACTGACCAGCCGCCGCGGCTTCATGCGCGCGGGTCTGGCTGCGGGCGTAGCCCTTCCTGCGATCGCGACGATGGCACGCGCGCAAGGCGGACCCGACCCGCTGATCACCGAAGTTCAAGACTGGGCCCGCTATTTGGGGGATGGTGTCGACGCCTCTCCCTATGGCATGCCGATCAGGTTTGAATCCGATGTTATTCGTCGGAATGTGTCATGGCTGACCGCTGATACGATCAGTTCGATCAATTTCACGCCTATTCATCAACTGGACGGAACGATCACACCTGCAGGCTGTGCCTTCGAAAGGCATCACTCAGGCGCTATCGAGCTCGCAAAGCCGGATTATCGACTGATGATCAATGGCCTTGTCGAGCGTGAGTTGATCTTCACCTACGAGGACTTGGAGCGCTTCCCCCGCTCTCAGGGGGTTTACTTCTGCGAGTGCGCTGCCAATTCAGGCATGGAATGGGCAGGGGCCCAGCTGAACGGGTCCCAGTTCACACATGGTATGATCCACAACATGGAATATGTGGGAGTCCCGTTGAAGACGCTTCTTGCGGAAGCTGGCGTGAAACTGGAAGGAAAATGGATTTTTGTTGAAGGGGCGGACGCCTCCTCCAATGGCCGTTCGATCCCGATCGAGAAGGCCGTGGACGACGTGATGGTAGCCTTCAAAGCCAATGGCGAGGCATTGCGCAAGGAACATGGCTATCCTGCGCGTCTGGTCGTTCCAGGCTGGGAAGGCAACCTTTGGGTTAAGTGGTTGCGCCGCATTGAGGTAACGGCCGGCCCAGTAGAAAGCCGCGAGGAGACGTCGAAATATACCGACACACTGGCCAATGGGATCTCGCGCAAGTGGACGTGGGTGATGGACGCCAAATCTGTGGTGACCGCCCCCAGCCCCCAGGTCGGGATCAAGCACGGTCCCGGGCCAATGGTCATCACTGGCTTGGCTTGGTCCGGCCGCGGGGCCATCACACGAGTGGATGTTTCGACGGATGGGGGAAAGAACTGGTCAGCCGCCCGCCTGGCCCAACCCGGGGCACCGATGGCGATGACCCGGTTCTATCTGGATCACGTCTGGAACGGTGAGGAGATGCTCCTGCAATCTCGCGCCGTGGACGACACCGGGTATGTCCAGCCGACCAAGACCGCGTTGCGCGAAATCCGCGGGGAGAATTCGATATATCACAACAACGCCATCCAGACCTGGTGGATCAAGAAAGACGGAAGCGCGGAAAATGTTGAAGTCTCGTAAAGCCGCGGCCCTGCTGATCGTCTTGGCCGCGAGTTCGGCTGCGGCACAGACACAGGTCCCGCAAACCGATGCTGAACCCGCCGCGGTGCAGTCTTTCGGCCTTGGCCGACCTGCACTTCCTGAGGAGGTAGCTGCATGGGATAAAGACGTCAGCCCCGATGGGACCGGTCTGCCGGAAGGGTTTGGAGACGTTGCAACGGGGGAAGAACGCTATCTCGAACATTGCGCTGCCTGCCATGGCGACTTCGCCGAGGGCCTTGATAACTGGCCGGCTCTGTCGGGCGGCGAGGGAACATTGGACCGTGCCGATCCTGAAAAGACTGTCGGCAGCTATTGGCCGTATCTTTCGACTGTTTGGGATTATGTTCACCATTCGATGCCGTTCGGGAACGCTCAGATCCTGACCGCCGACGAAACATATGCGATTACGGCTTATCTTCTGTACTCCAACGCACTGGTCGAGGACGACTTCGTCCTATCAAAAGACAACTTCACCGAAATCGAGATGCCCAATGCCGCCGGCTTTGTCGAAGATGACCGGGCCGACGTTGAGTATCCGATCTTTACCGCCGAGCCTTGTATGGAAAATTGCAAGGAATCCGTCGAGATCACCATGAACGCATCGGTTCTTGACGTGACGCCGGGCGACGATTCTGCAGCGCCGGACGCCGCCACCGAGGACGGGACCGCCGTCGCTCCCGTGAACTGACTGCTAATCTCCACCGGATCGAACCAACGCAGTCCTGCCTTTGAAAGCGTGTCATCGCTCCCGCCAGACCTTGCCTATGCTGAACCATAACAAAGGATATGTCCGATGAAATTTCTTTCCTTTTTTGCCGCTCCTGCAATCGTTCTGGCTCTTGCTGGTACTGGCTATGCCGCTGACCATCAGGTCAAGATGCTGAACAAGGGTGAAGCTGGGGCAATGGTGTTTGAGCCTGCCTACGTGAAGGCCGAGCCAGGCGATACCATTACTTTTATGCCGACAGACAAAGGCCACAACGTTGAATCTATAAAAGAAATCCTTCCGGAAGGGGTCGAGTCCTTTAGGAGCAAGATCAACGAGGAGTACACCTTGACGGTAACCGAGCCCGGCCTTTATGGCATCAAGTGCACCCCCCATTACGCGATGGGTATGGTAGGCCTGATACAGGTAGGCGAAGCGACCAATTTGGACGTCGCTCAAACTGCCAAGATGCCCAAGAAAGCCCGTGAACGGATGGACGAAGCCATCGCGATGGTCGAGTAAACTGTCTGGTCACGGTGGCCTGTGCTGCGACTACCCCACCGTGACCTTGAATGCGACATTCCTTACAGTCCGCCATGATTGGCGGCCTGTATCGCTTGGGGAGCGAGGGCCTCAAGAGCTTGGTAGTGCGACAAGAACACCTCCCCTGTAATGTGCGGGAGGAAGTCGCTGCGCTTCAGGCGGTCCATGACCGGGCCCTTGACCTCGGACAGGTGCAGGCGGATGCCAGCGTCTTCGAGACGATGCATGACCAATTCCAGACTTTCGAGGGCGCTCGCGTCGATGCTGTTGACTGCTGCGCAGTTCAGCACGACGTGGCGCAGGTCGGGGCGCTCCGCGACTTCGTGCTGAATGACATTCTCGATGGCGCGGGCATTGGCGAAAAACAGGCTTTCGTCGATGCGCAGTCCAAGGATCTCCGGTGTGCAGACCACATCGTGCCGCAGAACATTGCGAAAATGCTGCGTGCCAGGCACCTGGCCAATCACCGCGATATGCGGGCGTGATGTCGCCCAGAGATGCAGCAGGACCGAGACCGCCACGCCGGCAGTGATCCCAGTCTCAACGCCTCCGCCCAAGGTGACCAGCAGCGTGGTTGACAACGCCGCAAAATCCGACCGCGAATATCTCCAGGTCCGGGCCAAGGCGCCGAAGTCGGCCAGGCTCAGGACGGCCACGATGATCGTCGCAGCCAGAACGGCAATCGGCAGGTGGAACAGCAACGGCGTCAAGAACAGCGAGGCCAAGGCGATGCCGACAGCGGTGAATGCCCCGGCCGCCGGGGTCTGGGCCCCCGCATCGAAGTTGACCACCGACCGCGCGAAACCGCCCGTGACCGGGTAGCCGGACGAAAATGCCGCGGCCAGGCTGGCCATGCCCAGGCCGATCAGCTCCTGATCCGGGCTGATGGACTGGCGCCGCTTGGCGGCGAGGGTCTGCCCCACAGACACCGACTCCACGAACCCGATCAGGGCGATCAGCGTGGCAGCCGGCAGAAGCATGATCCAGAGCGACAGGTCCAGAACCGGGAGTGACAAGGGGGGCAAACCCTGGGGGACGTCCCCGACCACGGCCACGCCCTTAGCGTCGAGATCCAACCCGACGATAATTAGGATCGAGGCGATAACGACCATCACCGGACCGGTTCGGGACAGAAGGACCGCGATCCCTTCCGGGACATTCAGGGCCCGGAGCGTTGGCTTGAGAGACTTGCGCGACCAGAACAAGAAAGCAGTCGCTGATGCCCCGATCGCCAGTGTCGGCAGATGCGTGTCGCCAATACCTCCTATCAGAGACGGAAGCATCTCAAAAAAGGTATGCCCTTGCGCCTGCGTACCCAGAACGTGCTTCAACTGGCCGGCCGCGATCAGCAGACTGGATGCGGTGATGAAGCCGGAAATAACCGGGTGCGACAGCAGGTTTGCAACAAAGCCGAGGCGGAAGATCCCCATCGCCAGCAGGATCAGACCTGACAGAAGCGCCAGCGCCAGCGCTGCGGCAATATATTCCGGGCTCCCGGGAGAGGCGATGCTGCCGGCCGCCGTGGCGGTCAGAAGCGAGACGACCGCCACGGGACCCACCGACAAGGTGCGGCTGCTGCCAAGGAGGGCGTAGACGAGCAGCGGCAGGATCGAGGCATAGAGGCCGATGACGGGCGGCAGGCCCGCGAGCATGGCGTAGGCCAACGACTGAGGGATCAGCATGATCGTCACGATCACCGCTGCCATCCCATCACTGACGAAGGCGTGCCGGTCATAGGCACGCCCCCAGTTCAGGATGGGCAGGTAGCGCGCCAGCCCGGCCATGTCTCAGCCCTCGACGGGAAGGCCGTTGGCCTTCCAGGCTGTTAGGCCGCCTTCGATCAGGTCAGCATCATACCCCATGACGCGCAGCGTATCGGCGGCCAGCGCCGCGCGTCCACCAGAGGCGCACAGGACATGCACCCGGCCCGTGCCGCGCATGCTGGTCAGTTGCGAGACAGCGGTCGCAGCGGTGGCATCGGCGCGGGTTTCCAGGATGCCGCGCGGCACATGCAACGCGCCCGGCACCCGCCCGTCGGTTTCCAATTCCGCCGGTTCGCGCACGTCGAGAACAAGATCGCCCTGTTCGGCCGCCCGTGCGGCGTCAGTGGGCGAGACCGCCATCACACGGCTGCGGGCGTCCTCGACAAGCTCTTTCATGGTCATGGTCATGGCAGTCTCCTCAGAAGCGATTGACAGGGATCTTCAGGTAGGTGTGGCCGTCATCTTCGGCCGCAGGCAGGCGCCCACCGCGCAGGTTGATCTGCAGCGCGGCCAGGATCCGGTCGGGCAGGGCCAGAGTCGCGTCACGCTCGTTGCGCAGCCTGATCCAGTCCTCGCGCTTTGTGCCATCCTTGACGTGACGGTTGCGGGCGCGGTGCTCGGCCACGGTGGCCTCCCATTCCGGCTCGTCACGCTCGTCGGTGCCGTAGTCATGGCCAACAAAGAGGCGCGTGTCCCCTGGCAGGGCCAGGATCTCCTGGATCGAGTCCCATAGCTCCTCGGTGGTGCCACCGGGAAAGTCCGCGCGCGAGGTGCCGACGTCCGGTTGCATCAGCGTGTCATGGGTGAAAGCGGCGTCTCCGCAAACATAGGTGATCGAGCCGAGCGTGTGGCCGGGCGACAGCATCACATGCACCTCCAGATCACCGATGCGGAACGTCTCACCTTCCGCGAACAGTCGATCGAAGTCTCGCGCAGGATCAAAGACGCCAGGCAAGTTGTAGAGGTCGGCCCAGATCCCGGCAATGTCGCGCGCCTTCTCACCGATGGCTGCGGGCGCACCCGTGCGCTCCTTCAGAAGAGCAGAGGCCATGACGTGATCGGCATGGGGATGCGTATCCAGGATCCATTCGACACTCAGCCCATTCTTCTGCACCAGGTCCAAGACCTGCTCCATGCTTTCGGTCGAGAAGCGGTAGTTCTTCGGGTTCAGGTTCCAGACAGCGTCGATCAACGCTGCCTTCTTCGTGACCGGGTCTGCGCAGATATACTGGATCGACCCGGTGTCCGGCTCATAGATGCCCCAAACGTCGGGGCTCCTTGGCCCCCGCGACGGCGAGTGGCGCACGACCGGCTGCTTCAGTTTCGATGTGCTCATGTTGCTGCTCCTTTTGCGTCAAGAAGTCCCAATGCCTTCACCTTAGCCCCGATCCACATGCCAACGAGCAAGGCTGGCAGAAAGATCAACGTGCCGGGCGCGAGCAGGGGAAGTGCGGTCCAGGCCGGGCCCGGGCAGAAGCCGCCGATCCCCCATCCGATCCCGAACAGTGCGGCCCCTGTCATCAACGGCCTGTCGATGCTGCGGTTCGTGGGTATGTCGAAGGTCTGGTCAAGAACCGGTGCCTGGCGCCGCCAGACCAAACGGTAGCCGATGAATGCCGTGAGAGTGGCCCCACCCATCACGAAAGCCAGGCTTGGATCCCAGCTGCCTGCCAGGTCGAGGAAGTTCAGCACCTTTGCCGGGTCGGCCATGCCGGAAATCACCAGCCCCAGTCCGAAGACAAGCCCGCTGAGAAAACCCCATAGAATTCGCATCACACTCCTCCCAGGACATGGCGAAGAAGAAAGACGGTGACGAAGCCTGCCGCCATGAAGGTCGCGACTGCCACCAGGGAACGGCCCGACAGCCGCGCCAGCCCGCAGACCCCGTGGCCCGAGGTGCAGCCTGAGCCGAGCGCGGTGCCCGTGCCGACCAATAGCCCGGCAATCGCCATTGCGAACAGGTTCTGCGGAACTGTCTGCGTCACAGTTCCGCCCGCCGCCATGATGACCACCGGTGCTGCCAGCAGTCCCAGCAGAAACGCCCACCGCCAGTCCCGGTCCTTCGGCGCTCCGCGCAGCGGTACCACCCCACCGAGGGCGCCCTGGGTGATCCCGGCGATCCCGGCAATGCGGCCGAAGAGCCCCATGACAATCACCGCGCTCAACCCGATCAGCACACCGCCGCCAAGGGACGCCCATGGCGTGAACGCGGTTTGTGTTTCCATCTCCATTTCCGCTCTCCAATCATGGCGGCGACACTTGCCTCGCCGCTCCTGCACCGTTATATATTAACAATCACTAAATCAGTCAAGGCTAATATAATGAATTTGGACGATCAGGCCTCGCAGGTTCTGCAGGAGCGGGCCGACTATGTTGCCGGACGCCTGGCCCTGGTTGCCAATGCCAAGCGCCTGTTGATCCTGTGCGAGCTGGCCAAGGGGGAGCGCTCGGTCGGAGCGCTCCAGCAGGCGGTGGGCCTGAGCCAGTCCGCCCTGAGCCAGCATCTTGCCAAGCTGCGTGAGGCCGGCATGGTCGAGACCCGCCGCGAAAGCCAGACGATCTACTACCGGATCAGCGATCCCGACCTGTCCGTCCTGATGGCTGCCCTTTACGAGGCCTTCTGCAAGGATATCTGACGCGAAAGGGCGCGCCGGTTCACTAGGCGGTTCATCAGATGATCCGCACCTGAGTGCCGACAGGGCACATGCCGAACAGCTCTTCGATCTTCTCGTTGTAAAGGCCGATGCAGCCGTCTGACGACAGGCGCCCGATCTTGCGCGTGTCATGGGTGCCGTGGATCAGGTAGGCAGGCCAGGACAGATACATGGCATGGGTGCCCAGGGGATTGTCCGGGCCCGGACCCATGGGACGATAATCGGGAAACCTCTCCATCATGGAGGCGGTGGGTGTCCAGCTGGGCCCTTCCTTCTTGCGTACGATTTCCGTGTGCCCGCGCTTGGTCAGTTCGTCCGAAATGGGGACCGAGGTCGGATAGACGCGATAGGTCTGCCCGTCACCCGACCAGAAATGCAAGGCCCGCGACCCGGTGTCGGCCACAATCGCACCCAGACCCAAGGCGTCGAAATGATCCTGCCATTTCTGCATCGTAAAGCTGCTGATATTGCGATCCGGAGTGGTCTGCGCCCGAGCGATGGCCGGCATGGCCAGCCCCCCAAAGGCGATCAAGCCAAGCGTGCGCCGTCGGGATAATCCTGTCATCTGCTGTTCCTCTGTCTGTTGCTTGTATTGGAGACGCGTCCCCGGCGGGAATGATGAGGGCCGGACCTTAAGCGGGGCTTAATCCGTGGCGCGGGCCGCCGCGATGGCCCTGCGCAAGGCGGTGCGGTCCATTGCGCCCGCATGAATGGTGCGTTCCACGATGAAGGCCGGCGTGCCCTGCAACCCCAGCCCCGCCGCCTGCTGCGCGTTGCGCCCGAGCATCCCATCCCACCGCGCCCGGTCGCGACCATAGGCGCCCAGCAGCACATCCGGGTCCAACCCCGCCGCGCTTAGCGTGCTGCGAACGTCGTCTTCGGACAGGCGGGCGGGGGTGGCCATCAGCGCGGCCTGCGCACCGAGGTAATCGTCGGATGCGACCCCGCCCAGCACCATCTGGGCGGCGATGACAGAGGCTCCGCCGAAGATCGGCCAGTCTTTCATGATCAGGCGCAAGTTTCCGTCGGCCTCAACCTCTGCCATCAGGTCGTCATGGCCGCGCTTGCAGAAGGGGCATTGGTAGTCAAAGAACTCGGCCACGGTCACGTCGCCCTGCGGATTTCCCAGCACCGGCTGATCGGGGTCGAACAGCACTGCATGTACATCCGCGTCCGGGGCTGAACTGCGCAGGAACCGGGACAGGCCAATCCCGCCCAGAGCGACGATGCCAAGGCCTGCGCCCCCGCCCAGAACGGCGCGTCGTGTGACGGTCATGGGGTGCTTCCGGTGATGTCTGAAGTGTCATATGTCGCGGTGCTAGCAACTGGCGCGGGCGCGGTGCCGGGGGGCCTGGTGCCCATGCCCGACTGCGCCTGGCTGAGGACCACGACCTTGGCCATGCTGCGGGTGTTTTCCGCCAGATGGATGATGTCCTGATTGAACAGCCGGATGCAGCCGGCGGACGAGGCCGTGCCGATCGATTGCGGGTCGGGCGTGCCATGGATGCGGTAATAGGTGTCGCCGCCGGAATTGTGGATATACAGCGCGCGGGCCCCCATCGGGTTTTCCAGCCCTCCCTCCACGCCGTCGGCCGAGGGTCCGTAATGGTCGGGGTTCTCGGCCAGCATGTTGTCGGTAGGGGTCCAGCGCGGCCAGTCGCGCTGATAGGGGGTGTGCGCCTCTCCGGTAAATCCGTAGCCGGCAGCGCCGACGCCCACGGAATAGCGCATGGCGGTGTTGTCGGCCCGAACGTGATACAGCCGCGTGGCATAGGGATCGACGATGATCGTGCCGACCAAATGGTCGGTCCAGTAGGGGACGATCTGGCGGGCCTTGTCCTCGGTCAGTAGCGAGGGCGGGATCGCAGGCACTGTCAGATCGCCGTCGGGCCGGGCCGCATACATTGCCGCCGTGCCGGGGCTGACGGGGGCGGTCACGGGCGTTGCGGGGGCAGGGTCTGGCGCGGTCGCGGGCTGGCAGGCAGCTAGCGCCAGCAGGGCGGTCCCGACCAGCAGGGACTTTAGGGTTCGGGTCATCATGGCTCCTTCGCCGTCTCGATCAGGGTGCGTAGGGCGGCGCGCGAAATCTCTCCGGTATGGGCGCGCACCAGCGCGCCCTGGGCGTCGAACACCAGCGTCGTGGGCATGCCGACCGCGTTCAGGCGGCCCATCAGATGGCTGCCGGGGTCGCGTAGCATGCCTTGCGCGGGCAGGGTCTCGGCGGCAAGAAAGGCGGCGATGCGGGCGGCATCCTCGCCCTGGTTGGCAAAGATGAAATCGACATCAGGCATCTGGGTGGCCAGTTGGGTCATCATCGGCATCTCGCGCCGACAGGGCGGGCACCAGGTGGCCCACAGGTTCAGCACCACCACCCGGTTGCGCCCGGCCAGTTGCATCGGGGTGTCGTCCATCGCCAGCAGCTCCATCACCGGCAGGTCCACCGTTGTGCGTGGCATCAGCGACAGCGCCGCCTGATGCGCGCTTCCGGTCAGGACGGCCGCGATCAGCAGCGGACGCAGCACCGTCCGGCGGCCCCGCAGCGCCGCCACCAGCAGCACTGCGCCGCCCGCGACCCAGCCCGCGCGGGGGGCGAACCCGCCCTGCCAGACCGCCAGCGCATCCAGCGGATGGGCCGCGAAATCGTCCCAATGCGCGACGACGAACCCGATCCGCGCACCGATGATCCAACCCAGCACGGCCCATATGGCCCAACTGTCGGCGCCCTTCGGGCCACGACGCGCCAGCAGCCTCACGATCATCGTGAACAGGATGATCGCCAGCACGGCGGCCAGTCGCCCGGTCTCGAACACAAACGGTCCCAGGGCGATGGCGTTCATGGTGCCACCTGCCGGATCGAGGCCAGCAGCCGTTCGGCGCTCATGTTGCCGATCAGGCGGCTGTCCTGCGCCTCGGACCGGGCGGCATCGACAAAGACCAGCGTGGGCGGACCGGCGGCGGCCAGATCGGCCATGATCGCCTGCGCCTCGGTGCCGAAATCGGTGACATCGACCTTGATGCGGACAAGGTCCTGCATCGCGGCCATGACCTGCGGGTCGGCCATGGGACCGCGTTCGATCGCGCGACAGATCACGCACCAGTCGGCGGTGACATAGATCAGCGCCGGGTAGGATGCCTGCAGCGCCTGAGCCAACCCGGCCTGCGTGGTCACGGTCTGAAAGCTCAGATCATCGGCCGGAGCCTGCCGCGACCCTGCCAAAGGGGCCAGGGGCCGCGCCGGATCATCGCTGCCCAACGCCGCGCCCAGACCCTGCAACAGCCCTGCAAAGACCAGCAGCACGCCCGCCGCCGCCGCCATCCGCGCACTCCGTCCCGTCTCCGGCGCTAGCCGGTCCAGCGCCCCGATCGCCACGCCGCAACCCACTAGCAGCACGGCCCACAGGGCCAGCACGATAGGTCCGGGCAGGATGCGCCCCGCTAGCCAGATGGCCAGCCCCAGGAACACCACGCCAGAGGCCATCTTGACCCGCTCCATCCAGGCGCCGCGCCGGGGCAGGATCGCGGGACCGAAGGCCCCCACTGCCAGCAGCGGCACTCCTTGTCCCAGCCCAAGCGCGAACAGCGCCGCGGCCCCCAGCATCACGTCGCCCGTCTGCGCGATATAGATCAGCGCTCCCGCCAGCGGGGCCGTCACGCAGGGACCGACGATGAGTGCCGAGCCGAACCCGAGGGCAGCTGCTCCGCTCAATGATCCGGCAGAGCCTTGACGTCGTGCCAGACGGGCTTGCCAGCTTGCCGGCATCTGCAACTCGAACAGGCCGAACATCGACAGCGCCAGCGTTACAAAGATCGCTGCGATCACGCCGATCGCCCAACGCGATTGCAGCGTTGCCTGAAGATTGGCCCCCGACCAGGCTGCCACGACGCCTAAGAGTCCGAAGGCGGCCGCCATGGCGACAACATAGGCTCCAGTCAGTGACAGCCCGCGCCAGGCCGTCATATCGCCGCCTTGGCGGGTCAGCATTCCGGCAACAATGGGGACCATCGGCAACACGCATGGCGTCAGTGACAGGAGCAGCCCGAACCCGAAAAAGCCCAGCAGAACGAGCGCCACACCGCCGCGACTGGACAGGTCGGCCACGAGGCCGTCGTCCTTGGCGAGCTTCAGCCCGTCCTGCGCCCCGGAAGTCGTGCCGTCGGACAGGGCAGGTTGCACAGCACTGCCGCCCGCGCGCCAGGATCCGAACGCTTCGGCTTTGACGGCGTTCTCTGCGCGGATCGTTCCGTCTGCCTCCAGCACCACCTGCTGGGGCGCATAGCAGATGCCGTCCTGCTGGCAGCCCTGCCAGTGCAGGGTGACCTCGCCCTGAGGGTCGGGGATCGTTGTCGCAACCGGGGTTCGATAGATCTCGTCGCGCCCCAGCCACGGGTCGTCGTAAACCTCGCCATCGGGAAGGACGAGGGGAATGGCTTCACCATCAGCTTCGAACGCTTCTATCTTGCTGCGGTACAGGTAATAGCCCGGCTGCACCTCCCACGCGATCTGCAGGCTGTCCGCAGCGTCGGCTGTCACGCTCAGCACGAACGCGTCAGAGGGGTCCAGGGGCGGAGCGGGCTGTGCGATCGCAACAGCGCTCCAGCATGTCAACGCGGCCAACGCCGCTGATAGGGTTCGCATCATCATGGTGCAGCAGCTAAAGACGCCAGCTTAAGCGAGACTTAAGCTTGGCACGCCACACCGCCTAATAGGGCGACAGGAAGGGCCAGTGATGCGACTTTTGATCGTAGAGGATGATCCGGTGCTGTCAGAGGGGCTGGCTGTTGGATTGGGGCTGTCAGGGTTCACGGCCGATACGGTGGGCAACCTGGCAGATGCGCGCGCGGCGCTGGCGCACAGCGAGTTCGCCGGCATTGTGCTCGATATCATGCTGCCCGACGGGATGGGCACCGACCTGCTGGCGGAGATGCGGGCACAAGGCAACATGCTACCAGTCCTTCTGCTGACGGCACGCGACCAGGTGCGGGACCGGGTTGCCGGGCTGGATTGCGGCGCAGACGATTATCTCGGAAAGCCCTTCGATCTTGACGAGCTGGCGGCCCGGATCCGCGCCATGCTGCGTCGGCAGGGGGGGCGGGCCAACCCTGTGTTGCGCTGGAACGGGTTGGAGCTGGACCCGGCGGCGATGACTGCCAGTCGGGACGGCACCTGCCTGCGCCTGTCGCGACGCGAATTTGCCATCCTGCACGCACTGATCGAACATCCCGGCCGCATTCTATCGCGGGCGCAGCTGGAAGAGCGTCTGTACGGGTGGCAGGAGGATGTCGAAAGCAACACAGTCGAGGTGCATGTCCATCACCTGCGGGCCAAGCTGGGCCGCGCGGTCATCCAGACCGTGCGCGGCATGGGCTACTGCGTGCCGGCCAGGGAAGGGGCGCAAGACTGATGTCGATCCGTCTGCGTCTCATTCTCATTCTGACGCTCGCCACCAGCGCGATCTGGCTGTCAGCGGCATTGTGGATCAACGTCTCCACACGCGCGCAGGTCGAGCAGGTGCTCGATGCCCGGCTGGCGGAGGCGGCAAACATGGTCAGTTCCCTCATGGCGGACAGGCGCATTGCACTGGACGAAGGCGCAGGTCAGGCCACAATCGCGCTGCCGGGGGCGGGAGAGTACTCCCGTCTGTTGTCCTGCCAGATCTGGTCACTCCGGGGAAACCTGCTCGGGGCCTCTTCGGGGGCGCCCGATGCGAAGCTGTCCGAGGACGAAGGCTTCACCACGACCCTGATCGATGGCGAGCCCTGGCGCGTCTTTACCGTGGTCAATCCCGATGTGGGGGTGCGGGTCATGGTGGGCGACCGGATCCAGGTGCGCGATCGCCTGGTGGGGGATGTGGTGCAAGGGCTTCTGTGGCCACTGGCCGTGGTCTTTCCTGCGCTCGCACTGCTGATCTGGGTCAGCGTCGGCCGGGGGCTTGCGCCCTTGGTGCATCTGGAAAGCACGCTGCGCAACCGCAAGCCGGACGACCTGAGCCCGCTGGAGGGAGCGGGCGATCCACGCGAAATCCGGCCGGTGCGCCGGGCACTGAACAGTCTGTTCCAGCGGCTCGACGATGTTCGCCGGACCGAGAGGGACTTCACGGCGTTCGCAGCCCACGAACTGAAGACGCCCCTGGCCGGACTGCGGACCCACGCGCAGATTGCCCGAATGGCCTCCGACCCTGCAGTGCGTGACCGGGCGCTGGCGACGATCACCACCTCCGTCGACCGAACGGATCGGATGGTGCGCCAGCTTCTGGACCTCACGGCCATCGACCAGGATGCGGCCACGGTCGAACGCCTGGACGTGGCCAATCTGCTGTCTGAGCTCGCCCAGCAAGCCGAGGATCAGGCACGCCCCCGGGAGGTGCGCCTGGACGTGCAGGCCGAGGGGATCCCGCCGCTCCATGCGCCGCGCATCCTGGTCCACAGTGCCTTGAGGAACCTGATCGAGAACGCGATCCAGCACTCGCCTCATGGCGGGACGGTCAGGCTGATTGCCTCCTGCGATGGAGCTTTCGTCACGTTTCGGGTTCGTGACGAAGGCCCGGGGATCCGGCCCCAGGACCGGGACCGGGTCACGGACCGGTTCTGGCGCGGTCCGGGCAGGGAGGTCCATGGCAGCGGACTGGGTCTGGCAATTGTCGAAGCAGCCGTCCAGCGTATGGGCGGGCGGCTGGAACTCGGCAGCGGCAGTGGCGGGCAGGACGTGACCTTCGCTCTGCCGTTGTGACCTGCCTGATCCCTCGCATCCCTTAAGCCACTCTTAAGCTTGGTCGGCCAGCCTTCGACGATCCTGCGCGAGAGCGCGTCGAACTGTCAGAGGATGAAGAATGCAACGTCGGAACTTCCTGATCGCCAGCACGAGTTTGCTGGTCCTGCCCACCATTGCCCTCGCGGCACGGGACAATCCCATGCCTGATGAATTGAGACAGGTGCTGGAACACGATCCGACCGCCCCGGTCCTTGGAAATCCAGACGGCGATGTGACGCTGACCGAATTCTTCGACTACAACTGCCCGTTTTGCCGCAAGATGGTCGACCCGATCCATCGCCTGATCCTGTCCGACCCAAATCTGCGCGTCGTATTCCATGAATGGCCTGTCTTCGGAGCGGACTCAGAGGATGCGGCGCGCGCGTCGCTCGCCTCGCTGCAGCAGGGTCGGTATTGGCAGATGCACCGGGCCATGTTCAGCATCCGTGGCCGGGCCGGTGCCGATACCGCGATGCAGGCCGCCAAAGAGGCGGGCCTCGATCTGGCACGCCTCCAGCGGGACATGCAGGCCGAACAGGTGGAGCGTCACATCACCAACAGCTTTCTTCTGGGCGATCACATGGGGCTGATGGGCACGCCCAGCTTCGTCGCTGGCGACGAGGGCGCCTTCGGTGAATACAGTCTGGATGATATGCAGGCTCTGATCAGCCGCGCGCGGGACACCTTGGCACAGCGATGATGCCGGACATGTTCCGGCCACAGATATTTGCAACTGCTTCAAGGGCGCCCTGACGCCCTTGGACTGGCCGTTCCGGGCATGCCCTATGGCAGCCCCGGAATGGGCCCGGAAAGCCGCCGTGAGGCTTATGATGTCCTGTTTGGTGCTCAAGAATGGAAGCCACACGATCTTTAACCAATACGCAGCTTCGCCGGCCTGAAGCATGATCTCCAAGGAGCTCTCTCTATGATGACCTTTAATCGCCGACATGCGTCGCTGGCTATGCTCGCATCCGTTGCTGCATGCGGATCATCAGGACCCAGCACAGCCCCTGCACCGCAATTCAAGCGATACTCCGGCCCGCCGGTGACACAGGTAGCTGTCTACAAGGGCCAACGCCGGATGCACCTGCTGAACGGCCAGACTGTATTGCGATCCTATGACTTTGGGCTGGGCAACCAGCCGGTTGGCCCCAAGCAATTTGAAGGCGACGGAAAGACGCCCGAGGGGCTGTATTTCATCGACCGCTTCAACCCGCGCAGCAGGTATCACCTGTCTGTCGGCATTTCTTACCCCAACGAACAGGACAAGGCTTACGCCGCACAGTTTGGTCGTAGTGCCGGGAGCGACATCATGTTCCACGGGCGAGGCCCGGAGGGGAACGCCCTTGCACCACGCAACCGCGATTGGACAGCTGGGTGCCTTGCCCTGACCGATCAGGAAATCGAGGATGTCTACGCAATGCTGCAGCCGGGCGTACCGGTGATGCTTTATGCGTAGGGCTCTGAATGATCACGTTCGATCTGCAACAACTGCAGTTGGCACTCTAATGCATTTGCAGCAGCATTTCGCGAAGCAGCAACATCCTGCCGAGAGGGTAACATTCGTGCGTGAGCCTCTCGAAATCCATTGATGTCGAACTTTGACCTCAATAGACCTCACTCATGATCCACGTGCTGCGCCAGCTGGCTATGCTCTTCGTCGTGACCCTGGTCACGATGGGCATCACCGTGTCTGCTGGCAACGCGTCGATGGATCTGAAGTGCGAGATGATGCTGACAGCGGCATCGGTCGAGGCATCAGACGGTCATGGCCAGCATTCCGGGGCAGGTGGTTCCGACCATGTCCATGAACAAGCGGTGCTGGTTCAAGACCATGTGCATGACGAAGACACATCCTCCGAGGGACATGGCTCGCACTGCAAGGCCCATGCCTGCCCTGCGACCGCGTTCCTGACCTCCAGCGATGTTGCCCAAACCTTTCTGATCGGGCAGACCATTGATGCTGTCCGCACGGCGCCGTTGGTGGAACTGACTGTCTCCAAAGGACTGCGCCGCCCTCCGCGGGCCTGATCCGAACGTTGCAAGCTGCATCCTAACAGGCTGCGGCGATCATCCTTCTGATCAAAAAGCGGAATCTTCACATGAAATTCATGTTTGCGGCTGCGATGCCGCTGCTTGCGGTGGCCTGTGCGCCGCTGCCTCCACTGGATACGTCTGCGGGGCTTGTAGGCGTAGCCGACGCCACGTCGCCGGTCTCGACCCTGCAGGCTGGTCCTGCCGTCACCTATCGAAACCGCGCAGTTCAGGAGCCGGGAAACTGGACCGATCTGAACAATGCGCAAGGCCCGGGTGTCGAATGAAGACGGCATTGGGACTATCGATGGGCGCGTTGCTGTTGCTGACAGCCTGCGCGGATACGGCAACGATGAGCAAAGCCCGCGACGAGCGGGCAGGGTTCGCGACCGTTGCCGGCATCTCGCGTCAAGCGACGGGGGCAGAGGCAGCGTGGCTTCAGACCCCGGCCGAACGGCAGGCCCATGCGCAACGCGTGCGCGCCATCGTTCAGGGCAAGACGATCGGCGCCGAACAGGCGGTGCAGGTGGCGCTTCTGAACAACCCCGGCCTGCAGGCCAGTTATGCCGACCTGGGCATGTCCGCTGCAGACCTGTGGGAGACGGCTCTCGGACCGGTGCCAAGCGTCGGCATCTCTGTGTCCGGGCTGGTCAGTGGCGATGTCTCCCGGTCTGTGGAAGGCACGGTGGCGTCATCGATCCTGGACATGGTCACGAAGAAATCCCGCACGCGGGCAGCCGATCTGGAATTCCGTCAAGCGCAGCTGGCCGCCGCGGGTGAGACCCTGGCGCTGGCCCATGAAACCCGCCGGACCTGGATCGAGGCCGTCGGTGCGTTCGAGGCCGCCGGACTGGTTGGTCGGGCTCAGGGTGCTGCGGACGCGGCATCCGAACTGGCAGCGCAGCTTGGCGAAACGGGGGCACTAAGCCGTGCCGATCAGGCACGGGAACATGTGTTCACCGCAGAGCTGGCCGCCGAACAGGCCGAGGCAAGGCTGGAGGCCCAGTTGGCGAAGGAAAAGCTGGTTCGCCTGCTGGGTTTGTGGGGCACAGATACCGATTTCTATGTTCCCGACAGCCTGCCGGCACTGCCGGGCAACGTGCCGAACAGAGCCAATATCGAGCGTCTGGCCTTGGAAAACCGCGTGGATCTGGCTGCCGGCCGGTTGGAAATGGAAGCGGTGGCCGCCCGCTACAGGCTCAACGGTCAAACCCGGATGCTGTCAGATGCGGAAGTCGGTGCCGGCGTTGAGATCGAGCGCGAGGATGGCGAAACAGAACGTTCGCCGGTGGTCGACGTTGCATTCAGCATTCCAGTTTACGACACCAGCGGCCTGATCTCCCGGCGCGGAAAGCTGGAATACCAGCGCTCGGCGAACAGCCTCGCGCAGTCTGCGATCAATGCTAGGTCCGAGGCGCGGTCGGCCTATACGGCGGTCACGGGCAAGCATCAGATCGCTCTGCATTGGCGCGATCAGGTCCTGCCTCTGCGCCGGGAAATCGATGAGCAGGCGCTGCTGAGCTACAACGGCATGCTGACCTCAACCTTCGAGCTGCTGAACGATGCCCGCGAGGGTCTGGAATCCCAACTGAGCGCTGCCGAGGCAAAGCGCGATTACTGGCTGGCCGAGGCGGATGCCACCGCCGCGATCTGGGGTGGCGCAAGTGACAATGGAGAGGACGAATGATGAATCGTCGGCAAGTGATGGGTGCGGGCATCGGGGCAGGGGCTGCGGCCCTGACCGTCAACATGGGCCAGGCGGAAACACGGTTTCGCGATCTGCCCGAAGCCGCCAGCACCGACAGCCCCTATACGCAGGTGCCACCGCGCCCCACGACCGGGATCGAGTACAACCCGGTCGTGACCCTGAACGGCTGGTCGCTGCCCTATCGGATGAACGGCAACGTCAAGGAATTCCACCTTGTCGCCGAGCCGGTCGAGCGGATCATGGCGGACGGGATGATCGCGCGTCTGTGGGGGTATAACGGTCAATCCACCGGCCCGACGATCGAGGCCATCGAGGGCGAGCGGGTCCGGATCTATGTGACCAACCGTTTGCCTGAGCATACCTCGGTCCACTGGCACGGCCTGATCCTGCCATCCGGGATGGATGGCGTATCCGGCCTCAGCCATCCCGGCATCCCGTCCGGCAAGACGTTCGTTTACGAGTTCGACCTCGTGAAGTCCGGGACCTTCATGTACCACCCGCATGCCGACGAGATGGTCCAGATGGCCATGGGCATGATGGGGCTGTTCATCGTGCATCCGCGCGACCCGGCCTTCATGCCGGTGGACCGCGATTTTGCCTTTCTGCTGGCGGCCTATGACATCGATCCCGGCACCTATATCCCCCGCGTCGCCGAGATGACGAACTTCAATCTCTGGACGTTCAACAGCCGCATCTTCCCGGACATCGATCCTCTGGTGGTCAACCAAGGGGACCGGGTCCGCGTCCGGGTCGGCAACCTGACCATGACCAACCACCCCGTCCACATGCATGGCTATGATTTCGAGGTGACCTGCACGGATGGCGGTTGGGTCCGGCCAGAGGCGCGCTGGCCGGAGGTTAGCATCGACATCCCCGTGGGCGCGATGCGGGCCTATGAGTTCGACGCCGATCACTTGGGTGACTGGGCGATCCATTGCCACAAATCGCACCACACCATGAACGCCATGGGGCACGAATTGCCCACGATCATCGGCGCCGACAAGAGCCGCGTCACCGACATGGTCCGTAGGCACCAGCCTGGCTACATGTCGATGGGCACCGCCGGCATGGCGGATATGGGCGAGATGTCCATGGAAATCCCCGAGAACACGATCCCGATGATGACCGGTTGGGGTCCGCATGGTCCGCTGGAAATGGGTGGCATGTTCTCTGTCGTGAAGGTGCGCGAAGGCATCGCCCCTGACGACTATTCCGATCCGGGTTGGTACGAAAACCCTCCCGGTACGCAGGCATGGGAATGGACGGGCGAGTTGCCCGAGCATGCCAGCAACGACAGCCCCGAGACGATCCTGACGCCGCGTGGCGGCAAGCGCTTGGGCTGACCTGACCCTATCGAGCAACAAAAAGGAAACGCGATGAAATCGTTGATGCTGGTGACTGCTGTTACCCTTTTCCCGGCCCTGGCAATTGCCGCCGGAACCCATGAGGGGGGCCATGACGAGTACGCCATGGGCGCGCCCGCCGAGGCCTCTGCCGGCGATATGAAGACGGTCGAAGTCACCATGCGGGAAACCGAGGAGGGCACGATGATCTTCGAGCCTGCAGAGCTGTCGTTCGTGTCCGGAGAGACTGTGCGCCTCGTCATCACCAACGAGGGCGAACTGGATCATGAGTTCGTCATGGACACGGTGGAGGCCAATGCCAAGCACAAGGAGCTGATGGCCCGGTTCCCTGAGATGGAACATGACGATCCGAATGCGGTCCGTCTCCAGCCCGGCGAGACTGGTGAGATCCTGTGGACCTTCGAGAACGCCGGCGAATACGAATTCGCCTGTCTGATGCTGGGCCATTACGAGTCCGGC
Organism: Paracoccus gahaiensis; assembly: GCF_005048225.1. GTDB lineage: Bacteria > Pseudomonadota > Alphaproteobacteria > Rhodobacterales > Rhodobacteraceae > Paracoccus > Paracoccus gahaiensis. The sequence goes on from NZ_SUNI01000023.1 coordinate 36,395, forward strand.
ATGCACGGCCCCCTGAACGTCACCAAATCCTGAACCGCGAGGACCTGACCATGAACCTGATCCATTTGACCGCTGCGGCGTTGATCGTGTCGTCCGGGGCCGCTCTGGCTGACACGCACATCACCAATGGGACCGTCACCAAGATCGACACCCAGTGGAGCAAGGTGACCGTCGACCATGAGGAGCTGAAGAACCTGGATATGCCGGCCATGAAAATGGTCTTCCAGGTCGCAGAGCCGGAAATGCTCGATGACCTGAGCGAGGGACAGAACATTCGTTTTGCCGTCGATCGGGTGAAGGGAAAGCTGACCATCACTGAAATTCTGGAATGATCCGGAAAAACGAACATCGGAGAACGAAAATGATCACTTACAAAGCTCTTATCATCGCGGCTGTCGCTGCAAGCAGCCTCGCAACGCCGCTTTTCGCCCAAGAAGCGGACTTCCAGATGCCTGAGCAATGCGCCATGGCAGCACCGGCCGGAGACATGCCCGCCGCTGGCGAGATGCCTGCAGGAGACGCCCCTGCCACCGGAATGCCTGCGGGCGAGATGCCGATGGGAGGCATGCCCGAAGCCTCTGCCCATCACGGCAACAATGCAGGCGGCATGGGCGCCATGATGGGCATGGGCGGCATGGATATGGAGTCCATGCCCGAGCATGTTCAGGAAAACATGCGCCGCATGATGGTCACCATGCCCGCCATGCACGACGGCATGATGAATGAAGACGCCGACGTAGCTTTCGCCTGCGGGATGATTGCCCACCATCAGGGTGCGATCGACATGGCCCAAGTTCTTCTTGAGCATGGTGATGACGCGGAGATGATCAAACTTGCGGGTGAGATCATCGCAGCCCAAGTCGGCGAGATGGAGCAAATGACCACTTGGCTCTCAGAAAACGCCAACTAAGCCCACGTTGAGTCGCACGGCGATAGCCGTGCGGCTTTATTCCAAAGGCACGCGCCGTCCATGTTCGGCTGGCATGCAGAGCCGCACTGCATACTGAAGAAAAGATCTGCCGTGCCTCTTGACCTTCCCATCATGGGAAGCCCCATATCCGTGATGTTGCAGCTACGGAGCCTTGTCTATGAATATCGGAGATGCCGCCACCCGCTCAGGCGTGTCAGCCAAGATGATCCGCTATTACGAGCAGATCGGGTTAATCCCGACCGCCGCGCGAACGGTCTCTGGCTATCGCAACTATGCGCCGGACGACGTTCATGTGCTGAGGTTCATCGCTCGTGCCCGTGACCTGGGCTTTTCGATCGGCGAGATCTCCGAACTGCTCGACCTCTGGCGCGACAAGAACCGGCACAGCGCCGATGTGAAGGCTTTGGCACAGGCGCGGGTCACGGATCTTCGTCTGAAGATTGTGCATCTGCAGGACATGGCCGACACGCTAGAAAATCTTGCCCATTCCTGCGGTGGGAACGAGCGTCCGGACTGCCCGATCCTGCAGGGCTTGGAGGTTGCAACAGGCGAGCCGGCAGGCAGCACCACACATCAGGCCGTCAACTTCTCAAGTTTCAAGAAAAGGACCGCAACATGATCCACAGGCGCATTTTTATCGGCTCGCTGGCCGCTCTTCTTGCTCCGGCAACAGGAGTTCTGGGCGCATCGCCGCTTCAGGAAGAAACCCGGATCGCAGTGGTTCGCTCGCCTGACTGCGGCTGCTGCGGCGCGTGGATCGATCATCTGCGGGAAAGCGGGTTTACCGTCGAAGAAACCCTGGCGGACGACGTCGACGCATTCAAGGATCAGCACGCCATTCCCCAGCCTCTTCGGTCCTGCCACACCGCCCTTGTCGAAGGCTATGTCATCGAGGGCCATGTTCCTGCCGAGGCTATCCGCAAACTCTCGGCAGAGCGCCCTCAGGCCGCAGGCCTGGCCGTTCCGGGAATGCCGATCGGCTCGCCCGGCATGGAGATGGGCGATCACCGCGATCCCTTCGACGTCATTCTCTGGAGCGGGCCCGAGACCCGCGTCTTTGCGAGCTATTGAGGTCAAGCATGACAAATTCAGACACAAAATCCGCCATCCTTCACCGGATGGTCATGACGAAGCACATGTGCCCCTATGGGCTGAAATCGCTCGATCTGCTCAAGCGCCAGGGCTACAGCGTCGAGGATCGCCACCTGACAACCCGCGCCGAGGTCGATGCCTTTAAAGAGCAGCATGGCGTCCAGACCACCCCGCAGACCTTCATCGGCGGCCAGCGGATCGGCGGCTATGATGACCTGCGGCGGCATTTCAGAAAGACCGTTCGCGACAAGAGCGACACCACCTACCGTCCGGTGATAGCGCTGTTCGCCATGGCTGCCGCCATGGCCCTGGCCACCAGCTGGGCCGCGTTCGGCGCACTGATAACCGTCGCTGCGGCGGAATGGTTTGTGGCCTTCGCGATGTGTCTGTTGGCCCTGCAAAAGCTGAAGGACGTGGACAGCTTCGCCACCATGTTCCTGAACTATGACCTGCTGGCGCAGAGATGGGTGCGCTACGGATACGTCTATCCCTTTGCCGAAGGTCTGGCAGGTGTCCTGATGGTTGCGGGCGCGCTGATGTGGCTGTCGATCCCGGTCGCCCTGTTCATTGGCACGATCGGTGCCGTATCGGTCTACAAGGCGGTCTATATCGACAAGCGCGAGATCAAATGCGCCTGCGTAGGTGGCGACAGCAACGTGCCCCTGGGCTTCGTGTCGCTGACCGAGAACCTGATGATGATCGCCATGGCCATCTGGATGCTGATCAAGGTCACCATGCTGGGACATTGATGGCGCGGCTTTTCAAATAGCGGGGCTGCAGAGCGAACTACGTTGTCAGCACGACGTCTTACCTGAGTGTTCACACAGACGTGGATGGTTTTGGTCCCGGTCGGAACCTTCTTTTGCACACAGTCACGAGTTTTAGAAGGAACTCTCAGAATAAAGGAAACATATCATGGGATATGGACGCTTTTTCGCGATGATCGCGACGTCGACGATCGTCATGTATGGATTAATGTATCTGAATACCTATTCGATCGATCACATCGAATTCTCGCAGACCCGTATGTGGATGGCGATTTATATGGGATCGGTAATGGCGGTCATCATGCTTGCATTTATGCTGGGCATGTACTCCGATCGAAAGAAGAACATCGCGATTTTCATAGGCTCTGGTTTAGCGTTTCTACTTTCGCTTTGGCTCGTACGAAGCCAGGAGACGGTTGAAGATCTCGCTTGGATGAAGGCGATGATCCCCCACCATTCGATTGCCATCCTGACCAGCGAACGGGCTGATATTTCAGATCCGAGGGTTCGGGCCCTTGCAGACGCAATCATTGAAGCGCAGCGTGACGAAATTGCAGAAATGAAGAGCTATATCGCCGATATTGAGGAAAACGGCGACGCACCAGCAGGCACTCGCCGCACCGCCGACTAGGCGTGTCGATCGCGGCAATCTGCTGCACCCTGTTACCGGGCGGTTGTTGTCCCCGGTGATCGCAGCGGGGGGCGATGAGTCTGGCCTCCGTCTCAGTTATTCCCAACGCCCTCCGCCTGCGGCGGGCTGTTGTATATGACAACAAAAGGAGAAACGAATGACGACGTTCAATATTCCCAATATGAGCTGCGGCCACTGCAAGGCAACGGTTGAGAAGACCATCCATTCGGTCGACCCCAAGGCACAGATCGATTTTGACATGGCGTCGCGAAAAATCACTATGGACAGCGGGGTTGAGGCGGACAACGTCCAGGCAGCACTGGCCGCAGCCGGATACTCTGCCACTCTGGCTAAATGACAGTCTGGCCAATTATCGATTATGTCACTGTAGGCGATGCAGGTCCTCGGTTGCCGTCGGCTACAGACTTGTCCGAGCGGGAAGGCTACGTTCGTGAATGCGGGCCAGATGCCCGTTGGCGCCGGGGCGCCCCGATGGTATAACGAGGTAATACCTCATTTGCCCCGGAGGACTTCATGGCTGCCGTTCACCCTGTTGCCGTAAAGCTGGATGCTGAAGTTCATGCCCGGATGCGGGAGCTTGCCAAGGCACAGAACCGCACCCCGCATTACCTGATGCGCGAGGCCATCGCCCAGTATGTCGAGCGTGAAGAGAAACGCGAGGCATTCCGGCAGGAGGCGCTGACGGCATGGGCGACCTATCAGACCACCGGCCTGCATGTGACTCACGCCGAGGCGGACGCCTGGTTGGCTCAGCTCGAAGCCGGTCAGGATGTAGAGCCGCCTGAATGTCACAGCTGATCTGGACGCCGAAGGCCCTGCAGGGTGTCCAACGGTGCTATCGGTTTCTGGCTTCCCAAAACCCGGAGGCGGCGTCCCGCGCCGTGCGTGCGATCCGCGAGGGAATGCAGATCGTGGCCGCGCAGCCGGGTGTGGGGCGTCCGGCCGACAAGATGGCCCCGGAGTTCCGGGAATGGCTGATCGCGTTCGGAGACAGCGGCTATGTGGTCCTCTATCAGGTGGATGGCGAACTGGCCGTGGTCCTGGCGGTCAAGCATCAGCGTGAGGCAGGGTATTCCTGATCCGGAGAGGCAGCTTTGCGTGCCGGCCGACCTGAATGTCGATCTGCGCCACGCTGATCTTTCGCTGCAGCATACCCGCGATGATGCGGCGCTCGGAGAGGGTGAGATGCGACGTCACGGGGGAGCTCCTCGATCTGTAAACACCACCAAAATCATGGCTTGTCGCATCTCTCTGTCCCAAGCCGGCGAAGAGGTGGGGACATTTCAGCATTCTGGTAAAGTTAGCGCCTGTCGAGCTGCTCGATAGTTGCGCTCGATATCTGCAATGTCAGTGGCTTCCGGCGCTCCGCGGCGGCCGCTTTCAGCGATGATGGCTGCGTGGTCGAGCAAAGCGGTACGCTGGCTGGATAAACGAACATTGACCGCGAGTCGCGCGATGATGTTGAGCATGTGCCTGATAACCGCAGGGTGAGTAGCGCCGGCTTGCCGGATCTGGTGGAATGCGACGTCCGCGAAACCCCGGAAGCTTGGAGCACGACCGACGACGCGCACGACACCGGCTTCATCGCAAAAAACCTCCGGCTGGAGTTCGCGCTGCATCAGGTCGCCAAGCGAAGCGCCCAAACGATCGATAACGGCAATGGCAGTAAAGGGATCGTTGATGCCAGATGAAAGGGCGCGCAAAGCTATCTCGACCAGGTGTCGCATTGCGAATTCTATGTCTTGAACCGGTGTGCGCTCGTTGCCGATTAGGATCGCGCCCTCCAATTTGGTGGCCAGATCTGGTTCCAACAGGCGCCCTGGATAAATGTCGGCCCTGTATGAATTACGAATGACGAAATGACCGGCACGGAAGTTCAAGCGGATCACCACCTTGTGCCGGCTTGCGATGCGGACAAGCCGCTCATACTCGATCGCCTGCACGTAGCCTTCGCCGGACATCCATAAAGAGGTCATACAGTCATCAAAATCTGCTGGAAGTACGTCATCTGCAGACCGCCGCTCGGTGAGTTTGTTGCCCTCCTTGGGCAATAGACCTGAGATCGCGTGGCGGAGATCTCTGTCGACCCGCCGGATCGCTGTATCGGAAATGATCGACCGAGCCAGGACATGAATAAAAAACAGCAGCGCGAAAAGGTTTATCAGGGCCAGCGCAGTGCCGAGTGTCACCGCGATGTGCGGCACCGCGGCGTTGGCGAGTCCGCTGTTAAGGGTGCGAAGTACGAGCAGGCAGTAAATGATGGTCATCAAGAAGATGCCGAACACGAGCTGTGTGCGGAGATCGCCCATGAAATTACGAACGAGTCGCGGACCAAGTTGACTTGCCGCAAGCGTCAGCACCACCATGGTGATCGATATGACGAGTGACGCCATCGTGACCATCGAGGAAAAGACGGTCGACAGCAGATTGCGGGCGTCCTCAGGCCCGCCGCTGTGGAGCCAGAATCGCCGCGCCTGTTCCTCCGGCACGTTGGCATCAAGCTTGAGGGCCAGGATTGCCAGCCCGATCGCGCCGACCCCCATGAGCGTGGGTATAAACCATAAGCTGGTCCGGAGGGTCGCCCAGAGGGTGTAAAGGCGGCTGAGCATCGGTGTCCTCGCGAGATGATATACAATCCGCCACGTTCAACTCTGGCAGATGAATATCATGGGGTAACACCGATGATCTTTTCCGACCAGCGGCGGAGCGGCAGCGTGGTAGAGGCGCCCTACGCGACTCGCGGGGGCTATCTCAAACTGGCCGCTTCACCGTGATCTGCGTCACGTCGCAGTTCCCAACCGCAAAGGCCGCGGCACAGGAGGTGAGATAGAAATTCCACGTCCGCCGAAATCGCTCATCAAAGCCTTGCTCGGCAATTTCACTCCAGTTTTCGTTGAACGTGTTGTGCCAGTGGCGGAGTGTCTGGCTGTAGCTGTCGCCAAACTCCACTGAGCGGACGAACCGCAGGTTAGCTCGCTCAAATTCGGCGAGGAGCGCGCTGCGAGAGGGAAGCATGCCCCCTGGGAAGATGTATTTCTGGATGAAATCGACGCCGCGGCGGTAGACCTTCCAGCGGCGGTCGGGAACGGTGATGATCTGTAATGTCGCGTGGCACCCGGGCTTCAGGCATTCGCGGACGGTGTCGAAGTAAACCGGCCAGTAGCGCTCACCCACAGCCTCAAACATTTCGATCGAGGCGATGCCGTCATAATTGCCGCGCGCGTCCCGGTAGTCCTGGAGCCTGATGTCGACATGGTCGTCGAGACCAGCGCGCCGGATGCGCTCCCGTGCGTAATCATGTTGTGCTTGGCTGATGGTGAGCCCGGTAACCCGCAGCCCACGCTCGGCCGCAGCGTATTCGGCGAAGCCGCCCCAACCGCAGCCAATCTCCAGCACGTGGTCGCCCGGCTCGGCACCTATTTCATCGATCAGGCTCGCGTATTTGGCGTTTTGCGCCGCCTTCAGACTCTCCTGACCGGTCGCAAACATTGCCGCAGAATAAGTCATCGTGTCGTCGAGCCAAAGCCGATAGAAGTCGTTACCAAGGTCGTAGTGAGCAGCAATGTTGCGCCGCGCCTGAGATCGCGTGTTCCCGCGGAACGCGTGCTGTGTCTGCTCCAGGAGCCGGATCAGCCCCATGCCCGGAAAACCATCGTAGATGTCGCCGCCAGCGGCGCGAACAAGATCCATAAAAGCTTGTAGATCCGGCGTCGACCATCCGCCGTCCAGATATGCCTCCGCGAACCCCAACTGCCCCTCGCGGATCAGCCGCGCAAAGATATGGGGATCATGCACGTGCAGCTCTGCGATGGGTCCCGATTGCACGCCATCCGCCCGGAACCGGCGGCCGTCGGGCAGCACGAAGGTAATCCTCCCCGCCTTCATTCCATGGGCTTTAGCAAAAACCTGCGCGAAGTATCGCGGCAAATTGCTCTGACCCTCGGTTGTCGTCAGCGCGTTCATCCGGGCCTTCCATCGTTTTGAGAGTAGGATAGGGGAGCACCCCTTCCTCGGCAACGCTTACAGCTGCAGCAACTTTCGATCGTGGGACTGCAGAGAACAGCAGGAGGGTCAGCACTCTTGACTCCTGGGCACCGCGCAGTCAAAGGCCGGTTCAGGGTGGTGTTGTCGATCAGATCCAAAGAGCTTTGCCTGCGGAACTAATAGGTCAGCAGAGCATTCAAAAACGTCCTCTCCCTGCGTTGCTTGCAGGACGCTCATGTCGCTGCCTTCTGGCAAGGCTGTTAACCGCCAGAGCGAGACTGGCCCTCAAGCTATAGGCTTTGATGCCCAACAACTATCATTCTCCCCGCACATCCCGCGAATGGCTCAGGATACTGGCGCGCTATCGCGAGCCTTCCAACCGCCGGAGCCTTTTTGAGCTGGCAGCGACTTTGGTGCCGTTCGTCATCCTGTGGGCTTTGGCTTGGATAGCGCTCTCGGTCAATTGGGCGCTGACATTGGCTTTAGCCATGTTCAATGGCTTGTTTCTCGTGCGGCTCTTCATCATTCAGCACGACTGCGGGCACGGGGCTTTCCTCACGAACAGGGGTGCGCAGGATTGGCTGGGGCGTCTGCTGGGTGTTCTGACCCTCACCCCTTATGCACTCTGGCGACGCACCCATGCGATCCACCATGCTCATCACGGCAACCTTGATCAGCGCGGGATCGGAGACGTGCTGACCCTGACGCTTGATGAATATCGGGCACGTTCACCGAGCGGGCGCTTCAGGTATCGTTTGTATCGTCATCCTGTGGTGTTGTTCGTGCTGGGGCCCAGCTATCTCTTCTTCTTGCAAAACCGCATTCCCATTGGAGCCATGAGATCGGAGCGGCGCTCCTGGATGTCGACAATGGGCACCAACGCTAGCATTGGCGTCATGCTGGGGTTGATCCTGTGGTTCGGAGGCTTTCTGCCTGTGCTGCTGATTTTTCTGCCCACGACGATTGTTGCAGCGACGTTTGGGGTCTGGCTGTTTTACGTGCAGCACCAGTTCGAGGAAACGCACTGGTACACAGGCGAGAACTGGCAGATCCATGATGCGGCTCTCGACGGCAGTTCACACTACGTCCTGCCGCAGCCCCTGCGTTGGCTGTCAGGAAATATCGGCATCCACCATGTTCATCATCTTTACTCGCGCATCCCCTTCTACCGCCTGCCCGATGTGATCCGCGACCACCGCGAACTGGCCGAAGCGCAGCGCCTGACCATCCGCGAGAGTTTTGCCGGGGTGAACCTCCACCTGTGGGACGCTCATCAAGAGAAGCTGATCTCCTTCACCGAAGCCCGCGCACGGTATCAGTTCGATTGAGGCCAAAAGGGGCGGGTGGATCTTGTCCGCGTTTTGGCGATAGGCCGGCGTCGCAGTACCGCGACTTGTTGGTGCGATCCTTCTCAAGAACGGAAGAAGGCATTATGGGGGCGCTGTTGCGCAAAGCTGAAGCGGGTCGCAATGCCCCTATCCCCAGACCCGCTTATCCTGCGGCGATCGATGATATGGGTCGGCGACTTTGCTGCATCTACATTGGCGGCAAAGGGGATGAACGTTGTAGAAGGGCTCCTTGCATCAATGTCCGGTCGCGACACTGGCGGCAGCTATGCGGGACGGAGGTCCCGCTCATTATGCTGATCCGGAAAGGTAGCTTTGCGTGCCGCTCGAGCTGAACGGCAATCTGCGCCAGGCTGATCTTTCGCGGCACCATAGCTGCGATGATGCGGCCTCGGGGAGGTGAGATGCAATGCCGACGAGATGTCCTCAAGCACCCACCCCTCCTAGTTCAAATTTTGCAATAATCAAGGTTGCGTCGGGAAGATCAGTAGGCGTGGATCAAGGTCCCCACCCCGGTCCGATCTCGCGACCGGATGACGTCACGCAGAAACCGCCCGGGCTTTAACGGAAGTCCCGCAAACACTAATTCTCTGTGAAACTATCAAATCATATAGTTGCCATGCGGGGCTGTGCGGACAGTTCCCGGCACAGATCCTCGATCGCAACCTGCGACATTCGGGCCGGATCAAATGTCCCGTTGATCCAGTAGCGGGAGACAATGCCCTTATCGACTTGCGAGGCATCGAGGGAACACATGCTCCACTCTGAGAACAGGCGGGCCCCACTCTCGCCGGCCATGAGAACCCGAATGCTCTGGTGCCGATCATCTTTCATAATGCGCATGAAGCATTCGGCGACAACTGCTCGACCCCCTTCGAGAAGCTGCATGAAGTCCTCGTCACTAGCAATCAGCACCCCGGTAATCCCGTCGCGTTCATTGTTGGCACGAGATTTCAGCAAGAGATCATCAAGGGCCTTCGCCGTCAGGCCCCCGTGGTTAGATGTGTATATAAGCTTGGTGAGTTGCATGAAAGCCTTTCCAAAGAGGTAAAATTCGTCAGTTACGTCAGACCTTGAACTATGTCGGAGCTGGTAGATCTTCTGCGAAAGGGCGGACCGGTGAGGGCGCGGTACCTTCCCTTGCACGATACAATCTGTTTCTTCAGCTTAGGCGCAGATGCTTTAAAGGAAACGCGGGAACAGCAGGGCGTTTTTTAGATGAACATACGCCCTCAGGTCGTCCGCAAATTCCTTTAATCCAAAACCAAGCGCGTGCCAAAAAGTGTGAGCAGCGGCAGGTGCTTCCGAAGCCTTCCCCAGATCCTGCAACTCTCCAAGAAGAGCAAGCTGGGAGCGGTGCTTCGCCATTGCTCAATGGATGAGGAAGGTCATTCTCGGACGCTCGCTCGACAACATCATCGGAAATAGAAACGACTCGTCTTCTTGGATCTGCGCAGTAAGCAGGGCACGGGTCCTAAGTAGTAAGCCTACGGCTCCATAGAAGGAGCGCGCGCCACTGCCGCCATGTAGATCGACTTCCTGGGCCAGACGGAGCAGCTCTTCCAGGTCATTGAGCTGGCTGTCATGGTAGCGCTGCTGGATGAAGTCAATCAGGGCGTCGGTAGCTTCAGGCGCGTCTTCTGCAGATTGCACCAAGGTGGCACCATCGCAGAGCATGCCACTTTCCGCAAACGCGGGATCAGGGGCACAGCTTGTTGCGGAATCAACCCCTATTGCCCTCATCGTGTCATTGCCCATGCTCGAAAACCTTCGTTTGTAATATCTGTCGCCAATACTGACCCAATTCAAATGCCGGCCTGCAGCCTGGTTACCTCATCGGCAATTACCATCCCTCAGGGCCCGAAGGTTGCATTATCCGGAAAAAACGCCTTTATCCGACAAAAGACGCCTTTGCTTATGCCAGTTCCGCCATGTTGTCTGTTGCCTGCCCAACATACGGACGGAACTTACTTGCGATCCTGTGCGCTCTCTTCCGAGCACCTGTCACAGCTCATGATGCTGGCTCCGGGTAAATTACTATGAGAACCCCCTTAAAAAATCAGACGACACACGAAAACCAGCTGCTTGGCGCGTTTCCGTTTGCGGCACGCCAACTTCTCGAACAGCATTTGGAGCCCGTGGAGATGGACTTGGGCGCCACCATTTGCGAGGCAGGTGGACAGTTGAAGCACGCTTATTTTCCCCAGGGATGCGTCCTGTCACTTCTGACCGTGCTGGAAAACGGCTCGGAAATCGAATGCGCGAATATCGGGCGAGAAGGGGCATTCGGACTATTCGCCGCGATGTACAGCGGAGTTTCCTATAATCGCTGTACGATTCAGCTAGAGGGCTCGATGCTGCGTTGCAGGATCGAACCATTACGGGAACTGTTCCAACATGATCTCAACATTCAGGATCTGTTCGTCAGCTTTTCAGAGACCCTGCTGTCCCAAGTGATGCAAACGGTAGGGTGCAACTCCCTTCATTCCGTCGAGGAGCGCATGTGTCGCTGGCTGCTGATGATGCATGATCGAGCCGAAGGTGACAGGCTTACCTATACACATGAATTTTTAGCACGCATCATGGGGGCAAATCGGACATCTATCACGCATGCAGCCCAATCTCTGCAAAGGAAAGGTCTTATAACCTATCGCCGCGGACTGATGCAGATCGAGGATCGCGTCGGAATGGAGGCAGAGGCATGCGAATGTTACGAAATCGTAAGAAAACGGTTTGACGCATTTCTCACACCGCCACCATCGGCCTCTCAAAAAACCACCGGCCATCGAGTTAAAGAGTAATAAGACGAAATTATTTTGTTTTTGGTTAGGCGGCATGAGTGACAGGTCGAAATTTAAGAATGACGCATATCTTGATGCATCTCTGCCATGGAGTATGAAAAAGCGAAGTCATGGTTTTTGTAACTCCATTTGGTGGAAAGCCGTGATTAGTCACGAGAACACCATATTAGCGACTGTATCTCTCAAGCTTTTCGAAGGCGCCCATTTCTGACGGCCTTTACACAGGGCGTTATAAAGCTGACCAGTTTCCGAGCTACCGCTGTTATGATGACCTTGTGCGGTTTCCTAGTTTTTCGCAAACGATCAGCGAAGGTGTTCATGGTCGGGTTGTGATGCGCGGCGACCAGAGCAGATAAAGACGGCGGTCGGCTTCAATTCGCCGAAAGTCTTGTGCGAATTTGACAGCTGGCCCAAGGCAAAGAGATGATGAACGGGTCACAACCATGAGGCTTACCATGGCAATTACACAAAAAGGGTCCCTGACTACTGAACCGCAAAAGCTAACCACGCTCTTCTGGAAAATCCAGAAAAATGGAGGCAAGCGATGTCAGGCTGAGACGAGCGGACAGATGGCCAAGACAAACCTCGATGAAGACATCGAACGAATGATCGAGGCAAAAGTCGCTTTGGCTTTACGTGTTATAAAGCTCTGAAATTAAAAGCGAAGCCAGATATAGAAAGTAGTCATGGCAAAAATCGCTTTGCTTACCGACATTCAAGGCGGCCCGATGCAAATGCTGTTCTTCGCAAGAAACCATGCGATGGCAGTTGGCTTATGTGGATCCAAGAGCGCGCCGAGCAGCAGCCAAAAGCCGGCTTTCCTCGATCGGCTTTTGAACATTCTCCACATTGGCCAAAACCTTTACGGTCTGCAGTTGCGCTGCCTCGTACGCTGAGGAGAGGAAAAAAGGGATTTGAAGGCTCTGAAGACGTTCCGCGACCGGAGCAATCGTTTGGCCGCGAAGGTTCGCGTCAAGAACCGCCACGTCTGGCCGCGCACGATTCAAGAGGCGCAGGGCCATGTCGACAGAGGTAGCAGGCCCAAGCACATCGTAACCGTGTTCGTGGAAGATGATCCGCAGGTCGATGGCAATGATAGGTTCATCTTCGACGATGAGAATGCAAGGGCAATGGCCGGCATCAACAAGTGCGGTTTTGTGGGGCAAACGAACATCCTGTTGTTGCAACGGAGAAAACATGTGAAGCCTTTCCGAGCCTCTGCGAGAAGGTCAGGGTCGCAATGCAACCAATCGACTCGAACGAATGTTCCGAACTTGCAGCGAGATCTCTTTGGGCCACGAACGCGATCATTCGTATTTCAAAACCACGCACTGTTTCAAATCCCAAGAACTCTTTCGCATCGTTGACTGCAGGGTTGTGAATAAGTGTCGGCACGAGCAGATGGGCGGGTACGCTATTCGCGATGCAGCCTTAAACTGGATATTGCGGCATTGTACCGAAAGCACTTCGATAAAACATAGGAGTGACAGTCTGTTAACTCCAGTGCTTTGCCACACACAGGTTGCGTGACACGTGGTCGCGCCGTATCAAGATTTGCACGCCGCTGGAGCCAAGGTACACACCGCAATGTCGCAACCTGCCAAAAACGTAGAGGCTCAACTGCCGTTTCTTGACGGTGGCGGGGAGATGGCAGACCTAATCAGGCGGCATGATTGGTCCTTAACACCTCTCGGACCCATCAATGCCTGGCCAGAGGCATTGAAAGCGGCCGTTCGCATCGTACTTCGAACACCCATACCGATTGTCATGCTCTGGGGTCCGGAAGGCGTGATGATCTATAATGATGGCTATATCGAATTTGTGGCCGACCGCCATCCCGGGATGCTTGGCAAGCCCGTTCGTGAGGGATGGGCGGAAGTGGCTGATTTCAATGACAACGTCATGAAAGTCTGTCTTGCCGGGGGAACGCTCTCTTATGTGGATCAGGAACTGACGCTTTATCGAAATGGCCGCGCCGAGCCGGTCTGGATGAACCTGGACTACTCACCTGTCCTCGATGAGACAGGGAGACCCATGGGAGTCCTGGCGATCGTGATCGAGACCACCGCGCGGGTTTTAGCCGATCGCTGGAATGCGGAAGAACAGGACCGCCTGCAGAGGATGTTCGAGCAGGCGCCATCCTTCATGGCGATGATGCGGGGCGAAAACCATATCTTCGAAATGGTAAACCCTGGCTACATGCGCCTTGTGGGCAATCGAACCGTTCTGGGGAGGTCGGTTCTCGAAGCATTGCCAGAAGTCGCCTCACAGGCATTTATCGACATGCTTGATACTGCTTACAGCACGGGGGAGGCCATCACCGGCACTGCGACGCCGATCCTGCTTCAACGCGAAGAAGGCCCCCCCCCGGAGCTTCAATATGTAGATTTTGTCTTCCAACCGATCCGGGACCGTTGGAAAGTCGTAACTCATATTTTCGTTCAAGGGTCAGATGTCACCGAGCGTGTGGAGGCGGAGCAGCATCAGCGGCTGCTGATGAACGAACTCAAGCATCGGGTGAAAAATACGCTGTCGGTTGTGAACGCAATTGCTGCCCGAACCCTTCGGGGTGCCATCTCGGTTGAAGAGGCGCACAGTAGCCTGAGCGCCCGCATCATAGCCCTGTCACGCGCCCAGGATATTCTCACACAGCAAGGCGGCAATGCGGCTAATATCTGTGACGTTGTCACTGCTGCCACCGGACTGCATGATGACAGTTCAGGCCGGTTTCAAGTCAATGGTCCCCGACTGGATCTGAATTCGCGTGCTGCGTTGTCCTTTTCGCTGGCACTCCATGAACTCGCAACAAACGCGATTAAGTATGGTGCCCTTTCCACTGATGCCGGACGTGTCCGCATTAATTGGAGTGTTGAATCCCGGGAGGGTGTTTCCCTACTGCACTTTTCTTGGGAGGAGACCGGCGGCCCGACAGTGTCTCTGCCCCTGCGCAGGGGGTTTGGATCGACCCTGATCGAGGATGCCGTGGCCGTCGAAACTGACGGCACGGCCTGTCTCGATTACCGGCTTGGCGGTGTCTACTTCACGCTCAATGCCCCGTTATCGGCGATCTTGGAGATTTAGGGGCGATACCGGTCGCCGCGATGATGGCCGTGGACACGCATCCCACGCATGTGCCCCGACGCCCGTCCCGCCGCGGACGTGCACGCGGCGGGAC
>NZ_SUNI01000024.1 GCF_005048225.1 Paracoccus gahaiensis
CCACCACCGCCCTTCTGGGCCTCGGCGCCGCCCCGGCGCTGTCCCAGACCGTCGGCATCTCGATCCCCGCCGCCACGCATGGCTGGGCGGGCGCGCTGAACTTCCATGCCGAGCGCACCGTCGCCCGGCTGCAGGAGGCCAACCCCGACATGCAGTTCGTGCTGACCACCACCTCGGATCCCGGCCAGCAGGTCTCGGATCTCGAGGACATGGTCGCCACCCGCGGCATCGACGCGCTGGTCGTGCTGCCCTTCGAATCCGAGCCGCTGACCGGCCCGATCCAGCGCATCGCCGACAGCGGGGTCTGGGTCACGGTCGTCGATCGCGGCCTGGCGCAGGAGGGGATCGAGGACCTCTACGTCGCGGGCGACAATGACAGCTTCGGGCGCACCGCCGGCGGCTACTTCGCCGAGACCCTGGACGAGGGCGCGCAGGTCGTGGTGATGCGCGGCATCGCCTCGACCGTCGACAACGAGCGCGTGGCCGGCTTCGAGGCCGCGCTGGAGGGCTCGGGCGTCGAGATCGCCGCGATGGATCACGGCAACTGGAACCGCGACACCGCCTTCAACCTGATGCAGGACTGGCTGTCGCGCTTCCCCGAAATCGACGCGGTCTGGGCCGCCGACGACGACATGGCCGTGGGCGCGCTGGCCGCCATCGACCAGGCCGGCCGCACCGACGAGATGTTCGTCGTGGGCGGCGCCGGAATGAAGGAGATGGTCGACCGGATCCGCAACAGCGATCCCACCGTCCCGGTCAACGTCACCTACCCCCCCTCGATGATCTCCACCGCCATCGAGATGACCGTCCTCGGCCTCACCGCAGGCGCCCCCATGAGCGGAGACTTCATCATCGCCTCCGAACTCATCACGCCCGAAAACGCCGAAGACTTCTACTTCGAAGACAGCCCGTATTGAGAGAAAAAGCGCGCGGGGGGGGATACCCCCCGCGCGCGGGACCACCCGGCCCGGAGGAGGGTCGGTCCGCCCTGAGATGTCAACGGTTTCAGCCGTGATCCCGGGGCACGAGCATGAGGGAGGATACCATGACCGATTTGTCGGACCGGATGACTGCGGGCCAAGATCCTGCGGACCCGACGTCCAGGGGCCTGACGCGGCGAAGCCTGTTCCAGGGCGCGGGCGGGCTGGCGGTGGCCGGTGCCGGACTGGGCGCAGGCCTGTCAGGCCCCGCGATGGCGCAGGAGGCGCAGGGCGCCGGGCTGCGCGGCAACATCAACCATTCCGTCGCGCGCTGGACCTTCGGCGACATGGCCCTGGCCGATCTCTGCGTGCTGGGCACCAGCGTCGGGCTGCGGGCCATCGACCTCTGCGGTCCCGACGACTGGCCTACCTTGCGCGAGCACGGGATGGACAGCTCGATGTGCAACGGCGCCGAGATCAGCCTGGAGGATGGCTGGGCGGATCCCGCTAATCACGCCACGCTGATCGAGAACTATACCCGCCACATCGCGCTGGTGGCCGAGGCGGGCTACACGAACCTGATCTGCTTCAGCGGCAACCGGCGCGGCATGAGTGACGAGGAGGGCCTAGCCAACTGCGCCGAGGGCCTGGCGCATATCCTGCCGCTCGCGTCGGAGGCGGGCGTGGTCCTGCAGATGGAGCTGCTGAACAGCCGGGTGAACCACCCCGACTATCTGTGCGACCGCAGCGCATGGGGCGTCGCCCTGTGCGAACGCCTGGACAGCGAGAATTTCAAGCTGCTCTACGACATCTATCACATGCAGATCATGGAAGGCGACGTGATCCGCACGATCACCGAGCACAACCAATGGTTCGGCCATTACCATACGGCCGGAAACCCCGGTCGCAACGAACCGGACGACAGTCAGGAATTGAACTATCCGGCGATCTGCCGCGCGATCCGCGACACCGGCTATCAGGGCTGGCTGGCGCAGGAATTCGTGCCGCGCGATCCCAGCCCGGACGCCGCCGCGCAATCGCTGCGCGACGCGGTCCTGACCTGCGACGTCTGACAACGCCCCCAGCAAGACACCTGAGAAAAGGAACGCCAGATGGCAGAGAACATGCATTACGACGCGATCGTCGTCGGATCCGGCATCAGCGGCGGTTGGGCCGCCAAGGAGCTGACCGAGCGGGGCCTGAAGGTCCTGATGCTGGAACGCGGCCGCAACATCGAGCATCTGACCGATTACGTCCATGCCGAGAACGAGGCCTGGAACTATCCTCATCGCGGCACCGCGACGGTCGAGATGAAGGACAACTATCCGGTCCTGTCGCGCGACTATCCGCTGAACGAACAGACCTTCGGCATGTGGGCGAACGAGCAGGAGAACCCCTATACCGAGGCCAAGCGCTTCGACTGGTTCCGGGGCTATCATGTCGGCGGGCGGTCCCTGATGTGGGGGCGCCAGAGCTATCGCCTGTCCGACACCGATTTCGGCGCCAACGAGCGCGAGGGGATCGCGACCGACTGGCCGATCCGCTATGCCGACATCGCGCCGTGGTACGACCATGTGGAACGCTTCGCGGGCATCTCGGGCACGAACGAGGGGCTGGACATCCTGCCCGACGGGCAGTTCCTGCCGCCCATTCCGCTGAACATCGTGGAAAAGGACGTGGCCGCGCGCCTGCGCAATGCCTTCGGCGGCAAGCGCTATCTGATCAACAGCCGCGTCGCCAACATCACCGAGGCGCTGCCCGACCAGAATCGTGTGGCCTGCCAGTATCGCAACAAGTGCTGGCTGGGCTGCCCCTATGGCGCCTATTTCAGCACGCAATCGGCGACCCTGCCTGCGGCCATCGCCACCGGCAACCTGACGCTGCGCCCCTTCTCGATCGTCAAGGAGGTGCTGTACGACAAGGACAGCAAGCGCGCGACCGGCGTCGAGATCATCGATGCCGAGACGAACATGACCTATGAATACACCGCGAATGTGGTGTTCCTGAACGCGTCGAGCTTCAATTCCACCTGGGTGCTCATGAACTCGGCCACCGATGTGTGGGAAGGCGGGCTTGGGTCATCCTCGGGCGAGCTGGGCCATAACGTCATGGACCACCATTTCCGCGTCGGCGCCGAGGGCCGGGTCGAAGGATACGACGACAAGTACTATTTCGGGCGCCGCCCGGCGGGCTTCTACATCCCGCGCTTCCGCAACACGGATGGCGAGGAGCGGCCCTATACCCGCGGCTTCGGCTATCAGGGCTCGGCCAGCCGCCAGGGCTGGCGCCGCGACATCGCGGAACTGAACATCGGCGCCGACATGAAGGAGGCCCTGTCCAAGCCCGGCGACTGGACCATCGGCATGACCGGCTTTGGCGAGATGCTGCCCTATCATGACAACTTCATCGCGCTGGACCGGGGCACGACCGACAAATGGGGCCTGCCGGTCCTGTCGATCAGCGTGGACCTGCGCGAGAACGAGATGCGCATGCGCGAGGACATGAAGCAGGACGCGGTCGAGATCTTCGAGGCCGCCGGCGTCGTCGACGTGAAGCCCACCGAAAGCGACTATGCCCCCGGCATGGGCATCCACGAGATGGGCACGGCGCGCATGGGCCGCGACGCCGCGACCTCGGTCCTGAACGGCAACAACCAGGTCTGGGACGCGCCCAACGTCTATGTGACGGACGGGGCCTGCATGACCTCGGCGGCCTGCGTGAACCCCTCGCTGACCTATATGGCGCTGACCGCGCGGGCGGCGGAACATGCCGTCAACGCCCTCAAGAACGGAGATCTGTGATGAACCGCCGCCAGCTTCTGACGATGATCGCCGCCGTCACCGGCACGGCCATGATGGGCGGGCAGCGCGCCCTGGCCTATCTGCCGACCGAGGTGGGGACGAACATCTTCACCCCCGAGGATGCCGCCTTCCTGGACGAGGTGGCCGAGACGATCATCCCCGCCACCGACACGCCCGGCGCGAAGGAGGCGGGCGTGGGCGCCTTCATCACCCAGTTCGTCAGCGACTGCTATACCGACGAGGAGCAGGCGGCCTTCCGCGACGGCATGGAGACGCTGAAGGCGCAGGCGCAGGACCGGTTCGACCGGCCGTTCGAGGATCTGGACCCCGAGGAGCGCCGCGAGATGCTGCAGGCGGCCTCGGACGAGGCCCGCGACCAGGCCGCCGTCCTGGCCGAGGCCGAGGAGCGGCGCGAGCAGTCGCTGGACATCCAGCCCTCTGCCGACACCGCCGCCGACGAGCAGCCGGAAGAGGCGGCCGAGCCGGAGCTGCACTGGTTCACACCGATCCAGCAGCTGGTGCTGTTCGGCTTCTTCACCTCGGAGGTCGGCGCCACGCAGGTGCTGCGCTACGAGCCGGTGCCGGGCGAGTATATCGGCGATCTGGACTATGACGGCGGCCCGGCCTGGGCCACCTGAGATCCCGCAGGCCCCCGGTCCCGACCGGGCCGGGGGCCTTTTTGTATTTTGCACAAGGCTGATCCGTCATGACCCTGACTTCCCAAAAACTGACCCCCCTGATTGCCGCCGGCCTGATGCTGGCCACCCCCGCCTTCGCGCAGGATGCCGCGCCCGAGCCTACGCAGGAGGAACGCCAGGCCCAGTCCCGCGTGACCGAGGTGCAAGGCCCCGAGCCGCGCCTGGTCCAGACCCCCGAGGGCCAGCCCCCTTCTGATGCGACCGTCCTGTTCGACGGCTCCACCCTTGAGGGCTGGGAATCCGTCGATGGCGGCGAGGCAGAGTGGACCATCGAGGACGGCTCCCTGCATGTCGGGCGCGGCAGCGGCGACATCCGCACGACCGAGAATTTCTGCGACGTGCAGTTGCATGTCGAATGGCGCTCGCCCCCCAATGACGAGGGCCATGACAGCCAGGATCGCGGCAACAGCGGCGTCTTCCTGCAGGAACGCTACGAGGTGCAGGTTCTGGACAGCCATGAGAACCCGACCTATGCGAACGGTCAGGCGGGCTCGATCTACAAGCAGCACCTGCCGCTGGTGAACGCCTCGCGCGAGCCGGGCGAATGGCAGAGCTATGACATCATCTTCCAGGCGCCGATCTTTGCCGAGGATGGCGCGCTGCGCCGTCCTGCGCATCTGACGGTCCTGCACAATGGCGTCGTGGTGCAGAACCATGCGCAGCTGCAGGGCGCGACGGAATGGATCGGCTATCCCAGCTACGAGGCGCATGACTGCGCGCCGATCCGGCTGCAGGACCATGATGCCGATGTCAGCTTCCGCAACATCTGGGTCCGCCCGATGTAGGCTGCGGCCACCCATCTGCAGATGAAAAAAGGGCCGCGATGGATGTCGCGGCCCCAGTCACCTGTCCGGCAGGGAGGAGAATCAGCGCGTTGCGCTGTCCGGCAGGTTTTCGGTGAGGAAGGTAGCGCCGGTCATCACGACCTCGGCCGCGTCGATCGGCTGGTCATGCTCGATGATGTACCACTGCGCGCCGGCCTCTTCGGCGGCGGGCAGGATCGCATCCCAGTCCAGCGTGCCCTCGCCCAAAGCCTTGAAGCCGCGCTCGTCCTCGGCCTCGCCCTCGGGGGCGTTGTCCTTGGCATGGATCGCGAAGACGCGTCCGTCGAAGCGGCCCAGATATTCGACCGGGTCCAGGCCCCCGCGCGCGACCCAGGCCAGATCCAGCTCGGCCATCACGTCCTCGCCGGCGGCCTCCATCATGATCTCCAGCGCGGTGCGGCCGTCGAACTCGACCATCTCGAAATCATGGTTGTGATAGGCCAGCGTCATGTCCTCGGCCTGCAGCGTCTCGCTGAGCGCGGCCAGCTCCTCGCCAAGCGCGGTCCAGCCGGCGGCATCGGTCGGACGCGCCTCCTCGGCCAGATAGGGCACGGTGATCACATCGTTGCCGATGGCCTTGTTGAAGTCGATGACCGCCTGCGCATCGGCGCGCAGGTCGTCCAGCTGGGCATGGGTCGAGATCGCCTCGACGCCGTATTCGGCCATCATTGCGGACAGGTCCTCGGCGGTGCTGTCCTGCATGCCGACCGTCTCGACGGCGGTGATGCCGGCGGCCTGCACGGCGGCGAACTGCTCGTCCAGCGTGCCGTGATCGCGCAGCGTGTACATCTGCACGGCAATCGGCAGATCGGCGGTGGTGCGGGCATCCTGGGCGAAGGCGCCCGATGCCGTCATCGTCACGGCCACCAGTCCGCCCAGAACGGCGGGGGTTGCGAAAGTCATGTAAAGATCCTCCTCGGTCAGCACCCCGCTCCACCGGGGGCCTTGAGGAAAATGTAATGGGTTTCATTGGCCATGAAAAGGATTACATCGGCCCCTCTGCGGTTTTTGGCCGCAGCGGAAGGGTCAGGCGCCGTGGCGTCCGTCAGGCGGCGCCCAGATGGTCGCGGATGACCTGGCTGCGCTGCCGGAAGACCTCGGTGTCGGTGAAGGGGGCGCCGTCCGCCGCCGCGCGGGCGATCAGCTGCGCCAGGCGCGGGCGGTCGGCCTCCAGCCCGGCGATCACCTCGGCAAGCGCCGCCGTGTCGCCGCGCGGGACCAGCGCGCCGCCGCCATGGGTGGCGATCAGGTCCGAGGAATAGGCGCTGGCATAGCCCGCCAGCGGACAGCCCGAGGCCAGCGCCTCGATCAGGCAGCGCGGCGATTCGGGCGTCAGGTGGCAGAAGAGGAACAGATGCGCGTCGCGCAGCTCTTCCAGCACGGCCTCGCGGTCCACCAGAAAGCCCGGCATCTCGACCCGCGAGGTCAGCCCCGAGGCCTCCAGCCGCGCGATCATCGCGGGCCGGTCGGTGCCGTCCCCCAGCCAGCGGGCGCGGAAGTCCACCCCCCGGCGGTCCAGCTGTTCCAGCACCTCGATCCAGTCGAAGGGGCCCTTCATCGGATCGGCGCGCCCGGCATAGACGAGGCGCAGCGGACCGGTCAGCACCCCGGCCGTCTTGGCCGCCAGCCGGTCGGGGTCGATATGGTCGCCGGCCGAGATATGGATGTCATGCACGATCTCGGCGGGGCCGCGCGCATGGGGGGCATAGGTCTCGAAGGTCTCGCGCCCGTGAAAGAGGCCAAGCGAGGCGCGGCGCACGACGGCGCGTTCCAGCATCGCCATGGGCCGGTGCGTCAGACGGGCGCGCAGGGTCGTGCGCCAATGGCCGGTGCCGATCTCCTGCCGCACGACCTGCGATTCGACGCGGTCGGTCCAGGCGGCGAAGGGCCGGCCCATCCGGTGCGCGGTCAGCGCGGCCACCGCGCCCCAATCCCCGAACAGCCCGCCGATCGCGAAGCTGAGCCAGTCCGCCTCCGAGATCAGCTTGCGGATCCGGCGCTGCGTGGCGGGCAGATGGCGCAGGAACTGGTCGGGGCGATAGGCCATCGGAAGGGGTTCGAAGACCACCCGGTCCAGCCGGGGATCGTCGGGCAGGGCCGGCACCCAGCCCGGCGGCACCGGCCCGGGATCCAGCGGCATCATCACCACCACGCGCGAGAAATTGCGTGCCCAGAGCTGCAGGCCGTTGAGGGCCTGCGATTCGACGAACAACCCCCCCTCCGCGTCCTGATGCAGCGGGACGGGCGCATAAAGCAGCAGCGTGTCGTTCAAGGGCCGGCCCCGCGTCATTGGTAAACTTCCACGTTCAGGGGATATGTCAAAACGACCTGCAAGGCCATGTATACATATGACTATGCATGACTTGCCGCTGTGACCGAAGGCCGCACCGGGCCGGTCAGGCGGGAACGGCGACCGGAGGACCGTCGGGGCGGGTCAGCACCTCCATGCGCAGGCCATAGATCCGGTGCAGCGTCTCGGGGCGCATCAGGTCGGCGGGGCTGCCCTGCAGCACCACGCGACCGCCCTTCAGCGCGACGATATGGTCGCAGAAGCGGGCGGCCATGTTGACCTCGTGCAGCACGATGACGGCGCTGCGGCCCCCCTGGTGGCACATGCGGCGGACGAGGGCCAGAACCTCGACCTGATGGGCGATGTCCAGCGCGCTGATCGGCTCGTCCAGCAGCAGGGTCCCGGCCTGTTGCGCGACCATCATCGCCAGCCAGACGCGCTGGCGCTCTCCGCCCGACAGGCTGTCAACCAGCCGGTCGGCAAAGGCCTCGACGCCGCATTCGGCCATGGCGCGGGCGATGGCGTTGCGGTCGGCGGGGGTGACGCGGCCAAGCGCGCCGTGCCAGGGATAGCGGCCCAGGGCCACCAGCTCGCGCACCAGCATGCCTTCCGCCGGGGGCAGGGTCTGGGGCAGGAAGGCCAGCCTGCGGGCATGGTCGCGCGCGCGCCAGTCGGACAGGGGGCGGCCCTCGAAGCTGACCTGCCCCGTGGCCGCGCCTTGGCGCGCCAGCACCTTCAGCAGCGTCGACTTGCCCGAGCCGTTATGCCCGATCAGCGCGATCATCCGGCCCTGCGGCAGGTCCAGAGAGATGTCGTCCAGAAGGCGGCGCCCGGGCACGTCCACGGAGAGGTTGCGCAGGGAGAACAGGGTCATCGCGGCGTCCTCGTCATCAGCCAGATCAGCCAGGGCGCCCCGATCAGCGTCGCAAACAGGCCCAAGGGCAGCTCGTAGGGGAAACCCGCCATGCGCGCGCCGAAATCGGCGGCCAGCATCAGGCCCGCGCCGATCAGCGCGCTGCCGGTCAGGTGGTCGGCGGGCCGGGCCAGTCCGATCCGCCGGGCCAGATGCGGCGCCATCAGCCCCACGAAGCTCAGCGGCCCGGTGATCAGCGTCGCGGCCCCGGTGGCCAGCCCCGCCATGGCGACCAGCGCCAGCCGCACGCGCGGCAGGTTCAGCCCGGCGCCCACAGCCACGCCCGCGCCCAGGGGCAGCAGCGCCAGCCAGCGGCCCGCCGCCAGGGCCGCCAGCCAGACCACGCCCGCCAGCCCGGCCAGCGCCAGCGCGCCGGTCATCGTGACCGTGCCCGTCGCGCCGCTGAGCCAGGTCAGCACCGCCCAGGCCCGCGCGTCACCCACGGCCATCATCGCCGACAGCACCGCCGAGGCCAGCGCCGAGACGGCGATGCCCGCCAGCAGCACCCGCTCGGGCGGCATGTCGCGCCGGGTGGTGAAGGCGATGACGATGGCCAAGGCCAGCGCGCCGCCCGCCATGCTGCCAAGCGTCAAGGCCAAGGCTGCGGGGGCGGCCACCCCGAAAGTCACGGCGGCAAAGCCCAA
The DNA here is from genome assembly GCF_005048225.1 of Paracoccus gahaiensis. Classification (GTDB taxonomy): domain Bacteria; phylum Pseudomonadota; class Alphaproteobacteria; order Rhodobacterales; family Rhodobacteraceae; genus Paracoccus; species Paracoccus gahaiensis. Next base: position 9,091 of record NZ_SUNI01000024.1, read on the forward strand.
AGCCGCGCCGCCCGAGACGCCCAGCACCTCGGGCGAGGCCAGCGGGTTCGCGGTCAGCCGCTGCAGGATCGCCCCCGCGAGGGCCAGCGCCGCCCCCGAGGCCCCCGCCGCGATCAGGCGCGGCAGCCGCATCGGCAAGAAGGCCGCCAGGCTGCCCGCGTCCAGCACCGCCCATCCGCCCGGCACGCGTCCGATCCACAGCAGTGCCAGCGCCATCACCAGCAGCCCCCCGGCCAGCGCCGCCAGCAGGCGCCGGGGGCGGGCGCGGCGCGGCGCCGGGCCCTCGCCCCGCTCGCGGCCCGGAGGGGTTGATCCGCGCAGGCGCGGCAGCAGCCAGATCAGCAGCGGCCCGCCGACCAGCCCGGTCAGGGCGCCGGTGGGGAAGGTCTCGCCCCCCAGACCGGCCACGGCCAGAACCAGCCCGTCGCAGAGCGACAGGATCAGCGCGCCGAGGACCGGCGACCAGACCAGCAGCGCCGGGATGCTTCTGGCGCCAAGGCTGCGGGCCAGCGCGGGCGCGGCCAGACCGACAAAGGCGATCAGGCCCAGTTCCGCCGCCACGCTGGCCGCGATCCAGACCGCCAGCACCACGGCAGCCAGCCGCATGGCGGCGACGTTCAGCCCCAGCCCCGCCGCGCCCTCGGCGCCCAGGGACAGCACCCGCAAGGGGCGCGCCAGCGCCGCCGCCGCCAGCCCGGCCAGCGTCAGGACAAGGGCCAGATTGCGCACCCCGCTCCAATCCTGCTGGACCAGCGAGCCGCCGTTCCAGATCACCAGCGACAGCAGGTACTGCCCCTGCGCCAGCGTCACCGCCGTCGCCACCGCCGAGGCGGTCAGCCCGACCAGCATCCCCGCGATCACCATCGTCACGGGCGCGAAGGCCCGCGCCGCGCCGATGGCCAGCACGACCGCCGCCGCCGCCAGACCTCCCGCCATGGCGATGGGCCAGCGCCCGCCCTCCAGCACCCCGGGCGCGAAGATCGTCGTCAGCACCAGCGCCAGCTGCGCCCCGGCGGAAATGCCAAGCGTGGTCGGATCGGCCACCGGGTTGCGCAGCACCACCTGCAGGATCGCGCCGGACAGGCCTAGCGCCGCCCCGGCCAGAGGCGCGATCACCCCGCGCGGCATCAGCCCGTATCCCATGCGGATCTGATCGAGGCTCATCGCCGCCGGGTCCAGCGGCCAGCCGGGCCAGGGCAGGCTGCGCGCCGCCATCATCCACAGGGCCAGCGCGACCAGCGCGCCCAAGGGCAGGACCATGCGGGCGGCGGGGCTCATCCTTGCGCCCCGCGCCCGTCCAGCGCCTCGGCCAGCAGCCCCGCGAAGCGCCGCGCCGAGGGGACGGCGCCGAAGGCATTGACCCGCGGCAGGTGATGGACCCGGCCCGCTGCCACCTGCGGCAGCGCCTGCCACAGCACGCTGCGCGCCAGCCCGCGCCGGGCCTCGGGCGGGACCGGGCCGATGATGATCAGCCGGGCCTCGGGCATCTCGGCCAGCCGCTCGAGGGGCACCGGGGCCATGAAGCTGAAGGCGGTGCGGCCCGTCCAGGCATTCGCCAGCCCAAGCCGGTCCAGCGTGCTGCCGAACAGGCTGTCAGGGCCGAAGGCGCGCAGATGGCGGGCATCGCCGATGTCGATCAGCGCCAGGGGCCGGTCGGCATGGGGGGCCAGCCGCACGGCCCACCGGTCCAGATCCGCCTCGGCCCGCCGTTGTGCCCCGGCGCCCGCGCGGGGATCGCCGATGCGATCCGCCAACACGGTCAGCGCGGACATCGCCTTTGGCAGGGGCGGTTCACCGGGCAGGTAGAAGGGCAGCGACAGGACCGGCGCGATCTGCGCCAGCCGCGCCTCGTAGCGCGTGTAATAGGGAGAGCTGAGGATCAGCATGGGCCGGACCAGCTGCAGCAGCTCGAAATTGGGCGCACCGCGCAGGCCCAGATCGGTCACCTCGGGCGGAATCTCGGGCGTGACGGCATCGGCGCGGAACCGGATCAGCTCGGCGGCGGCGACCGGCATGTGGCCCAGGGCCACGGCGGTCTCCAGCATCGCCCAATCGATCGCCGCCAGCCGGGGCGCGGCGGCCCCGGACGCCGCAGAGGCCCCCCATGCGGACGACGCCGCCAGCATCGCGCCGGCGGCGGTCAGAAAGCGGCGACGCGAGGGCCCGCGGGATGCGGCCCCGCCGCCTACCACCGGTAGGCCACCTTGGCGGCCAGCGTGCGGCCTTCACCGTAATAGCAGCCGAAGGCGCCGCAATTGGCCAGATAGACCTCGTCGGTCAGGTTCGCCAGATTGACCGAGGCCTCGACATTGCCGCGCGTATAGCTGGCGCCCAGATCGACCAGCGTGACGCTGTCCAGATCGAAGCTATTGCTGAAATCGCCCTTGCGCGAGCCGATATGGCGCAGGCCGCCCCCGGCGCGGATGCCATTGCCGAAATCGCGGTCCACCCACAGGCTGGCCAGATGGCGGGGGGCGTTGGGCATCTCCAGCCCGTCCTCGGGGCCGCCGACCTGTTCGGTGCGGTTATAGGCATAGCCCGCGCGGACGGCCCATCCCTCGGTCAGCTCGGCCGTGGCCTCCAGTTCCAGACCCCGGGAGGTGATCTCGCCCACCTGCCGGTTCACCCCGGCCCCCAGATTGCGGACCAGGTTCTCCTGCGTCAGATCATAGATCGCGGCGGTGAAGAGGGCGTCGATGGCGGCGGGCTGGTATTTCACGCCCAGCTCCCATTGCTTGCCGGTGGTGGGCTCCAGCGTCTCGCCGGTCGTGTCGTCCAGCCCGATCTCGGGGTCGAACGAGGTCGAATAGCTGACATAGGGCATCACGCCATTGGCCATCACATAGGACAGGCCCGCCCGCCCGGTCAGCGCGTCGTCGGACTGGTCCAACGTCGTTTCGCCGGTCGTGACCTCGGTGCCGGTCTGCTCGGTCCAGTCCTGGCGCAGGGCCAGCGATCCGCGCCAGTTGCCGACCGAGATCTCGTCCTGCAGATAGATGCCGACCTGCTTCAGCGTCACGTCGCTGCGGCTGACATACCATGCCGGCTGCAGGGGCAGGGCGCCATAGTCCGGCGCCCGCCAGTCCAACGGCTGGCCGAAGAAGAACTCGGTCGTGGTGTCGGCATCGTATTGGCGGATGTCCAGCCCGACCAGCAGATCATGGGTCACCGCGCCCGTGGTGATCCGGTTCGACAGCCGCGTGTCGAGGTTCAGCCCCGAGGTGCTTTCCTGCTGCCGGTTGGCGCCGCGCGTGACCGACAGCCCGTCCTCGGTCAGCCCATTGACGTAATGGCCGGTATAGTCCCAATCGAACCGCTCGGCGCGGAAGCCCTGCGACAGGGTCCAGCCATTGTCCAACTCCTGGCTGATCTCGATGCCGATATTGGCCATCTCGCGGTCGCTGTCGTCGAAGGAGGGCTCGCCATAGTAATCGTCGCGCAGATCCTCGCCCTCGCCGATCCGGGTCAGCGCGAAGGGCACACCCGGGGGCGAGATCGGCGCGTCCTTGGTGTAGGAGGCGATCAGGTCCACCGTGGTCAGCGCGTCGGGGGCATAGCGCAGCGCCGCGCCCAGATAGCCGCGCTGGTTGGTCAGCTCGTCGATCTGGGTCTGGCTGTCCCGGGCGATCCCGGTCAGGCGCCAGGACAGCACCTCGGACGGCGCGCGGTTCACGTCGAAGAACAGCTGGCTGCTGTCATTGCCGTCATAGCCCGCGCCGATCTCGGTGAAGTCGACAGCCTGCGCGCGCTTCTGGATCTGGTTGATGATCCCCGAGGGCGATCCGGCGCCATAGAGCGACGAGTTTGGGCCCTTGAGGACCTCGACCTGCTGGATGCCGTAGGTTTCCGAGGCCGGGGCGCCCAGATAGCGCAGCTGCCGCAGCCCGTTCACATATTGCGAGCTGCGCGCCTCGAAGCCGCGCACCGTGGGGCTGTCGAAGCGCGGATCGGCGCCGAAGGGCTCGCCCAGCACGCCGGCGGTATAGTTCAGCGCCTGTCCCAGGGTCTGGGCGTTCTGGTCCTCGATCTGCTGGCCGGTCACGACCGAGATCGACTGCTGCGTCTCGGCCAGCGGCGTGTCGGACTTGGTCGCCACCTGCCCATAGCCCGCGACATAGCCATCCGTCTGCGCGGCGGTGTCGGTCGTGGCCGTCAGGACGATCTCGTCCAGCAGGATGGGCGCGGGGCCGTCCTGCGACAGGGCGGGCGCGGTCGAGAGGGCCAGAAGACTTGCCCCGGCGAGGCAGGTCGAACGAAGGGAGGGGGACATGGGGACCTGCTGATTGACGAGGATGCGGGTAACTGACTAGTTTACTCGGATTCGTCAATCGGGGAAATGAGGACCCTGTCCTTTCAGGTCAGGTCCGGCGGCACCTGTCCCGTCAGCCGCGCGCGCAGCAGGCTGACGGCGCTGTCGGGAGTCGTCAGCACGGGGCGGTCCTGGGCCGCGCGCAGCGCCGGGGCGGCGCGGGCCAGGCTGAACTGGCCCAGCAGCAGCAGGTCCTGCGGGCCCAGATCGCGGCAGGCGGCGACCACCGCCCGATCATGGCCCGGCCCGTCGCCCGCCTGCAGCGCGGCCAGCGCGCCCTCGGCCAGCACAGGGGTGATCCGCACCGGCCGCCCCGCCGCATCGGCCATCTGCTGCAGCTCCACCGTCAGCGCCGGCAGGGACGGAGGGAACGTCACCACCAGCGCCACGTGCGGGCCCATCTGCAGGGCGCGGGCGAAGGCGGCCTCGTTGGGGCGCAGGACGGGAAGGGGCAGGTCGGCGCGCACCGCCTCGATGGCCGGCCCGAAGGCCGAGCAGGTGAACAGCACCGCCTGCGCGGGCACGGCGCCGCTGCCCGCCGCCGCATAGCGCCCAAGCGTCAGGAAGCGCGCGGTCATCGCCGCATCCAGCCGCCCCGCCGCCGCCAGATCCGCCGAGAGCGAGGCATCCAGCAGATCGGCGGTCCGCGCCTCGGGCCAGAGCCGGGCAAAGGCCTCGCGGATCGGCGCCACCGATTCGGGCAGGGCGTGGATCAGGGCGATGCGCGGGGCAGGGGTCATGCGGGAACCTTCGGGGCGTGAGGGGACCCGCCTCGGCGGATCAGGGGATCAGCGCAGGACCTCGGTCCAGATGCGGGTGTAGATGTCCTGCGTCGCAGGCTCGCAGAGCCGCGCGGTCTGCGCCGAGCCCTGCAGATCCTCGGGGATCACCAGTTCGGGCGCATCGGTCAGGTCGGGATCCATGAACGCCTCGGACCCCGCGATCGCATTGGCATAGCGCAGGTAGTTCGAGATGATCGCCGCATTCTCGGGGTCCATCACGAAGTTCTGGAACAGCTTCGCATTGTCGGGATTGCGGGCATCGGCCAGCACCGCGACATTCTCCATCCAGATCGGAAAGCCCTCGCGCGGATAGCCATAGGCAAACTCGGGGTTGGCCGCGCGAATGCGCCCCGAGGCGCCGTTCCAGAAGGTCGAGGCCAGGATGTCCTCGTTGATCAGCGTCTCGAAGGGGGGATAGTCGATGCCGGTCCAGAAGGGCTTGGCGGCCAGCATCCCGTCGCGGACCTGGCGCAGGATGTCCATGTCGGCGCTGCAGATCTCGCCGCCGTAATACATGACGGCCAGGTTCATGATGTCCTGCATCTCGGGGACGACATTGATGCGGCCGCGCAATTCCTCGGGCGGGTCGAGGAAGATGGCCGAGCTGTTGATGTCGCCCGCATAGCTGCCGGTATGGACCAGGATGCCGGTCGTGCCCCATTGCCAGGGCGCGGTATAGACGCGGCCCGGGTCCCATTCGGGATCGGCCCATTCGGGCAGGATGTTGGCGGCATTCTCCATCTGGCCCGGGTTGGTCTGCATCAGCAGGTCCTGCGCGATCCAGATCGGCAGGAAGCTGGAGGTCGGCACCACGATGTCGAAGCCGTGCCCGCCCGCGCGGATCTTGGCCAAAGCCGCGTCGTTGCTGTCATATTCGGTGACGGTCACGCGGACGTCGTAGGTGTCCTGGAACTTCTCGATCAGCTCGGGGGGCGTGTAATTGCCCCAGTTGAAGATGTGCAGCTCTCCCTCGGCCAAGGCCGGGGTGGCGGTCAGGGCGGCGAGGCCGGCAAGGAGCGGTTTCATCGGATTTCCTTCGGGCTGGGGCGGTCAGGGCCGCGTGCGGTTCACAAGAAAGGACAGGGTCAGGATCAGCAGGCTGAGGCCCACCAGCATCGTGGACACGGCATAGATCTCGGCCGAGATGCCGCGCCGCAGCTGGCCCAGCATGTAGGTGGGCAGCGTTTCCTGCCCGGCCGTCTTGATGAATTGCGAGATGACGACGTTGTCCAGCGAGATGACGAAGGCCAGCATGAAGCCCGCCAGGATGCCCGGGGCCAGCAGGGGCAGGGTGATGCGGCGAAAGACCGTCAGCGGGCTGGCGTACAGATCGGCGGCGGCGCGTTCGAGGTTCGCATCCATCCCCTCCAGCCGGGCGCGGACCGGCAGATAGGCGAAGGGGATGCAGAAGGTGACGTGGGCGGCCAGCAGATAGCCCATGCCCGACAGCCCGGTGGCCTGCCGCAGCATCGAGAAGAGCAGCAGCAGCGCCACCGCCATGACGATCTCGGGCACGACCAGCGGCTGGTTGATGACCGCGGCGATGGCATGGCGGGGGCGGAACTGGTCGGCCCGCGTCGTGGCCAGCGCGGCCAGCACCGCCAGCGCGGTCGACAGCGCCGCCGCGACCAGCGCCAGCACCAGCGAGCGCAGGGCCGCGTCCTGAATGGCGGCGTTGCTCAGCGCCTGCGCGTACCAGCGCCACGACAGCCCCTCCCACCGGCCGATCAGGTCGCCCGCGTTGAAGGAATAGGTGACCAGCACGATCAGCGGCAGATAGAGCAGGGCGAAGGCCAGCGCGGCGATGGCGCCGAAGCCCGGCAGGGTCTGGGGATCGAAGCGTCTAGCCATGGGGTGCCGCCTTTCCGCGCAGCAGCCGCGCGCAGGGGATCAGCGCCAGCCCGATCAGGATCATCAGCGTCAGGGCCAGCGCCGCGCCCAGGGGCCAGTTGCGGCCCTGCCCGAACTGCAGCTCGATCAGGTTGCCGATCATCAGGTTCGACCCGCCGCCCAGCACGCGCGGCGTGACGTAATCGCCAAGGGAGGGGATGAAGACCAGCAGCGATCCGGCGATCACCCCGGGCCGGATCAGCGGCAGGATCACCCGCCAGAAGGTCCGCGCCCGCGAGGCATAAAGGTCATAGGCGGCCTCCATCAGGCGCGGGTCCAGCCGCTGCACGGCGGCATAGACCGGCAGCACCATCAGCGGCAGATAGACATAGGTCATCCCCAGCCCGATGGCGAAATCGGTGAACAGCATCTGCAGCGGCTCGTCGATCAGCCCCATCTGCAGCAGCGCCGCGTTCACCAGCCCGTCGCGGCGGATCAGCTCTCCGATGGCGATGATGCGGATCAGCAGCGAGGTCCAGAAGGGCACGGTGATCGCGAACAGCCACAGGTTGCGGGTGTGGGCGGGCCGGGTGCCGATGAAATAGGCGGTGGGCACCCCGATCAGCAGCGTCAGCCCGGTGGTGATCAGCGCCAGCCGGATCGACCGCCACAGGATCGCCAGATGCGCGCCGGCCGGGGCGAGGGTGCCCTCGAAGATGTCGCGCTGGAAGAAGACCTCGATCCAGGCCTCGCCCGAGAGCGCCCACAGGATGCCGCCATAGCTGTCGCGCTCCAGCACCGAATAGAGGATGACAATGCACAGAGGCAGCAGCGACAGCGCCGCGATGGTCAGCAGCGCGGGCGTGGCCAGCCACCAGCGGGTGCGGGCCTCGCGGCGGGACTTGCGGGCCTCGGCCTGGCGGGCAGGGGGCGCCGCAAGGTCGGCGGGGCGGGCGTCGGCCAGGCTCATGCGGGCACCAGGCGCAACGCGTCGGAGGGCACCGCCAGCGCCGCGCGGGCGCCGGGCGCCAGACCCTGCAGGTGCGGGTCGCCATTGCCGATCCGGGCGGTGATCTGCGCGCCATCGGGCAGGCGCAGATGCAGATGCGTGTCGGTGCCGATATAAACCAGGTTCTCGACCACCCCCGACAGGTGCAGCCCGCCCGTCCCCCCGGCGGGGGCCAGCACGATCCGCTCGGGCCGCACCAGCGCCTGCATCTCTCCGGCCGGCAGGGTCTCGGCGGGCAGGGTCAGATCGGCGCCGGCGATGGTCACGCGGGCCAGGGCCCCGTCGCGCGACCGGACATGGACGGGCAGGAAATTCCCCTCGCCGATGAAGCCCGCGACGAAGCGGTTGGCGGGGCGGTCGTACAGATCGCGGGGGCTGGCCACCTGATGCAGCAGGCCCGCGCCCATGACCGCGATGCGGTCGGACATGGTCAGCGCCTCTTCCTGATCATGGGTCACGAAGACGAAGGTGATGCCGGTCTCGGCCTGCAGGCGCTTCAGCTCGATCTGCATCTGCCGGCGCAGCTTCAGGTCCAGCGCCGACAGCGGCTCGTCCAGCAGCAGGATGCGCGGCGCCGGCGCCAGCGCCCGGGCCAGCGCCACCCGCTGCTGCTGGCCGCCCGACATGGCGGCGATCTTGCGGTCCGCCAGATGCTCCATCGCGACCAGCGCCAGCATCTCGGCCACCCGGGCCTTGATGGCGGCGCGGGGCCGGCCAAGCGATTGCAGCCCGAAGGCGATGTTCTGGGCCACCGTCATGTGCGGAAACAGCGCGTAGTTCTGGAACACCGTGTTGATGGGGCGCCTGTTGGGCGGCAGATCGGCGATGTCGCGCCCGTCCAGCACGATGGCGCCCCGGCTTGGCACCTCGAACCCGGCCAGCATCCGCAAGAGCGTGGTCTTGCCGCAGCCCGAGGGGCCCAGCAGCGTGAAGAACTCGTTCTCGGCGATGGTCAGGCTGACATCGGACAGGGCGGTCACCGCCCCGGCGCCGGCGCCATAGATCTTGGACACGGAATGAAGCTGGATCATCGTCTGGCCTTTTCGCGACAGGCGGTCTGGTCCCAGATTGGTATTGACACAGAAATTTTAGTCAATAAAAAAGTTTACAGTGACAAATAATTTGATGGAGATGCCGGTGCAGCAGGCAACGGACAGGACCCCCCCGCCGGGCCTGCGCGACCGCAAGAAGGCCCATCGCCGCGCGCAGATTTTGCGCCATGCCGCGCGGCTGTTCGGCCAGAACGGCATCGACGCCACGACCATGGCCGAACTGGCCGAGGCCACGCAGGTCTCGCCGCCGACGCTGTTCAATTATTTCGGCACCAAGGACGGCATCCTGATCGCGATGATCGCCGAAGGCTCCCACCAGTTCCGCGAGACGGACACGGCCATGCATCCGCGCACGGATGCCGATTTCGGCACCATCCTGGTCGAGATGCTGGGCCAGGTGACAACGCGCACGCTGGAGATCGCCGGCAAGCGGGTCTGGCGCTATGCCGAGGCCTCGGTCATCCGGCACCCCGACACCGAGCTGTCGCGCGAATATTCGACCATCAACGACCAGCTGATCGGCGCGGTCGCCACCTTCATGGGGCAGTACGACCTGCGCCTGCGCTGCGGCGACGATCCCGATCCGGCGCAGCTGGGGCGGCTGGTCTTCGATGTCTGGAACGCCGCCTTCCTGGACCTGATCCGCACCGAGGACATGACGCTGGAGGCGCATCGGCAGACGCTGCAGGCGCGGATCGCCCCCCTGGCGCGGCAGCTCTTCGAGGACGGCTTTCTGGCCGCCCCCGCCCTGAAACACCGCTCTCCGTGACACATCCCCTGTGACCCCTCCCCTGTGAAAGATCCGATCATGGACAAGACCACCCTGGTGATCCGCAATGCGCGGGTGCTGACGATGGACCCCGACACCCCGCGCGCGCAGGCCGTCGCGGTGGCGGGCAACCGCATCGCGGCCCTGGGCACGGATGAGGAGATGCTGGCGCTGGCCGGCCCGGACACGCGCATCATCGACGCCGAAGGGGGCACGCTGCTGCCCGGCTTCGTCGAATCGCATCTGCACCTGTTCAGCGGCGGCGCCGGGCTGACGATGCTGCAGCTGGCCGAGGTCTCGGGGCGCGCGGCGCTGACCCGCGCCATCCGGGACTATGCCGCCGAGAAGCCCGACGAGGGGCTGCTGATCTGCCAAGGCGCGCCCTATGACATTCTGGGCGGTGACGCCGAACCCGACCGGCATGTGCTGGATCAGATCCTGGCCGATCGCCCGCTGATCGTCATGGCCTTCGATTTCCACACGGCCTGGGCCAACACGGTCGCCCTGGACAAGGCCGGCCTGCTGGACGGGGCCGAGATGGAGGACGGCAACGAGGTCGTCATGGGCGAGGACGGTCGCGCGACCGGCGCCCTGCACGAGAAGGGCGCCATCGGCCCGGTGCTGGACCTGCGCACCAGCGGCGGGCGCGAGATGCTGGGCATGTCGGGGCGCGAGCCTGCCAGCCCGCCCACGCCCGAGGAGCGCGCCGAGGACATTCAGATGATCCGCGCCGGCCTGCGCCATTGCGCGGCGGCCGGGATCACCTCGATCCAGAACATGGACGGCAACCATTACACGCTGGACCTGCTGCGCGAGATCCGCGCGGCGGGCGACCTGACCGCGCGGGTCGAGGTCCCCTATCACCTGACCGCCGACAAGCCCCTGTCCGCCCTGGACGAGGCCAGCGCCATGAGCGCCGAGTTCAATGACGAGATGCTGTGCTCGGGGCGGGTCAAGATCTTCGTCGACGGGGTCATCGAAAGCGGCACGGCGGTCTTCGTGCGGGATTACGCCACCCGCCCCGGCCACAAGGGCACGCCGCTGTTCTCGGCCCGGGCCTTTTGCGACGCCGCGATCGAGGCCGACCGGCGCGGGCTGCAGATCAGCGTCCACGCGATCGGCGACGGCGCGGTGCGCATCACGCTGGACGGCTATCAGGCCGCGGCCGAGGCCAATGGCCCGCGCGACAGCCGCCACCGGATCGAGCATATCGAGCTGATCACCGAGGAGGACCTGCCGCGCCTGGCGCAGCTGGGCGTGATCGCCTCGCTGCAGCCGCTGCATCCGCCCGGCGTGCGCGGCGAGGGGATCGAGCCCGCCGCCTCGGCCATCGGCAAGGACCGCTGGCCCCTGGCCTATGCCTGGCGGCGGATCCTCGATACCGGCGCGGATTACTGCTTTGCCTCGGACTGGCCGATCGTGCCGGTCGAGCCGCTGCTGTCCATCGGCACCGCCCTGCAGCGCAAGCCCTGGGGGCCCGACATGCCCGACCAGCGGGTCATGCTGGACGAGCTGCTAGAGGGCTATACTTGGCGCGGCGCCCGCGCGGGCTTTGCCGAGGACCGCGTGGGGCGCATCCGGCCCGGCATGCTGGCCGATCTGGTGCTGCTGCCCGAGGACCCCCATGACATGGCGCCCGAGGACATCGCGCGGATGACCCCGCGCCTGACCCTCTGCGACGGGCGCGTCACCCATGAGGCCGATGCCTGATTCTTGTGCGGGCGGTCTAGAGGACCGCCCGCCACAGCTCGATCCACACGTGATCGTCGTCATCCGCCGCCGCATGGGCGGTGCCGAACATGACCGCGTCGGTCAGCCAGGCCAGCGGACCCTCGGGCGCCTGCAGCTCGGCCCGCGTGCGCCCGTCGAAGGACCCGTCGGGCTGCGCCCACATCCGCCCGGCATTCAGGACCGACAGGGTGATCCCGTCCTCGGTCCGGGCGAAATAGCGCGCCTCGATCGCATAGCTGCCATCGGGCAGGCGGGTGGCGAAATCGGCGCCCCCGGGCAGGATGACGGCGCGCCAGCCCTCGCCCGCCACCTCGCCCCCGGTGATCGGGAACATGGCGCGGGTGATGCCGTGCGAGGTCGTGAACTCGACCGCCGGCCCCAGATCGGCCCGGATCGACAGGGCAAACTCCAGCCGGGGCTGCGGCAGATCCGCCTTGGCCCCGAGAGAGGTGATGCGCATGAGTAGGTCCCCTACAGCGCCAGCATCTCGGGCGTGGCGGCCTCCAGCGCCCTTGCATAGCGGGTGGTGGCCTCGTCGATCTGGCCCTCGGTGATCGACAGGGGCGGCGACATCGAGGTGACGGGCAGGAAGGGCAGGGCGCGGGTCAGCACGCCTTGGTTCATCGCATGAGCCGCCACCAGCTTGTGCGCGCCGACGGGCAGGCGGGCGCGGGTGGCGCGGTCGGCCACGAACTCGACCGCCGCCATCAGGCCCACGCCGCGGATGTCGCCCACCAGCGGGTGATCGCCGACCTTGGACCGCAGCGCCTCCAGCAGCACCGGCCCGAGGCGCGCGGCATTGGCGGGCATGTCCTCGGCCTCCATCAGGTCCAGGTTCGCCATGGCGATGGCCGCGCCGACCGGATGGCCGGAATAGGTGAAGCCGTGCATCAGGGCCCCCATCTTGGCCGAGGCGCCCTCCAGCACCTCCCAGATGCGGCGCGACACGATCGAGGCCGACATCGGGAAATAGGCCGAGGTCAGCCCCTTGGCCAGCGACACGATGTCGGGGCGGATGCCGTAGGTCTCGGAGCCGAACCACGCGCCGGTGCGGCCGAAGCCGGTGATGACCTCATCCGCGATCAAGAGGATGTCATGGCGGTCCAGCACCTGCTGCACCCGGTCGAAATAGCCCGCCGGCGGCAGGAAGACCCCGCCGGTGCCCATCACCGGCTCGGCGATGAAGGCGGCGACCGTGTCGGCCCCCTCGCGGGCGATCATCTCCTCCAGCTCGACGATCAGGCGGTCGGTGAAGGCGGCCTCGGTCTCTCCGTCCTGGGCGAAGGCGTAATGATGCGGGCAGCTGGTGTGCAGCACGCCCGGCATGGGCAGGTCGAAGGCGGTGTGATAGCCCTCGATGCCCGTCAGGCTGGCCGCCGCATAGGTCAGCCCGTGATAGGCCCCCTTGCGCGAGATCACCTTCTTCTTGGCGGGCAGACCGCGCAGGTTGTTGTAATAGATCACCAGCTTCAGCGCCGTGTCATTGGCGTCCGAGCCCGAGCAGCCGAAGAACACCCGCGCCATGTCGGCGCCTGGCACCGTCTCGTTGAAGAGGCCCAGCAGCCGGTCGGCCAGCCGGATCGTGGGTTCCGCCGAGGCGCCGCCGAAGAAGTGCTGAAAGCTCAGATCCTGCATGGCCTGCGCGCCCGCCGCCACCAGTTCCGGGCGGCCATAGCCCACGTTCACGCACCACAGGCCCGCGCCCATGTCGATCAGCGTCTGGCCCCCCTCGCGGGTGACCTCGACGCCCTGCGCGCCGGTATAGATCACCGGCCCCTTGGTCTGCAGGTCGTGGATCGAGGAGACGGGGTGGAACAGCGCCTCCCGGTCCAGGTCGGCAAGCGAGATATTGGCGCGGTCGTCCATGATGGCGGTCCTTTACAGATGTCCGGAGGAGGTGCGGGCCCTCAGCACGGCGATCAGCGCCGCGTCGCGGGTGTGTTCCAGGGTGGGGATGTCGCGGCCATCGGCCTCGGCCGCGATCCCGGCGGTCAGGGCGGCGCGGACCCCGGGCGTCAGCGAGGGCGTGCCCAGATCGGCCCAACGGCGTTCCTGGCTGGGGCCGAGATGGTCCAGATAGGCCGCCATGCCGCCGGGGCCTCCGCCCAGATGATAGGCCATATGCGCGCCCATCACCGACCAGCGCAGCCCCGGCCCATGGACAAGCGCCGCATCAACGGCGGGCACATCGGCGATGCCTTCGGCCACAAGATGCACCGCCTCGCGCCACAGCGCCGAGGCGAGGCGGTTGGCGATATGGCCGGTGGCGGGCTTTGTCAGCCGCACCGGCACGCGACCGGCGGCACGATAGATCGCCTCGGCCCCGTTCAGACGCGCGGGATCGGTGCCATAGGACTCGACCAGCGGCACCAGATGCGGCGGGTTGAAGGGATGCGCGGTGATCAGCTGCGCGGGGTCGCGCAGGGACGGCGCCAGATCGGTCCAGCAGAGGGCCGAGGCCGAGGAGGCGATGGTGGTGGCCTCCGTCAGCGCCTCGATCTGCGCATAAAGCGCCTGCTTCAGCGGGATGCTTTCGGGGGCGTTCTCCTGGATCAGCGCGGCGCCGTCCAGCGCGGCGGCAAGATCGCCGGTGACCGTCAGCCTGCCGCGCGCAGGCTGCCCGGTGATCTGTTCCAGTTGGCGCAGCGGCGTCGCCATGCGGTCGGCCAGCCCCTCGCGCGCCGCCGCCTCGGGGTCCCAGGCCGCGACCTGCGCGCCGTGATGGACGAACAGCGCCGCCCATGCGGCGCCGATCAGCCCCAGCCCCAGAATGGCGATCTTGGTGTCCTGCATCGGCACGTCCTGTCTGATGTGATCGCAGAATTGCAGCCCTTGAACCGGCAAATCAAGTGCTATTATGCGAATCCTCAAAGATCAATCTTGATTGCGATCGCAAAAAATGCGAGATCGGTCGCAAGACAGGGGGACATGATCGATGCAGCGAGGACATGCGGACAGGACTGCCGGGCAGGCGGAGCGGCCGGCAGCGCCCGGGCAGCCCGGCGCTGCCGGCCCGACGGCCCCGCTCACCCTCGGGCGGGCTGCCCGATGAGCGCGCGGCCCATGCCCCTCGGTCTGGACGCGCTGGAAACGGTGCCGGTCCATGAGCAGGTCTATCGCCAGCTGACCAGGGCGCTGATGGCCGGGCGCATCCCGCCGGGGCGCAAGCTGACCTCGCGCAAGGTCGCGGCCGAACTGGGCTGTTCCGACATGCCGGTGCGCGCGGCCCTGGCCCGGCTGCAATCGCTGCGCGCGCTCGAGGCGCTGCCCAACGGCTCGATGATCCTGCCGCGCATGGACCGGGCGCGCTTCGCCGACCTGATGGCCGCGCGCGTGACCTGCGAGGGGCGGGCGGCGGAACTGGCCGCAGGGGCGGCATCCGAGGCGCATCTGCGCGCCATCCGGCAGGCCGGTGCGGCGCTGACGCAGGCCGCGCTGGATCAGGACATCGACAGCTATCTGGAACAGAACTACGAGTTCAAGTTCCTCGTCCATCGCGCCTCGGGCTCGGACGCGTTGATCTTCCTGATCGAGACGTTGTGGCTGCAGGTCGGCCCCTTCCTGCGCCAGTTCGGCGGCAGGTTCGAAGGCGCGCTGTCGGGCATCCTGGAGATCGACTATCACGAGGAGCTGGCCGCCGCCCTGTCGCGCGGCGACGCGGCAGCGGCGGGCGACGCCATGCGCCGCGACATCGCGGCAGGGGCCGCGTTCCTGCTGGCCCATGGCGAATTCGAGGATGCGCCATGAGCGTCACCATCCTGACCGGCGCGAGTTCGGGCATCGGCGCGGCCCTCGCGGCGCTGCTGCCGGGGCCCCTGCTGCTGGTGGCGCGCCGCGCGCCCGCGCAGGACGCGGCCAACGCGCGGTTCCTGTCCGCCGACCTGTCCGATCCGTCCTCCGCCGACCGCATCCTGGCTGCGGCAGAGGCGATGGGCCCGGTGACCGGGCTGGTCAATGCGGCGGGCGTGCTGGGGCGGGGGCGGGCCGACCAGACCTTGGACGAAGATTGGGCGCGGGTAATCGACCTGAATCTGGGCGCGACGTTCCGCATGTCGCGCGCGGTGCTGGCGCCGATGCGCCGCGCGGGGGGCGGAGCGATCGTCAACATCGCCTCGGACTGGGGGCTGATCGCGGCGCCCGGCGCGGTGGCCTACGGCGTCGCCAAGGCGGGCGTCGTGCAGCTGACCCGCTGCATGGCGCTGGACCATGCGCGCGAGGGCATCCGCGTCAATGCCGTCTGTCCCGGCGACACCGACACGCCGATGCTGGCGCCGGGCCAGACCGGGGCCGCCCGCGCCGCCACGCTGGCGCGCTTCGGCGCGGCCATTCCCCTGGGCCGCGTGGCGCAGCCCCAGGACATTGCCTCGGCCGTGGCGTTCCTTCTGTCGGACGCCGCGCGCTTCATCACCGGCGCGGCCCTGCCCGTCGACGGCGGCAGCACGCTGGCCGCCCTTGCCCCCACAGGAGATCTGACATGACGCTGCTCAATTCGACCGAAAGCCTGCGCGCCATGGATGCGGCGCATCACCTGCACCCCTTCACCGATGCGAGCGCGCTGAATGCCAAGGGCGCGCGGATCATCACCCATGCGGATGGCGTGCATCTGACCGACAGCGACGGAAACCGGATCCTGGACGGGATGGCGGGCCTGTGGTGCGTGGCGATCGGCTATGGCCGCCCCGAGATCGCGGATGCCGTCGCCCGCCAGCTGCGGCAGCTGCCCTTCTACAACACCTTCTTCCAGACCAGCCACCCGCCGGTGATCGAGCTGGGCCACCTGCTGTCTCAGGTCACGCCCGACCACATCAACCGGTTCTTCTTCACCGGGTCCGGCTCGGACGCGAATGACACGATCTTCCGCATGATCGCGCATTACTGGGCGGTGATGGGCCAGCCTGACCGCACCATCATCGTCTCGCGGCAGGGGGCCTATCACGGCTCGACCGTGGCGGCCTCGGCGGTGGGGGGGTTCGGCTTCATGCATGCCCAGCCCGGCCTGCCGGTGGGCAACATCCTGCACGCGCCGCGCCCGGCCTGGTGGGCCGAGGGCGGCGAGCTGTCGCCCGAGGACTTCGGCCTGAAGGTCGCCCGCGACACGCTGGCGCTGATCGACGGCATCGGCGCGCATCGCGTGGCGGGCTTCATCGCGGAACCGATCATGGGCGCGGGCGGCGTCATCATTCCGCCGGACAGCTATTGGCCGGCGCTGTCGGCGGGGCTGACCGAGCGCGGCGTGATGCTGATCTCGGACGAGGTGATCTGCGGTTTCGGGCGCACCGGATCGTGGTTCGGCTGCCAGACCTATGGCACCACGCCCGACTTCATGACCATGGCCAAGGGGCTGACCTCTGGCTACATCCCGATGGGGGCGGTGGGCGTGTCCGACCGCGTGGCCGAGGTGCTGACGGCCAAGGGCGGCGAGTTCGCGCATGGCTACACCTATTCCGGCCATCCGGCGGCTTGCGCTGCGGCCATCGCCAATCTGGGCATCCTGCGGTCCGAAGGCATCGTCGACCGCGTGGCCGATGACATCGGCCCCTATCTGCAGGGCAAGTGGCGCGCGCTGGCCGATCACCCGCTGGTGGGCGAGGCGGTGATGACCGGCCTGATCGGCGCCATCCAGCTGTGCGCCGACAAGGGGGCGCGGCGGGCCTTCGACGAGGATCTGGGCGTCGGCATGATGTGCCGCGAGCATGCCTTCGCGAACGGGCTGATCATGCGGGCGGTGGGCGACCGGATGGTGGTCTCGCCGCCGCTGGTGCTGACCCATGCCGAGGCCGACGAGCTGGTCGAGAAGGCCTGGCGCGTGCTGGACCTGACGCAGGCGCAGCTTGGGCATCCGGGGCGGTGAGCGTGATGTCCCCGACCGGCGCGCTGGCCGATGCGGCGCAGGCCTTCCTCGACGCCCATCCGGCGGTCGAGGCCATCGACATCTCGCTGGCCGACCTGCACGGCATCGGGCGCGGCAAGATGATCCGCCGCCACGAGCTGGCGGGCCTGTTCCAGGGCGGGCGCGGTATGCCCGCCTCGCTGTTCGCGCAGGATATCGAGGGCAATGACGTCGCGGGCGCCCTTGCCACGCAGGATGACGGCGGCGGCGACAGCCTGTGCTGGCCGGTGGCGGGCACGCTTGGGGTGCAGCCGAACGGGCGGGGGCTGGTGCTGCTGCAGATGTTCGGGTCGGACGGCGCGCCCGTGCCCCATGACCCGCGCGGCGCGATGATGGCCCAGATCGCCCGCGCGCAGGGCATGGGCTTTCAGCCGATGGGCGCGCTGGAGCTGGAGTTCTACCTGCTGGATGCCGCAGGCGGCCCCGCCCGCGCGCCGATGGGGGGGCGGCGCATGTCGTCGACGAACTGCATGTCGGTCGACGAGCTGGACGAGATGTCGCCCTTCTTCGACGCCGTCTATGCGGCCGCCGCCAGCTTCGATCTGCCGCTCGAGACGCTGATCTCGGAATATGCGCAGGGCCAGTTCGAGCTGACCCTGCGCTATCGCGATCTGGCGCGGGCGGCGGATGACATCATGCTGGCCAAGCAGATCCTGCGCAGCACCGCGCGGCGTTTCGGGATGCGGGCCTGCTTCATGCCCAAGCCCTTTGCGGGGCGGTCCGGCTCGGGGATGCATCTGCATCTGTCGCTGACCGATCCGGTCGAGGGGGGAAACCTGTTCGCGGATCGGGACGGCGCGATCTCGCCCCTGATGCTGCACGCCATCGGCGGCGTGCGGGCGGCGATGGCCGACACGATGCTGGTGCTGGGCCCGACGCTGAATTCCTGGCGCAGGCTGGGAGGGGCGATCTATTCGCCCGCCTCCAATACCTGGGGCCGCGATGACCGCAACGTGGCATTGCGCATCCCGGGCGGCCGCCCCGCCGCGCGTCATTTCGAACATCGCGTGGCCGGGGTGGATGCCAACCCCTATCTGGTCGCCGCCGTGGTTCTGGGTACCGCGCTGGACGGGATCGCGGCCAAGGCCGATCCCGGCCCCGAAGCCTCGACCGAAGGCGCCCCGGCACTGCCCCTCAGCTGGGCCGACGCCATCGAGACCTTTGCGGCCTCGGCCCCGCTCTGCCGCATCCTCGGCCCCGAACTGCACGGCGCCCTGACCGCGATCAAGCGCGCCGAATCCGCGCGTCTGGCCGACCATGTCACCGAGATCGAATGGCAGCTTTACTCGGGCCTCTGACGGCACAAGGCACCCTGTAGCGGGCTGATGCCCGGCCGGCGCACCTACCAGCGCAGCAGCCGGCGCCCGGCCACAGCGCCCGCCGCCGTGCAGATGGCCATCGCCAGCCCGTACCAGAGGGTGAAGAACAGCGGCGAATCCTCGGTGCAATAGAGCGCATAGCCCGCCGTCGCGGCGGCCGAGGCTGCCAGCCCGACCAGCCCGCCGGTCAGGGCCGGGCGCAGGGCCGCGCCGCGCCGGAACAGGATCAGGCCCAGTAGAAGGGCCGGGGCCGACAGGGCGGTGATCGACAGAAGGCAGGCGGCAGCGCTGTGGCCCATGATCCCGGGCAGCACCAGCCCCGGGGGCGTCTGCACCAGCCGCGCCCCGAACAACCCCACCGCGGCCAGCGCCGGAAGCGCCAGCAGCCCCAGGGGCAGGCCTACGCCCGGACGCGCCGAGCGCAGCGCCAGCATCAGCGCCAGCGGCGCCAGGACCAGGGGCAGGATCAGCTTGGCCAGCACCTGCGGATCGGCCAGGGCGGGCAGCAGGTCGGCGCGGGGACCGGCCAGCGTCAGGAACAGGGCCAGCGCCAGGCCCACCGCGCCCAGCATCAGGCTGGCGGTGCCGCGCCCGGACAGTCGCGCCGGGGGCGGGGCCGTGGCCAGGCGGTGGATCAGATCCTCGGTCGAGGGTCGGTTCGTCATTTCATCCTCTCTGCCAGCTCGGACAGGCGTTTCATGGCCCGGTGCAGGGCGACGCGGGCGGCCCCCGCGCTCAGGCCCAACCCCCGGGCGGCGTCTTCGGTGCTGTGCCCCTCCAGCCGGACCGCGCGCACCAGCGCGGCCGAGCGGGCGTCGATCATCCCCAGCATCCGGTCGGCGTCATGCGCGGCCAGGGGCGCGGGATCGGCCTCGGCGGCCAGGACCTCGGCCACGTCCTCCAGCGGCAGATGCAGCCGGTGGCCGCGCCGCCGGAAGGCATCGACCACCTTGTGGCGCGCCACCGCATACAGCCAGGGGCGCACCGGATGGCCCGGCGTCCAGCTGTGCCGCTTGAGATGGATGGCCAGCAGCACCTCCTGCAGGATATCCTCGTGCAGGTCGGGTGGCAGGCCCCGCCCCCGCGCGCGGATCAGGCCGCGCAGGGGCGGCGTCACCTCGGTGAGAAACCGCAGGAAGGCGGCCGCGTCGCCCGCATTGGCCCGGGCCAGCAGCAGATCCCAGTCAGTCGTGCCGTCCAGGGCTGCCTCCTTCGCCGGATGCGCGCGCGCGGGCAGTCTAGCCCGGACTGCCGCCGCCGGGCAATGCCAGGCCTGCGCCAGATCCGGGCCAAGGCTCACGTCCTGGCGGCCAGCAGCGCGCGGTCCAGAAGCGCCGCGATGTCGTCCCGTGCGGTGCCCGCGACGATGCGGCCCAGTTCCTGCCGCCCCTTCAGCGCCACCAGGGTCGAGCGGCGCGGGATGGCCAGCGCCTGCGACAGCGCGCCGCGCCCGTGCTGGTCCCAATCGACGGTGATGAAGCGCAGATGCGCCTCGTAATCGGGGGTCTCGGCCTTCAGCGCCGCCAGGACGCGCTGCTGGGCGGCGCAGGTGCTGCACCAGTCGGTCCAGAAATCCAGCACGACGGTCTCGCCCGCCTCCAGGGCGGCCTCGGCCAGCCCCGGCGTGTAGAAGACGCGTTCAGAGGCATGGGCCGCGGGGGCCAGGGTCAAGGCTGCGGCCGAGATCAGAAGAGTGCGACGGTTCATGATGTCCTCGTGAGGGTCAGAAGGTGACGGAAAGGTCGATCAGCCAGGCGGGCAGCCAGGCGATCAGCAGCGCTTCGGCCCGGTGGTGCAGGCCGGTGGCGAGGGCCAGGCCCACGGCGACGAAGGCCAGGCCCAGGGCAGGGCGGGCGCGGGCGGCCAGTCCCGCCATCCGGCGCGCATTCCGGCGCAGCCAGCCGCGCAGGCCATAGGCCCCGGCCAGGATCAGGGTCGAGACGCCAAGCGCGAAGGCCGCCATGGTCGCGCCCGCGCGCAGCAGGTCCTGGCCGGTGCTGGCCAGCGCGATGGCGGCGCCCAGGGTGGGGCCGATGCAGGGGCTCCAGACCGCGCCCAGAAGCGCGCCGCCCGCGAATTCCTGCCGCAGCCCCCGGTCTTGGCCCCGGTCCTGGCCCCGCCCCTGCGGCATCCGGGCATCGGCGGCCTGGGCCAGCCCGGCCGTGGCGGTGGCGAAGCGCCGCCCCATGGCGGGGGTCAGCATCACCAGGCCGAAGCCCACCATCGCCAGCGCCGCGACCTGCGCCACATCCTCGGGGTAAAGCCCGATGGCCGGGCCCAGGGCGGCGACGCCCAGCCCCAGGGCCACGAAGGACGCCGACAGGCCCGCCGCCAGCGCCAGCGGACCGCGCGGATCGGCGCCCAGGCTGGCGGTCAGCACGATGGGCAGCACCGGCAGCACGCAGGGATTGATCAGCGTCAGCAGGCCGGCGAGATAGGCGAGGATCAGGTCCATCTCAGCGGTCCAGCCGCAGCAGATGGTCCAGCGAGATCCGCCCCGGTCCCCGGGCCGCCACCGCCAGCAGCGCCGCCGCCCACAGCCCATGCGTGATCCAGGCGCCGGGATAGACGAAGATCTGGATCACCACCGTCATCGCCAGCAGGCCGAGCGCCGAGAGCCGCGTCAGCAGTCCCAGGATCATCAGCACCGGCAGCGCATGTTCGGCCAGGGTCGCCAGCACCGCCGCCACCTCGGAGGGGATCAGCGGCAGGGCGTATTCATGTTCGAAGAGGAACCAGGTCTGGTCGCGGAGGCGCAGCCCCTCGACCTTGGTGCGGCCCGATTGCCAGAAGACCAGCGCCGGAAAGACCCGCAGCATCATCGCCACCAGATCGGCGGGAATGCGGGCGGGCAGGGCGTTGAGGCGGCTCAGCATGGCGCGCCCGCCTCGACGAGGGCACCCGCGCGCATCAGCGCCACCAGGCGCGGGCCGGGATCGTGGCCGGGCTGGACCTGCTCTGCGGCGCGGGCGGCGCGGGCCAGGGGGGCGCCTGCGGCCAGCGCCGCGATCAGGGCCGCATCGGCGGGGGGGATCGCCTCGACCGGCACCTCGCCGCGCGGATCGCGCAGGATCAGCGCGATCTGCGCCGTGCCGGGCAGGGGCGTCTCGGGCGCGCCGGGCTGGTGGCGCTGCCAGATCGACACGGCGGGATGGTCCAGCCGCAGCACGGCCAGCGAGGGATGCAGATGCAGGCGCAGCCGCGCGGGATCGGCCCCGGCCAGCGCCGCCGGATCCAGGGGCCGCGCATCGGCGGCGTGATAGGCCCGGCCCCGGGCGAACTCGATCCGCGCGACATCGGCGATCCAGGGCAGATGGGCCAGCGGCGCAAAGCCCGACAGGAAGGCCGCGAAGCCCGCCCCCCACTCCGCCAGCACCGGCGAGCGGGGCGGATCCTCGGCCAGATAGGCGCGGGCCAGCGCGGCGAAGAAGGGCGCGCCCACCAGCCGCTCGATTACCGGAAAGCGCCGGGCCAGCGCCCGGGACAGGCTGGTGGCCACGTTGTTGCGATAGACGTCGAAGCGGCGGGCGGCCTCGGCGGGATCGGTTGCGGTCACGCCGGGCGGCAGGGGGCCGCCGCGCAGGGCGGCCTGAAAGCGGGTCAGGATCTCAGCCTGCATGGGTGGGCGCCTTGGTCAGGATGCGGTCGGCGCGGGCGGCCTCGGCGGCCAGGACCGGCCAGGCGGGCAGGTCGTTGTCCCATTCGACCAGCGTCGGGCGGGGGCCGATCCGGGCGATCACCTCGGCGTAGAGCGTCCAGACCGGATCGGCCACCGCCGCCCCGTGGCTGTCGATCAGCAGGGGCCCCGAGGGCAGGTCCTCGGCATCGTGGCCGCCCAGATGGATCTCGCCCACGGCCGCCAGGGCGAAGTGGTCCAGATAGGCGCGCGGATCGCTGCGGTGGTTGGTGCAGGACACGAAGACGTTGTTGATGTCCAGCAGCAGCCCGCAGCCGGTGCGGAAGGCGATCTCGGCCAGGAACTGCGTCTCGGGGATGTCGGATTGCGCGAAAAGGACGTAGGTCGCGGGGTTTTCCAGCAGCAGGCGGCGGCCAAGCCGGTCCTGCACCTCGTCGACATGATCGCAGACCCGGTCCACCGTCTCCTGCGTGTAGGGCAGGGGCAGCAGGTCGTTCAGGTATTCCGTCCCGTGGCTGGACCAGGCCAGATGTTCGGAAAAGCTTTCCGGCTGATAGCGGTCGCAGAGCCGCCGCAGCCGCACAAGATGATCCGCGTCCAGCCGGCCCGCCCCGCCGATCGACAGCCCGACCCCATGCACCGAGATCGGGTAGTCGGCCCTCAGCGCGGTCAGCTGCGCATGGGGCGGCCCGCCCGCGCCCATGTAGTTCTCGGCATGGATCTCGAAGAACGAGACCGGCTGCGGGGCGCTGCGGATCGCGGCGAAATGCTCGGGCTTGAAGCCGACACCGGCGCGCGGGGGCAGATGCGTCATGGGGGCGTTCCTTCGGACCTGAAAGGGGGGCCGGGCGCGCGCAGGGACGCGCCCGGCCAGGGTCAGGCGGGAATGTCGCGGGTCAGCGGCTCCAGCGAGGCGGCGCGGGCGCTGCCATCGGGGGCGGCGGGAAGCTCCATCGACAGGCAGGTGCCGGCCGGGACCAGCGTCCAGGCATTGCCCTGATAATCGACGCTGGAGGTTCCGGCGCAGGTCGTGCCCGGCCCCGCCGCGCAATCGTTCTGCCCGGCGGTGGCGACGCCGTAGCATTTCTCCATCTCCTGGGCCTGAACGGGGGTTGCCGCCATGGCGCCGAGGGCGCAGGCCAGCGAGGCGCCGAAGGCCAGGCGCGAGGTCATTGCAGTCATGTCATGTCTCCCTGTCGCGGAAGGCAACCGCACCTTCCTGAAGGGCAGATCGCCGGGGGGGCCAGCTTTGTTACAGGGCCCTGCGGGATGATTTCCGGGCCGGGCCGGCGCGCGGCCTGCCCGCCGCAAAGGTTGACACGAGGCCCCCCGCGGGCCCATGACTGCTGCGCAAGGGCAGCCCGGCCCTCCGGAAAAGCGAGACACGTTGACAGATCCGACCGCGACCCATCCCGAATGGGGCTATGACGTGCTGCGGCGGGCGATCGATGCGGCGGGGATCAGCCTGTGGACCTGGAATGTCGACACCGACGCGGTCGCGATGGATGCCCGCGGCTATGACCTGTGGGGCCTGCCGGTCCGGGGCGCGCTGACCTTCGAGATCCTGTCCGAAAAGATCCACCCCGCCGACCGCAACCGGGTCGGGGCGGCCTTTGCCGCGACGCGGGCTGTGGTCGGGTCCTACGAGATCGACTTCCGCACCGTGCATGGCGAGCAGGTGCGCTGGATCTCGGCCCGGGGCACGGGCGACGATGTCGGGATCGAGAACCACACGCTGTCGGGGGTGTTCCTGGACATCACCGACCGCAAGCAGGCCGAAGAGGGCCACGAGCTGCTGGCCGGCGAGATGAGCCACCGGGTCAAGAACCTTCTGGCCATCGCGACCGGCCTGACGCGGATCACCTCGCGCTCGTCCAGCTCGATCGAGGACATGACGCGGCAGCTGATGACCCGGCTGACGGCGCTGGACCGGGCGCATGATCTGGTCCGGCCGCTGCCGGGCGGGCAGGGGCGCACGGCGCTTCTGGGCGACATCTTCACGGTGCTTCTGACGCCTTACGACGATGACGGGGCGTTCTCGGGGCGCATCCGCGTCGCGGTGCCGCGCATGGGGGTGGGCCAGGATACCGCGACGGCGCTGGCGCTGGCCGTGCACGAGCTGGCGACCAATTCGGTCAAGTACGGCGCGCTGTCGGTCGAGGACGGGACGCTGGACATCTCGGGCACGATGGAGGACGACATGGTGCAGGTCACCTGGACCGAACAGGGCGGCCCCCCGGTCCCGAAGGCCCCCGAGACCGACGGCTATGGCACCAGCCTGCTGCGGCAGACGATCGAGGGCCAGCTGGGAGGGTCGATCGTCCGCGACTGGTCCGAGAACGGCGCGATCATCACCCTGAGGCTGAGCACGGCGCGCATGGCGGGGTGAGGGGCGGCGCTCGGCGGGTCACGGCGTCGAGAGAAGGTATCCGAACCCCCGCTGGTTGTGGATCAGCCGCGCATCGCCGTCCTGATCCAGCTTCTTGCGCAGATAGGCGATATAGACCTCGACGATGTTCGTCTGCGGATCGAAGTTATAGCCCCAGACCCCCTTCAGGATATCCACGCGGGACTGCACCTTGTCGGGGCGTTCGGCCAGGAACCTCAGCAGCGCGAATTCGGTCACCGTCAGATCCAGATCGCGGTCGCGGCGCCTGGCCGTCTTGGCGTCCAGGTCCAGCCGCAGATCGCCGATCACGATTTCTGACTGCCGGTCGCCCCGGACCGGGGCCCGGCGCAGGAGGACGGCAATGCGGGCCAGCAGTTCCTCGAAGGCGAAGGGCTTGGTCATGTAATCGTCGGCGCCCGCGCCCAGACCCTCCAGCTTCTCGGACAGCGCGTCCTTGGCCGTCAGCATCAAGATCATCACGTCATGGCCCGCATCGCGGATCTGCCGGCACAGATCGGCGCCATCCGCATCGGGCAGCATCCGGTCGAGCACGACCAGACTGTAGACGTCGTCCCGCAGCCGCCGGTCCAGACCGGCGCCGCATTCGGCCAGATCGACGCGAAACCCCTCGGCCGTCAGCCCCCGGGCCAGCAGGCTGGCGATCTCGGCGTCATCCTCGACCACCAGGACGCGGTCGCCGGTCATGCCGCCGCCCCGGGTGCCAGCGGCATGGTGATCTCGACCACGGCGCCGCAGCCGGGCGCGCTGTCGATGCGGATCGTGCCGTCATGCTGGTCCACGATCCACTTGGCGATGGACAGCCCCAGCCCCAGCCCCCGGCCAGAGCGCGGGCGCGAGGGCCGCGCGCTGTAGAAGCGGGTGAAGGCGCTGCCCAATTCGTCACCGGTGAAGCCGGGCCCCTGATCGCGCACGCGGATCTGCGCATGCCCCGCGGTCTGCGCCAGCTCCAGAATGACGGTGGTGTCCTCGGGCGCCAGGCGAAGCGCGTTGTCCAGCGCGATCAGAACGGCCTGCCGCAGGCGGTCGGGGTCGCCCTGCACCTCGACGGGATCCTCGGGCTGGCTGGGATGGATGCGGACGCCGGGCTTCATCGTCATGGTCCGGCCGTCCAGCAGCACGTCGCCCACGATGTCCTGCAACACGACCCGCGTCCGGTTCACCATGATCGACCCGGATTCGGACCGGGCCAGGAACAGCAGGTCGTCGATCAGCCGGCCGATCTGGTCGGTCTTCTGCACGATGTCGGTCAGCGCGCCCTGCAGCGTGCCCGCATCGGCGGCGCGGTTGCGCAGCGCCATCTCGGCCTGACCGCGCAGGATGGTCAGGGGGGTGCGCAATTCGTGGCTGATATCGGCGAAGAAATTGGCGCGGCTGGCATCGACGGCGCGCAGGCGGTCGTTGCTGGCCGCCAGCGCCTCGGAGCGGTCGCGCAGCTCTCGGGTGCGTTCGTCGACCTGCTGGGTCAGGGTGGATTTCGCCTCGATCAGGGAATCCCTCTGGGCGCGGATCTGCGCCGTCATCTGGTTGAAGCGGCGCGACAGGTTGCCCAGCTCGTCCGAGGAGGGGGTGTCGATCCTGTGGGTCAGATCGCCCCGGCCCACCGCCTCGGCCCCCGCGTAAAGCGCCGAGACCGGGCGCAGGATCGTCCGGTTCATGATCACGATATTGCCGATGCCCAGCACGGCCACGACGACGATCAGCCCGATCGCCAGATCGACGGCCCGTTCGGACAGACGGGCGGAACTGGCCAGCGCGTCCTCGACCTCGGCGCGCTCGCGGACCGTCGTCCCCTCGACAAGCTCCAGAAGCACAAGCCCCAGCTGGTCGTAGACTTCCGTATTGAAGATCTCGAGCGCCTCGGCGCGGCGCCCGGAACTCAGATGATCCTGGATCAGCAGCCGCGCCTGATCGAGTTCCCGGACCTTGTCCTCCTTCAGGTCCACCCGATTCAGGCTCGCCCAGGGGGCGCCGGTCTCGTTCGCCAGCGTCTGCTCCTCGCGGATCAGTTCGCGCTGGCGGTCCAGCCGGGCCAGCAGGGAATCGCGGGCCTGCCGGATCTCGGCATCCTGATCGCCCACGATGAACAGTTCGGCGATCTGGGCGGACAGGCTGTGGGCGTCCACGGCGACCAGATTGATGTTGCGCAGCTGCTCGTACGAGGTGTGCAACTGCCGCCGGTCGTCGCGCGTGAAGCCCAGGCCCACGATGATGGCCAGACACACAAGTGTGACCGTCACCAGACCCGTCAGGTGGCTCAGCATGATTTTCGTGCGGATTCTCATGGTGTTCGGATCCTGACCGGCGGCGGCGCCGATGCCGTCTCGCCGACAGATTAGCCCAAGTCCGGCGCCGGCAAAACGTCGATGCGCGTCTCTAATGATCTTCTAATTTGCACCTTCCGGTCTGCGCCCAATACTTAACTTTTATGACAAGGGCGATGTTTGTGCAGCCATGGGCCGCACGATCCCCGCCCGGTCGCAGGCAGAGATGGCGAGGTTGACATGACCAAGATGAGCCCGGTTGATCCGCTGAGCTACAGGGCGGCCATGCCCCGGTCGCAGGCCCCTGGGCGACGTGCCCCGCGGGTGGTGCTGTATTCGCATGACACGCTTGGCTTCGGGCATCTGCGGCGCAACATGCTGCTGGCCTCGGCGATCCGCGACTGCGGCCATGCGCCCGAGGTACTGCTGGTCGCGGGGATGCGCGAGGCGGGGGCCTTCACCCTGCCGCAGGGCGTCGACTGCCTGACGCTTCCGGCCTATGCCAAGGCGACCGACGGCACCTATCACGCGCGGGATCTGGGCATTGGCGTCGATGCCCTGTGCGACATGCGCGCGGCGACCATCCGGGCGGCGGTCAAGAACTTCCAGCCCGACCTGATGATCGTCGACAACGTGCCGCGCGGGGCCCAGTACGAACTTGGACCGACGCTGCAGGCGCTGAAGCGCTCGGGCCGCACGCGCATCGTGCTGGGCCTGCGCGACATCATCGACCGCCCGGCGGTCATGCGCCAGCAATGGCTGCGCCAGCGCAACTTCGAGGCGCTGCACGATTATTACGACGGCATCTGGATCTATGGCGATCCCGATTTCTTTCCCACAGCCGAGGAATACGGCCTCGGGCCGGACCTGGCCAGGCGGGTGACCTATACCGGCTATCTGGACCAGCGCGCGCGTGTCAGCGCTGAGGCCCCCGGTGCCGACCCGCTGGAGGTGACGGGGGGCGACCGGCGGCCCTTCGTGCTGTGCCAGGTGGGCGGCGGGCGCGACGGCATGGCGCTCTGCACGGCCTTTGCCGGGGCGCCCATGCCCCCGGGCCATCAGGGCATCCTGATCACCGGCACGCAGATGGCCCCCGAGGCGCAGGCCCGCATCGCCGCGCTGGCCCGGGGCCGCAGCGATCTGACGGTGGTCGATTTCGTGGCCGAGCCGGTGGGCCTGGCCCGCCGCGCCGCCGCCCTGGTCGCGATGTGCGGCTATAACACCGCCTGCGAGATGATGTCCTTTGGCCGGCCCTCGCTGGTCGTTCCCCGTGTCCGGCCCCGCACCGAGCAGCTGATCCGGGCCGAGCGGATGCGCGATCGCGGCATCGCCGACATGATCCATCCCGACAGCCTGTCCGCCCCGGCGCTTGGCGACTGGCTGGCCGTGGCCGTCACGCCGGGGGCCGTCACCCCGGGGGCCGCCACCCGGGGGCCGGTGCCCGGGGCGGTCGATCTGGGCGGCTTGTCGCGCGTCACGGCGATGGCGGCCCGGATGCTGGCCCCCCGCAAGGGCAGGCTTCCGCAATCGGCCTGACCGCCGCGTCGCACCGACCAAGTCACAAGGAAACGGTTTCGCCATGTCCCCCACCTCCCTCCAGACCGCCCCCCCTCAGACCGCACCGCCCAGGATCGGCTACGTTCTCAAGCGCTATCCGCGCTATTCCGAGACCTTCATCGTCAACGAGATCCTGGCCCATGAGGCCGCCGGCCAGCCGCTGGAGATCTTTGCGCTGCGCCCGGTCGAGGAAACGCATTTCCAGGACAATCTGGGCAAGGTCCGCGCGCCGGTCACCCGCCTGACCGAACGTCTGAAAAACCCCGATGCGTTCTGGCGGCTGATGCTGAAGGCCCGGGCGGGGCTGCCGGCCTCGTCCTGGGCGCTGCTGGGCCGGATGACGACCAGCGGGGGGCAGGATGTCGCGCAGGCGCTGGAGCTGGCGCTGGCCTGCCGCGAGCGCGGCGTCGCGCATCTTCATGCGCATTTCGGCACCGTGTCGACCACGGTGGCGCGGCTGGCGGCGCAGCTGGCGGGGATCGGCTACAGCTTCACCGCCCATGCCAAGGACATCTATTTCGACTACGATGAAAACATCCGGCTGGACGAGAAGCTGCGCGACGCGGCCCATGTGGTCACCGTGTCGGATTACAACGTCGATTATCTGGATCAGCGCTTTGGCCCGGCGGCGGGGACCGTCAGCCGCATCTATAACGGGCTGGATCTGGACCGCTTCGCCTACGCCGCCCCGGCGCCCGATGCGACCGACATCCTCGCGGTCGGGCGGCTGGTCGAGAAGAAGGGCTTCCACATCCTGATCGAGGCGATGCGCCTCTTGCGCGACGGGGGCCGCACCACCCGCTGCCGCATCGTCGGCGGCGGGGACGAGGTCGCCTATCTGGCCGCGCAGATCGCCGCGGCAGGTCTGGACGACAGCGTCGAGATGCTGGGCCCACGCCCGCAATCCGAGGTGATGGCGATGATGCGCGCGGCGGCGGTCTTCGCCTGCCCCTGCGTCGTCGGCCGCGACGGCAACCGCGACGGGCTGCCGACCGTCCTGCTGGAGGCGATGGCCCTCGGCACGCCCTGCGTCGCGACCGCGGTCACCGGCATACCCGAACTGGTGCGCGACGGTGAGACCGGCCTCTGCGTGCCCGAGGGCGACCCGCAGGCACTGGCCACCGCGCTGGCCCGGATGCTGGACGATGCCGCCCTGCGCCAGCGCGTCTCGACCGCGGGCCGCGCCCTGATCGAGCGCGAGTTCGACCAGCATGTCAACGCCGCCCGGCTGCGCGCGATCTGGCAGGATGCCATCGCCGGGTCCGGCCAACCGCAGCAGAGGTCCGCCTGATGCGCATCGCCTATGTCACCACCGATCCGGGCATCCCGCCCTTCGGCACCAAGGGCGCCTCGATCCATGTGCAGTCGGTGCTGCGCGTGCTTTTGGCGATGGGGCATCAGGTCACGCTGTTCTCGCCCTGCCTGACCATCCCTCTGGCCCCGGAATTCGCGCCGGTGACGCTGCACCCGCTGCCCCCGGCCCCGCGCGGCGATGATGCCGAGGCGCGGGCCGCCTGGTCGCTGTCGTTGAACGAGACGCTTGCCAAGGCCCTCTCCGAGGCCGGTCCCTTCGATCTTGTCTATGAACGCCACGCCCTCTTTGCCCATGCGGCGATGGAATTCGCTATGGGTGCAGGCATTCCCTCGGCGCTGGAACTGAACGCACCGCTGATCGCGGAGCAGACGCGCCACCGCCGGATGGTCCGTCAGCCCGATGCCGAGGCCAGCGCCCGCCGCGCCTTCGCCGCCGCGCGTCTGGTGGCGGCGGTCTCGCCGGCGGTGGCGGACTATGCCCGGGGCTTCGGCGCCCCGGCGCCCCGCGTGGCGGTGATCCCCAATGGCGTCGAGGCCGGGCGCTTTGCCGACCGGCCCGCGCGGACCGGCCCCTTCACGGTGGGCTTCGTCGGCACGCTGAAACCCTGGCACGACACCGCGACGCTGATCGAGGCCTTCGCGCTGCTGAAGCGCGATCATCTGCCCGAGGCGCGCCTGCTGATCGTGGGTGACGGCCCGCAGCAGGCCCCGATCCGCGCCCGGCTGGACGAATTGTCGCTGACCGATGCCGCGCATCTGACCGGCGCGGTGCAGCCCGATCAGGTCCCCGGCTGGCTGGCCGCGATGCATGTCGCCACCGCGCCCTATCGGGGCGACCAGCCCTTCTATTTCTCGCCGCTGAAGCTGTACGAATACATGGCGGCGGCCCTGCCGGTGGTGGCCAGCGATGTCGGCGATCTGGCTCAGGTGCTGGATCACGGGCGCTTGGGCGTCATCGTCCCGCCCGACGATCCGGCGGCGCTGGCCCATGCTCTGGCCGGGCTGGCCCGCGATCCCGCTGCCGCCGCGCAGATGGGCGCCCGGGCACGCGCCGAAGTTCTGGCCCATCACGGATGGGACCGGATCGTGACGCAAATCCTCAAGCGCGCCTCCGCGCCGGGGCAGGAGGCCGCCTGATGGCCCGTTCCCGCCCCGACACGCTGACCGATGCCCTGCCGGGATTGCGCCGCGTCCTGCGCCGTTTCGCGCCCTATCTGCGCCCCCATCGGGCCGTCCTGACCGGCGCGACCGCCGCCCTGATCGGCGCCACGTTGATGCGCCTGCTGGAGCCCTGGCCGCTGAAATTTGTGATCGACCGCGTGGTGCCCGCCAGTCTGGCCGGGACCGGAGGATCGGGGGTGACGGCGCTGGATACGATGACGCTGCTGACCCTGTGTGCCCTCGGGCTGGTGGCGATCATCGGGTTGCGGGCGCTGTTCCAGTACCTGTCCACCATCGGCTATGCGGTCGTCGGCAGCCGCGTGCTGACCGAGGTGCGCAGCGACCTGTTCCGCCATCTGCAGGGCCTGTCGCTTGGCTTTCACACCCGGTCGAAGACCGGCGATCTGACCATGCGCCTGATCGGCGATGTGGGGATGCTGAAGGAAACCGCCGTCACCGCCGCCCTGCCTCTGGCGGCGAACGTGCTGGTCCTGCTGGGCATGATCGTCGTCATGCTGGTGCTGGACTGGCAACTGGCGCTGATCGCGCTTCTGCCGCTGCCGGTGCTGTGGCTCTGTTCGATCCGCGCGGGCAAGAAGATCCAGACGGTCAGCCGCAAGCAGCGCAAGGTGGAGGGCGACATGGCCGCCACCGCCGCCGAGGCGATGGCCTCGATGCGCACCGTGCAGGCCCTGTCGATCGAGGACCGCGCCGCCGAAAGCTTCGTCAGCGCGAATGGCAAGAGCCTGGCCGACGGCGTCAAGGCCAAGCGGATCGCCGCCGGGCTGGAGCGTCTGGTCGATCTGCTGGTCGCCTGCGCCATCGCGCTGGTGCTGTATTTCGGCACGCTGCAGGTTCTGCGCGGACGGCTGACGCCGGGCGACCTGCTGGTCTTCATCACCTATCTGAAGGCGACGTTCCGCCCGATCCGAAGCTATGCCAAGTATTCCTCGCGCCTGGCCAAGGCCAGTGCGGCGGGCGAACGGGTCGTGCAGCTGCTGGACGAAGAGCCCGAGATCCGCGACCGCCCGGGCGCCATGCCCGCCCCCGCCTATGCCGGGCGGATCGCCTTCGAGGGGGTGACCTTCGGCTATGGCGCGGACAAGCCGACGCTGGAGGGCTTCTCGCTGGACATCGCGCCCGGCACCAACGTGGCGCTGACCGGCCCCTCGGGGGCGGGAAAGTCCACGCTGGCGGGGTTGCTGCTGCGGCTTTACGATCCCTCGGGCGGGCGCATCGCGATCGACGGGCAGAACATCCGCGACGTGACCCTGACCAGCCTGCGCCGCCAGATCGGTCTGGTCCCGCAGGAAACCGTCCTGTTCCGGGGCAGCCTGGCCGAGAACATCGCGCTTGGGGCCGGGCGCGAGGTGTCGCCCGAGCAGATCGAGGCCGCCGCCCGGCTGGCCAATGCGCATGACTTCATCGCGGCCCTTCCCGACGGCTACGGCGCGCAGGTGGCGGAACGCGGCGCCAGCCTGTCCGCCGGCCAGCGCCAGCGCATCGCCATCGCCCGCGCGGCCCTGCGCGACTGCCCGATCCTGATCTTCGACGAGCCGACGACCGGGCTGGACAGCAGCAACGAATCCACCGTCACCGAGGCGATCTGGCGGCTGGCGCGCGGCAGGACCAGCCTCTTGATCACCCACGACCTGTCGCAGGCCGCCCGCGCCGACCGCATCCTGTTTCTGGAGGCCGGGCGGATCGCGGAAGAGGGCACCCATGCCGATCTTCTGGCGCGCGGGGGCCGCTATGCGCGGCTCTGGGCGCTGCAGGGGCGCGGGCAGGGCGGGGGGGCGTTGCGTGCTGTCGCCGGCTGATCTGCGCCTTTGTTCCCGCGATCCGGCGCTGCCGGGCCTGCCGCTGCTGCTGGATGCCGCCGCGATGGCGCAGGCCTTGGGCTGCGCGGCCCTGACCCCGGCCTATCTGCGCTACAAGCCCGGCGTCAGCTGCACGGCATCCTTCCTGACCGCCGAGGGGCAGGCGCTGGCCGTCCATGCCTATCCGGCGGATCGCTATGACGAGGAAAGCCGCCGCCCCCGCTGGCGGAGGGATCCCGCCGTCATCCGGCTGCCCCAGCATGGCGCGATCGCGATCCCCGCGCGGCTTGACCGGCATCTGCGCGGGCTGGACAGGCTTCTGGACCCCGACAAGGGCCCCCGGCATCTGCGCCGCATGGCCCGGGCGCGGTTGGACCTGGCCTCGTGCAGGATGGTCCTGC
Source organism: Paracoccus gahaiensis (assembly GCF_005048225.1). Taxonomy (GTDB): domain Bacteria; phylum Pseudomonadota; class Alphaproteobacteria; order Rhodobacterales; family Rhodobacteraceae; genus Paracoccus; species Paracoccus gahaiensis. The sequence continues at coordinate 42,343 of NZ_SUNI01000024.1, forward strand.
TGCGCTACAAACCCGGGCGTCGGCTGGTGGCGCGGATCGATCTGGACGGGCAGCCTTGGGCCGTCCTCAAGGTCATGGGCGAGGCCGATTTCGACCGCGCCCTGATCGGGGCGACGGCGGCCATGGCGCAGGGTCAGGCGCCGCTTCTGGGGGCGGACAGCCGGTTGCGCGCGATCCTGACCGCCTGGATCCCGGGCCGGCCCGTCTGCCCCGAGATGACCGGCCATGCCCCCGATCCCGCCGTCGTCGCGCAGATCGGCGCGGCGCTGGCGGCCCTGCACGGCGACCCGTTCCGCCCCGCCGCGGACTGGTCCGCAGAGGGCGATGCCGAGGCGGTTCTGACCGCCGCCGCCGATCTGGGGGCGCTGGACCCCGATCTGGGCGCGCGGGCCGGGGGCCTTGCCGCCGATCTGGCCGCGCGCCTTGGCCGGGCGCGCGTCACGCCCGGGCTGGTGCATGGCGACTTCAGCGCCGATCAGGTGGTGATGGCGGGCGACCGGCCGGTGATCCTCGATTGGGACAATGCCGGCTGCGGAGATCCCGCCCGCGATCTGGGCAGCTTCCTGGCCCGGCTGGATGCGCAGGTGGCCGATGCCCTGCTGACGCAGCCGCAGGCGGACAATCTGGGCGCGGCCCTGCTGCAGGGCTATGGCGCGGCGCCCGGGACGCTGCCCCTTCATCATGCCCGCGCCTTGCTGCTGCTGGCGGGCGAGGGCTTTCGCCTGCGCCGCGGCGACTGGCCCGCCCGGGGCCGAGCCCTGCTGGAACGGGTTGAGGCCATCCTCCACCGCCCCGGGGCGATCCCGACCGACCCCGACATGCCCCAGCTTGCGGCGGCCCTGGACCCCGTGCGGGTCCTGCCCGCCCTGCGGCGGGCCTCGGGTCTTCAGATGGCAGAAGGTGCCCCCGCCCTCCTCCGGCACAAGCCGGGGCGCCGGGCGCTGATCCGCTATCCCCTGGCCGGGGCGGATGGCGCGGCGCTTCTGGGCAAGCTGCGCGCGAAGGGGCCAGACCGGCGGATGCCGGCCCTGCACGCGGCGCTGCGCCGGGCCGGACTGGATGGCCGCGCCCCGCACCGGACGGGCATCCCGCGCGCGCGAGGGGCGGTCGATGCGCTGAACATGTGGCTGCAGGACGAGGTGCCGGGGGGGCCGCTGGACCCGGGCGACACTGCCGCCATGGCCCGCAGCGGCGCGGCCCTGGCCCGGCTGCATGCGGTCCCCGCCGTCACCGACAGACGCTGGTCCCATGCCGACGAGGGCGCGGTGCTGGACCATGCGCTGAGCCAGGCCGCGTCCGGGATGCCGGATCAGGCCGGGGCGCTGCAGGCGATCCGGGGCGCCGCGCAGGCGGCGCTGGCCGCGCTGCCGCCCGGGCCGGATTGCGGCATCCACCGCGATTTCTATGTCGATCAGGTCCTGATCGACGGGGATCGCGTCTGGCTGGTCGATCTGGACCTCTATGCCATCGGCGATCCGGGCATCGATCTGGGCAATTTCCTGGCCCATCTGGATGAGCTTGCCCTGCGCCGCACCGGCGATGCGACTGCGCTCAAGGCCGCCGGGCAGGCGTTCCTGCGCGGCTATGCCAGCATCCGCCCGCTGCCCGAGGCGCATCGCATCCGGGTCTTCCGTCACCTGTCGCTGGCCCGCCATATCTGGATCAGCACCCGCTTTGCGGACCGCCGCCACAGCACGCAGGCTTTGATCGAACTTTCGCTGAAGGCCCTGGCCGATGCGGACCCCCCAGCCCTCCTGACCCCTTGAAAGAAAGACTGCGCATGGTCCTCCCTCGCCGCCTTCTGCTTGCCGCCGCCCTGTCGATCCCCGCCCCTCTGCTGGCCGGGGAGGACCTGCCGCCGCTGATGGAATTTCGCCCCTTGCTGAAGGTCGATCTGGCCTATGAGCGTGAGACCGAGGAGGACGACCGCGCGGGCGAGGCCGGGGTCAAGCCCCTGGTCCGCCTGATCGCCGAGGTTGCGTCCGAACGCACCTGGTCGGGCTTCACCGAGATCGACCTCTTCTCGGAGCGGATCTGGGAACGGGGAGAGGACCGGGCCACCACCAACACCGCCCGCATCAATCAGGCCTATCTGCGCTATGACGGCGCCGTCGAGCTGCGGGTCGGGCGCTGGCTGTATCGCGACGAACGCGAATGGCTGATCGACGAGAACATCGACGGCGTGCTGGCGCGGGTCGAGATGGGCAAGGTCCGCGTGGATGCGCTGGCGGGGCGCGTGGGCTGGGTGCCGCGCGAACTGTTCGAGCCGGACTCGCGCGGCGACCGCATCGCCTATGCCGGGCTTCTGGCCGAGGTCGAGGCCGCCGACGACATCCATGTCGCGGGCTTCGCCCTTCTGGGCGACGACCGCGAGCGCGGCGGGGGCGAGCAGCTGTCTCTGGGGCTGCGATCCTGGGGCGAGCTGGACGCGGGCATCAGCTATTGGGCGGATGCGGGCCTGTCGCGCGGAGAGGCGGAGGGCCGCCGCCTGAAGGGATACGGCTTCGATCTTGGCGCCACGCGCCTGTGGGAGGATCACGACCTGCAGCCCCGCCTGACCCTGGGCTGGGCGCAGGGCAGCGGTGATGGCGATCCCTCGGACGGCACGGACCGGACCTATCGCCAGACCGGGCTGCAGTCGAACGAAGGGCGTCTTGGGGGCTTTGCCAAGCTGAAATATTACGGCGAGGCGCTGGACCCCGATCTGGGCAATCTTCGCATCGCGACGGCGGCGGTCGGGGTGACCCCGGGCGAGCATCTGTCCATCGATCTGGTCTATCACCATTACCGGCTGCTCGAGGCGGCGGGCGGGGAAGCGCATCTGGGCGACGCCATCGATCTGGTCCTGGGCTTTCGGCCCACCGACGCGCTGGAGGTGGACGCGGCCTTCGGCTGGTTCTCGGGCGGGGACGGTGACACCGCCCCGCAGCGCGCCTTCGCGGGCCGGATCGAGGTCGAATACGCGTTCTGACCACCTGCGGGCGGGATCACTCCGGGCTGGCCAGACGCGGAATAATCCACATTATGTCATGCTTGGCGATATCCCGTCCTTAGAACCGCACCACGGCGGTGGCGGCGATGCTGCGGCCGGGTTCGCGCTGGCCGACCACTTCGGTGAAATCGCCGCCATAGCTGGCGCGGTCCACATAAGCGCGGTCGAAAAGGTTCGTGACCTCGGCGCGCAGGGTGACATTGTCCAGGGCCGCCGGCGCGTATTCCGCGAAGACGTCCACGACGGTATAGCCCGGCCAGTCGCTGTCGGTGTCACTGGCCCGGGTCCTTTCGGTGATCGCGTGCTGGACGATGCCGCCAAGCGTCAGGCCGGGCCGGATCTCGTGGCGCGCCTCCAGCGTCACCATGGCGCCCGGCACGGTGCCCAGCTCGCGCAGATCGAAGCTGGAGGCCCCACGCCCGTCCAGCGTCACCTCGGTATCGCTGTAGCGCAGGGCCGCGAAGCCGCCCTGCCAGTCCTGCCGGGCGGACAGGCGGAAGCCCTCGCTGTCCAGCTCGCGGGCGGTCAGGCCCTTGCGCAGATTGCCGATGCGGGTCCGGAAGATCTCGGCCCCCAGGGTGGTGCCGCCCCGCTGCCATTCGGCCCCCAGCACCCCGTTCCGGCCCCGCGTCGCGCCAAGCGCGTCATAGGCGTCGGGCGCCGAGACATCGTCCAACTCGTAGACCGAAGCCAGCTGCGTGCCGCCGAAGACGCTGGAGGCGGCGGCCTTCACCGACAGCGCCTCGGTCACATGCCAGGTCAGCGCGCCGTTGACGCTGGCCCCGTCGGTGTCGACCGACTGCCCCGCGACCCCGGTGAAGCGGTTCTGATCATAGCGCAGGCCGGCGCTGTAATCGATGGGCCCGTGGTTGCCGCGCGCCTGCGCGAAGAGGCCGGCGGTGCGGCGCTCTTCGTCGAAGGCCAGCATCGCGCCGCGGAACTGGCCCGCATAGCGGCCCCGGCTGCGGGCCGCGTCCAGCCCGACCGTCACCTCGGCGCCGCCCAGCTGGAACCGGTTCTGCGCGACGAGGCTGAGGGTCCGGGCGCGGCCGGTGTTGAAATCGGGCGCGGACTTGCCGGGGGTGGCCAGATCGAACGTGTCGAGCCTGCTTTCGCTGCGGGCGATGCGGATCTCGGGGTCCAGCAGGCCATCGGCGGCGGTGCGGCGCAGGGTCAGGGTCCGGGTGGTCTGCTCCAGCGCATAGCGCCGCGTCTCGGGCGTGGGACGCCCGCCGATCACGCCGCCCAGATTGGCGCGATAGGGGCGCAGCGCATCGTCCTTGAACCCGAGCGCGCCCAGCTCGGCCCGCCAGTCGCCCATCTGCAGGCCCAGCTTCAGCGCATGGCTGGTCATGTCGGCCCCGGTGCGCGGCACGACCGTTCCGTCGCCATCCGCGTAGGCGTTGCCCGTCGCGCGCTTGCCATAGACCAGCGCATCGACCGGCCCCTGCCGCCCGTACAGCGCCAGCGCGCCGGTCGCCGTGTCGCCGTTGCCGGCATATCCGAGCGTGGCCTGACCGCCGAAGCTGCGGCCCGGCTCCAGCAGGTCCAGCGCCGATTTCGTCTCATAGGCCAGACTGCCGGCCAGGGCCGCGAAACCTGCATCCGCAGGGGCCACGCCCGCATCGACGCGCGCGGCCTTCAGCAGGTTCGGGTCGATGATGTTCGTGCCGGTATGGTGGAACATGCGGTTGTTCTGCGCCGCCCCGTCCACGCTGACGGCCAGCTGCTGCTCGTCGATGCCGTTGACGAAGACGCGCTCGGCGATGGCGATGGCGCCGCCCACGGTCACGCTCGGTTCGGCGCGGAACACATCCTTCAGCGTGCCGGTGCGGGCATCCTCGATCTGCGCCCCGGAGACGGCGATCGGGCCGGAGGGATCCTCGGCGGTCAGGGGGATCGGGTCCAGCAGGATCGCTTGCGCAAAGGCCTGGACGGGGCAGAGGGCAGAGCCGAGCAGCAGGGCTGCCAGCGACAGGTTCGACATCACAGACTCCATCATGAGAAACGAAGGGGCTTGCGATGGCGGGAAGGGCGCAATGGCTGGCGGTGGGACCGTGATAGCCAGAACCGATCACGATGGGAAGCGGGCATCCGCGCCTTCACGGCCCCTTGCGCCCAGGCAGGGGCGTGGTCTGCCGGCGTTTGGTCCCAAAAATGCGGCAGGTTCCTGCTGAACATGCGCGGGGAGTCTTTCGTCGGGCGCCGGTTCATGACACACGGACATGCAACAAGAGCGGTGCGTCCCCGAGTCGCGATCCGTCCCAAAGCAGGAGCAGAGTTTCGACGTGTCAGAACGGAACGCCCGGACGCGGCATGATCCCATGCCGGCAACCGTCGCCGCTTTCCAGGTGCGCGGCCGCTTCCTGACCGCGCTGGCCATCCGCATCGATACCGACGCCGTGGGCGAGGCCTTCTATGCGCAGCTGGACGACCAGCTGCGCCGGACGCCGCAGTTCTTCGCGGGTGCGCCGGTGGTGCTGGACCTGATCAATGCCCCGGGTTTCCGGGATGCCGACCGCATGCGCGAGCTGGTGGGCAATTTGCGCCAGCGCGAGCTGCGCGTCTTCGGCGTCCAGAGCGCGCGCGGCATGGACGACGCCGCCCTGCAGCAGATGGGCCTGATCCCGGTGATGACCGGCCGCGACGCGCCCCTGCCGCGCGAGGGCGTCCCGGCCCGCACCGCCGCCGCCACGGGCGCTGCGGCCGCGGCCCCGGCACCCGCGCCGCGCCCGGTCCAGAACAAGGTCATCCGCTCGCCCGTCCGCTCGGGCCAGATGATCGTGGCCGATCAGGGCGACCTGACGGTGATCGGCTCGGTCGCCTCGGGGGCCGAGCTGGTCGCTTCGGGCAACATCCATGTCTACGGCCCCCTGCGCGGCCGGGCCATGGCCGGCTGCCACGGCGACGAGAGCGCGCATATCTTCTGCCAGAGCCTGGACGCCGAGCTGGTAGCCATCGCGGGCCTCTACCGGACCAGCGAGACGCTGGAGGATGCCGCCCGGCAACGCTGCACGCATATATACCTGGAGGATGAAAAACTTCGCATGGAGGTGATCGCATGACGACAGAACCCAAGAACACGCCGCCCCTCGGGCGGGTCATCGTGGTCACGTCGGGCAAGGGGGGCGTGGGCAAGACGACCTCCTCCGCCGCGATCTCGGCGGGGCTGGCCAAGGCGGGTTTCCGCACGGTCGTGATCGACTTCGACGTGGGCCTGCGCAACCTGGACATGACCATGGGATGCGAACGCCGGGTCGTCTTCGACTTCATCAACGTCATCCAGGGCGATGCGCGGCTGAAACAGGCGCTGATCAAGGACAAGCGGCTTGAGACGCTGTTCATCCTGCCGACCTCGCAGACCCGCGACAAGGACGCCCTGACCAAGGACGGCGTCGAGAAGGTCCTGACCGAGCTGAAGACCGAGTTCGACTATATCATCTGCGACAGCCCCGCCGGGATCGAGCATGGCGCCCAGATGGCGATGCATTTCGCCGACGAGGCGGTGGTGGTGACCAACCCCGAAGTCTCGTCCGTGCGCGACAGCGACCGCATCCTTGGCCTTCTGAGCAGCCAGACCCACCGCGCCGAATCCGCCGGCGCCGAGCCGATCAAGGCGCAGGTCCTGATCACGCGCTATGACCAGGCGCGGGTCGACATCGGCGAGATGATGACCGTGACCGACGTGCTGGAGATCCTGGCCGTGCCGCTTCTGGGCGTGATCCCGGAAAGCAAGGCGATCCTGAAGGCCTCGAACGTGGGCACGCCCGTCGTGCTGGACGGCCCCTCGGCCGCGGCGCAGGCCTACGAGGATGCAGTGTCGCGCCTGACCGGCACCCAGGTCGAGATGCGCATGCAGGGCGAGCGTCGTCCGGGCCTCTTCCAGCGCCTGTTCGGACGTGCGTCATGAACCTGTTCGGATTTGCCCGCAAGAAGCCCCCGATCCCAAGCGCGCACACGGCCAAGGATCGCCTGCAGATCCTTCTGGCCCACGAGCGCAGCAGCAGCGGCACCGCCGAGGCGGATTACCTGCCGATGCTGCAGCGCGACATCGTAGCCGCGATCCGCAAGCACGTCCCCATCGGGGACAAGGATGTCGAGGTCCGCATGGAACGCGGCGACCAGATGTCCAGTCTTGAGATCAACATCGAACTGCCCGCCGCCGCCGCGTCGAAGGCCGGCTGACAGCTTGGACTGACCGCCCTGCCAGCAACCCCGGCCTCCGGGGTTGTCTTGCGTTGCGGGGCCATGGGGCGGAATCGGTCATCGAACCCGATATCGACGCTAAGCGTCGAAATCTGAAGCCCACGCCAAGCTGTCCCGCATACTCCCTCAATCCCGCCCGCGCAGCACCTGCGCGGGGCGGGCGGCCAGCGGGCGCCAGGCGAAGGCCAGCCCGGCCAGCAGGGTGACCAGGATCCCGCCGCCCACGATCATCATCGCCGATCCCAGGTCCAGCCGGAACGGCACCTGCATGACGAAGCGGCTGACGGCCCATCCGGCCAGCCCCCCGGCGATCAGCGCGACCAGCCCCGCCGCCGCCCCCAGGATCCCCGAGCGCAGGGCAAAGCTGGCCAGGATCCGCCGCCGGGTGGCGCCCAGGGTCTTGAGGACCGCAGCCTCGTAGACTCGGGCGGGCTCTCCGGCCGCCGCCGCGCCGATCAGCACGACGAAGCCCGTCACCAGCGTCGCCGCCGCCGCCCAGGAGGTCGCCGCCGCGATCCCCGCCAAGGCATCGGCGGCGCGGTCGATGGCCTCGCGCACCGGGATGGCGGTGACATTGGGAAAGCGCGTGCCCAGGTCGCGCAGGATCCGCGCCTCGGCCTCGGGGCCCGCATGGACGGTGGCGATATGGGTGTGCGGCGCGCCCTGCAGCGCGGCAGGGTCCAGCGCCATCACGAAGCCGATCCCCGCATCCGAGAAATCGACCTCGCGCAGGCTGGCGATGGTGGCGGTCAGGTCGCGGCCCAGGATGTTGACGGTGATCGTGTCGCCAAGGCTCAGGCCGATCTCGGTCGCGATCTCGTCGGAAAAGCTGGCCAGCGGGGGCCCTGCATAATCCTCGGGCCACCATTCGCCTTGGGTGATCTGCGTGCCGGGCGGCGGGGTGGCGGCATAGGTCACGCCCCGGTCGCCGCGCAGCACCCAGTGATCGCCCGCCACCTCGCGAGCGGGGCGGTCGTTGATTTGGGTGATGACGCCGCGCAGCATGGGGGCGGTCTGCACGTCCGAGACCAGCGGATCGTCGGTCAGGCGGGCGCGCACGTCCTCCAGCTGGTCGGGCTGGATGTCGAGGAAGAAATAGGTGGGCGCGCGGTCCGGCAGCTCGGTCGCGATGGCGCGGCGCAGGTTCGAATCCACCTGCCCCACGGCGGCCAGCACGGTCAGGCCCAGCCCCAAAGACAGGATGACCGACAGCGCCTCGTCGCGCGGCCCGCCGATGGCCGACAGGGCCAGCCGCAGCGCCGGGCGGCCCTGCAGCGTGCGCGCCCGGCCCGCCCG
>NZ_SUNI01000025.1 GCF_005048225.1 Paracoccus gahaiensis
CCTCTTGGCCGTGCCGGCCAATTCACCCCCCGAGGATATTTCGGCCAAGATGAAAGGGCCGGAAGGGGTGCACCGGGGCGGCACAGGGCGTGCACCGGCGTCGTGCCGGGGTGTCACTGCAAGTCGGCGAAGGCCGATTGGAGGCGGGCGACGGCCTCGGTGATGCGGGCGCGGGGGGTGGCGATGTTGAAGCGCAGGAAGTCCGCGCCGCCGGTGCCGAAGGTGGGGCCGTGATTGGCGGCGATGCGGGCCGGGCCCTCGACCCGGGCGGTGACTTCGGCAGGCGTCATCCCGGTGCCCGAGAAATCGACCCAGGAGAGATAAGTGGCCTGCAGCGGCATCGAGCGCAGCCCCGGGATCGCGTTCACGCCCGCGTCGAAGATCCGGCGGTTGCCGTCCAGATAGGTCATCAGCGCATCGACCCATGCCGCCCCCTCGGGCGAATAGGCGGCGGCGACCATGTCCATGCCCAGCATCCCCGCCGAGACGCCGCGCGCGGTCAGCGCATGGCGGAAGCGCGCGCGCAGGTCGGGATCGGCGATGATCGCGTTGCCCAGATGGGCGCCCGCGATGTTGAACGTCTTGGTGGCCGAGGTCAGCGTCACCAGCCGGTCGGCGATCTCGGGGACCACGGTCGCCACCATCCGGTGGCGGGGCGCGCCGGGCATGACCAGATCGCAATGGATGTCGTCCGAGACGAGGATCAGGTCGTGGCGGCGGCAGAAATCCACGACCTGGGCCAGTTCCTCGGGCGACCAGACGCGGCCGCCCGGATTGTGGGGGGAGCAGAGGATCAGCAGGCGCTCGTGCCCCTTGAGCATCCCCTCCCATGCGGACCAGTCCATGCGGTACTGGCCGTCCTGCAGCGCCAAGGGCAGTTCGACCAGATCGCGGTCGGCCGCGCGGATCACCCGGGCGAAGGCGTGATAGACCGGGCTCATCACGATGACCCCGTCGCCGGGCCGGGTATAGGCGTCCAGCGTCATCGCCACGCCGTTCACCAGCCCCGCGCAGGTGGTGATCCAGTCGGTGTCGATCTGCCAGCCGTGGCGGGTGGCCATCCACCAGCGGATCGCCTGCAGATAGGGCGCGTTCGCGCCGGGATAGCCGTAGACGCCATGATCCGCCGCCGCCTGCACCGCCGCCTGCACTGCTGCGGGGGGCGCGAAATCCATGTCGGCCACCCACATGGCTAGTCCGTCCTCGGGCGAGACGCCATAGGCCGCCTGCATGTCGTCCCACTTGCTGCAGCGCGTGCCGCGTCGGTCGATGATCCTGTCGAAATCGGGGGCGGTCATGGAAGGCTCCTGCAGGTTGATCAAGCCCTTGTCTAGCTGGGTTGTTGCGTCTGGTGAAGGCTTGGCCTAAATCCGGGAACATGAGCCTTCGACCGATCCTGATCCATCCCGATCCGCGCCTGAAGAAGGCGGCCCAGCTCGTGGCCCGCATCACGCCCGAGATCGAGACGCTGGCCGCCGACATGCTGGCCACCATGTACGAGGCGCCCGGCATCGGTCTGGCCGCGCCGCAGATCGGCGTGGGCCTGCGGGTCTTCGTGATGGACGCCACCCGCGAGCCCGAGGCCCCGCCCGCGCCGCTGGTCCTGATCAATCCCGAGGTGACCTGGACCTCGGAGGCGTCCAACACCTACGAGGAAGGCTGCCTGTCGATCCCCGAGCAATTCGGCGAGGTGACCCGCCCCGCGCAGGTGCGAATGCGCTGGCTGGGGCTGGACGGCAAGTCGCATGATCGCGAGTTCGACGAGCTGTGGGCCACCTGCGCGCAGCATGAGCTGGATCATCTGAACGGCATCCTGTTCATCGATCACCTGTCGGCCATCAAGCGGCAGATGATCACCCGCCGCATGGTCAAGCTGAAGCGGGAAAATGCGCGTGCCTGATCGCGCCGATGCCCCGGGCTGGGTCCGCCCCGTCCTGACGGGCGATCTGGCCTCTGGCACGGTGCATGATCTGGTCCTGTGGCCCGACCCGCGCCTGCGGATGCGCTGCGAGCCTGCGGGCTATCTGAGCAGCCCCGAATTGCGCCAGCTGGCCGCCGACCTGCTGGCCACGATGTATGCCGCCGGGGGCCGGGGGCTGGCCGCGCCGCAGATCGGCGTCAGCCGGCGGATCTTCGTCATGGATGCCGGCTGGAAGGAGGGCGCGCCCGATCCGCTGGTGATGACCGATCCCGAGATCCTGGTCCGCAGCCCCGTGACCGAGGCCGCGATCGAAGGCTGCCTCTCCATCCCCGACCGGCCGGTCGAGGTCGTGCGGCCCGTCTCGATCGGCATCGCCTGGTACGATCTGGACGGGCTGTATCAGCTGGAGCAGCTGGATGGCGCGGCGGCGCGCATCGCGCAGCACGAGGCCGACCATCTGGACGGCCGCCTGATCGTGAACGACTGAGATGGCCGCGCGTGCCTTCCTGCCCTATGCCGATCCGCGCCTGCACCGCGCGGCCGAACCCGTCGAGGCGGTGACGGAAACCGTGCGGATGATCTGGGATGACATGATCGACACGATGGAGGCGATGCCCGGCGTGGGCCTGGCCGCGCCGCAGATCGGGATCATGCTGCAGCTGGCGGTGGTCGACGCCTCGGACAAGCGCGGGCAGGCCGTGCGGATGGCCAATCCGGTCGTGCTGCATGAAAGCGTCAAGCTGCGCAGCCATGACGAGGCCAGCCCGAACCTGCCCGGCGTCTCGGCCCCGGTCGAGCGGCCGCGCGCGGTGACGGTGCGGTTCCTGAACGAGCTGGGCGAGAGCGAGGAGCGCGATTTCGTGGGCCTGTGGGCCACCTCGGTGCAGCATCAGATCGACCATCTGGCGGGGCGGCTGTATGTGGACCGGCTGACGCCCCTGCGCCGCAAGATGCTGGTCGCGAAATCGGCCAAGCTGGCGCGGCGCTGATCCCTCGCCCCCCTTGCCGGGGGGCCGTTGCTCTTTCATTAAGGGGGCCTTCTTGGGTGGCAGACGGGGCAAGGCGATGCGCGTGATCTTCATGGGAACTCCGGATTTCTCGGTGCCGGCGCTGCGGGCGATCGCCGCGCGCCATCAGGTCGTGGCGGTCTATTCCCAGCCTCCGCGCGCCGCCGGGCGGGGGCAGAAGCCGCGCCCCTCGCCCGTCCATCGCGCCGCCGACGAGCTGGGGATCGCGGTGCGCACGCCTGCGCGGCTGCGCGATCCAGAGGCGCAGGCCGAGTTCGCGGCGCTGCAGGCGGATGTGGCGGTGGTGGTGGCCTATGGGCTGATCCTGCCGCAGCCGGTGCTGGATGCGCCACGTCTGGGGTGCCTCAACATCCACGCCTCGATCCTGCCGCGCTGGCGGGGGGCGGCGCCGATCCACCGGGCGATCCTGGCGGGGGATGCCGAGACCGGCGTGGCGATCATGCAGATGGAGGCGGGGCTGGACACCGGGCCGGTGCTGGATCTGGCGCGCACCGCGATCGGGCCCGAGGAGACGACCGGCGGGCTGCACGACCGCCTGTCGGAGATGGGCGCGGGGCTGATCGTCGAGGTGCTGGCGCGCTTGCCGCTGCCCGCGACGGCCCAGCCCGAGGCGGGCGTGACCTATGCCGCCAAGATCGACAAGGCCGAGGCGCGGATCGACTGGACCCGCCCCGCCGTCGAGGTGGACCGGCAGATCCGGGGGCTGTCGCCCTTTCCCGGCGCCTGGTGCGAGATCGGCGGCGAGCGGGTCAAGCTGCTGGGCAGCCGCGTGACGGAGGGATCGGGGGCGCCCGGCACGGTGCTGCCGGGGCTGGCCATCGCCTGCGGGTCGGGGGCTGTCCAGGTGACGCTGGCGCAGCGGGCGGGCAAGCGCGCGCTGCCGGTCGAGGAGCTGCTGCGGGGCTGGGACCTGCCCGCGCGGGTGGCGTGAGAGAAGACGGGCTGCGGCTGGCGGGGTTCGGATCGCTGTGCAGTATGGCGCGCGGTCTGTTCGTGAGACGCGGGCTGTCGAACGTCTGCCCGGGGCAAAGACCCCTCAGGTGCGTGGAAGCCGGGCGTGCCAGCCTTGGCTGAACGCAGACCTGACGTTCGGGGCGGTTGGCGTTCGGCGCGGGGGTGAAGGCCCGGTGCAGGGCCTCGGCGACGCGAAGGACCCATCTGGACCCAACCCCGATGCGGGTCATGCAGTCAGGTCGGCTGACCCTCGGGCAGAAGATGGGGATAGAAGGTCCGGTAGATCAGATCCTCCCTCTGCAGAAGGCGGGCCATCAGCGGTGCGGGCAGGTCGGTCGACAGCTCTGCCCCCCGATCCGAGCGGTTGATTCTGGCCTTGGGGGCCAGAAAGGCCTCTGCCGCCTCCAGGTCGAACAGGTCGGGATGGCGGGCCACGAGGGCCTGCAGATCGGCCACCAGATCTTCCTGCCGCAGCGCCTCGGACCAGAGCCGCAGGCGCGGATAGGCTGCGACCAGCCCGTCGCGGGGCAGGCGCTTCAGCGTCGCCAGCGGCCATTTCACCGCCAGCAGCAGATGCCGGAAGCTCATCATGCCCATGTCGAACTTGCGGGCCACCGGCTCGAAGCTGTCATGCAGAAGCGGCGCGGTCTCGGGCTGCAGCAGGATCTCGACAAAGGTCTCGAAGGCCTCCTGCGTGGGCTGATAGACCTCGGTCAGGCCCGCATCCTTGAGGCGGTGATACAACCCGCCCTTGCCGTCCAGCCCATAGCGGAACAGCGACCGGTATTGCGCCAGCGGCTCGCGGACCGAGATGACGCGGACCGTGCCGGCGGGCAGTTTGCTGCGCAGACGGTCGTGCTGGTGGTAGTGGATCTGCGGGCGGCGGCAGCAGGCCTGCAGGAAGGCGGTGACGAAGGTCGAGCCGGTCTTCTGCACATCGAGATAGAGAAGGCCGTCAAAGAGCAGCATGAGAGAAATCCGTCCTGCGCCCAGGCCGGGCGGCGGTCTTGGGTCAGCGTGTCGGGCCATCAACGCGCAAGGCATCGGCGGGGTCCGGGGAAAGGCAAACATCCTGCGGGGCCGGTGGGCCGCGCAGGATGTCGACCCTCTCGGCCGGATGCCGGGGCGCCGGACCTTCGGGGTCAGATGGCGCCGTGGCAATGCTTGAACTTCTTGCCCGATCCGCAGGGACAGGGATCGTTCCGCGACGGCGTGCCCCAGGTCGTGGGATCGCTTTCGACGAAGGCCGGATTGCGGGACGCCGGGGCCGCCGCTGCCGGAGGCGCGGCGGGCGGGTGCGCCGTGGGGGCAGAGGCCGCCGGTTCGGGCGGCTGTCCGCCCTCGGGCGAGGGCGACGGATCGGCCTGCGCGGCCTTTTGCTGGTCGGTCATCTGGCGCAGCATGTCGGCGCGCTCGGCCTCGGTCAGCGGGCGGATCTGGCAGAGGCGCTGCGTCACGTCGAAGCGTAGCCCGTCCAGAAGCGCCTCGAACAGCTGGAACGCCTCGGTCTTGTATTCCGACAGCGGATCGCGCTGCGCATAGCCTCGAAAGCCCACGACCGAGCGCAGGTGGTCCAGCGTCATCAGGTGATCGCGCCATTTCTGGTCGATCTGCTGCAGCAGCACCTGCTTTTCGATCTGCACCATCGTCTCGGGCCCGAAGGCCGCGGCCTTGTCGGCCATGTAGCGGTCGCTGGCCTCGGTCACGCGCTCGCGCATGATGTCCTGGTCGACGCCCTCCTCGGCGGCCCAGTCCGGGATGGGCAGGTTCAGGTTCACGCGTTCGCGGATCGCGGTGCGCAGCCCCTCGGCGTCCCACTGGTCGGCATAGCTGCGGGGCGGCATGTGGTCGTCGATCAGGTCGTCGATGACCTGATGGCGCATGTCGGCGGTGATCTCGCCGACCTCGTCGCTGTCCATGATCTCGCGGCGCTGGCCGAAGATAGCCTTGCGCTGGTCGTTCATCACGTCGTCGAATTTCAGCAATTGCTTGCGGATGTCGAAGTTGCGGCCCTCGACCTTGGCCTGGGCGCGTTCCAGCGACTTGTTCACCCACGGATGGATGATCGCCTCGCCCTCCTTCATGCCAAGCGTGGACAGCACCTTGTCCAGACGCTCGGACCCGAAGATCCGCATCAGGTCGTCGTCCAGCGACAGGAAGAACAGCGACCGGCCCGGATCGCCCTGACGGCCCGAGCGGCCGCGCAGCTGGTTGTCGATCCGGCGGCTTTCGTGGCGTTCGGTACCCAAGACGAACAGGCCCCCGGCGGCCAGCACGGTCTGCCGGTCGGCGGCATGGCTGGCCTCGATCTGGGCGCGCAGGGCGTCGGGATCGGCGTCGGGATCGGATTTGAGCGCCTCCATCACCTTCATCTCGACATTGCCGCCCAGCTGGATGTCGGTGCCCCGACCGGCCATGTTGGTGGCGATGGTCACCGCGCCGGGCTTGCCGGCATCGGCGACGATCTGCGCCTCGGCCTCGTGCTGGCGGGCGTTGAGGACGTTATGGGGCACGCCGTCCTTCTTCAGCATCTCGGACAGCATCTCGGATTTCTCGATGCTGGTGGTGCCGACCAGGATGGGCTGGCCCTTGGCATTGGCGTCCTTGATGGCCTCGATGACGGCGGCGAATTTCTCGGCGGCGGTGCGATAGACGCGATCGTGATCGTCGATCCGCGCGATGCCGCGGTTCGTCGGCACCTCGACCACGCCCAGCTTGTAGATCTCGGCGAATTCCTCGGCCTCGGTGGAGGCCGTGCCGGTCATGCCCGACAGGCGGTCATAGAGGCGGAAGTAGTTCTGGAAGGTCACGCTCGCCAGCGTCACGTTCTCGGGCTGGATCTCGACGCCTTCCTTGGCCTCGATCGCCTGATGCAGACCGTCCGACAGGCGGCGGCCCTTCATCATGCGGCCCGTGAATTCGTCGATCAGCGCGACCTCGCCCTCACGGATCATGTAGTGCTGATCGCGCAGGAACAGCTTGTGCGCGCGCAGGGCCTGGTTGGCATGGTGCACGATGGTGGTCGATTCCGGATCGTAGA
Source organism: Paracoccus gahaiensis (assembly GCF_005048225.1). Lineage (GTDB taxonomy): Bacteria > Pseudomonadota > Alphaproteobacteria > Rhodobacterales > Rhodobacteraceae > Paracoccus > Paracoccus gahaiensis. Next base: position 6,944 of record NZ_SUNI01000025.1, read on the forward strand.
GCGTCTGGCCCTCGGGCAGGACGCCATCGGCAGTCAGGCGCTGTTCCAGGAACTCGTTGCCCTCTTCGGTGAAGGTCGCGTTGCGGGACTTTTCGTCCAGCTTGTAATGCTCGGGCGTCAGCAGCGGCACATAGGTGTCCAGCACCTTGTACAGCTCGCTGCGGTCTTGGGACGGGCCGGAAATGATCAGCGGCGTACGCGCCTCGTCGATCAGGATGCTGTCGACCTCGTCCACGATGGCGAAATTGTGACCGCGCTGGACCATCTCGGCCACCGAGCCCTTCATGTTGTCGCGCAGATAGTCGAAGCCCAGCTCGTTGTTCGTGGCATAGGTCACGTCGCAGGAATAGGCCTGGCGCTTTTCCGCCTCGGGCTGGAAGGGGACGACGACGCCGCAGGTCATGCCCAGCTGGGCGAAGACCTTGGACATCCATTCGGCGTCGCGCTTGGCCAGATAGTCGTTGACGGTGACGACATGCACGCCCTTGCCCGACAGCGCATTCAGATAGGCCGGGAAGGTGGCGACCAGGGTCTTGCCCTCGCCGGTCTTCATCTCGGCAATGTTGCCGTCATGCAGGAAGATCCCGCCCATCAGCTGCACGTCGAAAGCCCGCAGGCCAAGCGCGCGGCGCGCACCCTCGCGGCAGTTGGCGAAGGCCTCGGGCAGGATCGCGTCCAGCGCCTCGCCCTTGGCCACGCGGGCCTTGAACTCGTCCGTCTTGTCGATCAGGCCCTGATCGGTGAGCGCGGCGAATTGTTCCTCCAGCGCATTGATGCGCGCGACCAGCGGCCGCGTGCCCTTGACCTTGCGGTCATTGGGCGTGCCAAAGACCATCTTCGCCAGATTACCGATCATGTTACCTTCGCCATCACGTTGTTGGGACAGGCGCGTGACCGGGCGCCCACTTGCCCGCACCGGCTGCCTTGCCGTATCAGGGACCAGAACGAACGCGGCGGCGGCGCCTTCCACGGAGTTGGCTTGGATGTAGGCGCCGCCCGCCTGACTGTCAATGTTGGCACGGGTCCTCGGACGGGGGCGCGGGTCACGATCTGCAAAGGATTTCCCCATGACACGCCCAACCCTTCCAGCGACCCTGCTGGCCGCCGCCCTGATCGCGGTGCCGATGCTGAGCATGCCCGCCTTCGCCCAGGACGCGGCTCAGGATGGGGCCCAGGATGCGGCCCAGACCGCGGACGGCGCCGATCAGGTCGTCGCCACCGTCGACGGGCAGGACATCACCCTGGGCCAGATGATCGTCATGAAGCAGTCGATCCAGGACCCGGCCATGGCCGAGCTGCCCGACCAGGCGCTGTGGGACATGATGCTGGACCAGCTGATCCGCCAGACCGCCGTGGCCGCCTCGGCCGAGGAGACCGCCGGCGTGCGCGCCCAGATGGAGCTGCAGCGCCGCAACATCATGGCCGCCGCCGCCGTGTCGCAGATCGCCGGGGGCGAGCCCGACGAGGCCGAGCTGCAGGCGCGTTATGACCAACTCTTCGCCGAGGCCGGCACGGCCACCGAATACAATGCCGCCCATATCCTGGTCGAGACCGAGGAAGAGGCCACCGCGCTGAAGGCCGAACTGGACGGCGGCGCCGCCTTCGGCGATCTGGCCGAGGCGAACTCGACCGGACCCTCGGGCCCGAACCGGGGCGATCTGGGCTGGTTCACCGCCGACCAGATGGTGCCGCCCTTCGCCGAAGCCGTCGCCGCGCTGGAGCCGGGTGCCATCTCGGATCCGGTGCAGACCGATTTCGGCTGGCACATCATCCAGCTGAACGAGACCCGCCCCCGCGAGGCCCCGCCGCTGGCCGAGGTCCGCGACGAGATCACCCAGATGGTGCTGCGCGAGAAGGTCGAGGCCGAGATCGCGCGTCTGGTCGAGGCCGCCGAGATCCAGAAGACCGAGGGCGTCGATCCCACAGCCCTGAGCGACATCGACCTCTTGGAGGCCAACTGATGGGCAAGGCGGGACTTCCCGTCTCGCCCCTGGCGCCGGCGCGGTTTCCCGACCTGCCGGTGATTGCCGGGATCGACTTCGCCAGCGCTGCCGCCGGGGTGAAATACCAGGGCCGGACCGATGTGACGCTGATCCGCATCGCGCCGGGTGCATCGGTGGCGGGGGCCTTCACGCGGTCCTCGACTCGGGCGGCCTGCGTGCTGGACAATCAGGCCAAGCTGGCCGCCGGGGGCGACGCGCCGCAGGGCGCGGCGATCGTCATCAATTCCGGCAATGCCAATGCCTTCACCGGCGCGCGGGGCCAGGAATCGGTCGATGCCGTGACCGGGGCCGTGGCCTCGGCGCTGGATCTGCCGCGGGGGCGGGTCTTCTCCTCCTCGACCGGCGTGATCGGAGAGCCGCTGCCCCATGACCGCATCGTGGCGGTCATCGGCGATCTGGTCGCGGGACTGGACGCGGGCGGCGTCGCAGGCGCCGCGCAGGCGATCATGACGACGGACACCTTCCCGAAAGGTGCCTCGGCGGTCGTCGAGGCCGAAGGCGGGCAGGTGCGGATCGCGGGCATCGCCAAGGGATCGGGGATGATCGCGCCCGACATGGCGACGATGCTGGTCTATCTGTTCACCGATGCGCGGGTGCCTGCCGACCTGCTGCAGCAGGCGCTGTCATCGGGGCTGGACGCGACCTTCAACGCGATCACGGTGGACAGCGACACCTCGACCTCGGACGCGCTGATCCTGGCGGCGACGGGGCAGGCAAAGGCCGCGCCGATCAACGATCTTCAGACCGAGACGGGCCGCGCCTTCGTGCAGGCGCTGCACGGCGTCATGCGCGATCTGGCCCATCAGGTCGTGCGCGACGGCGAGGGGGCCACGAAATTCGTCGAGGTCGCGGTGACCGGCGCCGCATCCGAGGCCGATGCCCACAGGGTCGCGATGGCCATCGCCAATTCGCCGCTGGTCAAGACCGCCATCGCCGGACAGGACGCCAACTGGGGCCGCATCGTCGCGGCGGTCGGCAAGTCGGGCGCCGAGGCCGACCGCGACCGGCTGCGCATCAGCTTCGGCGACATGGTGCTGGCCGAGAACGGCTGGCGGGCGCCCGGCTATGACGAGGCCGCCGCCAGCGCCTACATGCGCAACCAGGACCTGCGGATCGGCGTCGATCTGGGGCTGGGTTCGGGGGCGCGGACCGTGTGGACCTGCGATCTGACGCATGGCTATATCGACATCAACGCGGATTACCGGTCTTGACCACCGTCCTTGTCGCGGCGGTCGCGCTGATCGACCCGGACGGGCGCGTGCTTCTGGCACAGCGCCCGCCGGGCAAGTCGATGGCGGGGCTGTGGGAGTTTCCGGGCGGCAAGGTCGAGCCCGGGGAGACCCCCGAGGCGGCGCTGATCCGCGAGCTGGACGAGGAGCTGGGCATCCAGACCTGGGACAGCTGTCTGGCGCCCCTGACCTTCGCCAGCCATGCCTACGAATCGTTTCACCTGCTGATGCCGGTCTTTGCCTGCCGCAAGTGGCGCGGGATTGTGCAACCGCGCGAGGGGCAGCACCTGGCCTGGGTCCGGGCCAATGATTTGCGCAATTACCCTATGCCCCCGGCTGACATACCACTGATACCTGCGCTGCAAATGTGGCTTTAAAAGCACAAAACTTACCGTTCTGGTTGTCAACCTGCCTAAAAAAGTCTTAGATGAGGAAAGAGTGCATTCTTTGTTAACTCTTTCATGACTAACTTGTCTTAGAGCACTGAGGAGGGCTTGACATGATTCGCACAATTTCGATCGGAAGCTACATCTCGATCCAGGGTCTTTTCGAAGGATCCTCGACCAACGGCAACATCTTCGTCCGCGTCGGCGACCGCACCTTCGAGGGCAAGCCGGTCAGCGCCTGACAGGACCCGGCGCGGGGGGAGAGCTGCGCCGGTTCTCAGGGACGGAAAGAGGGGGGCGGTCCAGGAGGGCCGCCCCCTTTCGCATGGGCGCATCTGCGATCCGGCTCCGCTGTCACAGGCCGGTCGCCCCGGCGCCGCAGCCCCGGAGCAGGCGCCGCTTGACAAATAAGGCGTGCAGGCCGCCCAACGGCAGCCGGTGTTGGAGGGTTCCCGAGGGGCCTGGCAGCGGCTCGGTCCTCTCCCATGCAAAAGGGCGGCCCGAGGGCCGCCCTTTCGTCATCACGGGCTGTCGCCTTATAGCGAGCGTTCGACCTCTTCGCGCTCGAAGATCTCGATGACGTCGCCGGGGCGGATGTCGTCGTAGTTCTCGAAGGCCATGCCGCATTCCTGGCCGGACTGCACGTCCTTGACCTCATCCTTGAAGCGCTTGAGCGTCTTCAGCGTGCCCTCGTGGATCACCACGTTGTCGCGCAGCAGGCGCACGCCGGCCGAGCGGCGGGCGACGCCTTCGGTGACCAGACAGCCGGCGACATTGCCGACGCCCGTGACGCGGAAGACTTCCTTGATCGTCGCGTAACCGATGAAGTTCTCGCGGATCTCGTTGGACAGCATGCCCGAGGCGGCCGCCTTGATGTCGTCCAGCAGGTTGTAGATGATCGAGTAGTAGCGGATCTCGACCCCCTTCTGGTTGGCGGCATTGCGGGCGGGGGCGTTGGCCCGGACGTTGAAGCCGATGACCGGCGCGCCGGAGGCCTCGGCCAGACCCACATCGGATTCGGTGATCGCACCGACGCCGTAATGCAGGACGCGGACGCGCACCTCGTCGTTGCCGACCTTCTCCAGCGCCTGCACGATGGCCTCGGCCGAACCCTGCACGTCGGCCTTGAGGACGACGGCCAGTTCCGACACGCTGACATCGGCCTTCGCCTTGGCCATCATCTGTTCCAGGGTCGTCGCGGCACCGGCGGCGGCGCGCTTGTCCTTGGTCTGCTGGGCGCGGAACTCGGCGATCTCGCGGGCTTGCGCCTCTGTCTCGACCACGTTCAGCACGTCGCCGGCCTCGGGGGTGCCGTTCAGGCCCAGAACCTCGACCGGGACGGACGGGCCGGCCTCTTCGACGCGGTTGCCCTGGTCGTTGATCAGGGCGCGGACCTTGCCCCATTGCTCGCCCACGACGAAGATGTCGCCGCGGCGCAGGGTGCCGTGCTGCACGAGGACGGTCGCGACGGGGCCGCGGCCCACATCCAGCTGCGCCTCGATCACCGCGCCCTGAGCGGCGCGGTTCGGGTTGGCTTTCAGTTCCAGATACTCGGCCTGAAGCGCGATGGCCTCCAGCAGTTCGTCCAGACCCTGGCCCGTCTTGGCCGAGACCTCGACGTCCTGCACGTCGCCTGACATGGCCTCGACGACCACCTCGTGCTGCAAGAGCGAGGTCCGGACCTTCTGCGCATCGGCGGCGGGGCGGTCGATCTTGTTGATCGCCACGATCATCGGGACATTGGCGGCCTTGGCGTGGTTGATCGCCTCGATCGTCTGCGGCATGACCGCGTCATCGGCGGCCACGACCAGCACGACGATGTCGGTCACGTTCGCGCCGCGGGCCCGCATCGAGGTGAAGGCCGCGTGGCCCGGCGTGTCCAGGAAGGACAGCACCGCGCCCGAATCGGTCGTCACCTGATAGGCGCCGATATGCTGGGTGATCCCGCCGGCCTCGCCCGAGACGACATTGGCCTTGCGGATCGCATCCAGAAGCGAGGTCTTGCCGTGGTCGACATGGCCCATGATCGTGATGATCGGCGGGCGGGTGACCAGATCCTCGTCCTTGTCACCGACCGAATCGATGACCTGTTCCACGTCGCGGTCGCTGACGCGGATGAACTTGTGGCCGAACTCCTCGATCACCAGCTCGGCCGTGTCGGCGTCGATGGGCTGGTTGGCGGTGACCATCATGCCCATCTTCATCAGCGACTTGACCACGTCGGCGGCGCGTTCCGCCATCCGGTTGGCCAGTTCCTGCACCACGATGGTTTCCGGCAGGCGGACCTCGCGGAACTGCTTCTCGGGACGCGGGGATTGCCCCATCGCCTTCTGGCGGGTCCGTTCCTGCTTGCGCTTCATTGCGGCCATGCTGCGCGGACGCCCGGCTTCGCCGTTCAGCGCCTGGTTCAGCGACAGCTTGCCGCCGCGACGGGCATCGTCGGTCTTGACCTTGGCGGCCTTGTCGCGATCGGGACGGTCGCCCGCCCGGTCGGTCTTGCGGGCCACGCCGGTGGTGACGCCCTTGGTCTCGGCGCGCGAGGCGGCAGCCTCGATGCTGGCCTGATCGGGGGCGTCGGGCTTGGTGGCGCCGGCGGAAGGCTTGGGACGTTCCTGGCGCGGCTCGGCCTTGCGGCGGGCCTCGTCGGCGGCATCCTGGACGGCCAGGGCTTCGGCCAGCGCCTTGGCCTTCTGGGCCTCTTCGCGCTCGCGCTCTTCCTTGGCCTTGGCCTCGATATCGGCCCGGCGGCGCTCGCGCTCTTCCTCGCGGGCCTTCTCGTCGGCCAGGCGCTGCGCGGCATCATCCGCCTCGCGCGCCTTGGCGGCGGCGAGGGCCTTGAGGCGGCGCTCCATCTCGGCATCCGAGATGCCGGCGGGGCGCTTGGAGCTGTCGCCGGCCATGCGGGCGGTAAGCGGGTTTTTCTCTTTCTCGGCAGTCGTCATCGGCGTGGCTGCCTTGGGCACCACGACGCGCTTGCGCTTGGTCTCCACGACGACGCTTTTGGTGCGGCCATGGCTGAAGCTTTGCTTGACCTGGCCCGAACGGCCAGCGCCGCCGAGACCCAGGGGGGATTTTCCGTCTTTGTCGCTCATCTGCGTCTTCATTCCTTCCCGACGGCCGTATTGCCATCGTCATGCCCGCGCAGACCCGTCAGTCTGCCGGCTTCCAAGATTACCTTGTCCGTCAGGCCACCCTTCGCAAGCGCGCCGTGTATGACATGATCACGCCCAAAGGACAAACCCAATTCTGAGGCGGTCAGGCAGCCGAACCAGCGTCCGCCGGTGGGCGTCCACAGCTTGCCCTTGCCCCGTTCCGACCCGTCGCTGGCCTGAAGCAGCACCTTCGCGCGCCCCTCGGCCAGCCAGCCCTTGACCTTTTCGAACCCGGCTACCGCGCGGCCCGCCTTGCGGGTCAGCGAGACCAGGTCGATCAGCCGGCGGGCCACGCCCGCCTCGACCAGATCGGGCAGGTTCGGATCCGCCTGCACGGGCATCTTGGCCGCGCGCGAGAACAGGTTCTTGCCCACCGCCTTCTGCAGGGCCGCCTTGTCAGCGGCGACCCAGATGCCGCGGCCGGGCAGCTTTTCGGCCAGATCGGGCACGACCTGCCCGTCCGGGCCGATCACGAAGCGGATCAGCCCGCGCTTGGGTTGCACCTCGCCGGTGGCGATGCACCGGCGTTCCGGGTCATCGTCCCGGTCCTTGTCACGTCCGCCTCGGCTCAAGCTGTGCTCCGTTCCGGGGCCCGATCAGGCCCCGGCCTCTGGGTTGGGGGTGTCGTCATCGTCTTCGGTCTCGTCCGAGTCGGCCTCGGCTTCGCCCTCAAGTTCGGTCGGATCGACCCAGCCCAGAAGCACGCGCGCGGTCATGACCATGGTCTGCGCCTCCTCGAGGCTGACCTCGAAGCTTTCCAGAAGGCCCTCGTCCTTGACGCGGGCGCCGTTCACCGTGGTCCAGCCGCCGGCCAGTTCCCAATCCGCGCAGGTCGCGAAATCTTCCAGCGTCTTAATGCCGTCCTTGGCCAGCGCCTCCAGCATCTGGGGAGTGAGGCCCTCGAATTCAACCAGGCTGTCCTCGACGCCAAGCGCGCGGGCGGCGTCCAGGGCGGCCTTGTTCTTGGCCTCCAGCACGTCGCGGGCCCGGGCCTGCAGCTCGGCGGCGGTGTCGCCGTCGACGCCGTCGATGGTCAGGAGTTCGTCCTGATCGACATAGGCCACCTCTTCGAGATTGGTGAAGCCCTCGGCCACCAGCAGCTGGGCGAAGAACTCGTCCAGATCCAGCGCCTCCATGAAGAGCGCGGTGCGGCTGTTGAACTCGGCCTGACGACGCTTGGATTCCTCCTCATCCGTCAGGATGTCGATGTCCAGACCGGTCAGCTGGCTGGCCAGACGCACGTTCTGGCCGCGACGGCCGATGGCCAGGCTCAGCTGTTCGTCGGGAACCACGACCTCGATCTTGTTGGCTTCCTCGTCGAAGACGACCTTGCTGACCTCGGCGGGCTGCAGGGCGTTCACGAGGAACGTCGCCTGATCCTCGTTCCATGGGATGATGTCGATCTTCTCGCCCTGCAATTCGCCGACGACGGCCTGCACGCGGCTGCCGCGCATGCCGACGCAGGCACCGACCGGGTCGATCGAGCTGTCATAGCTGATGACCGCGATCTTGGCGCGCGAGCCGGGGTCGCGGGCGACCGCCTTGATCTCGATCACGCCGTCATAGATCTCGGGGACTTCCATCTTGAACAGCTCGGCCATGAACTGCGGATCGGTGCGCGACAGGAATATCTGCGGACCGCGGGCCTCGCGGCGCACATCCTTGATGAAGGCGCGGATGCGGTCGTTCGGGCGATAGCTTTCGCGGCCGATCTTCTCGTTGCGGCGCAGGATCGCCTCGCCCCGGCCCACATCGACGATGATGTTGCCGTATTCCTCGCGCTTGACGACGCCGTTGATGATGGTGCCGGCGCGGTCCTTGAATTCCTCGTACTGGCGATCGCGCTCGGCCTCGCGGACGCGCTGCAGGATCACCTGCTTGGCGGATTGCGCGGCGATGCGGCCCAGTTCGACAGGAGGCACGATGTCGATGATCTCATCGCCGATCTTGGGATCGTCCAGATAGGGACGCGCCTGCTCGACCGTGACCTGCGCCTGATAGTTCTCGACCTCGTCATCGGCCATCACGGTGCGGACGCGGGTGAAGCTGGCATTGCCGGTCTTGCGGTCGATCTTGACGCGGATGTCCATCTCGGCCCCGTAGCGCGACTTGGCGGCACGGGCGAGGCTGTCCTCCATCGCCTCGATGACCAGCTCGGGCTCGATCATCTTCTCGCGGGCGACGGCTTCGGCCGTCTGCAACAGTTCAAGCTGGTTGGCAGAGGTGATCGCCATCACTCACTCCTTCGGTTGGACGGCGTCGGGGCCATCGGTGTCGTCGGTTTCGATCTCGTCGAAGGCGGTTTCGTCCAGGTTGTCGATCTGGACCCCGGCTTCCTTCTTCTGACGCAGCATTTCCTTGATCAGCTCGTCGGTCAGGACCAACTTCGCATCCGACAAGAGGTCGAAATGCAGCCCGATCGTGTGGGTCTGGCCCTGGTCCTCGATATTGATCAGCACCTCGTCACCCTCGACGCCGGCCAGGAGGCCCTTGAAGCGCTTGCGGCCGTCGATGGGCTGGTTGATGTCCAGCCGCGCCTCGTAGCCCTCGAAGGATTCGAAATCCTTCAGCCGGGTCAGGGGGCGGTCGATGCCGGGGCTGGAGACCTCGAGGTAATAGTTGTCGGTGATCGGATCCTCGACATCCAGCGTGGCGCTGACGGCGGTCGAGATCTGCGCGCAATCGTCCACGTTGATGCCGCCCTCGGGGCGGTCGGCCATGATCTGCAGCGTGGCGGTCTTGCCGCCCTGCAGGCGCACGCGCACCAGCTCATAGCCCAGATCCTCGATCACCGGGGTGATGATCTCGGCCAGGCGCCGGTCGATGGCGGTCTTGGCGATCAGGTCGTTCGTCGCGGACAGGCCGGGCGCGGGCGAGCCGTCGGGCTGGGGCAGATCGTCGGACATGAAGATCCTTTCGGACATGAAAAAGGGGCCGTCAGCGGGCCCCGTGCGGAAGTTCCGGTGGGCAGGGTTTGGACCCCTGCACCGCTGTTGAGCGTCATATAGCCCCGCCCCCGGCGGATTGCAAGCGCGCTTCTCAGGCGCCGGCGCCGGGGTTGTCGCGCCAGACGCGCCAGTTCAGCCCCGTCGCCACCACCAGCCAGGCCAGATAGGGCAGAAGCAGCATCCCCGACCGCCAGTCCAGCTGCCAGACGGCGACCGTCAGGCTGGCCACCGTCACCAGAAGCGTGGAAATGATCACCATGCCAAGGGCCATCATCCGCGCGCCGAAGAAGACCGGCGTCCACAGCGTGTTCAGCGCGATCTGCGCCGCCCACAACGCCAGCGCCGGCCCGGCCCCCGGCAGCAGCGCCACGCGCGCGGCGGCGACGGCCGAGAGCAAGTAGATCACCGTCCAAGCCACGGGAAAGGCCCATTTCGGCGGGGTGAAGCCGGGCTTCTTCAGCCCGTCATACCAGCTGCCGGGCTTGAAGATCACGCCGGTCGAGGCCGCCGCCACGCTGGCCAGCAGGAAGATCAGGAACAGGTTCAGGCTCATCGCGGGGTCTTTCGGCTGCGGTCCTGGTCGCGGACCCCGTCCATGACGGCGGCCAGTTCGGCGGTGATGCGGGGTTCGGACAGCGCGTGCCCCGAGGCCGGGATCAGCCGCAGGTCGCAGCCCGGCCAGCCCTCGGCCAGCGCATGCGCACCGATGGGCGGGCAGACCATGTCATAGCGACCCTGCACGATGATGGCGGGCAGATGCGCGATCCGGGCGCGGTCGCGCAGAAGCTGCCCCTCGTCCAGAAAGCAGCGGTGGCTGAAATAATGATTCTCGAGCCGAGCGAAGGCGCGGGCGTAATCCGAGGGCGCGTGGCTGGTGGCCTGCGACTGCAGCCCGGCCAACGCGTTCTCCCACATGAGCCAGGGCTGGGCGAAGCGCGCCTGCCGCCCCGGATCGCTGTCGAACAGCCGCAGGTGATAGGCGCCGATCATGTCGTGGCGCTCGGCCTCGGGGATCGGCTCCTGGAACCGCGCCCAGAGGTCGGGGAAGAAGCGCGCCGCGCCGCCGCCATAGAACCAGTCCAGTTCGGATTGCGTGCCCAGGAAGACCCCACGCAGGATCAGCCCGCTGACATGGCCGGGATGGGTCTCGGCATAGGCCAGGGCCAGCGTCGCCCCCCAGCTGCCGCCGAACAGCAGCCAGCGGTCGATGCCAAGCCGGTCCCGGATCAGCGCGATGTCGGCGATCAGGTGCTGCGTGGTGTTGGCCTCGACGCTGGCGGTGGGGCGCGAGCGGCCGCAGCCGCGCTGGTCGAACAGCACCACGCGGAAATGGGCGGGGTCGAAGAAGCGCCGCATGAAGGGGCTGCAGCCGCCGCCCGGGCCGCCATGCAGCACCAGTACGGGGCGTCCCTCGGGGTTGCCGCATTCCTCGACATAGATCGTGTGCCCGTCGCCGACCTCGATCATGTGTCGGGCAAAGGGCTCGACCGCCGGGTGAAGGCGGCCATGTGACGCGGAGATTTGTCCTGCCAATCGGTCCATCCTGACACTATAAGACCTCTCGTCGCCGCCCGCCAGAAGGACCTCAGCCATGACCACCAGCATCGACCCTGCCGAGATCGCCAAGTTCGAGGCGATGGCTGCCGAATGGTGGGATCCGCGCGGCAAGTTCCGGCCCCTGCACCTGATGAACCCGCTGCGGCTGGACTATGTCGCCGACCAGATCGCCGCCGAGTTCGGGCGCGACCGCACGGGCCTGCGCCCCTTCGGCGGGCTGCGGGTGCTGGACATCGGCTGCGGCGGCGGGCTGGCCACCGAGCCGATGGCCCGGCTTGGCGCCGATGTCATGGGCGCGGATGCGACGCAGGTGAACATCTCGGTCGCCCAGGCCCATGCCGACGGCCAGGGCCTGGCCATCGACTATCGTGCCACCACCGCCGAGGCGCTGGCAGAAGCGGGCGAGCGTTTCGACGTGGTGCTGGCGCTGGAGATCGTGGAGCATGTGGCCGATCCGGCGGCTTTCATCGCCACCTGCCGCGAGCTGCTGCGCCCGGGCGGGCTGCTGATCGTGTCGACGCTGAACCGCACCGCGCGCAGCTTCGGGGCGGCGATCGTCGGGGCGGAATGGATCCTGCGCTGGCTGCCGCGCGGCACGCATGACTGGGCGCGCTTCCTGACCCCGGACGAGCTGGCGGCCAAGGCCGAGGCCGCCGGGCTGTCGGTCGCGGACCGGCGGGGCATGGTCTTCAACCCGATCGGGTTCTCGTGGACTTTGTCGGACAGCGACCTGTCGGTGAACTACATCCTGACCGCGCGCCGGATCTGAGGCGGCCTCAATCGGCGGGCCTGGGGGGATCGGCCTCCAGCCGCAGGCGCAATTCGCGCAGGACGGGCAGGGCACCGCGCACGCGCTCGGCGCCGATGTCGCGCACGACGCCCGCGATCAGCGGCATGAAGGCCGCGATGGCCGCATCGCGCGCCGCCCGCCCCGCCGTGCTGATCGACACGAACTTGCGCCGCGCATCGTCCCAATCGGGGCGGATATGCACATGGCCCGCCCATTCCAGCCGCGACAGGGTGTTGGTCATCGCGCCCCGGGTGATGTGGAACGCCTCGGCCAGCTGGGCCGGGGTGCGTTCCTCGTTCACATGGGCCAGCAGGTTCAGCACCGAGAAATGCGAGATCTGCATCCCCTTGGGCAGCGCCTTGCTGATCAGGTTGCGCGACAGCTGGTCGGCGATCAGCACCTCGGCGAACAGGCTGGCGGCCAGCCGGTCGTTGGACCGGGGATCGATCACCCGGGCCTCGGTCGCCTTGTCTGGGTCGGTCGCGCGTGTCGTCATGGCCTTCCAAGGCCTCAGGGGGCCGGTGTTTATCGGGGCAGGGGATGGACGAGCGTGCCCGTCCACCACCGGTAGGTCAAGCGAAACCATGCGGTTCGCCTTGGACGGGCATCGCCTGAGGGTCAGGCGGCACCCTTCAGCAGCGGATCCAGCCGGCCGGCCCGCTCCAGCGCGTAGAGTTCGTCGCAGCCGCCGACATGGGTCTGGCCCACGAAGATCTGCGGGACCGAGCGCTTGCCGGCGCGCTTGGTCATCTTGTCGCGCAGCGCGGGATCGGCGCCCACGTCGATCTCGGAGTAGTCGGCGCCCTTCTGGTCCAGAAGCTGCTTGGCACGGATGCAGAAGGGGCAGGTGCGGGTGGTGTAGATCTCGATGGTCATGGCGGTCCTTTCTGAGGGCTGGCCCCTATCTAGGGATCCTTGACCGCGCGTGCCAGCACCGCGACCGAAACGGGGCCCGCCCCCGCCGCCAGCAGCGCCAGCGCCGCCGCATGGATCGTCGCCCCCGAGGCCATCACGTCGTCGACCAGCAGGACCGGCCGCCCGGCCAGACCCTCGGCGCGGCGCGGGTGCACGGCCAGCGCCCCCTGCTGATTGGCGAAGCGGTCGGCGACGCTGCGATGATCCTGCGCGCGGGTGGGACGCAGGCGGATCAGCAGGTCGGCCCGATGCTCCAGCCCCAGCTGCCGCGCGACCCGGCCCGAGATCTGCGCGGCCTGATTGTACTTGCGCCGCGCCAGCCGGTGCAGATGCAGCGGCACCGGCGCCACGATCATGCCGGGCTGCACCAGAGGCGCCGCCGCGCGCGCCAGCCAGCCCGCCAGCGGCGGCGCCAGATCCAGCCGGTCGCCATGCTTCAGCGCCAGGATCAGCCGCCGCGCCGTGCCCGCATAGACCAGCGCCGCCCGCCCGCGCGACCAGGGCCGCACGGCAGACAGGCAGTCGTCGCAGACCAGCACCTGTCCCGCGCCGGTCCCGTCATCGGGCAGGGGCACCCCGCAGCAATCGCAGCAGGCGCCGGTGATGAAGGCGGCCTCGGACCAGCAGGCGGCGCACAGATGGACGGCCCCCGCGCCCCCGTCCGCGACCCCCGCCCCGCAGGCCAGGCATTGGGGCGGATAGAGCAGCATCAGCGCCGCTTTCATCGCCCCCGAAAGCATCCTATGTTGCATGCCCATGACCGACCCCGCATCCCCCAGACCCGCCCTGACCGACCGCGCCGCCCTGCTGCGCCAGCGCGACCGCGCGCGGCGCCTTGGGCCGGTCGATCTGTTCCACCGCATCGCCGCCGACGAGATCCAGGATAGGCTGCGCGAGGTTAACAGGACGTTTACCGATCCCGCGCTGGTGACGGGATTTCCCGAATTCTGGGGCGACCGCTTCCCGGGCGCCCAGGTGGTGGCCGACGATCCGGTGCTGGACCTGGCACCGGGGGCGCATGATCTGGTCATCCACGCCCTGTCGCTGCACTGGGCCGACGACCCGGTGGGCCAGATCGTGCAATGCCGCCGGGCGCTGCGCGAGGACGGGCTGTTCATCGGCGTGGCCTTCGGCAACCAGACCCTGACGGAACTGCGCGCCGCCCTGGCGCAAGCCGAGTCCCTGCTGACCGGCGGCCTGTCGCCCCGCGTCCTGCCGATGGGCGAGATCCGCGATCTGGGCGGGCTGCTGCACCGGTCCGGGCTGGCCCTGCCGGTGGCAGATGTCCTGCCTCAGCGCGCCAGCTATCGCGACCTGTTCCACCTGGCCCGCGACCTGCGCGCCATGGGCGAGGGCAATGCGATGGCCGCCCGGCGCCGCACGCCCACGCGCCGCGCGGTGCTGGACCTAGCCGCCACGCAGATGGCCCGCCACAGCCCCGACCGCGACGATCCGTCCCGTGTCGCCGTCACATTCGATCTGGTCTTTCTGACGGGCTGGGCGCCCTCGGACAGCCAGCCCAAGCCCCTGCGCCCGGGCTCGGCCCAGACCTCTCTGGCCGATGCCTTGGCCAAACTCAGGAAACCATGATGCGACCCACCCATGCGCCCGCCGACCACCCCTCGGTCAAGCCTGCCAAGACCGGCATCCTGATCGCCAATCTGGGCACGCCCGACGGTTATGACTATTGGTCGATGCGCCGCTATCTGAACGAGTTCCTGTCCGACAAGCGCGTGGTCGATCTGTCGAAATGGATCTGGCAGCCGCTGTTGCAGGGGGTGATCCTGACGCGGCGGCCGTTCAGCTCGGGCAAGAACTACAAGCTGATCTGGAACCACGAGGAAAACGAAAGCCCGCTGCTGACCATCACCAAGTCCCAGACCCGCGCGCTGGCCGCACTGGCCGAGGAGGAATGGGGCGATCAGGTCATGGTCGATTTCTGCATGCGCTATGGCAACCCCTCGACCAAGGACGTGCTGGAGCGCATGGTCGAGGCGGGCTGCCGGCGCATCGTGTTCCTGCCGCTCTATCCGCAATATGCGGGGCCGACCTCGGCCACGGCCAACGACCAGCTGTTCCGTGGGCTGATGGAGCAGACCTGGCAGCCTGCCGTGCGCACCGTCGAGCCCTATGTCAGCCGCCCCGATTACATCAAGGCGCTGGCCGACAGCGTGCGCCGCGCGCTGGACGGCAAGGTGCCCAAGAAGCTGGTCGCCAGCTATCACGGCATGCCGAAGCGCTATCTGATGCAGGGCGATCCCTATCATTGCCAGTGCCAGAAGACCTCGCGCCTGCTGCGCGAGGAACTGGGCTGGCCCGAGGGGATCATCGACACGACCTTCCAGTCGGTCTTCGGGCGCGAGGAATGGCTGAAGCCCTACACGGTCGAGCATGTGGCCGAGCTGGCCAAGCAGGGGCATACGGACATCGCGGTGATTTCTCCCGCCTTCTCGTCGGATTGCATCGAGACGCTGGAAGAGATCAACGGCGAGATCGCGGAGGCCTTCGAGGAGGCCGGGGGGCACCACTTCCAGTACATCCCCTGCCTGAACGACGACCCGGCACATATCCGGGTCATGCTGGAGGTGATCCGCGACAATATCGGCGGATGGGTCGAGCCGCGCAGCTAAGCGAAAGGGGCCCCGCGGGGCCCCGTCCTACATCACCAGAACCTGCGTGCCGACCTTGGTCATCGCGAACAGTTCGGCGATATGCTCGTTATAGAGGCCGATGCAGCCGTTCGACGACTTGCGGCCGATCTTGCGCGTGTCATGCGTGCCGTGGATGCGGTAATACTGCCAGGTCAGCCACAGCGCATGGGTGCCCATCGGATTGTCCGGCCCCGGCGGCACGAATTCCGGCCATTCGGGATTGCGCTCGCGCATCGCCGGCGTCGGCGCCCAGGAGGGGCCGTCGACCTTCTTGATGATCTCGGTCCGGCCGGTGCGGACCAGATCGTCGCTGACCGGGATCGAGCTGGGATAGACCCGGTAGGTCGCCTCGTCCTCGGACCAGTAATGGACCGCGCGCGAGGTCAGGTCGCACAGGATCGCGCCATTGGTCAGGTTCTGGAAATGCGGGCGCCAGTCCTGGCCGCGAAAGCTGGAGATGTTGTGCTGCGGCGCCGGTCCGGTGGCGACCGGTGCGCCCGTGGCGGGATCGATCTGCTGCGCCCATGCGGGCAGCGCCAGACCTGCAGCCCCGAGGGCTGCGGCAGAGCCCAGAAAGGCCCTTCGATTGACGGAAAACGACGTGCTCATCCACTCATGTCCTTCGTTCGGATCACCGCTCTTGAGGGCGGGCTTGGGGGTTCTGGCGGTCGGGACGATTCCGGTCCCGCGATGCCCCCGAATATAGCGTTCGGGCCGATCCGCAGCAAATCAATCCGGCGTTTTGTCCAAGGCCGGCCACGACCTGCCCCGATCACGCCAAGTTGCGTTTGAACCTGTGCGGCTCCTTGGGTAGGACAGGGGCAGCCGCGCGAGGGGATCCGACGGAACATGAAGAAAATCAAGGCACTTGTCATTCTGTCCATGCTGGCTCTGACGGCCTGCGGACCGCGCAACCTGTCGCAGCCTCCGCTGGTCGCACCGGTCGATCCCGCCATTGCCGCCGCGCCTGCGGTCAACGACGATGCGGCGATTGCCGGGCGCGTGTTGCAGCAGATCAACACCCTGCGCGCAAATATCGCGCTGGCTCCGCTGCAGCCCAGCCCGCAGCTGGACGCGGCGGCGCTGGCCCATTCGCGCGACATGTCGGCGCAGAACCGGGCCTGGCACTGGGGCTCGGACGGATCCTCGCCCTTGGACCGCGCGCAGCGGCAGGGCCATACGGGGCGGTTGATCGGCGAGAACATTTCCGAGACCTACGAGGACGAGATCGAGACCCTGTCCGCCTGGATGAGCACCCGCGACACCCGCGACGTCATCATGGACCCGACCGCGACCCAGCTGGGCTTCGCCTGGTTCCGCGAGCCCTCGGGCAAGGTCTGGTGGACGCTGCTGACCGCCGCCTGAGGCGAGGGTGCCACACGACCTGTGGGGCGTCTGGCATGAAGAAAGGCCCCGGACGGTTCCGGGGCCTTTCTTCATGCCAGACGCGGTGGAGAGGCGCCGTCAGGGATAGATGACGATGGGGGTGCCGGGCATCAGCATGGCGTAGATCTCTTCGATCTCTTCGTCCGTGACGGCGATGCAGCCGGCGGTCCAGTCGCGCTGCTGCGGGAAAAGGGTGTTGCCCTGCGGCCCGCGCCCGTGGATGAAGATGTCGCCGCCCGGATCGCGGCCATAGGCTTCGGCGAAGGCGCGGTCATTGGGATTTGGATAGGAGATGCCGACCGACAGGTGGAACGCGCTGCGCGGGTTGAACCGGTCGATGAAATAGACCCCTTCGGGCGTCTTGCCGTCGCCCGAGAACTGCTTGTGCCCGGCGGGCTGGTTGCCCAGGCTGACATCGTAGGATTTCAGCACCGTGCTGCCATTCAGCAGATGCATCCGCCGCTGTCCCTTGTTGATCGAGACCTGCGTGACCGGCGGCCCCGCATAGCGGTTAAAGGCAGGGGTCTGTTTGGGGGGCGGGCTGCCACAGGCGGCCAGCAAGGCCAGCGTCGAAATGGCGAAAGTCCTGCGGCTCAGTCTGCTCATCACTGCCTCTGACGTGTTTTTGGTTTTTTGTGATCCTTCGATATCATGACTAGCACGCCACTGCCTAGCGGACGGTTAAGGCCGCGACGATTTCGACATGCGGCGAAAAGCGGAACTGATCGACAACCCACAACCTGTGGATGTGGTATCCCGCATCGGCCAATATCCGCGCATCTTTGGCAAAATTCACGGGATCGCAGGCAACCTGGGCGATGACCGGCACGCGCGCGGCGGCGATCTGGGCCATCTGGGCCGCCGCTCCGGCGCGCGGCGGGTCAATCACGATCGCGTCAAATCGATCCAGTTCATCGGCCATCAGGGGGCGGCGTGCCAGGTCGCGGACCTCGGTCGTGACCCGGTTCAGCCCCGCCGCGGCCCGCCAGCCCGAATCAAGCGCGGCCAGCGGCGCGGCCAGCCCCTCGACCGCATGGACCTGCGCGTGGCGCGCCAAGGGCAGGGTGAAGGTGCCGCAGCCCGCGAACAGATCCGCGATGCGCGTGGCCCCCGCGACGCTGTCGCGGATGGCGGCCAGCAGCGCGGCCTCGCCCTCGGCGGTGGCCTGCAGGAAGGCGCCGGGGGGCGGGACGACCTGCGCGGGGCCCATGGGCAGGGCGGGGGCGCGGCGGGTGATCGCCTGGCCGTCCCAGTCCAGCCGCGCCAGATCGCCCTCGTCGGCCAGCGCCGCCAGCGCCTGGAACAGCGCCGGATCCATCGGCTTGCCGCCGCGCAGGGCGATGTCCAGCCCGGCGGGGCCGTGGATGACCGTCATCGTCACCTCGGCCGCGCGCGAGGCGCCCGCCGTCACGATCCGGCGCAGCAGCGGCAGGGCGGCGGTGATCTGGGGGCGCATGACATGGCATTCGGCCAGATCGACGATCACCTCCGAGGCGCGGGCATGGAAGCCCACCGTCGCGCCCTTTTTCGTGCGCCGCCCCGACAGCACCGCCCGCCGCCGCGACATCAGCGGCGAGACGTGGATCTGCGCCGGGGGCGCGGCGATCCCCTGCGCGTCCAGCGCGGTCTGAACCACCTGCCGTTTCCAGTCGGACGTGAACGCGTCCGAGGCATGCATCAGCGAACAGCCCCCGCAGGCGCGGTAATGGCCGCAGATCGGGCGCACCCGGTCGGGCGAGTGGGTCATGATGCGGGGCGCGGCGATGCGGCCGTCGACTGCCTCGCCCTCGATCCGCTCGCCGGGCAGGGTCAGGGCGGCCAGCGCGCGGGCGCCCTCCGCGCCCACCGCCACGCCATCGCCCTTGCGACCGAGGCGCTCGACCGTCCACAGGCTCATTCGGCGGCCTCTTCGGTGCCCAGGAACCCGCCCGATTGCCGCGTCCAGTAGCGGGCATAGCGTCCGCCGCGCGCCAGCAGGGCGTCATGGCTACCCTGTTCGACGATCTCGCCATCCTCGATGACCAGGATACGGTCCAGTTCGGCGATGGTGGACAGGCGGTGGGCGATGGCCAGCACGGTCTTGCCGCGCATGGCGCGGGTCAGGGCGTCCTGCACCTGCGCCTCGACCTCGCTGTCCAAGGCACTGGTCGCTTCGTCCAGCACCAGGATCGGCGCGTCCTTGAGGAAGGCGCGGGCCAGCGCGATCCGCTGGCGCTGCCCGCCCGACAGCTTGACCCCGCGTTCGCCTAAATGCGCGTCATAGCCGGTGCGGCCCGCGTAATCCTCCAGCCCCAGGATGAAGTCATGCGCCTCGGCGGCGGTCGCGGCGGCGGTGATCTCGGCCTCGGTCGCGTCGGGGCGGCCATAGAGGATGTTGTCGCGGGCCGAGCGGTTGAACATCGCGGTCTCCTGCGTGACCATGGCGATCTGGCGGCGCAGGCTTTCCTGCGTGACCGCGCGCAGGTCGCGCCCGTCGATGCGGATCGCGCCGCCCTCGACATCGTAAAGCCGCAGGAGCAGCCCCACCAGGGTCGATTTCCCCGCCCCCGAGGCGCCGACGATGCCGATCTTCTCGCCCGCCGCGATGGTGACGGACATGTCGCGGATGCCGCCCTCGTCGCGGCCATAGGCGAAGGCCACATGGTCGAACTCGATCCGGCCCTGCACCCGGGTCAGCGCCTCGGCATCCGGGGCGTCGGTCAGGTCATGCGGCGGGGACAGGGTCTTCATCCCGTCCTCGACCTCGCCGATGCTGCCCCACATGCCCATCAGGGCCATGCTGACCCATCCGGTCATCTGGGACAGCCGCATGGCGATGGCGCCCGAGGCCGCCACATCGCCCACCGTCGCCGCGCCGTCGCGCCACAGCATGATCGAGCCGCCGACCAGGATCACCGGCAGGATGCCCGCCACGAACATCAGCGACAGCCGGAACCAGGTGGACACGACGCCGAAATCCAGCGCGCGTTCGCGAAAGCCCGCCATGGCGCCAAGGGCGGCCTGATCCTCGTGATCGGCATGGGCGAACAGCTTGACCGTCTTGATGTTGGTGATCGTGTCGACGACCTGCCCCGTGACATTGGCGCGGGCCGAGGCGCGCGCCCCCGATTTGGCCCGGATGCGCGGCAGGAAGAAGCGGATCAGAAAGCCATAGCTGGCCAGCCAGGCGACCAGCGCCAGCGCCCCCCAGGCATCCACGCCCAAGAGGAACACCGCCGAGCCGATGACCGAGGCCAGCGCGAAGGCCACCACGTTCACCATCTCGGATGCCACATCGGTGACGGCGCGGGCGGTCTGCATCTGCTTCTGCGCCAGCCGCCCGGCAAAGTCGTTGTCGAAAAAGGTCACCGCATGGCCCATCGTCCAGCGATGAAGGCGCGACAGCACCAGGGGCAGGATGTTCGGCCCGATGATGACGTTGGAGCTGGCGGTCGAGAGGCCGAAGACGGCGGGACGGATCACCAGGAAGAAGCCCGCGAACAGCGCGACCAGCCCCCAGTTGTCCGCCCAGAAGGTGCCGGGCGGGCTGCCCGCCACCGCATCGACGACCAGCCCCAGCAGCAGGGCCGAGACGACATCCGCCATGCCGCCAAGCGCCGAGGCGAAGGCCGCGAATCCCAAACCCGGCCAGGCTCCCGACAGGCACCAGCGGAAGAAGGCCAGCAGGGTGGCGGGCGGCGCGCCCTCGGCGGGGCGAAAGGCGTCGACCATGCGGCCGAAGCGGGCGTGAAGGCTCATGTCGGATCCTCTTCGGCCAGCAGCGCCGCGTCGATCAGCGCGGGGGCGGGCAGGGTGAAGCCCGAGGCGATCCAGGCGGCCTCGGCGGCCTTCAGCGCGCGGCCAAGCGCCGGACCCTCCAGCGGGGCCAGGTCGGCGGCGGCGATGGGCATCGGGATCTCGGTGGCGGCGGCGATGCGCGCGGACAGGTCGGGGGGCAGGGGGTGGCCTTGCGCCGCCCTCAGCACCGCATGGTCGGCGGCGGCCTCGGGGGACAGGCGGAAGGCGGCCTCGTCCAGCGACCAGTCCCTGGCGCGGGCCTGATGCAGCGCGGACAGGGCGCGCGCCTCGGCCCGCGACAGGCGCAGGTCGGGGGCGGGACCTGTGGGGCACAGCGCCGCCAGACGACGCAGCCAGCCGCCCGGCGCGGGCTCGGCGGCCAGCAGGGCATCCAGCGCCGCGGGATCGGCGCCGGGCAGCACCAGATCCAGCACCCCGGTCTGGGCCATCAACGCGACCGCCGGGCCGGGATCGGGGGCGGCCAGCAGCTTCTTCGTCTCGGCCCCGATGCGCTCGCGGGCGATACGGGACAGGCCGTCCCGATGGGCGGCGCAGGCAGCGACGGCAGCGGGGTCGGCCTGCCGGCCATAGCGCGCGAAGAAGCGGAAGAAGCGCAGGATGCGCAGGTAATCCTCGGCAATCCGGGCCTCGGGGTCGCCCACGAAGCGCAGATGCCGCGCCGCCAGATCGGGCAGGCCGCCCACCGGGTCGATCACCTGCCCCGAAGCGTCGGCATAGAGCGCGTTCATCGTGAAATCGCGCCGCGCTGCATCCTCGGCCAGGTCGGTCGAGAAGGCGACGGTGGCGTGGCGGCCGTCGGTCTCGATATCGCGGCGGAAGGTGGTGACCTCGAAGCCTTGGCCATCCGCCACCAGCGTCACGGTGCCGTGGTCGATCCCCGTGGGCACGGCGCGCAGCCCCGCCGCGCGGGCCAGGGCCTGCACGCGGTCGGGCGTCGCGTCGGTGGCGATGTCGATATCATCCACCGGCTCGCCCAGCAGGGCATTGCGCACCACGCCGCCCACCAGCCAGGCCCCGTCGCCTTGCGCCTGAAGGGCGTCCAACACGCGCCGCAGGGCTGGGTCCTGCAGGATCTGCGGGGGTAGCTGCGTCATAACGACAGCCTGCGGGCCAGCCCCAGAAGGATGCGCGCGGTCGCCCCCCAGAGGTAATAGGGCCCAAAGGGCGCCGCGTGATAGCTGCGCCAGCCGCCCCGCCAGCGCCGCCGCTCGATCCGGTAGCGCGCGGGGTCGGCGATATGGTCGAAGGGCAGGGTGAAGACCTCCTGCACCTCGCCCGCCTCGGGAACGGGGGTGAAGGGACCGCGGATCACCGCCAGCACCGGGGTGACGGCAAAGCCGGTGACGGTGCGATGGGGCGGCAGGGTGCCCAGGATGCGCACCTGCGCGGGGTCCAGCCCCACCTCCTCGCGCGCCTCGCGCAAGGCGGCGGCCACCGCATCCGCATCGCCCGGATCGACCTTGCCGCCGGGCAGGGCGATCTGGCCCGGATGGTGGCGCAGCCCCGAGGCGCGCTTGGTCAGCACCAGCCGCCCGTCACCCTCGTGAAAGGCCGCCAGAACGCCCGCCGCGCGCAGGGGTGCTGCGGGCGGCGCGACCTCGGGGTTCAGGTCGTAATCCGAACTGGGCCCTGCCGGCGCCCGCAATGCATCCGTCAGGCGGCGTTCGGACCAGATCGTCACTCGGCCGCCTTGTCGCTGCCCGAGATCGGGTTGCCCTCGGCGTCGATCACCGCCTCGAAGCCCAGGCTGAGGGGGTCGAACTCGTAATGCGCCCCGCAGAACTGGCAATCGGCGGTCACGATCCCCTCGGGCGTGGTCATGTGGCCGATATCCTTGGCCGAATAGATGGCCAGCGTGTCGCGCACCCGGTCCGCCGTGCAGGAGCAGCCGAACTCAACCCGATGGGCATCGAAGACGCGCGGGGTCTCCTCGTGGAAGAGGCGCAGCAGCAGGTCGGTGGGGCCCACGGTGGGGCCGATCAGCTCCAGCGTCTCGACCGTGTCCAAGAGGATGTTGGCGCGGTTCCAATCCTCGGATTCCGCGCCCTGCAGGATGTCGGCAGCGGCGATCAGCCCGTTCTCGCCGGTGCCACCCTCGGAGGGCGAGACGGGCTGGGCGGGCAGGGTCTGCAGCATGATGCCGCCCGCCCGCCATAGGGCCGGCTGGCCCGCGACACGCGACAGGCCCGAGGCCAGCTGGAACCGGGTCGGCAGCTGTTCGGATTGCGCAAAATAGGTCTGCGCGCAGGCCGACAGCGTGCCCCCGGTCAGCGGCGTGATGCCCTGATAGGGGGTGCTGCCCGGTCCCTGGTCGATCAGGATGGCGAAATAGCCGTCGCCGATCTGATCGAAGGGCGCGCGCGCATCCAGCCGGTCGGCGTCGAAGCTGGCCCAGGCCCGGATGCGGGCGGGCTTGTCCTCGCCCTCGGGCGCGAAGTAATCGGCGGCGATGGTGCGGATCGCACCGTTCCCGCGCACCTGCAGGCTGAGCTTCCAGCGCAGCTTGACGGTCGGCCCGATCAGCGCGGTCAGCAGCGCGATCTCGGCCACCAGCGCGCTGACGGCGGGGGGGTAGTCGTGGCGCGACAGGACATGGTCCAGCACCCCGTCCAGACGCACCACCCGGCCGCGGATGGCCGAGCGGTCAAGCTGGAAGGGCAGGACCGTATCGTCCCAGGCTATCTGGTTGATCTTGTTCATCATCAATCCTTGACATGGCAGCGGCACCGCCCTGGCGGGCCCGGTTGCGCCCAATATAGGGCATTTGGCGGCGATCCCAAGGGGGCCCGGCCCCGGGCGGCTTTCCCGCGCCGCCCGGCCGGGGTATCAGGGGGCATCAGACAGACAGGTGCACCGCATGACCCCGCGCTATGGACAACCGCCCCGGGCCGGGCAGCCCTATCGCCGCCGGCCCGGCGCCTATGCGATCCTGTGGCGCGACGGGCGCCTGCTGCTGACGCATCAGCAGGCGCCCATCCCGGAATTCCAGCTGCCCGGCGGCGGGATCGATCCCGGAGAGCATGCGCTGGCCGCCCTGCATCGCGAGGTGGCCGAGGAGACCGGCTGGATCATCGGCGGCGCGCGGCTTCTGTCCAGCTATCGCCGGTTCTGCTTCATGCCGGATTACGACATGCATGCCGAGAAGCGCTGCCAGATCTGGCTGGCCCGCCCGATCCGGCGCCTGTCCGCCCCGACGGAGGCCGGCCACAGCGCACATTGGATGACGCCCGACCGGGCGCTTCCGGCGCTGGTCGATCCGGGGTCGCGCGCGGTGCTGCGGGCCTTCCTGGCGCGGGGCTAGGGGCCGTTCTCCAGCCGGATCACCCGGCCCGTGGCGTGGAACTCGACCAGCAGGGCCGACATGTCGTCCTGACGTTCGCCCCGGCAGAATTCCGACACCGACCAGGTCATCGATTCCAGGAAGGCATGGCCCTGCAGCAGGGCATTGGTGCGCATCACCGCATCCAGCCCCTCGGCCCCCAGCTGCCGTCCGTCGGGGGCCGCAGCCTCGGTGATCCCGTCCGAGGTGATCAGCAGGCGGTCGCCGGGCAGCAGCGTCACCTCGATCTCGTCGAACAGCGGGTCCTCGAACAGGCCGATGGGCATGCCGCCCCGTCCCAGATGGGTGATCGTGCCGTCGGCCCGCTGC
This sequence comes from Paracoccus gahaiensis, assembly GCF_005048225.1. Classification (GTDB taxonomy): domain Bacteria; phylum Pseudomonadota; class Alphaproteobacteria; order Rhodobacterales; family Rhodobacteraceae; genus Paracoccus; species Paracoccus gahaiensis. The sequence continues at coordinate 31,408 of NZ_SUNI01000025.1, forward strand.
AGGGCGGGATGGGGATGGCCCGCCTGCACCATGCGCACCTGCCCGGTCAGCCGGTCCAGCTCGCCATAGATCATCGTGAAATAGGTGTCGGTGCTCATCTCCTCCAGCATCATGGCGTTGAAGAACTGCGCCAGCGCGGCGGGGCCCGCCCCCCCGGCCGCGTCCTGCGCGCCGCGCTGCGCGATGTTGCCGTCGGCGGCGGCCGACAGATGGACGGAGAGCTGCGCCGTCAGCAGCGCCGCCGTCACACCATGCCCCGACACGTCCAGCGCATAGAGGCCAAGCCGGTCGGGGCCGATGGGAAAGAAGCCGACCAGATCGCCGCCGATATGGCCCGCCGGGCGCAGAAGCAGGCTGATCTCGAAGGGGCCGAACTGGCCCGAGCGTTCGCGCACCAGCCCCTGCTGCAGCTTGCGCGCCTCGCACAGGTCCCGCTCCATCACGGCCTGCGCGTCGGACAGCTGCATCATGGCCTGGCGCAGATGGGCATTGGTCTCCTGCAATTCCTCCTGGATGCGCAGGATGCGTTCGCAGGCGGAGAGGCGGGCCAGCAGATCCTGCGCGATGACCGGCTTGGTCAGGAAATCGTCGACCCCCGCCTCCAGCCCCGCGCTGATGGCCTGCGCGGCGGTGTCGGTGGTCTGCAGCAGGACATAGCCGTAATTGCTGCGCGGCAGGCGGCGGAAAGCGGTGCAGAAGTCCAGCCCCGACATGTCGGTCATCGCCCAGTCCGTCAGCACCAGATCGGGCGACAGGCGCGTGCACAGATCCAGCGCCTCGGCGCCCGAGGCGGCCTCGATCACCTCGTAGCCGCCCATCTTCAGCAGGCCCCCCAGCACCCGCCGCCAGGCCGCGCTGTCATCGACCAGCAGCACGAGGCGGCGGGGCCGGGGCCGGGGCGGACCGAAGACGGGGCTGGGGCGATTCGCGACTGTCATGACCTGCTACCTAGCCCGGTGCCGGTAAAGTCGCGGTTAAGACGCCCGGCCCCGCACGCATTAAACAATTGGCAAGCCGGTGGGGCTAGAACGGGAACAGGGACGATTCGAAAGGCGGCGTCACATGATCGACTGGAAGCGGGTGCTCGATCTGCGCGACAAGGTGGGCCCCGACCGTCTGGTCGCGCTTCTGGACCGGGCGCTGCTGGACATCGAGATGCGGCTGCGAAGTCTGGACACCCGCCCGCAGGATCTGGCGCGGGAGCTGCCCGTCCTGCGCCGGGCCGCGGCCGAGATGGGGTTCCTGAGCTGCCTGTCCCTGTGCTGCAAGGCCGAGGAGCAGCTGGCCCGACAGGGACATCTGGATCTGGGCACGGCGGCGCTGAAGGCCAGCTTCGGCCATGCGCGTCAGACCTTCCTGCGCGATCTGCCGCTGGTGATGGCCCGGGCACCCTCGGGCGGCGGGCCGCCCCGCCCGCCGTGAGGGGAGGTGAGCGGGATCAGACCAGCAATTCGGACAGGATCCCGTCATTGGTGATGTCGCGATAGGCGAAGCCCGACCCGTCCAGCCGCGCCATCAGCGCGGTCAGGTTGGCGGGGGCCGAGGTCTCGATCCCGATCAGCACCGAGCCGAAGTTGCGGGCCGATTTCTTCAGATATTCGAACCGCGCGATGTCGTCCTGGGGACCCAGCAGATCCAGGAAATCGCGCAGGGCGCCGGGGCGCTGCGGCATGCGCAGGACGAAATACTTCTTCAGCCCCTGGAAGCGCTGCGCGCGTTCCTTGACCTCGGGCAGGCGCTCGAAGTCGAAATTGCCGCCCGAGCAGACCGCGACCACGGTCTTGCCCGACAGGTCGCCCAAATCGCCCAGCACGTCCAGCGCCAGCGCGCCGGCGGGCTCCAGCACGATGCCCTCGGTGTTGAGCATCTCCAGCATGGTGCAGCAGATCCGGTCCTCGGGGGCCAGATGCACGTCGGCGGGTGCAAAGCGCGCCAGCGCCGCGAAGGGCAGGGCGCCGATCCGGGCCACCGCCGCGCCGTCGACGAAGCTGTCCACGCCGGGCAGCGTCACGGGGCCGCCCGCCTGCAGCGCGGCCTTCAGGCTGGCGCCGCCCAGGGGTTCGGCAAAGGCGAAGCGCGTCGCGGGCGCCTCGGTCTGCAGATACTGGCTGACGCCGGCCGACAGCCCGCCGCCGCCCACCGGCAGCACCACCAGATCGGGTGCGCGGCCCAGCTGCGTCAGCATCTCGAGGGCCACGGTCGCCTGCCCCTCGATCACGTCGGGCGCATCGAAGGGCGACAGGAACTGCGCGCCTTCCTCGGCGCAGAAGGCCTGCGCGGCGGCCAGGGTCTGGTCGAAATAGTCGCCGGTCAGCACGATGCGGATGGCATCGCCGCCGAACATGCGGGTCTTGTCGATCTTCTGCCCCGGGGTGGTGACCGGCATGAAGATCGTGCCCTGCGCGCCGAAATGGCGGCAGGCATAGGCCACGCCCTGCGCATGGTTGCCGGCGCTGGCGCAGACGAAATGCCCGGGCGCGCCGGGCGCGACCCGCTTGCGCATGGCGTTGAAGGCGCCGCGCAGCTTGTAGCTGCGCACGGGCGTCAGATCCTCGCGCTTGAGCCAGATCTCGGCGCCGAATTTCGCCGACAGGTGGTCGTTGCGTTGCAGGGGCGTGGGCTCGAACAGGTCGCGGATTGCGGCTTCGGCCAGGCGGACGGCGGCGGCAAAGTTTTCCATCCCCGCGCCATGCCGCGAAAGCGCGGCTTTGGCAAGGGTTCAGACCCGTGTCGATGCCGTCTTGTGGTCGGTTGAAAGGCCTTGGCCGGATCCTACAGATTAATCAATGCCGAAGAACCGGGGATGGCAGGAGAGAGACTTACCTTTCCCAACCCCGCCTGACCCGTTCTTGCTTGGGAGGGACGAGCACAATGAGTTTGACAAAATACTGCAGGCCGTCTGTTCGAATAGATGATATCTCGCAAGAGATCGGCATCTCGGCGGGGTATCTCGAAAGCGCCAAGGCCTGGTCGCGCGGCAGATAGCCGATCAACTCTCCGTCGAGGAACTTGGTCCAAATATAGACTTGGACTGCATTGCTGTCGTGGGGATTGTTCGGTTCACGGAACAGGTCCGATCTGACCTCCTTGTGACGAGAGAGGGCGGCGACAGCCGCCTTCGCTGCGTCAAGCCTGTGGTGAGTTCCTGCGACTTCGCTGGTCGCACCGAGGCGCACCAATCCCTCTGGACGGGAAATTGGATTTTGAAACGTGGCCCATTTAAGAGCCGTATCTGGTCCGTCGCTGCGGGGTTTTCGATGTGCAGGGCCGCCTTTAGAAGGCAAGGCTAATTTCATCGCACGTCGTGCATGCTTTGCAGCCTTTTTTCCAAACAGAAAGTCGAGCAATCCCATCTCTACATCCTTATCAAAAGAGGTGCAGGATCATCCGACGGTGCCCCAAAGCAAGGATTCGTTTTCGATTTTAGGCCGTTGGTGATCATTGCCACGTCGTGGATTTTGCTTCCTTGCATTGGCAACGGCGGGGCGGTGGGATGGCAACATGGACTTGTGACAGAGTCCGAATGGTCCTATTCCCTCCGAAACTTCGACGAAGGGTTAACCGCATGTCCGACGCGCCGAAAAAAGTCGTCCTCGCCTATTCCGGGGGCCTCGACACCTCGATCATCCTGAAATGGCTGCAGACAGAATATGGCTGCGAGGTCATCACCTTCACCGCCGATCTGGGTCAGGGCGAGGAACTGGAACCGGCGCGCGAGAAGGCCCTGATGCTGGGCATCGCGGCCGAGAACATCCACATCGTCGATGTGCGCGAGGAATTCGTGCGCGATTTCGTCTTCCCGATGTTCCGCGCCAATGCTCTGTATGAGGGGCTGTATCTGCTGGGCACCTCGATCGCGCGGCCGCTGATCTCGCAGCATCTGGTGCGGTTGGCGCAGGACCATGGCGCGGACGCGGTGGCCCATGGCGCGACCGGCAAGGGCAACGACCAGGTGCGGTTCGAGCTGTCGGCCTATGCGCTGGACCCCTCGATCCGGGTGATCGCACCTTGGCGGGAATGGGACCTGACCTCGCGCACCAAGCTGATCGAGTTCGCCGAGCAGAACCAGATCCCCATCGCCAAGGACAAGCGCGGCGAGGCGCCCTTCAGCGTGGACGCGAACCTGCTGCACACCAGCAGCGAGGGCAAGGCGCTGGAGGATCCCGCCGTCGCCGCCCCCGATTACGTCTATCAGCGCACCGTCAACCCCGAGGATGCGCCCGACACGCCCGAATTCATCGAGGTGAGCTTCGAGAAGGGCGACGCCGTGGCGATCAACGGCGAGGCGATGTCGCCCGCCACGATCCTGACGCGGCTGAACGAGCTGGGCGGCGCCCATGGCATCGGGCGTCTGGACTTCGTGGAGAACCGCTTCGTCGGCATGAAGTCGCGCGGCATCTACGAGACCCCGGGCGGCACCGTGCTGCTGGAGGCCCATCGCGGGATCGAGCAGATCACGCTGGACAGCGGCGCGGGGCATCTGAAGGATTCGATCATGCCGCGCTATGCGGAACTGATCTACAACGGCTTCTGGTTCAGCCCCGAACGCGAGATGCTGCAGGCCCTGATCGACAAATCGCAGGAGCATGTGACCGGCACGGTGCGGCTGAAGCTCTACAAGGGCATGGCGACCTGCGTGGGCCGCTGGTCGGACCACTCGCTGTACAGCGAGGCGCATGTCACCTTCGAGGATGACGCCGGCGCCTACGACCAGAAGGACGCCGCGGGCTTCATCCGCCTGAACGCGCTGCGCCTGAAGCTGATCGCCAACCGCAACGCGCGCGTCGCAAAATGACCAACCGGGCCGCCCGCATCGCCATCCTCACCGTCAGCGACCGCGCGTCGCGCGGCGAGTATCAGGACAAGGGCGGCCCCGGCGCCGAGGACTGGTTGCGCGGCGTCATCACCTCGCCGATGCGGATCGACCGCCACATCGTGCCCGACGGGCGCGAGGTCGTCGCGGGCAAGCTGCGCGACCTGGCGGATGGCGGCGCCGACCTGATCCTGGTGACCGGCGGCACCGGTCCCGCGCCGCGCGACCTGACCCCCGAGGCGGTGGCCGACGTGATGGACCGCGAGCTGCCCGGCTTCGGCGAGGAGATGCGCCGCGCCTCCCTGCGCGAAGTGCCCACCGCCATCCTGTCGCGCCAGACCGCCGCCACCCGGGGCAGGACGCTGATCATCACCATCCCCGGCAAGCCCTCGGCCATCGCCACCTGCCTCGATGCGGTCTTCGCGGCCGTTCCCTATTGCCTCGACCTGATGGGGGCCGCGCGGATCGAGACGGACCCGGCCCGCATCGCCGCGTTCCGCCCGAAAGGCACCTGACGCTTCTTCTTTGCTCAAATACCCATCTTCACCCGCCCAGCAGGCGCAGCGCCAGGGGCGCGATCACAGCGGTCAGCACCGCGTTCAGCCCCATGCCGATGCCCGAGAACGCCCCCGCCGTCGCATTGACCTGAAACGCCCGCGCCGTCCCGATCCCATGCGCCGCGACGCCCACGGCCAGCCCCCGCGCCCGCCAGTCGCGGATCCTCATCGCGTTCAGCAGCGGCGTCACGATGATGGCGCCGAAGATGCCGGTCAGCAGCACCAGCGCCGCCGTCAGGGTGGGCTGGCCGCCCAGCTTCTCGGCGATGCCGATGGCCACCGGGGCGGTCGTGGACTTGGGCGCCAGCGAGGCCAGCACCGTGCCGTCGATCCCGAAGGCCCGCGCGATCAGCAGGGCCGAGACGACCGCGACCCCCGATCCGGCCACAAGCCCCGCCAGCATCGGCAGGGCGGCGGGACGCAGCCGCGGCAGGTTGTCGTACAAGGGCAGCGCCAGCGCGACGGTCGCCGGGCCCAGCATGAAATGGACGAATTGCGCGCCCTCGAAATAGGTGGCGTAGTCGGTGCCCGTGGCCATCAGCAGCAGCGCCAGCAGGATCACCGCGATCAGCACCGGGTTGGCCCAGCTCTGCCGTCCCGTCGCCTTCGACAGCGCGTCGCCCGCCAGATAGGCCAGCAGCGTCGCCGTCAGCCACAGCAGCGGGCCCTGCGCCAGATAGGACCAGATCAGCACCGGATCACTCACGGCCCTGGTCCTTCAGGGCCTGGCGGTCCTCGGTCCCGGTCAGCCGCGCCACGACGCTGAAGGCCCAGGCCCCCGCCGCCAGCGCAAGGGCCGTCGATCCCATGATCGCGACGGCCAGCCCCAGCCCCTGCACCCGCAGCAGGTCCCAATGCGCCACGATCCCCACGCCCGCCGGCACGAAGAACAGCGACAGATGCGACAGCAGCCCGCTGGCGGTGGGCCGGATCGCCTCGGCCAGGGCGGGGCGCAGGATGCAGGCCAGGGCCAGCAGCACCAGCCCCAGGACCGGGCCGGGCAGCGGCAGGCCGAGGGCGCGCGAGGCGACCTCTCCGACCAGCTGGAACCCCAGGATGATGGCAAGCATGCGGATCATGCGCCAAGGCTAGCCCGCCGCCGCCGCGCGCGCCAGATCCCTCGGCGCCTGCGCCTTGGTTGACTTGTCCCGCCCGCGCAGGGACAATCGGTCCCGATCTCTCCTGCCACGGACCCGCCCCTTGCGCTTCGACCGCCTGCGCCTCAACGGCTTCAAAAGCTTCGTGGACCCGACCGATCTGGTCATCCGCGAGGGGCTGACGGGCGTGGTCGGCCCCAATGGCTGCGGCAAGTCCAACCTGCTGGAGGCCCTGCGCTGGGTCATGGGCGAGAACCGCCCCACCGCCATGCGCGGCGACGGGATGGAGGACGTGATCTTCGCGGGCACCACCCGGCGCCATGCCCGCGCCCATGCCGAGGTCTCGCTCAGCGTCGACAACCGCGACCGGCGGGCGCCCGCGGGCTTCAACGAGGACGACCAGTTCGACATCACCCGCCGCATCACCCGCGACGCGGGCAGCGCCTACAAGATCGCCGGCAAGGACGTTCGGGCGCGCGACGTGCAGATGCTGTTCGCGGATGCCTCGACCGGGGCGCATTCCCCTGCGCTGGTGCGGCAGGGCCAGATCAGCGAGCTGATCAACGCCAAGCCGAAAAGCCGCCGTCGCATCCTGGAGGAAGCGGCGGGCATCTCGGGCCTCTATGCGCGTCGCCACGAGGCCGAGCTGAAGCTGAACGGGGCCGAGGCGAACCTGCTGCGCGTCGACGACACGCTGGACCAGCTGTCGGCGCAGGCCGCGACCCTGGCGCGCCAGGCCCGTGCGGCGGCGAAATATCGCGAGATCGGCGCCGCGCTGCGGCTGGCCGAGGGCACGCTGCTCTATCGCCGCTGGGCCGAGGCCGAGGCGGCGCGTCTGGCCGCCGCGGAGGCGCTGGCCCAGGGCCTGCGCGCCGCCACCGAAGTGGGGGCCGCCGCCGCCGAGGCCGCGGCGCGGCGCGAGGCGGCAGAGGCGGGCCTGCCGGATCTGCGGGACGAGGATCAGATCGCCGCCGCGCTTCTGGCCCGCGTCGCGCTGGACGGCGAGGCGCTGGAGGCGGCCGAGGCGGCGGCCGCGCAGGCGATCGGCGGGCTGGTGGCGCGCATCTCCCAGCTGGACCGCGACATCGCCCGCGAAGAGGCGCTGAACCGCGATGCTGCCGAGGTCGTGGCGCGGCTGGATCACGAGTGCGCCGCGCTGCAGGAGTCCGGCGCGGGTCATGAGGACCGCCTGGATCTGGCCATGGCGCAGGCCGGTGAGGCGGCCGAGGCGCTGCACGGGATCGAGGCGCGGATGGTCGAGCTGACCGACGACGCGGCCCGCCTGGCCGCGCGCCATCAGTCCGCCGACCGGCTGGTGGCCGATCTTCGCGCCATGGCCGACCGGGCCGAGCGCGCCGCCACTGCTGCCGCCGAGGCGCTGGAGCAGGCGGGCGCGGCGGGCGCGGCGGCCCGGACTGCGCTGGCTTCGGCCGATGCGGCGCAGGATCAGGCCCGCGACCGCGTCGAGGCCGCCGAAGAGGCTCTGGCCGGGGCCGAAGGTCTGCGCGCCGATCACGAGGCTGCCGAGGCCGAGGCCCGCGCCGCCCGCAGCGGGGCCGAGGGCGAGGCGGGCGCCCTGACGGCCGAGCGTGACGCCCTGCAGCGATTGGTCGCGCGGGGCCGCCTGACCGGCGACAGCTTGCTGGACCGGGTGCAGGTCGCGCGGGGATATGAGGCCGCCTTCGGGGCGGCGCTTGGCGACGATCTGCGGGCGGGGCCGGCGACCGACGGCTCGGGCTGGCACGGGCTGCCGGGCTGGGACGCGCCGCAGCCCTTGCCGGACGGGGCGGGGCCCTTGGCGCCGCATGTGACCGGCCCGGACCTGCTGGCGCGGCGCCTGTCGCAGACGGGCCTCGTGCGCGATGCGGGGCAGGGGGCCGAATTGCAGGGCGCCCTGCAGCCGGGGCAGCGGCTGGTCACGCCGCAGGGCGATCTGTTCCGGTGGGACGGGCTCAGGGTCATGGCCGCCGATGCGGGATCCTCGGCGGCGCTGCATCTGCAGAAGGTGAACGATCTGGCGGCGGTCAGCCTGCAGGCCGAGGCCGCGCAGGCCCGGGCCGAGGCTGCCATCGCCACCCACGAGACCGCCCGCGCGGCCCTGTCGGACGCCGCCCGGACCGAGACCTCGGCCCGCGAGGCCCGGCGCGCCGCCGAACGCGCGCTGTCGGAAGTCGCCCGGGCGGCGACTCGGGCCGAATCGGATCTGGCCATGGCCGCCAGCCGCGTCGACAGCGCGGGGGCCGAACTGGCCCGCCACCGCGCCGATGCGACGGAGGCCCGCGCCCGCCTGACCGGGGCCGAGGCGCAGCTGGCCGAGCTGCCGGATCAGGGCGACGCGCAGGCGGCGCTGGAGCACGCCCGCACCGGGGTCGAGGCGGCGCGCATCGCCACCATGTCCCGCCGCGCCGCGCTGGAGGAGTTGCGCCGCGAGGGGGCCGCGCGCGACCGGCGCCTGCAGGACATCGCCCGCGAGGCGGCGGGCTGGCGCCAGCGTCTGGATCAGGCTGGCAGCCGGGGCGGCGAACTGGCCGCGCGCCGCGAGGCCGCCGCCGCTGAACTGGCCGAGGCGCAGTCCCGGCCCGCCCTGCTGCAGGACCGTCGCGCCGCCCTGGCCCTGCGCGAGGCCGAGGCG
>NZ_SUNI01000026.1 GCF_005048225.1 Paracoccus gahaiensis
ATATCGGCGCGCACGACGCCCTGTCCGACGATCCACGTGGCCTCGCTGACCAGCAGGTCCAGTAAGTCGCTGTTCAGGATCGTTCCGAACTCCATGTCCTCCCACATGGTCTGCAGCGCCTCGACCGAGACGTTCCCGCTGAGCGAGGCCGAGACCGCCTCGGCCGCCGCCTGCGGGTCGGCGGCGACATCGGCGTCGGCTCGGACAAGGGCGCCGAGGAAGGTCGTCAGATCCGCCTCTCGGGCCAGCATGTCGGGGCTGGCGGCCAGAATGTAATGCGGGTCATAGCTGCCGGGGCGCAATTCCAGATAGAGCTCGCCCAAAGCCTCCTGCGCGCCCTGATAGAAGGTTGGGAAGGGCACGATGGCATCGACATCGCCGCGCACCAGCGCCGGGACCAGATCGCCGGGGGCAGCGTTGATGATCTCGGCCTCGATGCCCGCTTGGGTCATCGCAGTGGACAAGAAATAGTCTACGTTGGTGCCAAGCGTGGTGCCGATCCGCTTGCCGTCCAGGTCGGCAAGGCTATCCAGCGGCGACTGGTCGCTGTTGCCGATGATCCGGCTGCCAGTATAGCGGGTCAGATCGGCCACGATGGCGAAATCCTGACCGGTCAGCGCGCCGGTCGCGGCGGGAAATTCCGCCATGAAGGCGATATCGACCTGACCGCCCAGCAGCGCCTCGAACGCCTCGCGGCCCGAGGCGAAATTGACCAGCTCGACCTCCAGCCCGGCCTCATCGAAATAGCCCTGCGCCAGCGCCATGTCGACCTGCGGGGTCTGGGGATTGGGGGTCCAGGCGAAGGTGATCGGATCGGCCATGGCGGCGGCGGGGATTAGGGACAGGGCGAAGATGGCGTGTTTCATGGCGGTCCTCATGCGTCGGCGTGGGTGGGGTGAAGAAGGGTGATGATCTCGTCCCGGATCGGCAGCAGCACATCGGCCTGTGCGCGCAGCGACCGGGGGCGGGGCAGGTCGAGGGCATAGTCGCGGATGATCCGGCCCGGAGCCTGGCTCATCACGCAGACGCGGTCAGCCAGCAGCAGCGCCTCGTCTACGTCATGGGTGACGAAGAGGACGGTGGCGCGGTGCTTTTGCCAAATGTCGGTCAGCAGGTGGTGCATCACGATCCGGGTCTGGGCATCCAGCGCCGCAAAGGGTTCGTCCATCAGCAGCACCTTGGGACCGGCGGCAAAGGTGCGGGCGATGGCCACACGCTGCTTCATGCCGCCGGACAGCTGGCCGGGAAACTTGGCTGCATGCTGGGCCAGATTGACCTCCTCCAGCGCGGCCATGGCGCGGTCGTGCAGCTCGGCCCTGGGCAAGCCGAGGCGCTTGAGCGCGAACTTGACGTTGCCCAGGGCGGTGAACCACGGGAACAGCGCATATTGCTGAAAGATCACCCCGACATCCGGGCTGGGGCCGGTGATCTCGGTATTGTCCAGCGTCATGGCGCCACCTGCGGGCTGAACGAAACCCGCGATGGCATTCATTAATGTAGATTTCCCGCAGCCCGAGGGGCCGATCAGCGCGGTAAAGCTGCCCGGCGCCAGATGTAGGGTGGTGGGGGCCAGCGCCGTGACCGGCCCCTGCTTGCCCGCGAAGGTGATCGACAGGTGGTCTACGCGCACATGACCAGAGGACATCGCCATCATCCTTGTTGCCAGTGGACAAGCTTGCGACCGACCCATTGGACGATCAGATCGACGGTGGCACCAAGCGCGCCCAGAATGATCAGGAGCGCGAACATTCGGTCGGTGCGGATATATTGCCGCGCTTCCTGCAGGCGATGTCCCAGACCCGAGGACGCGCCCGACAGTTCCGCCGCCACAAGGCTGAGGAAGGCCAGCGCCACCCCCAGCCTGAGGCCCGCCACGATATGGGGGGCTGCGGCGGGGATCACCACGGTCAGAAACTCCCGCATCCGCGACGCCCCGAGCGAGCGCGAGGCGCGCAGATAGATGTCGGGGATGTATTCCATGCCGTGATGGGTGTTGAACCAGACGGTCAGGAACACGGTGTAGGAGACGACGAAATACTTGGACCCCTCGCCGATGCCGAACCAGACGATGGCGACCGGGACCAATGCGATGGCGGGGATCGGGCGCAGCAGGGTCAGGAACGGATTGAGCAGTGCGCGCACCAGCGCCACCCTCCCGGTCAGCAGGCCAAGCGTCACCCCCAGCACCGATCCGATGCCGAACCCGATCGCCGCCCGGCGCATCGACACGGCCAGATCGGTGGCCAGCGTGCCATTCGCCGCCATTTCGACCGTGGCCTGCCAGACCGAGAGGGGCGAGGGGAAGATCTGCTCGGGCACCAGCCCGGCGCCGGTCACCGCGATCCACAGCGTCAGGATGAAGCCGAAGGACAGTAGCGGGCGGCCTAGGCCTGTGGCGCCCGCCAGCCCCATGGCCAGCTTGGGCCGCACGCGGCGGGGTTGCGGGACATCAGCCATCGCGGCCACCCCGCAGCCAGGGCAGCGCCTCGGCTCGGTAGCGATGCGCGCGGAAGCAGCTGTTATGCTGGCCGGTGATGAACTGGCCAAGCGGCTGCGGATAGGGTGCGAACTCGGGGATGACGTATTCCCAGACCACGTCGCCCTCGGGCGTTACCTCGAACAACCGCCCAAAGGCGCTTTCGCAGATGAAGGTGTTGCCGTTCCACAGCCGCTGGCAGCCGCCCATATATGGCGAGAAGAACGCCATTGGTAGCGGATCGACATAAGACCAGACGACCTGACCCGAGAAGCTGAACTCCAACGCCCGCGAAAAGGGAGAGGTCGATCCGGTCCGCAGATTGCCATTGTCGAAGACGAGGATGTTGCCGCCCTGGGTCTCCACCGGCGTGTGCTGCTGGGCCACCACATCGGGACCGACATGCCAGACCACCGCGCCGGTGGTCTTGTTGACCGCAACCACGCCCGACGTCGTGCGCAAGCTCAGCAGCATCAGCCCGTCGCTGGTGATCGACAGCCCGTTGACCATCGGCCAGTGGCGGCGGTCAAAATTGGGATGGATGGGGAAATCGGCGGGGTCCAGATGGTCCCAGATGCGCCATTCCCAGACCACCTCTCCGGCGCGGTTCACCTCGCGGATGATGTCGGACTGGATGACGCCGTCCGCCCCGTCCTTACGTGGATCGCCCCCGGTGACCCGCGCGGCCTTGTCGGCGGGCAGTGGGGCCGCGACGGTGTAAAGCAGGTTGCCATTCGGCAGCCATTGCGCGTCGTGATGGTGGTGGATGTCCTCGTGCCGCCAGACGATCTCGCCTTCGGGCGTCGCCTCGTAGAAATCGCCGCCATGCCACAGATCCCAAGCGGGATAGAGCGCCGCCGAGGTTGCATGGCTGCCATTATAGCCCAGATTGCCATTCGTCAGGATCACCGCATCGCGCCCCGGACGCACCGGCATCTACCAGCGATGAGCGCTGTTCCCTTCGATATCAACCAGATCGACCCGTCCCCCGCCGGTCTGCGGGGCGAACAGCGTATAGCCGCCGGCGGTGCGGTCGCGGTCGATGGCGGTCAGGCCAGTCTTGCGACGGCGGATTGTGGTTTGATCAACAACGGTCATAGCAGCCTCTTAAAACGATTTAATGCAGCGTTACGGTTAATTCTGCCTTGAGTAAAACGTTTTAATGCGCGACCTTGCGAGGAAAGGTTTGACCGGTGACAGAACGGGCAGATTGGTCAAAGACAGGGCAGGATATGGATAGCACAGCGGGCAGGCGACCGACCGTCAAGGATGTGGCGCGGATTGCCGGGGTGTCGCAGGGGACCGTATCCAACGCGCTATCAGGGATGCGGGGTGTCGATCCCGAAACGCGGCAACGGATTGATCAGGCCATCGCCACCCTAGGCTATATCCCCAATCTGGCCGCGCGGCGGATGCGCACGGGCCGGACCAACACCATCGCGGTGATGACCTCGATGCCAGCCGCCGTCTCGGCGGGCTCGTCCCGCCTGGGGTTCCTGATGGAGATCGCGGCCTCGGCGGCGATCCATGCGCTGGACTACAATTCCGCACTGGTGCTGGTGCCGCCAGTCGCCGATCCGGCAGTGGCCCTGCGCCATGTCGCGATGGACGGTGCCATCGTCATTGAACCGCAGACGGACGATGCCTTTCTGTTGCTCTTGAAACGGCGCGGCGTGCCGGTTGTCGTGATCGGTCAGCCTGCGAGCGTCGATCTTCCCTGGGTTGACATGCATTACTATCGGACAGCCGAAATGCTTCTTGCTCACCTTCTGACGCAAGGCGCACGCCGGATTGCCCTGATCGTTGGCACGTCATCGCGAGTGTCACATCATGTCACCTTGGAGCGCTACGAGAGTTGGATGTTACTTGAGGGCATTCCACCTTGTGTTATCTACGTACCAGAGGCAGATGGCGAAGACGGCAGCTACCGCGCCACGCTTGATCTTTTGCGCAGCAACCCAGATATCGACGGTATATTCGCTTCCATCGATGCTTTTGCTAGCGGGGTCATGCGCGCCCTGCGTGACATGGGCCGGGCAGTTCCCAGTGATGTCCGCGTCGTCACGCGATATAACGGCTTGAGGGCCAGAGAAGAACGCCCAGCTCTGACCGCAGTGGATCTGCATCTCGACCAGATTGCGGCGCTGGCCACGCGACTTCTGATGGACCTGATCGCTGGGAGAGAGATCGAGCGTATAACCGCAGGCCCGATACCCTCATTGGTCGTTCGTGGCTCTTCGTGAGACAAACACCATCCCAGATAGGGGCTCGTTGACAGCCGGCCGAATACAGTCGGGCCCAATCGGCCCTTCCTCACAAAGCTCATGTGTGGCGGTATTTTTGGAACCCGCCATTGATGCTCCCCACAGTGAAGCTGGCTAGGCAATAGCCTTGATCGGTACCTTCAGGATCTTCGGCACAGCTGCAACTTGAGCTATTTTCCGATCCTTGGACAGTATCGCATTTGATTTAAGCTACGGCCTGCCCTTGCCGATGGGTTTCGATGGTGTTACAGTAAACCATGGCGGGCGTGCGCCCGCCATGGGCGGTACGGAGCCGCTGGTGGTAGCAGAGGTGATCCAGCGAGCGATGACGACCTTGGCCTGTGTGTGCCGATCTCCCAATTATGCATACAGCCGCATTCATACTCTAGGGTCCGCCACAGGCGTTTCATGAAGATATTGTCGATGCAGCGCCCCTTGCAATCCATCGATATCCGGTACCCGATCGCTTCGAGATCATTCACAACGCCGACTGTCAGCTCGGCAAGCCGTTTGAGCAGTTTTCCTCCAACGTCACCAATGCGCTGTCAGAGGCACGCCTCGATGCAGTCGACAGGCTGACCTCGGTGGCGGCGAGGCAGGGTGGGAGGCACGTTCTCTTGCCTAGGGACATGCTCGACAACGTCGTTCCAAGCGACAGGGTCACGGCGCCGGCGTTGTCCCGGCTGGAGCGAGCGAACGTCACATCGTGGCTCATGCCGGGAAATCACGACCATGCACGTCCAAAGCCACGAAGCCGGGTGAAGCGGCTCGCAGCCCTGCAGGCTCGCATTGTCGACACGCCGGCGGAGCACAGTGAGTCTATGAGGGCGCCTAGCTCGTAGCGGCACCGTTCGAGCATCGAAAGATGGTCTCAGACACGACCGCCTCCCTTTTGTCGATCTTTGCAGACAGCCGTGGGCACAGACACCCCGTCAGGGGCCGGCTACATTGTCAGAACCCTCCCCGGTGTAGGATGCGTATGCTGACGCGATTCGTCGCATCCAAGCGCCCTCAAGTTGGCGGGTAAAATGGTGGATATAGTAAAAAAAGACTATAAACCGTTATTTTCTAGGGGTGAATGGCGGAGGCGGTGGGATTCGAACCCACGGTGGGCTTGCACCCACGTCGGTTTTCAAGACCGGTGCATTCAACCACTCTGCCACGCCTCCGACGCCGCTCGATTAGCGCGGGGGCGGGGGCGGTGCAAGGCTTAGCGGCGCAGGGTCACCGTGCCGCCGGCGCCGGCGCCGGCGCCGGCGATCTCGATGGCCGAGATGCGGGACAGCTGCACGACGCTGAGGGGCAGGGCCACCGTGATCGTGTCGGTCTCGGGGCGGGCGGGCAGGGCTGCGGCGGGGCTGCCTGCGGGGGGCGGCACGGCCACGAAGCGCAGGCGCAGCACGCCGTCGGGATCGGGGGCGAGGGCGTCTCCGGGCTGCGGACGGGCGGTGACCAAAGCGGCCGAGTGATAGCCCTTGACCGGGCCGAAGCCGCGCAGGACCAGCAGACGCCCCTCAGGCAGGGGCTGCCAGTCCGCGCCCAGGATCTGGGGGACAAGGGGGCGCAGGTCGGCGCTTGCGGCAAAGCCGCCCTCGGGCACGATGGATTGCGGCGCGGTGGTGGTGCCGGGGCCCCAGCCGAGCGGGTTCCAGCCGCTGTCTCCGAACCGCCCGCAGCCCGACAGGATCAGGGTGCCGATCAGCAGCGGCAGGGTCAGTCTGGTCATGGCATGTCCCTTCGGCGGTCTTTCCCCGGTGATAGGCGATCGGGGCCGCGCGGAAAAGCCTCTTTGACCTCGGCCCGGCCGCGCGCTAGGTCCGGTGCGGTCACAGGAGAATGCCATGCCCACCCCCGCCTTCGAGGATATTGCCCAGACCTTCGACTTTCTGGATGACTGGGAAGAGCGGTATCGCCACCTGATCGAGCTGGGAAAGGCGATGCCGCCGCTGGATCCGGCCTTCCAGGTCCCGGCCACCAAGGTCGACGGCTGCGCCAGCCAGGTCTGGATCCTGCCGCACCTGGAAGAGGACCGGTTCGATTTCCAGGGCGAAAGCGACGCGATGATCGTGCGCGGGCTGATCGCGGTGCTGCATGCGCTCTATTCCGGCCTGCCCATGGACCAGGTGGGGCAGGTCGATGCCCAGGCCGCGCTGGCGCGGTTGGGCCTGGACGAGCATCTGTCGGCGCAACGCTCGAACGGGGTGCGGGCGATGATCGGCCGGATCAGGCAGCTGGCCGCCGACGCAGGCTGATCCAGCCGCCGCCCAGCACGCGGGTGCCTTCGGCCTCGTAGAAGACGCAGGCCTGGCCGGGGCTGACGCCGTCCTCGGGATCCAGCAGCTCGACCTCGGCGCGGCGGCCGGGCAGGGGGCGCAGCACCGCAGGACGCGGTGGCCGGGTCGAGCGGATGCGCACCAGGCAGGGGATCTCGCCCGCGAAGGGCTGGTCGCCCAGCCAGTTCACCTCGGTCACGGCGATGGTCTTCGTCGACAGGGCCTCGCGCGGGCCCACGACGACGCGGCGCGTCTCAGGCTCCAGCCGCAGGACATACAGGGGATCGCCGCCACCGATGCCCAGGCCGCGCCGTTGGCCGATGGTGTAATGGATCACGCCCCGATGGCGGCCCAAGATGTTGCCCTGCTGGTCGACGATCTCGCCCGGATCGGCCGCGCCGGGGCGCAGCTTCTCGATCACGGCGGCATAGTCGCCATTGGGAACGAAGCAGATGTCCTGACTGTCGGGCTTGTCCGCGACCCCCAGCCCATGGGTCTGGGCCAAGGCCCGCGTCTCGGCCTTGCTCACCAGATGGCCCAGGGGAAAGCGCAGGAAATCCAGCTGCTCCTGCGTGGTCGAGAACAGGAAATAGCTCTGGTCGCGGGCCGGGTCGGCGGCCATGTGCAGCTCGGCCCGCTGGGGGCCGGCCTTGCGCTGGATGTAATGGCCCGTCGCCATGCAATCGGCATCCAGATCGCGCGCGGTCTGCAGCAGGTCGCGGAACTTCACCCGCTCGTTGCAGCGGATGCAGGGCACCGGGGTGGCGCCCGCCAGATAGGCATCGGCGAATTCGTCGATGACCGATTCGCGGAACGTGTTCTCGTAATCCAGCACGTAATGGGGAAAGCCCATGCGCTCGGCCACGCGGCGGGCGTCATGGATGTCCTGGCCCGCGCAGCAGGCACCCTTCTTGGCCAGCGCCGCCCCGTGATCGTAAAGCTGCAGCGTGACGCCGATGACATCATAGCCCTCGGCCTTCAGCTCGGCCGCCACGACCGAGCTGTCGACGCCCCCCGACATCGCGACGACCACCCGGGTCTGCGCGGGCGGCTTGGCAAAGCCCAGGCTGTTCAGCGCGGCGGCGGGGGCAGGGGCGGGCGCACAGGCGCTGGCGGTCAGGGTCATTGGCGGTCTTTCGGCCCGGCGGGCATGTCGAGGGGGCGGGCATGGGAGAACTGCATCGAAATATAGGCAAATGCCGAGGATTCTCAACCCCGGCCCGGGCCTGGCAGTGGCGCGGGCTAACCCCGCCTTAAACTGTCCGGGGCAAGCATGGCCTGTGTCGAGAAGGGATGCCGCCATGTTCGTGAAGAAGTCATCCGGTCCGCGGATCGTGACCCTGGAAGACGGGCGCATCCTCAGCGTGGCGGATCTGCCGCCGCCGGACACGCGATGGGTGGCCAATCGCAAGCAGACGGTCGTCCTGGCCGTGCGCCACGGGCTGATCGCACGGGACGAGGCGCTGCGGCGCTACGGGCTGTCGGAGGAAGAGTTCGATGGCTGGTGCCGGGCCGCCGCGCGCCACGGCACGGCAGGATTAAAGGTCGCAGCGCTACAAAAACATAGACAACCCTGAGCGGCAAAGGCCAGAAGGATCGATCTGATAACCTCATCTTAACCACTTCGCGGGATTGTCGGGATATGACGAGTGGCGAATCGGGGGAAAGACGAAGATATGCGAATCCTTCTGGTGGAAGACGATCCCAGCACCGCGCGGGCGATCGAACTGATGTTGACGGCGGCCAGCTACAACGTGTTCCGGACCGACATGGGCGAGGAAGGGATCGATCTGGCCAAGCTCTACGATTATGACCTGATCCTGCTGGATCTGGACCTGCCCGACATGCACGGGATGGAGGTGCTGCGCCATCTGCGTCTGGCCCGCATCGACACGCCGATCCTGATCCTGACCGGGTCGGACGACACCGAAAGCAAGCTGCGCGGCTTCGGTTTCGGTGCCGACGACTACATGACCAAGCCCTTCGACCGCGAGGAATTGCAGGCCCGGATCCAGGCGATCATCCGACGCTCCAAGGGGCACAGCCAGGCGCTGATCCGCACCGGAGAGATCGTGGTGAACCTGGACGCGCGCTCGGTCGAGGTGCGGGGCAAACCGGTGAACCTGACCGGCAAGGAATACCAGATCCTCGAACTGCTGAGCCTGCGCAAGGGCACGACCCTGACCAAGGAGATGTTCCTCAACCATCTCTATGGCGGCATGGACGAACCCGAGCTGAAGATCATCGACGTCTTCATCTGCAAGCTGCGCAAGAAGCTGACCGAAGCATTGGGCGGCGACAGCCTGATCGAGACGGTCTGGGGCCGGGGCTATGTGCTGCGCGATCCGGGCCCAAGCCACGAAGAACGCCTGGCCGTCAGCGCCTGACCGGGATGCTGGCGGCACCTTGCGCTTCCGGCCCCGATGCCGGTCTGGACGATCGCGCCCCCTTGGGCGATACCCTCGACTGACGGGACCGGAGCATTTCGGTCGGGATCAGTGCATGAGGGCAGAGATGGCGGAGAACATGGCCGACCGGCAGCCGGTCGCGGAACTGGACGACGAGGCCGCCGCCGCCGAGATCGCCGACCTGTCCGCCCGGGTCGCTTCGGCGAACGCGGCCTATCACCAGAAGGACACGCCGCAGATCAGCGACGCCGAGTATGACGCCCTCAAGGCGCGGCTGGCGGCGCTGGAACAGGGCTTTCCCCACCTGGCCCTGCCGGACAGTCCGACCGGGCAGGTCGGTGCCGCCCCCGCCGAGGGCTTTGGCAAGATCACCCATGTGCAGCGCATGATGTCCCTGGGCAATGCCTTCACCGTCGAGGAGGTCGAAGAGTTCGCCGCCCGCATCCGGACCTTCCTCGGCCTGCCGACCGACAGCGCGCTGGACATGACCGCCGAGCCCAAGATCGACGGCCTCTCCCTGTCCCTGCGCTATGAGGCGGGCCGGCTGGTCCAGGCCGCCACGCGCGGCGACGGGCGCGTGGGCGAGAACGTGACCGCGAATGCCCGCACCATCGCCGACATTCCCCAGATCCTGACCGCCGATCCCCCCGCCATCCTTGAGGTGCGGGGCGAGGTCTATATGAGCCATGCCGATTTCGAGACGCTGAACACCTCCGAGGCCGGGCGGGTCTTCGCCAATCCGCGGAACGCCGCCGCCGGATCGCTGCGCCAGATCGACCCGGCAGTGACCGCCCGCCGCCCGCTGCGCTTCTTTGCCTATGGCTGGGGTGAGGTCTCGGCCCCGCTGGCGCCCACCCAGATGCAATCGGTGGAACGGCTGCGGGACCTGGGCTTCCAGACCAACCCGCTGACCCGGCTCTGCCAAACGCCGGCCCAGATGGTCGCGACCTGGCAGGCGATCGAGCAGCAGCGCGCGACCTTGGGCTATGACATCGACGGGGTCGTCTACAAGGTGAACGACCTGGGCTTTCAGGCGCGGCTCGGCTTCCGCTCGACCACGCCGCGATGGGCGCTGGCCCACAAGTTCCCGGCCGAGACCGCCTGGACGCGGCTGGACCGGATCGAGATCCAGGTGGGCCGCACCGGCGCCCTGTCGCCCGTCGCCCGGCTCGAGCCGGTGACCGTGGGCGGGGTGGTCGTCTCGAACGCGACGCTGCACAACGAGGATTACATCGCCGGGCGCGACAATGCCGGCGCGCCGATCCGCGAGGGGCGCGACATCCGCGAGGGGGATTGGGTCAAGGTCTATCGCGCCGGCGACGTGATCCCCAAGATCGCCGATATCGACCTGTCGCGGCGCCCCGAGGGCAGTGCGCCCTATGCCTATCCGGCCCTCTGCCCCGAATGCGGGTCCGAGGCGATCCGCGAGCCGGGCGACAGCGTGCGCCGCTGCACCGGCGGGCTGATCTGCCCCGCGCAGGCGGTCGAGAAGCTGAAGCATTTCGTCAGCCGCGCCGCCTTCGACATCGAGGGGCTGGGGGCCAAGCAGATCGAGATGTTCTTTGCCGACCCGGACCTGTCCATCCGCGAACCCGCCGACATCTTCACCCTCGCCGCCCGCGACGCGAAGAACCTGGGCCGGCTGAAGAACCGCGACGGCTTTGGGGCGCGCTCAGCGGAAAAGCTGTTCGCGGCCATCGAGGAAAAGCGTGCCATCCCCCTGGCGCGGCTGGTTTTTGCCTTGGGCATCCGGCATGTGGGCGAGGTCGCCTCGGCCACGCTGGCGCGCCATTTCGGCACTTGGGAGGCGCTGGTCGCCGCCATCGACGGGGCGGCGCACGAGCCCGCCTTCGCCGCGCCCGACGACAAGGCCCGGCGCGCGGCGCTGCCCGACAGCCCCCATTGGGCCGAGCTGACCGGGATCGACGGGATCGGCGGGGTGCTGGTCCATTCGCTGGTCATGACTTTCGCGCAGGCCTCGGAGCGGCAGGGGATCGACCGGCTGGTGGCGCAACTCGACGTGCTGCCCGCCCAGGACCCCGGTGCGGTCGCGACCGAGATCTCGGGCAAGACGCTGGTCTTCACCGGCACGCTGGAGCGGATGACCCGGGCCGAGGCGAAAGCCCGGGCCGAGGCGATGGGCGCCAAGGTCGCGGGCTCGGTCAGCGCCAAGACCGATCTGCTGATCGCCGGGCCGGGGGCGGGGTCCAAGGCCGCGAAGGCCACCGATCTGGGCGTCACGGTTATCGACGAGGATGAATGGCTGCGCATCGCGGGCGCCCTATGACCGAGGTCAGGGGCCGCCCTCCGGCGCTGTTCCCGCTGTTCGCGGGCATCGACACGCTGCCCGGCATCGGCCCCAAGGGCCGCGCCGCGCTGGAGCAGATGGGCATCGACAAGCCCCGCGACCTGATCCTGACCCTGCCCGCCAGCGGGGTGACGCGCCGCCGCATCGCCCGGATCGCGGAGGCCCGTGCCCCCGAGATCGTCACGGTCACGGTCACCGTGACCCGCCATCACCCGCCGCAGGCCAAGGGTCGCCCGTGGCGCGTGCATTGCACCGACGGCGCGGGCGATCTGACGCTGATCTTCTTCCGCCCGCGTGCCGAATGGCTGGAGGGGCAGCTGCCCCCCGGCGCCCGCCGCACCGTCAGCGGCAAGCTGGAGCTGTTCGACGGCCTGGCTCAGATGGTCCATCCCGATCATATCCAGCCCGAGGGCGATGCCCCGCCCGCCGAGTTCGAGCCGGTCTATCCCCTCTCGGCCGGGCTCACGCAGAAGGGCATGGCCAAGGCGGTCGAGGCCGCGCTGACGCGCCTGCCCGACGCGGCCGAATGGATCGACCCGCATCTGCTGGCCACGCGCGGCTGGCCGGGCTTTGCGCAGGCGCTGCACGACGCCCATGCGCCGCGCGCGGCGGCGGATCTGTCGCCCGACACGCCCGCGCGGGCCCGGCTGGCCTATGACGAGTTCCTGGCCCATCAGATGACGCTGGCGCTGGTGCGGCGCGAAAAGCGGCGCCAGAAGGGCCGCGCCAGCGCGGGCGACGGGCGGCTGCGGGCGCGGGTGTTGGACAGCCTGCCCTGGCCGCCGACCGGGGCGCAGACCCGCACCGCTGCCGAGATCGCCGCCGACATGGCCTCGGATCACCGCATGAACCGCCTGCTGCAGGGCGATGTCGGCGCGGGCAAGACGCTGGTGGCGATGCTGTCGGCACTGGCGGCGGTCGAGGCCGGGGGGCAGGCCGTCCTGATGGCGCCCACCGAGATCCTGGCGCGGCAGCATGCCCGCGCGCTGGAGCCGCTGGCGCAGGCGGCGGGGGTGCGGCTGGCGGCCCTGACCGGGCGCGACAAGCGCGACCTGCGTGGGCAGATCCTGGAGGATCTGGCCCAGGGGCGCATCGACATCCTGGTGGGCACCCATGCGGTCTTCCAGAAGGGTGTGCAGTTCCAGGATCTGCGGCTGGCGATCATCGACGAGCAGCACCGCTTCGGCGTGGCCCAACGGTTGCAGCTGTCGGCCAAGGGCGAGGTGCCGCCCGACATGCTGATCATGACGGCGACGCCTATCCCCCGGTCGCTGGCGCTGTCGCATTACGGCGATCTGGACCTGTCGGTGCTGGACGAGAAGCCTCCGGGCCGCCAGCCGATCACCACCGTCATGATTGCCGACCAGCGCATCGATCAGGTGACCGAACGGTTGCGCGCGGCCATGGCGCAGGGCGCGCGGGCCTATTGGGTCTGCCCGCTGGTCGACGAGAGCGAGGTCAGCGACCTGACCGCCGCCGAGGCGCGCTTCACCCATCTGCGGGCGATCTTCGGCGAGGCGGTGCGGCTGGTCCATGGCCAGATGCCGCCCGACCAGCGCGACATGGCGATGGCGGATTTCGCCTCGGGGCGGGCGCAGCTGCTGGTGGCGACGACGGTGATCGAGGTGGGGGTCGACGTGCCGCAGGCCACGATCATGGTGATCGAGCGCGCCGAAAGCTTCGGCCTGGCGCAGCTGCACCAGCTGCGCGGGCGCGTGGGGCGGGGAACGGGCGCCTCGACCTGCCTCCTGATGTATCATCCGCCCCTGAACGAGACCGGCGCGCGGCGCCTGACCACGCTGCGCGACACCGAGGACGGGTTCCGCATCGCCGAGGTCGATCTGGAGATGCGAGGCGCGGGAGATGTCATCGGCACGGCGCAATCGGGCCTGCCGCGGTTCCGCATCGCCGATCTGGAACACCAGTCCGGCCTGATGGCGGTGGCGCGGCAGGATGCCCGGGCGCTGCTGGACCGCGACCCCGGGCTGGTCAGCCCGCGCGGCCAGGCATTGCGGCTGCTGATGTGGCTGATGCAGCAGGATCAGGCGATCCGGCTGATTCAGGTCGGCTGAACCCGGATGTTCTCATAAAGTTCTTTACGAATCGTTAAAATTGTAAGAACAAAGGAGCAACAGAGAGAGGAGTTGCCCCGTGACCCGTGAACTTGCCACCGATATGCTCGGCGCTGCCGCCCTGGCCCTGACCACCATTGTCCTGTTGTGGATGCCCGCATTCCTTCAGGTCTGACCGCCTGCCCCGCGTTGCCCGACCGGCGCCCGCCTGTGCGTCTGTCCCGTCCCGGCACGCGCACCTTGGACCGACCCTGGCAGGGGTCGGTCCCTTTTTTTTGCCGGAAGGGGTTGGTCAGGCGGCGGCCTGATCCATCGCCTCCAGCGTGGCATCCCATGCCAGAAGGATCGAGGCGTGGCGGTTTGGATAGGCCCGGGCCGGGGTCAGCGCCTCGAGATCGCCGAAGGGGGCGTCGGGGGCGGGGGCGTCCCGGGTCAGCATGTCGCGCAGCTGGTCGCGCGCCGCCGCCAGGGCCGCCCGGTCCAGCCCGATGACGGCCTGTCCCAGCACCGAGGCCGAGGCCTGGCCCAGGGCGCAGGCCCGCACCTCCTGCGCGAATTCGCTGATCCGGTCGTCCTGCAGCGACAGATGCACCGTGACCGAGGATCCGCATTGCGGCGAGCGGCGCTGGACGCTGGCCTGCGGGGCGCTGAGTGTGCCCTGATGCGGGATGGCCGTGGTCAGGGCCAGGATGCGGCGCGAGTAGAGCTGCAGAAGATCGCTGTCGGACATCATTCCTCCGGTCGGGCTTTCCCGCGGCCCCGTCCCGGATTAGATAGGGACGCGCCCCGCGAAAGGAAACCCGATGTT
Organism: Paracoccus gahaiensis; assembly: GCF_005048225.1. GTDB lineage: Bacteria > Pseudomonadota > Alphaproteobacteria > Rhodobacterales > Rhodobacteraceae > Paracoccus > Paracoccus gahaiensis. Next base: position 14,610 of record NZ_SUNI01000026.1, read on the forward strand.
CGATCCCCTCAGCCTGAAATATGACGCGGCGGGGCTGATCCCGGCCATCGCGCAGGATGCGGGCACGGGCGAGGTGCTGATGATGGCCTGGATGAACGCCGATGCCGTGGCCCGCACGCTGGAGACCGGGCGGGTGACCTATTGGTCGCGCTCGCGGCAGGCCTTCTGGATCAAGGGCGAAAGCTCGGGCCATGTGCAGGCGCTGGTCGAGATGCGGGTGGATTGCGACCGCGACTGCCTGCTGCTGCGGGTCGATCAGACGGGGCCGGCCTGTCATACGAACCGGCGGAGCTGTTTCTATCGGGCGGTGCGCGACGGGGCCGAGGTCGAGATCATGGCCCCGCTGGCGTAAGAGGGGGGCGCTGCCCCCCGTCCTGCGGACTCCCCCCGGGATATTTTTCGCCAAGATGAAGGGTCAGAGGCCGATCATCTGGCGGATGTCGGCGGGGGTGGCGCCCTCGTCGCGGTAGTGGCGGATGGCGCGGGCGTCGTCGCGCTTGGCCAGGCGGCGGCCGGTGTCGTCGCGGATCAGGCGGTGGTGCAGGTAGGCGGGCGTCGGCAGGTCCAGCAGGCGCTGCAGCAGGACATGGATGTAGGTCGCGTCGAAGAGGTCCTTGCCGCGGGTGACCAGCGTGATGCCTTGGGCGGCGTCGTCGACCACCACCGCAAGGTGGTAGGACGTGCCCATGCCGCGCCGGGACAGGATCACGTCGCCGATGCCTTGGGCGACCTGGTCGCGCGTCAGGATATGGTCGTGATCGGGCAGGATCGTGCGGTCGCGAAAGCCGATCCGGTCGAGGCCCAGGGCGTCGAAGGCGCGGGCGATGTCGAGGCGGATCACGTCGTCGGGGCCTGCATCGCGATGGCTGCGGCCCCGGCAGGTGCCGGGATAGACGAGGCCGTCCGGGCCGGCGGGCAGGGCGCCCTCCTGCGGGGCCGACAGGGCGGCGCGGATGTCGCCGCGGCGGCAGCGGCAGGGATAGGTCAGGGGGGCGAGGCGGTCGAGGGCCGCCCGGTAGGCGGGCAGGCGGTCGGACTGGCGCATCACCGGCTGCGGCCAGTCGAGGCCCAGCCACGCGAGGTCGTCGAGGATCGCGGCCTCGAACTCCGGGCGGCAGCGGTCGCGGTCGATATCCTCGATGCGCAGGTGGAAGGCGCCATGGGCGGCGGCGGTCAGGGCCGAATAGGCATGGCCCAGATGCAGCAGCCCGGTGGGCGAGGGGGCGAAGCGCGTGACCTCGCCCGCGTCTATTGCGCGGCCAGCCATGCGGCGAAGTCGTCCTTGGCGCGCTGCGTATAGGCCGGATAGCGGTCCTTGCGGCCCCGGCGCCCGCTGCGCGCCTCGGGCAAAGGCGGGAAGAGGCCGAAATTCACGTTCATCGGCTGGAAGGTCTTGGCCTCGGCCCCGCCGGTGATGTGATGGATCAGCGCGCCCATGGCGGTGGTGACGGGCGGCGGCGGCAGGTCGCGGCCCAGGGCCTGGGCGGCGGCCATGCGGCCTGCCAGCAGGCCCATCGCGGCGCTTTCGACATAGCCCTCGACCCCGGTCACCTGGCCCGCGAAGCGCAGGTTGGGACGCAGGCGCAGGCGCATGCGGTCGTCCAGCAGCGTGGGCGAGTTCAGGAAGCTGTTCCTGTGGATGCCGCCGAGGCGCGCGAAGCTGGCCTCGTGCAGGCCGGGGATCATGCGGAAGACCTGGGTCTGCGCGCCGTACTTCATCTTGGTCTGAAAGCCCACGATATTGTAGAGCGTTCCCAAGGCATTGTCGCGGCGCAGCTGGACGACGGCATAGGCCTTTTCGTCCGGCTTGTGCGGATTGGTCAGGCCCACGGGCTTCATCGGGCCAAAGCGCAGCGTCTCGCGGCCGCGTTCGGCCATGACCTCGATGGGCAGGCAGCCGTCGAAATAGCCCGCCGTCTCGCCCTCGTGGAACTCGGTCTTCTCGGCGGCCAGAAGGGCGTCGATGAAGGCCTCGTAATCGGGTTTGGTCATCGGGCAGTTGATATAGGCCTTCTGCTCGGCCAGCGTCTCGCCCTTGTCATAACGGCTCTGCTCCCAAGCCACGCTCATGTCGATCGTGTCGGCATGGACGATCGGGGCGATGGCGTCGAAGAAGGCCAGCGCCTCGGTGCCGGTCACGCCGCGGATGGCAGAGGCCAGCGCGTCCGAGGTCAGCGGGCCGGTCGCCACGATCCAGTTGCCCTCCGAGGGCAGGTCGGTCACCTCGCCCGGCGCGAAGGTGATCAGCGGCTCGGCCCGCAGGGCCTCGGTGACCGAGGCCGCGAAGGCCTCGCGGTCCACGGCCAGCGCGCCGCCGGCGGGCAGGCGGTGGCGGGTGGCCATGGCCATGATCAGCCCGTCCGCGGCCCGCATTTCCCAGTGCAGCTGGCCCACGGCGTTCATCACGTCGTCATCCGAGCGGAAGCTGTTCGAGCAGACCATCTCGGCGCAGTCGCCGGACTTGTGGGCGAAGGTCTCCACCTGAGGGCGCATCTCGTGCAGCACCACGGGGATGCCGGCGCGGGTGATCTGCCAGGCGGCCTCGGATCCGGCCAGGCCGGCGCCGACGATGTGAACGGGGTCCATGCGTGTCTCCATGCGGGTGGGGCTAGCAAAGCGGCCCGGAATTGGAAAGGGGCGGCGCCGATGGCACCGCCCCCAGGGTCATGCGACCGATGCGCGCGGGATCAGTCCGCGGCGGCCTCGGCCTCGGCCTCGCCGCCTTCGCTGTCTTCCGAGCGCAGCGCCGAGGGCGCGGCCAGGTTGGCGATGACGAAGTCGCGGTCGATCGTGGGCTTGGCCCCCTCGGGCAGGGGGATGTCGCTGATATGGATCGTGTCACCGATCTCGCGGCCTGCCAGGTCGACGGTGATGTGATCGGGAATGTCACCCGCCGTCACGATCAGTTCGACCTCGGCGCGCACGGTGACCAGCGTTCCGCCCTTCTTCAGGCCGGGGCAGGTGTCCTCGTTGATGAACTCGACCGGAATGAACAGGTTCACCTTGGACGTGCGACGCAGGCGCATGAAGTCGATGTGGATCGGCAGATCCTTCACGACGTCGCGCTGCACGCCGCGGCAGATGACGCGGACATCGTCCTGGCCCTCGACCTGCAGGTTCCACAGGGTGGACATGAAGCGCCCGGCCCGCAGCTTGGTCAGCAGCTTGTTGAAGTCGAACGCGATGGAGACGGGATCCTTGTTGTCACCATACACGATACCGGGCACCTTGCCGTCACGGCGAGCCTGGCGGGCGGCCCCCTTGCCTGACCCCGCGCGTGCCTCGGCCACCAGATTCGGAATCTCTTTGGCCATTGCTTTAATCCTTAACCGTTGTTGAGGGCGCCACCCTCCAAGGGTGCGTGGCGCCAAGCGGTGCCCTTAGCGCAATGGCGCGCGGATGTGAAGCCGGAAACGCAGGGATCCGTGCGGGTGCCGCCCGACCGCAGGGCCCGCCAAAGCGGACGTGATTTGACCCCGGGCCGCGCCGGCTTCTATGCCCGGTCGATGGCTGGCCCTCGAGGACGGCGGGATGCAGGGGGGCAGGGTGGATCAGGATCAGCCACGGACGATGTCGGTGGATTACCTGCGGGTGATCCTGGCGGGATTCGTGGTGCTGGCCCATTCGGGCCTGGCGCGCGAGACCCTGCGCGAGGCGGGCGTTGCCGGCCTCTGGGGGCTGGCGGCGGGCAATGGCATCCTGCGCGTGGCGGTGCCGGTCTTCACGCTGATTGCGGGATATTTCCTGGCCTCGACCCTGCACCGGGGGCGCCTGTCGGGCTGGGTGGGGCATCTGCTGCTGCTCTATGCGGTCTGGTCGGCGGTCTATCTGCTGTTCCTCTGGCCCTATTACACGACACGGCCCGCCGCGCTGACGTTGACCGAGCTGCTGCTGGGCTTCATGCATCTGTGGTTCCTGCAGGGGCTGGCGGTGTCCGGCGTGATCCTGGGCCTGATGCTGAGGCTGGGGCGGGGGGCGGTGATCGGCTCGGCCGTGCTGCTGGGTCTGATCGGGCTGGGGCTGCAATATGCCCGGATGAGCGGCCTGTCCGAGGTTCCGGTCGAGCATTACCGCAACGGGCCGCTGTATCTGTACCCCTATCTGGTCATGGGCTGGCTGATCGCGCGCCACCCGCCGCGGCTGTCCGCCCCCGCACTCTGGGCGCTGATGGCCGTCGGGCTGGCCCTGACCCTGGCCGAGAACCTCGCCTGGCTTGGGCGCATCGGAGAGGAGTCGCTGCTGGAGATCCCGCTTGGCCATCTGATCCTGTGCCCGGCGCTGCTGCTGTGGGTGCTGCGCCTGCCGGCGCCCGCCACCCGCCTGCCCTTGGCGCGGGCGGCGGCGGGGATCTATGTGATGCATGTGATCGTGCTGCAGGGGCTGCCCCGGATCGGGCTGCCCGACCCGGCCTTGGGCACGGTGCTGGGCATCGTGCTGCCCTTCGGGCTGGTCTGGGCGGTCGTCACCCTGGGGCGGCGCAGCCGCCGTCGGGCGCGCCCGGCCTAGGCGATCTCGTATTCGTCCAGGAAGCCGCGCGGCACCAGCAGGTTCTGCGGGCCAACCTTGTCCAGATCCCGCTCGCCGCACAGCGCCATGCTGATGTCCAGCTCCTTGCGGATGATCTCGAGCGCGCGGGTCACGCCGGCCTCGCCCATCGCGCCCAGGCCATGCAGCCAGGCCCGCCCGATCCAGGTGCCATGCGCCCCAAGCGCCAGCGCCTTCAGCACGTCCTGACCCGAGCGGATGCCGCCATCCATATGAACCTCCACCCGATCGCCCACGGCCTTGACGATATGGGGCAGCATCCGGATCGAGGACAGCGCCCCGTCCAGCTGCCGTCCGCCATGATTGCTGACCACGATCGCGTCGGCGCCGAAATCCGCCGCGATCCGTGCATCCTCGGGGTCGAGGATGCCCTTGAGGATCAGCTTGCCGCCCCACATGTCGCGGATGGCCGCGATCTTGTCCCAGTCCAGCCGCTCGTCGAACTGCTCGGCGGTCCAGCTCATCAGGCTGGAGGTGTCGCCCACGCCCTTGGCGTGACCCACGATATTGCCGAACCCCCGCCGCTTGGTGCCCAGCATCCCCATGCCCCACCGCCAGCGCGTCGCCAGATCCAGCATCGTGGGCAGGGTCATCTTGGGCGGCGCGGACAGCCCGTTCTTCAGATCCTTGTGCCGCTGCCCCAGGATCTGCAGATCCAGCGTCAGGACCAGCGCGCTGCACTTCGCGGCCTTGGCCCGCTCGATGATGGCGGCCAGGAACTCCTGGTCCTTCATCACGTAGAGCTGGAACATGAAGGGCGCGTTCACATGCGCCGCCACATCCTCGATCGAGCAGATGGACATGGTGGACAGGCAGAAGGGCACGCCGAACCGCTCGGCCGCGCGGGCGGCGTGGATCTCGCCATCCGCATGCTGCATGCCGGTCAGCCCGACCGGGGCCAGCGCCACCGGCATGCTGACCGGCAGGTCGACCATCCGGCGCGCCAGACGGCGGTCGGACATGTCCACGGCCACCTTCTGGCGCAGCTTGAGGCGCGCGAAATCGGTCGTGTTGTCGCGAAAGGTCTGCTCGGTATAGCTGCCCGATTCCGCGTAGTCGTAGAACATCTTGGGGGTTCGGGCGCGGTGCATCTGCTTGAGGTCGTCGATGCAGGTGATGACGGGCATGGCAGGGCCTTTCGCAAGCTGGTCAGAAAGACTTACCAGCGCCGCGATCCTCTGGCAATCACCTGCCCGCGCGCGCCCGCAGGTCGGGATCCACAACCGGTCGCTGCAGGGCGGCGGCGCGGGCCCGCAGCGCCTCGGCCCGGGTCAGGGTCGCGCCTTCCACCGGCGCGGGATCGGCGCGTCCCGCCGCCGCATGGGCGGGCAGGGCGGGCTCGGCCAGCACCTGATCGGTGGGCAGAAGCGCGGGAAACTCGCCGCCCTCGCTGCAGGCGGCGATCAGCAGGGCGAGGGTCAGGGCGGCGGGGGCATGTCTCATACGGGGGACGCTACGCCCTCGGCGCCGCCCCGGCAACGCCTTCGCGCCTTCCCCCCGGGCAGACCCCGCGCTAGACAGGCGCATGGCCCGCACCACTGGTTCCCGCGCAACGATCACCGGCCCGCTGATCCGCGACAAGGCCCGGCGCCTGTTCGCGCGGCAGGGTTATGCGGCGGTCTCGATGCGCCAGATCGCGGCGGCGGTGGGGGTGCAGGCGGGGACGCTGTACAGCTATACCCCCGACAAGCAGGCGCTGCTGGCCGATCTGCTGGAAAGCCACATGCAGGATCTGCTGGCCGCCTGGTCCGATGATGCAGAGGCCGACCCGCTGGCCCGGCTGGAACGCTTCGTGCGCTTCCACATCGCCTTCAGCCTGGACCATTCCGACGCGGTCTTCCTGTCCTATATGGAGCTGCGCAACCTGACGCCCGAGAACTTCGCCCGCATCGCCGACCTGCGGGGCCGCTACGAGGCCGCGCTGGAGGCGATCCTGCGCGAAGGGGTCGCGGCAGGCCGGATGCGGATCGAGGATCCCAAGCTGACCACGCTGGCGCTGATCGCCATGCTGACCGGCGTCACCAACTGGTATCGCGAGGGCGGTCGCCTGGACCGGGCCCGCATCGCGCAGATCTACTGGGGGCTGGCCCAAGGCGCCGTCGGGGCGGCCTGATCCGGGCGTCGTGGCGCAAATCTCCAATCGCACGCTTGATGCCCCGCCCGCCATCCGGGATACTCGCGCGCATGGCCCTGCCCCCCGGTTTCCTCGACGAGATTCGCAATCGCGTCCCGATCAGTCGCGTGATCGGGAAGAAGGTCGTCTGGGATCTGCGCAAGTCGAATCAGGCGCGGGGCGACTGGTGGGCGCCCTGTCCCTTCCATCAGGAAAAATCCGCCAGCTTCCATTGCGACGACCAGAAGGGCTATTACTACTGCTTCGGCTGCCAGGCCAAGGGCGACGCGATCGGCTTTCTGCGCGACCATGACGGGATGGAGTTCATGGAGGCCGTCAAGCTGCTGGCGGCCGAGGCCGGCCTGACCATGCCCGAACCCGATCCCCGCGCCCGCGAGAAGACCGACAGGCGCACCAAGCTGCTGGAGGTGACCGAGGCCGCCTGCCGCTGGTTCCGCCTGCAACTTCAGACCGGCGCGGCGGCCGAGGCGCGCGAGTACCTGACCCGGCGCGGGCTGGACGGTGCGGCGCTGGAGCGGTTCGAGATCGGCTTTGCCCCCGATGCCCGCACGGCCCTGACCGCCGCCCTGCGCGAGAAGGGCTTTGCCGAGGATCAGATCGTCGAGGCCGGCATGTCCGCCCGCCCCGAGGGCGGCGGCGCGGCCTATGACCGGTTCCGGGGCCGTATCATCTTTCCGATCCGCGACGGGCAGAACCGCTGCATCGGCTTCGGCGGCCGGGCGATGGATCCCGAGGCACGGGCCAAGTATCTCAACAGCCCCGAAACGCCGCTCTTCGACAAGGGGCGCAATCTCTACAACCTTGGCCCCGCCCGGGCGGCGGTGGCCAAGGGCGCGCGGCTGATCGTGGCCGAGGGCTATATGGACGTCATCGCGCTGGCGCAGGCGGGGTTCGAGGGCGCCGTGGCCCCCTTGGGCACCGCCATCACCGAGGAGCAGCTGCGCCTGATGTGGCGCGTCGCGCCCGAGCCGGTGATCGCGCTGGACGGCGACGCGGCGGGCCAGCGGGCGGCGCAGCGGCTGATCGACTTGGCGCTGCCCTTGACCGGGCCGGGCCAGGCGCTGCGCTTCGTCGTGCTGCCCGCCGGACAGGATCCCGACGACCTGATCAAGGCGGCGGGGCCGGGGGCCGTGTCGGCGCTCTTGGATCAGGCCCGCCCGATGCTGGATCTGCTGTGGTCGCGCGAGACGCAGGGCCAGGTCTTCGACAGCCCCGAACGCCGCGCCGCGCTGGACCGCCGGCTGGCCGAGGCGGTGGCGCGCATCCCCGACGAGGTGACCCGCAAGCACTACACCGAGGATATCCGCCGCAAGCAATGGGCGCTGTTCAGCCCGGCCCGCGCGCGTCCGGGGGGCGCCTCTCGGAAGGGCGCCTTTCCGCCGGGGCAGGGACGGCGTCCGGGGGGCGCGGGGGCCGGGCGGGCGCTGGTGCCCTTCGTCTCGCCGCACATGCCCGAGCAGCACAAGGACCTGCTGGAGGGCGCGGCCCTGCTGATCTGCGCGCTGCGCCCGGCCATGGTCGCGCAGGTCGAGGCGCGGCTGGAACGGCTGCTGCCGCAGGACCCGGACCGGGCGGCGCTGCTGCACGACCTGCTGACCCAGGGCGACAGTCCCGCCGGGCGGCGCGGTCTTGAAACCCTGCGCCGCGACGCCCATCTGGGCCTGACGCCCGCCATCATCGAACGCAAGGATGACGAGGCGGCGGTCGTGATGCTGCTCGACCTTCTGGACAAGCTGGAGGTGGCCCGCGCGACCCATCACGAACTTCACCGCGCCGAGTCCGAGATCCAGGGCGAGGCCGACGAGGGCCTGACCTGGCGCATCAGCCAGATCACCCGGGCCCGACACCGTGCCGAAAATCCCGAGATGGAGACATCGGGCGACATGAACGAGGATCGCGATGCCTTGGCGGCCCAGTTGTCCGACTGGCTGTCAGGTCAGATCTGGCGCAAGCCGCCCCGGCGATGATCCCGAATCATGCCGGATCACCTGTACGAATCGGCGCGGCGGCCGGCCTTTGATTCGGTCGCGAACCGCGCTAGAACCAAGACGATTTGCGGCGATTCGGCTCTTGGGCGAATCACCCGCTCCCAGACCGCCCGCCTAGACAGCCCGCGAACATGACCGCCTCGAGAAGGAGCCCTGGATGGCCGCCAAGGACGACGAGCACGACAAGACCGACAAGGACGACAATGCCCATACGCTGGACATGAGCCAGGCGGCGGTCAAGAAGATGATCGCCGAGGCGCGCGAGCGGGGCTACATCACTTATGATCAGTTGAACGCCGTCCTGCCGCCCGAGCAGGTCAGCAGCGAGCAGATCGAGGACGTGATGTCGATGCTGTCCGAAATGGGCATCAATGTCATCGAGGATGACGAGGCCGCCGAAGAAGGCGAGGGTGGTGCGCTGGTCGCGACCGGCACCGGCTCGCGCGAGCTGGCCGTCTCGACCACCGAGACCGAAAAGCTGGACCGCACCGACGATCCGGTGCGCATGTATCTGCGCGAGATGGGCTCGGTCGAACTGCTGTCGCGCGAGGGCGAGATCGCCATCGCCAAGCGGATCGAGGCCGGGCGCAACACGATGATCGCGGGCCTGTGCGAAAGCCCGCTGACCTTCAAGGCCATCACGCTGTGGCGCGACGAACTGCTGGACGAAGAGATCCTGCTGCGCGACGTGATCGATCTGGAAACGACCTTCGGTCAGGCCATGGACGGCGAGGAGGCCGAAGAGGTCGAACTGACCGTCGAGGGCGAGACCGACACGACCGCCACCAAGCGCGAGGAACTGGACGCTGACGGCAATCCCCTGCGCGTCGAGGATGACGACGACGAGGACGAGGGGGCCAACCTGTCGCTGGCCGCGATGGAGGCCAGCCTCAAGCCCAAGGTTCTGGAAACGCTGGAAGCCATCGCCCATCACTACGAGGGGCTGGCCGACATGCAGGATCTGCGCATGTCCGCGACCCTGAACGAGGACAACACCTTTTCGGCCAGCGCCGAGACGGACTACCAGGCCCTGCGGTCCGAGATCGTCGTGCTGGTCAATTCGCTGCACCTGAACAGCGGCCGGATCGAGGCGCTGGTCGACCAGCTCTACGGTATCAACCGCCGCATCGTCACCATCGACAGCGGCATGGTCAAGCTGGCCGACGCCGCCCGCATCAACCGCCGCGAATTCATCGACGCCTATCGCGGGTCCGAGCTGGACCCGGGCTGGGTGGACCGCATGTCCGCGCAGGCCGGTCGCGGCTGGCAGGCCCTGTTCGACCGCTCGCGCGATCCGGTCGAGAAGCTGCGCGCCGACATGGCCGAGGTCGGCCAGTATGTCGGCGTCGACATCGAGGAATTCCGCCGCATCGTCAGCCAGGTCCAGCGCGGCGAGAAGGAGGCCCGTCAGGCCAAGAAGGAAATGGTCGAGGCAAACCTGCGCCTGGTCATCTCGATTGCCAAGAAATACACGAACCGTGGCTTGCAATTCCTTGATCTCATTCAGGAAGGCAATATCGGCCTGATGAAGGCCGTCGACAAGTTCGAATACCGCCGCGGCTACAAGTTCTCGACCTATGCGACCTGGTGGATCCGTCAGGCGATCACCCGGTCCATCGCGGATCAGGCCCGCACGATCCGCATCCCGGTCCACATGATCGAGACGATCAACAAGCTGGTCCGCACCGGCCGCCAGATGCTGCACGAGATCGGCCGCGAGCCGACCCCGGAGGAACTGGCCGAGAAACTCCAGATGCCGCTGGAAAAGGTTCGCAAGGTGATGAAGATCGCCAAGGAGCCGATCAGCCTCGAGACCCCGATCGGGGACGAGGAGGACAGCCAGCTTGGCGACTTCATCGAGGACAAGAATGCCGTCCTGCCGCTGGACAGCGCCATTCAAGAAAACCTGAAGGAGACGACGACCCGCGTCCTTTCTAGCCTGACCCCGCGCGAGGAACGGGTCCTGCGGATGCGCTTCGGCATCGGCATGAACACCGACCACACGCTGGAAGAGGTGGGCCAGCAGTTCAGCGTCACCCGCGAACGCATCCGCCAGATCGAGGCCAAGGCGCTGCGCAAGCTGAAGCATCCGTCCCGCAGCCGGAAGCTGCGATCGTTCCTTGACCAGTGACGGGTCCGCTTCGGACGAACTGAACCGGATCGGCGGGCTGGGCTTCGTGCTGTATCGCAGCACCGCCCGGCCCGGGCTGGAGACCGAGGACATGCGCGCGATCCTGAAGGCCGCGCGCAGCCGCAACCAGGCGCTTGGCCTGACGGGCTGCCTGCATCACGAAGACGGGCTGTTCTTCCAGTGGCTGGAGGGTCCCGGCGACGGGCTGGCGCGGGTCATGGCCTCGCTGACGCATGACCGGCGGCATGACGATATCCGGGTGCTGGACCAGGGCCCGCTGGACCGCCGCCGGTTTCTGGACTGGCACATGCGGTTTTCCGATCGCGACCATGCCTCGCTGATGGACTGGTTCGCCCGCTCGGACACCGCGACCGTGCATCCGGGTGACTATGCGGGGGCGGTGGTGTCCTTCCTGATGTCCTTGGCCCGCTGAGCCCCGGGCTTGAAGTTTCGGCACAAAAAGTGAACACTGCTTCCCAAGAAACGGGAAGACGGGGCTCATGGGGCAGATCGAATTCGAACCCGGCAACGGGATGATGCTGTTCGTGGCGGCAGGCTGGCTTGCAGCTCTACTGCTGGCGGTCCTCTGGTCGCGCGGCGGCCGGGCGCGAGCGGAGCTGACGGGTCGGCTGGTCGTGGCCGAGGCGGCGGTGCAGGCCGCCCTGCTGGATCAGACGCGCGGCACCGCGCGGATCGAGGCGCAGGCGGCGCGGGTGTCGGAGCTGACCGAGGATCGCGACGCCCTGACCGACGCGCTGCACGACGCCCGCCACCAGCAATCCCAGCTGGAGACGCGCCTGGCCGAAGCCCGTCTGCGGGCCGAGAAGGATGCCGAGGCCAGCGCCCGCGAGATCGCCACCCTGCGCGAGTTGCGCGCCGAGATGACCCAGCAGTTCCGCCTCCTGTCCGCCGAGACCCTGCGCGCCCAGCAGGAGGATCTGCAGCGCAGCCAGAACGACCAGCTCTCGGCCTTGCTGAGCCCCTTCCGCGATCAGGTGAACCGCTTCCAGACCGAATTGCAGACCCGCAACAAGGTGCTGGACGAGGAATCCGCCCGGCTGCGCGAGCAGATCCTGTCCTTGCACAATCGCAGCGAACAGATCAGCCGCGAGGCGGTCAACCTGACCCGCGCGCTGAAGGGCGACAAGCAGCGGCAGGGGGCCTGGGGCGAGATGGTGCTGGAGCGGATCCTGGAGGAGTCGGGCCTGATGGCCGGCACGCATTACGACCTGCAATCCAGCTGGCGCGACGAGGACGGCAAGCTGTGGCGGCCCGATGTCGTGGTGAAGATGCCGCGCGGCAAGGTCATGGTGATCGACAGCAAGGTCTCGCTGAACGATTACGAGACCTCGGTGACCTCCGAGGATCCGGCCGAGGCCGAGGCCGCCCTGCGCCGCCACGTCGCCGCGATCCGCACCCATATCTCGACGCTGTCGGGCAAGGGCTATCAGCGGATGGACGACAATTCCGTGGATTACGTGCTGATGTTCATCCCGATCGAAGGCGCCTTCTCGGATGCACTGCGGGCCGATCCGGGGCTTGCAGGCTTCGCGATGGAACGCCGCGTGGGTCTGACCACGCCCACGACGCTGATGCTGACCCTGCGCACCGTCGAACATATCTGGGCTGTCGAGCGGCGCGAAAGCAATGCGGTCGAGATCGCCCGCCGCGCCGGGCAGCTGTACGACAAGGTCGCCGGGCTGGTCGAGGCGATGGAGGGCGTGGGCCGGGCCTTGGATCAGGCGAACCGGGCGCAGGGGCAGGCGATGGACCGGCTGACGCGCGGCTCGGGCAATGTGATCCGCCAGGTCGAGATGCTGCGGACGCTCGGCGCGCGCGCCAGCAAGCAGATCGCGCTGGACCATGACCGGGGCGACGATCCCGACAGCCTGCCGCGCCCGGAGGCTGCCGAATGATCCGCCAGATCGAGATCGCCACGAACGGCCCGGCCTGCCACGAGTTCACGGCCGAGCTGTCGGACTGGCTGACGTCCATCAAGGCGGGGCAGGGGGTGCTGACCCTGCTGGTGCGCCACACCTCGGCCTCGCTGCTGATCCAGGAGAATGCCGATCCCGAGGTGCAGGCCGATCTGCTGGCCTGGCTGGATCGGCTGGCCCCGCCCGCCGATCATCTTTCGATGGGCTGGATCACCCATCGCTACGAGGGGCCGGACGACATGCCCGCGCATCTGAAGGCGGCGGTGCTGCCCAGCAGCCTGCAGATCCCGGTCGACAGGGGCCGGATGCTGCTGGGCCGCTGGCAGGGCGTCTATCTGGTCGTACATCGCCGCGCGCCGCATACGCGCAGCGTCGTGGCGATGTTCCAGCCCGCCTAGGCCTGCGGCATCAGGTGGATCTCGCGGATCGCGGCGCGCTCGGGGGCGGTGATCATGTGCAGGACGGCCGCCGCCACATCCTCGGGCTGCAGCTTGTCGGGCGCGCCGTCGTCGAAGAAGGGCGTGTCGACCATGCCCGGCGCCACGACCGAACAGCGTCCGCCCCATTCGCGCATCTCTTCGGCCAGATTGCCGGCATAGCCATGCACGAACCACTTGGTCGCGCCATAGATCGAGCCCGCGATATGGCGCCGCCCCGCCGCCGATCCGGTCAGCACCAATGTGCCGCGCGTCTTGCGCAGTTCCGGCAGCACCGCCCGGGCGGTCAAAACCACGCCGGTCACGTTCAGGTCGATCATGCCGCGGATATCGTCCAGATCGCCCGCCTCGGTGCCGGGCTTGGACAGCCCGCGCCCGGCATTGGCGAAGGCCGCGTCGATGCCGCTGAAGTGGTCGGCGACCTCGGCCACCGCACGCTCCAGATCCTCGATCCGGGTGGCGTCGCCGGTGGCGACATGGGCCGAGGCGCCCAGCTCGTCCGCCAGGGTCTGCAGCTTGTCGGCCGAGCGGGCGAAGAGGCCCACGGTCCAGCCTGCCGCGACGGCGGCCCGGGCGGTGGCGGCGCCGATGCCCGACGAGGCGCCGGTGATGAACAGGGTCTGTGTCATGGCGGCATCAATCCTTGATAATTCTGGGGAATTCTGCCCGCCAACGCGGCTTTCGCGCCACAGGTTCCGGGGCCCGCATCTTGTGGGCTGTGGATAAGGCTACCCAAGCCCTGCCATCCAGCCTATAGTTCCGGGGGATCGCCCCCAAACAGGGACAACCCCATGCGCTGCCCATTCTGCGGAAACCTTGACACGCAGGTCAAGGACTCGCGCCCTGCCGAGGATAACGTCGCGATCCGCCGCCGGCGGTTCTGCCCGTCCTGCAGCGGGCGGTTCACGACCTATGAGCGCGTGCAGCTGCGCGATCTGGTGGTCGTCAAGACTAACGGCAAGCGCGAGGATTTCGACCGCGACAAGATGGCCCGGTCGATCCGCATCGCCATGCAGAAGCGCCCGGTCGAGCCCGAGCGGATCGAGCAGATGATCAGCGGCATCGTCCGCCGTCTGGAAAGCACCGGAGAGACCGACATTCCGTCCAAGGCCATCGGAGAGATCGTGATGGAGGCGCTGTCGCGCATCGACAACGTGGGCTATGTGCGCTTTGCCAGCGTCTACAAGAACTTCCAGGATGCCGACGATTTCGACAAGTTCGTGTCCGAACTGCGCCCCGGCGCCGCCACCGATTGACCTCTGAGCCGACAGAGGACGCGCGCCACATGGCCCATGCGCTGCGCTTGGCGCGGCGGGGGCTTGGCAATGTCTGGCCGAACCCCGCCGTGGGCTGCGTGCTGCTGCGCGAGGGCCGCGTGGTCGGGCGCGGCTGGACCCAGCCCGGCGGGCGCCCCCATGCCGAACGCATGGCGCTGGACGCCGCCGGTTCGCTGGCCCGCGGCGCCACCGCCTATGTCACCTTGGAGCCCTGCGCCCATCACGGCCGCACGCCGCCCTGCGCCTCGGGGATGGTCCAGGCCGGGGTGACGCGGGTGGTGACGGCGCTGACCGATCCCGATCCCCGCGTGGCCGGGCGCGGCCATGCCATGCTGCGCGCGGCAGGCGTGGCGCTGACCGAGGGGGTGATGGCCGCCCAAGCCTCGGAATTGCAGGCCGGGTTCCTGCTGCGGATTACCCAAGGCCGCCCCTTCGTGACGCTGAAGCTGGCCAGCAGCCTGGACGGACGGATCGCCATGGCCAGCGGGGAAAGCCGCTGGATCACCGGCCCCGCCGCCCGCGCCCATGTCCATGCGCTGCGCGCCCAGCACGACGCGATCATGGTGGGCGGGGCCACGGCAAGGGCCGACCTGCCGCAGCTGAACGTGCGCGGCATCAACACGCCCTTGCAGCCGGTGCGCATCGTCGTCTCGGATCAGGCGCTGCCCGCCCTTGCGCCGCAGGGGCCGGATCACGGGCCGCTGTGGCGGGTGTCCGGAGAGCCCGCGCGGATCATGGCCGATCTGGCCGGGCGCGGGATCACCCGCGTCTTCTGCGAGGGGGGCGGTCGGCTGGCGGCCAGCCTGCTGGTTGCGGGGCTGGTCGATCAGTTGATCGGCTATACCGCCGGGCTGGCCTTGGGGGCCGAGGCGCGCCCCTTCCTGGGCCCGACCGGCTGGACGCATCTGGCCGAGGCGCCGCGCTTTGCCTTGGCCGAGACGCGGGCGATCGGCCCGGATCTGTTCCACCGTTGGCGCCGGGTCTAGCTGGCGCCGGGTCTAGCGCCGCCAGATCCAGGCATGGCCCGCCAGCGCGCCCTGCGCCTTGGCCAGAAGCCGCAGCGCCGGGGGGTGGCTGACCTCGCCCGCCGCCAGCCGCTCCAGCGCCAGTTCGACCGGGCAGGGCAGGCCCGTCACCGGGTCGCGATAGCGCGGATAGGCGATCAGGCAGGCATGGACCAGCGCCGCCAGATCGGGCCGCGCGCGCCGCCGCGCGGGGATCGGCCCCAGATCCCGCGTCAGCCCCCAGCCCGCATAGAAGGGCGCCCCCAGCACGGTCACCGGGGTGCCGCGCAGCAGCGCCTCGAAGCCCAGGGTCGAGGTGATGGTCCAGACCTCGTCCACTGCCTCGATCAGCGCCAGGGGGTCAGCCGCATCGGCCACGTGATCGGCCAGTCGGGCCAGATCCCCGGGCGCGATCAGGCCGGGACGCAGGCCCGCCTCCACATCGGGATGTGGCTTGTAGATCACACAGGCCAAGGGATTTTCGGCCCGCACCCGGGCCAGAAGCGCCAGATTCGTCCGCTCCTTCCCCGCGCCCTTGCGGATCGAGGCGTCATCCTCGACCTGGCCCGGCACCAGGATTCGGTGGCGACCGTCGCGGGGCGGCAGGTCGGCGGCGCCGCCAAGGTTGTACTTGGTCAGCCGCGCCGCGATCAGCGCCGCGATCAACCGCTGCGCGCGGTCGCGCCCGCAGGGGGGCGGGCCGAGCGCGATCAGCTGCTCCAGCCGCGAGGGTTCGGTGGGGTCGAAATAGATGCCCAGATCGTCAGCCACCACCGACAAGGGCGGGGTCAGCGCGGCGCCCAACCCGCGCGAGCGCAGGAACCCGTCCTCGACCCGGATCGCCTGCGGGGCGGCCTCGGCGGCGCTGGCCCAGGCCAAAGTGACCGCAGGCTCGGGTCTGGCGGCGAAGCGCAGGGGCTTGGCGTCGCCGAACTCGCGCGACAGGAAGCGGCGCTTCCACAGGCGCATGCCAAGGGCAACATGGCCGTCGCGGTCCTGGCGAAAGACGCGGGTCTCGGCCTCCAACTGGTCCAGCGCGCCATCCAGATCGGTCAGGCGGTCGCGGCAGGGGTCGTACCAGACCGGCCCGGTGATGTGGCTGGCGGAGAACAGCGCCTCGCGCGTGGCCGTGCCCCGGCGGCCTGGGGGCAGGGGTGCCTCGTCGTCGCTGAGCCCCCAGCCCGCATAGAAGGGCCGCCCGAACAGGCGCGGGCGGTGGCCGGCCAGAAGCGCCTCGTAGCCCAGCTGGGAGCTGACGGCATAGACCGCCTCGGCCCCCTCGACCAGCCGCCAGGGCGAGACGGGGCTGTCGCTGAACATGTCGCCCGGGCCCAGGTCGGCGGGCGTCAGGTGGCCGGGGCGCAGCCCGGCGGCGGTCTCGGGATGGCTGCGGATCAGGATCGGACGGCCAGGATGCTCGTCCCGCGCGGCCTCCAGCATGCGCAGGAACAGCGCCCGGCCCTCGCCCTGCAGCGAGGCGTCGCCGCGCGTCTGGTCGATGACCAGCACATAGCCTGGGGGCGGCACCGGCAGGCCTGGGTCGTGCAGGTTGTACTTGGACAGATCCGCCGCCCGCATCCGCGCCAGCAGCCGCACCGCGCGTTCGGCCATGCTGGGGGCCAAGGGCTGGCTCGCCAGCCGCTCCAGCCGCGAGGGTCGCGTGGGGTCGAAATGCAGCCCGTCCGGGTCGATCAGCAGGCCCAAGGGGCCGCGCGCGGCCAGACGGCCCGGCGCCCGGCCCGGCAGGACGGATCGCAGGAAGGCATCCTCGACCGTGACGATGGGGCTGCCGCGCCGCGCGGCGATGGCCCGACCCCGCCAGGCGGTCGGACTGGCGCCCCAGATCCCCACCGGTTCGCCCGGGCGGGGCAGGGCCAGGGCGGGCCGATACCCGGCCAGCGTCAGGATGCGCGCGATGCGCGGTCGCCTGAGAAAGCCGAGATTGAATATACAAAGCCGCCGGGGGGTCCCGGCGGCTGAGAGGTCATCGGACTGCATCCAGAGATTACTCGGTGATGCTGGTCAGGCTGTCTGCCGTGGCGGCGCTGCCGGTGACGGCCCCCAGGGTCTTCTGCCACTGGACGTAGGGCGCTTCGGTCACATAGACGGTGTCACCGTCGCGGATCACGAAGTCCCGGGCCAGGAACAGGCCGTTGGGCCGCGTCAGGTCCAGCACATAGGCGAAGCGCTGCGATCCCACGACCGGCTTGCCCAGCACGCGCGAGGCCACCGATTCGGGTTCGTCGCGCAGCACGAAGACGCCGGTGGGGTCGGCCAGCGCGCTGGTCAGACCGCCGACCATGGCGATGGCCTCGGCGGCGTTGATGACCTCGTTGCCCAGGGGCACGCGGGTCTGTCCGCCAAGCGCACCAAGCGCGGTGAAGGTGCGCTGGTCTTCCTCGACGAGGATCAGGTCGCCCGGGCGCAGGGCGATGTCGTTGCCGTTGTTGCCGTAAAGGTCGGCCAGCCAGATGCGGCCGCTGTCATTGCCGCGCTTGACGGTGACGACCGCCACCTCGGGCTCGATGGCCACGCCGCCAGCCTGGGCCAGCATCGCGGACAGGGTCCGGGTCGGGCGCTGGATCGGATAGACGCCCTGGGCGCCGACGCGGCCCACCACCGACACGGTCGCGCCGTCGCCGGCGACACGCTGCACGGTCACCTGGGGATCGGGGGTCTGCGCGCTCAGACGCTCGGTGATCTGCTGGCGCAGCTGGTCGGGGGTGTTGCCCGCCGCCCGGACGCGACCGGCATAGGGCACGAAGATGAAGCCGTCGCTGTCGACCTGGATCTCGGTCAGCGCGGTCGAGCTGGCGCCGAGCGAGGTCAGCAGACCGTCATCGACGTTTTCCCAGATCGACAGGCCCAGCACGTCGCCGGCGCGGATCTCGTCGGCGCCGACCTGTCCCGCGTTGCGGAAGCTGTTCGAGAAGCCATAGGACGGAGCGAAGGCCGAGGCGCGTGTCACGTGGTCGTTGACATAGATGACCTGGGTGTTGCCGCCGCGCTCGACGGCACCGTCGAAGATCTCGGACTTGTTGGGGCCGGAACGCGGCAGCCCGCAGGCGGCCAGCAGGCTCAGGGCGGCCATCATGCACACCCGCAGGGGGGCCGCCGACCGAATGGAAACTGTCACCTCTTATACTCCTGTCTTATCTGGTTCCGACATCGTTGGCCGGTTCTCGCGCCGTTTTAAACTGGTCTGCCCACTCGCGCCAAGAAGTACTTGCAGGCAGGTTTCAATGATCTCGATCCGCAAGCTGTTGACGGGGCAGGATCGGCCCCGAGGCGAGCGCATCGTAAGGGTCGTGTTCCGACAGAAGCATGTCGGCCACCAGGCGCAGCGCATGGGCGCGCGACCGGCTGGCATAGAAGCCCCCGGGGATCTGGCTGGTCTGCAGAAGGTAGTTCCGGAAGACCCGGTAGGCCTGCGGGTCCGGCGCCTCGGGGGCGGCGAAGAAGGCGTCCAGGCTTTGCCCCGAGACCAGCCCGGGCTTTTCATAGACCGCCCGGCCGAGGGTCTTGACCGGGATGCCGCGCCACAGCGCCTGCTGGGCGGCGGTCGAATTGACGGTCACGACCGCCCGGGCATGGGACAGGATCTCGGCCAGCTTGCCGCCGCGGACGTAATGCACGCGGTCGGAGATGCCGTGCCGGGCGGCGGCGGCCAGGATGGCGGGGCGGTTGCCCGCGCGCCCGTCCTCCAGCGGATGGGCCTTGAAGACCAGATGGTGATGGCGCGGGGCCGAGCGGGCAAAGCCCTCGACCACCAGATCGACGAACTGCGCATTCTTGGTGAAGGGCGAATGGCCGAGGAAGTTCGAATCGTGTTCCAATTGCATCAGCACAAGGCTGTAGGGCCAGCCCGACAGCCGAAGCCGCCGCCATTGTGCCGCGCGGGCCACATTATAGACCGGGGCCAGCAGGAAGCGGCGCAGGTTCAGCCGGAATTCCTGCATGACCGGGATGGCGCGATGGCCCGTATAGGCGCGATAGCGGCGGTTCGCGATCAGGATCAGGAAGTGATAGAAGGCGCCGTAGAACTTGTGCTGGCGCATGTCGCCCCAATGGGCGGGGGGGCGGCGCACCTCGTTGATCTGCTCGCGCAGCGCCGCGCGCATCTGCGCCAGCGGGATGCGCAGCAGCACCGAATTGCCGTTGGAGCCCTGGCGTTCGTAGCTGATCCAGTAGGGGCGCAGATAGCCCTCCTCGAAGACGTGGACGCGCAGGCCGCGCTCGTCCGCCAGCTTGCGGGCGGTGGCGTGGATCGCGCGCACGTCGCCGTAAAGGACGATGTCGGTCACGCCCTTGTCGGTCAGGATCGCCTCCAGCCGCTCGGGCCAGTCCAGCGCGCTGCCCTCGTGGCGCAGGAAGCTGGCCTTGTCGGACCAGAAGAACTCGTCCCCCGCATTGAAGCCGCAGCGCCAGACCGTCGCGCCCGCCGCCCGCAAGAGCCGGGCCAGCCGGTTGAAGAACGGCCCATGCGGCCCCTGCAGCATCAGGAACACGCGCGCCTCGCCAGCGGCGGCCTCCGTCGTCTGGGGCGGGTGCTTCGCGGTCTGCAGGGGAAGGGGGCCGTGATGGGACATGGGCAACTTGCAACACGGGTGCGCCGGAAGCGGCGGGCCCTGCCCCCGACATGCCATGTCTGGACCCGTGGTTCCAGAATTTTATGACTCGGGGTTAATCCGCGTTCGGCGGCTTGGTGCTTGAACGGGCAGGGGGGATGGCCTAGTTCGGACCAAATGGCAGGAAAGGCGCGGCATGTTCACGGGCATCATCACGGATATCGGCATGGTCCGCAGCGTCGAGATGCGCGGCGACATGCGCGCGCGCATCGGCTGCAGCTATGACATGGCGGGCGTGGACATGGGCGCCTCGATCGCCTGCGACGGGGTGTGCCTGACGGTCATCGCCAAGGGGGAGGACTGGTTCGAGGTCGACATCTCGGCCGAGACGCTGTCCAAGACCAGCATCGGATCGGCGGGCTGGTCGGTCGGCCAGCGCCTGAACCTGGAACGCGCGCTGCGCGTGGGCGACGAGCTGGGCGGGCATATCGTCAGCGGCCATGTCGACGGCGTGGCCCGCATCGTCAGTGCCCTGCGCGAGGGCGACAGCCTGCGGCTGGTCTTCGAGGCCCCCGCCGATCTGGCGCGCTTTGTGGCGCCAAAGGGGTCGGTGGCGCTGAACGGCACCTCGCTGACCGTGAACGAGGTCGAGGGCCGCCGCTTCGGCATCAACCTGATCCCGCACACCCAGACCGTCACCACCTGGGGCGACGCCGCCGAGGGCGATGCCGTCAACCTGGAGATCGACACCCTGGCCCGCTATGTGGCGCGGCTGGCCGAGGCCGGCCAGGTCTGAGCGATGGGCAGCGGCCCCCATCGCGGCCCCTCCTCGACGGGCCTCGGCCTGCGCCCGGGGGCCAGGACCGTCCAGCAACGCGATATCATGGCGGCAGCCCGGCTGGCGGGCATCGCCGGCGGCCCGCGCCATTCCGAAGGACAATCCCATGACATTTGAAGAACCCGGCCCCGTCGAGCGCGATCTGGCAAAGGCCATCTCTCCGATCGAGGAGATCATCAACGAGGCCCGCAACGGCCGCATGTTCATCCTGGTCGATCACGAGGACCGCGAGAACGAGGGCGATCTGGTGATCCCCGCGCAGATGGCCACGCCCGACGCGGTGAACTTCATGGCGACGCATGGGCGCGGGCTGATCTGCCTGTCGCTGACCGCCGCGCGGATCGAGGCCCTGGGCCTGACGCTGATGAGCCCCAAGAACTCGAGCCGTCACGAGACCGCCTTCACCATGTCCATCGAGGCCCGCGAGGGCGTCACCACCGGCATCAGCGCCCATGACCGGGCCCGCACCATCAGCGTGGCGATCGACCCGATGAAGGGCGCCCCCGACATCGCGACCCCCGGCCATATCTTTCCGCTGCGCGCCCGCGATGGCGGCGTGCTGGTCCGCGCGGGCCATACCGAGGCGGCGGTCGACATCTCCCGGCTGGCCGGGCTGAACCCCTCGGGCGTGATCTGCGAGATCATGAACGAGGATGGCAGCATGGCGCGTCTGCCCGATCTGGTGGATTTCGCGCAGCGCCACGGGCTGAAGATCGGCACGATCAGCGACCTGATCCGCTATCGCCGCCGCCACGACAACCTGATCGCCGAACGCGCCCAAAGCCGGGTGACCTCGATGCATGGCGGCGACTGGATGATGCGCATCTTCGCCGACGAGACGCAGGGGATCGAGCATATCGTGCTGACCCAGGGCGATCTGACGACCGAGGCGCCGGTCCTCGTGCGGATGCACGCGCTGGACCCGCTGCACGATGTGCTGGGGATTGGACGCTCGGATGCGGGCAGCCTGCCCGCCGCCATGCGCGAGATCGCGGCCGAGGGGCGCGGCGTCGTGGTGCTGATCCGCGACCTGTCCGAAGCCGTCTGCGATCCGGGCGAGGTCGGGCCGCATACGCTGCGCCAATACGGGCTGGGGGCGCAGATCCTGTCGGCGCTCGGCCTGTCGGACCTGATCCTGCTGACCAATTCCGCGCCCGTGAAGGTGGTAGGTCTTGACGCCTACGGGCTTTCGATCCATTCCACCCGGCCTATTCCCAAGGACTGAGAGATGGCCTCGAACACGCAACATCACGAGCTGGCGCTGCCGCGTCTGGATGCGCCGACCCGCCTCCTGGCGGTCGTGGCCCCCTATTACAAGGATGTCACAGACGGGCTGCTGGCCGGGGCGCAGGCCACGGCAGAGGCCGCCGGCGCCACCCTCGACATCGTCGAGGTGCCCGGCGCCCTGGAGATCCCCACCGCCATCGGCATGGCCGCCCGCAGCGGGCGCTATGACGGTTTCGTGGCCCTGGGCTGCGTGATCCGGGGCGAGACGACCCATTACGACACGGTCTGCAACGACAGCTCGCGCGCCTTGACGCTGCTGGGGCTGCAGGGCGCCTGCATCGGCAACGGCATCCTGACGGTCGAGGTCCTGGCGCAGGCCGAGGTCCGCGCCGATCCGGCAGGGCAGAACAAGGGCGGGGGGGCGGCGGCGGCGGCGCTGCACCTGATCGCGCTGTCCCGGTCCTGGACCGAGGCGCGCAGGGGCGGTCCGCCGCCCGTGCATGATGTGATCCGCTTGGCGGGCGAGTTGGAAGGACGGGGCACGGCATGAGCGATTCCGATCACGAGAAGCGGCCCGACCGGCGCACGCTGTCCGCCGCCGCCCGGATGTATGCCGTCCAGGCGCTGTTCCAGATGGAGGCCGCCGGACAGTCCGCAGATCGCGTCACGCGCGAGTTCCAGGATTTCCGCATCGACTTCGAGGATCGCGACGGACCCACCGCCGAGGCCGACGAGGCGCTGTTCTCGCGCATCGTCGACGACGTGGTGATGTGGCAGTCGCGCATCGATCAGGCGACCGACCGGGGGCTGGTGGCCAAATGGCCCATCGACCGGATCGACCCGGTCCTGCGTGCCGTCTTCCGCGCCGCCGGGGCCGAGCTGGTCACCGAACGGGCACCTGCCAAGGTGGTCATCACCGAATATGTGCGGCTGACCCAAGCCTTCTTCCCCGAGGGGCGCGAGTCGCGCTTCGTCAATGCCGTGCTGGACCACATGGCGCGCGATCTGAGGCCCGATTCTCTGGCCTGATCCGCCCCTCCCGACCAGCCTGACACGGCCCGGATCCTCAGGTCCGGGCCTTTTCGATGCCTGCCGGGGCCCGGGCTGCCGGAACGGGCCTTTTCGACAGAGATGAACCGTGTGGTTCCGGTGCGATCTGCGTGGCATCTGTGCAACAACTTTTGTGACCGGCCGCCGCAAAAAGACTGCCTGAAATTAAGGCAGTCACACGCATGTTTCAAAACGTCCATGCCGAGGACCTAGGACCGTTTCATTGCAGAGGGTGCAAAACCTGCCTTTTGGCAGAGGCTTGGCTGAAACCCCATTTGGTTGCATCAAGAATGGTTTCACCGCGATCTCGGCCATCTCCCGCCGATCCGGGTCAAGGCCCGGGGGCTGTCACATTTTTGCGATAAGACGATGAAACGCGCTGCTCTTTGAACCCGAGGGGCGCCACGCTAATTGAGGTGGCAGCAGAGATGCTCTGATGCCCGACACGGGCCCAGGACAATCCTACTCAGCTTTATGAGGACGAACACATGAAAAAAGTTACCCTGCTGACCAGCACCGCTGCGATCCTGGCCGCCCTGTCGGTTCCGGCCTTTGCGCAGACCGAAATCTCGACCGGCGCCGACGCTGCCGGCGTGACCGAGATCAACGACCGCATCACCGACATCGAAGATGATGTGACGGACGCTTTCGAGCGTGACAACGACGCCGAGCGCTTCGGCCCCGCCGACCGCCGCCAGGGCCTGTTCGGCACCATGTCGCTGAGCTACACCGGCCGTGACGGCAACACCGACAACCAGGATCTGGCGATCGGTGGCCGCGTGAACTACAACCAGGGCGTGTTCGCCCAGAGCGTCGGCCTGTCGATCGAGTTTGGCGAAGACGACTTCGGCAACAAGGATCAGGAGGACATCGCGGCGATCTACGACGCGCAGTACTACTTCAACGACCAGTTCTATGCCTTCGCCTTGGGCCGCATCAATCAGAACGGTCTGGTCGATGGCGTGCGCAACAGCGACGCTCAGACGGATGACGACTTCGCCGACGAGTTCAGCGACTTCCGCACCGACGCGTTCCTGGGCTTCGGTCCTGGCTACCGCATCCTGAACTCGGCCGACACGACTTGGCGCGTCCAGGCGGGTGTTGGCGTCCGCTACACCAAGACCGGTGCGCAGGAAGCCGGCTTCGACTTCGACGGCACGCCGGTTGCGGACTCGTCGGACACCTCGGTCGGCTACATCGCCTCGTCGCGTCTGTACCACCGCTTCAACGAGAACATCTTCCTGACCAACGATACCGACTATCTGGGTTCGGAAGACTCGGCCGACGTGATCACCAACGAGCTGGGTGTGAACCTCCAGGTCTCCGAGCAGCTGGCGACCCGCGTCAGCTACACCACGGAATACCAAGAAGACCGTGCAATCCGCACCGACAACTCGGTCGGCATCGCCGTGGTCTACGGCTTCTGATCCCGAACTTCGGATCTGTTGAACTGGAAGGGCGGCCCTCGGGCCGCCCTTTCTTCATTCCGCGACACCGACAGGGCGGACATGCAAAAGGCCTCCGAAGGGGCCCGCCAGAGCCCCTGTAGGGCCTCTGAAGAGTTAGAGAGGGGAAGGTGGCGGGAACCGCAGCGACCGCGACGGCGACAGATTTCCCGAAAGCCTGATATATCAGGTGGGTACCGGGTAACGTGACCAGGGCCACGACAGAGCCAGCGCCCTCGGAAAACTTATAGGCCAGTGGAAAAATGGCCGTACGCGCGAAGAGCAGAAGCCCGCCACCGACAAATCTAGGATCAGAGGCGCGTCGTTGCAAGTCCCGCGCGCATCATCCCCCTTTTCGCGACTCACCAGACCGACCGGGCAGGGGCCCCTGTGCATTCCGCGCGGCCAAACAGGCAGAAAAACGGCCTGATTAACTGAGCAAAGACAGTGCATTGAAAGAAAACGCGGTGTGCATCGTCATTTTTCTGTTGCACCCCTCGGCGCTTGGTCCTAAACACCGCTTCACCGAAGGCGGGAACGCTGGAGGGGCCGGGAAGACGGGTGCTGCGAGGCGCTTCTGAGAGACCGGGGTGAAATTTGGGAATGGATGACCGGGTGAGGCGTCGAGTTGGCGCATCGTCCGTGATTTTGGACCTCTGCTTTTTGACATTGATGGATATCTGAAGAGATATGCGGGCGGTTCGG
>NZ_SUNI01000027.1 GCF_005048225.1 Paracoccus gahaiensis
GATGAAGATAATCCCGCTCAACACCCGCCTGTCATCGACCCGCGGTTTTCCGTGCGACTTCGGAAAGAAGCGTTCCAGACGCGCCATCTGCGCGTCGCTCAGCCAGAAAAGGTCGCTCATGTCACCGCTCCGTTTTTCCGAGCCGTGAATCACGCAACAGGGAGGAAATCAATGCATCCTGACCCTAGCGGCGATGAAGGCGTTCAAAGCCTGGTCGGTCTGGGCGGGGGTCCGGCGGATGTTCATGGCGGGGTTTCCGTGGGCTGAGTTGCATCGTTTCCTGTCATCAGAGTCGCTCTGTCACGAAGCTTAATCAACTGAATACCTAGCAATATCATTGCGATCATCGAGATTGAACATGCCATGGAGGGGATGAGCGAGCGGGAGTACTCTGCCCATTCCGGGCTGTCGCGCGGGGCGATCCAGAAGGCCCGCAAGGCCGGGCGGCTGGTGGTCTATGGTGATGGCTCGATCAACGCTGCGGCGTCCGATGCCCGCAGGAGTGAGATGACCGACCCCGACCAGCAGCGCCGCAGCACCGGCGGTGATAGCGGCTTCAGCGGTCCTGCCGACAGCTCGTCCTACCTGAAAGCCCGGACGGCGCTGACGGTCTATCAGGCACAAGAACGGCAGCTGGCAATCCAAAAGAAGAAAGGCACCCTGGTCGACCGGGCCCGCGCGGAAACGCTGGTGTTCCGGCTGGCGCGCCAGGAGCGGGACGTCTGGGTCACATGGCCAGGCCGGGTCGCAGCCCTGATGGCCGCAGAGATTACCGCGGAGGTGGAAAAGCAAGCCGGCAAACCGAAGCGCCCGGTGATGATTGAGGCCGCGATCCTGCAGAGGGTGCTGGAAACCCATGTCAGAGAGCAGCTCGACGCCCTTGCCGATCTCCGGGTCTCCGTCGGGTGACGATGGCGACAGCTATGATCTGACGGACGATCTCGATCTCGGCTTTGATGGCGCTGAAGACATCTTGCGGTCCTGGCGCCGGGGCATGCGCCCTGACCCAGATCTGACCGTGTCGGAATGGGCCGATCAGCACCGCAAGCTGTCGTCGCGGGCCTCGGCCGAGCCGGGGCAATACCACACCGCACGGACGCCGTATCTGCGTGAGATCATGGATGCGCTGTCGCCGCGGCACCCGGCGCAGCGGATCAGCTTCATGAAGGCGGCGCAGGTCGGCGCGACCGAGGCCGGCAACAACTGGATTGGCTTTGTCATCCACCACGCGCCCGGGCCAATGCTCGCCGTGCTGCCGACGGTGGAAATGGCCAAGCGCACCTCGCGCGGGCGGCTGGATCCGCTGATCGCGGAAAGCCCGGCGCTTAGAGAGCGGGTCAACCCAGCCCGGTCCCGGGATGCGGGCAATTCGATGCTGTCCAAGGAATTCCCGGGCGGCATTCTGGTGCTGACCGGTGCGAACTCGGCCACCGGCCTGCGCTCGATGCCGGCGCGCTACATCTTTCTCGACGAGGTCGACGCCTATCCGGCCTCGGCTGACGAGGAAGGCGATCCGGTCACCCTGGCCGAGGCGCGGACCACGACCTTCTCGCACCGGCGCAAGGTGTTCATGGTCTCGACGCCCACCATCCGGGGTCTCAGTCGGATCGAGCGCGAGTTCGAGGCCAGCGACCAGCGGCGGTACTTCGTGCCCTGCCCGCATTGTGGGGCGATGCAATGGCTTCAGTTCGAGCGGCTGCGCTGGGACAAAGGACAGCCAGATACGGCAGCCTATCATTGTGAGGGCTGTGAGATGCCCATCGCTGAGCATCACAAGACACAGATGCTGGCGCGGGGCAAATGGCAGGCAACGGCTGTCTCAGCCGACCCGCACTCGATCGGCTTTCACCTCTCGGCGCTCTATTCACCGCTGGGCTGGAAAAGCTGGGCGCAGATCGCCCGGGACTGGCTGGCGTCGCAGGGCTCGGAGGAGATGCTGCGCGCGGCGCGTAACACGCTCCTGGGCGAGACATGGGTGGAGAGCGGCGACGCGCCGGAATGGCAGCGCCTGGCCGAACGCCGCGAAGCCTACGGCAGCGCGCAGATCCCCATGGGCGGGTTGTTCCTGACCGCAGGCGTTGATGTGCAGAAGGACCGGATCGAGGTTGATGTCTGGGCCTGGGGCCGAGGTCTGGAAAGCTGGCTCATCGATCACATCGTCATTGCAGGCGGCCCGGACGATCCGGCGTGCTGGGACAAGCTGACTGAGATGTTGGGGCGGCCTTGGGTGTGCAGCAATGGCGCAGCCATGGTGATCGCCAAGCTGGCCATCGATACCGGCTATGAGGCGGCGGCCGTCTACGCCTGGACCCGCAAGCAGGGCTTTGAGCAAGTCTCACCGATCAAGGGCCTGGAAGGGTTCAACCGCGCCACACCGGTGTCGGGGCCGACCTTCGTCGATGCCACCATCGGCGGCCGGCGGTTGCGCCGCGGAGCGCGGCTGTGGTCGGTGGCCACAGCGACGTTCAAGACCGAGACCTACCGCTTCCTCCGGTTGGAGCGGCCTTCCGACGAGGATCGGGCGCTGGGTGTCCTCGATGCCCCCGGCACGGTTCATCTGCCCGATTGGATTGACACCGAATGGCTCAAGCAGCTGGTGGCCGAACAGCTCGTCACGGTGCGCAACAAGCGCGGCTATGCCCATCCCGAATGGCAGAAGATGCGCGAACGGAACGAGGCGCTGGATTGCCGGGTCTATGCCCGCGCCGCGGCCTGGATCCTCGGCGCCGATCGCTTTGACGAAGCGACATGGCGGCGACTGGAAGAACAGGCAGGGGTCGAGACCCGACCAGCTCTGCCACGCGAACAACCGACCGAACCCGCACCGTCCGCCACACCGAAAGCCGGATCACCATCCCCCCCGCGCCGCAAGCGCCGGACTTACACACCAAACTTCATGAGGGACTGAGATGGATCTGGACCGGATGCGGGCCTTGCTGACAGCTCTGCAGGAAGCCCGCTACGCGGGCATCCGCTCCGTCAGCTACGATGGCAAGACTATCACCTATGGCTCGGACGGCGAGCTGGCGAACGCCATCACCGATCTGGAGGGACGGATCGCCACCGCCCTCTCGGGTGCCCCGCGTCGGCGGCGCTGGGGCACCGTTGCCACAAAGGGCCTCTGACCCATGGCGTTCGAGGCGTTCCGCCAGCGGATCGGCAGCATCATCGGCGGGTTTGATGCCGCCCAAGCCCATCGACGCCTGCGTGGGTTCCGGGCCAGCCGCGCGCATGTGAACACGCTGATTGCCGCCTCGGGCGACACGATCACGGCCCGGGCCCGCTGGCTGGTCAGGAACAACGGCTACGCCGCCAACGCCATAGAGAGCTTTGCCAGCAACGTGGTCGGCGATGGGATCAAGCCCTCGTCAACCATCGCGGATGCCGCAACGAAGGAAGAGATGCAGGCCCTGTGGCTAGCATGGACCGACGATGCCGACGCCGAGGGGCTGACGGATTTCTACGGGCTGCAGCGCCGGGCGGCCCGGGAGGTGTTCCTGTCGGGCGAGGTGTTCATCCGCATCCGACCCCGCCGGGCCGAGGACGGACTGACGGTGCCCCTGCAACTGCAGATGCTGCCTGCCGAGATGCTGCCCCTGGACATGAACCGCACCCTACCCGGCGCCGGGCTGATCCGGCAGGGCATCGAGTTCGACGGCATCGGCCGCCGCGTGGCATATCACTTCCTGCGCCGTCATCCCGGCGATCTGACCGATCCCGGGCTGACCAATGAGACGGTGCGGGTCCCGGCGGCCGACGTCATCCACGTGCTGGATCCGGTCGAGGCCGGACAGCTGCGCGGGGTGTCGCGGTTTGCCGCGGCCATCGTGAAGCTCTTCACACTGGACCTCTACGATGATGCCGAACTGGAGCGGAAGAAGATCGCGGCGATGTTCGCCATGTTCATCACCTCGCCTGCCCCGGAAACGCCGCTGGAGCCGACGGACGAGGATCTTGAGGTCGAGCCCGGTCAGGTGGTCCGCTTGGATCCTGGTGAGGATGTCTCCACACCGGCCACACCGGACTCAGGCGGGACCTATGAGCTGTTTCAATATCGGACCCTGCTGCAAATCGCGGCAGCACTGGGCATCCCGTACGGCTATCTGACCGGCGACACGGCCAAGGGCAACTTCTCCAACACCCGCATCTCGCTGGTCGAGTTCCGCCGCCGGATCTCGTCCTGGCAGCATGGGGTGATGGTGTTCCAGCTTTGCCGGGCGGTTTGGGCGCGGTGGATGGATGTCGCCGTCCTGTCCGGCGCGATCGACCTACCGGATTATGACCGCCAGCGGCGGCAATACCAGGCCTGCGCCTGGCTGCCGACCAAGTGGGACTGGATCGACCCAATGAAGGACGCCTCGGCCGAGATCCTGCAGATCGAGGCGGGCCTAAAATCCCGCACCCAGGCGATCTCAGAGCGTGGCTATGACGCCGAGCAGGTCGATCGTGAGATTGCCGCCGAGCGCAAACGCGAGCTGGCGCTCGGCCTCGACTTCCGCCGTCCTGGGTCGCCCGCGCAGGGACCCGGCGCGGCAGGGGCCAAGGATAGCAAGACCGGCAATGACGAGGATGATCAGGATGACGACGCCGCATCCGACGGCGCTGATGATCGGCCTGCCGCCAAGGATAACGCATGATGCACCACGCCCAGATCGCCCAGCGGGCTTTCAATACGCCACTGATGGTGGATCCTGCCAAGGCGCTGGCCTTCCTCTCGGGGCTGGGGCCGCGCATCACCGGCCAGGAGATCAGCTTCGCAGGCCTCGACTGGGGCGCTGCAGGTCAAGGCACAGCCGTCGTCGCCGGACGAGGCTCCATCTTCGGCACGGACCTGACCCAGCGAAATCAGCAGAACCGCACCCAGCCCTTTGCGATGATCGACGGTATTGCGGTAATCGAGATCGCCGGGACGTTGGTGCATCGCGGGGCGTGGATCGGACAATCCTCTGGGCTGACCTCCTACGAGGGGATCGCCGCACAGCTTCAGGCGGCCCTTGCCGATCCCAGCGTGCGGGGCATCGCGCTGGATATCGACAGCTTCGGCGGGGAAGTGGCGGGGGCGTTTGACCTCGCCGATCGCATCCGCGCAGCGAGGGCGCAAAAACCGGTGCACGCCTTCGTGGCCGAACATGCGCTCTCCGCAGGCTATGTCCTGGCCAGCCAGGCTGACCGGATCACCCTGCCCCGGACCGGCGCCGTCGGCAGCATTGGCGTCGTCGCCCTGCATACGGACATGAGCGGGGCGCTGGATCAGAAGGGCATCGCTGTCACACTGATCCATGCCGGAGCGCACAAGATCGATGCCAACCCGTATCAGCCGCTGCCCGAGGCCGTGCACGACAAAATGCAGTCGCAACTAGAGTCTGTTCGCCAGCTCTTTGCGCAGACCGTCGCCGAAGGCCGCGGCGGCCGGCTCGACGCTGCGGCGGCACTGGCCACAGAAGCGGCAGTGTTCCGCGGTGCAGACGCCGTTGCGGCAGGCTTGGCCGACGAGGTGTCCGATCCCGTCGCCGCCTTCCGCACCTTCGCCGCCGCGCCACGCGGTACCACTTCCCCCAGCAGAAAGAGATCGATGATGACTGATAAGCCCACCGACGCGACCGGACCAGCAAACGTGCTAAGCGCTTCGTCCACCGGCGGCGCCGCACCACCAACCAATACCTCTGAGGTGCCGGCGGCAGCTGGGCCAGACGCATCCGCGCCGAATGCCCCGGCAATGTCCGCCGACGCTGTGCGCGCCGAGGCTGCCGAGGTGGCACAGGTCTGTGCACAGGCCGCGCGGCTGGGGGTCACCATCGACGCCGCCGACGCGGTCACCAGGGGTCTGAAGCCCGAAGCGCTCCGCAGCCGGGTGCTGGCCGACTTGGCTGCCCGCAGCGATGCGGCCGGCATCGTCGCCTCCGCCCCGGCGGCGGCCGCCGCCGCCAAGGACAGCCCGATCATCGCGGCGGCAAAGAAGGCTGCAGCTGCGTCGCGCTGAAGCGACGGACGTCTGCTTAGCACACCACGCCCACACTCAACGGAGACTGAACCATGCCCGTCCTGACGGAACAGCCCAGCATGGGCGATGTCCTCAAATACGAGGTCAACCCGAACTACACCCGCGAGACGGTCACGCTGCTCGCAGGGGCCAGCTATCCCGTCGGCGCGGTGCTGGGGCGGATCACTGCCAGTGGCCGCTATCGCATGGCGACCAGCGGTGGGACCGATGGCGCCCAGACCGCCATCGCCGTGCTCCTCTATCCGGTGAATGCTCTCCTGGCGGATGCTGTTGGCGTCGTCGTCGCACGGGGGCCGGCGATCGTCTCAAAGGCGGGCCTTGCCTACGATCCCACCGTCGATGACGCCGCGAAGATCACCACCAAGCTCGGCCAGCTGGCCGCGGTCGGCATCATCCCCCGCGACAGCGCCTGAGCTAGGGCCGCCTCGCCCATCAAGCCATCCCGCTACCACATCACGTCCGGCTGCCTTTCCCCCTCCCTGGAGCCCCTCCATGACCCTTGTCCGCAACCCCTTTGACGCTGGCGGCTATTCGCTGGCTGAGATGACCCAGGCCATCAATATCCTGCCCAACCTCTACACCCGCCTCGGTCAGATCGGCCTCTTTCGTTTCGAGGGCGTCAGCCAACGGTCGGTGATCATCGAGCAATACGAAGGCGTGCTAAGCCTGCTACCCTCCGTGCCGCTGGGTGGACCCGCCACGGTGGGCACCCGCGAAGGCCGCTCGATGCGCAGCTTCGCCCTGCCCTGGATCCCGCATGATGACGTGATCCTGCCCGGTGACATCCAGGGCGCGCCCGCACTCGGCGCGTATGATGCTGCGGATCCGCTGGTCGAGGTGATGAACCGCAAGCTGACTCTGATGCGCCGCAAGCATGCCCAGACACGCGAATACATGGAGATGAACGCCCTGCGCGGGATCGTCAAAGACGGTGCGGGCACTACGCTCTACAACTACTTTACTGAGTTCGGGCTGGCACAAATCTCGGTGGACTTCGTCCTCGGCACCGCCGGTACCAACGTCCAGGGCAAGGTCCGCGAGGTCCTGCGGGCGGTCGAGGACAACCTGCTGGGCGAAGCGATGTCCTCCGTCCACGCCCTGGTCAGCCGCGAATTCTTTGACCGGCTGATCTCGCACCCGAAGACAGAAGAGGCCTACAAATTCTACGCCGCCACCGGCGCCCAGCCGCTGCGTGAGGACATGCGACGCAGCTTTCCCTTCGGCGGGATCGTGTTTGAGGAATACTCTGGCACGGTGACCCTTTCGACCCGGGCGACCGAACGGCTGGTGCCGGCCAGCGAAGGCATCGCCTTCCCTCTGGGCACCATGGATACCTTCACCACCTATGGCGGCCCGGCGAACCTGCTGGAGGCGGCCAACACCATGGGCCTGCCTCTCTACGCGCGACAGCATCTCGACGAGAAGGGTCGCTGGATCGACCTGATGACCGAGGCCTCGATCCTACCGGTCAACAAGCGGCCGCGGATTGCCATCCGTCTGCACACATCGAACTGACGGGCGGCCGCAATGAATGTCTTTGCCGGTGCCATGGACCGGATCTTCACGCATGCGTCCATGGCGACCTCTGCCCTGTGGATCTCCGGCAGCACCTCGGAGGAACGGACCATCCGGGTGATCCGGCGCAGCCAGGACCAGCTCACCGAGTTCGGCGCTGGCCGCTTTGTCAGCGACACCACCATTGTCGATGTCCGGCTGAGCGATTTGGCTGCACCCCGCTCTGGCGATCTGATCGTGATCGGGACAGACAGCTTTACGGTTCAGGGCGAGCCCATGCGTGACCGCGAGAGGCTGATCTGGACGCTGGACCTTCGGCCGTCATGAAGCTGAAGCTCACCATCCAGCCCGATATTGCCGCGCTGATGCAGGTGGAGATCAATGCGGGCGAAAAGGCTGTCTCCGCCGCCATGCGCGAGGCCGGCACCAGCCTGAAAACCGCCTGGCGCGGTCAAATCACCGGCGCGGGGTTGGGGATGCGGCTCGGCAACTCGATCCGGCTGGCCACCTATCCCAAAGCCAGCGCCAGCCTGAATGCCGCGGCGCTGGTCTGGTCAAACGCCCCGGTGATTGTCGGCGCCCATGATGCGGGGCCGTTGATCCGATCAAAGGATGGCTTCTGGTTGGCGATCCCTACAGCAGCGGCGGGCAAGTCGACCCGCGGGGGCCGGATCACGCCCGGCGAATGGGAACGTCGTACGGGTCTTCGACTGCGGTTCGTGTATCGCCGCCGCGGGCCGAACCTGCTGGTAGCGGAGGGGCGGTTGAACGCCAAGGGCCGGGCAGTCGCTTCACGATCTAAGACCGGGCGCGGCGTGGCGACGGTGCCGATCTTTCTGTTGGTGCCGCAGGTTAAGCTGCAGAAACGGCTCGATTTGGCACGGGATGCTGAAAGCGCGGTGGATGGTGTGCCGGGGTTGATCGTGGTTAAGTGGCGAGGCTGATTTGGATCTTTGTCTTGCTTCACCTGAGCTAAAGTGTCTCAGCACAGCTGCAAAGATGGCCTAAAATATTAAATCTTGGCCTACTGCAGTATTGACATGTAACGCTATGTGTTCATAATTTTTATATCAATTTATAGTAAAAGCGTGAAACGAGGCCACAATATGTTGCCAATTGAAGCCTCGGTGGATGGAGCTGTGCGGCGCATTCAGAGTCACGCTTTGGCGAAGGGCGTACCGAAATCACATGCGAAGCATTTGGCTTCGCCAGATATGGTAAGGGTCTGCACTGATGTGGCTGCTGCACTCTCCAACAATGATCTCCCCCCGATCAATGTTAAGAATCGCAGACAAATGCTTCGAGGTGCGCAGACGCATCTGCGGAATGCGGAAAGAAAAGTACACTATTGGTTGGTTAAGAGAAATCTATCAGTTCAGGAAATGAACCGCAGGTTGATGAAATTCAATGCATCGCGGTGCCCAAAGATATTCTGGGATCCGATTACCCGTGAAAAAAAGGAGGCTCACCGCAAATGAAACTTGCCAGCAAAGATGAAGTCGAGCTCCAAAAAATATTTATGGAACTACCCAAGACAGGCATAACTGTCGTTGCTTTTTTTGCAACCACATCAGCTCTAATTCTGCGATTAGCTCCTGGAGCAGATGCCAGTCCGCCGTTCTTATTTCGAATCCTTTTTCTTATCGGCATCATAGTGACTCTCGTTATGTTTGCTATAAGTTACAATTATTTAGCCCAAATTGTTAATAATGTTTCAACAATATGTAACGAAAATGACCGTGCAAAACAAGTAGAGGAACTTAAAGATGGACGATATTCTACAGTCAAAAACTCCATAACCGTTGCCGTTCTAGTTTGGCTCGGGATTTTGGCTATTTTCGTATTTTTCTTATGAAAATTTGCTTCAAGATATTAATTTATTTAACACAATGCGATTTGTATTATGCGGTTAAATATTCTAAAATAATTAGCTCTTTGGCAGATTGAGTTTTGAGGCGAAAGCAAATTTTTTACGAAATCAGCTTTAACGAAGTTAGTAATCAAAGCTTCCTGACCTGCTTTAGCCGCTACCTCCAAGTAATAAGTTGGTCGCCATGCCCAGCACTCGCGAATCCGTACTCGCTTCGCTGCATGCACGGCTGCAGCCGCTTGCAGCCATTGTCTTGCGCGACGGGGTCCTCCCTGAACGGATCCCGCCCGCGGGCCTGATCATCCTACGCGATGGCCAGCCG
The DNA here is from genome assembly GCF_005048225.1 of Paracoccus gahaiensis. Lineage (GTDB taxonomy): Bacteria > Pseudomonadota > Alphaproteobacteria > Rhodobacterales > Rhodobacteraceae > Paracoccus > Paracoccus gahaiensis. Next base: position 9,709 of record NZ_SUNI01000027.1, read on the forward strand.
GGCGAACCGGATGTCACGCTGTCGCCGCTGCGCTATCACTACCAGCATCGGGCGGAGCTCGAGGTCGTTGTTCAAGCAGGATCCGATCGTCCTGTAGCCTTTGACACGCTGATCGCCGCCATCGGGTCGGCGCTGACTGCCGACCCCACCCTTAATGGCCTCTGTGACTGGGTCGAACCAGAGGCTCCTGTCCCGGTCGATCTCCCAGTTGAGGGTGCCGCCGCGATCAAGGCGGCGGTGATCACCGTTGTCCTGCACTACACCACTGCCAGCCCGCTGGCCTGACCCCCCAACATCAAGGAACCACTCATGGCACGTGCGCAAGGCGCGCGGGCGCAGATGGCGCTTGCGTATGAAACTGTCTACGGCACCCCGCCCACCACGGGTTTTCGGCTGATGCCATTCGCCCGGACGACGCTGGGCTCTGAACAACCGCTGCTAACATCTGAGCTGCTGGGCTATGGGCGCGATCCGCTGGCGCCGATCAAGGACGGAGTCACCGCGGACGGCGAGGTGGTGGTGCCGATCGATGTCGAGGCTTTTGGCTATTGGCTGAAGGCCGCGTTCGGGCAACCGACCACCAGCGGCACCACGTCCAAGACCCACAGCTTCCAATCCGGCAACTGGACCCTGCCCAGCATGTCGATTGAGACGGCAATGCCTGAGGTCCCGCGCTTCGCGATGTATTCCGGCTGTGTGCTGGATCAGCTGTCCTGGCAGATGCAGCGCTCAGGCCTGCTCACCGCCACCGCTCGGCTGATCGCGCAGGGGGAGACCATCGCTGCAGCAACAGCGGCCGGAACACCCTCCACCCTCGGTCTGCAGCGCTTCGGGCATTTCAACGGCACGGTGAGGCGCAACGGCACCGCGCTGGGCAACGTGGTCTCGGCCGAGATTACCTATTCCAACAACCTTGACCGGATCGAGACCATCCGCGGCGACGGTCGGATTGATGGCGCTGATCCAACCATGGCTGCTTTGACCGGCCGGATCGAGGTGCGGTTCGCGGACAGCGCGCTGGTCACCCAAGCCATCGACGGCGCACCATGCGAGCTCGAGTTCAGCTACAGCCTCACCGCCGGCGCCAGTTTCACCTTCACCGCCCATGCCGTGTATCTGCCCCGCCCGCGGATCGAGATCGCCGGGCCGCAGGGTGTGCAGGCCAGCTTTGACTGGCAGGCCGCCAAAGCCACCAGCCCCGCGCGGATGTGTTCCGCCACCCTCATCAACAGCATCGCGAGTTACTGACCATGATCCGACTGAACCTGACCGTCGGTCCCCAGTGGCTGGAACTGGCACCCGGCCTGCATTTGCAGGTCGCGCCCCTGACCACTGCGCTAATGGTTTCCGTCAGAGCCGATCCCGCCATCGAAGAGCTAACCGACAATGCCAGTCAGGAGGAGATGGCGCTGATTATGGCTAAGGCCGTGGCCCGGCGGGCAGTGCTCGACTGGGAGGGTGTCGGTGACGACGCAGGCGACGCGATCCCGGTATCGCCGGAAGGCATCGATGCTTTGCTGAACATCTGGCCAGTGTTCGAGGCGTTCCAGACCCAGTATGTCGCCCGTGGGCTGATGCTGGACGCGGAAAAAAACGTCTCCGCGCCCTCGCCGACTGGTCCTTCGGCGGGGGCGATCGATACTGCGCCGCATGTGCCGGCCCCTGCCCGGACTGCCCAGCGCGGCTGAACCGGCCGCTGACGCAGGATGGCTGGCAGGTGTGGGATCTGGTCGGACGCTTGGGCGGCCAGCTGCGGGTGATCCCCGGTGCGGTGATTGGCTGGGACATTAGTGCGGCGCTGGCTCTCGCCACTGCGCTGGGGATCAATCCACTGATCGTGGCCGAACTGCTGCCGGAGATCGAGGCAGTGATGGTCCACAAGCTGAATGAGCAGATGACCGGCAACGACGCTTCAGACGTCAGGTCGTGACCTTCCGGATCAGCGTCACGCCCTCCAGCCCCTCGAAATGCGCGTCGCAGGTCAGCAGCGTCGCCCCCTGCGTCCGGGCGGTGGCAAAGATGATGGCATCCGCGCTGGCAAGTTTATGCACGCGACAAGCATCAGCCGCCGCGAGGGCAATTTCGGTATCCAGTGCGACCACCTGACAGACCTGGGTGAAGGCGATGACCTGATCGGCTTTGTCCTCGCCCACTGCCCGGGTCAGCCATTTGGCCAGCTCCAGCTGAACCATGGTCGGCACCAGCCAGTCCTCCTGATCGGGCAGGTGCCCGGCGATCTGCTCGGCGGTCGGTGACCCGGTCAGCCATTCGATCCAGGCCGAGGTATCGACGACCACGCGCATCAGAACCGGTCGGCGCGATCACGGTAGTCTGTGGCAGACGCTCCGCGCGCGATGCCCTGGAGCGCGTCGCGCTTCGGGACCGGGACCAAAAGAACCCCGGTACCCTTGGGAATGAAGGCGAAGGTTAGCCCGGCTTCCCAGTGCTGCGCCGTCCGGATCGCCTTGGGGATTGAGATCTGGAACTTCGAGGACAGTGTTGCGGTCTCAGACATGATCATACCACCTCTCTATCGATGCCAAAAACGTAAGACGATAACGTCGCTAAATCAAGGATCCTGACCCATGACTGAGAAACGTGTCTCCGTCCGCCTGGTGGCGGAGGGCGGAAGGCAAGTGCGCGCTGAACTGACGGGCGTTGGGGAAGCAGGTGCGCAGGGCTTCGGGCGGCTGTCGCGGGAGATGGAGCTGGCCAACACGCGGCTGGCGGCATTCGCGCGTCGCACGGCGATCGCCATGTCCGCGGCCGCCGCCGCCGCCACCGCGTCCCTCGGGTTGATCGTCCGGTCCACCGTCGAAAGCGCAGCCCAGATCCGGCAGTTCTCGCAGATCGCCAACGCCACGCCTGAGGCCTTCCAACGCTGGTCGGCGGGCGCACGGACCGTGGGGATCGAGCAGGAGAAGCTGGCCGATATCCTGAAGGACGTGAACGACCGGGTCGGTGATTTCCTGCAGACCGGCGGCGGGCCGATGGCCGACTTCTTCGAGAGCGTTGCCCCGAAGGTTGGTGTCACGGCCGATCAGTTTGCCCGTCTGTCTGGCCCTGAGGCGCTACAGCTCTACATCGACACGCTGGAACGCGCCGGGCTCTCACAACAGGAGATGACCTTCTATCTGGAGGCTATGGCGTCTGACGCCACCCGGCTGCTGCCGCTGCTGCGGGGCGGCGGCACGGAGATGGCTCGGCTGGGCGCCCAGGCATCCAGCCTTGGGGCGGTGCTGGACGGCGATGCCCTTGCCGCCCTGCGCCGAACCGAAGTGGCACTGGGCACCGTGTCGCTGGTCTTCGAGGGCCTTCGTAACCGCATCGCAGTGGCAGTAGCGCCGAGCCTCGGTGCACTGGCGTCAGTCTTCGTGGCGCTGGCCTCTGAGGGCGGCATCCTGCGCAGGTCTATCGATGCGCTGGGCGAGAACCTCGGCCGGCTGACGACCTATGCCGGGACGTTTGCAGCGTTCATGGCCGGACGCTGGGTGGCGGGGCTGGCCGCAGCAGCGCTGTCCGTGCGCGGCCTGGCAACCGCACTGGTCGTGCTGCGCGGGGCGTTGATCCGCACCGGGGTCGGTGCGCTGATCGTCGGCGCTGGCGAGCTGGTCTATCAGTTCAGCACCCTCGTGGCCCGGGTCGGCGGTGTCGGCGAAGCCTTCCGGCTGTTGTCCAACCTGGCCTCAGAGGTCTGGTCGCGCATGGGGCTAACCTTGGATGCGGCCTTTGCCCGGATGGGCGCTGGTTGGGAAGGTCTTAAAGCTTCCGGGTTGTAAGCACTCGGTGGTACCATCACCGGCGTTGTCAGCTTCGGCGATCGAGCAGCTGCCGTGTTCCAAGGCGCCTATGATGCGGCAATTGCCATCTGGAAGCGCCTGCCTGCAGCGATTGGCGACTTTGCCTTCCAAGCGGCCAACGGGCTTATCAGCGGCATCGAGGCGATGCTGAACGGTGTGACCACCCGGATCAACAGCTTCATCACCACGCTGAATGCGGCGCTCGCGTTACTGCCCGATTGGGCGGTGGGAGAGGATGGCGTCCGAATTGGCGCGTTGGACCCGCTGACCCTGGGCCGGATCGACTATCCCTTTGCCGGATCGGCCGAGGCGGCGGGAGGCTCAGCCAGTGACGCTTTCGCCGCCGCCATGTCGCGGCGCTATCTGGAGCCGCCCGACACCGGCCTTGGTGCCAGGGCCGAAGACGCTCGTGCTCGATCCGCTGCCTACACCGAAGCCGCGGGGATGCTATCGGATGCAGCAGCCCGGCCTTTGGCCAGCTGGCAGGTACTGCAAAATGCGGTAGCCAGCACAGGAACAGAGGCAGATACCGCGCTGACCGACGCGAGCACAGCGGCCGATGCCCTCACCACCAGCATGGATCGCGCCGGCGCAGCCGCGGAGGGCGCTGGGCGGGCAGCGGGCGGTGCTGGAGAAGCCTCCCGGGGTGCGGGTGGCGCCGCGAAGGAAGCCGCCGACGTTGCTGCCACAGGATGGCGGGCAGTCACTGCGGCACTCGCGGACTATGCGACCAAAGCCCATGAGATCGGCGGCGACATTGGTCAGGCACTGACCAGCGCGTTCACGTCGGCCGAGAATGCCGTGGGCGAGTTCGTGACCTCCGGCAGGCTGGGTTTCCGAGACCTGGTCACCGCGATGATCGCCGATCTTGCCCGACTGGCGGCGCGGCGCTTTCTGCTCGGACCGATCGCCAGCGCTCTCTCCGGGGCGCTGGGCGGCGCAAGCGGCATGTTTGCCGATATCCTGCATGCGGGTGGTATGGCCGGCGCTCCGGGGCCCGGACGGATGGTCCCCGCCATGGCCTTCGCAGGCGCGCCGCGCATGCATTCGGGCGGCTGGGCCGGCCTCAGGCCAGACGAGGTCCCGGCGATCCTGCAACGCGGGGAACGCGTGCTCTCGCGGCGGGAGGCGGCAGGCTACGGTCAGGGCAGCGCCCCTTCTGTCAATGTCACCATCATGGCGCGCGATGCCGAGAGCTTCCGGCAGTCTCGCAGCCAGGTGGCCGCCGATATTGCCCGCGCCGTGTCGCTGGGCAGAAGGAGTCTCTGATGGCGTTTCATGAGATCCGGTTTCCGGATAATATCAGCCGCGGCGCCCGCGGTGGCCCGGAGAGGCGAACCCAGATCGTCGAGCTGGCCCGCGGCGATGAGGAGCGCAATGCCAGCTGGGCAAACTCTCGTCGTCGCTATGATGTCGCCTATGGCATCCGCCGCGCCGACGATCTGGCCGCGGTGGTTGCGTTCTTTGAGGCGCGCAATGGTCGGCTGTATGGGTTTCGGTACAAAGATTGGGCCGATTACAAATCGGGGCTGCCGTCGCAACCGGTCAGCCCGGTGGATCAGCGGATCGGGACCGGCGATGGGTCCACTGCCAACTTCTCCCTCATCAAGCGATACGTGTCAGGCGGGCAGAGCTGGGCGCGGGCCATCGTCAAGCCCGTCACTGGCACGGTGCGAGTAGCAGTGAACGGTATCGAGCCGGCCAGCGGTTGGACCGTCGATGCGGCAACGGGCATCGTAGCTTTCGCCACCGCGCCGCCCGCCGGCATGGCTATCACCACGGGCTTCGAGTTCGACGTTCCGGTCCGCTTCGACACCGACATGCTCGATGTCACGCTGGATCTCGAGCGGCTGGGCTCGATCACCTCCATCCCCCTCATGGAAATCCGACGCTAACCCAGTCTTTCGACCAAGTCGGAACGCGACAGGTACGACAAGACAGCTGCGATCACGCCCACGAGGGCTCGCCGCCGAGCAACGCGGAGAGCCGGTCGTTCAACAACGTTTCTTGCCTCAGCGCGGCCAGAAACTTTGCGAAGCCGACGACCTCGACGACGATGTCGGTGCGATCGAGCTCATCTGGCCCCTCGGCCCTGCTGACAGTCCCAGGATCGTCAGTAACCAGATGCACCATAATCTCACTCACCCCTAACGCACCGATCGTGCGCGCAGAATGGCGTGCACAGTCCCCTAACTCAAGGACATCCCGTGAAGACGCTTAACGCCACCCTGCAGGCCCATCTCGACGATGGGACAACAACGCTGTGCTGGTGCTGGCGGCTGTCCCGTGCCGACGGCGTGGCACTCGGGTTCACCGACCATGACCAGGTACTGGCGTTTGACGGAACCTCCTTTGAGCCGGAGAGCGGGCTTGCTGCCTCGGAAATCCGCTCCGGTTCCGATCTGGCTGTGGACGCCCAGGATGCGGCCGGGGTGCTGACTTCAGACAGGATCACGGAGACCGACATCCTGGACGGACGCTGGGACAATGCCCGCGTGGAGCTGTGGCGGGTGAACTGGATAGATCCCCAGCAGCGCGTATTGATGCGGCGCGGTGCGGTCGGTCAGATCAGGCGGGGGCGCATGGCCTTTGTTGCCGAGGTCCGGTCCATGGCGCATGTGCTGGGTCAGACCGTGGGGCGGACGTTCCAGGCGGGCTGTGATGCGGCCTTGGGCGATACCCGGTGCAAGTTTGACCTTGAGAGCAGTGCCTACCGTGGCACCGGAAGCGTCATCGACCCCCTGCGCGACCGCGCGTTTCTCGCCACTGGTCTTAGCGGGTATGCCACCGGCTGGTTCACGGGTGGCACGATCAGTTGGACCAGCGGTGCAAGTGCCGGCCGCCAGGCCGAGGTCCTGACACATGACCGGTCCACCGATGGCTCCGTTGCCTTGACGCTGCTGGGAGCCCCCGTTTGCGCGCTCACGGCCGGCGACGCCTTCACCATTCACGCGGGCTGCGACAAGCGCATGGCCACCTGCAGCGGAAAATTCGCGAATGCCGCCAACTTCCGCGGCTTTCCGCACATCCCCGGGCAAGATGCAGTGTTGCGTTATGCCAGCCAGGGCGAGAGCAACGATGGCAGCGTGCTGTGATGCATGCAGATCCGGACCGCGTCATTGCCGCAGCCCGCGGCTGGCTGGGCACGCCCTACCATGACCAAGCCAGCCTAAAAAGCGTGGGCTGCGATTGCCTTGGTCTCGCCCGCGGCGTCTGGCGTGAGGTCGTTGGGCCAGAGCCGTTTCCGATCCCACCCTACAGTCGGGACTGGGGCGAGAGCGGCTCGCACGAAGTGCTGGCCAATGGCGCGCAGCGCATGATGCCCCAGGTTGGACCGCATGAGGCTGGTCCCGGGGCGCTGGTGCTGTTTCGAATGACGCCGCGGGCCATGGCCAAGCATGTCGGCATCCTGACCGGCTCGGCTAGCTTCATTCATTCCTACGAGCGGCTGGGTGTCATCGAAGAAACGCTCACGCTGGCCTGGCGACGACGCATCGCCTTCGCCTTCTTGTTTCCTCGCCCCCACAACATCTGAGATTTTCATCATGGCAACTTTGGTTCTCGGCGCCGTTGGCACCGCGATTAGGTCTGGATTCGGCGGTGCCGTGCTCGGATTTTCCGGTGCTGCGATCGGTGGGATGCTCGGATCTGCAGCCGGCTCTGTCGTCGACAGCTGGATCGTGTCCTCACTCGCCCCTGCCCAGCGCATCGAAGGCGCACGGCTGGACAGCCTGCGGATCACCTCGGCCAGCGAAGGTGCGGTGATCCCCCGGCTCTTCGGGCGGATGCGTATCGGCGGCACCATCATCTGGGCCACCGATTTCCGCGAGGACACCCGAACCACCAGCCAGGGTGGCGGCAAAGGCGGTGGACCCGAGATCCGCACCACGGAGTATCTCTACTCGGCGTCCTTTGCGGTGGCGCTGTGCGAGGGGGCGATCACCGGTATCGGCCGTATCTGGGCGGACGGCAAGATTATGGACCTGACCGGTGTGACCTGGCGCTGGTATCCCGGCGATGAGGCACAATCTCCGGATCCGTTCATCGCAGCAACCACTGGGACCGGCACGACACCCGCCTATCGGGGCACGGCCTATGTAGTCTTCGAGGAGCTGGACCTGAGTGCCTTTGGCAATCGTCTGCCCCAGCTGAGCTTTGAGGTATTCCGGCCGCTGGCCGACCCCGACACGGCTGAGGGGTTGGTGCGCGCCGTAACGTTGATCCCTGCCTCAGGAGAGTTCACCTATGCCACGACGCCGATCAAAAAATCCAGCGGCCCAGGTGGCGCAACGGTGGCCGAGAACCTGAACGCAATCGCGGACACGGCTGACATCTCCGTGGCGCTGGACCGGTTGCAGGCCATGGCCCCGGCCGTGGAAAGCGTCAGTCTGGTCGTGGCCTGGTTCGGGGATGATCTGCGGGCAGGCAGCTGCATAGTCAGGCCCGGCGTGGAGGTCTTAGACAAAGTCACAACCCCCTCGTCCTGGTCCGTGAGTGGCGTTGATCGTGGCAACGCGTTCCTAGTCAGCCGGGATGGCGAGGGTCGTCCGGTCTATGGCGGCACTCCGGCGGATTTCGCGGTGGTGCAGGCGATTCAGGAGATAAAAGCGCGTGGGCTGCGGGTGACGTTTTACCCCTTCCTGCTAATGGATGTGCCTGCAGGCAACGCGCTGCCAGACCCCTACTCGGACATTGCCGCATCCCTGGGGCAACCCACCTTCCCCTGGCGGGGCCGGATCACCTGCTCACCAGCAGCGGGGTCTGCTGGCTCGGTCGACAAAACGGCTGCGGCGGAGGTCCAGGTGGCAGCATTGTTCGGCAATGCCACGCCTTGGGATTTCAGCGTAGCGGGCGAGAACGTCCGATGGACCGGCCGTGAGAGCGACTGGGGTTTGCGTCGGATGATCCTGCATTACGCTCATCTCTGCCAAGCCGCCGGTGGCGTCGACACTTTCCTCATCGGCTCGGAGATGCCGGGACTCACCACGATCCGCTCCGGGCCTGCCACATATCCTGCCGTTCAGGCATTCCGGGATCTGGCCGCCGATGTTCGTGCGATCCTCGGGCCGGGCACCAAGATTGGCTATGCCGCTGACTGGTCGGAGTATTTCGGCCACCACCCCAGTGATGGCAGCGGCGATGTGTTCTTCCACCTTGATCCGCTCTGGGCAGATGCGAACATCGATTTCATCGGCATCGACAATTACATGCCGCTGTCAGACTGGCGCGACGGATCCGAGCATCTGGACGCCACCCTAGCGCCGGGAATCTATGACAGGACTTACCTGCAAGCCAACATCGCCGGCGGTGAGGGGTTTGAATGGTTCTATGCCAGCCCCGCTGACAGGGAGGCGCAGATCCGCACGCCGATCACCGATGGCGGCATCGGCAAACCGTGGGTGTTTCGCTTCAAGGATCTGCGCGCCTGGTGGTCGCAACCGCATTTCAATCGCCCCGGCGGCGTGGAAAGTAGGTCGCCGACTGCATGGGCACCGCAATCCAAGCCAATCTGGTTCACCGAGCTCGGCTGCCCAGCGGTTGATCGCGGTACCAACCAGCCGAATGTGTTCTTCGACTCGAAATCCTCGGAGAGTTTCACCCCGTATTTCTCCCGCGGTGGCAGAGACGATGCCATCCAGCGGGCCTATCTGGAGGCGACGTACCTCTGGTGGAGCGATGCAGCCAACAATCCGACCTCGACCATCACCGGGTCGCGCATGGTGCATCTGCCGGAATGTACAGCCTGGACCTGGGATGCCCGGCCCTATGCGTTTTTTCCCGGTATCAGCGACATCTGGACCGATGGCCCGAACTGGCAACTGGGGCATTGGCTGACCGGACGCTTGGGTTCAGTGTCACTCGCCGCCCTGGTCCGGCACCTTTGCCTGCGCGCGGGGATGCCCGAAGAACAGATCGATGTATCCGCCCTCTGGGGCGCGGTCGAAGGCTACGTACTCTCGGCGCTGGAGGCGCCGCGGGCCTCGATCAGCACCCTTGCCCGGCATTTCAGTTTCGACGCCATCGAGAGTGAAGGTCGCATCCGCTTCTTGATGCGCGGCAGGGTAGCCAGCTCCACGGTGACTGCGGACGAGATGGTCGCGTCTGGATCTGCACAGGGCGAGGCCATGGAGCTGACCCGGGCGCAGGAGACCGAACTGCCGCAGGCGCTGAAGTGGCAGGTGGCCCGGGCCGATGAGGATTATGATGCCGCCCAGGTCGAGGCGCGGCGCGTCACGGTCGACAGCACGCGCATTGCCTCGGAGGCCTTCCCCGTCGCGGTCCCGCCCGAGGAGGCGGAGCGGCGTTGCAGGCGCGCGCTACTGGAGGCGTGGGTGGGGCGTGAGACGGCCGTGTTTCGTTTGCCGGCCTCCCGGCTCGCGCTGGACCCCGGCGATGTGATCCTCCTCGACCACAACGGCCGCAACACCGAGATGCGGCTGGTATCCGTCTCTGACAACGATGCCCGGAGCATCGAGGCGGTGCGGCAGGACCGGTCCATCTATGACCTGCCCCCCGGCGCCGTGCGACCCGTGTCGCTGACGACACCTGCAGTCTTCGGCACGCCCGAGGTCCTTCTGCTGGATCTGCCCCAGCTGCGGGAGGACCAGCCGGCGCATCGGCCCTTTGTGGCAGCCTATTCCAAGCCCTGGCCGGGGCAGATGGCGGTGTTTCGCAGCGGCGCGGATGACGGGTTCGAGCTACTGACCACCGTCAGCCGCCGGGCGCGGATCGGGGCTTTGGTTTCGGACTTCTATGCTGGGCCGGTCTCGCGTTTCGATTTGGGCAATGTCCTCATCATCGACCTATTCCACGGCACCCTGGAGAGCGTCACGGACGTGGCGCTGTTTGGCGGCGCCAATGCGCTGGCGATCGAAGCGCGGCCGGGCGAATGGGAGATCGTGCAGGCTGGGCGCGCAGAGCTGATCGCACCGGGCCGCTATCGTTTGTCCCGGCTGTTGCGCGGGCAGCGCGGCACGGAAGAGGTAATGGCCCATGTTGTACCTGCGGGCGCGCGCGTCGTGGTTCTCGATGCTGCGCTGACGCCGCTTCCGATCGCTGAGGCTGATCTGGGCTTGCCCGCCAACTGGCGCATAGGGCCTACCCGGCGCCCCCTCGGCGATGACAGCTATACCGCGCTTGCCTTCACACCCGAAGGTCACGGGCTATCGCCCTTCTCAGTCGCCCATGTTGAGCAGCCTTGGCGCCGAGCACGCCGCCCCGGCGATCTGACCATCCGCTGGACGCGTCGGTCGCGATCACTGGCCGCGGATCGCTGGGGCCAGGGCGAGGTGCCGCTGGCAGAGGACTTCGAGGCCTCCGAGGTTGAAGTTCTGCAGGCCGGGGGTGTCAGGCACACGCTCAGTACCCCCACAACTAGCGCTCTTTACACCGCCGCTCAGCAGACAGCGGATTGGGGCCGGCTGCTGGGTCCCGGCGACAGCCTCAGCCTGCGTATCTACCAGCTCTCCGCCCTCGTCGGGCGGGGCGCGCCCCAAGCCGTCACGCTCACCTTCTGAAAGCAGGACCATGTCCGACATCACAACCCACCTCCTGCTGCCCTACATCATGGCATCGCAGGCGCAGAAGCATGTCACCCATAATGAGGCCCTGCGCCTGCTGGACGCCATGGTCCAGCTCTCGGTGCGCGATCGCGGTCAAACGGCACCCCCGCCCGCGCCTGCCGATGGCGATCGCCATATCGTCGCGTCCGGCGCTACGGGCCTCTGGGCAGGCTGGGACTTAAACATCGCGCTTTGGACTGATGGCGTCTGGACGCGCCTGGTCCCGCGGCCGGGCTGGCTGGCCTGGGTGGGGGATGAGGCCGCATTCGTGGTCTGGACCGGCAGTAGCTGGGATCCGGTCGGTGGCGCATCACAGTTGTCAGATGCTGAGTTCACCCTCGTCAATGACGCAGACTTAACCAAGCTGGCTATGTTCTCACTGTCTGGCATCAGCACCGGGGCGACGCGGACGTTCAGCCTGCCGAACACCTCGTCAGAACTGGCGATCCTGGCCGGCACCCAGACCTTCACAGGCAACAAGACCTTCTCGGGCACCTTCACCGTCTCGGCAGCAGCCGCCGCGATCGGCACAGCAACTGGCACCGCCAGCTACGGCATTGGCACCGGTGCCACGACCAGCGCGGCTGCCAAGACGCTAAACCTGGGAACCGGCGGCGCTGCGGGCTCCATGACTGTGGTCAATATCGGCTCCGCGACCGCGGGTGCGGGCGGTGCAACAGTGGTCAACACGCCGACTGTGACCTTTGCCAATGCGGTGACTGCGGTGGCCATGCCGCAGGCGAACCTGACCGCGCAGCTGCTGGGCCTCGGTGGCGCAGCGGCGGACAGCTACAATCGCTTCTCGATCAATGCCCCCGCCATGCTGTTCAACAACGCCGGCGCTGGGATCGAGGCGACGTTCAACAAGGCCGCCCCGGCCCATGATGCGGCCTTCGCCTTCAAGACCGGGTTCTCGGCCCGGGCGCTGCTGGGCTTGCTCGGTAGCGATGATTTCAGCATCAAAGTCAGCCCGGATGGCGGCACTTTCCATGAGGCAGTGAGAATTGAGCGTGGGACTGGCCGGGTCGAACTAGCGGGGCCTGTGCTGATGCCCAGCCTGCCGGCAACGCCGGATCCACCCCCGGCAGGAAAATTGGCAGTCTATTCCCGCGAACGCGCGGGTGCGGGATGGCTGGATGTACAGCGACCCTCGGGGCGGTTCTTTCCCCTGCAGCCGCATTTCGGAGTCAACCGGATTGCCACATGGGCGCCGTCCTCCGGGACAACGGTGAACACCCATGGCATGCCACGGACCTCCGTCGGGACAGTGGCTACGCCAACGCTGACCACCACCAACCTCTCGACCAGCATGCGGCGGTGGCGTGTCACCAGTGCGGCAACGGTCGATGCGATCGCCGACGAACGTTCAGCAGGCTGGGTCTGCTGGCGCGGCAATGCTGAGGGCCTCGGCGGGTGGAGCTATGTGAACCGCCTGTCGCTGACCACGCTGCAGACCACGGGCATGGGGTTCTTCGGCCTGTACGGTTCGGTTGCTGCGCTGGCCGCCAACCTGACACTTCCAGTGGTCATCAACTGCGTTGGGATCGGGTTCCAGCGTGGCACTCATACGAACTGGCAGGTGGTCCACAATGACGGCAGTGGCGCTCCAACCCTGGTCGACCTGGGCCCGGCCTTCCCGGTCGCCAGCCTGACCAATGTGCTGACCCTCTACATTGCTGCTGCTCCGAACGGCACAGAGATCGGAGTGCGCGTGGTCGAGGAGGTGAGCGGGACGGCAGTCGAGCGGACCATCACCACGGACATGCCAGCGCCGACCCAAATGCTCAGCCCGCGCAATTACATGAACACCGGCAGCACCGCCGCGGCCGTCGCCTATGATTGTTCCGGCGTCTACGTCGAGACCGACTTCTGAGAGGATCGTCCCCATGACCCACCGCCCTACACTCCTGCAGGACGTCGCTCAGGCGTTTCGCGATCACGGCGTTACCGCAGCCCTCACTGCACTGATTGGTGGCACGGTGGCGCTGCTCGCCTCTGTCACTCGCAAGGCGTTCACCAACGATGCAATGCTGGTCCGTCTCGACAAGGAGCTGGCCACCGAGCGCAGCCGCGTGGATCGGCAGCGCGCCGAGGACCGGGCCAGCGACGCGCAGCGGCTGGAGCGCATCGAGACCGACATCCGCGCCATGCGCAACCTGATGTTCGAGGCCTTCCAGCGTGGCCGCTCAGGCTGAGCGTCCGTTTGATCTGACGACAAGCACCACCAAGCCGAATGACCCCACCCGCCATACTGGCGGGCTTTTTCATGTCTGGAGACCGACACCATGACGACCACGACCTATGCCCATTTCAGTGATGTCCCCAAAGCCGCATGGCGCTGGCCCAATTTCTCACCCGCCGAGATAGCCTGTCGCGGCACGGGGTCCATCAGGATCAACACCGAAGCCATGGATAAGCTGCAGGCACTGCGCGATCGCCTTGGCAAGCCGCTGATCGTCCGCTCCGCCTATCGCAGCCCGAGCCACAACCGCGCCGTTGGCGGTGCTCCTGCCTCCAAGCACATGCTGGGCACAGCGTTCGATATTTCCATGTCGAACCATAACCCTGCAACGTTTGCAAAGGCCGCCCGAGCGGTCGGTTTCCTGGGGTTCGGGACGTATCCCCGGTCCGGGTTCATGCACATCGACCTCGGGCCTGCGCGCAGCTGGGGCGAGCCTTTCCCCACACGCGCAACGGCCTTTGCGCCGGATATTGCGCCGGCAAGGGAGGTGTTGGCTGAAAGTCGCACCCTACAAGGCGGAGGGGCGGCAGGTATCGCTACTGTCGGTGCCGCTGGAGTGGAGGTCGCCCAAGAGGTCCTGGCGGAAACCCAATCAGCTATCCTGCCGCTGGTGCCCTATCTTGAGACCCTGCGCTGGGTGTTCATCGCCGTAGCACTGATCGGCATCGCTGTCGCAATTCACGCCCGGATCGACGACTGGAGGCGGGGTCAGCGGTGATGGACTGGATGACCACCGCCCCTGCCAGCGGCCCGGCACGCAAAGCGCTAGGCCTTTTGCTAGGTGTTCAGTCCCGGCGGCGCGAAGCAGAAAAGAAGACCACTACTTCATCGATAAAAATATATGATGATTCTGCCAAAAAATTTTGTTAACATGAAGTCCTACTTTGGAGGCAAATCGTGCCGAGAATGGCCTAGCAGACCTTTCAATATTTTTGCGACTGAATTTCGAGAAATCGATAAAACTTTCTGCGTCTGCAAATAATATACCCGTCGTATCAACCAATGGGAAACGGCTAGCAACATGGCAAATTTCTCCAAGCGTGACAGCGATATATCCAGGCTTCACCCGGCAATCCGCAAAAAAGTCGAGGCGATACAGAATCAACTGAGAAGCGAAGGGATTCCGTTCGAGGTATATGAAGCGTTCCGGACGCCGGAACGGCAGGCAATGCTTCAGGCCAAACGTCCGAAGGTTACTTGGGTAGGTCCATGGGGATCGATCCACCAATACGGCCTGGCCGTCGATTTTGTTCTGAAGATCGATGGAAAATGGTCATGGGACGATAGCGGAACCGAAGCAAAATTCTGGAATAGGATGCACGAACTGGCCAAAGAAAACGGCATGACACCCCTGTATAACAAAAAGGGAAAGCTGATTGAGAAGCCCCACATTCAGTTGATCGGCGTTTCAGCTACTGCGATGCGCAAAGGCATTTACCCCAAAGGCGGCGATGAAATCTGGGCCGAGCATTTGGGGGACCTCATCGATAATTGGGATGGACCTGGCACCGCGCCGCCAAAACCCGACCTTGCCCCCGAACGACCGCCTCTAGACCTGGCGATCCTTGCGGATTTGGAGATCGAGGACGGCATTGACTTACCAAGCCCATTCACTGATGCCGCCTTCGACCCCCGCTTTCAGAAATTCCACAGCTTTATCAAGCGGTGGGAAGGCGGTTTTGTGAACCATCCCGCTGACAGGGGCGGTGCCACGAATATGGGCATTACGATAGGTACTCTGGCCGATTGGCGCGGCAAGGACGTGACGGTGGAGGATGTTCGCAACCTGACCCGTGCCGAAGCCGATGAGATTTTCCGGGCAAGGTATTATGCAATATGCCGCTGTGGCGAGATGCCCGAGCGAATGGCCATGACGGTTTACAATTGCGCGGTGCTGTCCGGTCCAAAAACGGCAATCAAATTCGTGCAGGAAGCCTTCAATTTACTGGGTCTGACGGTAGATGGTAGTCGCCTCACGGTTGATGGCATATTGGGCCGGCTGACAATGGGGGCTGTGCAGAAGACCGATGCCAGCGTTCTGGCTGAGGCTTTCATGGATCAGCATGAAAAATATCTGCGCGGCCTCGATACATTTTCAGTCTTTGGAGCCGGATGGCTGAACAGGATGGCCGCACTTCGTGAGTTCATAGATACACTGCCAAAAGGAGCGGGTGTGCGCCCGACAGCGATTATGAACATCTCCGAAAACAAAGTAGATCTTCAAGATATTCTTTCTATCGCGCTCTCTGCCCGAGAGGGTGACACGAAAGCTTCGCTTTCCAAGATTGCCGAATTGGTATTGGAACCCGATTCTGCGGACAGTTCGACAAGTTCCCGCAACAAGGCCCTGCTAGGGCTGCTTCTGAAAAACAGGCTTTCCCGGGACGACAAGTCCAAGGATGTCGCGACCATAACCACGGGGCCAGACGGAAAGCCTCCCTTGACACCGATCAACGCTGCACTCGGCGAAACGATCGGTAAGGCAATGAATGGCAAGAAGTCGGTGTCGGGGATTGTCGGACTTTTGTTGACGACGGTTCTGCCGAGACTTGGAATTTCAGGTGACATCATTCAGTTTGTTTCTGCAAACTCCGAAGTGTTACTTACGCTGTTTTCACTGCTCACGGGGTGGGGGATGTTCGGAAAGCTGGACAAGGCGATACGGCTGGTTGGGATGGTGAACGAAAGGTCTTGACGGTTCCTAAAGGAAAATGGCGGTTTTGTTGCTGCTATTTCGTCCGGGGGTTCAATGCTTGAATCCAGATTAATGTTCGGGAGGCATGGGTTTCCAGTGGCCATATAACCTCCGAGCACTATTCAAACCTGCACAACGGCGAGGGGGGGCAACGAGCCGCGACGGATAGCCATCAATTGGACTGGTGGGACTGGCCAGCGGCTTTAGCAAGGCTAAGGCTGCGATGCAGTTTTGGTCTAACATTCGTTTGCAATTTCTTGAGGTGGTGCCGTGAAAATTGGATAAGCTGGACACCAAGTTCCCGGGTGACCCCGTCGAGATCAAAAGTTCGTAATGGGTGGCACCGGCGCGTGAGCTTGATCCAACCAAAGGTGAACGAAGCAGAATGTCGGCAGGTGCTATACGCTTGTTGCGACGCTCCAGGCACAGAATAACGGCTCAAACATTGTAGAGGGTGATGTTATGGACGATGCGACTCGCGAAGTGCGTTTTGCAGTAGTGCTCTACGGGGGCGTCTCACTCGCAATCTACATGAACGGCATTTCACAGGAATTGCTGAATATGGTTCGCGGTAGCGCAAGTCCTGACGCTCTAGATAAGGACGACAAAGGCAAGTTGAAACTCAACGACGTCGAGCGCATTTATCGCGATCTCTCGAAGGCACTTTCGGACGACGGCAGGCGCACCCGCTTCATCATCGATATCATTTCCGGCACCTCGGCCGGTGGCATAAACGGCGTGGCATTGGCCAAAGCACTCGCTCTCGGCGCACAAGACCTGACGGTGCTGCGCAGGGTATGGAGCGAGGAGGCCGATTTCGGGAAGTTGCTGAACGACCGTATCATGGTGTCCGCTCTCGGAAAGACAAATTCGCTGCTCGACGGTCGATACATGTACGACCTGCTGCTCAAGACACTCGGCGAAATGAACAAAAACACGACCGGAAAACCGCTCATTGATGACACACTCGATCTCTTCGTGACGGCCACTGATCTCGAGGGGCGTGACGCACCGATCCATCTGACCGACATGAGCTTGGACGAGAAGATTCACAAATCCGTCTTCCGGTTCCAGTATATCGCCGGCGAGGACGGCGTCGGACAACCGCAGCGTAATGACTTCGGCGAGACTGAAGATTCCTTACTCGCCTTTGCGGCACGCTGCACATCCTCCTTTCCCGTCGCATTTCCGCCTTCGCGGCTTGACGCGATCGCAGAGAAACTGCGCGAACGCACGCGCGATTTCGGCGATATGCCCGCAGGCAAAAACGACGCATTCGAATCCAAGCTCTTCGCAGATGGTGGCTATTTAGATAATCGGCCGTTCAGCTATGCGATTGACCTTATTCCGTTCAGGACACCCTCGGTTTCGGGTGAGCGAAAGCTACTCTTCGTCGATCCCTTCCCAGAGACCAACGAGGAGCGGAAACCAAAGGCAGACGTGGACTTTCTGCGCAATGCAATACTTGCGGCCACGACATTGCCACGCCGCGAGGTCATTCGCGATGACATTCGTGACATCACGGAAATGAACAGGCGACTCAGTCGACTCGGCGCTCTCCAGGATCGCTGGGCTAAGGACCAAGACAAACTTAGCGCCCTTGGCACAACGGCACCGCACGCCAAGAAGCCTGACGATTTCGAAAAACTCGATCTCGCCGAGCTGGTCCAAAAGGGCTACGGGCGGCACTACCCGCTTTATCACCACCTTCGGGTATATGGCACGACTGACTTGTTGACGGACTTTGTGACGCAATTGGCAGGCTACAGCCTCAAGTCCGACGAGTGGTCCTATCTGCGACAGGTCGTCCGAGCCTGGCGAGACCACGGATTTTATGCTTACCACCCCGAAGGCGCAAGTTCGACCCATCCCGGGTCACGTCTGAGCGAGACTTTCTTCCTGACCCAGTACGATCTCGATTTCCGTCTCCGCCGCCTCAGTCATTTGCGCGTCGTAATTGATGCAGCGCTGAAAAGGCCCAACGCAAAAGTCGAACTGCTTTGGCAGGCGCTCACTATCGTCAAGCGCGAACACTGGAACCTGCGACGCCTAAGATCACCCGGACCTGACGGACAAGGTGAATTGCTCAGTCCCGACGAAATCAAGAAGCTAATAGGAGAGCTCAAAGGCGGATACAAAGAGGTCATGTCCCGGATCACTCTGGAAGACCGCTACTCAACAGCAAGTTGCATCTACCAAGAACGCGTGAAGAACCTCGTCGACAAAGCAATGGCAAAGGTCGGCGTTAATCTGCGCCAAGCATCTGAAAGAAGTAGCAAGCGGATCCGTGACTTCCTTAAGAAGAATGATCTGAGTTCAATCCTCGAGTCCTACGACGATTTCCATTGGCACGACAACGTAACCTTCCCATTTTTGGAAGGGCATACCGCACAGGAGAACGCTGACGTTCAGGTCTTTCGCGTCAGCCCCGCCGATAGCGGAATCAACGATGACCCGGCCAAACTCGCGGGAATCAAGGTGCGTGCCTTTGGTGGCTTTTTGAACCGCGACTGGCGCGAGCACGACATCCTCTGGGGTCGGCTCGACGGTGCAGAGCGGATTGTTTCTGCCCTGATGCCCGGCCAAGACAAGTCCAAGGAGCGAAAGAGATTCACGAATCTGCTGCAGGAGGCGATTCTCAAAGATGAATTTGAGACACTCGATTCAGCCGACACGCGGCGTCTGGCACTCGTAAAGGCGCGGCTGCGCAAGTCTCAGTTCGACGACGACGAAACCGTTAATCGACTCGCAGCTGGCGCGCTCGGCGAAACGAAACCAAGCTCTTTCGACGTCCCACGATTCAAGAAATACGCCACCTTTCAACCAGACGGACCGAATGCGATCTCGATATCCGACTGGACCAGTCGGTCCGCCCGTATCCTTGCCCGGATGATCGACGGACTGCCCTCCTCCGGTCTTCTGGGTTTCGCGGGCCCGAAAATTGCCCGTCCACTGCGAGCAGGTGGCGTCCTCTCGGCCCAACTTGCGACCTTTGCTCTCCCGGGAAGTTTCCCGCGCATGGTCGCCCGCCATATTCTGATGATTTCTATGGTTGCAGGGCTGCTGTTGGTTGCCGTAGCGACCTTCGCTGGCGCAGCACCGGCAGCAGCAATCGGCGCGATCATACTGGTCGTGGCTGCGACGCTTTGGACTATACTCTATACTTTTGGCCGAATTTTAAGAAAGCAACTACCCCTGCCTAAACTGTTGACACGGGTCGCGTTGATGGCCTTGGTGTTAACCGTCGGTCTCCTTGCGGGTGTTGGTGCATGGAGCCTGTGGACGGAATGGTCGGCCCCAACAGGCAAATGAGTGCATATCTCTTTATTTGACAGGATGGTCGCCGGCCGCCCCGGTCGCGGCTAGCGTTCGACATCCGCAACAGCGAATCGTGCTGTTTGAGTTTTTTTCCGTTCGAGCCCGGATGTGATACAATGCGTCCCAATAAGGTTCTTGCCCATGCGATTTCTTTCCGAGCTTATCAGGCCTAGCATTTTCACCGGCATTCTCGCGGTGTTTACGGGCCTCGTTGGATTTTACATTACCAACGTCGTCGAAAGCCTGCGTTCGGGTTATACCGCCGTCTATTATTTTGAGCCAGACGCGAGCGCGGAGACTGTCGTCTTTCACTTGGTGAACGTCTCGCGCACTAAGCGGATAGATGCGGCGAGCTTCGTCATTAAGTGTGCCGATCAGAGCAAAGACTGCTTCGGCATGATACCCGGCGTTTCCCCCCCGTCGCCGGTGTCGGAGGTCACGACGCCGCCCAACTTCGGCAGGCAGATCGACGGCGGCGGGTCGGGCCCTGCTACAGTCCGGGTTTGCCTCGGGGCCATCGCATCGTCGCGAACCTCGGTCCGCGTCGCGCCGACGGGCGGAAAGGTTACCCCGCTGATGGCGCTCTACGACCCGTGGTCTAGCGATTGCGCACCCGACATTAAGGAGGCCACCAATCTGCTGCTGCTCGGTCGACGCGATCCGCATGCGTTCCTCGTGCGGCACTATTTCACGGTAATCACGGTCGCGCTTGCCGTGTCGGCGGCGATCCTCGCCGTGACGGGGCTCGGTATTATTGTCCGAGGCATTTGGAAGAAGAAGGAGGTTCCCGATGAAGCACCCGGCGTTTAGAGCAAGGAACTGGATTTTCTCAGCTATCGTTTCGGCACTTCCGTCGACGGGCCTGGCGGATGGCGTAAACGTCATTATCTGCGCCCATCCCGAAGGGCTTCCGGCATGGACGATGAACGCGGACGTGAGGGTCCTGCGGAGCGGAGCCGCGATCGCGATCACGCCTCAGGCACTAGAAAATAGCTGCGTCCGGGTAGACCTGCCGGCCTGCGACGCCGCGATTACGATCGAGGTGAACGTGCCGCGAAGCTATTCGGGCAAATCTACGTGCTCGACTGACCCCACGCCGATGCTTATCGCCATGCAGGCCAACCGTGTGGAGATACTGACCGCTGCCTTCGCAGATGTGCTCGGCGACGGGCTACCCAGCTTCAATCGTCAGAGCTTCCTTGCAGAGATCGCCCGCACCGAGGCGGTCCTGCCCGAGTTGCCCGCCGAGGGACGGCGAGCCGTCGACGCGCTCTATGCCGCGATTGCAACTGGGAACTACCCCGAGGTCCAACGACAGGCAGCCGAGGCGGCGGGCTTTCTGCGGAGCGTCGAGGAGGAGCGGCTTTCACTGGCCTACAGCTCAATCACTTACGTGGCAGGGTTCCGCGCAATCGGGCTGGACCCACTCGCCTCCGAGAACCCACTGGTTACCGCGGGCCCTACCCCCTCGTCTGTTGTCCTGAATGAAGAGGGGCGCAATGTGCTGGAACTGTACCAGTCAGCACGCGCGATACCCGCCGCACCGGGAATCTGGGATTTTGCAACCACCGCCAGCGTGGCGAATGTGACGCCTTTAGCAATGGAGGAGACCTTGAGACAAGATTCTATAGACGCTCGGGGGGCGATCGCGCCGCAAGTGATGGGCGTCAACGACTTCTCCATCGATGCAACGGGACGCATGGTTCTGCAATGACGAAGTTGAGCGCGCGTAAGCAGGGCCAGTCCGGCGACGGTGCCGATAGCGAGCCCGCCAACGTCAGGCAACTCCTTCGCAGACGCGCTGGGGACCACACTCAGCAATTCTTTGCCCTGCTCAACCTCTCCCTTGGAACCGACCAGGCATGCCACTCTTCGCTCACCTAGAAGGGACCACCAGATTTCGCGAGAAAGTCCGCCAACCGCCTGTCCCGTCATCGGGACGATAATTGCAGGCTGCACTCGTCTTTGGCATCTGGGTTGTCCACGAACTGCCGCTCAAGACAAGCGGGCAGAGCCGCCCAGGCAACGGCGAATGCACGAGGTCTGGATGGTCATCGGAAAGGGTACGGAGTTCGACCAAGCCGGAAAACTCCAGCATCCGGCGGTCCAAGCGTAACCACCCGGTTGTGGCCGCCTGCCTGAGGTGAGGCCTGTGCCTTAACCTGCGTCGTTACTGACGTCATTACCGACGTCATATGCGATGGAGGCTATCATGCGGGACGGGTTGGTGCTTGGGGTT
>NZ_SUNI01000028.1 GCF_005048225.1 Paracoccus gahaiensis
TGCCCTGTGCTGGGTCCATGCCGAGCGATTGCTGCAAAAGCTGATGCCCAAGGTGCCGCAACAGGCCAAAAAGCTGGAACGAATACGGGATCAGGTTTGGGCGCTCTACCGGGATCTGAAGCACTGGAAGCTCACTCCCACCGAGGCGGAGCGCCTCATCCTTGCCAAGCGCTTCGACGACATCTTCGGGCAGCGTAGCGGCTACAAGGATTTGGATCAGCTGCTGGTCCGGCTGCACAGGCGGAAGAATGAATTGCTCATGGTGCTGGAGAGACCCGAGATCCCGCTCCACACCAATGCGTCCGAAAACGATCTGCGCGCCTGCGTAACCAAGCGTCGTATCTCGGGCGGGACCATGAGCGCTGACGGCCGTGAGGCCCGTGACGTCATGCTCGGGTTGATGAAGACCTGCCAAAAGCTTGGCATCTCCTTCTTCACCTATCTGGGTGATCGGCTCGGCCTCAATCAACCAGCTGGGCGCATCCCGTTCCTTCCGGAACTCGTCGTCGTTCGGCCCGCCTGAACCACACTGCCCGGAAATCTGCCCCAGTTACTCAGATGCGTAACTGGGGATAACTGGGGCAGATTTCCGGGCATGATCGTTGCGCTCTTGATCTCGGTCTGATTCAAGATCGTATAAACCCGCCTTTAGATGATGGATCTGAGCCACTGTCCCCCGACGCCCTGCGTCGGCTCACTGTGGATTGAGGTGCTCCCCCTTCCTTGGACAGGATCTGGCGCTTTTTAAGCTCTGAGTTGCTCCTGTTGATCGAGTTGTGTGACTTCGATTTGCAGTGAGTAGACCACTGCCGGCGGTCGGCCGCCAAGGGCCTTGTGCGGCCGACGGTGGTTGTAGAATTCCATCCACTTGCGGACACCGGCGCGTGCCTGCGATCCGGTGTCCCAAGCATGCAGGTAGACGCACTCGTATTTCAGGGTGCGCCACAAGCGCTCGATGAAGATGTTGTCTAGGGTGAGCTTGCGAACGCCTTTGCCATCCATCGAGATGCGGACGCCCGACCGCCGCAGGCGGTCTGTCCAGGCAAACGATGTGAATTGGGACCCTTGATCGCTGTTCATGATGTCCGGCGGTCCGAACCGATAGATGGCCTCGTTCAGCGCCTCGACGCAGAAGTCGGCGTCCAGTGTATTGGAGATCCGCCACGCCAGGACCATGCGGGTGTGCCAGTCCATGATCGCCACCAGATAGAGAAAGCCGCGACGCATTGGCAGATAGGTGATGTCCACGCACCAGACCTGGTTTGGCCGTTCCACCCGCAACCCGCGTAGAAGGTAGGGATAGATCTTGTGGCCTTTTGCTGGCCTGCTGGTGTTGGGCTTCTGATAGATCGGCATCAGCCCCATCAGGCGCATAAGCCGACGTATGCGCTTTTCGTTCACCTTGTGGCCCTCGTTGCGCAGGTGCCAGGTCATCTGACGGACGCCAAAGAAAGGCGTGTCGAGGAACTGCACGTCGATCAGCCGCATCAGCGCGAGGTTTTGGTCCGTTTCACCCTGCAGCGTATAGTAAAACGACGACCGAGGGATCGACAGCAGAGCGCACTGCTGGCTGATCGACAGGTCCGGATGGTCGCGTTCGACCATGCCGCGCCTCACTTCCCGCCCCAAGGCTTCAGCTTTCTTTCCAAAAAAGAGTTGGCCACTGCCAGCTCTCCGATCTTGGCATGCAGATCCCTGACCTGATCCTCATCGATCACCGGCGCCTTGCGGCCACCGCGTTCAAAGACACCGGACGCGCCATCGAGCAGCGCGCGTTTCCATTGATTGATCATCGTCGGATGCACGCCGAACCGGCTCGCCAACTCCGACACGGTCTCCTCGCCTTTCAGCGCCTCAAGTGCCACCTTCGCCTTGAACTCAGGGGCGTGCTGCTTTCGTTTCGACATCGTCGATCTCCCTCGTGATGAAGATCAACAGACAGCAAAAACAGAGCTTACGTCAGTGTCCAGTTTTTGGGGGGCACCTCAGATCTGTAGCAACGGTTTGGTGCGCTCGAGACACAGGTGGCCGATCTGAGAGGTGAACTTGGGAAGTCCGAACTTGCCCGGGCTGCTGTCCACCAAGCCAAAAACCAAGACTTGCGCGACAAGATTGCGCGGCTGAAGGACCTGCCCCCTCGGCCTCCCTTCAAGCCATCCGGCATGGAGAAGGCTTCGAACCGCGACCTTGGCAAGGAAGCAGGGACGGCTCGGCGAAGGGGACCCACGCGACAGCGTCTTTACGGGCTACGCAACAGCCGCATCGATACTGCTAAGGCCACCCCCCTGCAGCTCAATGTCCTAAGCTGGAGCAATCAAGTGCCTTTGGAATCATTGGTGCGCGACAAGGCTTTGATTTCTTGGCGCAGGCTGCGGATATCGCGCTGTAACACAATAAGTGCCATCATCAGATCCTGATTAGACAGCTTATCGTGCACTGTCTTGGATGTTCCAAGGCGGCGCAGGCCAAAACGATCGGTCATATAGGTCATAGTCATCGAGGCCGTTTGCCGCACGCCGGTATGCTTCAGATGATGCAGCCCCCGCCTCCAAAGCGACGCCCCTACGGGCGCGCGACCCCGTATTGAAAGCCCCGATGTCCAACCAGCCGCCTGGCGGAAACGGTTATAATCGGCGGCTTTTAGAGCTTCCAGCATCTGAACCGTGCGCCCCCGGCCATTGATCCGACCATAATTCCTAATATCTTCGGAAGCGTATTGTGCAATGAGGGGGACTAGAATATCGAACAGCCGCCGCCGGATATCCCCTTCGGCACGCAGGCTGACCCACGACAGTTGCGACGATATCCAATGAAGCAGGTCGATGTGGTAATCGCTAAGGTAATTTCTCTGGACCAGCCAGTCGCGGATAATGTCGTGATGTTGAAAAATCCGCAGCAGGCGTTCATCCACTGTCGCCATGGTTTGGCCTGCCCGTGCAACGCGATGCTGACACAATCGTTCTGGCACCAGTACTATTCGGTTCGCTTCAATTATAGACATCCAATGAAACGGATTGTCCTCGAAGAAAAAGTCGCCGACTGGAAAGCGCAGCCCGGCCCGCTCGACCAGATCGCGGCGATAAAGCTTTCGCCAGGGAACCGAGATGAAGTGCAGGATATCCTTGCGCAATTTACGGTCCAAGTCGAGGGCGACCTGTTGGGGATAGCTCCGCCAGCGGTTGGCCTCAGCAGGCTCTACGACCGTGCCATCCGCTTCATCAAGCAAAGTATAGCGGCACATGGCTAACTCTGAATCAGTTTCAATTGCAGCGCGCCACAGCTTTTCAAACATTTCGGGGGCATAGCGGTCGTCGCCATCAGCAAAGCCGATGAAGTCTCCGCTTGCCGCATCTATTCCCGCATTGGCGGCCGAAGCCACCCCGCCAATAGTATTTTGTGAAAACAGGATCGGCTTAATGCGCGGATCGCGCGCGGCAAAATTGCGGATGATTTGTGGTGTGGTGTCCGTCGATCCATCATCGACGACAATAATCTCAATATTCCGAAGCGTTTGTCCTGCAATCGAGGATAGGCTCTCGGCGATATATTCCTCGATATTGTAAGCGGTAACGATGATAGAGATTTGAGGCATGTTAGTCACACAGATCCTACCAGGTCTCGAACAAAGCGGCTGGCGACGGGGGAAGAGTGCTCGACCCGCATCTTAGAAAAAACTTCAAGATTCATTCGGCTGATCAGATCTCGGTAAGAGCTTTCAAATTCGAGCCTGACATCTGCGTCAATCCTCGGCCGCGCCCATAGGACCAAGGTGTTGACCAAGCCCCAGAAGTGATGCGCAAATTGTCGTTGCAGAGAAGGATAGGCCTCCAACATGTCGTTGGTTTCGATCAGGGCCTCGAACATTTGAAGACGCTCAGCACCGAAGCGGTGAGTTAGGTTCTTTCCTTTTGGATGAACAATATGGGTACAGATGACCTTGTCAACTATCAAGATGCGGCGCGCAAACAGCAGCGAATACCAATGCCCTAAAATGTCGTTATTGACTTTAGTTTTTCCGAAACGCAGTCCGACATCCTGGAACCGCGCGGTTCGAATGATCTTGTTCCAAGGATAGTTAGTAAATCCTAACAACCGCCCCATGTCTTGAAGCGGCGCAGCCGTGATGTCCGCACCTTTCAGAGCTTCGTAGAAGCTTTCTTGATCGGCCATGGACATGGCGGTAAAGCTTGCAGTCTCATCGCGTTCATAGCGATACGCGAACATAGCGGTGTCCAGTTCGGGTTCGTCGTCCAAGATGCCGAGGGTGGGTGCAATCACTTCGCCATGCAGCCGGTCATCGACATCGAAGAAGATAGTGTAGCGGCCCCGCGCATGGGGGAAAGCCAGATTCCGGGCGCATCCGGCGCCCATGTTGGCCGACTGATAGAGAGCCGTAACCTCTGAGAATTCGGCGGCCATGCGAGCAATTTCTTCGGAACTTCCATCGTTGGAATGATCGTCCACCAGAATTATCTGGCAGCGAACCCCTTCGATTTTTAAGAAAGCATGGACCAACGGCTCGATATGCTCACGCGCGTTGTAGACGGGGACGATTGCTGTCAAGGCGACACTCTCATCCTTCGTCGCAATAATCCTATGCATGGCGGTTCTTCCGTGGTTAGCTTCTTTAGCTAACCTGTTAGACCGCGGATGCCAACAAGATAGCACAATGGTGTAGCGGCACCACACGCGCGCGGGTCCTTCACTTGACTAGCGACGTTGGCGGACAGGGCTGGCACCGCCCTGCATTGGTCATTAAGATCAAACTTCCTGCTTTAATTGCGCACAAGGATTTTTATGGCGAACATTCCATTTATCGCCCGCGCATTCAGTAGGTTGGGATTGCGTTCTGGCTTGATGCAGGCCGAACTTACCCAGTCAAGACCCCGGATAGGGCTAACCGGATCGTTCGGAAGGGGCAACTACGGCGACGAACTTTATGTCAGAAACTATCAGCACTGGTTGGCCCCTTGGGCTGATCTGTTCCTACTGACTGGGTTGCCGAAACCGTCCTATTTTTCCGAATTGGGAGAGGCTTCCGTCAACCTGATGGATTCGGTCGTACTGGGCGGCGGCGATCTGCTATGCCCTTATCGCCCAAAGATCGACCGGGACTTCATCAATCCGATCTTTCTGCGCCGCCCGCTGCATGTAGCTGGTATCGGGGTTGAACGAAACCGCTCTGATATCGACCCCATGGTGCTACAGCGCTGGACGGACTTCCTGACCCACCCCAGTATCAGATCCATCACCACGCGCGATCCCGGATCCAAATCTTGGATTGAGGAGCATGTCCGCCCCTCCGTTTCTGTAGACGCGCATCCCGACATGATCTGCGCCCTACCCCTACCGCCAGCAAAGCGCCCTGAGGGACCGCCAATAGTCGGGCTGGTCACCCGGCACATCAAGCACCCCAAGGAATATATATTGGTCGCCGAGGTGGCGCAGCGGTTGTCTAATCAAGGTTGGCGCGTCAGGCATATCATTGGCGGCGTCGGGAGCCACGGGAGTAAGGATCTAGATAACTCTCGTCATTTGAAGGTCCCTAAAAAAGAAACCTTCCACAGCGAAAATCTGGACGCCATCAGCCTGGCTTTGGGAGAATGCTCGCTGGTTCTCAGCATGAAGCTACACACGACACTTGTTGCTGTAATGTACGGGGTGCCAACGGTTTGCGTAAACCCGGTTGTCAAGGCAAAGGCTTTCATGGATGCGGCAGGTTGCAGCAATCTGGTGGTCGCGCCCAACAATCGTCGTTTGATAGAGTTGGTTGATGCTGGCGTACCGCCGCCCCCTCCCGACCGGGTGGACGCGCTTCGCAATGATGCCTCGGCTGCCATGCGTGCCTTGGCGCAGCGGCTTTGGGACGATTTCCGCAATGCCACCCCCGCCCATCAAAGCCTGCCCACCCAACCAAAGTTGCCAAGATAAAGCAGCGCATGGCCTTTATATGGCTAACAATGAGTAAGCTGCGCTATTGTACCGGGCGGCTAGGGTGTTTCGTCTCTGCTATAAATGGCCCGTCGCCGGTCCCGGCCAGGACTAACGACGGGGTAGGATACAGCGCTGAACACCTTGTGGCCTGACCACGTGCGCTAGCTGGCTGACCCCGCCTCTCTTCACCGTCTCAAACAGTTGACGGCGGCCCATTTTCGGGACTGGACGGATTTTGTATCCCCTGCCTTCAAAGGTTTCGTTTGGCCAACTCACCAGAAGGGCATGAAGAGCTGATCTCGATGATCTGTCAGATGTCCGCTCCAGTTCATGTCGGGTTCGAAGCAACCGGCGGACAAGAATGGGTTCTTTGGACTGCGCTTATAGAAGCGGGGATCGAGGCGCGGCAGTTCCCTCCCGTGCTCTGGATCAGATCCCGGCCGATGAACAGGGCGGCACCGTGACTGGCGACGGCGCCTTTGACACCCGCCGGTGCCACACCGCAATCGTCGATCGCGGCGGCACGGCCATCATCCCTATCCGCAAGAACGGACGCCTCTGGAAGGAGAACTGTCCTGCCGCGCTCGCCATTGTCCTCGGACCGATGGCGGACATTGTCTCGCCCCGCAACGACATCCTTCGGGCGAGCAAGCGCTTTGGGCGAGCCAACTGGAAGCACTGGTCCGGCTATCACGCCCGAAGTCGGATCGAAGCGAAGATGCACTGCCTGAAGTCCTTCGGCGAACGGATCACCTCACGAGACCCGTACAGGCAAACGGCCGAAATCCACATCCGTGTGGCGCTTATTAACCGCTTCAACGCGCTCGGCACAGCCGAGACCGAACGCGTGGCCTGAGGCTGGCGGGGTAAGGGGAAATCCCGCTTCAATGCCGAGTTCTGCAACAATGCCCTTTCAATGCATCAAGACCGGTCTGTTCCGGCAAGACCGTCCCTGATCTTGATTGCCCGAAGACTGGCCACTTCCGACCAAGGATGCCTCAGGGTCTTCTTGTCAGGACATGCCGCCCCTGTTCCGCTCCGGTTGCAACCGATGAACGAGTCGTCCGTCTGGACTGAGCGGAATTCTTCCTGTAGCTGAAAAATTGACGGCGTTTGCAATTTTCTGGAAGTCTGCGGGCCTCCGCTATCCATGGGAGTACGACCAAGCATGTTCAAGCTAGAAGCGCCGGACGATTTGTCCCTGATCTTGGATGCCCTCCTGATCCCGCCCCCCGCAGAGGGACGTGGACGCCAGCAGGCCTCGGGCGTTCTGACGGCCGAGGGGGCGATGGTCGAGAATGCGATCAGCTGGTCCACGAGTTCTGAGCCCGTCAACGCGACCCCGGCGATGCCCGCCCCCGACGAGATCACGCCCCTTGCCGGGACATGGATGTTCGGCGGGGTGCTCTATGGGCATTTCGGGCATTTCATCACCGAATCCTTTGCCCGGGCCTGGGCCCTTGACGAGATCCGAGGAAAGATCGAGGGCATCCTGTTCACACCCAAACAGACCTCCGGAAACCTTGAAGGCACGCTGAAGGCCTTGCGGCCGCTGATGGACATTCTGGGTCTGGACGTTCCGGTGCGCTGCATCACGACCCCGACCCGGGTCGATCAGCTTTACGTTCCGCGCCAGGGGGTGGGAATGAACGACCTGACCACCGGCAGCCGCAAGTTCCGCGATTTCGTCAACGCCCGCTCCGGTGCCACTGTCGAACCGGAAGGCGATCCACGGATCTATATCTCGCGCAGCCTGCTGCCGCCGGGGCGCGGCGGGCTGATCGGAGAGAGCCTGCTGGAGCAGTATCTCGTCGATGAAGGGTATCATCTGTTCCACCCGCAGAAACATTCCGCGGCCGTGCAGATCGCGCGCTACAAGGCGGCGCGGGACATCATCACCGTGGACTGCTCGCCGCTGCACATGCTAGCCTATGTTGGCAACAGCGCGCAGCGTGTGGGCATCCTGACGCGGCGCAGCATGGACTTTGCGCCCAGCTTCATCCGGCAGCTGGAGGCGTTCAAGGGCATCACCGCCTTCGAGGTCAACACGCTGGTCCGGGACTGGGTGCCGGGCCGCTCGCTGCGCCCCGGGCGCGGGTCCTTTGGGGAAATGGATTTTCCCCGGACTTGGCAGATCCTGCGCGAGCGGGGGATGATCTCCTCGGACACGCCTTGGCCCGCCCTGACCGATGAACAGCGCGAGGCGGATCTGACGCGCCTGAACACGCTTCACGACCTCACCTTCTATCCACTGGATGGAAATCTGGCGCTGCAGGAAAAGAAGACCGTCGCAAAGGCTGTCTGACGACGTCTTGGCCTTTCTGCCTTGGCGAAGGGGCAGGGACATCCGGTTTCGACCCTCATAACGACGTGGAACGCACAGATGAATGTTGTTCGGAAAAAGCGGGTTTCGCGCCGCCGCAAGCTGGATCGGATCCTCGATCGGATCAAAGCCCTTTTGCCGGCAAAGACGGAGCAGGCGGCACTCGTTGCCACGCCGTCCTTGGATACGCCGGCACCCGTCGCCCCGCAAGAGCCGACGCCGGCACCTGTTGCTCCGCCTGCGCCGGTGCTGATGCAGACCACATTCAGGCTGGACCTGCCGCAAGGTGAGACGCAGTTGTCGTCGCTCCCGCTGCGGGGCGATAGCGACCTGACCCTCAAGTCGCATCCGGCGGGCTCCCTGCTGAGCGCAGGTCCCATGGGCGTGGAGATCGGTCCGGAGACGGCCCTGCGCTGCATCCTGCCCCGGGACATGCCGGTCGAAGCGCCGGCCATCCTGGTCGAAATCCGCTTTGCGCTGCGTGACACGACGGGGCAGGGCACCCTGCTGTCCTTTCGCGACGCGAGCGGAAACAGCCTCTCGCTTCGAAATCGCAGCCACCATTTGATGCTGCAATCGGGACGTGCCCGTGTGGGGTTTCCTCGGACGGGCGACGGAGCGCAGACGGTCAGCTTTGCCCTGACCGCCTCGGGGCGGCTGATCCTGATCCAGGATGACGGGGTGATCGATGATCTTGTGGCCTTCGATCCCGTCGAGATACTGCAGATCACTCAGATCCATGTGGCCAATCAGGCCCCGATGATGCTGCACGACGTGTCGCTGCAGGTTCTGGACACGGCCGAGCCGGCACAGGTTCTGGCGGCGCTGCGGGACCGGGTCGAGGCGCGGATCGGCAAGGCCGTGACATCGCAGAAGCTTGGCACGCCATTGCTGATCCACTTCAATGGTCAATCCCTTGCCTTGGGTCCTAGTGTCCCGGCCGAGGACAGGTTGGTGCTTGGTAGCTTGGCCCGGGCGGATCTTCGAATGCTGACGGATGTCTTCACCGGAGAGGCCCGGCGGATCATCGATCTTTCAGGACTGCAGAAACGCGAGGGTCCTGTCGAGAGCGATGATGCGCGACTGGACAGAGTGCGCATTACAGGCCCCTTGCCGCCCGCTTTGGCCATGGCTCAGGCTCTGGCGGGGCGCGACAACGATGCAACCGGTCCAGAGGCCGTCCAATCCGATCCGATCCGCCTTGCACCCATCGCCCTGTCCGGAAACCCGATCGCCGGAGAGTCGCTGGCCATGCTGGACGATCCTCGAGGCCCGAGCCGGCGCAACATGGACATCGTTCTTGATGCCATGCATCAAGCCTTTGCCCGCGAGAGTCTGATGCCGGAAAGGATCGTCTATTTCTGGATTCAGGGTGAAGCTGACCGGTCCGCCGAGCCGGGTGCCTATCTGGTGGCCCTGATCGCACATTGGAACCGCATCCGCGCAAGGCTGGACGATCTGTATCCGCGATCGGAGAAGACGATCTTCCTGATGCAAACCGCCGGATCGGATCAGTCCCATCACAAGAATGAGCAGTATCACCCTGCGGCGGATCAACTGCATTTCGTGGCCGACCGCCGCGATGCCGTGATGGTTGGACCCGTCTACCCAAGCCGCCTGTCGGATTACCTTCATCCCGACCTGCATCATTCGCGGATCATGGGCGAGCTGGCGGCCTGGGCGCTGCGCGAGGTTCAGGCGGGGCGTCCCTGGTCGATCGGCGCGCCTGCCCTTCGCCGCGACGGCGACCGGATCACCTTGGATTTCGCGCTGCGCGAGGACGAGGCGCTGACGGCGCATGACCTCGATGTCTATGGCGGTCAGGGGATCGACGCCTTCCTGGGGCTGGAGGTCGAGGGCGGCCAGATCCAGTCCGTCGAGCTGGACGGCCATGCCCTGCATCTGACCGTCACGGGACCCGTCACCCAGGTCAGCTATGCGATGCAGCGCCAGAACATGCGCGAGGTCGAGGGCAATGCCCATCCGGCCCGCCGGGGTCTGATCCGGACCACGCTGACCCGGCCTGCGGTGCATCTTGCCGATACCACGCTGTACCGCTGGCTGCCCAGTTTCGCGGTGGATCTGTGACCTGCCGACTACAAGGCTTCTTGCCCTCAGACCCGCGCGACGGCCTGTCGCGTCCAAGCATCTTTCCCCTCAACGCCCTTCCGGCTCAAAGAAGCGGTGCTTTCCCATGAACGCCCTCGCCCCGGACCCGTCAGATCGCTGGAGCTCGAATGCGCTGCGCACGGTCGTTACGACCGTCAAGAACGAGGCGCCGTTCCTGCTGGAATGGCTGTGCTATCACCGGCTGATCGGGTTCAACCGCTTCGTCATCTATTCGAACGACTGCACCGACGGCACGCATGAGATGCTGCGCCTGCTGAACGATGCGGGCCTCGTTCAGCATTACGACAACGGCACCCTGTCCCCGGATCTTCCCGAGGATCCGCAGCGTCGCGCCTATGCCCGTGCCCTCGACCTGCCCGAGGTCACGACAAGCGACTGGATCGCGGTTCTGGATGGGGATGAGTTCTTTCACGTCAATGTTGGCGAGGGGACGCTGGACGATCTGTTTCGCGCTCTCCCCTCGCGCACCGATACGGTGGCGGCGCAATGGCGCATCTTCGGGAACAGCGAGGTCATTCCCTTTCAGCCCGACGCATTGCAGATCACTCAGTTCCGCATGGCCTCGCCGAAAGAGGTCAGTTTCTCGAACAACCAGTTTGCGGTCAAATCCCTGTTCCGACCATTTCCTGTCCAAGGCCTGGGCGTGCATCGCCCGGTCTTCAAGCCTATGTTCGGGACGCCCGAACATCCGGTCAGGATCGTCAATGGATCCGGGGCCAACATCACTGAAGCCTTTCTGCGCCATCGTTGGGACACCGATGCCGACATGGCGGGCTACGATCTGTGTCACGTGAACCATTACAAGATCCGGTCTAGCGAAGTCTTCCTGATGAAGCGGTGGCGCGGCACCGCCAACAGTTCGAACGCCGAACGGATCACCTTCGATTACTTCACCAAGTACAACCTGAACGTGGTCCCGGAAACGGGGATCACCCGATGGGCGGAGCGCGTCACCGCCGCCCGTGCGGATCTGATCCACCAGATTCCGAAACTGGGACATCTGCAGGCTGCCGCAGGCGCAACCTATCGCACCCAGATCGACACGCTGAAGGCGCAGCTGAAGGCCGAAGCCCCCGACCAGTATGAGCTGCTGTTCAGCCCTAAGGCGCAGCGCAAGGATACCGCGCTGCGTCAGGTGCAGCTGGAGGCCCTGCTGGTCAAGCGGCAGAAGCGGATCGCCGCAAAGATTGAGGATGCCTCGGTTGCAGCGGCCCTGCCGCGCGAGATCAGGGCCTCGCCCATCCTTCTGGCGCCGCTGACGGCGGACACGCTGGTGCCGGTCATGCCCTTGCTGTCGATGACCCCCTGGGCCACCCTGCCCGAGGACCCTCTGGAGGTCGCCCGGACCCGGGCCGTCGCCGCGGCAGAGCCTCAGCGGCAGGGCGCCCAGAGTTCGGACCTTCCGCCCCAATGGCTGATCGACCTGCGCCGCTCGCCCTACAAGCGCGGCTTCTATCATTCCGAGGAGGAATTCGCGGCTTTGCATGTCGAGCGCAAGCGGGCGCATCTGTTCGTCACCTTCGACAACCTCTCGCAGGTCGGCCTGACCGGGATCGACCGCGATGCCTGGGGCTATGAATTCGCGCGCAAGTCGGACTGGTCGCAGCTGGGCATCTTCGCCTTCCGGGGCAACTGGTTCCGCACTCCCCTTCTGTTCGATTACCTGCGCCAGTTGCGCGATGCGAAGCTGTTCGAGCGCTATCAGACGGTGACCTTCTCGGGCACCTCGATGGGGGCCTATGCCGCCTGTGCCTTCTCGTCGCTGGTGCCCGGCTGCCAGGTTGTCGCCTTCTCGCCGCAATCCACCCTCTCGGCGGGGCTCGTGCCCTGGGAGGGCCGGTTCCCGTCGGGACGCGCCGCCGACTGGCGGGGCGATTTCAGCGATGCCGCGGCCGAGACCGCCGGGGCCGGCCAGGTCTTTCTGATCTACGATCCTTTGGATGAGAATGACCGCGCCCATGCCGAGCGGTTCTCCGGAGACAACATCACGCATCTTCGCGCCCCGTTGGTGGGCCACAAGACGGCCCTGCGGCTGCGTCAGGCCGATCTTCTCAGCCAGGTGATCCGCGGGCTGGTCACGGACAGCCTGACCCCGCTTCAGTTCCGGGCCCTGTATCGCTCGGCCCGGATGCAGCCCTGGTATCTGGATGCCCTGGGGCACCGGCTGGCCGCGCGCGGTCGCAGTGGCTGGCTGCGGCGCCTGGCGCAGATTGCGCGCCAGAACGGGCGTCCCAATGTCGCTAAGAACATGGAGATCCGCGCGCATCCTTCGCCCGCCGCGAATGTCCTGCCTTAGGGTTGCAAGCCCGGCCTTCCGGATGCACGCTGATCCCACAACCTCGAAAGCCCCAGATGCCCGCCCAGAATGCCTCCCGGCCCGCCGAGATCGCCCTTCCCGATATCGCGCTTCACATGCTGATGAACGACAGCGCGCCGCTGCTGCTGGATTGGGTGCTGCATCACCGGCATGTCGGATTTCGACGGATCATCGTGCATGGCGACGAGGCCAATCCCCAGGCCACCGCCTTGGCCGAGGCCCTTGCCGGGGCTGGGCTGATCGAGTTCCGTCCGACCGACCGTCCGGGCATCGCCCAGGTCAAGGCCCGCCAGATCCGCGCCATGGCCGACGCCCTCACGATCGAGACGGATCGGGGCACGGATTTCCTGCTCTGGCTTCAGCCCGAAGACCTGATGGTCGTGGATGTCGGGACCGGTCATCTGGCCGACCTGACCGCGCAGCTGGACCAATTTCCCGACATGCTCAGCCTGACGGTGCAGGTGGCCGGCGGGTCCGGCGAATGCCGCTATCTCGATGCCGCCCTGCCGGACCGCTTCAAGCGGGGCACCGGCGGGGCCAAGGGGCCCATGTTGTACTCCCTCCCCCTGCGCACGATCTTTCGCCCCCATCTGGCCAAGGGACTTCAGCAGGCATCGCGCCCCCAGCTCAAGCCCAAATTCGCCCGCGGCAAGGAAAGCGTCACCTGGTTGAACGGCGCCGGAGAGGATGTCGGCGATCGCTATCTGCAGAAGGGCTGGATGGCGACCCCGGACCAGCCGGGGCTGGGGTTCGCTCATGTCATGTCCTTCATGGCCCAGGACCGGGAAAGCTATCTTCTGCGGAGGACGGGGTCGGGAGTGGTCCTGCCCTTCATCACCCCGAACCACTTGTCCGGCGTGATGCAGCAATATCAACGGATCGATTTCAACCGGACCGAGATGGGCGCGGCCGTGCCGGATCCCCAAGGGCCGGCGGCACGGCGCGCGGCCTTCCTGACCGACCTCCCCGAGATTGCGGAATGCCACAGGAAGGTGGTCGACGAGTTCTCGACCCGGCTGGACCGGTTGCTGCCCAGGCAGGATCCTCAAGCCATCGAACTCATCTCGGCCTTTCTGGCCGGAGGAAGAGCCCCGATCAGGGAGTTCGATTGGCCCGTTCCCTTCGGCATTCCCACCACGCCCCCGGCTCTGTCGGAAACGGATTCGGCTTGGGCAGAGCGGCTGTCCCGGCCCGCCGACAGCAGCACGGCCGAAGGCGATGACTGGGTCGCGACCGATGGCGAGGAGGAGGCCAAACCGACGCGACCCGCCGCTGCCGAGACCGTGATCGTCGAAGCCCCCGTCTGGCTGTCCGATCTGCGCCTGTCCGGGCAGGCGCATGGGTTCTACCACTCCATGCCGAATTACGCCTGCACCTATGTCGCGCGCAGCCGGGAACATCTGCTCGTGTCCTTCGACAACCTTGCCTCGGTACGGGAAAACCCGGTGTCGCGCGAGCCTTGGGGCTACAATTTCGTCCGCAAGGAGGGCTGGTCGCATCTGGGTATCCTGTCCTATGTGCCGGGCTGGTTTCGCGACATCGACCTGCACCGCTATCTTTTGTCGCTCCGCGACTCCGGGTTCTTCGAACAGTTCGATCAGGTGACGATGTTCGGCACCTCGATGGGAGGATATGGCGCGGCGGCCTTTGCCTCGCTGGCCCCGGGATGCCGGGTGGCGGCCTTCTCGCCGCAATCGACGCTGTCCCCTCAGCTGGCGGCCTGGGACCAGCGCTATCCGACTGGAAAGCAGGCCAAATGGGACGGCCTGTTCGCGGATGCCGCCATCGAGTCGCGCCATGCCGCGCAGGTCTGGCTGTTCTACGACCCCGCCGTCCCGCATGACCTGCGCCACATCCAGCGCTTCGAGGCAGAGAACGTCATTCTCGTGCCTCTGCGCCATGCCGATCACAAGACGGCGCTGGTGCTGAAGAACGGGCGCATTCTCAGCAGCGTCATGCGTGATATCGTCAATGGCCGTGCCAGCCTGACAGGGATCATGAACGCGTATCGGGTCTGCCGCGTCCTGCCGGAGTATGTCGAAAGTCTCAGGGCCCGGGCCAAGCGGACCGGAGGCGCCGAGCGGGTCAAACGGATCGACCATGCAGTGGCGAAATTGCGCAATGCTGAGAATTATTGAGCAGATATCCATAATATGGATATAGTTTTATAAATATTATTCATTATTTTTCATTAAACGAACCAGATAATTCTCTATTGTAAAAAACCTGAAATTCTGAAAGGAGGCGGGCCAAGGTCACTGTTTACGGGCGCAGCGTGCAAGTTGTTGGTGTTTGCAGATTTTCTCTGCTGGGCCGAGGTGACTGGGGGGGTTACCAAGGCGCAGAAGAGGCCGAAATCAAGTAAATCGCCGCCAGACAATTGGAGTTGCTGTTTGCGCCTTCCCGAATAGAAAGCCGTCTTGCGACCTTCGAGCATTTGACCCTTGCATTGCTACAGGCTCAGACGGATCAGAATTTCATTTTCTTGGTCGTGGCATCGGAAGACATGCCGGACATCTACCGCCACAGGCTGTCCGAGATCTGCGCTTCGGTTCCTCAGGTCGTCTTGCGTTTCTTCCCTCTGACCCATGTCGAGGATGCCCAGAAAACCATCTTTATAGACCTTTCTCTCGACCTGAAGGATGTGCTCAATTCCGCTTGGATGACAACGATGCTCTCTGCATGACCTTCATTCAGAACAAGCGAGACATCGCAGAGCTTCTGGTCCAGCAAAAACTGCCATTTTCCCTGAGTTACCGGTCTTTCATGTTCTGCTCCAGGGGAGGAGAGTTCGAAAGAATCTATTCCTGGGACTCCCCGTTCTTCAGCGCTGGTGTCGAACTTTTTCATCCGACACGAAGCATTTTCTCGTTCAGTCATCATGCGCTGTCCTGGAGATTCACCAGCGTCGTGATTGCGGGTGGAATGTCGCTTGCCACCCATAACGGCAGTAATGACACCCAGTTCAATGCTGGCAGGATTCATCGGCAGAAGTTTCTAAAGATAGACGAGGATGTGGTGAGAAAGACCTACGCAGGGCAGTTTCCCTTTCTGACCGCAGCAGGTAAAGAGATTGCAGGTTTGCCTCGTAAGGCTTTTATACTAGGCATCTAGTTATTTGATTTGAAATGAATCTGTTCGGTTTGGGTGTCTGGCACTTGTAGGTATATTCGTAGGGCGTAAAGTCGTCTGATAGTCTTGTGCATGCACGCAAAACTGGTAGCTGCGATAAATTCTGCCAGATAGGTCCGGGTTGATCGGGATCGTTCTAATATAAACGTTTGACGGGCATAACTTTAAATTCGCGGTTATTTTGGACAATTTGATGATTTTCCAAAATTTGATCAGCCAAGTAAAACAATTTACAGATCAATAATAATAAAACGCCTCAATAAATAATACTGGATTGTGTTTTTATTTAACATTTTGAAATGCGAACTTAAATGAGCCATAGATCTATTATGAAAGAAATATTTTTCTATGGGCTGTGGGTTGACGTGGGGCCTACCATTTGCAAACATAGTATAAATTTTGGAGTTATTATAATGAAAAACTCGGTTGTAGGTTTCTGCAGATTCTCCTTTTTAGGACGTGGAGACTGGTCTCGATATAGATCTATTAAAGCCGGAGATGAAGACCCCAAACTATTTGAAGATATAGCAAATGAGCTCTATAAATCGGACCGAATGGAGCGAAGGCTTTCAACTTTCGAAAATATTACTATTCCTTCAATATTAAGCCAATCAGAAAAAGACTTTCGCTATGTTGTAATTTCCTCAGATATTATGCCGGAGATCTACAAAATAAGATTAAAATATATTTGCGAAAAATGCAGCCAAGTAGAATTAGTTTTCGCAAAATCAAAAAATTTAGCAGACGCAACTAATCCTGTTTTGGATAGAATACAGAAAATTGGGGACCACGCTGTTCAATTTAGACTTGATGACGACGATGCGGTTTCTAAAAGATATGTCGAGTTGATATATGAACATTCTGAACGCCTTAAAAATATGAGCGCTTATGCAATTACCTTTAACAAGGGAATATCTGCAGTCTCGTACCCAGCTGAAGATATATGGTATGCGGAATATAAAGTTCCATTTCAAAGCGCTTCATCTGTAATAAAATTTGCCCATAACAATAGAAGTATTTTTGACGTTGGGCATTACGCAATGCAAAGAAGTTACACTCACATTCAAGACCTCGAAAACTATGGTGCATTCATGATGAAGTGGCCTTCGGATTCTCGTGAGCTCAGCAGACGGAGTCTTCCTTCTAATACAAAAGAAATTGAAAAATCAAATTTTGATAGAATTTGCAGAAAAAATTTTCCTGGTTTAGAAAATATAGATATCCAATCTATAACAAGGAACTTTAATTACTGAGATTTTTTTAGATTGAACCAACCGGGAAAGTACCGCACCCGTCATTCGGTCGTCTTCTGAGCGGCCTGCGCCTTGTCCTCGACGGTATCGGCAACCCGCTTGTCGGGTCGCACCCACCCTCCCTTGCCGATGACCGCTATGGCCTTCCTCGATGATGCGGATCTTCTCCGCATCTTATCAGGCCCGCCGGCAACCAGGCGTGCCTGCCGAGAAGACGCAAGCCTTGATAGAATTAATGAAATAACGCTACAAGTAAGGATCACGGAGATGGTCCTTGGAGACCGAGATGCCGGAATCGACAGTCACCATAAAAGGGCAAACGACGCTGCCCCGTGACGTCCGGGCGGCCTTGCAGCTTCATCCGGGAGACCGGGTCCGCTACATGATCCTCGATGGAGGTGAAGTCCGCATCGCGCGCAGCCGTTCGGTCATGCAGTTGCCCGGGCTTCTGCAAGGTGCCACCACCACTTGCGCCAGTCTGACAGATATCGAAGACGCCATCGCCAAAGGCGCGACGGGTCTGTGAGCTCTGAGAAGGACACAGGCCAGGATTGGGCTCGATACGAATGTCCTTGTCCGGTTTCTGGTTCAGGATGACGTCGAACAGGGCAGAGCAGCACAAGACCTGATGGCGAGACTCACGGAAGAGAACGCAGGCTTCGTGTGTCGCGAGGTCCTGATCGAGCTGGTATGGGTCCTTGGAGCGTGCATACAATCTGCAGCGTGCGGATATTGCCCGCGCGCTGGATGGCCTTCTGAAGGCCCGCGAGTTGGTGATCGAAGTTCCCGATCGCGTCGCCATTGCCTTGGATCGCTATCGCATAGGCGGGCCCGGCTTTGCTGACCAAATGATTCCCTTGGCCGGGCAGGGAATGTCAGGAAACGGTGACCTTTGATTGCAAGGCATCAGGCCTTCCCGGGATGCGATTGCTGGCATCCGTCTCTGATCAGTGATCCCTTGCAGTTCAGGGGAAGCGATCGTCGGAAGTGGACACCTGCCCCGGGTCGAGGTTGGCGGGCCCGTCATCGCGGAGGATTGAATGCAGGCATCGTCTCTTTCCGCTAGAACTTGATCGCGACGCCGGCGGCGACAGGCGCGGTCACGGGGGCCGGAGCCGGCGTGCTTTGCAAATAAAGCCGGGCATAGGCCCTGTTGTCGGATAGCCAGGTTATGATCTCGTCTCCTTCCGGCTGCTGCTCGACCCGCCCGTCATAGCGGGCCAAGCGAACGCTCAGCATGGAGGGGCAGAAATTGGCAATGCTCAGCGGATCGTCGGTCACGCCGTTGAACGCACTCTCATAGGCCAGCGCCGGCAGCGCCCCTTCAGACATCAGGGCGGGGAACCAACCGGTCGCCTCCCTCTCGTCACGCCAGCGGTCGGACTGCTTCTGAGTGTGGATGTCGCTGCATCGGAAATCGACCGGGTCGTGCCAGGTCCATGCGACGCCTTGGGATCCAAAAGCCAGCTGAATGTCCTCGACCGCACGGAAATTCCCGTATTTCTCGACCAGGGTTGCGCGCAGCCTGGTCGGGTCGACGCTGCCCTGCGACAGGCGCAGCACCCGTCACAGGCCCACGACACGGCCGGGTGCCGCGGGGGGCTCGTCATAGATGGCGATCATTCCGGTCTCGTCTTCCAAGACATAGATGCGGCCGGACGCATAGGGCAAAAGGTTGGTACCCACGACGTTCAGCTGGGTGCTGCGGTCGGCGGTCAGGACCTTTCCCACCGCCATGTAGTCGCGGATCATGCGGTCGGCATCCTCGAACGCAGCGCCAAGCCGGATGCCCAGCACATCCGTGTCCGCCATCTGGAATTTGGGCATCCGCAGCAGATCGGCGGGCGGAGGCGCGGCAGCGGCCAGGGTTAGTTCGCCCAGCACCGAGCGGCTGTCCGCATCGACCAGCCAAGCCCCGACGGCCCTGGCGTCAATGACCAGGATCGGATCAGCTGCAGTCCCAATCATCTTTCCCATATCCGCCACGCCGTAAGTTGAGCTACTCCCCTATCTTTGGACAGATTTCCGGGTGATTTAAGCTACTGCCTGCACCTGCTGATCGGTTTCGATGGTGTTGAAGTAGACCACGGCGGGTGGTTGACCGCCATGGGCGGCGTGAGGCCGCTGGTGGTTGTAGAAGGTGATCCAGGCCCCGATGCCCGCCTTGGCCTGAGAGCCGGTCTCCCAAGCGTGCAGGTAGACGCATTCATACTTCAGGGACCGCCAGAGGCGTTCGATAAAGATGTTGTCGATGCACCGGCCCTTGCCATCCATCGAGATCCGGGTGCCGACCCGTTTCAGGCGGTCGGTCCAGGCGAAGGACGTGAACTGCGATCCCTGATCGGAGTTCATTATCTTGGGCGGGCCGAACTTGTGGATCGCCTCGTTCAGGGCCTCGACGCAAAAGCGCACGTCCATTATCGTCACGACGAACCTGGCCTTCAGCGAATGGCCGGCCGTCTTCGGCGATGCCAAGATGACAATGGCCCTGCTCGACCGCCTCACGCATCACTGCGAGATCGTCGAAACCGGCAACGAGTCCTGGCGCTTCAAGAACCGCGTCTGATCAGAGTCTGTCCCGCCTCCGCAACATGATCAGCTGCGTCGGGACAGACCCTGATCACCACACAACTAGGGGGTCAAAATTGCACGCCGAAAGGGGGTCAATATTGGGCGCCGATTGACAGCCTCTCGCAGGAAGATGGTCCTGGCGCCGGATCGCAGACCACCAGCGGGGCAAAAATCGGCTCGTCGGTCGCCACAGATGGCAGCACCAGCTTGCCTTGCTTCGCCAGCCGCCGCCACGCCGACAACTGGTTCGGCTGTACACCATACCGATCTGCAACAGCATTCACCGTGGCACCCGGCTCAAGCGTATCCGCGACCACCAGAGCCTTCACATCAGTCGGCTAACGGCGATGGCCGGATGCATGGATCTCGACACCCAAAGACGTGAGAAACGAATTCTTGGCACACATTGCGAAACGCACTCCCACCGGTCGATGGAAAAGGCTTCGCAGCAGGGCGTTAGCCAAGCAATGTGGGGTTCAGACGTCGGTTACGATAGATCGGCACAAGTCGCATGAGCTTCATCAACCGGCGGACCCGATGGCGCCCGCATCGATGCCCCTCTCGCTGCATATGACGCGCCATTTGCCGCGAGCCATACCATGGCGTCTCGAGGAACTGCCGGTCGATGATCTCTATGAACTTCAGATTCTCGGCGCTTTCGCCGCGTGGCTGGTAGTAGAGACCAGAGCGCGCCAGCGACAGCAAGCTGCATTGCCGCCGGACGCTGAGATCAGGATGATCCTGCTTCACCGCTTTTTGCCTCCAGCGCCGAGAATGAGACTGGAGGCTTTCGACAAAAAATCTCGTTCCACGACCAACTGGCCAATCTTGGCATGCAGCTTCTCGACCTCCTGATCGGAGATCGACGGCTCAGTCGCGTTCCGGTCCCTAAACGCCGATGCCATCTTCAGGGTCGCGGTTCTCTTCCATCCCGTGATCATGGTGGGATGGATGTCGTACTTCTTGGCCAACTCGGCCGTGGTCAGTTCCTCGCGGATGGCTTCCAACGCCACCTTCGCCTTGAACTCAGCCGAATAGCGCTTCCGTTTCGTCATGCGGATGAGTCCTTCGTCAATCGCCAAAGCTTAGCGACTGGTCCGAATTCCTGCGACCACCTCTCTCTGCCACCGCATAGCCCGCGCATCGCCTGTGCCCCATACCGGCAGGTGCAGCGTCACGCGGTCGGGTACGGCTTGAGCCCGTGCCATCGACTAGGCGCGGAATTCCTCCCTTCACGCGGCGCGTTCCTCGTCCGTGGGAGGGGTGTCCAGATCGCGGAAGAAGCGGCTCCCGTTCGGGCACGCCGTCGCGGATGCGCAATTCGTTGGTATGGCGCGTAATCATCATCCGCTCGATCATGGCGTCATCGACCGATTGGGGTGCATAGCGCAGATGCAGCAGGTCGCTCATCTCGGCCTCGAACCGCGCCCCGTCAGGCGGCGGGGTGACGGCACCGGGCGCGCCCACCAGCCCAAGCGTGCATCGGCCCGCGCGCACAGGGCGGCGATGGCGGGAAGGTCCTCGGCCGAAGCCTAGAGGATCACCGCATCGTCGTCCTGCGACCGAACAGTTAGCCTGTCAACGCGACGTCAAAGCCAAATTATTGATTTTCGGCCCGCTGAACGGACACGTCATTTATACATAGCAATTGCAATCATACTTATGGATCAAAACGCATTAGCGTTCATACAAATCAGGCTGCCTTATCGCTACCAAAACATTCCTATATTTAAAGATCCCTGCGCTCAAAAATTGCGTAATCCAGATCGCTTCTAAATTTTTCAGTTAAATCCCTTGCAATCTTATACCGTGATCCAACCGAGAATTTTCCATCACACAACTCCTGAGCTCGTTTGGACACGGACTCAAAAAACTCCTTGGTCGTATCATCTTCTATTTCAAAATATGCGTCCTCCAAGCCAAGCATCGAAAACAAAGTTTTTTTCTTGAAATCTCCTAATGTACCGGTCTGGACCAGCGCTTTTTTTCCAAGCCCAATGACGGGTATATCCAAAGTGATACTATTGATCAGAAAATGGTAAGTATCTGACAATGAAAATTTTGAACTGGCAATAATCCTGCGGCATCGATCGAAATCTGCTGCAGCATTGAAGCGCTTCAGCTTCAACCAATCGGATACATTGACGCCTTTCAATCCGGTCTGGCTTTCGATCATCGCGACCAGTGTTTCAGTTCCGTCGATTTTGCTTCGGTTAAAACTGTAACAAAATATATTTTCCGTTTCTACTTTGTTGCTTAAACCCCCACCCAAAAATGCGCAGTCGAGCCCCTGCTTGACAATGGCCTGCTTCTCTGGCGAAATCGAGCGGGACAGATTCCTCAAAGATGCCGGATCGCGAGGCAAAATTGAGG
Organism: Paracoccus gahaiensis; assembly: GCF_005048225.1. Classification (GTDB taxonomy): domain Bacteria; phylum Pseudomonadota; class Alphaproteobacteria; order Rhodobacterales; family Rhodobacteraceae; genus Paracoccus; species Paracoccus gahaiensis. The sequence continues at coordinate 22,034 of NZ_SUNI01000028.1, forward strand.
AGAACCTTTCCTGAAGATTTTGGAAGACATCGGTAAAATCTCGCTCGTATTTATTAAACTCATGTTGAAAATTATTACCGACAGAAATGAGTTTTATGCTAGGATCTATAGGGGGCGCAGCAAAAAGAGTCTTCCAACGTTCATAGCCTTGCGAAATATTTTTATTGAACCCATATTTGATATCATCCCGGGCAAAATCACCCCTCCCGTAAACAGGGTTATTCAGGAAGTCACCCCAGTACAAAACATGAGTATACTTCCCAAGATCCCGGGGATCCTTAAGAATTTTTAAAGGACGTTGACGAATTTTCGTAGGCGCGTCGTCTGGAGTTTGAGTGAGCATAAGATCAAACTTGCACGGGCGACTTTTCAGGTAAGAAAGCGCGGCGTTATCCACGCTGAACATACCGCCGTTTCCCCGATGGAAGGCACATATTACGGCAATTGATGGAATGTCCATGATGTAGTCTCCAGAGCTTTCAGGCTTCATTGGGGCCTGGATGTTTGCTATATTTTGAGCGTCTCACGCGTTTTTCACCTCAAGAGGTGGTCGCGATTGCAGGACTACCCCGGATCTGTCAGACCAACCAAGATGCATTTTAAAGGACGGTGGGTCGACTGCTCAGAAGTGCTTTTTATGTTTCAACCCATACCTGCTATTTCAGCAAGTAGAGAACCTGCAGATCCATTATTGTTCAAGTCACTTTCCGCCCAAGCTGTGCAGCCATCCAGTCCTTTGTGTCGAACGTGCCCTGCATGAGGCTGGGCGAGTAGACATCGGTATGCGCCGTTCCCGCCCCATTGTGATTTCGCTTGCGGTCCAAGTTCTTGGTGCGCCCGGCGGGCGCTTTGGCCTTCGTGAGTGCTCAGAATGAGCTCACTGGGGACTCCCGGATGAGCTCATTGTGAGGGGGTCGCGGCATAGGCCCATGGCATCAACGCATCGATGTCTTTGTCGAGATGTTCGTTGGCGAGCCTGGTGAAGAGATCACGCAGGTAGGCATAGGGTTCGACGCCGTTCATCTTGCAGGATCCGATCAGGCTGGCGAAGCGCGCCCACGACCGGCCGCCCTCATCGTGGCCGGCAAAAAGTGCGTTGCGGCGGTTCATGGCCGGGCTGCGGATGGCATTCTCGACCAGGTTGGAATCCATGTCGACATGGCCATCCTCGAGGAAGAGCCGGAAGCCGTCCTGGCGCCGCAGCATGTATGCGAGCGCCATGCCAAGGTCGGATTTGCGCGAGATGCGTGCAGCCTGGGCGGCCAGCCAGGCGAAGAACTGATCCACCAGAGGGCAGGACAATTCCTGGCGGATCGCCCGGCGATGAACGGGGTCCGCCCCTCGGATGACATCCTCGACCTTGTAGAGCGCTGCGACGCGCACCAGCGCCTCGTCGACGATGGGCGAGCCCTTTTTCGGCTTGGCCTTGATCAGCTTGCGCCGTCCATGGGCCCAGCAAAAAGCCAACCGCAAGGGATCGCCGCCCGTGCGCTTTGGCGTGGCGAGGTGGGTATAGGCGCCATAGGCATCGACCTGGATCGTGCCGTTGAAGCCGGTTAGGATCTCATCGGCATAGTCGCCCTTCCGGCCGGGGCGATAATGGAACACCACCCCCGGCGGTGCGGGCCCGTTCCAGCCCCGGTCATCGCGCAGCACCGCCCAGAGATAACCGGTCTTCGTCTTGCCTCGCCCGGGGTCCAGCACGGGGGCGGTGGTTTCGTCGACATAAAGCCGGGTGCTGCCCAGTTTCAGCAGCACCGCCATGCGGTCCACGACCGGGGCGATCAACGCACCGGTCCGACCCATCCAGTCGGCGAGGACCGATCGGTCGATCGGCACGCCGTGCCGCGCCATGACCACGGCCTGGCGGTTGAGGGGCATGTGCTCGGAATGCTTTGAGACCGCGATCTGCGCCAGGAGCGCCTCGGTGGGCCAGCTGCTCTCCAGCAGATGCGCTGCAGCTCTCGCCTGAACCACGCCCGTGAGCCCTTTGGGACAGGCGTATTTCGGGCGGACGGAGACGATCACCTGATAGAGTGCCGGGATGTAATCCAGGCGCTCGGTTCGGTCCTCCCCGATCCGGACCATGTCGCCACAGCCGCAAGGGCAGACAATGCTGTCTGGCTCGATGACACGCTCGACGCGTGGTAGATGCTGCGGCAAGGAGCGCGCCTTGCGCTTCTTGCCCGGCACCTTTTTCTCGGGATCGGTCTCGCTGGCCGCGATCTTCGCCTCGACCGCGGCAATCTGTTCCTGGGTTTCGGCGATGGCGACTTCCAGATCCTCCAGCGCCAGCTCGAGCTACGCAGGGTCCAGCTTTTCCGATTTCGGCCCGAACTTCACATGCCGGTATTGTCCGACCTGGCCTTCCAGCTTTTCCATCAGTGCCTTCAGTTCGGTGATGAAGGCGTCCTTCTGGGCCCCCACCGCCTGTTCATGCTGACGCGCCGCGCGCTCCACCGACAGCTCGAACTGCGCGGCCTCGAACGCCTTCACAACCTCGGGCGGAAGGTCTGGAAACAGGCTGAGATCGAAGGGCTACGACATGCGGATTCATAGCCTTCCCGGACAGGAAAGACCAATAAACAACGCCACAACAGCCGAGTAAATCACCCCGCTGCAATGGGTGGAGCAACCCGCTGCACAACGATCCGGCGCCAGTCCAGACCTTCGAACAATGCCTCGTGCTGGGCTTGCGACAGCCGCATTGTCCCGTCCTGAACCTTCGGCTAGGAAAAGCTGCCCTGCTCCAAAACCTTGTAGACGATCACCAGACCTGTTCCGTCCCAAACCAAAATCTTCAGCCTGTCGCCACGTTTCGAACGGAACACGATCGTCACCCCGGAATGTGGATCAAGCTTCAGCTCGGTCTGCACGATCAGCGCCAGGGCGCGATGGCCGCAGCGGAAGTCCACCGGACGCGTCGCGATCAGGATTGGCTGGCGTTGTCCCGCGACGATCATGCCGAACCTCGCAGAGCGCGCGCTACCGCTGCTGCCCGCTCTACCGGAACATCGCCCGGAACCCGCAGCACCAGATCGTTGCCGATCTCGATCGTGATGACGCCAACGGTCCGTCCGGCATCCGCAGACAGACCGACGTCCTCAGGCTCCACAGAAACCGGCACAAAGGTTAGCAAAGCGTCAGACGCCACACCGGCCATGGCGTCAGCGGGCAGGACAAGACGGCCCTCGCGCGCCTGACGCCGCCAATCTGAAAGCTGATGCGCTGCCAGATCATGCCTACGCGCCACATCCGCCACCCGCGCCCCCGGCTGAAAGCTCTCGGCCACAATCCGAGCTTTCACCTCTTCCGGCCAACGCCGGTAGCCGCGTGTCCGCTGCACAACCTCGATGCAGCCGTCAAACCCGTCGCCGCCATCCGCCATCTTCATCTCCATTTGAATGCTCAGAACGAGACTCGCCGCTCGGCCAGCGTCGGGAAACTGCAGAAATCAATGGGGCGGGGACGGCGCATACAGACATCGGCATCCCGGCAAGCGGTGTTTGTCAAAGGAGTTGTCCGCTGATTTCATGCGGCGTCTCTGATTTCAGGGACGCTGATTTCGTTTTCGGGATTGAGCCAGACCGGTCCGGCGGGTTGCCAGTTGCGGGTTTT
>NZ_SUNI01000029.1 GCF_005048225.1 Paracoccus gahaiensis
GGTGTGGTTCGCAAAACCACCATAGAGACCCGCGACCCGGTTATGGCCGCCTGCTGCGCAATTTTGGGGGCTGCGCAGGCGGCCATAACCTTCAACAGCGCGTCATTCCCAACATGCTACGGCATTCAGTTTACAAACCGAAGCTGTGACATAACCGCCTTCGAGCATATCTTCGACCGCGTGTGCAGGGAGCATGAAATCGAGCACAGGCTGACGAAAGTGAAGCACCCCTGGACGAATGGCCAAGTCGAGCGGATGAACCGAACGATCAAGGACGCGACCGTCAAACGCTTCCATTACGACGGCCACAATCAGCTTCGCATTCATCTCGCCGACTTCATGGCGCCTACAATTTCGCCCGCCGACTCAAGACACTCGGAGGGCTCACGCCCTACGAATACATCTGCAAGATCTGGACATCTGAGCCAGACAGATTCATCCTAAACCCTATCCACCAGATGCCGGGACTGAACGCCTAGATCTTGCGCGACAAATTTAATGGATATAAAAACGACAGCATTAATGCGTATGCATAAATAACATAAAAATTTATATTTATTTATATATTTTATTAATTTATTATAAAATTAATTGCATTTCTTGACGATAAGAGGCGCTGTCGTGTGAAAGACTAAATTTTAAATTTTTCTCGTTGGGATTCGATAGAAAGTCTAGAGGTGTTCCTGTCATCCGCCGTCTGATGACGGCTGAAGAAAACCGTGCAGTAGCGATTTCCTGAACTTCAGTTAAATAACGCATACGTGGTGTATCGCCACTCGCGGAAAGCCGCCTAACGATATTTTCTACATCCGCGGGCAGGCAATACAATGGAAGATCACCAAATGTGCCTTCAAAAGACCTGGGTAAGATTACCGGAATGCCCGCCAGCATAGCCTCAACCACTGTCCGACCGAAACCTTCGACTAGTCCAGTATTCGGAAAGTAGACAAAAGCGTCTAACGTAGCAAGATAATCTAGAGGAGTAGCGCTGCCGAACGGCCGAACTGTCCAATTCTCTGGCAATTTTCCAAGGATAAATTCAGCATTGAATGCTCCGCCCAGAATGTCGATCTTAAAGTCCGGATCACTTGGAAAAATTTTGCGCAATGTATCCGCGTCCTCATGCCATTTTTCTGGACCATCGCGGCCATGGCGTCCGATCCGGAACGGAGCAATCATCGCGGCACGCGGAGAGTGCTCATACATCTCAAGCGCAAACGTCGGGTTCCAGTCACTTTCGGCGATGCGGAAGTCTTGCTTGCTATTCGCCTTATATTTCTCAAGTTCAGTTCGCATTACCGGGCTGATAGGACAAAATATAACATTTCTAAATTTAAGTTGTTTAGACATCTGCACCAATGCGTCGATGTCGTACACAGGTTCGCCCGTGCTGCGTAGATGTGAGTTATTTTTTATAATATAGCAGTGGTCACAGGAGATTTTTTCTACAATATGCTTAAAGGCTCGTGAAAGTGCGACCCTCGGATGACGGCAGATAACGACCTTTGCATCAAGGCTCTCCACGTCCGACCAGTTCGTAATTAGATCGTTCCACAATGCATATCGCTCTGAAAGTGTTCGGCCTCTACTGCTATCGATTGGACATTGGATCAGCCGCACTTTCAGTCCAAGTCCTGATAGGAATTGAACTTCATCTAGGGTGGAAGATGCGTTCCCACCTGGGAACCTGAGCTCAGTAATAATTGCCACATCAACAGATATTGTTTCTTTGAGAGAGATCCCTCGCTTCTTGTAGCTCTCAACGAGTAAATTTATTTTTTGTTGATCGTTAACCATTTCGGCGGGCGCCGGAAAACGCCGGCAAGACAAATCGAGAACGGCGCTGTTGTTCTTTGATAGGGAGCTGTGAAATTTTGTGAAGTTTTTCTTATATATCTTGCGTGGTGAAAGAGCTTCACTATTGTCGTTGGTCGCAACCTTAGCTTTCTTAGCCAGTCCATTAGGGGTATCAAAGCATAACATTGTCATGGCGCGCAGTTGGGGCACACCCCTTCTTTCCACCTTGAGAATTCGGTGAATTAGCTCTGAATCTCCGGCCATACGAACGTTATCCCAAAAACCGAGGACATCCTTAAAGTACTGGCGCTGAACCATCAGCGAAATAAACGCCGCGCGGCAGATACCATCATTAACGAAATCACCAATCTGGTTAAGCCTCACAAATTCCCCCGTGCGGCTTATCCTCGCCATTCCGCTTAGTGTGGCCGGGCGATCTTTTAGGATGCTAAATGTTATCTGTCTAGCGATGCGTTCTGGATGGGCCCAATCGTCGGCATCGTGTCCTGTAATCCATTCACCGGCGGCCTGGGATACCGCGACGTTCTTAGACATGTAGGGGCCAACATTAATCGCGTTCTGGAACACCTTCACTCGGGAGTCTTGGGCTGCGAGCTGCTGGATAACGCGCCAAGTGCTATCGGTGCTGGCGTCATCCACAATCAGAAGCTCGAGGTTGCGCCATGTCTGCTCCAAGATCGATTTTGCCGCCGCAAAGATAGTTGTTTCAGCATTCCATGCTGGCATGATCACACTGACAAGTGGACCGCCGATGGCTGGGGGCAATGGATCGGTAGCAAACTGATCAATTAGCTGTTCGCCAGGCTTCATCGCTATGGGCGCGACCTCAAAATGCCCTAGGTAGTTGTTTAAGTGTCCGAGCCACTGCTTTCTTCGCCCTCTTGATAGTGCACGATTTGCAAGTAATCCTTCGATTGTATACGCGCGTTCGCTAGGCAGATGCAGACGCGCATAGCTGATAGCTAAATCATGATCCCCGTGCCGGGCAATCTCGTAAGCAGATACCAGTTCTCCGCCTTTTTTAGGCATTGGTTTAAGTAACGCGCGAAGCATATTTGGATCTTCGTGGAAGCCTGCATTGGGTGCCCGTCCCATGATGCTTCCATATTTTCGAAAGTGATCGGCGGGATCCATCTGTGTTGCGTCAACATCCGGGAAAGTCTTTCTATACCAAACAGCATCAAACTGCTTCATGCCGAAGATGCGCTCTATTGCTTCGGGTGCAGGTGCCAAGGGCATAATTATTCTCCGGCATACAGGTGCCTGCAGGGCTGTGTCCCTAGAGGCGATGATGAAGGTTTCGTCCGGGTATGCCGGAATGCTTCGCTCATACTTTTGAACATGCAGAGTGCGCAACCCACAGTGGCGATTACATGTATGGTTCGCTGTTCCCTGACTTGGTACCACGGGATGCTGGAGTTTTTCGGCTCGATCATGGTGTCGCACTCTGGCTGCGCCGCCGGGATAGCTATTCGGGTGTTACAGGTGGCAAGCTACACTGTCCTTTAAACCCGCGTCATGGTCTTTCGTTTTCCCATGTTCTGATCTTCTCATCCTTGGAGATCAGCAAACGTCCGATCGCAGCTTCCGCCACAGCCCTGTTTCTGGAGAGTAGCTCACTATCCGCAGTTGAGTTCGGCCCTCGCGACCTATAAGCCGACCACGAAGAAGCCTCGGGATATCTCCTAGCATGCAGGCTTCCGGCCAACTTAGGAGAATCCAAGTGTCAGCCTTTATCCCGCCGAAAGAACTGAAGATTGCGGTCATTGGCCTTGGCTATGTGGGCCTGCCGCTGGCAGTTGCTCTGGGGCAGGCATTCGACACAGTAGGCTTCGACCTAAACGTGGGTCGGGTCGCGTCGCTGCGTGATGGAAACGACGTCACTGGCGAGGTAGATGCGCGCGAGCTTGCCCGTGTGTCGTCCCTCCGTTTCACTGCTGCGGAAGATGATCTGGAAGGCTGCAACGTCTTTATCGTCGCGGTCCCGACGCCGATCGACACATCTCTGCGGCCGGATCTAGGTCCGCTGATCTCGGCCTCGCGCGTGGTCGGCCGGGCCATCCGTACGGGCGGCGTGGTGATCTACGAATCCACCGTCTATCCCGGCGCAACTGAGGAGGACTGCATCCCCATCGTCGAAGAGGTCTCGGAGCTGCGCTTCAACACAGATTTCTTCGCGGGCTACAGCCCCGAGCGAATCAATCCGGGCGACAAAGCGCGTCCGCTGACCAAGATTGTTAAGGTCACCTCTGGCTCGACGCCAGAGGTCGCCGATTTTGTCGACGCGATCTACAACCGTATTATCGAGGCCGGCACCTTCAAGGCCAGCTCGATCCGGGTCGCCGAGGCGTCAAAAATCATCGAGAATACGCAGCGCGATGTGAATATTGCGCTGATCAACGAGCTGTCCATCGTCTTTTCGCATCTGGGCATCGACACCCATGAGGTGTTGGATGCAGCCGCGACCAAGTGGAATTTTATCAAACTGAGCCCGGGCCTTGTTGGTGGGCACTGCATCGGGGTGGACCCGTATTACCTCGTGCACAAGGCGACGGCAGCAGGTTTTATCCCCGATATTATCCGTTCGGCACGCGAGATCAACGATGGCATGGCGCGCAACGCGGTGCACCGGCTAATCAAAGCGATGGTGGCGCGCGATCTACCCATCAAAGGGGCGAAGGTGCTAGTCGCTGGCTTTACCTTCAAGGAGAATTGCCCCGATACCCGCAACACCAAGGTCATCGACCTGCTGAACCACATGCGGGGTTGGGGCATCGAAGCCATTGTTGCGGACACTTGGGCCAATCCCGCGCAGGTTCATGAGGAATATGGCCTGCATATTGAGACCGCCCTGCCTGAGACGGGCGAATACGATGCCATCGTTCTGACGGTCGCCCACGAGGAAGTAGTCCGTTCGGGCGCAGAGCGGCTGCGCAGACTGCTCAAACCGCGGGGGGTTCTCTTTGACATGAAATCGGCCTTTGGTATCACCGAGAGCGACCTAAGGCTCTAGGATATGGCTCTGCTGAGCGTGACGCCTATTGTCGAGCTGAACCGATCAAGCATTCTGAAAGCCAATGCCATTATCGCGCCTTGCAGCTATCTGCACGTAGATTCAGCCCTAAAGCGAGTATTCGACTGCCACGCTCAGGACCTTGCGCTATGACGGCGCTGTAGGAGGATAATTTCTTTTGGAAACCGAACGACGGAAGAGATTTGACGAGGCCGCTGTGCTCATAAGGCTCATCAAGGAAATGCGAGGCAAACTGGACGCTGCAGAGGCTGAGCTGGATCTGCGTAGCAATGAGATCGAGGCGCCAAACCTAGCCGGTGCCGAAGCCTTAAGCACTGGCACCGAAGACCGGACTATGATGCTTCAGGCCAATGTCGATTCACTCAATGCGGCTTTGCAGGCAGAGCGGGAAACGAGGTTCCAAGAGACAGCAATATTAACGCGGCTGCTGGAAGAGTCCAAGCGCAATAACAAAGACTTGAGGCGATACCAAGCCGAGCTTCTCTCCAGCACCTCCTGGCGTTTGACCGTGCCGGTACGCCGCGCTAAGGATATTTTATTGTCCTTGCGTGGCAGGAAGTAAGGCAGCGTCCGCAGGCTAGTTTGTAGAAGCCAAGTCCACTAGGATGTCCTCGGGGGCCTCGAACATCCGGGGTCCGAGCGGGTAGGGATTATAAAGACCTTCAGGAGGCGTGTTTCTGTGCCATTCCTGCCAACTCGCATTATAGGCACGCCTCACGGCAGACACGCCGGTAACCGTCTTCAAACCGAGTTCAGGATGATTTGTCAGACCGGTCTGCAGGTCGAGGCAAAGCATAGTAAAGATGTCGAAGTCGCAGAACCCGTCACCTAAGATTTTTTTAGCACGCTGCAGCATCTCGCCGTCGGCACCGAACCTGACCGGATCGTAATAGCCGATTTCTTCTTGAAGGCACTGTCTGTCGAACATGCACGAGATGAAGGCTCTACGTCGGAAGCCGTCCGGTGAATGATTGGGGCTGGCGCGGATGACGTCGTCAAAGAGACCGCCGGGGCTGACCCTCACCATCATGCCGGTCCCGGCCCTAATCGAACCCTGGCTTTCGATTAGCTTGGTCACCTGCCGCTCGATGCGCCGGGGGTGGGCCCAATCATCCGCATCCTGTCCGGTCACGAAATCTCCGCGCGCCTCCTGCAGCGCAAGGTTTTTTGCAACATAGGGGCCCTGATTGCGGGGATTGCGGCGAATACGGACCCGGTTATCACGGGTGGCAATTTCTCGCATCTGTGACCATGTTCCGTCCTCGCTGCCGTCGTCGATGATCAGCAGTTCGAGGTTCTTCCAGCTCTGCTGCAAGATGGAATTCGCCGCTGGCTCGAGATAGGTAGCCGCCTGATAGGCTGGCATGATGACGCTGACCATCGGCCCGCCCGAAATCTGCGGAGGCGGCGTGGTCAAAAGACGATGCAGGAGGCTCGACCCGGGACGTAAGCAAATCCGCTCGATGTCATAGGGCTCGAGATAGGCGTTCAGATGTTCCAGCCAACCTCCCTCGTTGCCGGAGAGTATTGCAATATTCGCCAGAAGTAGGCTGATAGCCCGCTCGGCCCGGTGGCCGAGATGATCCCGGGCCAGCCGAATGGCATCCTCGCGGCGGCCCAGTCTTGACAGAGCGGCTGCTCCCAGCATGACCCTATCCGGCATAATATCTGGCCCTTTCTGCGACAACAGGCGATGCCCAGCCCTCTCGCCCTCGGCAAGCGACCGGGCCGAGGCATGCCGCATGAAGACCTCGCTGAAGCCGGGGCCAGGATCCCGACCCATCGACCGGCCGACCTTAAGGTAATGCTCGAAGGGCTCCATCCCGCTCTGGGCGATATCCGCGTATTGGGCGGAGTACCAAGCGGCATCGAAGATCCCGCTTTTGCGTAGGACAGCGTCTTGATCCTGCTGCTCCGTGGTCGCGTGCGTCATTGGGGGCTCATGTAATTGCTCTGCCGCGGGGATGGGGCGCAGCGGCAAACCTATCATCAGCCGTAGCTCGCCTCCAGCGCTGGTGAGAGCGATCGCCCGGTAGGCAAATTCAAGAGCCTGTCGTATCGGCCGGCGTACCAATGGTGGCAAATTTTCCCGGATCACCTCATGAAGACGCGCTTAGTGATGCAAGAGCCGAGATCAGGCCGCATGCTCGACGGCGGTCACGATCCCATCCACGACCTCGCGCAGCACCGCCTCGTTCTCTGCCTCGGCCATTACCCGGATCAGGAGTTCGGTGCCCGATTTGCGGATTAGCACCCGGCCACTACCGGCCAGTCGCGCCTCAGCATCCGCGATTACCCGCTGCACCGCCGCCGTCGCCAAAGGGTCCGCGCCCGCCGCATAGCGCACGTTCTTAAGCATCTGCGGCACCGGTTCGAACTGGGTGACCAGCTCGCTGGCGGGGCGGCCCGTCTCGGCCATCGCAGCCAGAACCTGCATCGCCGCCACCAGCCCGTCACCGGTGGTGGCATAATCTGTCATCACTATATGGCCCGATTGCTCGCCGCCCAGGTTGAAGCCGCCCTCGCGCATCCGCTCGACCACATAGCGGTCGCCCACGCGGGTTCGTTCCAGCCGCAAACCTTGTGCGTTCAGGAAATGCTCCAGTCCCAGATTGGACATGACGGTAGCGACCAGCGCGCCGCCCTTTAGCCGCCCCTGCGCAGCCCACCGGCCTGCCAGCAACGCCATGATTTGATCGCCATCAGCCACCCGGCCTGTCTGGTCGATTATCACCACCCGGTCGGCATCGCCGTCCAGACTGATTCCCAAATGCGCTCCATATGCGCGCACGGCATCCGCGCAGGCCTGCGGATGGGTGCTGCCGACACAGTCGTTGATGTTGAACCCGTCTGGCTTGATGCCCAGGGGGATCACTTCAGCGCCCAGTTCCCATAGCACGTCTGGCGCCGCACGATAGGCCGCGCCGTTCGCGCAATCTAGCACCACCTTTAGCCCGTCCAGCCGTAGCTTCGCCGGGAACGTGGTTTTAGCATACTCCATGTAGCGTCCACGTCCGTCGTCGATACGCTTGGCACGACCGATATTATGGGGCTGAGCGGGGTCGACTTGGCCTGCGACGATGGCCTCGATTTCGGCCTCAGCCTCGTCGGACAGCTTGAAGCCGTCGGGACCAAAAAACTTGATGCCGTTATCCTCGGCCGGGTTGTGGCTGGCCGAGATCATGACGCCCAAGTCGGCTCGCATCGACCGGGTCAAGAACCCCACAGCGGGCGTTGGTACCGGACCCAATAGTAGCACGTTCATACCCGTGCTGGTCAGCCCCGCTGTCAGCGCATTTTCCAGCATATAGCCCGACAGCCGCGTGTCCTTACCAATCACCACCCGGTGCCGGTTACGGCCATCACGCCGGAAATAGCGACCGGCGGCCGCCCCGATGCGCAGCGCCATCTCGGCCGTCATCGGGTGGGTGTTCGCGCGGCCCCTGACACCGTCGGTTCCAAAGAGTTTTCTGCTCATCCCTCTGCCTTCTCTTAGCTGGGCAATGTGAACGTTCCTAAGCTTCAGCCGTCATGGTCTTTCGGCCTTAAAACCAACTTAGAAGGCGTCTACGAAACATGGCTATTTATAGAAAGAGGCGGGCAACTGGAAACCTAGCTATAATCGGCATAGTATCTTGAAAGAATTACCTTATTTATTTTAGGTGATTCATGATCTTTCATCCCCTAGCAGCTTTGTTTAAAACGCGTCAAAAATAATTTAACGAGGGGCAGGCATGGCAAAAGACGCAGTGGCGGTTGTGATTCTGGCGGCAGGCCAGGGCAGCCGGATGCACTCGGACCTGCCCAAGGTGCTGCACCGGCTGGGGGGCGTGCCGCTGGTGGGCCACGCGCTTGCCGCCGCCCACAGCCTCGATCCCGAACAGATCGTCGTGGTCACCGGCCACGGCGCCCCCGCCGTCGCCAAGGCCGTCGCCCGCCTCGACCCCGAGGCGGCGACCGTGCTGCAACCCGAACAACTGGGCACCGGCCATGCCGTCCGCCAGGCCCTGCCCGCGCTGGAAGGGTTCGAGGGTCGCGTCATCGTCCTTTACGGCGACACTCCCTTCATCAGCCCCGAGACGCTGGCCGCCTTGGCCAGCCACTCCTCGGATCTCGTGGTGCTGGGCTTCGAGGCCGAGGATCCGGGCCGCTACGGCCGCCTGATCGTCACCGCCGAGGGGCTGGACCGGATCGTCGAATACAAGGACGCCGACGCCGCCACCCGCGACATCGCGCTGTGCAATTCGGGCGTCATGGCGCTGGATGCGGGCCTGTTGCGCCGCCTGCTGGTGCGGCTGACCAATGACAATGCCTCGGGCGAATACTACCTGACCGACCTGCCCGCCTTGGCCCGCGCCGAGGGCCACCGCGCCGATGTCGTCATCTGCGACGAGGCCGAGACGCTCGGCATCAACACCCGCGCCGAACTGGCCGGTGCCGAGGCCGCCTTCCAGGCCCGCGCCCGTGCCCGCGCGATGGAGGACGGCGTCACCCTGACCGATCCGGCCAGCACCTTTTTCGCGCTGGACACGGTGATCGGGCGCGACGCGATCATCGGCCCGAACGTGGTCTTCGGCCCCGGCGTCACCATCGAATCGGGGGCCGAGATCCTGCCCTTCTGCCATCTGGAAGGCTGCCATGTCAGCGCCGGCGCCACCGTCGGCCCCTTCGCCCGCCTGCGCCCCGGCGCCGAACTGGGCTCGGACGTGCATGTCGGCAACTTCGTCGAGATCAAGAACGCGGTCCTGGACGAGGGCGTCAAGGTCGGCCACCTGACCTATCTGGGCGACGCCCATGTGGGCGAGCACAGCAATATCGGCGCGGGCACCATCACCTGCAACTATGACGGCGTCGGCAAGCACCGCACGGTGATCGGGCCGCGCGCCTTCATCGGCAGCGACACGATGCTGGTCGCCCCCGTGACGGTCGGCGCCGACGCGATGACCGGGTCGGGCAGCGTCATCACCCAGGACATCCCCGACGGCGCGCTGGCGATCGGCCGCGCGCGGCAGGCCACGAAACCGGGCCTTGCGGTCCGACTGATGACGGCGCTGCGCGCCGCACGGGAGGCGCGCTGATGTGCGGCATCATTGGAATCCTGGGCAGCCACGAGGTCTCGCCCCAGCTGGTCGACGCGCTGCGGCGCCTGGAATATCGCGGCTATGACAGCGCGGGCGTGGCCACCGTCGACGCCTCGGGCCGGTTGGACCGCCGCCGCGCGGTGGGCAAGCTGGTCAACCTCAGCGACCGGCTGGTCCACCAGCCCCTGCCCGGCCATGCGGGCATCGGCCACACCCGGTGGGCCACCCATGGCGCCGCGACCGAGGTCAACGCCCATCCCCACCAGTCGGGCCGCGTGGCCGTCGTCCATAACGGCATCATCGAGAATTTCCGCGAGCTGCGCGCCGGTCTGGCCGATCTGGGCATCCAACCCGAATCGCAGACCGACACCGAAACCGTCGCCCTGTGGTGCGCCCATCACCTGGGCCGGGGCCTGACCCCGCTGGAGGCCGCCCGCGCGACGCTGGCGCAGCTGCACGGCGCCTTCGCGCTGGCCTTCCTGTTCCAGGGCGAGGGCGATCTGATGATCGCCGCCCGCAGGGGCAGCCCTCTGGCCATCGGCCACGGCACCGGAGAGATGTATCTGGGCTCGGACGCCGTCGCGCTGGCGCCCTTCACCGACCGCATCACCTATCTGGAGGACGGCGACCACGCCGTCCTGACCCGTGCGGGCCTGCAGGTCTGGGACGCAGAGGGGCAGCAGACCCACCGCCCCATCGCCCGCATCGACGTGGGCGCCAGCGTGATCGACCGCGCGGGGCACCGCCATTTCATGGCCAAGGAGATCGCCGAGCAGCCGGTGGTCATCGGCGACGTGCTGACCCATTACGTCAAGGAAGACCGCATCGTGCTGCCCGACGGGCTGGATCTGGCCAGCATCGACCGCATCACCCTGGTCGGCTGCGGCACGGCGCATCTGGCGGGCCATGTCGCGAAATACTGGTTCGAGAGCCTGGCGGGCCTGCCCTGCGACATCGACGTGGCCTCGGAGTTCCGCTATCGCGAGCCGCCTTTGTCGGACCGCAGCCTCTTCGTGGCCGTCAGCCAGTCCGGCGAGACCGCCGATACCCTGGCCGCCCTGCACTACGCGCGCGGCAAGGTCGCGCAGACCGTGGGCCTGGTGAACGTGGGCACCTCGGCCATCGCCCGCGACTCCGATCTGGCCCTGCCGACCTTGGCGGGGATGGAGGTCAGCGTGGCCTCGTCCAAGGCCTTCACCTGCCAGCTGGCCGTGCTGGCCGTGCTGGCGCTGAAGGCCGCGCATGTGCGGGGCCGGATCGACGATGCGGGGCTGGCCGCCCATCTGCGCGACCTGCGCAGCATCCCCGCGCTGCTGGCCCAGGCCCTGGCCCTGTCCGACGACTGCCGGGTGCAGGCCGACTGGCTGGCCCAGGCCCGCGACGTCCTCTATCTGGGGCGCGGCGCGCTGTATCCGGTGGCGCTGGAGGGCGCGCTGAAGCTCAAGGAGCTCAGCTACATCCATGCCGAGGGCTATGCCTCGGGCGAGCTGAAGCACGGCCCCATCGCGCTGATCGACGGCGACGTGCCGGTGGTGGTGCTGGCCCCGCATGACGCGCTGTTCGACAAGACCATCTCGAACATGCAGGAGGTGATGGCGCGCCACGGCCGCGTGCTGCTGATCTCGGATGCGAGCGGGATCGCGGCAGCGGGCGAAGGGGTGACGGCCAGTCTGGCCATGCCCTCGGGCGGGGGGGTGTTCCAGCCGATCCTCTATGCGGTGCCGATGCAATATCTGGCCTATCACACGGCGGTCGCCAAGGGCACCGATGTGGACCAGCCCCGCAATCTGGCAAAGTCCGTAACGGTCGAATAGGCAACTGGCCCTGGTTTTTAAGCTAATAATATATAAATTTTAACCTTATGATATTTGATTTGTGGTTAATTACAAACTCATAAATTCAGCACATGGACACCACCTATTTGCTTGTAAATTGTACATTTTACCTGATTAGATACGTTGCATGCTTTTTTACTACCATACCCCGATAGAATTAATTTGCTTATATTTGGTAATCTGTTGAGGACACTAATAATTCTAGACGTAGAAATATCTGGAGGAACAATAAAAATTCCAGGCGAGAAATATTTACTTGAATCATTGATATTTTTAAGGTCGCGGCAGTCGAGAATTTTTGAAGAAATCACGAATGATGAGGCTTCATTGATTTTTTTAATATTGTTTCTTGATGATATGAGAAATGGAAATCTTTTTTCATACAGAGCGGCCCATAGTGCCGTTTCACTAGACAGGTGAAAGCTCACAGTCGAATGAAATATAATTTCTATTACAGCTTCGATGCCATTTAAATTAAGGAGCGATATTGAAGGCGATGCAAGTTGCCTCTGCGAATTATTTTTTAGAAGAGTTGCTGCTGTTTTCAAGCCATTGGTTATGAGCTTTTCAGCCGGAATTTTATCATGGTGATCGGGCATATAAATTATTTTTTTATGCTTGGGGTCGGGCAGCGAAGGGTGGAGCTTGAACTCTTCAATTAATCTTTTATTAGAATTAATAATTTCATTATAAACTTTAGAAGTGAATGAAATCGGTTGGCTCCAAGCGGCTGGTGATACTTTCATTTCCTTAACTATCTTGCGAGCTAGAAAACGAACTTTATGTTCCAGCTCCAACCGCAATGTAAGGGAAATATTTTTGGTGAGATAGTTTAGTTTTCTTTTTGCTTCAATTAGGAAGGCATGAGATTCCCTCACATTTGATCGAATTGTATTGGCTCTAGAGAAATCTGTAACTGGCAAGTCAGCTGCTTTTAAAAAAGCAGGTATAATTCCACATTTATTTAACTCAGCGTCGTAATTTATAACACGAATGTGCTTGGCACCGAGGGCAGTCACTATTGAATCCAGCCGGCTTGCATAATCATGCACGCCGCCAGATATGGAAATCTGAAGAAATTCCTCGAACGTTGATGAGCACGCTTTAAAGCCGCTCATTATATTTTCGATGTAGCGCGACTTAAGCCAGGATTCCGTGGATCTTACGATAAGAACCAATGTAATTTCATAATTACAAAAAAAATTGGCTATTTCGGCAATCTCTTTATCGGGGCGATCGTGGAAAATATTCTCGGCCGAGAGCACCACACGTTTATGCGTGCTTAACTCTTTTAGCTGTAAGTCGGTTTGTTTTGTGTTTCGAGCGAGGCTGCGAATAAGCTTAAGGTGGCCAGACGTGCGCTCAAGATCGAATGGATTAGATCTGCTTAAGCTAAGGTCTGGAACTAAGATATTGTGACGTAATAATTCATTTCGTTGACTATCCAGATAATTCTGTATGGCCGTACTGCCGGCTTTAGTTTGCCCAATGTGAAGGACGAGGTGCGACGCATTATAATTCAATGTTTCACCATATATTTCCATAGTACGCCAGGAGCGGTACGTGGTTTAGCTGACGATAGCTCAACCGTGAAAAATTACTACCGATAACGAATGCAAATGGTGGAAAGAGATCCTTCATGATCAATGGAGTACGGGTTACGTGGAAAGCGATGAACCTGTCATGCAGCACTTGTTACTACTACTCGTCCGTGAACTTTGAAGCGGCAATAGACAAAGAACTAGTTGCCATCATTGAAAGTGTTCAGGATGGAGTCCTGATTTACGCAAGTAACGTCAAATCAATTGGTCCGTAACCTATCAAAGGAGTGGTGCCAAACCACGGCAGGCCGAAGCACCTTATCAGCTATTTTGTAGATCGCGGTGATATCTTACCAGCAATGCCAACCCTAAGGCTAGTATTCCTAAGCTGAGGCCAAACACATACATGTAGCTGATGTAGTCTCCATAATAGCTTGGATAGAACGCATGGCGCATTTGACCAACCACATGAACCAATGGATTCCACCACAAATAGTCACGATATGGAAGTGGGATATTATCAAAAACAAAAAATATACATGAGACCAAAAATAATGGCTTCATCAGGATACTCCAAATGGGCTGCCACCATGTGAAAGCTTCAAATAGGAAGCAGTTCATTGCTCCTACGGCCGTGGCCAGCAACAACGCCATGACCATCCCAAGCGCAATCTGGTCAAACTGGGGATCGGTGCGGGTCTCCATTACCCAGCATATTCCGGTAAATATCAAAGAAGCTACGATAATATGAGTTATGGTATTGAACAGGATGCGTGCGACAAGCGCGTCGGCAAAAGTTACCGCCGGATAAGCTAAGAGGGGCTTTGAGTAGCGAATAGAGTTGGCCACTTTGCCAGACATGTCCAGATAGGCCATGAATGGGACAATGCCGGTCGCATAGAAAATGGCAAAATTGGTGCCCATTGGGGGCGTCCGGAATCCAGCTGAAAAGATCAGGGTTAGCAGGGCAATGCCCCCTACTGGTTCGGCGATGGCCCAGAGATATCCACCTGAGGCGCGACCATGGCTGGTTTGCATCTCACGCAGGATCAACGCGCTGATGGCACGTAGGCTCGCAAAGCGACGATGCAGCCGGACCTCTTTCAGTTCATGGGGTGGGGCTGAAATTTTTTTGTGCGGCAACTGCACATCTTCGTTCGCGGATTCGGAGATTTGAGACATAAAATTGCTCTCGCGCATGGCTGTTCACGCATCCGCTACAGGATCCGTACTGGAACTGAGTGACATGTTTATGTATGAGAGCCTTTGCAAGAGCAACGAGACAGGCGGAGTAGAGCGTATGTCCGCCCACGAACAAAAGCCAAGTTCACCAGCTGATGCAGTCCTTGCGTCAGATCCGCGCCAAGACAATCAAATGAAGTCTAATAAAACCTCGGGACAAAAAATTGTAGAAAAACGAGCTGTATCCAAGGACGTGGAGAAAGCTATAAGTCAACCTAAGAAAGTTGACCCGGAACGGCAGCAGCGCATTCAGGCTGCACTGCTGAAGCCTATTTTACCTACCGCCAACCCGGCGCAGCTGAAGAAGCGTCATTACGGCATGGCCATCAGCTTTGCTCTGACAGTTATCATTCCTCTTCTGGTTAGCGCCTACTACTTGTACAACCGTGCAGCTGATCAATACGCTTCTTATGTAGGTTTCTCAGTGCGCAGCGAGTCTGCCCCCAGTCCTGCCGATGTGCTGGGTGGACTGGGATCGTTGGTTGGCGTCACCTCTAGTTCAACCTCGGACACGGACATCCTGTTCAAGTTCATCCAGAGCCGAGACCTTGTAGAGCGAGTAGATGCGCGGCTAAATTTGAGCGAAATCTGGTCCAAGGCGCCGCGCGATCCGGTCTTTGGCTTTCGCGGCAACAACTCGATAGAGAACCTCGTTTCCGAATGGGAACGCAAGGTCCGTATCTATTACGACACCGGCATGATCGATCTGCGCGTCCTAGCATTCGATCCTCACGACGCGCAAAATATCGCAACTGCCATCTTGGAAGAGAGCGGCATTGTCATCAACCAGCTAAACGACATCGCGCGCGAAGATGCGCTAAGCTATTCTCGCGACGAGTTGGAGCGTGCGCAGGACCGCCTGCGCACGGCGCGCCAAGCCGTGACAGAGTTTCGCAATCGTTACCAGTTAGTTGATCCAGTAGCGGATGTTCAAAGTCAGATTGGCGTTGTCACTTTGCTTCAGCAACAACTGGCTGAACAACTCGTGTCGCTCGGTTTGTTGCAGGCTAATGCACAGCCTCAGGACTCGCGTATTAGTCAGACAGAGCTGAGCATCAGGGTCATTCGCGAGCAGATCGAGGCTGAACGGCAAAAAGTCGGCTCAAATAGTGAGGATATGGCACTGTCGGACGTAGTAGGTCAGTACGAGATCCTAGCTATGGATCGGCAGTTTGCCGAGACCAGCTATACGGCTGCGTTGGCTAGTTATGAGTCGGCTCGTGCCGAAGCTGTACGCCAGTCACGGTACCTTGCCCCCTATATCCGTCCCACTTTGGCGCAAGAGGCCGAATTTCCTGAGAGAGCCAAGCTGCTGCTGATACTTGCAGGCTTTCTAACGATACTATGGATAATTGGCAGCCTAATTTTCTATAGTCTTCGAGACCGTCGATGATTCACTTGCAGAACCTTTGCAAGACTTACACGTTGAACGGAAAACATAAGGTTGTGGCGCGCGATATCACCGCGACTTTCCCGTCAGGTGTATCCGTCGCCTTATTGGGACGTAATGGCGCAGGTAAATCGTCGCTGCTGCGGATGATATCTGGGGCGATGCTCCCGTCGTCGGGCAAAATACTCTCGACCGGCACGATCAGCTGGCCAGTGGGCTTTTCCGGATCGTTCAGTACCCAACTGACGGGTGAGCAGAACTGCCGCTTCGTGGCTCGTGTGTACGGTGTTGACACAGAGGAGCTGTTGCACTTTGTCGAGGATTTCGCCGAGCTGGGCAACCACTTCCGCCTGCCGATCCGGACATATTCTTCTGGTATGCGTTCGCGCTTGGCCTTCGGTCTTTCCATGGCCGTGCCCTTTGACACATACTTGGTAGACGAGGTCTCAGCTGTGGGCGATGCGGCTTTTAAGGCTAAGTCGAATCACGTCTTCAACGAGCGAATGTCTCGGGCAGGGGCAATTGTAGTTAGCCATTCTATGAGCCTGCTGCGCGAAATCTGCCATGCGGGGGCTGTTCTTGAACAAGGGCGGCTGACCTTTTATCAAGATATTGAGGCCGCGATTGCGGCGCACTTAAGTAATATGAAACTAAATAAATCTTCTCTGATTTAATGATTCGAAAAAATAATCGTTTCTCAACACAACTCGCGTGAGATGATTGAATTTTTCTGGGATATAGCGATGATGATGTCATATCCACTACCCTAATTATGTTTTAATAAATTTCAACAAGAACTGGAACCGGCTGCTGAGCACCGTGATTTCGTTCACGATAATTGCTTACGATCCTGATGCATCGAAATTTAGCGTCGTCTTTTTTGGACCACTATATTTTCAGCCATACCGCTTCTTCCAGTTGAAGTAGGTCGCCTGGCTGATCCCCGCCTTGCGGCAGACCTCGGCCACCGGCGTGCCTTCCTCACCCTGCTTCAGGACAAACGCCTTCTGCGCCTCCGTGAACCTCGATGCCTTCATCGTTCTCAGCTCCTCTCCCAGCCAGGGAAGGTTAGCCGAAAACTTCAGTTTCAAACGGTCCAGTTTTCAGGGAGCAGAGCACCAGCAGGACTGCCCGGTCAGGCGAAGCTGTAGGCCTCATAATCCTTGCGGTAGAAGTCGCGGATCTGGTCGACGGTCTCTGCGGACAAGTCGCGCGGATCGATCTTCTCGCCGCCGGTCTGGGCATGGGGCAGATCCAACTGCATGCCGGATTTCAGAGACAGGTCCGAAGCCAGTTCGTCCAGCTCGCTCATCTGATAAATCTTTGAATAAAATTCCGGGTCAGGCCCGAGGAAATGGGTCTGAGGATCGGTGTGATGGCGGATGGAGGGGGAGTGCTTGCGATAGATCTTCAAGCGCTTGGTGAAGAGTTCCAGGGAGGGATCGGGCACCGCACCTGCGGCAATCGCCTCGGGGGACAAGTGATGTTCCGACAATTCCCTGTGGAACAAAACCCGGTTCGAATAGCAGGACAGAAAGCGTTTGATCGGATCGCGGACGATGCAGATCCTCTCATGCGTCGTCAGCCTGTCCAGGGGTGCTGCGGAAAACGGTGCCGACCCGTAATAGCTGTGGATGTGAAACATGCTGCTGTTCCGGACGCCATCCACGAAATCCCGTCCGTTCTCGAGCTTGTAGAACATGTATTTCACGGAGGTGCAGGCCACTTTCGGAGCAGGAAAATAGGCCAGCCTAATCTTGTCGACGATGATTGCCACGTATGCCGTCTTCCTTGTTCCGTCGTCAAACTGCATCGCGCAGAGCGTGGTCGGATCCGCCCATGAAGGACCTTCGTTCGCGCTTTCTAAGGGCTTTGTCTTTTGGCCACAATCCGGGCATCCGGCTTTGTCACGAGAGGTCTGCCTTGCCGGATCAGCCCTGCAGCCTGCCTTGATCCAACCGTGCGGCCGCAGGACCCACCGGCCGCGCGACCAAGCCGCGCTGTCGCAAGTGGCGGTAATGTTCGCCGGAGTCCGGGGTCCGGGCCTTGAGCAGCGCGGAAAGTTCGGTTCTCATCTGCGGGGGTGCAACCCGGTTGACCGTATCGAAGAGCGAGCTGGCGCGAAGATCGTCGGTCATTGTGCTGGCCATCCATCCTTCATCATGGGGCAGCACCCACATCCTGCGCCCGGCTTCGGCATGCATCCGCCCATGGCGCAGATCGACAAAGCCGGAGGCACTCTCGATCTGATGCAGGCGGGGCAGGTTCTGTCCCAGCTGGCAGGTCGTGCCGGTGCCCAGGAAATCGACCTTGACCATGTTCGGGTTGCGCTTGAGGAACATCCAGTTCTTCCAGCCCATCTGCCCCAGCTTGCCCTTTGCAACCCAGGCATGTCCCAGATGCCCCAGAACGCTGTCCCGGGGATCGACGAAGTCAAAGAAGGACAGGGTCGTCGTGACGTAATCGGGCGGATAGAGAATGTCATCGTCGATGGTGAACACCATGTCGTCAGCTGCGACGTCAAAGGCGAATTTGCCCGCATCCTTTAGATCGCGATCAGGGGCTAGGGCGTCGATCTTCGGCTCGTCGGCCAGCGCGGCAGGGATCTTGTCGTATTGGTTAAAGCAGATGCACAGCTTGTCCACCTGGGGCAGAATCGACCGGATGGTTTGCATGAGAATGCCCGACCGGGCCGGAAACGTGGCCAGATGAGCACGAATCATGGGCATCTCCTCTGAGGCATCTCGGTTTGAAAGCATCTTTACGATCATAGGATCGCTTATTTGGGGATCTCAAGAAGATGCTGGGCAGGGATGCGGTTCGGAACCGATCCAGACCGTGTGAAAACTTGCCGAGGTCTGATGGTGTGCAGGGGTTTTGGCTGGATCGGAGATTTTCCTTTAGGGGATCCGGATCAAACGCTTGATCGTGGGTTTTGGGGTCCTGTGGGGGTTTCTGAAGGCGAATATGGGCTGATACTTGAGGAAATATTGAGCCTTTACGGTCGGACGGCCGCAATCAACGCCGGAATGCCGACAAGGCCGATCGCTCGACGCAAATTGTAGGCGATGGCCGTCAGGCTGAACTCGGCGCGCACGTTCTCCAGCCTGCGCATCAGGAATGCACCCTGGCCCATCCATTGCTTCACGGAGCCGAACGGGTGCTCGACGCTCTCGCGCCGCTCATCGAGCACCCCGGGCCGCGCGGCAAGCCGTTTTGCCATCCGGTCCAGCACGGCCTCGTTCTCGTAGCGCGCAACCTTGCGGTAGGCCGCGGTGGTGCAACGTGTCTTGAGTGCGCAGGACTTGCAGGCAGCGGCATTGGCATAATCGAACACCCGGATCTCGCCACGAACCGGGCGGCTGTGCACATGGCGCAAAGCCGCGCCGCCCGGGCATGTGTAGATGTCTGCCTCGGCGTCATAACGGAACTGGTCCTTGGGAAAAAATCCCTTGGCAACAGCAGATCCGCGCTGCGGTTTGGGAACGTGAGGCATGATGCCTGCCATCTCGCAGGCCTCGATATCTTCGATCTTGAAGTAGCCCCGGTCGGCCACGGCATCGATCTGCGCAACATCGAGGGTCTCACGCGCAGCCTTGGCCGTCTCGGTCAGCAGGCCCAAGTCGCTGACCTTGTTGTGGACCTGCTGCTCCGCAATCAGTTTGTGCTTGGTATCGACCGCGATCTGGATGTTGTAACCGACCCCGACACGGCTGCTGGAGTGCATCGCGCGTGCGTCCGGGTCGGTCAGCGAGATCTGGTCCTCACCGCTGTCCGCAAGGGTTTTGCCATGATCATCAAGGCGTTCACGCTGCTCCCGGAGCGCTGCGATCTTTTCCTGCAGCCTTTCGGCGGTGCCCCTCTCTGGCGCGTCCTCACCGTCCTTGTCGGCCTCATCAAGCTGCTTGAGATACCGCGCCAAGCGCTCATCGCTTTCCGCCATCGCTTTGGCCAGCTTGGCCTTGGTGAAATTCCGCTCCCGGCTGTTCACCGCCTTGATCCGGGTGCCGTCGACCGCGATCAACTCTCGTCCGAACAGGTCGAGTTCGCGACACAGCACCACGAACTCCCGGAACACCTGGCGGAACGCCGTCCGGTTGTCACGTCGGAAGTCTGCGATTGTCTTGAAGTCGGGCGTCAGGCGGCGGAGCAGCCAGATGACTTCAAGGTTGCGTCGCGTCTCGACCTCCAACCGGCGGCTGGACCGTACCCGGTTCAGGTATCCATAGATGTAGAGCTTCAAAAGATCGGCCGGATCATATCCCGGTCGACCGGTACTCTTCGCCTGGACCCGCTCGAAGCTAGCAGCCTTCAGATCGAGCCCGTCAACGAAAGCATCGATAAACCGGACAACGTTGTCCGACCCCACATAGTCGTCCACAGAGTCCGGCAAAAGCAGGAGCTGGGACCGATCACCGCCTGAAATATGTGCCATGCCCAAGAATACCACGGCCGCTCAATGCTGGGAATCCGGTTCGAGTTTTCACACGGTCTGGATCTGTTTTGAGACTGGGCGGTGCCCTGCGCGAAGATGGCTGTTCATCTGCAGCAATTTGGATCGCCTATTGCCACGCTCACTTGCTGCAGTTTTTTGCGACGGTTCCGTTTAGGGGACAGACGTGATGTCCCCTAATTCTAAGCTTCTCTTCTCTTTCTTCTTCATAAAATATAAAATATTGAATTTATTGTTATATATGGCGCGACGATAACCTTTGGGGTGATCTGTCGTAACCGATCGGGTGCTTCGGCGGGCCACCGCTGCAACCTATTGTAACCGATGGGGTGATTTCACAGGAAGGGGTTCTCTGAACCTGCAAAGAGGCCATCATCGCCCTTGAAACCGAGGCAGGCACAGATGACGACGTCGGAAAATCACCCCATAAGTTACAATCCACGCCGCACGCTCGAGATGCGCCCGGCGGGCGGCGAGATGATCAAGCCTGCCGAACTGATCGACATCCAGGGGGCGACCGGCCTGTCGCTGGCCGCCCGTCGCCTTTACAATCGCCCGCTGGCCAACGCCTTCGGCCCGGACATGGGATATGAAGGGCGCGATTTCAGCATTCCCTTGTCCGAACTCCGGGGCACCCATGCCGGCAATGAGCGGATCAGCGACAGCATCGAGGCGCTGAGGAAGACGGTGGTCATCGTGCGCGGTCTGGACGGGCGCACGACCCGGGTGCAGCTGCTGGGCAGCAACGACATGGTCGACAGCGACAGACGGCACGGCATGCTGACCTACAGCTTCGACAAGCGTCTGGCCCCCCTACTCCACGAGAGCGTCGTCTTTACCAAGCTTGAGCTGGCCGCCCTGCAGGCTTTCGGCACCAAATATGGCCTGGCCCTTTACGAGGCCTTGTCCCGTCGCGTCCGGCTGCATCATGTCTTCCATGAGGATTTCGAGGTCGAGGCCTTCCGCAACCTTCTCGGGGTGCCCGACGGAAAGCTGCCAAGTTTCGAAAACTTCAGGCAGAAGGCCATCGAGCCCGCGATTGCCGAAGTGATCAAGCTGGCGCCCTTTTCTTGCGAAGTCGAGCCTGTGGAACGGATCGGCCGGAAGGTGACACGGATCCGCCTGCGCTGGTGGGTGAAGACCGTGGACGAGATGAAGGCGCCCTATTCCGAAAGCCATTCCCAATATGCGCTTGCGCTTGATATCTAATTGGTAGCGGTTAGCTATCGGCTATCTTTTTCTGCAGCAACTTGACGGCAACCTCGAACGCCTCCCCGACCCCCAGGCCCATCGCGTCGGCGGCGGCATAGAACTGCTCCAGCGTCTCGGGCCGGGCCTTGATGTTGATCTGGGCGTTGCGCCCTGTCCTGCGCCGCCTCTGCGCCTTGGGAGGATCTGCGGGCTCCGGTGCGGGCGACGGCTCGCGCCGGGTGAAGCCTGCGGCGGCGGCGGCCAGCGGTTCGGGGGCGGGTTTCTCGCGCTTGGTCGGCGCGAAGCCCCCCAGGTCATTCAGCGCCTCTCCAAAGCCGATCTTCGCACGTGTGCCGCTCATTGCGCCGCCTCCCGGATCCTGGCGACCAGCTCGCCGGTGAATTCCCGGGCATTGTCGATGGCCTTCGCGATATTGCTGGTCTGGGCCGGATCCAGCGACAGGAGCGTGCCGCCGAAATCGAAGAGGTCGCGATAGGCCGCCCGTTCCACAATGGCGGTTTGGAAGACGGGAACCCCCGCCTCTTCCAGCTCGCCGGCCACGTTCTTCAGGCTGCGTGATCGGATCGCGGCGCTGGTCCGCGTCAGGACGACCGCGTGCGGGATCGCGCGTCGCGCCATCTTGGCCTGCGACGCGATCAGCCTCAGCACCTTGGCGCCGCCTTTCGCATCCATGCTGGATCCCTGCAGCGGGATGGTGACGAAATCCGACATGCCGATCGCATTGGCCACCATCAGCGATGCCGTGCCCTCCAGATCGACGATGACGAAATTGGCTTTGGCCGCCTCGCGCTCGATCACGTCGATGATCGTATCCTCGGTCACGTCGCTGATGATCCGGACGGCCTCGGGCTTTCCCGGAAGGTTGCCCCATTGCGAGATCCAGCGTTCCGGGTCGGCATCGATGATGGTGACCGTGGCCCCCGCCTCGGCCAGCTGGATCGCGGCCAGCAGGGCAGTTGTCGTCTTCCCTGCCCCGCCCTTGGGATTTGCAAAGCTGATGGTCGGCATGGCTGCTCCTGCACGTTTCCGGCAGGAAGCAGGTATCGGGGGATCTTTGCAAGAGGATACCAGATAGCTACCAGATATATGATAGTATCCGGTAGCTAGCAGATAGCTTGTAATATCTGATAGCTAACAGCTACCATTCGATATCCGATACTTGATTGGTAGCAAAAGATATCTGATAGCTACCGGATACTCTGGAGCTTAACCCTTACTCCGGCAGCAGGCCCAGCCTGACGGCCTGGCTAAGTAGCATCCTGACGGATGAGGGCTGCCATGTCGTCCGCCCGCGGGGCGTGCGCTCGCGCATCGCCTCCAGCCGGTCGCAGATCGCCTGCAGGGTGATGTCGGGATCGGCGCCCCGGATCGCCGCCACGATGACCGGCAAGCGGTCATTGCCGACCTGACGCTTGGCGCGGCCCAGCACCGTCTGGGGCAGGAAGCCGTCGCGAATATAGGCGCGGGTCGCCCGGATCAGCCGCGCCTGCGTCCAGTGGCGCGAGGGGGGCAGGGGGGCGTTGATGAGGCGCAGGACATCCTCCCATGCCATGTCGGGACGCAGGCGGCGGACCTGGGGCACCCATTCCTGCGCGGTTCCGGACAGCCGTTCCAGATAGCCCTCGTGCCGCGCCAGGCTGACCTTGCGCAGGGCGGCCGGGTTGCGGGCCCGTAGCCCGGGATTGCCGCCGATGCGGCCTTGGCTGCGCGCGCTGGCCAGTCCCGCCTTGGTGCGTTCGCGGATGAGGGCGCGCTCGAATTCGGCGGCAGCCCCCAGAACCTGCAGGGTGAATTTTCCCTGCGGGCTGGCCGTGTCGATCGGATCCTCGATCGAGCGGAAGAACGCCCCCTTGGCCTCCAGCCGCTCGATCACCTCCAGCAGATGCGACAATGACCGCGCCAGCCGGTCGATGCGCACCACCACCAGCGTGTCGCCCTTCCGCACCTGCTCCAGCAGCCGCGTCAGAACGGGCCGCGCGCGGTCACCGCCCGAGGCCTGCTCTTCGTGGATCCGGGAACAGCCGGCCGCCGTTAGAGCCTGCACCTGGGGCAGGGGGGTCTGATCTTCGGTAGACACGCGCGCATAGCCGATCAGGGGCATCGGGAAGGTCCGTTTTTGCAAATACTTTAAGCTTAGATAAACAACCGTTTGTAAACGTACGCAAGCGCTTCAACTTTGTTCTTATGCCCTGTTTCTTCAACACGTGATGGCCAGCTGCCAATCTCTGGTGCGCGCGCAGCTAAGCGCGACAATCCTTAAATCGCCGCTCGACAAGTACCTTAGTATTCGTCATTAACATGCTTAAATGATGATATAAATCTCGAAAACATTTCAGCTACGTTGAATAGTTAGGCTCGTTTTAGAAATCAGATGCGGTAACTGGGGCAGATCTCCGGGCATGATCGTTGCGCTCTTGATCGATGTCTGATTCATGATCGTATGAACCCGCTTTCGGATGATGGATCTGAGACACTGTCCCCCGACGCCCTGCGTCGGCTCGCGGTGGATCTGTCGCAACGGTTTGGTGCGCTTGAGGCCCAGGTCGCCGACTTGAGAGGCGAACTCGAGACGTCCGAACTTGCCCGGGCTGCTCTCCAGGCTGAGAACCAGGACTTGCGCGACGAGATTGCGCGGCTGAAGAACCTGCCACCACGACCCCCTTTCAAGCCGTCCGGCATGGAAAAGGCGGCGAACCGCGACCTTGGCAAGGCAGCAGGGACGGCTCGGCGAAGGGGACCCAAGCGCGACACAGACCGTGTCACGCGCGAAGAGGTACTGAGAACCGAGGCTCCGGCAGGATCGCGCTTCAAGGGCTATGAAATCCTCCTGGTCCGTGAGCTGGTCATGTCAGCCGAACTTGTCCGCTATCGGCGGGAGCGGTGGCTGACGCCGGAGGGCAACACAATCATCGCGCCGTTGCCGGCGGGATTGATCGGCGGCTTTGGTGCTAACCTGCGCCGGTTCTGTCTTGTCCTTCATGCCCAGGGGCAGGTCACGACGGAGCGGTTGACCTCGATCCTGAACGGGATCGGCATAGAGATTTCCAAGCGGCAGGTCGTGCGGATCCTGACCAGCCGTCTCGAGGATTTCGTGGCGGAAGATCGGGCGGTTCTGAGGACCGGCCTGGCGACAGCACCTTTCATCAGCGTGGATGACACTGGCGCCCGCCATGCCCGCCGCGACGGGATCACCACGCAGATTGGTGGTGACCACTTTACCGTGTTTCGGACAGGCCGCTCGAAGTCACGACTGAACTTTCTATCTTTGCTACAGGCTGGTGGCGAGGATTACGTCATCAACGACGCAGCGCTCGAATACATGCGCCGTCGCAAAGTGGCGCCGGAGGTGGTGGCCAGGCTCGCCGGCCAC
>NZ_SUNI01000030.1 GCF_005048225.1 Paracoccus gahaiensis
GCGGCCGGGCCCGGAGCCAGGCGGTGGAGGCCAGCCAGCCCGGCGCGGGCAGCGCGCCGCCGGTCGGGTGGTCGGGCGCGCGTTCGGGGGCGGCGCCGGCGGCCAGGCGGGTGACGCGGCCGCCCTCGGCCAGGGTCACGTTCAGCGCGGGCGCCACCAAGCCCGTCAGCGCGCGACCGGCCTGGGTGGCGCCTTGCGCGCGCATCAGCCCCATCAGCGCGGACATGGTAGTGTCCTGCCGCGAGAGCCCCGTCCAGCGCAGCGCCGGGACATGGCCGATGGGCGTCACGTCGCGCAGGCCCGGATCCAGCCCCGGCACGACCGGGCCGTTCAGCGTGTCCCGCAGCGTGATGGTGCGGGGCGGGGCGTCCAGCACGCGGATCACCTCGGTCCGGGTCTGGAAGGGCGTCCAGCCCTGCGGGCCGCGATAGCGGTCGGGATTGCCGGGCTGGACCTCTTCGATGGCGATGTCGGCATCGTCCAGATCCAGTGGCGTGATCCCCCAGGAGAGGCGCGGGTTGCGCCCCGACAGGACCAGCGGCAGGCCGGGCACCGTCGCCCCGATCACGCCGCCGCCCTGCAGCTCCAGCCGCGCGAGATAGAAGAGCGACGGCACCGTCAGCCCGACATGCAGGTCATTGGCCAGAAGCGCGCCATCGGCGGCGGTCCGTTGCGGCTCGGCCGCGAAGGCATTGCCGCCGAAGCCCGCGCCGGGCAGCAGGACGCTGAAGGGATCGCGCGGGGCCTCGGCATCGCGGCGGCGCTCGGGCGTGCCGAGCCGGGCGCCCGCAAAGAGCGAGGCATAGGCGGGCAGGTCCGCGGGCCCGCCGGCGCGGCGCAGGATCTGCGGGCCGCCCTCGGGCCAGGCCAGCGACAGGCGGGCGCGCAGGATCTCGTCGGCGGCGGCAGGGCTGCCGGCGGCGGCCAGCAGCTTGAGGATCGCCAGCGAATCGGCGGGCTGCCAGAAGGTGATCACGTCGGGCATCAGGAAGAACTCGGGTGCGCCGCGACCCATCGCGCCCTCGTTGACGATGCCGATCCACCGGTTCACCCCCGCCGCATAGGCCGACAGCGCCGCCCGGGTGGGGGCGTCCTGCACCTCGAGCGAGGCCTGGGCGTGGCGATAGAGCCCCATCCGGCGGGCCAGATCGTCGGCGGGCAGGGCGCGGGGGCCCTGGATCTCGGCCAGGCGGCCTTGGGCGGCGCGGCGCAGCATCGTCATCTGGAACAGCCGGTCCTGGGCATGGGCCAGGCCCAGGGCGAAGAACACGTCCTCGTCCGTCTGCCCGAAGATATGGGGCACGTTCTCGGTCGAGCGCACGATCTCGACCGGGGCCGAGATGCCCTCGACCGCGTAGCCGGCGGTGTAGTCGGGCAGCGAGCGGATGGCGAAATACCAGACCAGCACCGCCGCCAGGACCATCAGGACGATCAGCGCGATGGTCAGCCGCAGAAGCCAGCGAAACAGGGTCAGCATGGGGGGCAGGGTCCTTGCGGCGGGAATGCGGTCGGGCGGGTTGACCCCGCTGCGCTTGGGTGGTGGTGTGCTGCATAGGACAGGCGTGCGGCCAATTCAACGCGCCCGCGCGGTCCGCGACATCCGACGGAGGACGACATGGCCAAGACGGCATTTCTGGGACTGGGCGTGATGGGCTTTCCCATGGCCGGGCATCTGGCCAAGGCGGGGCATCAGGTCACGGTCTACAACCGCAGCCCCGCCAAGGCGGAGGCCTGGACCGCCGAGCATGGCGGTGCGTCGGCGCCCACCCCGCGCGCCGCCGCCGAGGGCGCCCAGATGGTGCTGGCCTGCGTGGGCAACGATGACGACCTGCGCCAGGTCTGCCTGGGGCCCGACGGGGCCTTCGCGGGGATGCAGTCGGGGGCGGTCTTCGTCGATCACACCACCGTGTCGGCCGAGGTCACGCGCGAGCTGGCCGAGGTGGCGCAGGCGGCGGGCATCGCCTATGTCGACGCGCCCGTCTCGGGCGGCGAGGCGGGCGCCAAAAACGGCCAGCTGTCCATCATGTGCGGCGGCGCCGAGGCCGATGTGGCGCGCGCGGCGGAGGTCGTGGGCGCCTATGCCAAGATCTGCCGCCGCATGGGGCCGGTCGGCGCGGGCCAGATGACCAAGATGTGCAACCAGATCGCGATTGCGGGGTTGGTTCAGGCGCTGTCGGAATCGCTGGCATTCGCGCGAAAGGCGGGATTGGACGTGGCAGAGGTCGTCGAGGTGATCAGCCAGGGGGCAGCCGGCAGCTGGCAGATGGTCAACCGCCACGCCACGATGGCGACAGGGTCTTTCGATCACGGGTTCGCAGTGGACTGGATGCGCAAGGATCTGGCGATCTGCCTGGCGGCGGGGGACGAGTTGGGCGCGGCCCTGCCGGTGACGGCGCTGGTCGATCAGTTCTACAAGGACGTTCAGGGGATGGGCGGAGGACGATGGGACACCTCGTCCCTGATCGCCCGACTGGACCGCTGATACAGGCGCGGGACGGGTTGCAGGAGGACGGAAACTTCGTTTTTTTGGCCCGGCTTGGGGCCTTCCCGATTCTCGTGGCGGGTCGGGGGACATTTGGAAAGGACTGCAGCCATGGCTGAACGCATCTTTCGCGGACAGATGGAGTTCGACATCGTCGGTGTCAACGAGCACGAGGCGGTCGGCGAGATGGAGGTGACCGAGGCCATCCTCAACGGCTTCGGCACCATCCAGGCGGGCGCGCTGGTCTGGTTCGCGGATGTCGTCGCGATGAGCTTGGTGCTGGGCGACGAGCAGCCGCAGGAGGGGCGGGACAATTTTCCCGTCGCCGTCACCCTGAACGCGCAGCTGCTGGGCAGCTGCCGCGACGGGCATCTGGTCGCCCGGGCGCGCTGGATGATGCAGGAGGGCGATGTCCTGGCGGTGCGCACCAAGGTGCGCGATGCCGAGGGGCGGGTGCTGCTGGACCTGACCTCGACGCTGGTGGGCGCGCATTGACGCGGATCGTCGTCCGATAAAGGGGGGCTGCCCGCCCCCCTCTTGGCCTGCGGCCAATTCACCCCCCGGGGATATTTTCGCCAAGATGAAGGGCCAGGCGCTTCTCGGCTGCGTGGATCGCATAGAGGCGCAGGGCGGTGGCGAGGCCGACGCCCGGGGGGCGCGCATGGTCGATGCGCGCGATGAGGGCGGCGCGGGTCAGGTCGTGGGCCGCGGCCTCGCGGGCCAGCGCCCTCCAGAACGGATCCTCGAGCGAGACCGAGGTGCGGTGGCCGTCGATGCTGACCGAGCGCTTGACCGGCGCGGTCAGGGGGGGAAAGTCAATCATCGCCGGGGGCGGGGTCGTCCTGGCGATGCGCCTCCAGCCGGAGGGCGGCGCGGGTCTCCTCGGCCGTGCGGGCGTCGCGCAGATGGGCGGGCTCGCCGAAGCGGGCGGCATTGGTGTCGCCGGTGGCGCGTTTGGCGATGCGGGCGCGCTGCTTGCGGGCTTGGCGCAGATTGACGATGCTGGTCATGGGCGGTCCCTTGCGGCTGCGCGCAGTCTGCCGCGCGGGGGCGGGGCTGGCAAGAGGAGGTGCGCCATGACGGTTCCGACCCTGACGACCGCGCGGCTGGTCCTGCGCACGATGCGGATCGCCGATTGGCCGGGCTATGCGGCGCTGATGGGGTCCGAGCGGGCAGAATATATGGGCGGGCCCTTCGGGGTGGCGGCCGCCTGGGGGATGTTCTGCAGCGATCATGCTCAATGGGAGTTTTATGGCTCGGGCGCGCTGATGATCGAGGATCGCGCCTCGGGTCGGACCTTGGGGCAGGTCGCCATCAATCGCGGGCCGCTGTTTCCCGAACCGGAGCTGGGCTGGATGGTCTGGCCCGATGCCGAGGGGCGGGGGATTGCCTTCGAGGCGGCCCGGGCCATGCTGGACTGGGCGCAAGGGCAGGCGGGGCTGGACAGCCTCGTCAGCTATGTCGATCCGGGCAATGCCCGCTCGATCACGCTGGCTTTGCGGCTTGGCGCCGTGCGGGACGCGACGGCGGCGCGCCCCGATCCGGCGGATCTGGTCTTCTGCCACAGGGTCCGGGCGCGCGCTTGAGACGCGCCCGGTCCGGTCTCAGCCCTTGGGGCTGATCATGTCCTCGGGGCGGACGACGCGGTCGAAGGTCTCGCCATCGACGAAGCCCAAGGCGATCGCCTCTTCGCGGAGCGTGGTGCCGTTCTTGTGGGCGGTCTTGGCGACCTTGGTGGCGTTGTCATAGCCGATGGTCGGCGCCAGCGCCGTCACCAGCATCAGCGATTCGCGCATCAGCTGGTCGATGCGCTTGACGTTGGCCTGCGTGCCCACGACCATGTTGTCGGTGAAGCTGCTGGCCGCGTCGCCCAGAAGCTGCATGGATTGCAGCACGTTGTAGGACATCATCGGGTTGTAGACGTTCAGCTCGAAATGGCCTTGGCTTCCGGCAAAGCCCACGGCGGCGTCATTGCCCATGACATGGGCGCAGACCATGGTCAGCGCCTCGGCCTGGGTGGGGTTCACCTTGCCCGGCATGATCGACGAGCCGGGCTCGTTTTCGGGCAGGATCAGCTCGCCCAGACCCGAGCGGGGACCGGAGCCCAGGAGGCGCATGTCGTTGGCGATCTTGAACAGCGATCCGGCCACGGTCTTAAGCGCGCCCGAGAACATGACCATCGCGTCATGGGCGGCCAGCGCCTCGAACTTGTTGGGGGCGGTGACGAAGGGCAGGTCGGTGATCTTGGCGATTTCCGCAGCGATGGCCGTGTCCCAGCCCACCTTGGTGTTCAGGCCGGTGCCGACGGCGGTGCCGCCTTGGGCCAGCTCGTAGATGTCGGGCAGGCAGGCCTTGACGCGTTCGATCCCCTTGCGGACCTGATGGGCATAGCCGCCGAACTCCTGACCAAGCGTCAGGGGCGTCGCATCCTGCGTGTGGGTGCGGCCGATCTTGATGATGTCCTTGAACTCGGCGGACTTGGCCTCGAGCGCGGAGGCCAGCTTGTCGAGACCGGGCAGCAGCACGTCGCGGGCCAGCATGGCGATGCCCACATGCATGGCGGTGGGGAAGGTGTCGTTGGACGACTGCCCCATGTTGCAGTGATCGTTGGGATGAACGGGCTTTTTGCTGCCCATCTGACCGCCCATGATCTCGATCGCGCGGTTCGAGATGACCTCGTTGGCATTCATGTTCGACTGCGTGCCGGAGCCGGTCTGCCAGACGACCAGCGGGAAGTTGTCGTCGAACCTGCCCTGGAACACCTCGGTCGCGGCCTGCTCCATCGCCTCGGCCAGATCGGCGGGCAGATCGCCCGTGGCGCGGTTCACGCGGGCGGCGGCCAGCTTGATGGCGCCCAACGCGCGGATGATCGGGACCGGCTGGCGTTCCCATCCGATGGGGAAGTTGATGATCGAGCGCTGCGTCTGCGCGCCCCAGTACTTGGAGGCGTCAACCTCCAGCGGGCCGAAGCTGTCTGTTTCGGTGCGGGTCATGGTCATCCGGGTCGCTCCCTCACGGTTTCGTGGGGGTTGTAGCGGTCGGGGCGGGGATAGGCAATTCGCATGCCGTGGCATGCTGGCGCAAACAGGCGGGGCTCAGGCCTCCAGTGCCTGCATGGCCGCCCGCAGGCTGGGGGTCAGCGCCTCGGGCAGGGGCAGGATCGGGCGGGGCGGCTGTGCGTCGGTCAGCTCCATCAGGCGGGCGCAGGCATGCACGACCCGCAGGCTGCCATGGGCCTGGAACAGGTCCCACATGGGGCGGAACCGCGCCTGCACCCGGTCGGTCTGCGCCCGGTCGCCCGAGCCCGCCGCGCAGGACAGGGTCAGCGTCTGGTCGGGCCACAGCCCCGCCGCGACGCTGAACCAGCCATCGGCATGGCTGAGCAGCGCCTCGGGGCAGCCCCAGTCGCCGCTATAGCCGATGACGAAGCCCGGGGGCAGATCCGCGCGGAGGGCGGCGATCTGGCCGGCATAGTCGCCATTCGCCGGCAGGGGCATCTTGACCGCCGTCACGGTCGGCAGCGCCGCCAGACGCGCCAGCAGCGCGGGCGAGAAGGTGAAATGCGTGGTCGAGGGGTTGTTGTAGATGCAGATCGGTAGGTCCGAGGCGCCCGCGACCGTCTCGAAATGGGCAAACACCTCGTCCTCGGTCAGCGGCGTGTAGGACATGGGCGCCAGCAGCAGCCCTGCCGCCCCCGCATCCGCCGCATGACGGGCCAGCGCGGCCGAGATGTCGCTGCGCAGCGCGCCCACGCCCACGATAACCGGCACCTTGCGCCCGGCCGCCTCCAGCGCGGTCTCGACCACCGCGCGGCGTTGGCCGGGGTCCAGATAGGCATAGCCGCCGGTCGAGCCCAGCACGCCGATGCTGTCCACCCCGGCGCGCGCCAGCCGCAGGATCAGGCGGCGCAGATCGGCGGCCAGCAGCCTGCCCTCGGCATCGGTGGGGGTGATGGGAAAGGCCGTCAGCCCGCGCATCGCCTTGGGCCTACTTGCGCCAGCGGTCGAGGCGCACGACCTCTCCGCCGCCCGAGGGGGGCGTGTCGTCGCCGTCATCCTCGACATCCAGCTGGAATTCGGCGTCGGCCTGGGCGTCCTCATCCTCGTCCTCGTCGTCATCCTGCGTCTCGAAGCGCAGGCCGAATTCGACCG
The DNA here is from genome assembly GCF_005048225.1 of Paracoccus gahaiensis. Lineage (GTDB taxonomy): Bacteria > Pseudomonadota > Alphaproteobacteria > Rhodobacterales > Rhodobacteraceae > Paracoccus > Paracoccus gahaiensis. Next base: position 6,634 of record NZ_SUNI01000030.1, read on the forward strand.
AGGGGTCCACGAAGGTGCGCAGCGCGTCGAAGGGGATCTTCAGCGGCTCGGGCTGGTTGCCGAAGTTCAGCGTGATGGTGAAATGGTCGGGCTGGATGGTCAGGTTGTCGAACCAGTGCTGGATGACGATGGTCATCTCTTCGGGATAGCGGTCGCGCAGCCAGGCGGCCATCTCGACGCCCTCGTCGCGCGTGTCGAAGGTGATGAAGAAATGGTGCTCGCCGGGCAGGCCTTCGGTGGCGATCTTGCGCAGCACCTCGGCGATCAGCCCCTGCATCGCGCGACGCATCATCCCGCCGTAATCCAGTCCCTGCCGCGCCATGCCGTGCCCTTTCCTGTCTCTGCCCAAGCATAGGGATATGACCGGCGATGAAAAGGGGGGCGGCCAAGGTTTCAGGCGGGGAGAATCAGCCGCAGGATCCCGCACCGCCGGCCGGCACCCCGGCGCGAAATCGCAGGGCGGGCACGGGCATCGCCCGGCCCAAGCCCCGCCCGGGCCGTCATTCGCCGGGGATGGTCTGGCTCTGCGAGGACGACGGGACAGCGTATGGCAGATGCGTCATCCCGTAGGCCCGCAGGGATCGCGCGGTGGAGATGAGGTGCTTCACGATCGCATACTCCTCGACCACGGCCACCCAGTCATCGCTGCCCACCAGTTCCAGGTTGGTGCCGTCGGGCGCCCGGGGCGCAAAGCTGACGATGTGCTGGACACCGATCGAGATGGGAGAATTGGTGTCACGTTCAGTGACTTCGATAAACATGGCGATGCCCCGCGTTCCGGTTTCCCGGACCTTCGCCGGGCATCCTCCTGGGGTCAAGAACTATACGGTACTCAACCTGAAGTAATCTTCGTGACGAGGGATCGGCCCGTTTCCAATGCCCGGATGGCAGGCGCCGTGACGCGGCGCGCGGTCCTCACCCTGGGGCGAAGCGGTCGGAGTGGTGCCATGGACCGCGCGCGACCGGCTGCCGAACCATGCACGCGCGGACATCCGTCAGGGTGCCACATCGATGCGCTGAGAAGAGGGGGGATAAGGTGCAGGATTCTGTTGCCAGGCTCCTGCGGGCCCCGCCTTACGCTGCTAGGCGCAAGGGCTTAGGTTTCGATCTCTCGAACTGCTTACGCAGCCAGAGCGACCGGAGCACGGTTGTCGTTGGCAACTGTACAATTTGCACCGATATCGGTGGTAGCTCACCGAGACAAAGCATAACCCCTTTAGACGTTCGTCGATCCTGTTTCGACCCCATTGTCCCCCAACGAGGGTGATCTGGTGGAGTCGCCGGGTACCGCCCCCGGGTCCGATCCGCTTATTACGAGCGCGTTTATGTCCATAGTCCGGATTGCTCCGGACAGGACCGATATAGGACATTCCCCGGCCTGCCGCAAGATGACGGGATGCGTCCTGCAAAACTTCGATGCCCGGACCGATCCCCCCGGACATGCAAAAGGGGGCGTCACCGCCCCCTTGATCCGTGCAGGAAAAGGCCCTGGGGCCGTCAGCTTTCCTCAGCGACCTGCTGGCGGGCAACGCCGGTCAGTTCGGCCATCTTCGCGCGGATCGTCGCAGCATCGGCATGGCCCTGCAGGTCGGCCTCGACCTTGCGGAAGACGTCCTCCTCGCCGGGCTCGTCGAAATCGGCGCTGACCACGGTCATCGCATAGCTGCGCGCCTCGTCGCCGGTCTTGCCCAGCAGGTCTGCGGCCCATTCGCCCAGCAGGCGGTTGCGGCGCGCCTCGGCCTTGAAGCGCAGGTCGGCATCATGGGCGAACTTGCTTTCATAGGCGCGTTCGCGATCGTTAAAGGTGGACATGGATCACTCCTGACTGTCTTGTGTCCCAGATATGCCCCTCGGGGCCACCTGTCGCAAGCCTCGTATTGCCCCCGGGTGGCATTCTGCGCTAAGCCGCATCTTCAGGGACATGCGAAAGGACGGGGAGCCCATGGCACCGCGGCGCAAGAAGGTTTACGAAGGCAAGGCGAAGATCCTGTACGAAGGGACCGAGCCGGGCACGCTGATCCAGTATTTCAAGGACGACGCCACCGCCTTCAACGCGCAGAAACGCGCCACGATCGAAGGCAAGGGCGTGCTGAACAACCGCCTGTCCGAGTTCTTCATGAACGGGCTGACGAATATCGGCGTCCCCAACCACTTCATCCGCCGCATCAACATGCGCGAGCAGCTGATCCGCCAGGTCGAGATCATTCCGCTGGAGGTGATCGTGCGCAACTTCGCCGCCGGGTCGCTGTCCAAGCGGCTGGGGCTGGAGGAGGGCACGCTGCTGCCCCGTCCGATCGTCGAATACAGCTACAAGAACGACGAGTTGGGCGACCCGATGGTGTCCGAGGAATACGTGATCGCCTTCGGCTGGGCGACGCAGCAGGATCTGGACGACATCATCAGTCTGGCGCTGCGCGTGAACGACTTCCTGTCGGGGGTCTTCTACGGCGCGGGGATCAAGCTGATCGACTTCAAGATCGAGATCGGCCGGGTCTGGGACAACGACTTCATGCGCCTGATCGTGGCCGACGAGATCAGCCCCGACAGCTGCCGGCTGTGGGACGTCAAGACCGGGCAGAAGCTGGACAAGGACGTGTTCCGCCGCGATCTGGGCAACCTGACCGACGCCTATACCGAGGTCGCCCGCCGTCTGGGCCTGATGCCCGCCAACACGACCAGCCTCAAGCCGACCGCGATCAACTGAACAGAAGGACTGCCGCCATGAAGGCACGTGTCACCATCATGCTGAAGGACGGCGTCCTCGACCCCCAGGGCGAGGCGATCCGCCATGCCCTGGGGGGCCTGGGCCACAAGGACGTCGCGGGCGTGCGCCAGGGCAAGCTGATCGAGCTGGACCTGACCGCCACCGACGCGGACGCCGCCCGCGCCGAGGTCGAGGCGATGTGCAAGGGCCTGCTGGCCAATACCGTGATCGAGAAATATTCGATCGAGATTGCGTAAGCTTTCACCTGACGCTGCGGCAACCCGCGCTTATCGCCGGGTTGCCGCACCGAACCCGTTGCAAAGCGGGATCATTTCACGCCCAATGTGCGGATGACGAACCAGACCCCTTCCCCCTCCGACACAGCCCCGGTCATCACGATCTCGGGGCTGCACAAGTCCTATGGCCAGCTGGACGTGCTGAAGGGCGTGTCCATGACGGCGCCGCGCGGCCATGTGATCAGCCTGATCGGGTCCTCGGGCTCGGGCAAGTCGACGCTGCTGCGCTGCTGCAACCTTCTGGAAAACAGCCAGGACGGCGAGATCCTGTTCGAGGGCGAGCCGGTGCGCTGGAAGGGCCGGGGCCAAGCCCGCGTGCCCGCCGACCGCGCGCAGGTCACGCGGTTCCGCACCAACCTGGCGATGGTCTTCCAGCAGTTCAACCTGTGGGCCCACATGACGATCCTGCAGAACGTGATGGAGGCCCCGGTGACCGTGCTGGGCGAGGATCGCGGATTGGTCGAGGCCCGCGCCCGCAACCTGCTGGCCAAGGTCGGCATCGGCGACAAGGCCGATGCCTGGCCCGCGATGCTGTCGGGCGGCCAGCAGCAGCGCGCCGCCATCGCCCGGGCGCTGTGCATGGAGCCCAAGGCGCTGCTGTTCGACGAACCCACCAGCGCGCTGGACCCCGAACTGCAGCAGGAGGTCGTGCGCGTCATCAAGGATCTGGCGGGCGAAAGCCGCACGATGATCCTCGTCACCCATGACATGCGGCTGGCCGCCGATGTCAGCGACCACGTCGTCTTCCTGCATCAGGGCGTGGTCTGCGAAGAAGGCCCGCCGGACCGGCTGTTCGGGAGCCCGCAGACCGACCGTCTGCGCCAGTTCCTGTCCGCCTCGATGGCCCAATAAAAGACCCCAACAGGAGACCATGTTCATGAAATCGCTGACCCTTGCCGCCACTGCCCTGGCCTTGACCGCCGGTCTGGCGCCCGTATCCTCGCTGGCCCAGACCCAGACCGTCCGCATGGGGACCGAGGGCGCCTATGCCCCCTACAACTTCATCGACGACGCCACCGGCGAGGTCACCGGCTTCGAGATCGAGCTGGGCAATGCGCTGTGCGAACGCGCCGGGCTGGACTGCACCTGGGTCCGCAATGACTGGGATTCGATCATCCCGAACCTCGTGTCCTCGAACTACGACACGATCATGGCCGGCATGAACATCAACGAGGAACGCCAGGCGGTCATCGCCTTCACCCAGCCCTACACGCCCGCCATGCCCTCGGCCTATGCGGCGCTGTCGGCCGACGTGGATGTCGAAGGCGGCATCATCGCGGCCCAGACCAACACGATCCAAGCGGGCCATGTGGCCGGGACCGACGCCGTGCTGCTGGAGTTCCCGAACCCCGACCAGACCGTCGCCGCCGTCCGCAATGGCGAGGCCGACGCGGTCTTCGCCGACAAGGACTTCCTGGCCCCCATCGTGGAAGAATCGGGCGGAGAGCTGGTCTGGGTCGAGGGCTTTGACACCGTCACCCTGGGCGAGGGCATCGGCATGGGCCTGCGCCAGTCCGACACCGAGCTGCTGGAGACCTTCGACGCCCAGATCGCGGCGATGAAGGAGGATGGCAGCCTGAACGAGCTGATCCTCAAGTGGTTCGGCGAGGACGCGCTGGTCTTCGAATGATCTGACCCGCCGCCGCAGGCCCTTGTCCTGCGGCGGCCCTCGCGGGGCCTTCCATGTTCGCATATTGCGCCGATCCATCCCTGCTTGAAGGGCTTGCCTGGCTGTCGTGCTACCTGACCTCGGGCACGCATCTGCTGTTTTATGCGAGCTTCGGGACCGTGCTGCTGCTGCTGGCCGTGACGGCGCCCATCGCGCTGCTGTTCGGGTTCGGCGGCGCCATGGCCTCGCGCTCGCGGATCGCGCCGCTGCGCTGGTTCGGGGGGCTCTATACCTCGATGGTGCGGGGGATTCCGGACATCATCTTCTTCCTGTTCGTGCCGATCGCGCTGGACCAGGGCTTCGAATGGCTGCGCCATCAGGTCCTGTGCGAGACCGACGCCCCGGTCCGCCAAGGCAACGATTTCGTCGTCTGCGCGGCGGCCAAGCTGCCGCTGAACACCGCCGCCCCCTGGGTGCATGACGCCTATGGGCTGCTTCTGGCGGTCATCGCCTTCTCGGTCGTCTTCGGCGCCTTTGCCGCCAACGTGCTGTCGGGCGCCATGAATGCCGTGCCACGCGCGCAGCTGGAAACGGCCGAGGCCTATGGCATGACGCCAAGGCAGGTGAACCGGCGCGTCCTGATCCCGCAGATGTGGACCTATGCCCTGCCGGGCCTGTCGAACCTGTGGATGATCCTGATCAAGGCCACGCCGCTGCTGTTCCTGCTGGGGGTCGAGGATATCGTCTATTGGGCGCGCGAGCTGGGCGGGTCCAAGACCAGCGCCTTCACCTATCCCCATCCCGACTGGCGGCTGTACTATTTCCTGGGGATCCTGGTCTTCTATCTGGGGATGACCTGGATCTCGGGGAGGGTGCTGGACCGGGTGACGCGGCGGCTGTCGCGGGGGCAGGCGACCATGGGCGGTGATGCCGGACGCGCGGCGGTGCCAGCATGAGCTGCGTCCAGACGATCATGGACTACTGCCTGCGCTCGCTTGGCATCGGCGAACGGCTGCTGCCGCGCGCCGACTATACCCTGTGCCAGCAGGCGACGCTGATCGGCTCGGGGCTGATCTGGAACCTCTATTTCGCGATCATCGCGCTGTCGGTGGGCTTCTTCATCGCCACCGCGCTGGCGCTGGCCAAGACCAGCCCCAACCCCTGGCTGCGCAAGCCCGCGGATGCCTTCATCTTCGTCTTCCGGGGCAGCCCGCTGTTCATCCAGTTCTTCATCGCCTACGAGATGCTGGTCCTGCTGCCGCGCGCCGGGATCGAGGTCATGGGGATGACCGTCCAGACCAGCTGGCTGACGCGGGCCTGGGCGGGGGCGCTGATCGTCCTGATCCTGAACACCGCCGCCTACAGCGCGCAGATCTTTCACGGCGCGCTGATGACCGTGCCGCGCGGCGAAGTCGAGGCGGCGGACGCCTATGGCCTGACCGGCTGGAAACGGTTCCGCCGGGTGATCTGGCCCACCATGCTGCGGCTGGCCTGGCCCAGCTATACCAACGAGGCGATCTTCCTGTTCCACGCCACCACGCTGGTCTATTTCTCGGGCTTCCCGGCCTTCCAGCAAAAGGGCGACGCGCTGTACTACGCCAGCTACTTCGCCGACCGGACCTTCAATCCCTTCGTCGCCTATCCCATTGCGGCGGCGTATTTTGTCGCCGCGACCTTGGCTTTGATCTGGATCTTCGGCAGGGTGAACCGGCGGCTGAACCGCCACCTTCCGGGCGCGGCCCGCCGCATCCGCTATCGCCCCTTATTGATGAGATAATCCATGGAATGGCTGCGCGAACATCCCGAGGTCAAGACGATCCGCATGGCGGCCGCCGACCTGAACGGCGTGGCCCGGGGCAAGCGGATGCCGGCACGCTATGCCGGCAAGCTGCTGGAGGAGGGGACCAAGTTTCCCTATTCCGTCCTCAACCTGGACATCTGGGGCGAGGATGTGGAGGACAGCCCGCTGGTCTTCGAATCCGGCGATCCCGACGGGCTGCTGCTGCCCACCGAACGCGGGTTCCTGCCCATGCCCTGGCTGGACGCGCCCACGGGCCTGTTGCCCTTGTGGATGTTCCATCCCGACGGCACCCCCTATGACGGCGATCCGCGTCAGGCGCTGGCACGGGTGGCGGAACGCTATGTCGCCGCCGGGCTGACGCCTGTGGTGGCGACCGAGCTGGAATTCTTCCTGATCGACGACAGCGGCAAGACCCTGCGCGTGCCGCCCAGCCCCCGGTCCGGCAAGCGCCGCACCGGGGGCGAGGTCCTGTCCCTGCGCGCCCTGGACGCGTTCGACCAGTTCTTCACCGCGCTCTATGATGCCTGCGAGACGATGGACATTCCCGCCGACACCGCCATTTCCGAGGCGGGGCCGGGCCAGTTCGAGATCAACCTGATGCATCAGGCCGATCCGCTGAAGGCCGCCGACGACACCTGGCTGTTCAAGATGCTGGTCAAGGGCATCGCGCGGTCCTACGGCTTTGCCGCCAGCTTCATGGCCAAGCCCTACGAGGTCTTCGCGGGCAACGGGATGCACATGCATTTCTCGATCCTCGACAAGGATGGGGTCAACATCTTCGACAATGGCGGCGAGGAGGGCACGGCCGCCCTGCGCCAGGCCGTGGCGGGCTGCCTGCGCGCCCTGCCGGGATCGACGCTGCTGTTCGCCCCGCACGAGAACAGCTATGACCGGCTGGTGCCCAACGCCCATGCTCCCACCGGCATCGGATGGGCCTACGAGAACCGCACGGCGGCGATCCGCATTCCGTCCTCGGGGCCCAAGGCGCGGCGGATCGAGCATCGCGTGGCGGGGGGCGACGTGAACCCCTACCTGACCATCGCGGCCATCCTGGGTGCGGCGCTGATCGGCCTCGAGGAGGGGCTGGAGCCGCCCGCGCCCTTCAAGGGCAATGCCTATGACAAGCATCTGGACCAGCTGCCCGGCGATTGGGGCGCGGCGATCGAGGCTTTTGACAGCTGCCCCGACATCCGCCGTATCCTGCCCGCCCATCTGGTCGACAACTACCTGATGACCAAGCGGCAAGAGCTGCATTACATGGCGGAACTGTCCGACGAGGAGACGGTCGAGCTGTATCTGGACACCGTCTGATCCCTAGCCCGCGTCCCGCGCGATGTGGTCGCGGGCGACCGACATGGATTTCAGGATGGCATGGGCGGGCTCGCCGGGCTGCAAAGCTAGCTGATCGGCGGCGCGGCGGGTGATGCGGGCCAGCAATTGGTCCGGACCCACGGCCAGCCGGACCATCACCGCCGGGCCGTCGCCGATGCGCTGGTCGATCACCCGCACGGGCAGGATGTTCTGCGCCGACAGCCCCTCGGGCCGGGCGCGCGACAGGATCACGTCATGCGCCATGATCCGCACCTGCAGCCCCGTGCCCGGCGCCGCATCGACGCGAGGCAGCCAGATCGTGCCGGTGGCGGTGGTCAGCTCGGACATCCCGTCGGGGTGGTGACGCAGCACGGTGGCGCGCAGCATCGCCGCCGCCTCGCGCAGGCCCACCGCGCGCAGGGCGGCGGGGTCCGACAGGACGGCGGCGGTCGGACCTTCCGCCACCATCCGTCCGGCGGCGATCACCACCATCCGGTCGGCCAGCGCCTGCGCCTCGGTCAGATCGTGGGTGACCAGCACGACGGGCATCGCCAGATGCGCGCGCAGCGTCTGGATCCGGGCGTGCAGCCCCTCGCGCGTGGCGCGGTCGACGGCCGAGAAGGGCTCGTCCAGCAGCAGGGCCTGCGGGCGCCGGGCCAGGGCCCGGGCGATGGCCACGCGCTGCTGCTGGCCACCCGACAGCTGCGCGGGGCGGCGGTCCGCCAGCCCGCCCAGATCGACCAGATCCAGCAGGCGCAAGGCCTCGGGCAGGCGATGGGCGCGGGGCAGGTCGCCCATGGCGCAGGCGACGTTCTGCGCCGCCGTCAGATGCGGGAAGAGGGCATAGGACTGAAAGACCACGCCCACGCGGCGCCGGTCGGGCGGCAGGGTCACCCCGGCCTGCGTGTCCAGCCAGACCGCGCCGCCCGCCACCACACGCGCCTGCGCCGGGCGCCATAGCCCCGCGATCGTGCGCAGCAGCGTGGTCTTGCCGGACCCCGACGGCCCGACCAGTGCCAGCAATTCGCCCGGCTCGACCCGGAAGGACAGGTCCAGCGGGATCGGGCCGGTGTCATGGGCCATGACCTCCAGCGCCATCAGCCCAGCCTCCGCCCGATGCGGGCCGACAAAAGCGTGGTGGTCAGGATCGCGCTCAGCGAGATCGCCACCAGCACCGCCGACATGATCGCCGCGCCCCGGTCGTCGAAGCCCTGCACGCTGTCATAGATGGAAATCGCGATGGTCCGCGTCTCGCCGGGGATGGAGCCGCCGACCATCAGCACGATCCCGAACTCGCCAAGCGTATGGGCGAAGGTCAGCACCAGCGCGGTCAGCACGCCGGGCCAGGCCAGCGGCAGCTCGATTCGCCACAACCGGCGCAGGGGGGACATGCCGCAGCAGGCGGCGGCCTCGCGCAACTCCACGCCCACGGCCTCGAAGCCGCGCTGCGCGGGCTGGATCGCAAAGGGCAGGTTGAAGAGGACCGAGGCCAGCACCAACCCCGGAAAGCTGAAGACCAGCTGCCCGCCGAAGACCTGCGTCCACAGCTGCCCCAGGGGAGAGGCCCCCCCGAAGGCCGTCAGCAGGTAGAAGCCGAAGACCGTGGGCGGCAGGACCAGCGGCAGCAGGATCAGCGCCTCGACCAGCCGCTTGCCCGGAAAGCGGTGATAGGCCAGCGCCCGCCCCGCCAGGATCGAGACCGGCAGCAGGATCGCCACGGTCCATCCGGCCAGATGCAGCGACAGGGCGAGGGCGGTCCAGTCCACCCCCTAGCCCTCGGGCCGTTCGAAACCGTAGCTTTGCAGGATCGCCCGCGCCGGTGGCTGCTGCAGATAGGCGTAGAAAGCCCGCGCGACCTCTCCGGCATCCGTCAGCAGCACCATGCGCTGGCGCAGGGGCGCGTGCAGATCGGCGTCGATCAGCGCGACATCGGCGCGGGCCGCCAGATCGGGGGCGAGGGCCAAGGAAGCGGCGATGATCCCGCCCGAGGTGTCGCCCGACAGCGCGAATTGCGCCGCCTGGCTGACATTCTCGCCCAGGACCAGCCGGGGCTGGATCCGGTCCCACAGGCCCCGCGCGCGCAGCGCCTCCTGGGCGCGGCGGCCATAGGGGGCGTGGTCAGGATTGGCGATGGCAAAGCGGGTCACGCCCCCGGCATCCAGCAGCCGTGTCAGATCGTCCAGCCGCGCGTCGGGGGTCAGGGCCGATCCCTTCGGCGCCACAAGGGCGATGCGGCCCAGGGCGTAGAGATCGCCCGGCCCCTCGGTCAGCCCCTCGGCCTGCAGCCCGGCCACGAAGGATTCGTCGGCGGCCAGAAAGACCTGGAACGGCGCCCCCGCCCGGATCTGGCGGGCGAAATTGCCCGTCGATCCGAAGGCCAGGCGCACCGACTGCCCCGTGTCGCGGGTGAAGGCCGCGGCGATCGGGGGCAGGGCGAATTGCAGGTCCGAGGCGGCGGCCACCACTGGCGCGGCCCCCTGCGCAGCGGCAAGGCGCGGCGGGATCAGGCAAGCCGCGGCGGCGGCCAGCAGAAGGCGGCGTCGGGTGGGGCTCATTCCTCGGGGTCTCCGGCGGCTAGGTCGGGCGGCGGCGTCGGACCGGTTATCCGACGGGCCGGGCGGGTCTTTCAAGCGTTATTTCCTGCCGGATATATCGCCCGTGTCTGACGCGGCAGGATGATCCGAATGCCACAGGGGCGCATTAGACGTGTGCGCATACCTGACGGCTCTTCCGAAAGTTGATCGAAGTGTTCTAGACTGTTCACTCAACAACCTGCAGGGGTGCGCAATGTCGAAGGGTCGAGGCAAGAGCGGCGCCACAGCGGGGCGGATGCGCGCGATAGCCCTGCTGCTGGCGGGGCTGGCGCTGTCCGCCTGCACCGAGGGGCCGGCCAGCCTGCTGGCCACGCCCGCGCAGTTGCAGGAGCGCACCCCCTTCACCCAGGTCGCGCCCACGCAAAGCTGGATCAACGCGCCGGACATCGTGCTGGTGATGCAGCGGGGCTTGCGCGGCGAATCCCAGCAGCGGGTGGCCTTGGCCAACCAGACCGGCGTGCCGGGCGACAATGTCGTCATCATGCGCGCCCAGAGCCTCAGCGGCCGGCCGGGGCGATTCGGCTACGAGGACTTCATGTCCCGCATCGGCGGCGCCCCGGCGCCCTTCGCCGACGTGACCTCGGGCGACTTGGTCACCGCCGAGGACGAGGTCGGCCCCTATTTCTGGACCGAGGAGCGGTTCGGCGACGACACGATCTGCGTGCTGGGGATCCGTCGCATCACCTCGTCGCAGCGGTTGCTGCCGGGCACGGCCACGGTGATGGACATCATGCTGCGCAACTGCGTGCGGGGCGACGCCGAGGATGCCCTCGGCCCCCTGATGAGCGGAAGCGTCAGCGCCCCCCCAGTCACCGGCGCCGTCGTGGGCGAATCGCGCGTCATCTCTCCTCTGGCCGCCCCGGCGGTCCGCTGACACATCACCCTCCCCTTGCCGAAAAGGCTCCCCGCAGATGACCCGAGGCCGTTCCTTCCCGCGGTGGTTCCTGCCCTTGTGGCTGGTGGCCATCATTCCCGTCCTGATCCTGGCCTCGGTGCCGACCTCGAACGCGGCGCAGGCGATGCTGGGCGTGGCCTCGGTGGCGCTGGTCGCGGGCCTCAAGCCCTTCGCCGCGCATATCGTGGCGCGGATCGCGCTGATGAGCATCGCCAGCGTCACGGTGATCCGCTATCTGGTCTGGCGGCTGACCTCGACCCTGCCGGATGTGGACCTCAGCCTGTCCTTCGTGCTGGCGATGCTGCTGCTTCTGACCGAGATCTATTCGATCCTCGTCTTCTTCCTGAACGCCTTCATCACCGCCGACCCGGTCATGCGCGACCTGCCGCCCCAGGTCCGGGCCGAGGATCTGCCCACCGTCGACATCCTGGTGCCGTCCTATAACGAGCCCATCGAGATGCTGTCGATCACCCTGTCGGCGGCCAAGAACATGATCTATCCCGCCCGCCTGCGCCGGGTGGTGCTGTGCGACGACGGCGGCACCGACCAGCGCTGCAATTCGGACAATCCGGTGCTGGCCAAAAGCGCGCAGGCGCGGCGCGCGGCCTTGCAGCAGCTGTGCCGGGATCTGGGCGTGATCTATTCGACCCGGGCGCGCAACGAACATGCGAAAGCCGGCAACATGAGCGCCGCGCTGGAGCGGCTGGATGGCGAGCTGGTGGTGGTCTTCGACGCCGATCACGTGCCCTCGCGCGATTTCCTGGCGCGCACGGTGGGGTATTTCACCCAGGATCCGCGCCTGTTCCTGGTCCAGACGCCGCATTTCTTCATCAACCGCGACCCGATCGAGCGCAATCTGGGCCTGAAATGCCCGCCCGAGAACGAGATGTTTTACGGCAAGATCCATCCCGGCCTCGACCGGTGGGGCGGCGCGTTCTTCTGCGGCTCGGCGGCGGTGCTGCGAAGGAAGGCGCTGGACAGCGTCGGCGGGTTCGCGGGCGAGACGATCACCGAGGATGCCGAAACCGCGCTGGAGATCCATTCCAAGGGCTGGCGCAGCATGTATCTGGACCGCGCGATGATCGCGGGGCTGCAGCCCGAGACCTTCGCCTCGTTCATCCAGCAGCGCGGCCGGTGGGCGGCGGGGATGATGCAGATGCTGATCCTGAAGAACCCGCTGCTGCGCAAGGGCCTGAACCCGCTGCAGCGGCTGTGCTACATCAACTCGATGTCCTTCTGGCTGTTTCCGCTGATCCGGATGGCCTATCTGCTGGCGCCTTTGTCCTACCTGTTCTTCGGGGTCGAGATCTTCGTGACCACCCTGAACGAGGCGGCCGCCTATGTGCTCAGCTACATGGCCATCGTGCTGCTGGTGCAGAACGCGGTCTTCGCGCGGCAGCGCTGGCCGCTGATCTCCGAGATCTACGAGATCGCGCAGGCGCCCTATCTGGCGGGCGCGATCATCCGCACCGTGCTGCGGCCCCGCGCGGCCACCTTCAACGTCACCGCCAAGGACGAGACGCTGGCCGAGGATTACATCTCGCCCATCTATCGTCCGCTGCTGATCCTGTTCGGGCTGACGGCGGCCGGGGTGGTGGCGCTGATCGCGCGCTGGATCGCCTTCCCGGGCGACCGCAGCGTGCTGATGGTGGTGGGCATCTGGGCGGTGCTGAACATGCTGCTGGTCAGCATCTCGCTGCGCGCCGTGTCCGAAAAGCAGCAGCGCCGCGCCTCTCCGCGCGTGGCGATGCAGGAAAAGGGCAGCCTGCGGTGGGAGGGCTCGGACGGCAAGGCGATCCCGATCACGGTCTGCGACGCCTCGACCAGCGGCGTGGGCCTCGAGATGCGCGAATTGCCCGGATCGGTGCGGCTGCGCCCGCCCGCGCTGCGATCCGAGGTGATCTTTCGCCCCGCCTTTCCCCATGCCCCGCATCTGGAACGCGACGTGCGGGCGGTGCTGCTCAAGACCTCGACGGCGGGCAGCGGGGCGGTGGTCCTGAACCTGCAATTCGTGGCCGAACAGGACATCGACGTGCGCGAGGCGGTGGCCCATCTGATCTTCGGATCCTCGGAACACTGGCTGGCGCAGCGCCGCGCCACGCAATCGGGCAAGGGTCTGATCGCGGGGCTGTTCTATGTGCTCAGGCTGACCCTGACCTCGATCCCCCTGACGGTGCGGGATTTCGCGCGCGAACCGGCCCGCCGGCGCCGGGCCGCGCTGAAGGCCGGGCAGACGGCGATCCCGGCCCATCTGGTCGCCTTCGGGGCGGATTTCGACACGCCCGAACATCGCGAGGAACGTCCCATGACGCCCGAGGAACTGATCGGGGGGGTCAGCGCATGAGCCTGCACTCCCCTCGTCCGATGCTGCGGTGGCTGGCCTGTGGCGCGCTTGGCCTGTCGGTGCTGGCCGCCGCGCCGGTCCTGGCGCAGGACACCGCCCCGCCGATCATCAGCCTTCCGGGGGCGTCCGGCGCGACGCCCTTGGCGCCCCCCTCGGGGATCATCCCTGTCGGGCCCGGCGGGGGCGACAGCCCGATGATCCAGCTGCAATCCGCCGCCGGGCCGCCGGTCGGCGAGGCCCCGGGCGAACCCCTCGTCGTGGCGCCGGTCGAGCGCGACCGCACGCTGGAGATGGAGCCCCAGGGCCAGGACTGGCTGCTGCCGCTGGTCGCGCCCACCGCGATCCTGCCGCAGGAGGTGCGGATCGGGGAAAGCCTGCCCGCGCCCGGCATCCTGCGCCTGACCGGCGAGACGGCCTCGACCCGGCTGCGGCTGGATCTTCCGGCCAGCGTCGTCACCCCCTCCGAATTGCGGCTGGCGCTGCGCTCGGGCGTCGATGTGCTGACCGGGTCGGGCCTGCTGCAGGCCTCGGTGAACGGCGCCGATCCGGTCGAGATCCCGCTGCCGGGCGCATCGGATTTCACTACCGTCAGCCTGCCCAGCACCGATCTGGTCGCGGGGGCCAACACCATCGCGCTGAGCGTCCGCCAGCCGCACCGCATCTTCTGCGGCCCCGAGGCCAGCTTCGATGTCTGGACCGAGATCGACCTGGCCTCCAGCGGCGCGGCGCTGACCGCCACCGCGCTGCGCCCCGATGCCGAGGGCTTCGCCCATGCCGTGCGCGCGCAGCTGGCCCGCAGCGGATCGCTGGACCTGCTGGTCGAACCCACGGTCGACAGCGCGGTGCTGCGCGAGGCCTCGGGCGTGATGATCGCCAGCCTCGCCGCGGTGGGGCGTCTGGCGGTCAACTCGTTCTATGGGCTGCAGGCGCCGCAATATGCCGCCGTGGCGCTGGTCGCCTCGGATCGCAGCGGGCTCAGCTATCGGCGCGGGGCCAGCGGCGCGATCGTGCTGCAGGTCGAATACCAGGGCGACGCGCTGCCCGACCTGACCGGCGCGCTGCCGATGCTGGACGCCGTCCGCCCGCCCACCGCCCGGATCCAGCCGGGGCAGGCCACGCCCCTGTCCGAGCTGGGCGTCGCCGACATCCTGGGCAACACGCATTACTTCCGGCGCGACATCCCCTTTTCGCTACCCGACGACTGGCTGCTTCTGGCCAACCAGAAGGCGCGGCTGACCCTGCGCTACGGTTTCTCGCGGTCGCTGGCCGAGGGGGCGATCCTGCTGGTCAAGGTCAACGAGCAGACCGTGCGCCTGCTGCCCCTGGACCGCGACGGCGGAGAGATCCTGCCGCCGCTGGCGGTGGGCTTCAATGCCAGCCTGCTCAATCCGGGCCGCAACATCCTCAGCTTCGAGATGATGGTCCCGGGGGCGCCGCCCGACGAGGCCTGCCCGATCCGCACCACCGACATGCTGGTGGTGCTGGCCGAGAGCACCCTGCAGATCCCGCCCTCGCCCTCGATGACCCTGCCGGGGCTGGCCGCGCCGTTTTCCGGGCTGACGCCCGCGCGGGTCACCGTCCCCGCCGAGCTGACCTCGGACGTGGAGTTGCAGGCGCAGGCGTTGCGGCTGGCCTCGGGCCTGTCCGAGCCGCTGGTCCCGAACCCCGCCGTGTCGCTCAATGTGATCCGTCTGGGCGACCTGCGGCTGGTGCCGCTGGACGATGCCGGGGTGACGCAGCGCCAGGTGCAGGACCTGCTGCTGCCTGCCCGGGCCCTAGGCGCGGGCAGCGCCGAACCCGCCACGCCGGATCAGGCCCCGGCCCCCGCCGCCACCGCCACAGAACCGGCCGCCCGGGGCTTTCGCCTGGACGAAGGCCCCGAGGCGGCGGCGCAGGCGGCCCCCGGCCTTCTCAGCCGGTTCGGGACCTGGATCGGCAGCGCCTTCACCGCGCAGGGCCGGCTCTGGCGCGATGCCACCGAGTTCCGGCAGACCGCCTTCCTGGGCTCGCAACTCAGCCTGCCCGACTGGATGGACGGGCGCCGGGGCGACGCGCTGCTGTGGCGCCCCGATCCCGCCCAGCCCGAGGCGCTGTGGCTGATCCTGTCGCCGCAGGTGGCGGTCGACTCGGTGGCCGACCGGCTGGACCGGCTGATCGCCAACCGCACCGCCATCGGCGAGGCGGCGGTGCTGCGTCCCGACGGCACCTGGGACATCTGGACGCCGATCCGCCCGCCCGTGCTGCGCGAGCGGCTGGCCGGCGCCGACCTGCGCGCGATCCTGGGCAATTATGCCTCGTGGTCGCCGCTGCTCTTCACGCTGGCCCTTCTGGGGCTGGCGCTGCTCTCGGCGCTTCCGGCGCTGATCTACATCCTCGCCACGCGCGAATGGAAGGATCGACCATGAACCGACGGGCATGTCTGTCGCTGATGATGGCGGCGGTGGCCGCCGGGGGCCCGGCGCTGGCGCAGGACGGGGTGCGGACCCTGACCGACCCGGCCCATCCCCTGCGCCCGGCCTGGGAGGCGTGGAAGGCCCTGTGCCTGACGCCCGACGGTCGGATCGTCGATGGGTTCCAGAGCGGCGCCAGCCATTCCGAGGGGCAGGGCTATGGGCTGGTGCTGGCCGCGACCTTCGGGGACCTGCCGGCCTGCCAGGCCATCGTGACCTGGACCGAGCGGCATCTGGCGGTGCGCGAGGACGCGCTTCTGGCTTGGCGCTGGCGCCAGGACGCGACGCCGCAGGTCACCGACCGCAACAATGCCAGCGACGGCGACCTCTTCTATGCCTGGGGCCTGATCCTGGCCGAGGCGCAGGGCGCCAGCGCCGAGTTCCGCCCCCGCGCCGTGGCCATCGCGCAGGATCTGGCGCGGCTGTGCCTGGCCGACCATCCCGATGGCAGCGGGCAGATCCTGCTGCTGCCCGCCGCGATGGGCTTTCTGCGCGAGACGGGCGTGGTGGTGAACCCGTCCTATTACATGCCGCTGGCGATGACCGAGCTGGCCGAGGCGGCGGGCACGCCGCGTCTGGCGCAGGCCGGGCGCGACGGGGCGGCGCTGATCGACGCGCTGGCGCAGGACGGGCCGGTCCCGGACTGGGTGATGATCGATGCCGCGGGCGTGCAGCCCGCACCGCCGGAATTCTCGGGCCTCTCGGGCTACGAGGCGGTGCGGGTGCCGCTCTTCGCCTTGTGGTCGGGGCAGGCGCAGGGGCAGGCCGTGCGCGCCCATGTCGCCGCGACCGCCGAGGATGACGCGGCCATGGCGGGGCAGGGCACGCCCACCCGGATCGACCCCCGCACCGGCGAGGTCAGCGAGCGCAGCCCGCATCCCGGCTATGCCGCCGTGGCGCGTCTGGCCGAATGTGCCTCGCGCGGCGGCACCGGCTCGCTGATGCCCCGCTTTGACGTTGACCAGCCCTATTATCCCGCGACCCTGCATCTGATGTCGCTTGTCGTGCAGATCACGACCTATCCGAGGTGTGTTCCCCTATGACCCGCAACGCCGTCCTTGCCGCCCTCTTCGCCCTTGCCGCCGGGATGGCGCAGGCCCAGACCCAGGATGCCCCCGATCCCGAGGAACTGCTGGCGCTGACCTTCTATTACCAGCAGCAGGACCAGGCCTCGATCCGATCGGAACTGCAGCGGCTGCAGGTCAGGTATCCGAACTGGCAGCCGCCCGAGGATCTGTCGCGCCTGACTGAAAGCGGCCCGAGCGCCGAGATCGACACCATCTTCCGGCAGATCGGCGCGGGCCAGTTCGACGAGGCCCGCGCGACGATCGACCAGACGCGGATCGCCTTTCCTGACTGGCAGCCCCCCGAGGACATGCTGTCCCTGCTGCAGACGAACGAGGGCCAGACCCTGCTGGATGCGGCCCTGACCGAGGGCAATCTGGACCGCGCCCTGTCGCTGGCGGGCGAGCGGCCGGGCCTTCTGCGCTGCGACCGGATCAACAATGCCTGGCGCATCGCCGAGGCGCAGCAGGCCGCGGGGCTGGCCCCGGACGCGCTTGGCACCTATCGCGCGGTGCTGGGCGCCTGCGTGACCCCGGCCGACATCGTGGCGACGCTGGAAAAGGCCAGCGCCGTCGCCTCGATCGAAGAGATGCAGGGGCTGTTCGCCCAGGCCCTGGCGCGCTTTCCCGAGATGACCCAGACCCTTCAGCCGGTGCAGCAGCGCCTGCTGGGCAGCGCCGCACCCGGGGCCACGGCCCCCGCCGCCGCCGCCCCCACGACTGGCACGACTGCCACGACTGCCACGACTGCCGCCCCTGCGCAGGCGGCGACCACGACGACGCCCGCTCCGGCCCCTGCGCCGGCGGCGACCCCTGCGCCGGCGGCGACCCCGGCCCCCGTGCCCACGCCTGCCCCC
>NZ_SUNI01000031.1 GCF_005048225.1 Paracoccus gahaiensis
TTGTAGAACGTGGCCGGGCTGAGACCGTGACGGCGACAGACCTCCGCCGTCGCCATCCCGGCTTCCTGCTCCTTGATCATCCCAATGATCTGCGCCTCGGTGAAGCGGCTTTTCCTCATATCGTATGCTCCTTCGTGATGAAGCAAACTCTACATCAAACCGAGGGACGTTCCGGGGGGCAGGTCACCGCCATCAGCGTCGGACAGCATAACCTGAGTCAGATGAAACCGAACTTTCCGCTCCAAAATCAGCCCGTCTGTTCCAAATCGCTCGACGGCGGACAGCTTTGCCCGCTCCCTCAGCCATGCCACCCCAAAGAAATAGGCTCGTGCCATGTAGTCATGGTCACGCAAAAGCGAGGCTTTAGCGAGCATCTCATTTGCGTTGCGAAGAACTGCTTCGCTGCAAAGCTGCAGAAGCGTCGAAGTAGACTTGGGCAGATAAATTACTCATAGGAAATCCCGACGAAACAGAAGGTAGCACAATAGTGTACGTGCGACCGGCAGCTTTGTTTCAAGCATTGACCCTTCGCTTGCAGAATTTCAGCGCAACACGCCGAATGACCGCTTCGAGAACGCCGCCGCGCAGTGCTCGGACAGTGTTTCCGGCAGCTAAGGGCCGAGGGTGTGTGAAAACTCCAAATTCGGTAATCTGCGGAGAATATTTTACTATTGAATCCGTCTGCGGCGGCCAGAATCAAAAGAAAATCTCGCCGCCGCGCCTGCGTGAGAACGTCGTTCCGGGGTCACCCGCGCTTGGTCGAGTTTTTAAACAGCCTCGGCCGTCTGTGCTCCGACCCAGTGGCTCAATAGGTGCGAAGGTATTGCGGTGCTGCCCGGTGCCCAAGGCCGCAGCGAACAGGCAACGAGGCTCGACCAACCCTACCCTTTATTTCGCGCAGTTCGGCTAAAGAGATCGTAATCCTCCGCGTTGCCACGTGGAGGCGCAATGATCGCCCACTGGACAGCCCTGACCAAAGGTCCACAATCGGTTTGATCAGCGTTTCACCACAGGCCTTCATGCAACCATTTCGCGCCATAGCCGTCTTCTACCATGTCGCGCGGCTCAACTCGATCGTAGGGGCGGCGGCGCAGCTGAACGTGACGCCTTCAGCGGTCAGCCAGCAACTCAAGGCGCTGGAGGAACAGATCGGCACGACACTCATCACGCGACGCGGGCGCAATGTCGGGCTGACCGAGGCCGGCGAGCGGTATTTCGAGATGATCTCGGACAAGGTCGAGGGGATCATGCGGGCGACCGACGCAATGCAGGGGCGTCAGCAGCAGGCGACGCTGATCATCCGCGCGACGCCCACGATTTCCTCCAAATGGCTACTCCCACGGCTGACGCGCTTCATGGAAAGGATGCCGGACACGAACCTGCGGATTGATGGCACCAACGAGCCGGTGGACTTCGCCCGCGACAATGTGGACCTGGAGATCCGGCACGGACTGGGTGGATGGCCGGGCCTTTATACCGAACCGCTGACCGAGGAACGCTTTGTGCCCGTCTGCGCGCCGGACGTGGCCGGCGCGGCGTCACTGTCGGCGGCCGACCTGCTGCGCCTGCCGCGCATCCGATCGGTCAAGGCGCAGGTTCAGTGGCAGGCCTGGGCCGAGGCGCAGGAGTTGGGGGCGGTCGCCGAGGCACGGCTGTCCTTTGACCGCTCGCATATGGCGATCGATGCGGCATGTCTGGGCCATGGCGTTGCGCTGGAAAGCGAGTTGATGATCGAAGCGGAACTGATAGCGGGGCGGCTGGTCGTGCCGGTCGCGCAGACGCCGCTGTTGCAGGTGGCAACGCAATGGCTGGTTTGTCCGCGTTCCAATCTGCAGCGTCACCGCGTGACACGCCTGATCGAATGGCTGCGAGAGGAGGCAGCCGAGTGGAGACAGACCAGTCCAGCCAACAGCTTAGAATATCTTAAATGACAAAAAGAAAGAGTAATCTCTCTTTTTGCCCGCGTCCGTCCTAACATGGCTGCAATGGGGGAGGAGCCCAAGGATCGATCGCAGGGACCCGGCGCATGGCGCATGGGGCCATGCCCGGCCCGCTGCCCGTCCCCCGTCCAGCCATATGCGCAAAAGCGCCGACAGAGGACGATCCGACATGAGCCTTTCATCCATGCTTGCGAAGCGCCACGAAGCCGGCCGCCCGATCCGGGTCGGTCTGATCGGGGCGGGGAAATTCGGCTCGATGGTGCTGGCGCAGGCGCGCAAGATTCCCGGCTATCACATCGTCGCCGTGGCGGATCTGGACGTGGGCAAGGTGCGCGGGTCGCTGGCCCGAACGGGCTGGGAGGGTGAAGAATACGCCGCGACCTCCTTCGGCGACGCGATGGACAGCGGGCGGACCTTCGTCACCGACAACGCAGCGGCACTGTGCGCCTTCGACGGGATCGAGTGCATCATCGAAGCGACCGGCCATCCGCTTGCCGGAGTGCGCCACGCCATCATGGCGATCGACGCGGGCAAGCATATCGTGATGGTCAACGTCGAGGCCGACGTGATGTGCGGCCCGATCCTCGCACAGCGTGCGCGCCAGAAAGGCGTCGTCTATTCCATGGCCTATGGCGATCAGCCGGCATTCTGCTGCGAGTTGGTGGACTGGGTCCGCTCGTCGGGTTTCGAGCTGGTGTCGGCCGGCAAGGGAATGAATTTCCGCCCGCCCTATCGCTACTCCACCCCGGACACGGTCTGGAGCTATTTCGGCTGGTCGGATGAATTCGTGGCCGCGGGTGATTTCAATCCTAAGATGTATAACTCGTTCACCGACGGCACCAAGGCCGCGATCGAGATGGCGGCAGTCGCTAACGGGACGGGATTGGATTGCCCCGATGACGGTCTGGCTTTCTATCCGGCGGGGTTGCAGGATCTTGCACAGGTTTTCAAACCGGAAGCTGATGGCGGCAGGCTGCCGCGCGCGGGTCTGACGGACATTGCAGCCAGCCGGGAGCCGGATGGGCGCGTGGTGATGAACAACATCCAATACGGCATGTTCGTGACCTTCCGGGCCCCCGACGAATACACGCGCCAGTGCTTTGCGCAATACGGCCTGCTGACGGATGACAGCGGCTGGTATGGCTCGATGTGGCGGCCCTTCCATCTGATCGGGCTGGAAACGTCCGTCTCGGTCCTCTCGGCCTGCCTGCGCGGCGAGCCCACGGGCACGGCGGTCGAGTTCCGCGGCGACGCCGTGGCGACGGCAAAGAGCAACCTGAAGGCTGGCGACTGGCTGGATGGCGAGGGTGGCTTTGCGACCTGGGCCAAGGCGGTTCCGGCGACGCTGTCGACGCGGATCAATGCGCTGCCCATTGGGCTGGCACACAAGGTCAAGCTGAAGCGGGATGTGCCGCAGGACCAGATTGTGACCTTCGACGATGTCGACATGGTCGATGATCTGGACGTGGTCGAGGTCCGCCAGGAACAGCAGCGCACGATGGCGCCCGAGCAGGTCCGCGCGGCATGAGCTATGTGGTGCTGCCATCCTTCGAGGTCGGGGAAGGCAATTTGGATGCCTTCCTGACTGCTGCACAGGCTGATGCGTTCGCCTCGCTGGCGGATGAGCCCGACTGCCTGCAGTTCGACATCGCGGTGGACCGCACCAGTTCGCCAGTGCGGGTCATCTTTTACGAGGTCTATACCGACCGCGCCGCGTTCGACCGGCATCTTGAGACGCCGCATCTCGCGGCCTTTCGCGACAGCCTGCATCTTTGTACCGAGGGGCCGGTCCAGTTTCTCAAGCGGGTCGCATCATGACGGTCGCGTTCCTCGGGACCGGACTGATGGGCGCGCCGATGTGCCGTAATCTCGTGGCGTCGGGCGCGGAGGTCCGCGCTTGGAACCGCAGCACGGACAAGGCGCAGGCCACGGGCGCTTGGGTGGCCGCGACGCCCATCAACGCGGCGGATGGCGCGGTGGCCTGCATCGTGATGCTGTCAGACGGTCCCGCCTGCCGGGATGTGCTGTTCAAACAAGGCACCGCCGCACAGCTGAAACCAGGGGCGCTGCTGATCGTGATGTCTTCGATCAGCCATCCCGAGGCACTGGAATTTGCGACCATCGCCACGGGAATGGGCCTGCGCTGGATCGATGCGCCCGTATCAGGCGGCACGCCCGCAGCCGAGGCCGGCACGCTGTCGATCATGGCAGGAGGGATGGCCGCGGACATCGAAGCCGCCCAGCCCCTGCTGGAGCCCTTGGGCCGGGTCGTCCATATCGGCCCACCCGGCACCGGCGCCCTGACCAAGCTGATCAACCAGATCACCGTCGCCAGCACCATCGCCACCGTGGCCGAGGCCATGATCCTAGCCGAGGCGGGTGGAGCCGATCCGGCTCGTGTCCGCGAGGCGCTGATGGGCGGCTTTGCGGCGTCGCGCATCATGGAACTGCACGGCCAGCGCATGATCGAGCGCAACTTCGTGCCCGGCGGGCCTGCGCGCTACCAACTGAAGGACACCACAGCCGCGCGGCAGGTGGCCATAGGCCTGGGCCTTGAATTGCCGGTCCTGAACCTGGCGCATCAGCTTTTCACGGACCTCATAGCTCATGGAGGGGGCGACTTGGACCACGCGGCGCTGCTGCTGGAACTGCGGCGGCGCAATGGACTGACGGACTGACAAGGGCATTCGCCCGCAATACCTGGGGAGGAGACGACATGACTTTCACCACAACCCGCCGCGCCCTGACGCGCAGCCTGGCCGCGATGGCCCTGATTGGCACCGCCTTGACGACGCTGCCGGGGGCAGCTTTGGCCGAGGTTTCACTCCGGCTTGCAGTGCCGGACCCCGCCACCAGCTCGGTCGGGCGCGCGGCGACGCGGTTTTCCGAACTGGTCGCCGAGAAGACCGAGGGCGAGGTCACGATCGAGGTCTTTCCGGATGGCGTCCTGTTCGGGGGCGATCAGAACGCCGCGATCAACCAGCTTGGCTCGGGTGCGCTGGACGGCCTGATCCTGGCCAGTTCAGTCTATGCCTCGTTCGAGCCGCGGATGAACGCCATCTCGCTGCCCTATCTTTTCGAGGATTACGACCAGCTTCAGGCTTATTTGGGCGGTGAACCCGGCGACGAGCTGAAAGGCTCTCTGGACCGGCTCAGCATCCACGGCCTTGGCTTCTTCCTACGGACGTTCCGCAACGTGACCACGCGCGAGACCCCGATCACCACGGCCGAGGACTTCAGCGGCCTGACCCTGCGCACGCCGAACAACACGCTGTTCGTCGCGCTGTTTGAGGCGCTCGGCGCGAACCCGACGCCGATGGCCTTTTCGGAAGTCTATTCGGCGCTGCAACTGCGCGCCATCGACGGGCAGGAAAACCCGGTCGAGGTGCCGCTGAACAATCGCTTCTCCGAGGTGCAGGGGCACCTGAACATGACCCGGCATGTCGCTGACAGCTTTCTGTTGGCCTTGTCTGACAGCGCTTGGCAACGCATCCCCGAGGACGACCGAGCCGCCGTTCAGGAAGCAGCCGGCGAGATGATTGCCGAACATGACGCCGAAGAGATCGCGGCCGAACAGGACATCATCGCCCAACTGCAAGAGCAGGGGATGCAGGTCAACGAATTCGCCGAGGGCGAGTTGGCCCGCGTGCAGGAGATCGCACGTGGCATCTATCCTCAGTTCGAAGAGCAGATCGGCGCCGAGTTCATGACAAGAAGTCTAGAGTTCGTCCAGCAGTAACAGCATTTTGCCCGCCGCACCTTGTGCGGCGGGAGCATCAGGGGGAGGGATGGGATGACTGGACTGGACAGACTGATATGGCGCGCCGTGGATGTCGTGATCCTGCTCGCGGTGTTGGGAATGGTAGCGCTGATCTCTTTGCAGGTCGGCTCGCGCCTAGCTAGCATCTCGGTGCCTTGGACCGAAGAGTTGTCGCGTTTCTTGTTCATATGGACGATCTGGATGGGGCTTGCAGCCTCGTTCCGCACCGGGGCGCACCCATCGCTGCAGCTGATCCCCGAGACCGCGCCACGCCTATTGCTGCTGATCATGCGCATTGCTCAGGTTCTGGCCTGCGTCACGTTGTTCACGGTTGTCGGCTGGCACGGCTGGTCGCTTCTGAACCAGCAGATCCGCTTCGGTGAGCAATCCCCGATCCTGCAGGTCGGCATGTGGTGGGCGACGTTGCCGCTGGTCTTGGGCTCGGGCCTTGCGATCCTTGGGGCGTTGCTGGACAGCCTGCGCCCCTTGTCCCCACCCCCGACGGAGTCCGCGCCATGAGCCTCACGCTTCTTGCCGTCTTCTTCACCCTTGCCATCCTTGGCGTGCCCCTGTCGGTGGCGCTCGGCCTCGGAACGCTGTCGGTCCTGTGGTGGTTCGAGCTGCCAATCAGCATGATCACGCAGCGCATGGCCACGTCTATTAACTCGTTCCTGCTGATCGCCGTGCCGCTGTTCATCATGGCTGGCCTGATCATGGAACGCGGCGGTCTGTCCGAGCGAATATTCGACGCTGCGCAATCCCTGATCGGCCGCTTCCGCGGCGGGCTCGGACAGGTCAACATCGCCTCGTCCTTCGTCTTCGGCGGCATCTCGGGATCATCAGTGGCCGATATCGCAAGCCTCGGGCCGATCACGATCCGCTCAATGACCTCTCGCGGCTATCCGCTGGACTATTCAGCCGCGCTGACGCTGATCACCGCCACGCTCGCGACATTGGTGCCACCCTCGATCCTGATCATCATCGCGGCCTCGGCTGCGGGGCTTTCGGTCGGGGGCGCGCTGGCCGGCGGCCTTGGTCCGGGCATCCTTCTGGCGGTGGCGCTGGCGCTTTACAACTACTGGATCTCTCGTCGGAATGGCTATGGTGCGCGGATGGCCTGGGACGGGCGACAGGCAGTCCGGGCGCTGCTGCGCGCCGCGCCCTCGGTTGGAGCGCCGATCATCATCCTGACGGGCATGTTCTCGGGCATCGTCACGCCGACCGAGGCGGCGGGTCTTGCCGTCCTCTATACGCTGCTGATCGCGGGGCTAATCCATCGTGAGATCGGCTGGCGCGACATGCTGGAGCTGGCGATTGGGGCGGGGCGGACCGCCGGAGCAGTTCTGCTGATCCTGATGGTCGCCAGCGCTGCGACCTATATCTTCACCATCGATCAGCTGCCGCGGAAGGCGTCCTCTCTTCTGGCCTTCTTCGACGCCTCGGGCTTCATGGTGCTGATCCTGATGGGCATCGTCTTCCTGATCGTCGGGATGCTGATGGACATCGTCGCCGCCGCGCTGATGTTGATCCCGGTTTTGTTGCCCGCAGCCGTGCAGGCTGGCGTCGATCCGATGCATTTCCTCGTGTTCATGAGCGCGGCGCTCGCCGTGGGTCTCGCCTCGCCGCCCGTGGGAACTTGCTTGTTTGCGACTGCCTACGTCGCCCGCCTGCCGATGCAGGCGCTGGTCCGCGCAGCGCTGCCGTTCTACGTCATCAACATCATCGTGCTGGTGATCGTCGCCGCACTACCGCAAATCGTCCTGTGGCCGGTATGGCTGCTGACATGACAGGCGTCGCCTATGTCGTAATGGGCGTCTCAGGCTGTGGCAAAAGCACGGTTGGTCAAGTGCTCGCCGCGCGGCTGGGTCTGGACTTTCGCGATGGTGACGAACTGCACCCACCGGCCAACATCGCAAAAATGGTCCATGGAGAGCCCTTGACGGATTTCGATCGTAAGCCGTGGTTGCGCGCGGTTGGCGCTGAGCTTCGACCCGGCACCGTTATGGCGTGCTCGGCCCTTCGCCGCCGTTACCGCGACCTGTTGCGTGAGGTTGCGCCGGGAGATGTGCTGTTCATCTACCTGCACGGCACGCGAGAGATCCTGATCGAGCGAATGCGCCACCGCAATGGCCACTTCATGCCGATCGCCCTTTTTGACAGCCAGGTTGCGACGCTGGAAGAGCCGGGACGGGATGAACGGCATCTCAGAGTTGGCATCGCGCCGCCGACGGCAGAAATCGTGGAGGCGATCGTTTCATTAGTTGGAAAATAGCGAGCTGTTCAGCCGAGAAGGCTGCAGAAACCAGGGGCCTCCGGTTTGGGGAAGCTGCGTCGCAGCAACTGATATGGGCTGAACGACTGCTTTGGGCCGGCCGCGCCGAAGCAAGTCTGACCGTCGAAAGGGGCGGAAAGCAGACTCGCGGCGGCGCTGCGTGGCGTCCGCGGCATCAGACCAAAGCGGACGTTAAAGCGACACAAGGACAGCTGAGCCTTGTGTCGACGAGAACGGCCGATTGCTCCGGTCGAAGCCTCCGACCGCGCGCAGATCCCTGAACGCGACATCTCCGGCTTGCCTTGCCTCTCGGCAGATCGATGAAAGACGAGGTTCTGGCTGGAAGGCCGATGCTCTATGCTTATGGTATCATCGCAAAGGACTGTCGAACATGGACAATGCTCTCCTCGCCTCCGTCTCAGGTCTCCCAGCCTTCCTTCTTTACATGGGGGTCGCGATAGGCCTGTTCCTGGCTTTTATGAAGATCTACGCGATGGTGACGCCCCATGACGAGCACGCGCTGATCCGCGCCAACAATCCTGCCGCGTCGATTTCCTACGGCGGCGCCATGATTGGCTTCGTGCTGCCGATCGCCTCGGCGGTCCAGAACTCCATCAGCCTTCTCGATGTCGTGGTCTGGGGCGTGGTGGCCGGCGTCCTGCAGATCCTCTGCTTTCTGGTCTTTCGCCTGTTCCACCGCGATATTGTGACCCGGATCGAGCAGGGTGAGACCGCAGCCGCGATGCACCTCGCGGCAGCAAGTCTGTCGGTGGGCCTTCTCAATGCTGCGGCCATGACTTATTGAGGCTCGTCTTCATCGGCCGCTCCCGATCAGGCCTTTAGTCTGCCACAGGCGGTCCGGCACCTGCTGCTTGCAAGCTCTCCGATGTGACAGACCAGACCGCTATCTTCGATAGGGTATGCCCGCATGGTGCAGCTGCGGTATGGCTTCATCTTCCACCGATTTGTCAGGCTCGGGATTGATGATGCTTCGTCCCGCACGACAGACATTGTCTGGACAATATGGCGGCGGCAGGTCTGGGCGCCCGGTCCGGCGTCGCTACAACGCAGCGGTGCCGCGCCCTCTGCTGGCCAAGTCAGGCCGGCAATGAAGTCTGATCCGGCGAATGCGTCCACATTGCTCCAGCGTAGCGCGAAGGTTGCGATCTGCTTGTCTGCGGCTACACGAAGTTCTTGGCTGAAGGCTTGGCCGACCTCAGCCGACCAAGCAGCGTTCAAAGGTCGATACCCTCCGACAGGGACAGCGCATCATCCAGATCGACACCTAGATATCTTACCGTGCTGTCCATCTTGGTATGCCCCAAGAGCAATTGGACGGCGCGAAGGTTGCCTGTCTTCTTGTAGATCTGGGCGACCTTCGTGCGCCGCATCGAATGCGTCCCGTATGCACTGGGTTCAAGCTCGATGGATAGCACCCATTCGCGCATAATGCGTGCGTATTGACGGGTGGACAGGTGGGGGTTGGAGTGGACCCGACTTGGCCAGAGATACTCGCAGCCGATCATTTCCGGATCCTTGATCCATCGCTCCAGGGACAGGCGCGTAGTCTCGGTGATCTCGAAGCGGACAGGTTTGCGGGTCTTGCTTTGCGTGACCGCGGCACGATCTTTGACGCGGCCCGCAGCATAGACGTCGTTCACTTTCAAGCAGACGAGATCGCAGCCCCGGAGCTTGCTATCGATGGCCATGTTGAACAGCGCGAGATCACGCGTGTTTTCCGCCATTTCCA
Source organism: Paracoccus gahaiensis (assembly GCF_005048225.1). Lineage (GTDB taxonomy): Bacteria > Pseudomonadota > Alphaproteobacteria > Rhodobacterales > Rhodobacteraceae > Paracoccus > Paracoccus gahaiensis. The sequence continues at coordinate 9,723 of NZ_SUNI01000031.1, forward strand.
GCCGAACACGGATGGACCAGACATGCTTCGGCAACAGTGGGCGCTTCTGGCCGACGATGCGCCCCTTGTTCCACGGCGCGCGAACGAAACTAAGGGCTGGCAGGGTTACGATGGACATGGTGTCTCTCCCGTCCTCCGAACCCACCACGTCCTCGGCCCTGCCGACGCCGGATTGTAACACGACAATCAATCAGGACCCATGAATAATGGGCGGCGTAGCGGCCTTGGATATCCGAGCTCGCCGCTTGTGTGTGGATCGTTCCCGAAGAAGCTGTTTCCGCCACGGGCGACGTAGATCGACGTAAAAAGCCCATCAGACACATTCGCCGCTCTTGCATGGAACGCAGGCGCAACAAGACTACGCGGCCTATTCCTACCGTTCGACACCGCAGCGCGGTTTGTGCTCCTTTTGATCTTTACGCGTCCTTTACGCGTGTAGCCCGGATGCTGCATAGCATCCTTACGCGGCCTTGGAGGAATGTCGGACAACAACAATCATTACGGGGTTTCCCATGTCCGACATCATCTACCTGACGCTTGGCGCGGGTGGCTTTCTGGCCTTCATGGCCGGGATCCACGCGCTGGCCCGCATGTGACGGGGGCCTAGATGTTCGATCTGATCATCGGCCTTGCCGTAGCGGCAGGGCTTTTCGGCTATCTGGTCACGGCGCTTATGCGCCCTGACCGTTTCTGATCGGGGGGCTCAGATGCCATCTGATTATCTGGTTTTTGCTCTCTATGCTGCGGTGACGGTGGGACTTGCCTGGATGCTGGCAGGTTACATGCACCGCGTTTTTTCTGGTCAGCGCGTTTGGACAACCCCTGTCATCGCGCCTGTGGAGCGGGCCTTCCTGTCCGCCGCCGGCACCGGCCCGGAGCGGGTCCAGGGCTGGACGGGCTATGCGATGGCCGTTCTGGTCTTCAACCTTGCCGGCTTCCTGTTCCTCTACGCCGTCCTGCGGATGCAAGGGATGCTGCCGGGCAACCCCGAGGGGATCGGCCCGATATCGGCGGATCTGGCGTTCAACACGGCGGTCAGCTTTGTCACCAATACCAACTGGCAGGCCTATTCCGGCGAGGTGCAGCTGTCCTATCTGGCGCAGATGGTCGGGCTGACCGTGCAGAACTTTGTCTCGGCCGCCACCGGCATGGCCGTGGCTGTGGCTGTGATCCGCGGCTTTGTCGCGACCGGCACCGGCAAGCTGGGCAACTTCTGGGTCGATCTGACCCGGTCGGTGCTTTACGTGCTGCTGCCGCTGTCGATCCTCGCCGCTGTGGTGCTGATCTGGCAGGGCGTGCCGCAATCGCTTGGCGCCTATGTGCGCGCCACCACGCTGGAGGGCGCGCAGCAGGTCATCGCCCAAGGCCCCGCTGCCAGCCAGATCGCCATCAAGCAGCTGGGCACCAATGGCGGCGGCTTCTTCGGCGTGAACTCGGCCCATCCGCTGGAGAACCCGACGATCCTGTCGAACATGATCCAGTCGGTCTATATCCTGCTGATCCCGGTCGCGTTCTGTTTCCTGTTCGGCCGCATGGTGGGCGATCGCCGTCAGGGCTGGGCTATCTTTGCCGCCATGGGCGTGCTGTTCGTCGCGGGCCTGCTGCTGATCAATGCCCCCGAACAGGCGGGCAATCCGCTGCTGACCGAGGCCACCGGCATCACCGGCCCGAACATGGAGGGCAAGGAAGTCCGCTTTGGCGCCACGCTCTCCGCGCTCTGGGCGCAGTCGACCACGGCAGCCTCGAACGGCTCGGTCAATGCGATGCATGACAGCTTCATGCCGCTGTCGGGCCTGGTCATGCTGCTGAACATGCAGATCGGCGAGGTCATCTTCGGCGGCGTCGGCGCAGGCTTCTACGGTATGCTGCTGTATGTCGTGCTGGCGGTGTTCCTGGCCGGGCTGATGGTCGGGCGCACGCCCGAATACCTGGGCAAGAAGATCGAGGGGCGCGAGGTCACGCTGGCCGTGCTGGCCTTCCTGTCGATGCCGGTGGGCATCCTGGTCTTCGGCGCGCTGGCCGCCACGGTGCCCTCGGCACTGAGCGCGGTGCAGGATGCCGGGCCGCATGGCCTGTCCGAGATCCTCTATGCCTACAGTTCCGCCACCGGCAACAACGGCTCGGCCTTTGCAGGCTACGGGGCAGCGGCGCCGTTCCACACCACCCTGCAGGGCATCGCCATGCTGCTGGGACGCTATGCGATCATCATCCCGATGCTGGCCGTGGCGGGCGCGCTGTCGGTCAAGACCCCGGCGCCGGCGACCGCAGGCACCTTCCCCACGCATGGCCCGCTGTTCGTGGTGCTGCTGACGCTCACCGTGCTGATCCTGGGCGCGCTGACCTTCTTTCCGGCCCTGGTCCTGGGCCCCATCGCCGAGCATGTGTCGATGCTGGGCGGGCAAAGTTTCTGAGGAAATCCCATGTCCAAGCAATCCCTTCCCGTGCCGTCGATGACGGCGCTGGCCCCGGCGGCGGCGCGTCAGGCGCTGGCCAAGCTGGCGCCTAGACTGCTGCTGAAGAACCCGGTGATCTTCGCCACCGCCGTGGTGGCGGCGATGGTCACCCTCCTTGGCCTGCGCGATCTGGCGACCGGCGTGCCCGGCGCCGGGGCGGCCGTGCAGATCGCCGTCTGGCTGTGGGCCGCGGTCCTGATCTCGAACTTCGCCGAGGCGCTGGCCGAGGGTCGCGGCCGCGCGCGCGCCGACAGCCTGCGCGCGACCAAGACGGACACCATGGTCCGCGTCCTGGCCAGCCCCGACAGCGCTCATGACAGCGCCACGATGGTCTCGTCCGCCACCTTGAAGCGGGGCCAGATCCTGCTGGTGGTCGCGGGCGACATCATCCCGGCGGATGCGGATGTGGTGCAGGGCGTCGCCTCGGTCGATGAAAGTGCCATCACGGGCGAAAGCGCACCGGTGATCCGCGAATCCGGCGGCGATTTCAGCTCGGTCACCGGCGGCACGCGGATCGTCTCCGACTGGCTGGTGCTGCGCGTCACGTCCGAGCCGGGGCGCAGTTTCCTTGACCGCATGATCGCGCTGGTCGAGGGCGCCGAACGCGCCAAGACCCCGAACGAGATCGCACTGAACATCCTGCTGGCGGGTCTGACGCTGATCTTCCTGCTGGTCGTGGTCACGCTGGAGCCCTTCGCCCGCTATTCCGGCACATCGATCCCGGTGGTGTTTCTGGCGGCGCTGTTCGTGACGCTGATCCCCACCACCATCGGCGGGCTTCTGTCGGCCATCGGCATCGCCGGCATGGACCGTCTGGCCCGCGCAAATGTGGTCGCCAAGTCGGGCAGGGCGGTCGAGGCCGCGGGCGACGTGGACGTGCTGCTGCTGGACAAGACCGGCACGATCACCTTTGGCAACCGCATGGCCGATGCGCTGATCCCGGCGCAGGGCGTCAGCGAGGCCGAACTGGCCCGCGCGGCCCTGGTCGCCAGCCGCGCCGACGACACGCCCGAGGGCAAGTCGATCGTCGAGCTGGCGCGCAAGCTGCCCGGCGCCAATGCCGCCATGGCGGATGTGGCGGAGGCCATCGCGTTCTCGGCCCAAGCCCGCCTGTCGGGCGCGGACCTGACCGATGGCACGCAGCTGCGCAAGGGCTCGGTCGAGGCGATCCTGCGCCAGACCGGCGCCGCGATGGATGCCGGCCTTGCGGCCTCTGTCGATCAGATCGCACGGTCGGGCGGCACGCCTTTGCTGGTGTCGCAAGGCAACCGCATCATGGGCGCCGTGCATCTCAAGGACATTATCAAGCCCGGTGTGCGCGAGCGGTTCGCCGAGTTGCGCGCCATGGGTATCCGCACGGTGATGATCACGGGCGACAACCCCCTGACCGCCGCCGCCATCGCCGCCGAGGCCGGCGTTGACGATTTCCTGGCCGAGGCCACGCCCGAGGCCAAGCTGGAGCTGATCCGAAGTGAGCAGGCCAAGGGCCAGCTGGTTGCAATGTGTGGGGATGGCAGCAACGACGCGCCCGCGCTGGCGCAGGCCGATGTGGGCGTCGCGATGAACTCGGGCACCTCGGCAGCCAAGGAGGCTGCGAACCTGATCGACCTGGACAGCGACCCGACTAAGCTGATCGAGGTCGTGCTGGTCGGCAAGCAGCTGCTGATCAGTCGGGGCGCGCTGACCACCTTCAGCATCGCCAATGACGTGGCCAAGTATTTCGCCATCCTGCCCGCGCTGTTCATCGCGGCCTATCCCGGGCTGGCGGTCCTGAACTTGATGGGGCTGCAAAGCGCCTCCAGCGCGATCCTGTCGGCGGTGATCTTCAACGCGCTGGTCATCCTGGCGCTGATCCCGCTGGCGCTGCGCGGCGTGAAATATGCGCCCTCAAGCGCCGCTGCGCTGCTGCGGCGCAATCTGACGATCTATGGCCTTGGCGGCCTGATCGTTCCCTTTCTGGGCATCAAGGTCATCGACGCGGCCGTGAACGCCCTGGGTTTGGTGTAAGAGGAACCCCATGAACGACCATATCCGCCCCGCTCTTGTCACCCTCGGCCTGATGGTCGGGCTGACCGGGCTGGCTTACCCCCTGGCCATCACCGGGCTGGGACAGGCGCTGATGCCCGCACAGGCCAATGCCAGCCTGATCACGCGCGAGGACCAGATCGTCGGCTCGGCGCTGGTGGGGCAGGCCTTCGCCACGCCCGGCTATCTGCACCCGCGCCCTTCGGCGGTCGATTACGACGCGGCCGCGGCGGGGGCGTCCAATCTGGGGCCGACCAGCGCGCCGATGCTGGCCGACCAGACGGCGCGCGCCTCGGCCTATGCCGCCGAAAACGACACCGATCGCGTGCCCGTAGATGCCGTGACCACCTCGGCCAGCGGACTGGACCCGCATGTTTCGCCCGAGAATGCCGCCGCGCAGGCAGGCCGGATTGCCGAGGCGCGGGGTGTCCCGGTAGCCGAGGTTCGGGCGCTGATCGACGCGCAGACGCAGGCCCCTTGGCTGGGCCTGTTCGGGGAACCGCGCGTCAATGTGCTGCTGGTCAATCTGGCGCTTGACGCGGCCTTGCCGCAAGGCACCACTGGTCCGGCAACCGAAGGCTGATCCATGACGGCGACCGATCTGCGCCCCGAACCCGACGCGCTGCTGGCGCAGGCTAGACGCGAGGGGCGCGGGCGGCTGAAGATCTTTCTGGGCGCCGCCCCCGGCGTGGGCAAGACATATGCCATGCTGGAGGCCGCCCGCCGCCTGCGCGCCGATGGCGCGGATGTCGTGGCGGCCGTGGTCGAGACGCATGGCCGCGCCGAGACCGAGGCGCTGCTGCAGGGTCTGGACCTGCTGCCGAAGCGCGCGCAGTTCTATCGCGACCGCATCCTGCACGAGATGGACCTGGAGGCCCTGCTGGAACGCCGCCCTCAGCTTGCGCTGATCGACGAGCTGGCCCACAGCAACATCCCCGGCAGCCGCCACGACAAGCGCTGGCAGGATGTCGAGGAGGTTCTGGCCGCCGGGATCGACGTGCTGACCACCATGAACGTCCAGCATCTGGAGACGCTGAACGACCGCGTGGCGCGCATCTCGGGCGTGCGGGTGCGCGAGACGGTGCCCGACGCCGTTCTGGACCGCGCCGACGAGGTCGAGCTGGTCGATCTACCGACCGAAGAGCTGATCGCGCGGCTGCGCGCGGGCAAGGTCTATGTCCAGGATCAGATCGCGCGGGCGGTTCAGAACTTCTTCTCCAAGGGCAACCTGACGGCCCTGCGCGAAATGGCCATGCGCGCCGCCGCCGACCGGGTGGACGCGCAGTTGCAGGAACACATGCGCGCCAATGCCATTGGTGGCCCATGGCCCGCGCAGGAGCGCATCCTGGTCGCGCTGACGGAAAGCCCGGTCGCGCGCACGCTGGTCAGGACCGCCAAGCGGATGGCGGATCGCGCCCGGGTGGACTGGATCGCGGTGACCGTCACCTCGGCCACCCCGTCCGGACTGCCCGAGGCGGATCGCGATGCCCTGGCGCAAGCCCTGCGTCTGGCGGACCGGTTGGGCGCCGAGGTCGCCACACTGCACGCGGCAGGACCCATTGCCGATGAGATCCTGGACTATGCGCGGCGCCGCAATGTCAGCCGCATCCTGCTGGGCCGCGCGCGCCCCCGACCGTGGTGGCGCCGCATCGGCCGCGAGGACGTCGCCCGCGCCGTCACAAACCAGGGCCGGGATTTCGAGGTGACGGTCGTCTCGGACCCCGACCGGGGCCGCAGCCCCGCGCCGATCCGGGTCTGGTCGGTCGACCGCGATCCGCGCGCCTATGGCAAGGCGACGCTGACGGTGCTCGCGGCGGGCCTTCTGGCCTTGGCCTCGGACCGGATCTTTCCGGTCACCTCCCTGTCGCTGATCTTCATGACCGGTGTGATCGTGGTTGCGGTCCGGCAGGGGCTGTGGCCCTCGCTTTACGCATCCTTTCTCAGCTTCCTGACCTACAACTTCTTCTTCACCGATCCGCGCAACACGTTTTTCGTGATCCGCCAAGACCAGATCATGACGCTGGTGCTGTTCCTTGTCGCATCGGCGCTAACCGGCAACCTGGCCGCGCGCCTGCGCGACCGTGCCATGGCACAGCGCGACATCGCCATGCGAACGAACCTGCTTTACGATTTCGCACGTCAGGTGGCGGGTGCGGGCTCCTCGGTCGCTGTGCTGGACGCTGCCACCAGCCATGTCAGCGCTGCCTTGGGCTGCGACACGGTGCTGATGCGACCCGGCCCCCTGGGCCGCCCGGTGATCGAGGCTGCCGAACCAGCACGCGATACATTGGATCTTCGTGATGCCTCTGCTGCCGATTATGCCTGGACGCATGGCGAGGATGCCGGGCGCGGCTCGGGCACCCTGCCTGCCAGCCGTTGGCTGTTCGTGCCCGTGGGCAAGGGTAACAAGCGTCAGGCAGTCTTGGGCATTGCTTTTCCGGACGGGCGCAGCCTTGCGCCCATGGATCGCCGTCTAATGGACGCCATGACCGACCAAATCGGTGTGGCGTTGGAACGCATCGCGCTGCAAAGCGATTTGGAACAGGCACTGGTCACCTCCGAGGCGGAACGCCTGCGGGCGGCGCTGCTCTCCTCGGTCAGCCACGATCTGCGCACGCCGCTGGTGTCGATCATTGGTGCTGCGTCGTCATTGGCTGATCCGACTTTGGAGCTGTCAGCCCCCGCCCGGGCGACAATGGCCGAGACAATCCGAGAGGAAGGCGAGCGGTTGGACCGTTACATCCAGAATTTGCTGGACATGACCCGTCTCGGCCATGGGGCACTGGTTCCAAAGCGCGTGCCCGCCGATTTGCGCGAAATTGCAGGAAGCGCGCGCCACCGCCTGCGGAATGCACTCAGCAGGCACCAAATCGAAGTGACCGTGCCCGTCGACATCCCCACAGTTCTGGTCGATCCTCTTCTGATCGAGCAGGTTGTGATGAACCTGCTGGATAACGCAGCAAAATATGCGCCGGATGGCAGTTCGATTCATGTGACAGCACATGCCGAGGACGGATCGGCCAAGCTTTCGGTCATCGATGATGGCCCCGGCATACCAGCTGACGCGCGCGAGAAAGTTTTCGACATGTTTTATCGCGTCGGCGAAGGCGATAGTCAGCGAGCCGGCACCGGTCTCGGTCTTGCCATCGCACGGGGCATTGTCGAGGCTCATGGCGGGCGGATTTCAGCACATGCGGCAAAGGCTGAAGGCCGCGGCACACGCATGACCCTGACTCTGCCCCTGTCTGCAAAGGACACTCCTGCATGACCCTACCCGCCCGCATCCTGATCATCGACGACGAGGCACCGATCCGCCGTTTCCTGCGCGTGGCGCTGGAGGCCGAGGGCCATCACGTCACCGAGGCGGCCTCGGGCCGGGCAGGCATCGAAGCCGCCGTTATGATCACCCCGGAAGCGGTGATCCTGGACCTGGGGTTGCCCGACATTGACGGGTTCGAGGTTCTTGCCCGCCTACGCGACTGGAGCCAGGTCCCGGTTCTGGTCCTGTCTGTCCGCGCGTCCGAGGGTGACAAGGTCGCGCTTCTGGATGCGGGCGCGCAGGATTACATGACAAAGCCATTCAGCATCGGTGAATTGCTTGCACGCCTGCGCGGACTTCTGCGCGATCGGGCGACGGCCACGCCGCAGGGCGCCGTGCTTCATGTCGCCGATCTGACCATCGACGCCGCGACCCGCAGCGTCTTGAAGGCGGGATCGGCCATCCACCTAACCCGCAAGGAATTCGACCTGCTCTGGCTTCTGGCATCGAATGCCGGTCGGCTGGTCACGCAAGGGATGGCGTTAGAACAGGTCTGGGGCCCTGCTCATCTGGAAGACAGTCAGTATCTGCGTGTCTTTATCCGCCAACTCAGGGCCAAGATTGGCGATGATGCCGGAAACCCGAAGTTCATCTTTACCGAAGCCGGCGTTGGTTACCGGTTCGCGAGCGGCTGACGTAAGCCGTCAGGTTGCCTGAATGTGGGTATTCAGACGAAACCCTCGCTCTCATCACATAAGGACACTTTACTACAACCGGCAAGCAGTAGATCGGCGAGTGAGACGTCATTACCGCATTTCCCTGCGGGCCGGATTAATCATATGCCACGCAAGCTTTCGAATGTCGTCCTTGTCGTTGCTTTTGGCATTCGGGATTGGCTGCAATGCTCCGCGCAGCGAGCTGCACCGCCTTTCCGCAAACAATATGCCGGCAGACTGATCTCACTGAATCTCGCGCCAACGTCCGGTTTGGGAAAGCTGCATCGCAGCACCGCATGAATTACGACCGACCGCAAAGGGCCGCCTGCGTTGTTGACCTTATCTTTCCAGAAAGCCCTAGTGGGATGATGCTGCGATTTGGCCCGCTACGGAAGGCCCTACGCGTCTATCATCAGCGCTTCCATCGGTTGCCACCCTCGTCGCGGCATCCGGTCTTGGGCGTCGAACGCGAACCAGCAGCCGCCACCTCCGGGCCCCTGATCGAAGCATCGATCGATCCCGCTGCCCGATAAGGCGCAGAACAGCAGGGTGCCGACACCGCCATGGCCGACAACAAGAACGTCGCCCTCTTGCGGACCTGCAAGACACGCTTCGACCTCGGTCACGATGCGACGTTGCGCATCCTCCGCCGTCTCCCACCCGCGCACGCTTTTCGTGGGTTCGGCAAAGAACTGATCGGCCACCGTCTCGAATTCGCTTGGGGGCAGGAAACCCGTCGCGCTGCGATCATTCTCATGCATCTTGGGCCGGATCTCCAGTGTCACGCCCAAGGCCCGGGCCAGAGGCGAGGCGGTTTCGATCGCCTTGGTCTCATCGCTGCTGACGACCCTGCGTGTCCCAGAAAGGGCTCCGAGCCGCGTGGCCAAGGCCGCACACATTCGCGGCCTGCCGGGCTCAGCGACCAGCACCGGACGTCCTTCAGCGGCTTGATCAGAACCTGCGGGGTGGGTCAGATAGCGAACGGTTTGAGGCATGATGGACTGGGTCGTTAATTTTGCGCTGCTCGGGACATTCAACCCGGGCCTGTCGCGGGTCAATGTGAGATCAGTTCAGCAGGGCGAGATCTCCGGGTCATGGTCACTGCAGACATCCTGAATTTTCAGTTGCGCGGCCCCGGCTGAGTTGCCAGGGCCTTTGCATTTTCATCGCCGTTGCATGCGTTCCGCACATCGGGCGACCCAATCCCGGATCGCCGACACCTCGGGCATGAGGTCCGGAAACCAGTGAAACGGCGAACTGCACAGCATGTCCGCCGCCGTGAACCGGTCCCCCAGCAGATACGGCCCCGGTTCAAGCGCCTCGGTCAATCGGGTCGTCATCGCGTCGATGTCGCGCAGCGAGGCGGTGATTGCGGGGTGGCTCAATTGCGCCCAGTGCAGGATGGTCAGGGGCTCCATCACGCCCTGATAGTAGAACAGCCACGACAGATAGGCGCCGCGTCCCACTTCGCCGGGCAAAGGGCCGAGCTTGGCGTCTGGATAGGCATCGGTCAGATACACGATGATCGCCCCGCGCTCGCGCAGCGTCTCGGCGCCATCGACAAGATAGGGGACTTTCTTCTCGGGATGCGGATTGTTGGGATCAGGCTGGCCGGAACCGTCCTGTCGTGGGATGGTGACCTCGCGAATGTCGATGTCGGCCTTCAGCATCCGGACGAGGGTGGCGATCGTGTCGGATCGCGATTGGGGGGCATGATAGAGAACGGGCATGTCGGATATCCTTCCGGTTTCACTACGCCTGTTATAGCTTTGGCCTCCTGACAGAACGAGGCAGCATCAAGATGGCACGCCAGGACAGGCTGATGCGCCTCATGACGGTGCTGCGACGGCTGCCCGCCCCGGTGACTGCCGCACGGCTGGCTGAGGAGACCGAGATCTCTCGCCGGCAGCTTTACCGCGATATTGCCACGCTTCGGGCCGGCGGAGCCCTGATCGACGGTGCGGCAGGCGTCGGATATGCGCTGACCGAAGACCCCGTCCTGCCACCGCAGAGCTTTTCGCGATTGGAGATCGAGGCTCTGATGCTGGCGATCGGCAGCCTGCGCCATCTTGGCGACGCGACTCTGGAGCGCGCCGGCCGCGATGCGGTGGCGCGGATCATCGCGACCCTGCCGGATCGTCAGGCACGGCAGGCGATGCACAGCGTGATGCGGACCTGGCGTCCGACCGACATGCGTCCCGAAGTGGCGATCGACATGGACCTGTTGCGACAGGCCTGCTGGGAGGAGACCAGCCTGTGGATCCGCTATCGCGATCTCAGGAACCAGATGACCGAACGCGAGGTCTGGCCGCTTGCCATGTCCTACAGTCCCGAGGCGCTGCTGCTTTTGGGGCTTTGCCAGATGCGCCAGGACTATCGGTTTTTCCATGTCGCCCGGATCGAGGCCTTGCGACCGGGGGGAACCAGCTTCCGCCCACGCCGCGTCGAGCTGTTGCGCGGTTTCAGAACACGTCGGAGCGATGAAACGGCAGATCAGCCGGCGGACAAGGAAACGCCGTGCCCCCGAGAGCCGGGCTCGTCGTCGTCTTCATAGAAGGCCGCAACAACCGGCTCAGGTGCCGAGGGTTGGGGGGAGAAAGCGGCGCCGGTCGGACCTTTTTTGCAACATGGACGCCGCGCTGCCGACCGGCATCGTTACCCGTCAGCCCGCATCCCGGTCGACGTCGCCGTGTCGACAAGGACGGCCCGGACCTGCTGGCGCAGCCAGGCATTGGCAGGATCGCTGTCCGCGTGGGCGGCCCAGACCATGTTGACCGGGGGCAGCGACAGCGCGAAGGGCAGCGGACTGACCTCCAGCCCGAGAAGCGGGCCGTAGCGCTCGGCGATGCGCCGGGGCACGGTCGCCACGACCGGGCTGGCCTGTGCGGCGGCCAGAAGATGCATGAAGCCGGGGGCGGCCATCACCACGTCAAGATCCACGCCCGCCATCTTCAGCGCCTCCTTGATGCAGCCATGCAGGGTTTCGTTCTGCGAGATCACGGCATGCTGTGCCGACAGATAGACGTCGCGGCTGACCAAACCTGTCAGCGGCAGCAGCACCGGGTTGAAGCAGCATTCGGGCACGGACGCGCTAATGGGCCCCACCCCTGGCAGGCTGGTCAGGAATATCGAGGCCGCGGGCTATCGCGCGGATCAGATCGACGACGTAATCCTGACCCATATCCATGCCGATCACTCCGGAGGGCTGACGACCGAGGGCCGCCGCGTCTATGAGAACGCCGTTCTGCATGTCAACACGCGCGAGGCGCAGTCCTGGCTGCAGGCGAGCGCCGAGGCGCAGGCGGATGCCGCGCTCGGGCCGCAGATCACGCAGGCGAACATCGACCCCTATGTCGATGCGTGACAGTTCGAGACCTTTGCCGATGACGCGGCGCCGCTGCCCGGCTTCGGCTCGGTCCTGCGACCGGGGCACACGCCCGGCCATAGTGCCATCGTCGTGGAGAGCGGTGGCCAGACGCTGGTCTTCTGGGGCGACATTGCCCATGGCGACGTGCTGCAATTCGACCGGCCCGAGATCACGGTCGAGTTCGACATCGACCAGCCCGCCGCCGCCATCACCCGCGCCGCGGCCTTTGCCGAGGCTGCCGACCGAGGATATCTGGTCGCGGGCGCGCACCACGCCTTTCCGGGCATCGGCCATGTGCGGCGTGACGAGACGAATTACGATTGGGTGCCGCTGGTCTACAGCGCCAGCTATTGATCACCGGATCGGGCATCACCCTCCGCGGCGGTGCCCGGTCAGGGGAAAGGTCGCGCGAGCATTGACGCAAGAAGCTTTTATCTTCCCCCGGATAATCCGCTAGGATAGTCAGATGACCGCGCCCGACGCCTACAGGTTTCGCAGAGTGACACTGGGCGATCTCCCTCTGCTGAAGGCGTGGCAGTCTAATCAGCATGTTCTGGAGTGGTGGGACGCGGCCGAGCCCTATGGCGAAGCGGATTTACGTGATCCGCGTGTCACACGGTGTATCGTTTCCATCGGAAACAGGCCCTTCGCCTTCATGCAGGACTACACGGTTCACGGTTGGGCCAACCACCATTTTGCGGGCCTTCCCGCGGGGTCACGGGGAATAGATCAGTATATCGGAAAAGCCGAGATGACCGGGCTTGGACACGGATTAGCGTTTATCCGGCAGCGAATGCAAGACCTCTTCCAAGATGGGGCCCCGGTCGTTGCGACCGACCCGCACCCGATGAATAAGCGAGCTATAGCGGTCTATAAGAAGCTTGGCTTCATCGTCGTTGGATCAGTTCGGAAGACCGAATGGGGCACGATCCTTCCCATGGCTGCGAAACGGTAGGAAAACTTTCAAGCGGCGGCTTCGCCCCCCGTAGGACATGCTGCCGGTTCAATCTCGCTGCGCCGTGCTCCAACGTCCAGTGCGGGGAAGCTGCACTGCAGCGCCCATCAAGACCTGACCGGCAGGACGGGGGCCGTTCTCTAGCTCATCTGCCGATCGTCCCATCCTTCGCGGCCGCGTCTCTCACCATGGCGAGGAATGCCGAAAATCCCGCCGACGGGTAGCGCCTGCCGGGGTAATACAGGCTGAAGCCCGGTCGCGGCGGGGTCCAGTCGTCCAGCAGGCGGGTCAGCCGCCCGGCAGCGATGTCATCCGCCACGTCCTGCTCGATGAAGAACCCGATGCCGGCGCCGTCCAGGACGGCCGTGCGGGCGATGGCGGCCTCGTCCAAGGTCAGGCGACCCTGTGCTTCGATCTGGACCACCTCTCCGGCCCGCTCGAAGGACCAGCGGAACAGCGCGCCGTTCGGCAGGCGCACGCGGAGGCAATCTC
>NZ_SUNI01000002.1 GCF_005048225.1 Paracoccus gahaiensis
GACCATGACCAGCTCCGCACTCACCTGGCGGACTTCATGGCGGCCTAAAATTTCGCGCGCCGGCTCAAGATCCTCGCCAGCCATGGTCCTCGGACCGATGGCGGACCATGGCTGGCCCTCACGCCTTCCGAATACATCTGCAGGATCTGGACATCCGAGCCAGACAGATTCATCCTGAACCCGATCCACCAGATGCCGGGACTGAACAGTTAGACACGGTCAAGGGTTTTCAAGTGATCACTATGGAAATGAGAGCAAGGAAAACCGGTCGCCCGCGTGGCTTTGATCGCGACATGGCGGTGAAGACGGCCCTGCAGCTTTTTAGGCGGTATGGTTATGAGGGGGTGTCGCTGACGATGCTGACCAATGCGATCGGGATTGCTGCTCCAAGCCTCTATTCCGCCTATGGCAGCAAGGCCGGCTTGTACCGCGAGGCGCTCGATCGTTACTCGATTGAGGCCTCGCTGACGCTGATGGAGGATCACGCATCAGACCTGACGCTCAGCGAGGCGCTGGACCGCTTGTTCGAACGCGCAATCACGCTTGTGGTTGGGCAGGGCTGCATGATCTCGACAGGACTTCTTTCCAGTCATCCAGATCACCACGAGCTGACGGGCGAACTTGCCGCGAGACCTGGCGCGATGACTGATCGCCTCGGGCAAGAACTCGAACATTGGCTCCCGCGGACCCATGCCAACACGGTCGCGCAGTTCCTCTGCACCACCCTTCAGGGAATGGCCGTCCAGGCCCGGGATGGGACCGGTGTGGGCGCTCTCTCCAGTATCGCCGCGATTGCACGCTTGGGCGTGCTATGCAGCGTAGAGCGGCTGAACGCACCGTGATGGTTTGGAAGACGACTGTGGTTCTTTTCGCTTAACCTGAACTCATTCGGGGCACTTTCTCAGGGCTTCCCTGACCGTCCACTCCGTCCCACATAGCGATCCGTCGCGCGCTTCTGCGATCCGTCTGCCATGCGGGACTCGGCAGTCGTGCATTTATCTATCGATACGGTGCGGCCGTCGAGACTTCGGTTGAACGCCGCTCTACTGAACTCTTCCGATCACTGCGCGGATGTCACAGGTTCGCCCTTGGTCCCGGACGCAGATCGCTCCGCGATCTCAGCCAGTTCGGCCGCGTGATGTGTTCCCCATTCACAAAGCTGGGTGAGCGCTTGGGAAAGGCTGCTCCCGAAGGGCGTCAGCGAATATTCGACATGGGGCGGGATCTGCCGGAAGTCACGGCGCGCCACGATCCCGTCCGCGACCAGCTCCTTCAGTTGCTGCGCGAGAACCTTGTCGCTGACCTTGCCGACCGAGCGCCGCAGCTCGCCGTAGCGAAGGGTTCGGTGGGCAAGATGGTAGACGATGAGCGGCTTCCATTTGCTGCCCATGACGAACAGGACCGCATCGAGACCGCAGGTAAAGGGGTGTGTCATCCGTCGACCGCTCACTTTCGGGGCACTTACCAAAAGGTACATACTGGAACATCGGAAGCCAAGTCGCCAGTTTCCCTGGACCAATGCAAATGAGGGACATCATGGGTAGACTTGAAGGCAAGATCGCCATCATCACGGGCGCCAACAGCGGCATCGGACTGGCCGCAGCCAAGCGCTTCGCGGCCGAAGGCGCCCATGTGTACATCACCGGCAGGCGGCAGGAGGAACTGGAAAAAGCCGCAGCGGAAATGGGTCGCGACGTGACCGCAATTCAGGGGGACGTGACGAGAGCCGCTGATCTGGACCGTCTGTTCGAAACGGTCCGCACGCGGCATGGCCGGATCGACATCCTTTTCGCCAATGCCGGGACGGGCTCCCTCGAACCGCTCGGCCAGATCACCGAGGCCGGTTTCGACCAGACCTTCGGGCTCAACGTCAGGGGCACCGTCTTCACGGTCCAGAAGGCCTTGCCGCTGATGAGGGAGGGTGGCTCGATCATCCTCACCGGTTCCACCACCGGCGTGATGGGAACGCCGGCCTTCAGCATCTACAGCGCCACCAAGGCGGCGGTGCGCAACCTGGCGCGAAGCTGGGCCTTGGACCTGAAGGGGACCGGCATCCGCGTGAACGTCCTGTCTCCGGGCGCCACGAGAACACCCGGATTGCAAAGCGTCGCAGACGCCGCTGGCGCCAGCATGATGTATGAAGCGTTGCTTGCCCAGACCCCGGCAGGACGGATCGCCGAACCGGATGATGTCGCTGCCGTCGCCCTCTTCCTCGCGTCGGACGACAGCCGCGTCATGACCGGCAGCGAGATCTTTGCCGATGGCGGTATGGCCCAGGTCTGAACTTCACAGGGCGGCGTTTCGGCAGGCTCACGCCTGTGCGCGGCGGCCTCCCCGGGCTGGTATCGATCTCGCTCAGCCGCGCCGGGACGCTCACGGCGCAGGACCTACCGGTCGTTCGGCGCATCTGGACAGTCAGCTGCGTTGGTGGCGGTGCCCGCGTTCAGGCGGGCGCCGGCACCGCAGCGGATGTCAGCCCAAACACATCCGCAGATAGGTTTCGACATCTGCGGTCTCGAGCCCAGCCCGAGCGTTGTAGCTGCTCGATTTGTCCCACCACATGCCGTCGCCCAGGGCGAACGCAGCACGGTAGCGGGCCATCAGATCCTCAGGTGCCGCTGAGTTCGATCGGTCGGAGTTTTGGTCGCGCGTCCTCCTTGATCTTTCCTCATCTGACACGCACGGGCGGGATCAGGCCTTCATCACGAGTCAGATCCCGGATTGCTCTGACGTCGAGAGAGCGGGAGGAGATCTCTTGCGGGCTTGCGGCTGATCTGTCCTTGCGTGCGATTGCGCGTGATCTGGTTCGGGCACCGTCCACCATCAGCCGGGAAGTGGACCGGAACGGCCGGCGGAAGACCTATCGCGCAGCGTGTTGCGATCAGCGGGCGTGGGACTGCGCGCAAGCTGCGCCTGAAATGGTCTCTTCAGCAGATCGCCGGTTGGCTGAGGCGCCAGCAGCCTGATGAAGAGGTGCGCCGCGTGTCGCATGAGACGATCTGCTGAAGACTCTATGTTCAGGCCCGCGGGGTTCTAAAGAAGCAGCTGCAGGATTGCCTGCGCAGCTCCCGTACCATGCGGCGCTCAAGGCATGCGACACAGGGAGGTCTTAACTGCGCAAGATCGAGGACGCCGCCCCGATCAGCGTGCGCCCGCCCGAGATCGAAGATCGCGCCATGCCGGGGCATTGGGAGGGCGACCTCATCGTCGGTGCCGACGGCAGCCACATCGCCGCATTGGGTGAACGGCAGCGGCAGACCACTGAAACCGCCAACCGGCTTCTGCGCCAGGACGTCCCACGGGGCATCGATATGTCGCCCCGCAGCCAGCCTCCGCGCCATCGCACGACAGCCGAACGAGCGATCGAGCACGACCTTGCAGGATCAGACCCCCGCAAAAACGTTCGGACAGCCTGCTACGGTCACGCGCCCTGACATTTCTTTCTGACAGCTCGGGAAGGAAACCGTCATCGGCGGCGTCTATACCTGCAAGATGACCCGAACACGCGACCCGATCCTCGATCTTCTGACGCCCCTGCGGCGCTATGCCTTCGCCCTGACCCGCAACCGGGCCGAGGCGGATGATCTGGTGCAGGACGCGTTGCTGCGGGGGCACGAACAGCGCCGCCAGCTGGCGCCGGGAAAGGCACCGGGGCCGTGGTTGCGGGCGATCCTGCGCCACCGCTTTCTGGACCGTCGCCGCCATGATCAGGCGCAGTCCCGGCGCGAGGCGCAATTCGCCGAGCTGATCCCGCAGGTCGTCGAGGCGCCGCAGGACAATGCCCTGCGCCTGTCGCAGCTTCGGCAGGCCTTTCTGGACCTGCCTGATGACCAGCGCGAAGCCCTCTCGCTGGTCGCGGTCGAGGGGCTGTCCTATGCCGAGGCGGGGACCATTCTGGGCGTGCCGCCGGGCACGGTGATGTCACGCGTGTCGCGGGCCCGCGCCAGGCTGCGCGATTTCGAGGACGGGGTGGTCGCCCCGCGCCCGCCGCTGAAACTGATCGGAGGACGCGATGCTGAAGGATGATCCGCAGATCACCGATCCGGACCTTGACGCCTATGTCGACGACCAGCTGTCCGACGCGCAGCGATCCGAGGTCGAGGCCCATCTGGCCCGCCATCCCGACGCGGCCGCCCGCGTGATGCGCGATCTGGCGCTGCGGCGCGACCTGCGCCGGGCGCTGGCCCCCCCGGCCACGCCCCGCCCGCTGCTGGGCGCGGCGCGAAAGCTGGCCGTGGCGCGCAGGCGGGATGTCCAGATGCGCCGCATGTTGCGGATCGTGCCCGCCGCGATGCTGGTGGGACTGGGCTGGCTGGCCCATGCGGGTCTGGGCCCGCTGTCGGTCAGCCAGGGTACGGCGTCGGAACCCGCACCGCCCTCGATTGCGGCGGCCGTCTCGGCGCATCAGGTCAGCCTGCTGCGCCTTGCCATGACCTCGCAGCCCGAGGTCAGCCATCTGGACCCGGTCGAGCTGCGCGCGGCCACCGGGATCGGGCTGCCAGGTTTTCCGGGCGACTGGACGGTGCGCGATGTGCAGGTCTTTCCCTCGTCTCAGGGACCGGGGATCGAGATCCTGTTCGACACCCCCGATCTGGGCCGGGTCAGCCATTTCGCGGTGCGCGCGGGCAGTTTCGACGTGACCCTGCCGCGCCTGCACGAGACGCCCGACCACGGCATCGCCTGGTTCCAGATCGGCGAGACGGCCCATGTGCTGGTGGCCGAAGACGACCATGCCGACCCGCTGCTGGACGCCTCGGTCCGGCTGTCGGGCACGCTGTACTGACCTTTCAATCCTATGGAGACCTCCATGCAACCCATCCGCCAGACCGGCCGCCCTGCCGGATTTGCCCCCGCCGCCATCCTCGACGACGGCCTGCGCGCGCATATGCTGCGCATCTACAATTATATGGGCCTTGGCCTTCTGGTCACCGGGCTGGTCGCGGTGCTGGTGGCCTCGGTCCCGGCGATCTATGTGCCGATCTTTTCCACGCCGCTCAGATGGGTGGTGATGCTGGCGCCGCTGGCCTTCGTGATGTTCCTGTCCTTCCGGATCGAGACCGTGTCGGGCGCCACCGCGCAGACCCTGTTCTGGGCCTTCTGCGCGGTCATGGGCCTGTCGCTGGCCTCGATCTTTCTGGTCTTCACCGGCGCCTCGATCGCGCGGGCCTTCTTCGGCGCGGCGGCCATGTTCGCGGGCATGAGCCTTTACGGCTATACCACCAAGCGCGACCTGTCGAAATTCGGCAGCTTCCTGATCATGGGCCTGATCGGGGTGATCATCGCCAGCATCATCAACATCTTCCTCGGCTCCAGCGCGCTGCAATTCGCGGTCTCGATCATCGGCATCCTGGTCTTCGTCGGCCTGACCGCATGGGACACCCAATCCATCAAGCTGTCCTACAGCGAACATCACGATGCCGAGACGCATCAGAAACTGGCCGTCATGGGCGCGTTGTCGCTGTATCTGAACTTCATCAACATCTTTCAGCTGCTGCTGAGCCTGACCGGCCAGCGCGAAGAGTAAAAGACCCAAGGAGACCACGACCATGGATCAGAACGATCGCCAGACCATCGAGGGCCTGTTCGGCAAGCTGGGCCAGGCCGCCCAGGCCCAGCCCCATCGCGACCCCGAGGCCGAGGCGCTGATCGCCGACCTGATGGCCCGCAATCCGGGCGCGGCCTATTACCTGTCGCAGACCGTGATCATGCAGGAACAGGCACTGAACGCCGCCGAGGCGCAGATGCAGCAGGCGCAGCGCGCGCCCGAACCCCAGGGCGGCCTGTTCGGGCGCCTGTTCGGCGGCAGCCAGCCGCAGCCTCAGCCGCGCGCGGTGGCCCCGCGCCAGATGCAGCCGCAGGCCCATGGCCAGCAGGCCCCGCAGGGGTCCGGCCCGTGGAACAGTGGACGCCCCTCGGGCGGTGGCGGCTTCATGGCCGGGGCCGCGCAGACCGCGATGGGCGTCGCGGGCGGCGTGCTGCTCGGAAATGCCATCGGCGGCATGTTCGCAGGCCCCGCCGAGGCGGGCGAGATGGAGCAGGAGCCCGCGATGGAGGACGAGGCCGGCTATGACGACGGCGGCTTCGACGATGGCGGCTTCGAGGAATAAACGTCACGCGGCGCCCCCTTTGCCGGGGCGCCGCGCGCTTTCACTCATATCTGCACGGGTCCCTTGGGACCGAAGGGCCTGAATGATTTCCGACCATATCGACCCACCCGTCCGGCGCCCGACGCTGAGCGAGGTTCTGAGCGCGCTGGCCGCAAGCTGGGACCAGCCGCGCATCTCGGTGGCGCAGCTGATGACCGCCCTGGGCGACCGCGGGCTGATCGGCCTGCTGCTGATCCTGGCCTTCGCCAATGTCATCCCCAACCCGCCGGGCACCTCGGCGGTGCTGGGCCTGCCGATGCTGTATCTGTCATGGCAGCTGATGCGCGGCGGCATGCCCTGGCTGCCCAGGTTTCTGGCCGACCGGTCCTTCGACATCGGCCATTTCCGGACGGTGATCGCCCGCGCCATGCCCTATCTGAACCGGGTCGAGCGGCTGCTGCGGCCCCGCCTGCCCAGTCTCAGCGGGCCGGGCGCGAAAAAGCTGCTGGGCGGGATCTGCCTGATCCTGTCCATCGTGCTGGTGCTGCCGATCCCCTTCGGCAACCTTCTGCCCGCCGCCGCCATCGCGATCATCGCCTTGGGCGCGCTGGAGCGGGACGGCCTCTGGATCGCGGGGGGCGTGATCTTCGGTGTGGTCTCGACCGCCTTCATGGCCAGTGCCATCGTGGTCATCACCGCCGCGCTGCTGCGGCTGCTCGGCCTTTGACCCTTCACGCTTCTGGAAAGCACCCCTCATGGAACGACTGATCGAACGCGGCCTGTTTGCCAGCCGCTGGATGATGGCCCCGATGTATCTGGGCCTGGCCCTGGCACTGGTGATCCTGGTCTGGATCTTCATGATGGAGCTGGTGCGCTTCGTCATGATCATCCCGGTCATGACGGTGAACGACGCCATTCTGGGCGTGCTGGCACTGATCGACCTCAGCCTGGCCGCGAACCTGCTGCTGATCGTGATTTTTTCCGGCTACGAGAACTTTGTCAGCCGCATGGATCTGTCCGATCATGTCGACCGCCCCGACTGGCAGGGAGAGGTCGATTTTTCGGCCCTCAAGCTGAAGCTGGTGGCGTCCATCGTGGCGATCTCGGGCATCCATCTGCTGAAGGTGTTCATGGATGTCGGCCAATATGACCCCCTGCAGATCCGCTGGATGGTCATCATCCATCTGGTCTTCGTGATCTCGGGCGTGCTGCTGGCGACGATGGACTGGATCGCCAACCACGCCAAGTCGCTGAAATACCGCAAACCGGCCTGACCGCCATCATCGGCCTCTCTCACCCAAATAAAGGCATCGCACGACCGTGGACCACAGCCCTGACCTCCTCTGCCCCCGCCCCCTGCCGGAGGCTGTCCGATGATCGAGGCACTTCTGCTGTTTCTGGTCGGCACGCTGGTGATTCTGGCGATCATCGCTGCCAATGGCTATTTCGTGGCGCAGGAATTCGCCTACATGTCCGTGGACCGGACGCGTCTGGCCGCCAGCGCGGCCAAGGGTGATGTGTCGGCGAAACGCGCGCTGGCGGTGACGCGGCGCACCAGCTTCATGCTCTCGGGTGCACAGCTGGGCATCACCGTGACCGGCCTGCTGGTGGGCTTCGTCGCCGAGCCGCTGGTCGGGCAGTCGCTTGGCGTGCTGCTGGGCGGTGTCGGCATCCCGACCGAAGTGGGCGTCGCCACCGGCACCATGCTGGCATTGGTCGCGGCGACCCTGATCCAGATGATCTTCGGCGAGCTCTATCCCAAGAACCTGGCCATCGCGAACCCCGAGCCTCTGGCCCGCGGGCTGGCGCGCTCCACCCTGATCTACCTGACCGTCTTCGGCTGGCTGATCGGCCTCTTCGACAAATCCGCCAACCTGCTGCTGCGCGCGCTGCGGATCGAGCCGGTGCATGATCTGGATGTCACCGCCTCGGCCACCGACCTGCCGCATATCATCGCGGACAGCCGCGACAGCGGCGATCTGCCCGTCGAGCTGTCGCTGATGATGGACCGCATCCTGGATTTCCCGCAACGCGATGTGGAACATGCGATGGTCCCCCATGCTCAGGTGGATTGGGTCCGCCCCGAGACGACCCTGCCCGAGCTGCGTGCCCTGATGGCCCGCGCCCATACCCGCTATCCGGTTCTCGATGACGAGGACACGCCCGTGGGCGTGGTCCATCTGGCCGATGTGCTGGCCCATGACGACCAAGGTGCGACGGTGGCCCAGGTCATGCGGCCCGTGACGGTCATGCCCACCCTGATGCTGCTGCCCGATGCCTTGGCCCTGCTGGCCGCGTCCGAGAACCAGCTGGCCTGCGTCATCGACGAATATGGCGGCTTCGCGGGCGTCCTGACGCTGGAGGATCTGGCGATGGAGATCGTGGGCGAGATCACCGACGAACATGACGCCACCCCCGGCGACGGCGTGACGCCGGACGGCGACGAGACCTGGCTGATCGACGGCGACGTCCATCTGGACGAATTGCGCCGCACCATCGGTCGCGACCTGCCGCAGCCCGATGTGGAAACCGTGGCCGGCCTGCTGATCGCCCAACTGGGCGCCCTGCCTGCCGAAGGCGACCGGGTGATGATCCCCCTGCCCATCGATCCCGCCGAGCTGGTGGACCGCGACCCGACCCGCTGGCTGCTGCAGGTGGACGTGCTGCGCGTCGACCGCCATGTGCCCACCCGGCTGCGCGTACAGCTGACCGAGACCGTAATTTCCGAGGATGACGCATCGTGACCTCCCTGACCGTCACCCTTGTGACCGTGGCCCTGATCGCGCTCAGCGCGCTGTTCGTGATCATCGAGTTCGCGCTGCTGGGCGCCCGCCGTCACCGGCTGGAGGAACTGGCGCCCACGAAACGATCCGCCCGCGCCGCGCTGCGCGGGATGAACGACCTGACCCTGATGCTGGCGGGCGCGCAGCTGGGCATCACGGTCTGCACCTTCGCCCTGGGCGCCGTGACCAAGCCCGCGCTGGACGCCTGGATGGGCCCGGTCCTGGCCGATGTCGGCCTGCCTTTGTGGCTGGCCGGGGGCATGGCCTTCGCGCTGTCGATGTTCGTGGTGACCTTCCTGCATCTGGTCGTCGGCGAGATGGCCCCGAAGTCATGGGCCATCGCCCATCCCGAAAGATCGGCGCTGGCCGTGGGTGTGATCTCGCGCGCCTATATCTGGCCGCTGCGCCCGCTGCTGTCCTGGGTCAACAACCTCGCCAACCGGCTGGTCCGCGCGAGCGGCGTGGAACCCGTCGAGAAGGCCGCCGTGGGGGGCCGCGACGCCGCCACCATTCGCCAGCTGGTCGAGCATTCCGGCAAGGCCGGCACGCTGGAACCGGGGATGCAGCGCCAGCTCTCCGGACTGATCGATCTGGGTACCATCCCCGTGGCCTCGCTGATCACCGCCGGCGCGGTGCCGACATGTGTCGGCCCTGCGGCGACCGTCGCCGAGGTCCGCGCCGCAGGTCGCGCCTCGGGCCATATGCGCATCCTGATGACGGGTGGAACCGCCGCCCCGGCCATCGTTCACATGCGCGATACGCTGATGATGTCGGATACAAGTTCGGTGAGGGAGATCGCACGACTCGCGCATGTCCTGACCCCCACGATGCCGGTCTATGAGGCGCTTGGCCGGATGCGCGCCGCCAGCGTGCAGCTGGCCGTGGTCATGGAGGAAGACCGGATGCTGGGGGTCGTCTCGCTGTCGGATATCGTCACGCGCGTGCTGCCGGCACGCGGCCCGCACATGGACCCGGCAGGGTGATCGGGCAGCGCCTGCCTTCCTTGATCTTGCCGGTCAGGTCCGGACCATGCTGATCTTACCGGCCTGTCTGACGGCGATCGCACCCCGGGAGGCGAGGGATGGGCGATCCTCGCGCCGGGGCCATCCATGAGAAGGCTGCGCAGCCTGTGGCGGGGCGATCTGCCGCTTGCCGATGCGTTCTGGACTTGGACGGTCACCATCGGCTTGTTCGTGAACGTCTCCACCACCATCCTGTTCCTGATGCTGCTGACCCTTGACCGGCCCTGGATGGCGCTGATCGCCGGCTATGCCGTCTCGGTGCCCTACAACATCGTCGCGGTTGTCGGGGTCTGGCGCTCGGCCGACCGCGATCGGGCGCCCGGCATGAACCGGGATCTGGCCCGCGTTGCCAGCGTTATTCTGATGGGCGTGTTGAGCGCATTGTAGGAGGGCAGGGGGTGGGCAGCGGCGATCCTCGACGCTGCCGCAGCAAGTCCGGACGGCTGGTTCGAGGACATTGCCCTGCGGCGCCGCGCGGCAGCTCCAGGCCGGCTCTTGTTTCGGTGTCTACGTTCGCGAAAGCCGGCGATGGCCTCCTTGCGTTGATGCGAGGTGATGTCGCCAAATGACGGATCCACGGTCGGATCGAGGCGATATCCATGAAGGCGCGGAGTGCCCGTTCGCTCCGGGCGCATGCAAAAGGGGCCGGCGCTTGCGCGACCGGCCCCGATTGGTCTGTGGGTCAGACTAGAACTTGAAGTTCGCGCCCAGCTTGATGCTGCTGTGGGCGGTGCTGGTCGCGGTTTCCAGCGTGTCGGCGCCGTCTTCGAAGCTGATCTGCTCGTTGCCCAGATCGCGATACTGATATTCGGCGAAGACCGACATGCGATCGTTCATGGCGCGCTCGACGCCCAGGCCGGCAGCCACGCCCGTGGCGGTGATGCTGTCGGTCTGCGACCCGGCCAGCGTGCTGGCGGTGTAGTCGAAATTGCCGCGCGCCACACCGAAGGTGCCATAGACCAGGGTTTGCGGATCGACCGAATAGCCGGTCTTCATGACCAGGGTCACGATGTTCTGCATCTCGGCATCCAGCGAGAAGTCGGTGCCCTCGTAGGTGCTGGACACATCCGCATCGACCGAACCGACCTCGACGCCCAGTTCGGGACCGAAGACCCAACGGTCGCGCTGCCAGCGATAGCCGACATGCACGCCGGCGGTGGCGCCGGACACGTCCAGGTCGCCCAGGTTGAAGGCGCGGCGGCCCTCGATCGGCTCGCCACCGGACAGGGGAACGAGGCCCACGACGTCATCCGCGCCGAAGATATAGCCAAGCGATCCGCCGGCATAGGCACCTTGCCAGGCGCCGGCGACGGACACCGGGGCGACCTCGATCGGGGCGACCTCGACCACGGGGGCGATGACGCCGCCGGCCGTGGCAGAGCCCGCGCCGAGCGCGAGAACAGCAGTGAAGAGGGTGAGGGAGGTCTTGATGGACATGGGGATGCTCCTGGCACGGGGGCGGAGGAGCCCCCTTCATTGAATATCAATGAAACTGTACCCCTCACGCAGACTATTCGTACATAAGAAAGGAAACGAGGGCCAAGATTTCGCGACACCTTGGGCTATTGTGCAACAATTTGTCCTCTTGCATTTGGCAAAGGCGCGTTTTTCTGACGCATCCCCGAGGGACGCGGCAGCCCCTGTGCCGGAGGCCCGCCTCGTTGCGATTTCCCCAGCCGGCGCCGTCCGCATCCGGCGGCGGTCGCTAGCGGGATCCGGACAGGTGCAGCACCTCGGCATGGGGGCGGTCCAGCCGCCCGGCCAGACCGTCGCGCATCGCCAGATCCAAAAGGCTGCGGAACAGCGCCGCATCAGAGCCGTAATCGCCCGCCTTGCGCCGCCACTTGCGCGCCAGCACCGGCACCAGCGGCCAGAACCACGGGCCCGCCGCCACGCGATAGGCCATCAGCGCGTTGCGATACATGTAGAAGACCTTCCACATCGGCCGCAGCACCACGCCCGACTGGCCCTGCTGCGCCATCGTGTCGTGGTCAAACCGCACCTGCGGCGCAAAGCCGATGCGCAGGCCCTGACGGCGCATCTGCAGGGTATAGAGCTGGTCGTCGCCATAGATGAACAGCCGGGGATCGGGCACGCCCGCCCGCAGCAGGGCGGATCGCGACAGGAACAGCCCGACAAAGCTGGTCATGTCGACCGGGCGCACCGGCGCCTCGGGCCGGTAATCGACGTCGCCCAGGTGAAAGCCCGCCCGGCCGCGCCCCAGGGGCATGCGCGCCAGCGTGCGCAGGAAGGCGCCGGGATGCCAGAAGGGATTGCGATAGGGGCGGTTCATCTCGCAGATGCGCCCGTCGGGATGAAAGACCGCCGCGCCCACGGCATCCCAGTGCGCCGGATCCATCGCCCGGAAGGCGGCCATGGCGCCGGGCTGCGGGCGTCCGTCATCGTCCATCAGCACGATCCAGTCGGCCTGGGTGCGGTCGCGCGCCAGCTCCATCGCGATCGAGAATCCGCCCGCTCCGCCCAGGTTGCGGTCGCTGCGATGCAGGATCAGCCGGGGATCGCCTTGCGCCGCCAGCCACGCGGCGGTGCCATCGGTCGAGGCATTGTCGACGACCACGACATGGTCCACCGGCTCGGCCAGCAGGCGGTCGATGGTGACGGACAGCTTGTCCAGCCGGTCATGGGTCACCACGATGGCGGCCAGGGTCGGGGCGGTCGGGGTCGAGGTGGTCGTGGCCATGGGCAGGGGCCTTGCGGTTGCGGCCGGACCAGATGCCCGGCGGATCCGTCTGCCGCTATCATGCCCCCCCGGGTGCGGGCAACCGTGCCGCCGGACCGGACATGCCCACCGCGGCATCACCTGTGGCGCAACGGACCCGGCCCCCCCCTTTTTTGCCCAAGGGCCGCGCCGCACAACCGACGATAGATGCTGACAAGTTGCGCCATTCGCCCTAGACAGCAGGCGACACATGGCATTGAGGTCCTGATGCAGATCGAACCTACCCCGCTGTCCGGCGTTTTCATCCTGACGCCTGCGCGTCATGGCGATGCGCGGGGCTTTTTCTCGGAAAGCTGGAACCGGCGCACGCTGAGCCAGGCAGGCGTGGATTTGCCGGACTTCGTGCAGGACAACCATTCCATGTCCATGCAGGTGGGCACGCTGCGCGGGCTGCATTATCAGGCGCCGCCGCATGCGCAGGGCAAGCTGGTGCGCTGCGGGCGGGGATCGCTGTTCGACGTGGCGGTCGATGCGCGTCTTGGCAGCCCGACCTATGGCCAGTGGTTCGGGGCCGAGCTGAGCTTCGAGAACGGCCGCCAGCTGTGGATTCCGGCAGGCTTCCTGCACGGCTTCGTCACCCGCGAACCGGACACCGAGATCGTCTACAAATGCACCGACCATTACGACAAGGCCTCGGACGGGGCGGTGGCCTGGGACAGCCTGGCCATCGACTGGGGCGTGAGTGATCCGCTGCTGTCGGACAAGGACCGCGCCGCGCCGGCCTTCGCCGACTGGACATCCCCCTTCACCCATGAGGCCCAAGCATGAAGATCCTGATCACCGGCGGCGCGGGCTTCATCGGCTCGGCCGTGGTCCGTCTGGCCGTCGCGCGCGGGCATGAGGTCGTGAACATCGACGCGCTGACCTATGCCGCGAACCTTGCGAACGTGGCCGAGGCGGCGCAGTCCGACCTCTATGCCTTCGAAGAGGCCGATATCCGCGACCGTGCGGCGCTGGACCGCATTTTTGCGACCCACCGCCCCGATGCGGTGATGCATCTGGCCGCCGAGAGCCATGTCGACCGCTCCATCGACGGGCCCGCCGCCTTCGTGGAAACCAACGTCATCGGCACCTTCAATATGCTGGAGGCCGCGCGGGCCTACTGGAGCGCCCAAGGCAAGTTCGAGACGTTCCGCTTTCACCATATCTCGACCGACGAGGTCTTCGGCTCCCTGGGCGAGACGGGGCAGTTCACGGAAACCACCCCCTATGACCCGCGCAGCCCCTATTCGGCCAGCAAGGCGGGGTCCGACCATTTGGTGCGGGCCTGGGCCGAGACCTATGGCCTGCCGGTGGTGCTGACCAACTGCTCGAACAATTACGGCCCCTATCACTTCCCTGAAAAGCTGGTGCCGGTGGTGATCCTCAAGGCCTTGGCGGGCCAGCCGATCCCGGTCTATGGCGACGGCGGCAACATCCGCGACTGGCTCTATGTCGAGGATCATGCCGACGCGCTGCTGCTGGTGCTCGAAAAGGGCCAGCTGAACCGCAGCTACAATATCGGCGGCGAGAACGAGGCCACGAACATCGATCTGGTCCGCACCATCTGCGCGCATATGGACGATCTGCACCCCGAGGGGGCGCCGCATGCCGATCTGATCACCTTCGTCACCGACCGTCCCGGCCATGACCGCCGCTATGCGATCGACCCCACGCGGATCCGCACCGAGCTGGGCTGGCGCCCTTCGGTCACGGTCGAGGAAGGGCTGAAGCGCACCGTCGCCTGGTATCTGGAGAACCGCGACTGGTGGGAACCGCTCTTGTCGCGCGAGGGCGTGGGCAAGCGCTTGGGGGCCGCGTGATGCGCGATCTTCTGGTCTTCGGCCGCACGGGCCAGGTCGCGCAGGATCTGGCCCTGCTGGCCCTCGAGGCGACCTATCTGGGTCGCGACCGCGCCGACCTGACCGACCCCGAGGCCTGCGCGGCGGCGATCCTGGCGGCCCGTCCGCAGGCGGTGATCAACGCCGCCGCCTATACGGCGGTGGACAAGGCCGAGGCCGACGCGGACACCGCGCGGCTGGTCAATGCTGACGCCCCCGCCGCCATGGCGCGGGCCTGTGCGGAACTGGGCATCCCCTTCCTGCACATCTCGACCGATTACGTCTTCGACGGCACGGGCGACCAGCCCCGCGCCGAAGACGCGCCGACCGGCCCCCTGGGCACCTATGGCGCGACCAAGCTGGCGGGCGAGGCGGCGGTGGCCGCAGCGGGCGGGCACTGGGCGGTGATGCGGACCTCGTGGGTCTTCTCGGCCCATGGCGCGAACTTCGTCAAGACCATGCTGCGGCTTGGGGCCGAGCGCGACCGGCTGACGGTGGTGGCCGACCAGATCGGCGGGCCGACGCCTGCCGCCGACATCGCAGGCGCCGCCCTGAGCATGATCGCCGCGATGCGGGACGACCCGGCCAAAGGCGGGCTCTATCACTTCGCGGGCGCCCCCGACACATCCTGGGCGGGCTTCGCGCGCGAGATCATGGCGCAGGCGGGCCTTGGCGCCGAGATCGCGGACATCCCGTCCAGCGACTATCCGACCCCCGCCGCCCGGCCGCTGAACTCGCGGCTGGACTGCACCCGCATCGCGCAGGATTTCGGGATCGCGCGCCCCGACTGGCGGGCCGGGCTGGCCCGCGTACTGGATCAACTGAGGGACAAGGCATGACACAGCGCAAGGGTATCATTCTGGCCGGCGGCTCGGGCACGCGGCTCTATCCGATCACCATGGGTGTGTCCAAGCAGCTGCTGCCGCTCTATGACAAGCCGATGATCTACTATCCGATCACCGTGCTGATGCTGGCCGGCATCCGCGAGATCGCCATCATCACCACCCCCGAGGATCAGGCCCAGTTCCAGCGCCTGCTGGGCGATGGCAGCCAGTGGGGGATCGAGTTCACCTGGATCATCCAGCCCTCGCCCGACGGGCTGGCGCAGGCCTATATCCTGGCCGAGGATTTTCTGGCAGGCAGCCCCTCGGCCATGGTGCTGGGCGACAACATCTTCTTCGGCCACGGGCTGCCGGAACTGCTGGCATCCGCCGACGGGCGCGACAGCGGCGGAACGGTCTTCGGCTATCGCGTCTCGGACCCCGAGCGCTATGGCGTGGTGGATTTCGACGATGAGATGCGCGCCCGCGCGATCATCGAGAAGCCCAAGGTGCCGCCCTCGGACTATGCCGTGACGGGCCTCTATTTCCTCGACGGCACCGCGCCGGAACGCGCCCGCGCCGTCCAGCCCTCGGACCGGGGCGAGCTGGAGATCACCACCCTGCTGGAAAGCTACCTGCATGACGGCAGCCTGACGGTCGAGCGCATGGGTCGCGGCTTTGCCTGGCTGGACACCGGCACCCATGCCAGCCTGCTGGATGCCGGCAACTTCGTGCGCACGCTGGAGAACCGCCAGGGCCTGCAGACCGGCTGCCCCGAGGAGATCGCCTTCGAGGCCGGATGGATCACATCCGACCAGCTGCGCGTTCAGGCCAAGCGCTATGCAAAGAACGATTACGGCGCCTATCTGCTGCGCCTGATTTCCTGACAGACGGATCCCTGCTTGATGTCCCGACCTGCCTCGTCGAAACCTGCCGACCCTGCCATGGCCGCGCATGTCCTTGCCTGCGTCGACGAGGCGCGGGGCATCTACGAACTGCTGTTCCCGACGCAGCGGCTGCAGTTCGTGCTGTCCCTGGGGTCCGATCCGCTCTGGGCGCGGCCCGAGGTGATCGAGGGCGCCTATGTCCCGCGCCCCCAGGACCTGGGGGCCGATTACCTGGGCACCGTCATCCGTCCGGGCAGCCGCCCCGACGCGCCCGAGGTGACCGTGCGGCTGGCCATCCCCCGGCCGCCTCTGCCGTCGGAGCTGAAGCAGTCCGACGCCCCCTGGCGGCCAATCCGGCGTCTTGGAGCGCTGTTCGGCGCCAGCCCGCTGGCCTATGAGGGCCTGCGCCATCAGGCCGAGATGCTGCGCAAGCGCCGCGAGGAGCGCCGCCAGACCAAGGTGGCGCTGCCCCTGGGCGACGGCTCGGACCTGATCGACCGGCCCGCGGCCCCCGCGACCCAGCATCGTCCCGCCATCCTGATCGGGATGCATTGGCTGGAGATGGGCGGGGCCGAGAAGCTGGGCTTCGACACGGTCACCTGGGCCCTGGCGGCGGGGCTGCGGGTCTTCGTCGTCGCCTCGGTGCCCGCGATCCAGCGGCTGGCGGACCGGCTGCCCGATCACCCCGACGTGGCCTTCATCCGTCTGGACCGCTACCTGCCCCACAAGCTGTGGCCGCGCTATGTCGCGCAGCTGGCGCTGACCGAGAATATCCGGGCGGTGCATATCCATCATTGCACGCCGCTGTACGAAAGCCTGCCGATGCTGCGGATGCACCTGCCCTGGCTGCAGGCGATCGACAGCACGCATATCGTCGAATACGCCAATGGCGGCTATCCGCGGATCTCGGGTGTGTGGTCCAATTTCCTTGACCTGCAGCATGTGATCAGCCGCGATCTGGTCGATTACCTGCAGGGCGGATTTCACACGCCCCCGGGCCAGGTGGTGCTGGGCCGGATGCGCGACCGGGACGCGGGCGTCGCCAGCCTGCCGCCGCTGCGGTTCCAGCCCGGCCAGACGACCCTGCATGTCAGCTTCGTCGGACGGCTCTATTACCAGAAGCGTCCGGTGGTGGTGGTCGAGATCCTGCGCGCGCTGGCGGGTTGGGCGCAGAAGAACGGCGTCGCCTTCACCGCCACGATGGTGGGCGACGGACCCTTCGACGGCACCATCACACGCCTGTTGCGTCGCTACGGGCTGACCGACACGGTCGCGCAGATGCCCGGACAGGCCGACATTCCCGCGCTTCTGGGCCGGTCTGACATCCTGCTGCTGCCCTCCAACAACGAGGGGCTGGCGCTGGTCTGCTACGAGGCCGTGGCGCAGGGCTGCATCCCCATCTCGACCCGCGTCGGATCGCAGGGCGAGTTGCTGCCCGAGGACCTGCTGGTGCCGCTGGCCCCCCGGGCTTCCGTGAAGGCGACCGTCGCCGCCGTGGATCGCATGTGGCGCGACGCCGATGTCCTTGCCCGCCACAAGGCCGGCCTGCAGGAGGCCTGGACGCGCCTCTCCGCCGATCCGACCGCGGAGGAGATCCTGATGCCGGTCTATCGCCGGATCGCCCAAGGGGATGCGGCATGAGCGTGCTCAACCGCACGGCGGCGGTGATCGTCACCTTCAACCGCTCGGCCAAGCTGATGAAGGTGCTGGACGCGCTGCAGGCGCAGACCCTGCGGCCCGACATCATCCTGGTCGTGGACAATGCCTCGACCGATGACACGGCGGCCCTGGTCGCGGCGCGGGGGACCGAGGATCCCTCGATCCGCCATTTGCGCCTGCCGAAGAACTTGGGCGGGGCCGGGGGCTTTCACGCCGGGATGAAGGCCGCCTATCAGATGGGCGCGCAGTATTTCTGGATCTCGGATGATGATGCCTATCCCGAACCGGGTGCCATCGCGGCGCTGCATGACGCGCTGACCGGGTTCCAGACGCAGCATGGCTGGCGGCCCAGCTTCGCCTGCTCGCGTGTGGACTGGATCGACGGCACCCTGTGCGAGATGAACTGTCCGCGCCCGGTCTGGGACTGGGCCCGCTTCGTGCGGGCGGACGCGCCCTGGGTGCTGGTGGACAGCTGTTCCTTCGTGTCGGTGATGATCCCGCGATGGGCCATCACCGAGCATGGCCTGCCCATCGCCGAGTATTTCATCTGGTTCGACGATGCCGAATACACCCGCCGCATCGCGCGCAGCTATCCCGGGCTGTTCGTCCCCGAAAGCGTGGTCATCCATGACACGCCCGACAATCGCGGCGTGAACTTCGGCCTGATCGACGCGAAGAGCCTGTGGAAATTCCGCTATGGCGCCCGCAACGAGGCCTCGTGGCGCCGCCGCCAGGGCGGGCTGCTGAGCGTGCTGGCCTATGCCTATGGCGTGCGCGGACAGATGAAGCGCGCGGGGATCCCCGGCAGGTTCCGACGGGACATTTACCTCGCGCTGATAAAGGGTTATGGGTTCCGACCTGAAATCGAGCGGGTGACGTCAGAATGATCAGGAAATTCGGCGCGCGGAGGCTTCTGGGACAAGGTGCCCGGGGCATCCGCAGCCTTCGGGCGACATGGTCTGACAGGGGTGGCAATGACCTTGCGTCACGGCTGGCTTTGGAGTTCGGGGCTTCGGTGCCAGTCATGGCAGCCTTCATCGACCGCTTTGCCCCGGACAGGGTGGCCCGAGGCCGGTTCCGGGACAGTGCGGACACCGTCCTCTTCGTGCATATTCCCAAGACGGCCGGCGTCTCGGTCGGCAAGGCTCTTCAGAAGGCGTTCGACCGGTTTCACGGGGTGGAATGGAACAACGTCCCGACCGCGTTTCGCAAGGCGACGCGGCAGGCGGTCTATGATCAGTCCAAGGGCAATGTCCGGCAGGTCATCATGGGTCATTTCGGCTGGCCCGAACTGCAGGTCTGGCGGCAGCACGATCTGCAGGTGAAGGCGGCGACCATCCTGCGCGATCCCGTCGACCGGGTGATCTCGAACTTCAACTACAACAGTTCGGACGCCCATCCGGCCCGGGAGGATTTCGTCAAGCGCTTCCCGACGATCGAAAGCTTCGTGAGGTCGACCGGGTACGACGTGCAACTGACACAGGCCATCGGCTTCGTGGCCTCGTTCGACGACGTTCTGGCCAAACTGACCGCCCATTACAGCTTCCTGGGCGTGACCGAGCGGTTGGGTCCGTCCCTGGCGCTTCTGTCCCGGACCCACGGGCTTCCGCCCATCACTGAATATCGCGCCAATGTCGGGACCAAGCCCGCCGATGATCTTGATCCGGCGGTGAGAACCCTGATCCTGGATCGCAATCACAACGACGTAAAGATCCACGCCCTCCTGCTGCGGCTTTACGATCTTGCGAAGGGGAACTGAAATGGACCCACGGGCTGCATCTGCCGCAAGCACCAAGCCTTTGCGCATCTTCTTTCATGCGCCCGGAATTGCCGCGCACCGGCCCGTGGCGTTGCTGCCCCGCCTCACGGGGGCGCAATCGACCACCAGCGACGTGATCTCGGGTTTGCACCCGAACCACCTGCTGACCGGCAATCGCGGCAACATCATCCATGCCGAGGCTCCGGCCAAGATCTTCGTCAAGTCCCCGAACGGGTCCGCTTACGGCAATCTGGCGGAGATCCAGACCACGATCGGCCAGGATTACGCGGCCCGCATGGAGGAATGCTTCGACCTGATCATCATCTCGATGGCCAATTTTATCCGGCCCGATCACGACGGAAGCCGGCTGCTGGGCAGCCTGAAGGCGCTGGAGGATCGCGTGCCGGTCGTCGTGCTGGGCTGCGGCCTGCAGGGCAATCACAAGTTGTCGGACATGATGCCGAGCAATGCCGGACTGATCGACTGGTTCAACCAGAATGCGGTCGTCTTCGGGGTGCGGGGCGCGAAGACCGCCACCTGGCTCGAGGATAACGGTTTCCAGAACGCCGATGTGCTGGGGTGTCCCAGCCTGTATGCCTATCCCCACAGCGTCATGGCGCAGGACGGCACGGCCGCCCGCGCCAAGGGGGCCGAGGTCGAGGTGATGACGGCAGGCTACGTTAAGATCAACAAGGGGGTGTTTGCGCAGCGCGGGATCGACCTGGCCCGCGCCTTTGCCAAGACCCGCGCCTCCTATGTCTTTCAGGACGAGCCCTGGACGTTTGCGGGCCTGTCCGACACGCCCGGCATCTACAACGAAGGCAACAACGAATTCCGCGCCGACCTTCTTGATCCTTGGTTGACCCGACAGGCGGGAAGCCCGGTCCATTTCCAGCGTTACTACTATTTCCACGAGGCCGGAGCCTGGCGGCAGGCGGCGCTCCGCCACGATGTCTATATCGGCGACCGTTTCCACGGGGGCGTGGCGGCGCTGCAAGCCGGGGTTCCGGCGATCTTCCTCTCGCATGACAACCGGGTGGCCGAACTGACCGAGCATTTCGGCCTGCCGCATCTGACGACCCGGGCCTTTGCCCGCAAGGGTCTGGCGGCGGTGCTGGACGAATATCTGGCGCCCGAGGCGATCCACCGGATGAAGACTCTGTATGCCCAACGCAGCCGCGAATTCTTTGCCGTGATGGCGCGGGCGGGCCTGTCGCCGGCCATCAGCGCGGTGCCTGTTCCCGACCCTCTGCCATCCGCGCCTCCGGCGCCCGCGCTGTCGCCGCTGCGCCGCCTGGCGCGCCGCTTGGTCAGGTAGCGCGCTTGCCGGGCTTACAACGGCTCCTGCACGAAAGCCGCCATTCGGTCGCCCGCCCGGGCGGCGGCGGCAAAATGGTCGGCCGTCTCCAGCGCCTCGCGGATGGTGACGTCCATGTCCAGATAGCGATAGGTGCCCAAGCGGCCGACGAAGGTCACGCCGGGCGTGCTGCGTGCCAGATCGACATATTGCGCCAAGAGCGCCTTCTCCTCGACCAGTCGGATCGGGTAATAGGGCGTGTCGCCGGGTTCGGCCTGCCGGGCGAACTCGCGATAGCAGACGCTGCCCTCGTGGGTCTCCCAGGGGCTGAAATGCTTGTGCTCGGTGATGCGGGTCTGGGGCACCTCGCGGTCGCCATAGTTCATCACCGCGCAGCCCTGATAGTCGCCTTGATGGGTGAAGCGCTCGAAATCCAGCGTGCGATAGCCAAGCCGGCCAAGGCGATAGTCGAAATACCCGTCCAGTGGCCCCGACCAGAAGACGTGATCGACCGCCTCGGCCATCTCGGGGGCATAGTCGGTGCCCAGATCGACGGTGATGCGGGGATGATCCAGGATCGCCGCGATCATCGGGGTGTAGCCGTCCCGGGGCATCCCCTGGAAGCGGTGGAAGAAATAGTTGTCGTCATAGGTGAAGCGCACCGGCAGGCGCTTGAGGATCGAGGCGGGCAGTTCGGTCGGCGAGCAGCCCCATTGCTTTTCGGTATAGCCCCGGAAGAACGCCTCGTAGAGTTCGGGGCCCACGAAGCGCAGGGCCTGCTCCTCGAAGGTCCGGGGCTCGGTGATGCTGGTATCGGCGCGGGACTCGATGAAGGCGCGGGCCTCGTCGGGGCGGAGCGTGGTGCCGAAGAACTGGTTGATCGTCAGCAGGTTGATGGGCAGGGAATAGACGCGACCCTGCGCGGTGGTCTTGACGCGGTTCTGGAAGGGCATGAACTGCGCAAAACGGTTCACGTAATCCCAGACACCCTCATCGTCGGTATGGAAGATGTGCGGCCCATAGACATGCATCATCACGCCCGTCTCGGCGTCGCGCTCGGTATGGCAGTTCCCGGCGATATGGGGCCGCGCGTCGATGATGCGGCAGTCATGCCCGGCCTCGGCCAGCTCGCGCCCGATCACCGCGCCGGACAATCCCGCGCCCACCAGAAGAATCTTCATCGTCCCGTCCTTACCTGCGGCGTCACGCCAGCCTGCCTGCGGCGGTGATATACGTCCGGGCTGCCAAGTCCAACCGCGCGCGCGACGCTCGGGCCGAATGTCGCGCGCCCCCGGGGGGGTGCACGCAGGGGCTCAGTCGGTGAAGCCGAAGGCGATGTAATCGCGCAGATAGGCCTGCCGGGCCGCCTGCAGCAGCGAGGCCTCGCGCAGGAACTCGGGCATCGGGGCGATCTTGAGATGCGCGAGGCCCGGATCGTCCAGCCCTGCATTCTCGGCCAGCAGGGGCAGGTCGCGGACCAGCCGGTCCTCGCGGATCAGCATGTCGGGCGAGGCCACGCGGGCAAAGCCTGCGATCACCTCGGACTGGCTGGCCCATCCGGCATGGGTGGGCAGGGTGGTCTGGCCGTTCAGGTTGCGCCGCAGGAAGCACAGGAACTGGGCGAACAGCTCCAGCTGATCCGCGTGCGACATCCCGGGCAGGTCGGCATCGGCGGGCAGGGCCACGCGATGAACGCCGCGCATCAGCTGACGCAGCTCCGCCGAGCCATTGTTCAGCAGCTGCTGGAAGGCCGTCCAGGCGCGGTGCAGCGGATGGCGCAGAACCGTGAAGCTGCGATGGCCGGGATGCTGGCGCTTCCACTGGCGCAGGCTGGTCTGGGTCAGATCGCCGGTGACCGGCCCCAACCCCGTCATCCAGTCGCGGATGGCGGGCCCGGGGCCGCAGCGCACCGGCATGTAGATCAGGCCGTGCCCCGCCGCACAGGCCGAGAAGCTGGGCACCGAGGGGCCCCGGCGCGGTTCGAAATTGGGAACGCGGCGCATCATGAACGGATCGATCTGCTGCAGGTCGGCCTGCATCTGGTCGAAGTTGCGGACCTTCTCGGCCAGCTCGCGCGGGTTCTGGGGCACCTGGTCGCTGGCGGGGTCCACGCGGGCGATATCGGTGCGGCCCAGCCAGTGGACCAGCCCGGTCATCACCTCGGCATCGCGCAGATCCTCGTAGCCCAGCCAGAAGCCGGTCTGGCCGGTCACCTGCAGCCGGTGCATCACGCGCAGCTGGAAGCGCTCCACCGCCCCGACCATGTCGCGAAACTCGGGTCCGTCATAGGCGATGGCGGCGGGGATCGGGGTCTCGGTCTCGTTCAGCTTCCACTGGTTGGTCTCCCAGGCCAGCTTGGTCGAGACATAGCTGTCCAGCGGGTTGCGGGTCAGGATGATCTTGGCACATTCGGCATCGTTGAGAATCGCGTCGAAGACGCGGGGATCGTGGTCGTGGAAATAGCGGAAGCCCGGCAGGTGGCCGGGGCGGTCGAACAGCTTGGTCAGCAGGCGCAGCGGATCCGCCTCGCGCTCGTCGCGGGTGATGCCTGCCAGTTCGTCCTTGTCGGGCCAGCCCATCATGTAGGGGTTGAAGGCCTCGCCGAAGCAGGTCACGCCCTTCAGCGCGTTCAGCGTCGCCTCCAGCAGGTTGGACCCGGTGCGCATCTCGGCGAAGATGACGAAGCGACGGAACGGAGAGGTCATTCGGCAGCAGTCCTTTCGGTCATGGGCGGCTCGGGCAGCGGCAGGGCATCGCCCGACAGGCGCGGGCGCAGACCCGAATTGCGCAACCGGCGCAGCAGGTCCGACAGGCCGTGCAGGTCGCGCATCTGCGGGACATCGGCCGGTGCGCCGGGGCGCAGCGGCAGATGCTGCAACGACTGGTACAGCATCGCCTGCGGGCGCGCCAGAAAATCGGTCAGCTCGTGGACATGGACCCGCGCCTTGACCCAGACCGAGTTCAGCACGTCCAGATGCGTCAGTTCGGCCCGCTGCAGCAGGGCGGTGACGCGGCGGATGTCGTCGAAGGGCATGCCCGATTCCAGCAAGGGCAGCATCCAGGCGCCGGCGACGACATGGATATGGGCGTTGGGATCGGTGGCGATGAACCAGTTCAGCGCCTGATTGTCGCGCGGGCTGGTCTGGAAGACCTGCATCCGGGGCGAGATCCGGATCAGTGCGGTCAGGAACCCGTGCGGATCGCGATCGCGGATCACCGTCGAGGACGAGATGGCGCCGGGCCCGATCTCGGGGCGGCCGGCGAACTCGACCATCTCGGGGCCCAGCAGGTGGCCGTGGACATCGGCATCGACATTCTCGGCAAGCCAGGTCTCGAATTCGGGGAAGATGTCGGAAAAGCCCTGGAAGATCGCATAGGGGGCCGAGGTCTTGCCGTTCTCGGAATCCTTGCGGGGAAAGCGGCTCTGCATGTAGAGGCCCGGCCGGCCCAGCAGGCGGCGGCGCACGGTGCGGTTGATCAGCCGCTCGATCCGCTGCGGCTGAGGGGGGCTGATATCGGGCTGGGGGCCGGGGGGCACGGGGAAATGCGTCATCAGGCGGCGGGCCTGAGGCCAGACCTTGCGCGCCACGAAGCAGCGCGATTCCTCCAGCATCAGGGTATGGTCGTCATAGAGCTGATAGGGCCGGCCATCATGGTCGAACTTGGCCAGCGTCAGGGAATGGCTTTCGATGCGGACCGCATGGCGCCGTGCCAGGGTCTGGAAATAGCTTTCGTCCGGGATCCAGGCGAGGCGGAAGAAGCGGTCGAACTCGTCCCGGCGCGGATCGTCCAGGATCGCCCGCAGCGTGGCCGCGGTCAGGCACCACCATTGCGAGCCCAGATGCGGGGTCAGCCCCTTGGGCAGGCGCCGGCGGACGCGCAGCTTGCGCTGCCAGGTGGTCAGCCAGTCGAACATCCGCCGATGCTGGCGCCAGTCCAGCGGGAAATACAGGGTGAAGCGTTCCTCGTTCAGCCCGCCGACGGTCCAGCCGACATCCAGCGCGCTGACGCTTTCGATATGGTCGCAATGGGGATCGCGCGCCAGATAGGCCGCCAGATCGCGCACCGGGCGCAGCGGCAGGCAGGAGCCCGAGGCCAGATAGACATGGGTCACCGCCGGGAAGGCGTCCAGCAGCGCCTGCGCCGCGTCCTGCGTGGCGCGGACCAGGTTGAACCGGCCCCAGTCGCAGCGATGGCGGCGCGAATAGACGATGCCGGGCAGGTCGGCCAGCTGGTCCTTCATCCGCGCGACCGAGCGGGCCGAGGCCTTGGCATCGACATGGATGGCCACGCGGGCGCCGCCCTCGACCCAGATGCGGGCCATCTGGGCGGCCACGTCCAGCCGCGCGTGGCACAGCAGGACGACCCCGATCTGGACATCTCGTCTCACGCCCAGTTCCCCCGAGAGATCAGCCCCAGATCCTCGATCTGGCGCCAGTCGTCATATTCGCGCGACTCGCTGCACCACAGGGTCGTGCCCCGCCGCAGGCCCGCATGATAGGCGCGATATTCCTTGCTGTTGGCATAATGCTGGCGGCGATCCAGCTCTTCGGCGGATTTCTCGGTAAAATTCGACAGGAACTTGGCATGGAGCAGGCAGCCCGAGGCCTGTTCGCCGCCATTCTCGTCATAGACATGGTTCAGAGATCGCGGCAGCAGCATGTGGGTCGAACTAACATAGGCATAGCGCCAGTGCCACTTGACCAGAGGCGTCTTGTTCAGCGCCGGTCCCGACAGCGGATCGGCGGTGAAATAGCGCCGGGTCCGGGGGCCGCCCTGGATCCACAGATTGCCGTAATAGGCGTTCTTGGTGATCGTGTAATTGGCCGGATCGAACCAGCGGGCGATCCGGAAGGGGTCGGTGCCCTCTTCATAGATCTCGTCCTCGATATTGCCGCGCGGATACATGTCCAGCAGCATCGCCGGAAAGCTGCGCCGCCCCGATGCGTCCAGCCAGTCGGTCAGGGCGGGCAGGGGGCGGGTGTCGCAATGCGGATAGATCAGGAATTCGTCGGGATCGACGGTCAGGCACCAGTGGCCCGAGCCGTATTTCATCAGCAGCCGGTTGATCCAGTCCATGCCGAAGCGCGACCGCTTGTAGCTGGCATTGGTCCACCACAGCGACACGTCGGGCTGTTCGGACAGCCAGTTGCCGCTGCCATCGTCGCTGTCATTGTTCACGAACAGGAAGTGATTCACCCCCAGGTCGCGATAATATTCCAGGAAATAGGGCAGCCGCAGCCGCTCGTTGCGCATGGTGATAAAGGCCAGGATGTCGCCCTTGCGGATCTTGCCGGTGCGGTCGACCGTCGATTTCAGCGCCCGGCGCCGGTTGAACGCCCGCGCCACGAGGTACTGACGCTCGGTCCGGCGACGCAACCGATTGGGCAGGGGAAG
The DNA here is from genome assembly GCF_005048225.1 of Paracoccus gahaiensis. GTDB lineage: Bacteria > Pseudomonadota > Alphaproteobacteria > Rhodobacterales > Rhodobacteraceae > Paracoccus > Paracoccus gahaiensis. The sequence continues at coordinate 26,272 of NZ_SUNI01000002.1, forward strand.
ATCGCTCAGACGCATGATATCGACCGTACGGAGGCTACAAGGGAAAGGCGCGGCGTCATGCCCTAGCAATGTGCAGGAGGCCCGGGTTTTGGCAAGGGCTTTTGCAAGAACTGGTTATTCCGACCATGTGCCCGTGCCCATCAGATTCAGGGCCACCATCTGCTGCCAGCCGCCGTAGCGCAGCGAGTCCGGCCCCCGCAGGACCGGCCCCGCCGCGACCGCCCGGTGATAGCCGTCATAGGCGGCGGGATCGTTGAAATGCTGGCGCCGCAGCAGTTCCTCGTGCGATTTGGCGAGGATGTCGGGCAGGAACTTGCCATGCAGCAGCACGCCCGACAGGCGCGCATCGCCCGGCCCGTCATAGAGATCGTTCAGCTGCGGCGGCAGCATCGAATGGGTCGAGTTGACATAGACGTGACGCCAGGACCAGCGCATCAGCGGCAGCTTGTTCACGGTCGGGGCGCGGTCCGGATCACCGGAAAAGAACACCCGATCGCGCACGCCGCCCTGCAGCCAGAGGTTGCGTTTCGGCAACACCCGCCGTTTTCTCCATGGACCGGCATCGAACCAGGGCAACCGTTCGGTCAGCGCCGCCCCCTCGGGCGCGTCCGCCGTGCCGAGCGGTCCCGAGGGGTAGAGATCCAGCATCACTGCCCCCATCCCGCGCTGCCCGATGCGGTCCAGATGGGCCACCAGGTCGGGCAGGGGGCGGGTGTCGTGATGGGGATAGACCAGCAGTTCGTCGGCATCGACGGTCAGGCACCAGTGCCCGTGGCCATGCCGCATCAGCAGCGCGCCCGCCCAGTCCAGTCCGAAGCGCGCCTCGCGATAGCTGGCCGTGCAGCGCCACAGCGAGACATCGGGCTGATCCGCCAGATAGCGGTCCGAACCGTCGTCGCTGCCATTGTCGACGATCAGGAACTGCGCGACGCCAAGGCGGCGGTAATGGTCCAGAAAGCCCTGCAGATGGGCGATCTCGTTGCGCAGGGTGGCGACTGCCAGCACATCGCCGGGGCGGATCGCGGCGGTGCGGTCGGCCACCACCGTCAGCGCGCGGCGGGCGCGGATCGCCCGCCAGATCAGCTCACGGCGTTTCCAGCGCAGGCGATAGGCCTGCCACGCGCCGCCCAGAGTCACGTCCGGTAATCGCCCGTCTGGTGCCAGCGCCAGGCATCCGCGATCATCTGCTTCATGGTGGAGCGGTCCGGGGTCCAGCCCAGATCCGTCTTGGCGCGCCTGCTGCCGCAGACCAGCTTGACCGCATCGCCGCCGCGCCGGGGCCCGTCGACCATCGGTACCTGCCGGTTGGTGACATGGCGCGTGGCATCCACGACCTCGCGGACCGAAAACCCGTCGCCGGTGCCCAGGCAGAAGACCCGGCTGCCCTTGCCCGCCTGCAGCCATTCCAGCCCCTTCACATGGGCATCGACCAGATCCATCACATGGACATAGTCGCGGATGCAGGTGCCGTCCTCGGTCGGATAGTCGGTGCCGTGGATGGTCAGCGCCGAACGCTTGCCGTCCACCGCGTCCAGGATCAGCGGGATCAGATGCGTCTCGGGACGGTGGAACTCGCCCACCTCGCCGTCAGGATCGGCGCCCGCCACGTTGAAATAGCGGAAGATGACGTGGCGCAGCCCGTGGGCGGCCTCGAAATCGATCAGGATATCCTCGATCGCGCGCTTGGAGGCGCCATAGGCGTTCAGCGGCGCCTGCGGGGTGTCCTCGTCCAGAACCTCGCCGTCGCGGTCGCCATAGGTGGCGCAGGTCGAGCTGAAGACGAAGTCCAGACAACCCGCCGCCACCGCCGCCTCGATCAGGTTCAGCGAACCCGCGACGTTGTTGCGCCAGTATTTCCCCGGCTCGGCCATCGCCTCGCCCACCTGGCTCAGCGCCGCGAAATGCAGCACCGCCACCGGGGCGTGTTCGGCGAAGGCCGCGTCCAGCGCCGCGCGGTCCATCAGATCCGCCTCGACGACCGGGCCGAACTTGACCGCGTCGCGCCAGCCGGTCGAGAAATTGTCCAGCGTGACGGGGGTGAACCCCGCCTGCGCCAATGCCTTGCAGGCGTGCGAGCCGATATAGCCCGCACCGCCCGTCACCAATACCTTGCCCGACATGGTTTATTCGGCCGCCCGACGCATCGCCATGACCTGATGCAGGTAGTCGGCGAACTCGTCCTTCAACTCGTCCCGCTCCAGACCGAAGGCGACGGTGGCCTGCAGGAAGCCCGCCTTGGATCCGCAATCGAAGCGCTGGCCGCGGAAGCGCAGGCCGAAGACGTCGCGCCCCGCCTGGATTTCCTCGGCGATGGCATCGGTCAGCTGGATCTCTCCGCCGGCGCCCTGCTTCAGCTTGTTGAGGTTCTTCATGACCGTCGGCGCCAGGATATAGCGCCCGATCACGGCCAGGTTCGACGGCTGCGTGCCGGCCTTCGGCTTTTCGACCATGCCCTTGGCGCGGACGATGGCGCCCATGTCCTCGGCCACGTCCAGCACGCCATAGGACGAGGCCTTGTCCGCCGCGACCTCCATCGTGGCGACCATGCTGCCGCCGGTCTCGCCATAGGCCTCGATCATCTGCTGCAGGCAGGGCGGCTCGCCTTGGATGACGTCATCGGTCAGCACGACGGCGAAGGGCTCGTCATCCGACAGCAGGCGGCGCGCGCACCAGACCGCATGGCCCAGGCCAAGGGCCTTGTGCTGGCGGATATAGGCGATGGCGCCCGATTCCATATTGGTGGCCCGCAGGATTTCCAGCAATTCTTCCTTGCCGGCCTTCTTGAGGCTTGATTCAAGCTCGTGGGCATGGTCGAAATAATCCTCGAGCGATCCCTTGCCGCGCGAGGTAACGAAGATGAATTCCTTGATGCCGGCGGCGCGGGCCTCGTCGATGGCATATTGGATCAACGGTTTGTCGACCAGGGACAGCATTTCTTTCGGAATGCTCTTGGTGGTGGGAAGAAAACGTGTCCCCAAGCCAGCAACTGGAAAAATGGCTTTTGTGACCTTGCGACCCATGTCGGATACCTCTGATGGTTCAGCGGGGATTTTTCCGCCAGCAATGGTACCGATACTCGCGCATCGGCAATGATTTCAGCGCCAGATTATGCCTTAGGCTGTATGACGCCAAGAGTTTCTGATCATTTATACAAATATTTCATGATGGGACAGATGTGGTGACCTTTTCGGATCAATCCATTCCCATTTCCGCCATCATGCTTTCCAGCCGGGCGACATCCTCGGGATTGTTCAATTCCCAGAACTGCCGCCCGCGGGCCTCGACCTCGACGCAGAGCACATGGCGACCGCGCTCCAGAAAGCGCAATTGCTCCAACCCCTCCAGCCGCTCCAGCACGCCCTCGGGCCAAGTCGCGTATTCGGCCAGCGCCCCGGGGCGATAGGCATAGACGCCGACATGGTGAAAGACCGGGCTGGGCGCATCGTCCGCGACCGGGCCGGGCACGAAGGGCACCACCTCCTTGGAGAAATAGAGCGCCCGCCCGTCATGGCCGAAGACCGCCGTCGTGCCGCCGACCCGCCCCGCATGCCGATCGGCAATCAGATCGGCACGCATCCGCCCCGTGCAGCGCAGGACCGGCGTGGCCACCTGCGCATCGGGCGCGGCGCGCAGACCGGCGACCAGATCCGCGACGAACCAGGCGGGGGTCAGCGGCGCATCGCCCTGCAGGTTGACGACGATCTCGGGCGGGGTAGTCAGGGCGGCCACGGCCTCGGCGCAACGCTCGGTGCCGTTGCGGCAGTCGGGGCTGGTCATGGCGACCTCGGCGCCGAAGCCTGCCGCATGATCGCCGATGCGGGCGTCATCGGTGGCGACGATCACCCGGTCGATGCCCGGCACCGACATGGCCGCGTCCCAGCTGCGCCGAATCAGGCTGCGGGCCTGCCCGCCTGTGCCGCGCAGCTCGACCAGCGGCTTGCCGGGATAGCGGGTCGAGGCATGGCGGGCGGGGATCACGATGACGACCGACACGGGCTCAGCCTTTCTTCAGCAGGACGCCGGGCGCATAGGCGATGAAGAACGGGTTCTCGAAGCCGGGCTTGCCATAGGTCAGCGGGCTGTGGTCGTCAAAGCGCACGACCTCTCCGCCGGCGCCGCGCAGGACCGCATCGCCTGCCGCCGTGTCCCATTCCATCGTGCGGCCCAAGCGGGGATACAGATCCGCCTCGCCGGTCGCCACCAGGCAGAATTTCAGCGAGCTGCCGGCGCTGGTCATGTCGCGCACGCCGTAGCGGTCGATATAGGCGTCCGTCGCCGCGTCGCGATGCGATTTCGAGGCCACCACCATCAGCCCGCGATTGTCGGGCGTGGCATTGACGCCGATGGGCGCCGTCTCGCCGGGCTCGTCGCCGAAGGGGCCCTGCTCCTCGACCGAGCGGCCGTCGGCGGTGGTGTAGAACAGCCGGTTCTTGGCAGGGGCATAGACGACGCCGCGTAGTGGGATGCCATCCTCGACATAGGCGATGTTCACGGTGAAATCGCCCCGCCGCTGCACGAATTCCTTGGTGCCGTCCAGCGGGTCCACGATCAGGAAGGTGCGCAGGGTCTGGGTGTGGGTGTCGGCCTGCTCCTCGGTCACCAGCGGGATATCGGGAAATGCCGCGCGCAGCCCGGCCGAGATCAGCGCATCGGCGGCCTCGTCGGCGGCGGTGACCGGCGAATCATCGGATTTCAGGCGGGTTTCGAAATCCTCGGCGTCATAGATCTGCATGATCCTGTCGCCCGCCTGCAGGGCCAGGCGCCGCATTTCGGGGATCATTCGGTCAAATTGCATCGGTTTTCCTTTCCCGGCCGGCGGGCTGCGGCCTGCTGGCGGATTGTGCGAAGGTTCGACACCCCTTATGATAGGACGACAAGGCTTGGGCAAGCGCCGGGCGACCACCTGCCCCGATCCCGGGCAGCAATCTGTCACCTGAAGCGGAGCGTCGGGAATTTGTTCAAGCAGCGCCATAACCGGAACCTGTTTCAGGCCGCCTTCACCACCTTTGCTCTGATCTATCATCAGACCGTCTACAATCTGCGGACCGAACATCGGAACGCAGTCGTCGGACTGATCATCACTGTCGTGCAAAGCCTGCTGATGGTCATTGTCTTCCTTGCCGTCTTTCAGTTGATAGGCATGAGATCCTCTCCGATCCGGGGGGATTTCATGCTGTACATCATGTCGGGCATCTTCCTGTTCATCACCCATGTCCAAGCAGTAGGCGCCGTGGCCGGCAGCAGTTCGGTCTCGACCGGCATCCTCAAGCACGAGCCGTTGAATGCGGCAATCCTGATTTCCGGGGCAGCGCTAGCGGTTCTCTACCGGCAATGCATCGCCTGCCTTGCCATTCTCGCCGTCTACTATCTTGCCTTTCAGCCCTTCACCATTTTTGACCCCCTTGGGGCAGGATTGCTGTTTTTGCTGGTTTGGTTCCTCGGGTGCTGCATCGGGTTGGTTTTTCTTGGAATCCGCCCTTGGTCGCCCCAGGTCAGCGGGGTTTTGACGGCCCTGTACCAGCGGGTGAACATGATTTTTTCGGGAAAGATGTTCGTTGCCAATGCAATGCCCAGTTTCATTCTGCCCTGGTTCTCATGGAACCCATTGTTCCATCTGATCGACCAGGAACGCGGCTATCTGTTCATCAACTATTCGCCGCACCGCACCTCGCTGCTCTATCCGATGTATTACGCCATCGCGCTTCTGATGATCGGTCTTCTGATCAACTTCACCACCCGGAAATACGAATCCCTCAGCTGGAGCGCCGCGCAATAGCGGCGGTGCGCGATCAGGGGCTTTTCAGGGCGCAGATCGGCTGATTTTGCACATCGGCAGTGCTTGCGGGGCCGAATTGCATCCCTATATACACCCCCGAAGCGGTCCGAAGCCCTCGGACCGGTTTCCACCCAGGGATCGGGCTGCGGGGGCCGCAACGGACCCGACGCCTCAAATATCGCCGCAAGAAAGGTTATACTCACATGTCCAAAGTCATCGGCATCGACCTCGGCACCACCAACAGCTGCGTCGCGATCATGGACGGCAGCCAGCCGAAGGTCATCGAGAACAGCGAAGGCGCACGCACCACCCCGTCCATCGTGGGCTTCAAGGATGGCGAGCGTCTGGTCGGCCAGCCCGCCAAGCGTCAGGCCGTGACCAACCCGACCAATACCGTCTTTGCCGTCAAGCGCCTGATCGGGCGCCGCATGGGCGATGATGCCGTCGAGAAGGACCGCAAGATGGTCCCCTTCACCATAGCGGATGGCGGCAACGGCGATGCCTGGGTCGAGGTCCAGGGCGAGAAATATTCCCCCGCGCAGGTCAGCGCGATGATCCTTCAGAAGATGAAGGAGACCGCCGAATCCTATCTGGGCGAGACCGTGACCCAGGCCGTGATCACCGTTCCGGCCTATTTCAACGACGCTCAGCGCCAGGCCACCAAGGATGCGGGCAAGATCGCCGGCCTCGAGGTCCTGCGCATCATCAACGAGCCGACCGCGGCCGCGCTGGCCTATGGTCTGGACAAGAAGGAAACCAAAACGATTGCGGTCTATGACCTCGGCGGCGGGACCTTCGACATCACCATTCTGGAAATCGACGACGGGTTGTTCGAGGTGAAGTCCACGAATGGCGACACCTTCCTGGGTGGCGAAGATTTCGACATGCGGATCGTGAACTATCTGGCCGACGAGTTCAAAAAGGAACACGGCGTCGATCTGTCCAAGGACAAGATGGCCCTGCAGCGCCTGAAAGAGGCCGCCGAAAAGGCCAAGATCGAGCTGTCCTCCTCGAGCCAGACCGAGATCAACCAGCCCTTCATCAGCATGGACAAGAACAGCGGCACGCCGCTGCACCTGGTCGTCAAGCTGACCCGCTCCAAGCTGGAAAGCCTGGTGGCCGACCTGATCAAGCGCACCATGAAGCCCGTCCAGGAAGCGCTGAAGGATGCCGGCTGCTCCAAGGGCGACATCGACGAAGTCGTTCTGGTCGGCGGCATGACCCGCATGCCCAAGGTCGTGGCCGAGGTGACCGAGTTCTTCGGCAAGGAACCCCACAAGGGCGTGAACCCCGACGAGGTCGTGGCACTTGGTGCCGCGATCCAGGCCGGCGTGCTGCAGGGTGACGTCAAGGACGTGGTGCTGCTGGACGTGACGCCCCTGTCCTTGGGGATCGAGACCTTGGGCGGCGTCTTCACCCGCCTGATCGACCGCAACACCACCATCCCGACCAAAAAGAGCCAGATCTTCTCGACCGCCGAGGACAATCAGGGCGCGGTGACCATCCGCGTCTTCCAGGGCGAACGCGAGATGGCGGCCGACAACAAGATGCTGGGCCAGTTCAACCTCGAGGACATCCCGCCGGCGCCGCGTGGTCTGCCGCAGATCGAGGTGACCTTCGACATCGATGCCAACGGCATCGTGTCCGTCAGCGCCAAGGACAAGGGCACCGGCAAGGAGCAGAACATCACCATCCAGGCCTCGGGCGGTCTGACCGACGAGGATATCGACCGGATGGTGAAGGATGCCGAGGCGAACGCCGAGTCCGACAAGGGCCGTCGCGAACTGGTCGAGGCCCGGAACCAGGCCGAAAGCCTGATCCACTCGACCAAGAAGTCCTTGGCCGATCATGGCGACAAGGTCGACAGCTCTACCGTCGAGGTGATCGAACTGGCCGTCGGCGCGCTGGAGGAGGCGGTGAAGTCCGAGGATTCGGGCAAGATCCGCTCTGGCATCCAGAACGTCATGGACGCCTCGATGCGTCTGGGCGAGGCGATCTACAAGGCGCAGGCCTCGGGTGAAGAGACCGGCCGTGACGAGGGCGACGCCCCGCGCGATGTCGACGACGACATCGTGGACGCCGATTTCGAGGATCTGGGCGACGACAAGAAGCGCGGCTGATCGGGGCCGCTTTCCGGAAAGGGGCCGGTCCGTCACGGGCCGGCCTGTTTCGTGGGACAGCTGAACAGGACGACACATGAGCAAGCGGTGCTATTACGAAGTGCTCGGGGTCACGCGCGGCGCCGGAGCGGACGAGATCAAGAAGGCCTATCGGGTCAAGGCCAAGGAGCTTCACCCCGATCGCAACCAGGATGACGCGACCGCCGAGTCGCGCTTCAAGGAAGTGAACGAGGCCTATGACTGCCTCAAGGACGACCAGAAGAAATCGGCCTATGACCGCTTCGGCCACGCGGCCTTCGAGGGCGGCATGGGCGGCGGCGGCGGTGCGCGCGGGGGCCATCCCGGCGATTTCGGCGCGGCCTTCGCGGATGTCTTCGAGGATCTGTTCGGCGACATGATGGGCCGCCGCGGCGCGGCCGGGGGTGGCGGACGGGCCCGCGCGCAGCGCGGGCAGGACCTGCGCTACAACCTGCAGGTCTCGCTGGAAGAGGCCTATGCGGGCGTGCAGAAGCCGATCACCGTGCGCGGCTCGGTCGCCTGCGACTCCTGCAGCGGCACCGGCGCCGAGGGCGCGACCCAGCAGCCCGCCGCCTGTCCGACCTGCGCCGGCATGGGCAAGGTGCGCGCGCAGCAGGGCTTCTTCACCGTCGAGCGGACCTGTCCGACCTGCGGCGGCGCCGGCCAGATCGTCAAGAACCCCTGCAAGGTCTGCCATGGTGCAGGCCGCACCGAGCATGACCGCGCGCTGTCCGTGAACATCCCCGCCGGGGTCGAGACCGGCACCCGCATCCGTCTGGCCGGCGAGGGCGAGGCGGGCCTGCGCGGCGGCCCGACCGGCGATCTCTACATCTTCGTCGAGGTCCGCGAGCACGCCATCTTCCTGCGCGACGGCAAGATGCTGGCCTGTCAGGTGCCGGTCAGCATGGCCACCGCGGCCCTTGGCGGCGAGGTCGAGGTGCCGACGATCGATGGCGGGCGGGCGCGGGTCAAGGTGCCGGTCGGCAGCCAGACCGGCCGGCAGATGCGCCTGCGCAACAAGGGCATGCCGCCCCTGCGCCACGGCCCCGGCGCGGGCGGCGATTTTGGCGACATGCTGATCGAGCTGACGGTTGAGACGCCGGTCAACCTCACCCCCCGCCAGCGCGAGCTGCTGCGCGAATTCGAAGCGGTCAAGGCCGACAACAGCCCGCAATCGGACAGCTTCTTCGACAAGGTGAAAAACTTCTGGGACGGGATGACCCGCTAGGCGGTTAAGACTTTCTTCAGGGATTCGGGATCATGCTGCGGGCATGGACCCGAATCGTTCCTTTGGCGAAATGCCCCTGCCCCTGTTCGCCCCGGCCTCCGATGACGTGGCCATGGCGCCTCCCGCCCCGGCGGGCAAGGCCGCGCCCTCCTATCTGGCCGATCACCGGGCCCGCCTGCGGGACCGGTTCCTGCAGGGCGGCCCGGAGGCCATGCCCGATTACGAGGTGCTGGAACTGCTGTTGTTCCGCGCCATCCCGCGCCAGGACGTCAAGCCTCTGGCCCGCCGCCTGATCGAGATCTTCGGCGATTTCAACCGCGTGGTCACCGCCCCGCCCGTCCGTTTGCAGGCGGTGGACGGCGTCGGGCAAGCCGTCATCACCGAACTGAAGATCGTCGAGGCGGCGGCCCGGCGGCTGGCCCGCGCCCGGATCATGCACCGGCCCATCCTGTCCAGCTAGCAGTCGCTGCTGGATTACTGCCACACCGAGATGGCCCATCGCGAGATCGAGCAGTTCCGCGTGCTGTATCTGGACCGCAAGAACGTCCTGATCGCGGATGAGGAACTGGGCCGCGGCACGGTCGATCATGTGCCGGTCTATCCACGCGAGATCATCCGCCGCGCGCTGGAGGTGAACGCCTCGGCGCTGATCCTGGTCCACAACCACCCCTCGGGCGATCCCACGCCCTCGGACAGCGACATCTCGATGACCGCGCGCATCGCCCAGGCCGCCGACAGCATGGGAATCACCATCCACGACCACCTGATCATCGGCAAATCCCGCGAACTCAGCTTCCGCGCAGAGGGTCTGCTGTGATCCCTGCCCGTTCCCGCCCGGGGGGACGCGGCGCCATGCAGCCCTTGCATGGCGGGGCGGGGGGCCCTGCGTTGCCGGAATCAGACAGATGGGGCAAGACGCACCGGCCTGCGGCAGCTTATCATCTGGACTGACGGGGAATTGAGGGCTAGAACCGCCTCCGCGAAGGCTGCGTTCGGACGTGGCCCGGAATGTCGTATCGGCCTGCAGTTTTCGGCCCGAATTGGAGTATGACCCGTGTCCCACGCAGATGACCACGTAGGCACCCGGAGGGATTTCCTCTATTATGCCGCGGCGGGCGCAGGCACGGTGGCCGCAGGGGCCGCCGCCTGGACGCTTGTGAACCAGATGAACCCCTCGGCCGACGTCCAGGCCCTGGCCTCGATCCAGGTCGACGTCAGCGGCGTGGGCCCGGGATCGCAGATCACCGTGCTGTTCCTGGGCAAGCCCGTGTTCATCCGCCGCCGCACGCCTGAGGAAATCGAGGCCGGCCGCGCGGTCGAGCTGAACGAATTGCCCGACCAGAACGCCCAGAACCCCAACCTGCCCGATGTCGCGGCGCCCGCCACCGATGCGAACCGCGCGCTGGACGAGACCGGCGAATGGCTGGTCCAGATCGGCGTCTGCACCCATCTGGGCTGCGTGCCCATCGGAGACGGCGCCGGCGACTTCGGCGGCTGGTTCTGCCCCTGCCACGGCAGCCATTACGACACCGCAGGCCGGATCCGCCGGGGCCCCGCGCCCCAGAACATGCACATTCCGCTGGCGTCGTTCATCAACGACACCACCATCCAGCTGGGTTAAGGAGGGTTATCATGGCCGGAATTCCGCACGACCATTACGAGCCCAAGTCCGGGTTCGAGCGCTGGCTGCACCGCCGCCTGCCCGTGGCTGGGATCATGTACGACACGCTGATGATCCCCACGCCCAAGAACCTGAACTGGATGTGGATCTGGGGCATCGTCCTGGTCTTCTGCCTGGCGCTGCAGATCATCACCGGCATCGTCCTGGTGATGCATTACACGCCGCATGTGGACATGGCCTTCGCCAGCGTCGAACATATCATGCGCAACGTCAACGGCGGCTACATGCTGCGCTACATCCACATGAACGGCGCCTCGCTGTTCTTCGTGGCCGTCTATCTGCACATCTTCCGCAGCCTCTATTACGGCAGCTACAAGGCGCCGCGCGAGGTCACGTGGATCATCGGCATGCTGATCTACATCCTGATGATGGCCACCGCCTTCATGGGCTACGTGCTGCCCTGGGGCCAGATGTCCTTCTGGGGCGCGACCGTGATCACCGGCCTCTTCGGCGCGGTGCCGGGCGTGGGTGAGACGCTGCAGGCCTGGCTCTTGGGCGGACCGGCGGTCGGCAATGCGACGCTGAACCGCTTCTTCTCGCTGCACTACCTGCTGCCCTTCATCATCGCGGGCCTGGTGATCGTCCATATCTGGGCCTTCCACTCGACCGGCAACAACAACCCGACCGGCATCGAGGTGCGTCGCACCTCGAAGGAAGAGGCCGCCAAGGACACGCTGCCCTTCTGGCCCTATTTCGTCATGAAGGACCTGTTCGCACTGGCGCTGATCCTGGCGGTGTTCTTCGCCGTCGTCGGCTTCATGCCGAACTATCTCGGCCACCCCGACAACTATATCGAGGCGAACGCCCTGGCGACGCCCGCGCATATCGTGCCGGAATGGTACTTCCTGCCCTTCTACGCGATCCTGCGGGCCTTCGACGCCGAGGTGTGGCTGGTGCAGCTGGTCGACTTCGTGACCTTCGGCATCGTCGACGCCAAGTTCTTCGGCGTGCTGGCGATGTTCGGCGCGATCGTCGTGATGGCGCTGGCCCCTTGGCTGGACACCAGCCGCGTGCGCTCGGGTCGCTATCGCCCGCAGTTCAAGTGGTGGTTCTGGCTGCTGGCCGCCGATTTCGTGATCCTGACCTGGGTGGGCGCCATGCCGACCGAAGGCCCGTATCCCTATATCGCGCTGGCGGCCTCGGCCTACTGGTTCGGTTACTTCCTGATCATCCTGCCGCTGCTGGGTGTCATCGAGAAGCCGGATCCGATGCCCGCGACCATCGAGGAGGATTACAACGCACATTACTCGCCGAATACTGGTGGTACCAGTCTGACGCAGCCGGCCGAATGAGAGGACCCAAGATCATGCTGAAAGCTTTTGCGATCGCTGCCGTCACGGCACTTGGCCTGTCGGGTGCCGCGATGGCCGCAGGCGAGGGAGGCCATATCGAGGATGTGGACTTCTCGTTCGAGGGACCGTTCGGATCGTTCGACCAGTTCCAGCTGCAGCGCGGGCTGCAGGTCTATACCGAGGTCTGCTCGGCCTGCCACGGTCTGCGCTATGTGCCGATCCGCACGCTGAGCGATGACGGCGGCCCCGGCCTGCCCGAGGATCAGGTCCGCGCCTATGCCACCAGCCTGCTGCCCGTCTTCGACGAGAGCATCGGCGAGGAACGCGACCGCGAACTGACCGACCATTTCCCGACCGTGTCGGGCATGGGCATGGGTCCCGACCTGTCGCTGATGGCCAAGGCACGCGCCGGCTTCCATGGCCCCTACGGCCTGGGCATCAACCAGCTCGTGCGCGGCATGGGCGGCCCGGAATACATCCATGCCCTGCTGACCGGCTATACCGGCGTAGATCAGGAACAGGCGGGCACGCTGCTGCACGAGAACACCGCCTTCCCGGGCGGCTGGATCAGCATGGCGGCGCCCCTGTCGGACGATCAGGTCACCTTCGAGGACGGCACGCCCGCCACCGTGGACCAGATGTCGATGGACGTGGCCGCCTTCCTGATGTGGACGGCCGAACCCAAGCTGATGGACCGCAAGTCCGTGGGTCTGGTCGCCGTGCTGTTCCTGCTTGTGCTGACCGTGCTTCTGTATCTGGTCAACAAGCGCCTCTGGGCACCGCACAAGGGCAAGCCCCTGCACCGCTGATCGCCTCCGCGATCACATCTCACGCCTGACAGGACGCGCCCCGCACCGGGCGCGTCCTTTCGCATCTGGACAAGCCCGCCCGCCCCCGGTCACATGGCGCCCGGCATTGTGGAGGCGGATATGGCGATCTGGAACCTGGGCTCGATCAACATCGACCACGTCTATCACCTGGACAGCCTGCCCCGGCCCGGAGAGACGCTGGCCGCCCGCGCCTATGCGCAGGGTCTGGGCGGCAAGGGCGCGAACCAGTCGATTGCCGCCGCGCAAGCGGGGGCGGTGACGCATCACCTGGGGGCAGTGGGGATGGGTGACCCTTGGGTCACCGACCGGCTGGTGGCGGCGGGCGTCGATGTCTCGGGCATCGCGCGCCTGCCGGACGCGGCCACCGGCCATGCCGTGATCCTGCTGGACCGCGACGCCGAGAATGCCATCGTCATCCATCCCGGCGCGAATCGCGCCTTGGACGAGGGCACGCTGGTCCGCAGCCTGTCCGCGATGGCGCCTTCGGACACGCTGCTGATCCAGAACGAGACGAACGGTCAGGTCGTCGCCGCGCAGGCCGCGCAGGCGCGCGGCGCGCGGGTCGTCTATTCCGCCGCGCCCTTCGATCTGCCGGCAGTGCGCGCGGTGCTGCCGCATGTCACCATCCTGGCGATGAATGCGGGCGAGGCCGAACAGCTGTTCGCCGGCGTGCCGGGCGATCTGCCGGTGCAGGGCCTGCTGATCACGCGCGGCTCAGCGGGTGCCGAGTATCGCGACCTCGCGACGGGTCAGGTCCATCATCAGCCTGCGTTCCGGGTCGTCCCGGTCGATACCACCGCGGCGGGGGACACCTTTGCGGGCTATTTCGCGGCCGGGCTGGATGGTGGTGCCGACATTCCGGCGGCGCTGCGCCTGGCCTCGGCCGCCGCCGCGCTGAAGGTCACGCGGGCCGGCGCGGGCGATGCGATCCCGACCCGGGCCGAGGTCGAAGCCTTCCTGGCCGCTCAGCCCGCCTGATCCGGCCCGATCCGGCCCCGCACGCCGCCGGTCTGGGCGCGGTCCATCAGCAGGTGGTCCAGGATCACGCAGGCCGCCATCGCCTCGGCCACCGGCACGGCGCGGATGCCCACGCAGGGGTCGTGGCGGCCCTTGGTGATGACCTCGATCTCGTCGCCGCGCGTGGTGATCGACCGGCGCGGGGTGGTGATCGAGCTGGTGGGCTTGATCGAGAACCGCACCACGATGTCCTGCCCGGTCGAGATCCCGCCCAGGATGCCGCCCGCATGGTTCGACAGGAACTCGGGCCCGTCGGGCCCCATGCGGATCTCGTCGGCATTGGCCACGCCGGTCAGGGCGGCGGCCCCCATACCCTCGCCGATCTCGACACCCTTGACGGCGTTGATCGACATCATCGCGGCGGCCAGATCGGTGTCCAGCTTGGCATAGACCGGCGCGCCGAGGCCCGGCGGGCAGCCCTGCACCAGCACCTCGATCGCGGCGCCGACGCTGTTCTGATCCTTGCGGACGCCGTCCAGATAGTCCGACCAGGCCTGAACCGCGCCCGCATCGGGCAGGAAGAACGGGTTGCCGTCGATGGCCGACAGGTCGGTTCGCGCCCGGTCCAGATGCAGCGCGCCCATCTGCACCATGTAGCCGGTGATCGCCAGATCGGGGACCAGAGCGCCCAGCACCGCCTGCGCCACCGCGCCCGCCGCGACCCGCGCCGCCGTCTCGCGCGCGCTTGACCGGCCCCCGCCGCGCGGATCGCGCAGCCCGTATTTCAGGTGATAGGTGATGTCGGCATGGCCGGGGCGGAAGCTGGCGGCGATGTCGCCGTAATCCTTGGACCGCTGGTCGGTATTCTCGATCATCAGCTGGATGGGGGTGCCGGTGGTCATCCCCTCGTAGGTGCCGGACAGGATGCGGACCCGGTCCTCCTCGCGCCGCTGCGTCGTGTGCTTGGAGGTGCCGGGGCGGCGGCGGTCCATGAAGCGCTGGATGAACTCCTCGGACAGGGGCACGCCGGGGGGCACGCCGTCGACGGTCGCGCCAAGCGCGGGTCCGTGGCTTTCGCCCCAGGTGGTGAAGCGGAACGTGCGACCGAAGGTGTTGTGGCTCATCGGGAGGTCTCCTCGGTCAGGGATTTCAGCTCGTAGATCAGGTCCAGCGCCTCGCGGGGCGTCAGGGCATCGGGATGCACCGCTTTCATCCGCGCGTCCAGCGCCGAGGCTTTCGGCGCGGGTGGCGGCGGGGCGGTGCGAAACAGCGGCAGGTCGTCGATCAGCGCGGCGGGGCGGCTGGCGCCCTGCCGCTCGCCCTTTTCCAGCGCGTCCAGTACGGTGCGGGCGCGATCCACCACGCTGGCGGGCAGACCCGCCAGCCGTGCGACCTGCACGCCATAGCTGCGATCGGCGGCACCCTTGATGACCTCGTGCAGAAAGATCACCTCGCCCTCCCATTCGCGGACGGCGACGGTGGCGTTCTCGACCCCGTCCAGCTTGGCCGTCAGGGCGGTCATCTCGTGGTAATGGGTGGCGAAGAGGGCGCGGCAGCGGTTGGCCGCATGCAGATGCTCCATCACCGCCCAGGCAATCGACAGCCCGTCCCAGGTCGAGGTGCCGCGCCCGATCTCGTCCAGGATCACCAGCGCCCGGTCGTCGGCCTGATTGAGGATCGCGGCGGTTTCCACCATCTCGACCATGAAGGTCGACCGGCCCCGCGCCAGATCGTCTGCCGCGCCGACGCGGGAAAACAACTGGCTGACCAGACCGACATGGGCCGCGCGGGCGGGCACGAAGGCCCCGGCCTGCGCCAGCACCGCGATCAGCGCGTTCTGGCGCAGGAAGGTCGATTTGCCCGCCATGTTGGGACCGGTCAGCAGCCAGATCGCGGGCGTCGTGCCCGTCGTCAGGTCGCAGTCATTGGCCACGAAGCTGTCCGCCTTGCGCTTGAGCGCGCGTTCCACGACCGGATGCCGCCCGCCGGTGATCATGAACGCCCGGCTGTCATCGAGGCGCGGCCGCACCCAGCCCTCGCCCGAGGCCAGATCGGCGAAAGCGGCGGCCAGATCGATTTCGGCCAGCGCGCGGGCGGCCTGCCCGATGGGACCGGCGCCCTCCAGTACGGCGGCGCGCAGGCGGTCGAAGACGGCGCGCTCGATCTCCAGCACGCGGTCGCGGGCGTTCAGGATGCGGGTCTCCAGTTCGGACAGCTCGACCGTGGTGAAGCGGATCTGGTTCGCGGTGGTCTGGCGGTGGATGAAGGTCCGGCTCAACGGCTCGGTCCGCATGCGCTCGGCATGGGTGGCGGTCGTCTCGATGAAATAGCCCAGCACGTTGTTGTGCTTGATCTTGAGGCTGGGCACCCCGGCCAGCGCCGCATATTCGGCCTGCATCCCGGCGATGACGCCGCGCCCCTCGTCGCGCAGCCGCCGGGTCTGGTCGAGATCCTCGTCATGGCCCTCGGCCACGAAGCCGCCATCGCGGGCCAGCAAGGGCGGTTCGGCCACCAGCGCGGCGTCCAGCAGGTCGATCAGGTCCTCGTGGCCGGTCAGATCGGCGGCGGCCGCGCGCAGGATGTCAGGCGCGTCGTCGGGAAGGCGGGCGGCGATGGTCGCGCCTTGGGTCAGCCCGGCGCGGATCGCGGCCAGATCGCGCGGCCCGCCCCGGTCCAGGGCCAGCCGCGACAGGGCGCGGTCCATGTCGGGCACGCGGGCCAGGGCTGCGCGCAGGTCGGCCATCAGGCGCGGATCCCCGGCCAGCCCCGCCACCGCATCATGGCGCGCCTGGATCAGCGCCAGATCGCGGCTTGGCGCGCTGATGCGGCGTTCCAGCAGCCGCGCGCCCGGCGCGGTCACGGTGCGGTCGATGGCGGCCAGCAGCGACCCCTCGCGCCCGCCCGACAGCGCCTGCGTCAGTTCCAGATTGCGCCGGGTGGCCGCGTCGATCTGCATCGTGCCCCCGGCCTTTTCGCGGACCGGAGGGCGCAGCAGCGGCAGCTTGCCCTTTTGCGTCATGTCCAGATAATCGACGATGGCGCCCATGGCCGCCAGCTCGGGGCGGGAGAACTGGCCGAACCCGTCCAGCGTCTCGACGCCGTAGAGGGCGCAGAGCCGCCGCGTGCCCGCGCCGCTGTCGAAGGCGCCGGCATGCAGGTCGGTCAACGCGGCGCCCGCGTCAGTCACCAGCTCGTCCAGGCCCCTGTCGCAGGCCAGAACCTCGCGCGGGGCCAGACGCGCCAGTTCGGGCGCCAGCCGGGGCAGGGGGCAGTCCATGACCTGAAACGCCCCGGTCGAGATGTCGACCCAGGCCAAGGCGCCCTCGTCGCGGACCTGCGCGAAGGCGGCCAGATAGTTGTGGCGCCGCGCTTCCAGCAGGGATTCCTCGGTCAGGGTGCCGGGCGTCACAAGCCGCACCACATCGCGGGCGACCACGGACTTGGACCCGCGCTTGCGGGCCTCGGCGGGGTCCTCCATCTGCTCGGCGATGGCCACGCGGAACCCCTTGCGGATCAGCGTCAGCAGATAGCCCTCGGACGCATGGACCGGCACGCCGCACATGGGGATGGGCTGGCCCTCATGCGTGCCGCGCTTGGTCAGGGCGATGTCCAGTGCGCTGGCTGCGGCGACCGCGTCGTCGAAGAACATCTCGTAGAAATCGCCCATGCGATAGAACAGCAACGCGCCGGGATTGGCCGCGCGGATCGCCAGATATTGCGCCATCATGGGCGTCGGCGGGTCGTGGGGGTCCTGTGTCATGCCCGCCGTTCTAGCCGCTTGCGCGGGTCGGTGAAATGCCTACATTCAAGGGCACCTCGGGGCGCCCATACGGGCTGAGACGCGACAGCGGACCCGTTGAACCTGATCCGGCTAAGTCCGGCGGAGGGAAGGTGCGGCATGTCCCTTCTTTCACTGATGAAACAAGGAGGCAACATGAGGCTTTTCCTGATCCCCGCGCTGCTGCTGGCCGGTCCCGTGCTGGCGAATCCCGCCATCGCGCAGGACCGCGTGCTGACCGTCTATGCCAGCGATTACGTGGCCAGCGAATGGGGCCCCGGCCCGGCCATCGAAGAGGGCTTCGAGGCGATCTGTGATTGCGATCTGCAATTCGTGACCGGCGACATCCTGCCCCGCATCCTGATGGAGGGCGAGGGCACGCAGGCCGATATCGTCTTTGGCCTGAACACCGACATGACCGCGCGCGCCCGCGCATCCGGCCTCTTCGCGCCGCATGGGCAGGACACCTCGGACATGTCGCTGCCGGTGGCCTGGGAGGATGACGTCTTTCTGCCCTACAACTGGGGCGAGACGGCCTTCGTCTATGACACGACGCGGCTGGACAGCCCGCCCGCCAGCTTCGCCGAGCTGCTGGACGCGCCCGACGACCTGCGGATCGTGATCCAGGACCCGCGCAGCTCGGTCTCGGGGCTGGCGCTGCTGTTATGGGTCAAGCAGGTCTATGGCGAGGACGCCCCCGAAGCCTGGGCCAAGCTGGCGCCCAAGATCCTGACGGTGACGCGCGGCTGGTCGGAAAGCTATGGCATGTTCACCGATGGCGAGGCCGACATGGTGCTGTCCTACACCACCTCGCCCGCCTATCACATTGCCGCCGAGGACGACCTGACCAAGGTCGCGGCGATCTTTCCCGAAGGCCATTACTTCATGGCCGAGCTGGCAGCCCAGCTGGCCGGGACCGACCAGCCCGAACTGGCGCAGGCCTTCATGGACTGGATCCTGACGCCCGAGTTCCAGGCCACGATCCCGCTGGCCAACTGGTCGCTGCCCGCGAAACTGCCGCAGGCCGACTGGCCGCAGGTCATGCGCGATCTGCCGCGCCCCGCCACGACCCTGTTCTATGACGAGGATCAGGCCGAGGCGCTGCGCCAGCCGGCGCTGGACGAATGGCAGCGCGCGCTGCGCTAGGCGCGGGCCACGCCGTCGCGGCGGCGCTGGCCGCGCTGACCCTGGGGACGCTGGCCGCCGTGGCCTGGGGCGCGGGCGGGCTGTCGGCACTGACCGGATGGGACTGGCGTGCGGTCTGGTTCACCTGCTGGCAGGCGCTGCTGTCGGCCACCCTGTCCGCCGCCCTGGCCGTCCCGGTGGCCCGGGCACTGGCGCGGCGGCGCTTTGCCGGGCGCGGGCTGCTGGTCACGCTGCTGGGGGCGCCCTTCCTGCTGCCGGTGATCGTGGCGATCATGGGGCTGATCGCGGTCTTTGGTCGCAATGGCGCGCTGAACGGGGGGCTGGAGGCGGTGGGCCTGCCCCCGGTCGGCATCTATGGCTGGCAGGGCGTGATCCTGGCGCATGTGTTCTTCAACCTGCCGCTGTCGGTGCGGCTGATCCTGCAGGGCTGGCAGGCCATCCCGTCCGAGCGGTTCCGTCTGGCCGCCAGCCTGGATATCGCCCCCCGCGACATCTTCCGGCATCTGGAACGCCCGATGCTGCGCGCGGTCCTGCCGGGCGTCTGGCTGGCGGTGTTCCTGGTCTGCCTGACCTCGTTCACCGTCGCGCTGGCGCTTGGCGGCGGGCCGGGCGCCACCACGGTCGAGTTGGCCATCTATCAGGCGTTCCGCTTCGATTTCGACCTGGGCCGGGCGGCGGCGTTGGGGCTGGTGCAGATCGCGCTGTGCGTGGCGGCGCTGGCGCTGGCGCGGCGGATCGTCGTGCCGGCGGCCTTCGGTGCGGGCATGGATGCGGGGCCGGGCGTGACCGGACCGCCAGGCTGGCGCAGGGGCGCGGATGCGCTTGTGATCACGGGCGCGGCGGGGTTCCTGCTGTGGCCGCTGGTGGCGGTGATCGCCACCGGGCTGCCGCGCATCCCGGCGCTGCCGGGGGATGTCTGGGATGCAGTCTGGCGCTCGGTCTGGATGGCAGTGGTCTCGGCGCTGCTCTCGGCCTCGGCCTGTCTGGCGCTGGCGCTGGCCATCGCGCGGGGGGCGGGGCGATGGGTCGAGGGGGCGGGGATGCTGCCGCTGATCGCCTCGCCGCTGGTGCTGGGCACGGGGCTGTTCATTCTGCTGCGCGACGTGGCCAGCCCGCAGCAGATGGCCCTGCCGGTGACGGTGGCGATCAACGCGGCCATGGCGCTGCCCTTTGGGCTGCGGGCGCTGATCCCGGCGGCGCAGGCGCTGCAGGCGGATTACGGGCGGCTGGCGGCCGCGCTGGACCTGCGGGGCTGGGCACGGCTACGCTATCTGGTGCTGCCCCGGCTGGCCCGGCCCTTGGGTTTCGGGGCGGGGCTGGCGGCGGCGCTGGCGATGGGCGATCTGGGCGTGATCACCCTCTTTGCCGGCGACCAGCCGACCCTGCCCTTGAAGCTGTACCAACTGATGAACAGCTATCGGATGGAGGATGCCGCCGCCTGCGCCGTGCTGCTGATGGGCATCAGCTTTGCGCTGTTCTGGCTGTTCGACCGGGGAGGGCGCCTTGACGCTTGAGTTTCGCGACATCGTCCTGCGGCAGGACGACTTCACCCTGAGCGCCGATCTGACGGTGCCGCCGGGGCGCCATGCGGTGATCGGCGCCTCGGGGTCCGGCAAATCGACGCTGCTGTCGCTGATCGCGGGGTTTCTGGCGCCGTCGCAGGGGCGGCTGCTGTGGCAGGGGCAGGACATCACCGACATGGCGCCGGGGCGGCGTCCGGTCTCGATCCTGTTCCAGACCCACAACCTGTTTCCGCATCTGAGCGTGCGGCAGAATTTGGGGATGGGACTGCGCCCCGATCTGCGGCTGGACCGGGCGCAATGGCAGCGGGTCGCGCAGGCGCTGGATCAGGTCGGGCTGGAGGGCCTGCAGGACCGCCGCCCCGGCGCGCTGTCGGGCGGCCAGCAGGGCCGCGTCGCACTGGCCCGGGTGCTGCTGCGCGCCCGGCCCCTGCTGCTGCTGGACGAGCCCTTCGCGGCGCTCGGCCCCGCGCTGAAGGCCGAGATGCTGGCCCTGCTGGCGCAGATCGCCCACGGCACGACGGTGCTGATGGTGACGCATGATCCCGCGGATGCCCGGGTCTTCGCCCCCGACACGCTGCTGGTCGATGACGGCCGCGTGCATCCGCCCCAACCCACCGGCGCGCTGCTGGACGATCCGCCGCCCGGCCTGCGCGCCTATCTGGGCTGAGGCCGGGCCGTTCGCTCGGGCTGGCGCCCGAGCCCCAGACGATTCCTCAGACGATCCACAGCCGGATCAGCCAGGCCACCGTGCCGATGACGGCGACACTGGCCAGCCAGATGGCCACGAACCAGGCCATCCGGGACAGGCCGCGCGGCATCAGTGATACCCCTCGTTCGGGTCCATCTTGCCGCGGAACACCCAGTAGGAATAGGCCGTATAGGCCAGGATGGTCGGCACCAGCACCGCCGCGCCCACCAGCATGAAGATCTGGCTGTTGCGCGGGGCGGCGGCCTCCCAGATCGTGATCTGGGTGGGCACGATATAGGGGAACATCGAATAGCCGAGGCCCGCGAAGGCCAGGATGAACATGCCCAGGGCGAAGAGGAACGGCCAGTAGTCGTGATGCTTGACCATCAGCGTGCGGAACATGCCGAAGGCCAGGGCCAGCACCGCCGCGCCGACGCCTGCCGCCAGGACGATGTTCCAGCCTCCGAACCAGCGGCTGTAATAGCCGTCCTGCAGGAACGGCGTCCACAGGCTGACCAGACCCATGAAGCCCACGGTCACCACGCCCAGCATCCAGGCCCGGCGGCGCATGCGCGCCTGCAGCGGGCCTTCGGTCTTCATCACCAGCCAGGTCGCGCCCAGCAGCATGTAGCCGACCATGACCGCCGCGCCCACGGTCAGCGAGAACGGCGTCAGCCAGTCCCACCAGCCGCCGGCATAGCTGCGCGCGGGCTTGTCGATGGTGATGCCCTGCAGCAGGGCGCCAAGCGCGATCCCCTGCGTCAGCGCCGCCATCGCCGAGCCGCCGATGAAGGCCAGATCCCAGACCCGCCGCCAGCGCTTGGTGCGCCAGCGGAACTCGAAGGCGACGCCGCGAAAGATCAGGGCCAGCAGCATGGCCATGATCGGCGCATAGATCGCCGGCAGGATCAGCGCATAGGCCAGCGGAAAGGCCGCGAACAGCCCGCCGCCGCCCAGCACCAGCCAGGTCTCGTTGCCGTCCCAGACCGGCGCGACCGAGTTCATCATCAGGTCGCGGTCATCGCTTTCGGGCTCGGCGGCGAAGAGCATGCCTAGGCCGAGGTCGAACCCGTCCAGCACCACATAGACCAGCACCGCGAAGGCGATGACAAAGGCCCAGATGACCGTGAGGTCGAAGGAAACGCCGTCTGCGATGGGCATGTTTACTCTCCGGGGTGGGGGTTGCGGGTGGGGTGCTGCTGGGCGGGCGTGGTGCCCGCCGTGCGCGTCGGGCTGTTGGTGACGTCCTTGAGGCTGGCCTCGCCGCTGGCGGGGGCACGGTTCATCAGACGCATGATGTAGTAGGTGCCCGCCCCGAAGACCGCGAAATAGACGATGATGAAGGCGATCAGGGATGTTCCGACCGCGGCCGCATCCAGGGGCGCCGCGCTGTCGGCGGTGCGCAGATAGCCGTAGACGGTGAAGGGCTGGCGCCCGACCTCGGTGGTGATCCACCCGGCCAGCACCGCGATCAGCCCCGAGGGTGCCATGGCCAGCGCGGCGCGGTGCAGCATCGGGCTGTCGAACAGAGTGCCCCGGAACCGCGCCCAGGACGACCACAGCCCGATCGCCAGCATCGCGAAGCCAAGCGCGACCATGACCCGGAAGGACCAGAAGACGATCGCCACGGGCGGCTGATCCTCGCGCGGGATGGTGTCGAGCCCCGCCAGCGGCGCGTTCAGGTCGTGCTTGAGGATCAGCGAGGACAGCTTGGGGATGCCGATGGCATAGTCCAGACGCTGCTCCTCCTGATTGGGGATGCCGAACAGATAGAGCGGCGCGCCGGCCTCGTGGCTTTCGAAATGCCCCTCCATCGCCATGACCTTGGCGGGCTGGTGTTCCAGCGTGTTGATGCCGTGGAAATCGCCCAGCACGATCTGGACGGGGGCAAAGATCGCCGCCATCCACATCGCCATCGAGAACATCGTGCGCGTGGCCGGGCTGACCTTGTCGCGGCGGTGGCGGTGGCGCAGCAGGTGCAGCGCCGCCACGCCGCCGACGATGAAGGCGGTGGTCAGATAGGCCGCCGTGACCGTGTGCATCAGGCGATAGGGGAAGGACGGGTTGAAGATCACCTGCCAGAAGTCGGTGGGCAGGAACTGACCGGTGACGGCGTCGATCTCGAACCCTGCGGGGGTGTGCATCCAGCTGTTCACCGACAGGATCCAGAAGGCCGACATGGCCGTGCCGCCCGCGACCGCCAGGCAGGCGATCATGTGCAGGGTCGGGCCGACGCGGTCGCGCCCGAACAGCATGATCCCCAGGAACCCCGCCTCGAGGAAGAAGGCCGACAGCACCTCATAGGCCATGGGCGCGCCGATGACCGGGCCCGCCTTGTCGGAAAAGACCGACCAGTTGGTGCCGAACTGATAGGACATGACGATGCCCGAGACGACGCCCATGGCGAAGGCCAGGGCGAAGATCTTGACCCAATAGCGGAACAGATCCAGGTACTTGTGATCCTTGGTCCACAGCCACAGCCCGTTCAGCACGGCCAGGAAGCTGGCCAGGCCGATGGTGAAGGCCGGGAACAGGAAATGGAAGCTGACGGTGAAGGCGAATTGGATGCGGGCCAGAAGAATGGCGTCTGCGTTGTCGAACATCTCGGACCTTTCGCGGCGCGGTCTGCCCGCCCGGGCAGAAGACCGGCACGGGCAGAAGAGCCCTCCTGCGCGGCGACAGGACCGGCAGGACACGTTTTGCAATTGCGACGAATGTCGCGTGTGGGGGCAGCCTTTGCAAGTGCGCCAACGTCGCATGTCGGGCGGGCGGCAGAGTCCTGCAGCGGGGGTGCGGGCCGGATCGGATCGGGATCGCAGCCGCTCTCGCGGGAAACCAGCCGAGACGGGGGGCGCATCATGCCCGCTGGTCAGAACGCGGCGGCCGGGATATCCTGCCTGTGCGGGACGGACCCGTGCCTGCCGCAGACCGGGACCGCCGCCATGAGCCAGACCCTCGCTTGCCCTGTCCCGCCCATGCCCTTGGCAGGTGCCTGAACCTCCATGACGCCCGCTCCGGCTGAGTCCCACGGCATCGTCTCTGGCCCGGTGCGACGGATGCTGGCCATCGTCGCGGTGCTGGCGCTGGTGCTGATGTCGGCCTGGCTGCCGTCGCGGCCCATGGCGCTGCCGGGCAGCCTTTTGCCCAGCCATGATCAGCTGAGCGACACCGCCCTCCTGACCGGTCTGGCCGTGCTGGAGCGTCCGGCCGCACCCTCGCTGCCCAAGAGCGCCGCGCCGGACTTTGGCGATTCGCGGGCCGTGCCGGGGGGCGGGGTGCCTCGCGCCGCACATCCTGTGCAGTCATCCGCCACGGCGCCCCTGTCGGGAACGCCCCGCCCGGCGACACAGTCCCGGGCACCCCCGACACCTGCAGGATGACGGCCACCGGACAGCGCACCGCGTCTGTCCGCCAGGACATCTTCTGCAAGGACATCGATATGGACAATGACCAACGGGACCTCGGGTCCCCTCCCGCGCCGATGGGCAGCGGCCTGACCACCCTGCTGCATTGGGCGATCTTCTTGGGGCTGATGACCGCCCTGATCGGCGGCGCGGCCATCCTGTTCTAGGATCGCAGGAACTCCGGGCAGCGCCGATGTGGCGCCGCCCGGGACCGGGGCGTCAGCCCTTCAGGATCGCGGCAAGCTCGGCCTGCTTGGCCTTCACCAGCGCGGCGTCGCCATCGGCCTCGACGTTCAGGCGGACGACCGGCTCGGTGTTCGACTTGCGCAGGTTGAAGCGCCAGCTGCCGAAATCCAGCGATACGCCATCCAGATCGTCGCGGCTGTCCGATTGCGGCTCATAGGTCTCGATCAGGCGGGCGATGGCGGCGTCAGGATCCTCGATCGTGTAGTTCGTCTCGCCCGAGGACGGGTACAGCCGCATCCGCTCCTCCAGCAGCTCGGCCAGGGTCTTGCCCTTGCGCGAGAGCAGCTCGATCATCAGCAGCCACGGGATCATGCCGCTGTCGCAATAGTAGAAGTCGCGGAAATAGTGATGCGCCGACATCTCGCCGCCATAGATCGCGCTGACATCGCGCATCTTGCGCTTGATGAAGGCGTGGCCGGTCTTGCTGACCACGGCCTCGCCGCCCGCTTCCGCGATCATCGCGCGGGTGTTCATGATGACGCGGGGGTCATGCACGACCTTCTCGCCCGGCGACTTCTCCAGGAAGGCCGCGCCCAGCAGGCCGACGATGTATTCGCCGGGAATGAAGCGGCCATTCTCGTCGAAGAAGAAGCAGCGGTCGAAATCGCCGTCCCAGGCCACGCCCAGATCGGCCTTTTCCTCGACCATCTTCGCGACGGTGGGGGGCTGGTTCTCGTCCAGCAGCGGGTTGGGTATGCCGTTCGGAAAGCTTGAATCGACATCATGGTGCATGCGCACGAAGGTCAGCGGCGCGCCGCGACGCTGAAGCTCGGCGGCGATGGCGTCGAAGGTCGGGCCCGCGGTGCCGTTCCCGGCATTCACCACGATCTTCATCGGCTTCAGCGCGGCCACGTCGACGAAATCGGCCATGCGGCTGGCATATTCGGCCCGGGCATGGCTGAAATCGCTGACGCTGCCCTTGGTGGTCGGGGAGAACGCGCCCGAGGTCGCCAGTTCGATGATCGGCGGCAGTTCCGTCGCCGGATCCAGCGGGGCGGAACCGCGGCCCACGATCTTCATGCCATTGTAGTTGATCGGGTTGTGCGAGGCCGTGACCTCGATCCCGCCATCGGTGTCCTGGTTCCCGGTATGGAAATACACCTCCTCGGTGCCGGCAAGGCCCAGATCCAGCACGTCGGCGCCGCCATCGGTCAGCCCCTCGATCAGGGCCGCCGCCAGCTCGGGCGAGGATTCGCGGCTGTCGCGGCCCACGACCACGCGCTTGGCCGACCGGGCCTGCGCGAAGGCGCGGCCGATGCGATAGGCCACGTCGGGGTCAAGGTTCTTGCCCAGCTCGCCCCGCACGTCATAGGCTTTGAAGCAGGTGATCTCGCGCCTGCCCAGCTGATCTGGTCCGTTCATCCGGTATTCTCCGAGGTTGACTTGCCAAATCGCTAACAGGTTCGGTTCAGAATTCAAGGGATACCCCGGCCCTGCACCCTTGGACCGGGGTGACGCCCCCCACAAGACCCGGTATGCCAAGGCGCATTCCGGCAAGGAGACCGACATGGATGCCAAGGCCCTGATCACCGCCTATTACGATGCCTTCAACGCGGGCGAGACCGAGCGCATGCTGGACATGCTGCACCCGCATGTCGAGCATCACGTCAACGAGGGGCAGGTCCGCAAGGGCCGCGACCAGTTCGCCGCCTTCACCGAGCACATGACCGTCAGCTATCGCGAGACGCTGACCGACATCGTCGTCATGGCCACCGAGGCGGGCGACCGCGCGGCGGCGGAATTCGTGGTGAACGGCACCTATCTGAAGACCGACGAGGGCCTGCCCGAGGCCAATGGCCAGGCCTATCGCCTGCCGGCGGGGGCCTTCTTCACGATCGAGGACGGGCTGATCTCGCGCGTGACGACCTATTACAACCTGGCCGACTGGACGCGACAGGTCGGCGGATGACCGTCACCACCCGCGTCCTGACCGGAGACGACCTGGCCGCAGCCCTGCCCGATGTGGCGCGGCTGCGCATCGACGTGTTCCGCGACTGGCCCTATCTCTATGACGGGGACGCGGATTACGAACGCGACTACCTGCGGGCCTATCAGTCGCCGGGCGCGGTGGTGGTCGCGGCGCTGGATGGCGACCGGATCGTGGGGGCCGCCACGGGCGCCCCCATGACCGACCACGCCGCCGATTTCGGCGATGCCTTCGCGGATCGCCCCGAGGCCCTGTCCGACATCTTCTACTGCGCCGAATCGGTGCTGCTGCGGGCCTATCGGGGCCACGGGCTGGGCCATGCCTTCTTCGACGCGCGCGAGGATCACGCCCGCGCCCTGGGCGCCCGGTTCAGCGCCTTCTGCAGCGTGATCCGGCCCCAGACCCATCCGATGCGGCCCGCCGAATACTGGCCCCTGGATGCGTTCTGGCAAAGGCGGGGCTATGCGCCGCTGCCCGGCGTCACGGCCTCCTTCGCGTGGAAGGATCTGGGCGAGGCCGCTGAGACCGAGAAATCGCTGCAATTCTGGATGAAGCCGCTGTGAGGATCGCCGCCGCCGCCTATCCGATCGACTGGTTCGACGATTTCGCCGCCTACGCGGCCAAGCTGACCCGATGGGTCGAGACGGCCGAGGCCGACCTGCTGGTCTTTCCCGAATATGGCGCGATGGAGCTGGCCTCGCTTGGCGGCCGCGCCATCGCCGCCGATCTGGAGGCCGGGCTGCACGAGGTCGCCCGCCACGGACCCGCCGTCGAGGCGCTGCATCTGCGGTTGGCGGCGGCGCAGGGATGCCACATCCTGGGCGCCTCGGGGCCGGTCTTCGACGGCCCGCGCCCGGTGAACCGCGCGGTGCTGTATGGCCCGGAGGGACGGATCGGGCATCAGGACAAGCAGATCATGACACGCTTCGAGCGCGAGCACTGGGACGTGACCGGCGCGCCGGGGCTGCGGATCTTCGACACCGCGCTTGGGCGGATGGGCGTGCTGATCTGCTATGACAGCGAATTTCCCCTGCTGGGCCGCGTGCTGGCCGAGGCCGGGGCCCAGATCTTGCTGGTGCCCAGTTGCACCGACACGGTGGCGGGGTTCAATCGGGTGCGGATCGGCGCCATGGCCCGGGCGCTGGAAAGCCAATGCGTCGTGGTCCACGCCCCCACGGTGGGCGCCTGCGACTGGCTGCCCGCGCTGGACGAGAACCGGGGCCGCGCCGCGATCTATGGCCCGCCCGACGGCTTCTGGCCGGAAACCGGCATCATCGCCCAAGGCGAGATGGACGCGCCGGGCTGGGTCCGGGCCCAAGTTGACCTGTCGCGGGTCCGCGACAGCCGCCGCGACGGGGCCGTTCTGCCCTATGCGCACTGGCCCGAACAGGAAAACTGCCGTCTGGTGTGACATTCGCGCACGAACTGGCGTCAAGCGAACCGAATCCATCTTTCAATGACGATGAAATGCACCATATCCTCCGATATGCTGTACGTCACCGACGCCATCGCCATTGAGGAATGGGAACTGTCCGAGCAGTTCACCCGGTCGCAGGGACCGGGCGGACAGAACGTGAACAAGGTCGAGACGGCGGTCGAGCTGCGTTTCGAGGCGGCGCGGTCTCCCAGCCTCTCCGATCCGGTCAAGCGGCGGCTGCAGCGGCTGGCCGGGCGGCGCTGGACGTCCGAGGGGGCGCTGCTGATCCTGTCGCAGGAAACCCGCAGCCAGGCGCGCAACCGCGAGCTGGCCCGCGAGCGTCTGGCCGACCTGATCCGGCAGGCCTTGGCCGCGCCCAAACGGCGCATCGCCACCCGCCCGACCCTGGGCAGCCAGCGCCGCCGCCTGAAGGCCAAGACGGTGCGCGGCGAGGTCAAGACCCTGCGCGGCAAGGTGGATGACGGCGAATGAAGACCTGGCGCCGGACCTTCGACATGCTGCTGGGCCGGCGCCCCGACCCGATCCAGGTCGGCGCCGTCTGCCGCGATCCCGCGACGGGGCAGATCCTGCTGATCACCAGCCGGGGCACCGGACGATGGGTCATCCCCAAGGGCTGGCCGATGAAGGGGCGGACCCTGTCGGGCGCCGCCGCGCAGGAGGCCTGGGAAGAGGCCGGGGTGCGCGGCCGCATCCGCCCGGGCGAGCTGGGCCGGTACCGCTATGACAAGGCGCAGGACGAGGGCTTTGCCGTGCCCATCGACATGCGGGTCTTTCTGCTGGACGTGGACAGCATGACCGGGGATTTCCCCGAACGCCGCCAGCGCAAGCGCCGCTGGTTCGCGCCGCAGGATGCCGCGCGCATGGTGGTCGAGCCCGGGCTGCAGCAGATCCTGGCGGGGCTGCCCGACATCGCCCTGCCGTCCAAACCCGGGAAGATCCGCAAGACATGAGCCGCCGTCCCGGCTTTCGCGCGCTGGACAAGGATCTGGGCCGTCTGGCCCGCACCGAGATTGCGCAGATGCATGCGATCCGCCCGATCCTGCGCCTTGGGCTGGGGATTCTGGCGCTGGTGGGCGCGTTGATGGTCGCGATGGCGCTGTCGGGCGCCGCGCCCGGCGTGCTGGCCCTGGGGGCGGGGCTGGTCGTCGCCGCCTGGCTGGGCATCGCGATCGGAGCCAACGACGTGGCGAACTCGCTTGGCCCCGCCTTCGGCGCCGGGGCGATCCGGCTGCTGCCGGGCCTGGCGCTGGTCGCGATGGCGGGAATCACCGGGGCGGTGCTGGCGGGCGGGGCGGTCTCGGCCCGGCTGGCGCAGGGCATCGTCGAGCTGGGCGACGTGGCGCAGGGCGTGCGGGCGCCGATGGTGATGGTGGCGGCCCTGATCGGGGCGGCA
The DNA here is from genome assembly GCF_005048225.1 of Paracoccus gahaiensis. Lineage (GTDB taxonomy): Bacteria > Pseudomonadota > Alphaproteobacteria > Rhodobacterales > Rhodobacteraceae > Paracoccus > Paracoccus gahaiensis. The sequence continues at coordinate 55,717 of NZ_SUNI01000002.1, forward strand.
AGCTGGATCACCCTGGCCACCGCCGGCAGCCTACCGGTCAGCACCTCGCATTCCATCGTGGGCGGCATCGTCGGCGCGGGTGCCGTGGCCTTCGGCCCGGGCAGCGTGGCCTGGGGCACGGTGGCGATGATCGCCTCGGTCTGGGTGGCCACGCCGATCCTGTCGGGCGCGCTGGCAGGCGCGCTGCTGATCCTTCTGCGCCTGAAGGTGGTCGGGGTCGCCGATCGCGCTCAGGGCGCGCTGCGCTGGCTGCCACCTCTGGTCGGGCTGATGTCGGGCACCTTCGCGGCCTATGTCATGATCCTGCTGCAGGGCGGCCCGGGACCCGAGCTGGCGGTGGCACTGGCCCTGGGGCTGGCGGGGCTGCTGGCCACCCGCCGGGGCGTGCGGCAGGAACTGGCCCGCGACCCGCACAAGCCCGCCACCCGGCGCCTGCTGCGCCCGGCGGTGCTGCTGGCCGTGTCGATCCTGGGCTTTGCGCATGGCGCCAACGATGTCGGCAATATCGCCGGCCCGCTGTCGGTGATCCTGCAGGGCCAGGCGGTCGCACCGGGCCTGAGGCTGGGGCCCGGCGTGGTCCCGGTGCTGGTCCTGGTCTGCGGCGGGCTGGCCATCGCCACGGGGACGCTGCTGTTCGGACGCCGCGTGGTCCACATGGTCGGCAGCGGCATCACCCGGCTGAACGCGGGGCGGGCCTTCTGCGTCTCGCTGGCGACCGCAATCGTGGTGATGAGCGCCTCGGGGCTGGGACTGCCGGTCTCGACCACGCATGTGGCGGTGGGCGGGGTCTTCGGCGTGGGCTTCGCGCGCGAATTTCTGGACCGCCGCCGCGACAGCCGGGCCGATGCCCTGCCCGCCGAGGAGACCCGCCGCCGAATCCTGGTCCGCCGCAGCCATGTCGTCACCATCACCGCCGCCTGGCTGGTGACGCTGCCGATCACCGCCCTGCTGGGTGCGCTGGCCTGCCTGCTGCTGCTTTGGGCGACGGGCGTCTAGGCCCGCGTCAAGACCCTCAGACCGAGACCGCCAGCGCCTGCTGCGCACCCACCCCGAAGACCCGCTTGTAGCGCGCGATCTCGGAGGCAGGGCCGGTGGCCTTGGCGGGGTTGTCCGACAGCTTGACCGTGGGGCGTCCGTCCGCCGCCACGGCCTTGCAGACCAGGCTGAAGGGCGCCAGCCCGTCGCCGGGCACCAGCCCCCGGAAATCGTTGGTCATCAGCGTGCCCCAGCCGAAGCTGACCTTGACCCGGCCATGAAACTGCCGGTGCAGGGCGATGATCCGGTCCACGTCCAGCCCGTCGGAAAAGATGATCAGCTTGCCGCGTGGATCCTCGCCCCGGTCCCGCCACCAGCGGATCGCGTTTTCCGCCCCGGTCGCCGGATCGCCGCTGTCGATGCGGATGCCGGTCCAGCCCGCCAGCCAGTCGGGCGCCCCGGCCAGGAACCCCTCGGTGCCGTAGGTGTCGGGCAGGATGATGCGCAGGTTGCCCTCGTGCTCCTCGTGCCAGTCGGCCAGCACCTCGTAGGGCGCGGCCCGCAGGCCTGCGTCGCTGTCGGCCAGCGCGGCATGGACCATCGGCAGCTCATGCGCGTTGGTGCCGATCGCCTCGATTTCGCGGCGCATGGCGATGGCGCAGTTCGAGGTGCCGGTGAAGCGGTCGCCCAGGCCCTCCATCATCGCCTGCACGGTCCAGTCCTGCCACAGGAAGCTGTGGCGGCGCCGGGTGCCGAAATCGGCGATGCGCAGGTCGGGCAGATCGCGCAGCGCCTCGATCTTTTCCCACAGCCGGGTCATGGCGCGGGCATAGAGGACCTGCAGCTCGAACCGGCCCAGATCCTTCAGCACGGCGCGGGACCGCAGCTCCATCAGGATGGCCAGGGCGGGGATCTCCCACAGCATGACCTGGGGCCAGGGGCCCTCGAAGGTCAGCTCGAACTGACCGTCGCGCTTGTCCAGCTGATAGGGGGGCAGGCGCAGCCCTTCCAGGAACTCCATGAAGTCGGGGCGGAACATCTGGCGCTTGCCATAGAAGGTGTTGCCGCGCAGCCAGGTGCTTTCGCCGCGCGTCAGCGACAGGGTGCGGACATGGTCCAGCTGCTCGCGCAGCTCGCCCTCGTCGATCAGCTCGGCCAGGCGCACGTCGGTGCTGCGGTTGATCAGGCTGAAGGTCACCCGCGTGTCGGGGCTGTTGCGATGAACCGACTGGCACATCAGCAGCTTGTAGAAATCGGTGTCGATCAGCGACCGCACGATCGGGTCGATCTTCCATTTGTGGTTGTAGACGCGCGTGGCGATATCGACCATCGGTGCTGATCCCTCAAGATTTGGCCCTTGGTGCCCAAAAGCGGGCGGGCGCGCAAGCCTCAGGCCAGATGGACGCCCGCCCGCCGCATCCCGTCCTGCGCCGCCTGCAGGCTGCCCCCGGTGTCGATGGCGCGGCAGGCGTCCTGGATCACCTGCACTTGAAAGCCGAGGCGTGCGGCGTCCATCGCGCTCCAGCCGACGCAGAAATCCAGGGCCAGACCCGCAAGGGTCAGCTGGTCGATGCCCCGCTCGCGCAGGTATCCGGCCAGCCCGGTGGGCGTGGTGCGGTCGTTCTCGAAGAAGGCCGAATAGCTGTCGATGCCGCGCCGGAACCCCTTGCGCAGGATCAGGTCGGCGCGGTCCGTCGCCAGCCCCGGATGGAACGCCGCGCCCTTCGAGCCGATGACGCAATGCGCGGGCCACAGGACCTGCGGGCCATAGGGCATCTGCACCTGGGAAAAGGGCGCGGCCCCGGGATGGGTATCGGCGAAGCTGGCGTGATCCGCCGGATGCCAGTCCTGCGTCAGGATCACCGCATCGACCCCGTCCATCAGGGCGTTCACCGGCGCGACGATCTCGTCGCCCCCCTGCACGGCCAGCGCGCCGCCGGGACAGAAGTCGATCTGCAGGTCGATGACGATCAGGGCGCGGGGCATGGCGGTCCTTTCCGGGCGGGGGCGATCCCCCATCGGACCGCGCCGGCGGGCCAGGGTCAAGACCCGCGACCGGCACTGGCGGCGATTCCGCGATTGCGTTAGGCGGGCGTCAGCATAGGCTGAGCCAAACCAGGGAGGACCCGATGGGCATCAAGGACGATCTGCACCATCCCGCCACATATGACGAGAACGAGACGCCGACGCGCTCTGCCCGGATGATCTGGGGCCTGCGGGCCGTGGGTCTGGCCATGGCCGCGCTGGTTTGGATCCTGCTGGGCGGGCAGGAGGGCCTGTCGGCGGATGCGCGCATCGTCGCCGCCGTCGGCACGCTGATGGCCGTGTGGTGGATGACAGAGGCGATCCCGCTGTCGGCCACCGCCCTTCTGCCCATCGTGCTGATCCCCGCCCTGACCGAGACGACCGTGGCGCAGGCGACCCAGCCCTATGCCAGCTCGATCGTGTTCCTGTTCCTGGGCGGCTTCCTGATCGCCATCGCGATGGAGAAATGGCACCTGCACACCCGCGTGGCCCTGCTGACCCTGCGCAAGGTGGGCACCGCGCCGCGCCAGATCGTGCTGGGCATGATGCTGGCCACGGGCTTTCTGTCGATGTGGGTGTCCAACACCGCCACCACGCTGATGATGCTGCCCATCGGCCTGTCGGTCCTGTCGCTGGTCGTCGACCGCAGCTCGCGCCAGGACGGCGCGGCGGCCGAGGATGCGCTGAAGGGCGGCGCGACGATCACCGATGTCGTCAAGGACCCCAATATCAGCGCCTTCGGGGTCTGTCTGGTGCTGTCGATTGCCTGGGCGGCCTCGATGGGGGGCCTGGGCACGCTCTTGGGCAGCCCGCCCAATGCCATCGTCGCGGGCTATGCCTCGGACGAGCTGGGCCGCGAGATCGGCTTTCTGGAATGGATGATCCTCGGCACGCCGCTGGCCTTCATCTTCATCATCATCGCGTGGTTCCTGATGACCCGGGTCCTCTACCGCTTCGATCTGCCCGAGATCCCCGGCGGGCGCGAGATGATCGAAGAGCAGGTCCGTGGTCTGGGCCCCCTCAGCCAGGGCGAACGGATGGTGCTGGGCGTGTTCCTGGGCGCCGCCTTCCTGTGGATCGTGCCGGGTCTGCTGGCCACCATCCCCGCCATCGGCGCCGCCGCCCCCTGGCTGGACAGCCTGGACGACACCGCCATCGCCATCGGCGCCGGTCTGGTGATGTTCCTGCTGCCCGGCAAGGGCCGCGACCAGATGGTGCTGGAATGGAAGGATGCCGAGGCCGGCCTGCCCTGGGGTGTGCTGCTGCTGTTCGGGGGCGGCCTCAGCCTGGCCTCGGCCGTGGCCTCCTCGGGGCTGGACGGCTGGTTCGGCCAGCAGGTCACGGGGCTGGGCTCGCTGCCCACGATCCTGCTGGTGGCGTCCGTCGTCACGATCATCCTGTTCCTGACCGAGATCACCTCGAACACCGCCACCGCCGCGACCTTCATCCCGATCCTGGGCGGCGTCGCCCTGGGCATCGGGGCGGATGCGATGACACTGCTGATCCCGGCGGCGCTGGCCGCGACCTGCGCCTTCATGCTGCCGGTGGGCACCCCGCCCAATGCCATCGTCTTCGGCACCGGCACCGTGACCATCGCGCAGATGGCCAAGGGGGGCTTCGTGCTGAACATCGTCGGCATCCTGCTGATCACCGGGCTGACCTATCTGCTGGGCGGCCTGGCCCTGGGCCTGACCTTCTAGGACCTTGCCTTGGCGGGCGCGGCTGTCTAAAGCCGCGCCCATGCCCACAGTCGCCGCGCTCTATCATTTCGCCAGGCTTCCCGACGCTGCCGCGCGGCAGGCGCCGCTGCTGGCCCTGTGCCGGGCGCAGGGCCTGTGCGGCACGCTGCTGCTGGCGCCCGAGGGCATCAACGGCACCATCGCCGGCCCGCGCGATGGCATCCTGACGGTGCTGGACCATCTCCGCGCCTGGCCCGGCTTCGCCGCGCTGACCTGGAAGGAAAGCGCTGCCGACACTCCGCCCTTCGCCCGCATGAAGGTCCGCCTCAAGCGCGAGATCGTCACGATGGGCCAGCCCGACGTGGACCCGGTGGCGGGGGTGGGCCGCTATGTCGCCCCGGCCGACTGGAACGCGCTGATCGCCGCCCCCGACGTGGCGGTCATCGACACCCGGAATGACTACGAGGTGCAGATAGGCACCTTCCGGGGCGCCGTCGATCCGGGCACGAAAAGCTTCCGCGACTTCCCCGCCTGGTGGGCCGCCAATGCCCACCGCTTCCAGGGCAAGCGCATCGCGATGTTCTGCACCGGCGGAATCCGCTGCGAGAAGTCGACGAACTACCTGCTGTCGCAGGGGGTCCCCGAGGTCCATCACCTGCAGGGCGGCATCCTGAAATATCTCGAGGAGATCCCCGAACAGGACAGCACCTGGCAGGGCGACTGCTTCGTCTTCGACCAGCGCGTCAGCCTGACCCATGGCCTGGCCCCGGGCCGCCACGGCCTCTGCCATGCCTGCCGCCGTCCGCTGGCCCCCGAGGACCGCGCCCGCCCCGAATACGAGGAAGGCGCCTGCTGCCACCGCTGCGCCGACGAATATACCGAGGCCGACCGCGCCCGCTTTCGCGAGCGCCAGAGACAGGTCGACCGCCTCCCCTGACCTGCTTGGGTCTTTAAATATCCTCGGGGGGAGGCGCCGTCAGGCGACGGGGGGCGGACAGCCCCCCTTGCGAGCTCAGCCCTGCGCGCCCACGCCGCCGGCCGCGATGGCCGCCATGTTCAGGATGTCGCTGACCGTCGAGTTGGTCGAGCAGATCTGGATGGGCCGCGCCACCCCGGTCAGGATCGGCCCGATCACTGTCGCCCCCGCCATCTCCTGCAGCAGCTTGACCGAGATCGAGGCCGAATGCCGCGCCGGCACCACCAGCACGTTGGCGGGCGCGGTCAGGCGGCTGAAGGGATAGCGGGCGGCCGCCTCCATGTTCAGCGCCACATCGACGGTCATCTCGCCCTCGTATTCGAAGTCCGCCCCGCGCGCGTCCAGCACATGGGCGGCCTCGGACATCTTGGTGGCGCGCTCGCTGACCGGATAGCCGAAATTCGAGAAGGACAGGAAGGCCACGCGCGGCTCCAGCCCAAGGGTGCGGGCCACGGCGGCGCCGCGGGTGGCGATCTCGGCCAGATCCTCGGCCTCGGGCCATTCATGGACCAGCGTGTCGCCGATCAGCACGATCCGGCCCCGGTGCAGCACGGCGGTGATGCCCACCGCCCCGTCCTGCGGGCGCACGTCGAAGACCTGCCCGATCTGCGCCAGCACGGGGGCGTTCTTGCGCGTCACCCCGGTCACCAGCCCGTCGCCATGCCCATGCGCCAGCATCAGGGCCGCAAAGACATGGCGGTCGCGATTGGCCAGCTTGAAGGCATCCTCGCGGTCCACGCCCTTCCGTTGCAGGCGCTGGTACAGGAACTCGTGATAGCTGTCCAAGTGGCGGGTATTGGCGGCGTTGACGACGCTGATCTCGCGGAAGGCATCGCCCATGCCCAGGGCCTCCAGCTCGGCCTTGACCTCGGCCTCGCGGCCTACGACCAGCGACTGGCCCATGCCACCCCGCTGCCAGGCGACGGCGGCGCGCAGCACGCGCGGATCGTCGCCCTCGGCGAAGATCATCCGGGCCTGCTTGGACCGGGCGCGGGCATGAAGCCCCTGCAGGATCGCCGCCGTCGGGTCCATGCGGTTCTTCAGCGTCTGGACATAGCCCTCCATGTCGATGATCGGGCGGCGGGCCACGCCGGTGTCCATGCCCGCCTTGGCGACGGCTGGCGGGATGACATGGATCAGGCGCGGGTCGAAGGGGGTCGGGATGATGTAGTCGCGCCCGAATTGCAGCTTGCGGCCATAGGCGATGGCGACCTCGTCGGGGACATCCTCGCGCGCCAGCGCGGCCAGGGCCTCGGCGCAGGCGATCTTCATCTCGTCGTTGATGGCGCGGGCATGGATGTCCAGTGCGCCCCGGAAGAGATAGGGAAAGCCCAGGACGTTGTTGACCTGGTTGGGATAGTCGCTGCGCCCGGTGGCCACGATCGCGTCGGGGCGGACCTCATGGGCCTCTTCGGGGGTGATCTCGGGATCGGGATTGGCCATCGCGAAGATCACCGGGTTGTCGGCCATGCTGGCAACCATGTCCTGCGTGACGGCGCCCTTGGCCGAGACGCCCAGGAACACGTCGGCGCCCTTCATGGCGTCGGTCAGGCTGCGGGCGTCGGTCACCACCGCATGGGCCGATTTCCACTGGTTCATGCCCTCGGTCCGGCCCTGCCAGATCACGCCCTTGGTGTCGCACATGATGCAGTTGTCATGCCGCGCGCCCATGGATTTCAGCAGTTCCAGACAGGCGATGCCGGCAGCGCCCGCACCATTGAGGACGATGCGCACGTCCTCGATCTTTTTCCCCGACAACTCCAGCGCGTTCAGCAGGCCCGCCGCGCAGATGACGGCCGTGCCGTGCTGGTCGTCATGGAAGACCGGAATGTCCATCAGCTCCTTCAGGCGCTGTTCGATGATGAAGCATTCGGGCGCCTTGATGTCCTCCAGGTTGATGCCCCCGAAGGTCGGGCCCATCAGCTTGACGGCATTGATGAACTCGTCCGCATCCTCGGTGTCCAGCTCGATGTCGATGGCGTTCACGTCGGCGAAGCGCTTGAAGAGCACCGCCTTGCCCTCCATCACCGGCTTGGAGGCCAGCGCGCCCAGATTGCCCATCCCCAGGATCGCGGTGCCGTTCGAGATGACGGCGACCATGTTGCCCTTGGTCGTGTAATCATAGGCGGTCTCGGGCCGGTCGGCGATGGCCTGCACGGGCACCGCGACGCCGGGCGAATAGGCCAGCGACAGGTCGCGCTGCGTGGTCATGGGGGTCGAGGGGACGATGTCGTATTTCCCCGGGCGCGGCTCCATGTGATAGGCCAGCGCCTCTTCGGGGGTGATGCGGGTGCGGCTGATCTTGTCGGTCATGGGGTCCCCCCTTGGGCATTACGTCGCGTCTGCTTAGCGCGTCATCCCTGCCGCATCAACGCGCATGCCCGGCGGGGGCGCTGACGGAGGGGCAGAGGGGGCGCTGCCCCCGTCCTTCGGACTCCCCCGGGATATTTCCGCCAAGATGAAATCGGAGGTGGCCCCGGGGCTCAGAGGGTGACCTTGACGAAGCTGTCGCGCAGGGCGGCGGACCAGGCGGCGCTCATCTGCGCGAAGTCGGGGTCGCCGTCGAGGATGCGGCGGCGGGTGGTCACGGCGCAGGCGCCCTGTTCGATCACCGCCATGTCCAGCGGCATGCCGACCGAGAGGTTCGAGCGCAGGGTCGAATCCATCGACAGCAGCACCGCCTTCTGCGCATCCGCCAGGCTGGTGGCGGGGGTCACGACGCGGTCGAGGATCGGCTTGCCGTATTTGTGTTCGCCGATCTGCAGGAAGGGGGTGTCCTCGGTCGCCTCGATGAAATTGCCCTCGGGATAGATGAGGAACAGGCGCATGTCGCCGCCGGCGCGCTGCCCGCCCACGATCATGCTGGCCGAGGCCTGCTGCTTCAGGTCGCGGCACTGTTCGGCGATCTCGCGCCGGGTGCGGGTCAGCGTGTCGCCGATGATCGTGGCGACGCGCAGCATGGTGGGGGCCTTGAGGATCGAGGTCGTCTCGTCGGCCAGCTCGTCCTCGATCGCCTCGTCGAGGCGCGCGATGGTGGTCTGGGTGACCGAGAGCGAGCCCGCGGTCATGATCGTGATGATGCGTTCGCCTGGGTTCTCGAAGAAGAACATCTTGCGATAGCACGAGATGTTGTCCAGCCCCGCATTGGTGCGGGTGTCCGACAGCAGCACCAGCCCGGCATCCAGTTTCAGCCCGACGCAATAGGTCATCGGCATGTCTTTCCGTTTCTCGATCCGGCGAAGACTAGGACCGGGGCACGGGGGGCGCAATCGCTCGTTTCGGGGGAGGGGCGGCAGGAGGGCGCCTGTCGTCAAACTGTGGGTCGCCTCGGCCTTGGAAATCGCCCATCCTGCCGCTGCCATCACCAAGGAAGGACAACCATGACCCAGATCTTTGCCCTGTCGCGCCGCGGGTTCCTGTCATCGGGGGCCGCCGGGCTGTCGCTGATGGTGCTGCATCCCTATTCCGCCCGGGCCGAGGCGGGGCAGGCGCATCTGCGGATCATGGAGACGACCGACCTGCACGTCCATGTCTGGCCCTACGACTATTATGCCGACCGGCCGATCGACACGGTGGGCCTGTCCCGGACGGCGGCGCTGGTCCGTGCCGTGCGGGCCGAGGCGACGAACAGCCTGCTGCTGGACAATGGCGATTTCCTGCAGGGCAACCCGATGGGCGATTACATCGCCTATGAGCGGGGCATGCCCGAGGGGGCGTCCCATCCGGTCATCCAGGCGATGGACGCCCTGGGCTATGACGGCGGCACGCTTGGCAATCACGAGTTCAACTATGGGCTGGAGTTCCTGGAGCGCAGCCTGGCGGGGGCCGGCTGGCCGGTGGTCTGTGCCAATGTCGAGACCGTGGACGGTGGCGGCGCGACCCTGGTGCCGCCCTATGCCGTGCTGGAGCGCGAGCTGGTCGACGGGGCGGGCGAGGCCCATCCGATCCGGATCGGCATCATCGGCTTTGTGCCGCCGCAGATCATGCAATGGGACCGCGCCCATCTGGAGAGGCGCGTGACCGCCCGCGACATCGTCGAGGCGGCCGGGGAATGGGTGCCCCGGCTGCGCGCCGAGGGTGTCGATCTGGTCATCGCGTTGTGCCATTCGGGGATCGGCGCGGCCACGCACGAACCGGGGATGGAGAATGCGGCCATCCCGCTGGCCGGGGTCGAGGGGATCGACGTCATCCTGACCGGGCATTCGCATCTGGTGTTCCCCGGCCCGGATTACGAGGAGGCCGAGGGCGTGGACGTGGCCGCCGGCACCATCGGCGGCACGCCCGGGGTGATGGCGGGGTTCTGGGGCTCGCATATGGGGCTGGTCGATCTGCTGCTGCAGCGGCAGGGCGACGGGTGGGTGGTGGCCAGCCACGAGGTCGAGGCGCGGCCGATTTCCGAGCGCGATGCCGAGAACGAGGTCGTGGCCCTGGTCGAGAGCGTGGCGGCCATCGAGGCGGCGACGGCGACCGAGCATCAGGAGACGCTGGATTACGTGCGCCGCCCGGTCGGGCAGACCAGCGCGCCCCTGTACAGCTATTTCGCGATGGTGGCGGATGATCCCTCGGTACAGATCGTCTCGAATGCGCAGAGCTGGTACATCGCGCAGATGCTGGCAGGGACCGCGCATGAGGGGCTGCCGATCCTGTCGGCGGCGGCGCCCTTCAAGGCGGGCGGGCGCGGGGGCCCGGACTATTATACCGACGTGCCGGCGGGCGACATCGCGATCCGCAACGTGGCCGACCTCTATCTGTATCCCAACACCATCCGCGCGGTGCGCGTCACCGGCGCGCAGGTCAAGGATTGGCTGGAGCGCAGCGCCGGGGCCTTCAACCGGATCGTTCCGGGCGAGGCGGACCAGCCGCTGCTGAACCCCGACTTTCCCAGCTTCAATTTCGACGTGATCGACGGGGTGACCTATCGGATCGATCTGTCGCAGCCCGCGCGCTTCGACGGCGAGGGGGCGGTCGTGGAGCCGGAGGCCAGCCGCATCACCGACCTGGCCTTCGACGGGCAGCCGGTCGATCCAGAAGCAGAGTTCATCATCGCCACCAACAACTACCGTGCCTCGGGTGGCGGGGCGTTCCCGGGGGCGGACGGGTCGACCATCGTCTTCGAGGGTCCGGACACGAACCGCGACGTGATCGTGCGCCATATCGTCGAGCAGGGGGTCATCGATCCGGCGGCGGACGGGAACTGGTCATTCGCGCCGATCGAGGGGGCCTCGGTCCTGTTCGAGACGGGGCCGGGGGCGGCGGCCTATCTGGACGATGTCACTGCGCTGCAAATCGAGGCCGCGGGCAAGACGGCCGAGGGGTTCGTGCGCTATCGCATCACCTTGTGACGGAGGCCGGACGGGGGGACGGTGGCCGGTCCGGGGGCTTCGCGCCCCCGGACCCCCGCGGGATATTTTCGCCAAGATGAAGGGGAAGGCCGGTCTACTGCGGCATTTCCTCGACGCGGACGCTGACATCGAGCTCCTCGGCGCCGGTGCCCATGGCGATGCCGCGAATCGGGGCGGCGTCGGCGGAATCGAGGCCCGAGCCGAGCCGGACATAGCGTTCGTCCGGGCAGCAGCGGTTGGCCGCGTCGAAGCCGATCCAGCCCAGCCCCTCGACCTGGATCTCGGCCCAGGCATGGGCGGCGTCATGGGCCTGCCCGTCGATGGTCGAATGCAGATAGCCCGAGACGTAGCGGGCGGGCAGGCCGCGCAGGCGCGCCAGCGCCGTCAGTGCATGGGTGTGGTCCTGACAGACGCCCTCGCCCAGGGCCAGGGCCTGGGCGGCGGTAGTGCCGGTCTGGGTGACGCCGGGGCGGAAGGCGATGCGGTCGCTGACCGCCGCCGACAGCTTGTGCGCCAAGTCCAGCTGGTCGGTCGTGCCGGTGATGCCGAAGGCCAGGTCGCGCAGCGCCGGGTCGGGGCGGGTGACCGAGGTGTCGCGCAGATAGGTCAGCGGATTGATCATCTCGCGATGGCCGCGCAGCACGCCCGCCATGTCGCGCGTGTCGATGCGCCCGTCGATGCGGATGGTCACGTGATCGACCGGGCCGCGCACGGTCCAGCCCTCGATCCAGTCGCCGGCGCCGTCGCGAAATCCCGGGCCCCGGATGCCGCCCGACACGTCGATCGTCCAGGAGTGCACCTTCTGCCCTTCGAAGACCGAGGGGGTCAGGCGCAGGCTTTGCACCAGATTGCGGATCGGCTGGTCGTAGCGATAGACGGTTTCGTGCGAAATGCGCAGCTTCATGGCTCACGCCCCTCCCAGCAGGTAATCCTGGTGCACCAGGTTCGAGATCTCGCCCAGTTCGCGGATGAACCAGCTGAGGAATTCGTGCAGCCCCTCGTCGAAGATCATCTCGATGTCGCGGGCCTGCAGCGCGGTCAGCACCTCGCGCGCCTTGTCGCGGGCCGAGACCGGCACCCCGTCGCCATAGCGCCGTGCCAGCCCCTCGAGATGCCAGACCGTCTCGTAGAGCGAGGTGATCAGCGCGCGGGGGGATTCGCCGTTCAGGATCAGGAAATCGGCCACCTGTCCCGCGGTGATGTCGCCGCCATAGGCCCAGTGATAGGCCCGGTGCGCGGACAGCGCGCGCAGGATCACCTGCCATTGATAGGTGTCGAGGCCCGAGCCCACGAATTCGATGCGCGGCAGCAGGACGAAGTATTTCACGTCCAGGAGGCGGGCCGTGGCATCCGCCCGTTCCAGACCATAGCCCAGGTTCATGAAATGCCAGCCGTCGTTGCGAAGCTGCGTCGCATTGATCGCACCGCGCACGGTCGAGGTGTGGCCGGTGGTGAAATCGGTCAGCGAGGCCGTGTCCAGCTTGGAGCGGGGCAGGCGCTCGATCTTGCGCAACTCCTGATAGGACACGTTCAGCGCGTCCCAGACCTGGCTGGTCAGGGCGGTGCGCACGATGCGTCCCGATTCGCGGGCCTTTTCCAGGCAGCTGGCCACCGAGGAGGGGTTGGCGCGGTCGAAGAAGATGAACTCCTCGATGTTCTCCTGGGTGATGTCGCCGTATTTCTCGCGGAACAGGTCCGAACTGCCCGAGGCCTGCAGCAGCGAGTTCCATTCGTTCTGATAGCCCAGCTCGGTATTGGGCAGCAGCGTGATCCGCTGGCCCACGTCCAGCAGGCGGGCGGCGGTCTCGGCCCGTTCCAGGTTGCGGCCCATCCAGAACAGGTTCGACGCGGTGCGGCTGAGCATTGTGGCTCCCCCTCTCATTCGGACAGGACCCAGGTGTCCTTGACGCCCCCGCCCTGCGAGGAATTCACGACCAGGCTGCCGTCGCGCAGCGCCACGCGGGTCAGCCCGCCCGGCACCAGCTCGATCCGGTCGCCGCAGAGGCAATAGGGTCGCAGGTCGACATGGCGGGGCGCGATCCCCTCCTCGACGAAGGTGGGGCAGGTGGACAGGGCCAGCGTGGGCTGGGCGATGTAGTTCGACGGGTTGGCCTGGATCTTGAGGCGGAAGGTCTCGATTTCCTCGGTGGTGGATTTCGGACCGACCAGCATGCCGTAGCCGCCCGATCCATGGACCTCCTTCACCACCAGCTCGGGCAGATGTTCCATGACATAGCGATAGTCGTCGTCCTTCCACAGCGTCCAGGTCTGGACGTTGTTCAGGATCGGTTCCTCGCCCAGGTAGAAGCGGATCATTTCGGGGACGAAGGTGTAGATGGCCTTGTCGTCGGCCACGCCCGCGCCCGGCGCCGAACAGATCGACACCCCGCCCGAGCGATAGACATCCATCAGCCCCGGGATGCCCAGCATCGAATCGGGGCGGAAGCACAGCGGGTCCAGATAGGGGTCGTCGATCCGGCGATAGATCACGTCGACGCGCTTGGGCCCGGTGGTGGTGCGCATGTAGACGAACTCGCCGTCGACGAACAGATCCTGCCCCTCGACCAGTTCGACGCCCATCAGGTTGGCCAGGAAGCTGTGCTCGTAATAGGCGCTGTTGTAATGGCCCGGCGTCAGGATCACGCAGGTGGGGCGGTCGCTGCACTTGGCGGGCGCCACCGATTCCAGCGTGCGGCGCAGCAGGTCGGGATACTGGTCCACCGGCTCGATCCGGTTGTTGCGGAACAGCTGCGGGAACATGCGCATCATGATCTCGCGGTTTTCCAGCATGTAGCTGACGCCGGACGGCGTGCGGCAGTTGTCCTCCAGCACGTAGAACTCGTCCTTGGCGGTGCGCACGAGGTCGATGCCGATGATGTGGGAATAGATGCCGCGCGGCGGGACGACGCCCACGACCGACTTCTCGTAGGCCTCGTTCTGATAGACGAGGCGTGCGGGGATGCGGCCGGCGCGGATGATCTCGCCGCGGCCATAGACGTCGCGCAGGAAGGCGTTCAAGGCCCGGGCGCGCTGCTTGATGCCGCGCTCCAGCCGCCGCCATTCGGCCTGCTCGAAGACGCGGGGCATCATGTCGAAGGGGATCAGGCGGTCCGGATCGCCGCCCTCGCCATAGACGGCGAAGGTGATGCCGATGCGCCGGAACAGCGCCTCGGCCTCGGCCTGCTTCATCTGGCGGAAATCGTCGGGCATCGTCTCGACCCAGTCCCGCAGCCGGGCATAGGGATCGCGCACGCGGTCGCCTTCGAACATCTCGTTGTAATAACTCATCATCCCCCCATTCTGTGGCACATCGTCCGTCCGGGCTGTTCTGTGACCTTGATGATCCGCGCCCGGTTCCGCGATGTCCACAGAAGAACCGGAGCCGTTGCCTGTTAGTTCCGCATCCTTGGGCAGGGGGTGCGGGCGATCTCGCGCTGTCCCGGGGGCGCTGCTGAAAGATTGTGCAACTTTTGTTAGCTCCACGCCCGCGACCGGGGACCGGGGCAGGATCCGAGATGCAGGGTTCTTCGCCGGTTTCTGCCCGGTTGGTCCTGAGCGCTAACCGGATCGCAACCTTTCGCCGCTAGCGGTGAGGGACACGCGCAAGGAAGGACCCCGCATGCAGTTCATCGTCGAGGATGCCGACACCCATCTGCACATCAAGGTGCTGGACACACGCATCGACGCGGCGATCGCCACGCCGTTCAAGGACAAGCTGCGGGAAATCGTGGCCCCCTGCCGCAAGCCCGTGCGGCTGGACATGGCGGCGGTCGATTTCATGGACAGCTCGGGGCTGGGGGCGATGATCGCCGTCCGCAAGAGCCTGCCCGAGCATCTGGCGATGGTCCTGTCGGCGCTGACCCCCAATGTCGAACGCGTCTTCCGGCTGACCCGGATGGATAGCGTCTTCGACCTGCAGCCCCCGCCCCCTCAGAAGGAGCCCGATGCATGATCCCCACCGGACGGTCCAACCCCGACATCGGCTGCTTCGGCAGATGCCGGGCGCAGCCGATGTTCCACCGCGTTCTGGATGCCAACCCCGCCACGGTGCGCGCCGCGCTGCAGGACGTGCGCCAGCGCTTCCTGCCCGAGGTCTGCGAAGACACGCTCGGCCGGCTGGAACTGGTGCTGGCCGAGGTGATGAACAATGTCACCGAACATGCCCCCCACGAGGTCCCGGACCCGACCCCGGATCCGGGCCGATCGCCGGTGATCCATCTGTGCATCGTGCGCCATGATGGCGGGCTGGCCTGCGCGCTGACCGATGACGGCATCTCGCTGCCCGAGGGCTGCATCCTGCCGCGCAGCCTGCCCGCGCTGGTCCCGGGCGATCTGCCCGAGGGCGGCTTCGGCTGGTTCCTGATCCAGGATCTGACGCAGGCGCTGTGCTATTACCGCGAGGACAGCCGGAACTACCTGGCCTTCAGCCTGCCTTTTGCCCTGCCCGAGGCAGAGTGACCGGCCATGCTGCGGCCTTCCGCCGTCCTCAGTTCACCGGACCGGAGGGGAAATAGCGCCCATCCTCGAAGGCGCCGAACCGGTCGGCCAGTTCCGGATGGTCCAGCGGCTCGCCCGACGCATCGGGCTCCAGGTTCTGCTCGGACACATAGGCCACATAATAGGTCGCCTCGGTCTCGGCCAGCAGGTGATAGAAGGGCTGGTCCCTGGAGGGGCGCGACTCCTCGGGGATCGAGGCGTACCATTCCTCGGTATTGGCAAATTCGGGATCGACGTCGAAGATCACCCCGCGAAAGGGCCGCGAGCGATGGCGCACGACCTGTCCCAGGCTGTACTTCGCTTGGCGGCTCTGGCTCTGCATCCGGGGGCTTCCTTTTCTCGCGATCCGCGATCCTGCGCGCAACAGCGCGGTGTCTAGCGCGCCACATCGATTCTGTCCACAACGGGGGCCGGATCCCTGCGCGCCACACCCTCCTGCCGGCGCGGCAAACGGGGATCAGGTCATTCGACGGGCAGGGGGTGGCGGCCGTGATCGGTCAGCAGATGCACGGCGCCGGGCTCGATCACCGCGGCGGACAGCGGCCGGCCATAGGCGGCCCCGCCATCCAGGTTCAGCCGGTTGGCGTGGCGCGTCGGCCGGTCCAGCGCGGTATGGCCATGCACCACCAGCACCCCGAAATCGGCGGGACAGTCCAGGAATCCCTCGCGGATCCAGACCAGATCGTCCTCGGCCTGATGCTGCAGGTCGATGCCGGGCCGGATCCCCGCATGCACCACCAGCGCCAGCGGATGCAGGTACCACAGCGGCAGGGCGGCCAGGAACTGCGCGTGATCGGCGGGCACCGCGCGGCGCGCCGCCTTCAGCACCGCCGCGCGCGGCTGGTCGGGATCGACACCATAGGAGCGCAGCGTGGCCCCGGCCCCCAGGCCCGGATGATCCACCCAATGCTGCCCCGAGGACAGGCCGGGATCGATCCAGTCGGGCGTTCTCAGGAAGGCGGGCAGGAAGCGGTCGTGATTGCCCCGCGTCACGATCCAGGGACGCCCCGCGCGCTGCCCGCGCAGCAGATGCTCGACCACGCCGCGCGAATCGGGACCGCGGTCGATCAGGTCGCCGACATGGGCGATGACCGCATCGCGCCCGCCATCGTCGAAGATCCGCTCATGCGCCGCCTTCAGCAGGTCCAGCTGTCCGTGAATGTCGCCGATCGCGTAAAGTCGCATCTGTCACCTGGCCGTGGCATGCGTCGAAAGGGTCCGCACGCCCCTTGGGTAGGGGCGTGCGGCGCCGAGGTCAAACCTCGAATTGCAGCCGGCGCGCCTGCAGGAACTTGCCGGTCGCCTCCAGCGCGGACAGGGCGTCGTCGCCGATCGCCTCGTCCAGATAGAGGATGGCGATGGCATCCGTGCCATTGGCCGCGCGGCCCAGGGTGAAGTTCGCGATGTTCACGCCCAGATCGCCCAAGGTCATCCCCAGGGCGCCGATCACGCCGGGCACGTCCTTGTTGCGGGTGTACAGCATGTGGCTTCCCACTTCGGCATCGACATTGATGCCGCGGATCTGGATGAAGCGCGGCTTGCCGTCGCTGAACACCGTGCCCGCGATGGACCGCTCGCGCGTCTCGGTCACGCAGGTCAGCTTGATATAGCCCTCGTAGACGCCGGCCTTGTCCTGCCGCGTGGTCGAGACCTGCACGCCCCGCTCCTTCGCCATGACCGGGGCCGAGACCATGTTCACGTCCGGATTGCTGGCCTTCATCACGCCCGCGATGACGGCGGCGTTCAGCGCGTTGAGGTTCATCTCGGACACGACGCCGTCATAGAGGACGTTGATCGCCTTGATCGGCTCGTCGGTCATCTGGCCCACGAAGGCGCCCAGATGCGCGGCCAGCTTGATCCACGGGCCCATCACGGACGCCTCCTCGGCGGTGACCGAAGGCATGTTCAGCGCGTTCTGCACCGCGCCCGTCAGCAGATAGTCCGACATCTGCTCGGCCACCTGCAGGGCGACATTCTCCTGCGCCTCGGTGGTGGCGGCGCCCAGATGCGGGGTCACGACGACATTGGGCAGGTTGAACAGCGGGCTGTCCGTGGCGGGCTCGACCGCGAACACGTCGAAGGCGGCGCCGGCCACGCGCCCGTCCTTCAAAGCCTCGGCCAGGGCCTCCTCGTCGACCAGTCCGCCGCGTGCGCAGTTGATGATCCGCACGCCCGGCTTCAGCTTGGCGATCGCCTCGCGCGACAGGATGTTGCGGGTCTTGTCGGTCAGGGGCACGTGGAAGGTGATGAAATCGGCCCGGCCCAGCAGGTCGTCCAGCTCGACCTTGGTCACGCCCAACTCGCGCGCCCGGTCTTCGGACAGGAAGGGATCATAGGCCAGCACCTTCATGTGCAGCCCCAGGGCGCGGTCGATGACGATCCCGCCGATATTGCCCGCGCCGATCACGCCAAGCGTCTTGTTGAACAGCTCGACCCCCATGAAGCGGTTCTTCTCCCACTTGCCGGCATGGGTGCTGACGCTGGCCTCGGGCAGCTGCCGCGCCACCGCGAACATCATCGCGATGGCATGTTCGGCGGTGGTGACGCTGTTACCGAAAGGCGTGTTCATCACGATGACGCCCTTCTTGCTGGCCGCCGGGATGTCGACATTGTCGACCCCGATGCCGGCGCGCCCGATCACCTTCAGGTTGGTCGCGGCCTCCAGCAGCTTCTCGGTGACCTTGGTGGCCGAGCGGATCGCCAGCCCGTCATACTGCCCGATCACCTCGGCCAGCTTCTCCTTGTCCTTGCCCAGATCGGGCAGGTAATCCACCTCGACGCCCCGATCGCGAAAGATCTGGACGGCGGTTTCCGACAGCTTGTCGGACACGAGAACCTTCGGCATGTCAGTCATCCTTTGCACGGCGCCGGGCACACATGGCCTCGCAGCGCTTTCATCTTGGGAAAAATATCCTGCAGGGGGTCCGGGGGACGCAAAGTCCCCCGGCCATCGCGGGACGCAAAATTACTGCGCGGCCAGTTCGCTGCGATAGGCCCATTCGATCCAGGGCATCAGCGCCGCGACATCCGCCGTCTCGACGGTCGAGCCGCACCAGATCCGCAGTCCCGCCGGCGCGTCACGATAGGCGCCCGCATCCAGCGCGACCCCCTGGGCCTCCAGACGCTTGGCCACCGCCTTGGCGAAACCCGCGCCGTCCCGGATCGCCGGGTCGGTGAACTTCAGACAGACCGAGGTGGTCGAGCCCGTCGCCGGATCCTCGGCCAGATCGGCGATCCAGTCCTTGTCGGCGATGAAGTCCCGCACGGCGCCCGCATTGGCATTTGCCCGCGCGATCAGCGCCGGCAGCCCGCCCAGGCCCTGCGCCCAGGTCAGCGCCACCAGGTAATCCTCGACCGCCAGCATCGAGGGCGTGTTGATCGTCTCGCCCTTGAAGATGCCCTCGATCAGCTTGCCGCCCTTGGTCATGCGGAAGATCTTGGGCAGCGGCCAGGCGGGGGTATAGCTCTCCAGCCGTTCGACGGCGCGGGGGGACAGGATCAGCACGCCATGCGCGCCCTCTCCGCCCAGCACCTTCTGCCAGCTGAAGGTCACCACATCCAGCTTGTCCCAAGGCAGGTCCATGGCAAAGGCCGCGCTGGTCGCGTCGCAGATGGTCAGGCCCGCGCGGTCGGCGGGGATCGCATCGCCATTGGGCACCCGCACGCCCGAGGTCGTGCCGTTCCAGGTGAAGACGACATCCTTGTCGAAATCCACCTCGGCCAGATCGACGATCTTTCCGTAATCGGCGGTACGCACGGTGGCGTCCAGCTTCAGCTGCTTGACCGCGTCGGTCACCCAGCCCTCGCCGAAGCTCTCCCAGGCCAGCATCTCGACCGGGCGCTGGCCCAGCATCGTCCACATCGCCATCTCGACCGCGCCGGTATCCGAGCCGGGCACGATGCCGATGCGGTAATCCTCGGGCACGCCCAGGACCTCGCGGGTCTGGTCGATGGCCAAGGCCAGCTTGGCCTTGCCGACAGCGGCGCGATGCGAGCGGCCAAGCGGCGCGTCCGACAGCATGTCCAGCGAGTAATGGGGGATCTTGGCACAGGGGCCCGAGGAAAAACGCGGATTTTCCGGCCGCGCGGCCGGGATCGGAAGATCGGTCATATGGCTAGCCTTCCAGCTATTAGCCCCTCGTTGGGGAGGGGTGTCCCATCCCGGGACATACGCCCTTGCAAGATATCCCGCAAGCCCCGTCGCGCCGGGCCGCGATGGTTCGCACCTTGTCGTTCGGAACGGGGCTTTCCCCCAACGCAAACTCCCCGGCGCGCGGAGGCGACCGGGGAGCAGGCACAGGCTTTGGACCGAAACGCCCGCCCCTCCCCCGGGCGGGGAGGGGCGAGGGGTCAGCCCGACACGCCGCGCAGGCGGATGATGCCGTCGGCATAGGGCTCGAAGCCTTCGATCCCCTGCCGCATCGTGTAGAAATACTTGATGTGGTACAGATAGACCAAGGGTAGGTCCGCCTTCAGGATCTCGCGTGTCTGGTCGTACAGCGCCTTGCGGGCCGCGGGGTCGGGCTCGGACCGGGCCTGGGCCAGCAGGGCGTCGATCTCGACATTGCGGTAATGCTGGTCGTTGTTGGCGCCGTCGCTGCCCACGAAGGGAGTGATGTTGGCATCCGGGTCGATCCGGCCCGACCAGCCCTGCAGCGACATGTCGAAATTGCCCGCGACATTCTCGGCCAGCAGCGTGGCGAACTCGGTCGCGCGCAGCGAGATCTCGAAGCCGGTTTCCGAGGCCATGGCCTGGATCACCTGGCCCACCTGCTGGGCGATGGGGTTGTTGCCGATCTGCATCTCGACGCGCACGGGGGTCTCGACGCCGGCCTCGGTCAGCAACGCGCGGGCGGCCTCGGGATCGCGGGCCGGGATCGGATCGGTTTCGTCGTAATAGAACGAGCCCGGCGCGGCCCATTGGTTGCCCGGCACATACTGGCCCTCGAAGACGACCTGGTTCAGCGCCTCGCGGTCGATGGACAGCGACAGGGCCTGACGCACCCGCGCATCCGATCCAAGCGGCCCTTCGGCACGCGCGCCGTTGCCCACGTTGATGGTGATGCCCTGATAGCCGATATTGGCCACCTCGAACAGTTGCAGGCGGCTGTCCTCGCGGATCGAGGGCACGTCGGCGGGCGCGGTGCGTTCGATGATGTCCATGTCGCCCGAGCGGACATTGGCCAGACGCACGGTCGTGTCGGGGATCGGCAGATAGATCACGCGGTCATAGTGGTATTCGTCGGCCTCCCAGTGATCGGCGAACTTCTCCAGCACGATGCGGTCGCCCTCGACCCGCTCGACGAAGGAATAGGGGCCGGAACAGACCAGATTGCGGCCGAAATCCGCGCCCGCCGCGTCGGCGGCATCGGGGGAATACATGCGGCCCGCGTGATGGGCCAGCTGCGCCAGCAGGGTCACATCGGCGGTGTTCAGGGTAATCGTCAGCTCGTGATCGCCCGTGGCCTCGACCGAGGCGATCGAGGACAGCTCGCCCCGGCGGCGGCTTTCGGGCAGGGTCATGTTGCGCTCCAGCACGCGCCGGGCCGAGTCCGCGTTGAAGGGCGTGCCGTCGTGATGGGTCACCCCCTCGCGCAGCATGATCGTCAGCGACATCCCATCCTCGGCCCACTCCCATTCGGTGGCCAGTTCGGGGATGATCTCCATGTCGGCATTGGTGTTGAACAGCCGGTCGCAGAGCTGTTCATAGACCAGCGAGGACACGAAGGTGCGCGACTGCGCCGGATCCAGCGAATCCGGGTCCTCGTTCAGGCCGATGCGCAGGTCGGTGGCGGCGGCCATGCTGCCGAAGGCGACGGTGCCCAGGGCGGTGGCCATGAAGGTGGTGAGTTTCATCAGGGTCTCCCAGTTGGTTTCTTGTCCTTGATCGGTATCCCCATCGCAACGGGCTGCGCGGCGGAACCACTTGTCATTGGTTCACCCTAGGATCTGCACGGCGTCTCTGGCAACCTTGCCCTGCGGGCCAGAGGCCATCGCGCCGAGTTCATGGGGGAATGCGGGTCGCTTCAGGGCATGGTATCCGCACATTGCCTGTCCTGTGGGCAATCCGTTCGATCGCGCGGCAGGAGACAAACCATTTTGTTGAAATGGTTCATTTTCTGAGGTGCGGCTGGACGGGGCTGTTCGGCCAACGCACCCCGCGAAGTCGCCGAAATCCGGCCCCGGGGACCATGCCCCGGCAGAAGCCTTGCAATGTCACGAATCTGTGGCACTTTGAACCAAATCAAGATTGGTTCGGGCATGATGGCTTTTTCGGATGACGAGGCGATCCAGGCCGAGGGCAGCGCGACCTCGACCTATGCGCTGGCGCAGCTGCGCAGCTATATCGAGGCGCAGGGCGCCCAGCAGGGCAGCCGCCTGCCCACCGAACGCCAGCTGGCTGAGGAAATGGGCGTCGGGCGCCGCGCCGTCCGCCGCGCGCTGGAGATGCTGGAGAACGAGGGCCGGATCACCCGCCGGCAGGGCGCGGGCACCTTCATCGGCAGCGCGCCCGCCCAGCCCGTGACCCGCGACGCGCTGATCGGCGCCACCGATTTCTTCGAGATCATGGAGGTCCGGCTGCGGCTGGAACCGCAGCTGGCCGCGCTGGCCGCCCTGCGCGGCAAGCCCGGCCAGATCGCCCGCATGTTCGAGCTGTCGGACCGCATCGCGCAATGCCGGGACGCCGACGAGGGCGAGCTGTGGGACGGCGCGCTGCACCGCCAGATCGCCGAGGCCGCAGGCAATGCGCTGTTCCTGTCGCTGTTCGACATCGTGAACCAGGTGCGCCAGGACGCCGCCTGGCAGGCGGTGCGCGAACGGGCGCGGGGCGGGCTGGCGGGCCATGCGCTGCCCGTGGCCCAGCATCGCGCCATCGTCGAGGCCATCGCCGCCCGCGACCCGCAGGGTGCCGCCGAGCAGATGCGGGTGCATCTGTTCAGCATCCAGGAAAAGCTGATCCGCCTCGGTTCCGCCGATGCCGATGCCGCCCCCTTCGCAATCCCAGAGCCGGGACAACCGGCCAACGCCTGACCCCCCAAGGCCCCACCCCACAGGAAGACATCATGACCCGATTTCTGTTGACCGCCACCGCGCTGAGCGCGCTTCTGACCGCCCTGCCCGCCGCCGCGCAAGAGATGCGCATCGGGCTGCAGGACGATGCCGACATCCTCGATCCCGACCAGTCGCGCACCTTCGTGGGCCGCATCGTCTATGCGGGCCTCTGCGACAAGCTGGTCGATCTGGACGGCGAGGCGAACATCATTCCCATGCTGGCCACGGACTGGGCCTATTCCGACGACGGGCTGGAGCTGGTGATGAACCTGCGCGACGGCGTGGTCTTCCATGACGGCACCGCCTTCGACGCCGAGGCGGTGGTGGCCAACATCACCCGCTCGATGACGCTGGAGGAATCGCGCCGCAAGTCCGAGCTGTCCTCGGTCGACAGCATCGCGGCGACGGGACCGATGCAGGTCACCTTCACGCTGACCGCGCCCGATGCCTCGCTGGTGGCGCAGCTGTCGGACCGGGCGGGGATGATGATGTCCCCCACCGCGGCCGAGGAGGCCGGCGCCGATTTCGGCCAGAACCCGGTCTGTTCGGGCCCCTTCCGCTTTGTCGAGCGCATCCAGCAGGACCGCATCGTGCTGGAGAAGTTCGAGGATTATTACGACGCCGACCGCATCCATCTCGACCGCGTCACCTATCTGCCGATCCCCGACACGACCGTGCGCCTGGCCAACCTGCGCTCGGGCGAGCTGGACATGATCGAGCGGCTGGCCGCCCCCGACGTGGCCTCGGTCAGTCAGAACAGCGGGCTGACCATGCAGGAGACGGTGGGCCTGGGCTACATGGCCATCTATCTCAACCTCGGCAATGGCGAGCGGTCCGAGACGCCGATGGGGCAGGACCCCCGCGTGCGGCAGGCCTTTTCCATGGCCATCGACCGTGAGGCGCTGAACCAGGTCGTCTTCGAGGGCACCGCGCGGGCCGGCAACCAGCCCTTCGCGCCGACCTCGCCCTGGTTCAACACCGACCTGCCGGTGCCCGCCCGCGATGTCGAAGGCGCCCGCGCGCTTCTGGCCGAGGCGGGCATCGACCGCATGCCGGTCGAGATCCAGCACGCCAACAACCCTGTCGTCACCCAGATGATGCAGGTCGTTCAGGCGATGGTGGCCGAGGCCGGGTTCGACGTGACCCTGCGCGCCACCGAATTCGCCACGCTGCTGTCGGAACAGACGGCGGGCAACTTCCAGCTGTCGCGCTCGGACTGGTCGGGGCGTCCCGATCCTGACGGCAACCTGCACCAGTTCGTCACCTGCGAGGGCGGGATCAACGATCCGCGCTATTGCAACCCCGAGGTCGACCGCCTGCTGAACGAGGCCCGCGCCTCGACCGACACCGAGGTCCGCAAGGCCGCCTATGACGCGGCGGGGGTGATCCTGAACGAGGATCTTCCGGTCATCTATCTGGGCCACCAGACCTACATCTTCGCGCTGGACGACAGCGTCCAAGGCTTCGAGGCGCTGCCCGACGGGATGATCCGCCTGCAGGACGTCACCATCGCCGAGTGATCCCGGCGCGACCTTGGCGGGGGGCGCGTCCGCGTGCCCCCCGTCCGACCGGTGAAAGGACCCCCCCCATGCTGATCTATATCGCCAAGCGCCTGCTGATCGCGCTGCCCACGCTGCTGATCGTGTCGATGCTGGTCTTCGGCCTGCAGCACCTGCTGCCGGGCGACCCCGTGCTGGCCATGGCCGGAGAGGAACGCGACCCCGAGACGCTGGCCCGCATCCGCGCCAGCCTGAACCTGGACCAGCCGATCCCGATCCAGTACCTGCGCTGGCTGGGGGGCGTGGTCACCGGCGATTTCGGCACCTCGCTGCGCACCGGAGAGCCGGTCTCGGCACTGATCGCGCAGAAGCTGCCGGTGACGATCCAGCTGGCGGTGATGGCGATGATCTTCGCCGCCCTGATCGGCATCCCGACGGGCATCATCGCCGCCGTGAACAAGGGATCCCCCGTGGACTGGGCCGCGAACCTCGTCGCGTTGTCGGGCCTGTCGATCCCGAACTTCTGGCTGGGGATCATGCTGATCCTGCTGGTCTCGGTCAATCTGGGCTGGCTGCCGGCCTCGGGCTATGAATCGCCCTTCGTCGATCCGTGGCGGTCGCTGCAGACGATGATCATGCCCGCCTTCGTGCTGGGCACCGGGCTGGCCGCGACGCTGATGCGCCACACCCGGTCGGCGATGCTGGGCGTGATGAGCGCGGATTACATCCGCACCGCCCGCGCCAAGGGCCTGACCCGGCGCGAGGTGATCCTGAAGCACGGGTTCCGCAACGCGCTGCTGCCCGTCATCACCCTGACCGCGCTCTTGTTCGGGGAATTGCTGGCCGGGGCGGTGCTGACCGAACAGATCTTCACCATCCCGGGCTTCGGCAAGCTGATCGTCGATGCGGTCTTCAACCGCGACTATGCCGTCGTGCAGGGCGTGGTCCTGTGCACCGCCGTGGGCTTCCTGCTGATGAACCTGATCGCGGATGTCCTCAGCGTCCTTCTGAACCCCCGGATGAGGGCTGCATTATGAGCGCCGTCGACACCCAACTGGCCCCCGCCGCCCCGCGCGCCAAAAGCCGCTTCTGGACCAAGTTCCGCCGCAACCGCGCGGCCATGGTGGGGGGCGTCATCGTGGCCTTCTTCGTCCTGCTGGCCATCGCCGCCCCGATCCTGCCCATCGCCGATCCGCTGGCGACCAGCTGGACGGCGATCCGGCTGGCGCCCTCGGCCGACTACCCGATGGGCTCGGACGAGATCGGGCG
The DNA here is from genome assembly GCF_005048225.1 of Paracoccus gahaiensis. Classification (GTDB taxonomy): domain Bacteria; phylum Pseudomonadota; class Alphaproteobacteria; order Rhodobacterales; family Rhodobacteraceae; genus Paracoccus; species Paracoccus gahaiensis. Next base: position 81,032 of record NZ_SUNI01000002.1, read on the forward strand.
GGACATCCTGTCGCGGATGATCTGGGGGGCGCAGGCGTCCCTGATGGCCGGGGTGGTCTCGGTCGTCATCGCGGTGGCCTCGGGCGTGCCCATCGGGCTGATCGCGGGCTATTTCGGCGGCTGGACCGACACGATCATCTCGCGCTTCACCGATGCTCTGCTGGCGATGCCCTTCCTGATCATGGCCATCGCGCTGGCCGCCTTCCTGGGCCCCAGCCTGACCAATGCCATGATCGCCATCGGCCTGTCGGCCATGCCGATCTTCATCCGCCTGACCCGCGCACAGGTCATGTCCGTCAAGACCGAGGATTACGTCGAGGGCGCCCGCGCCATCGGGCTGGGCCACATGGCGATCATGCGCCGCTATATCCTGCCCAACATCATCCCGCCGATCATCGTGCAGGCCACGCTGACCGTCGCCACCGCCATCATCGCCGAGGCCTCGCTGTCCTTCCTGGGACTGGGCCAGCAGGCCCCGGCGCCCAGCTGGGGGTCGATGCTGAACGTCGCCAAGAACTTCCTGACGCAGGCGCCGTGGATGGCCTGGTGGCCGGGGGCGGCGATCTTTCTGGTCGTGATCGGCTTCAACCTGATCGGCGACGGGCTGCGCGATGCGCTGGACCCGCGCGAGCACTGATTTTTCGAAGGAGCCATCATGGCACAATTCACCACCCGCCCCGAGATCGCCGGCACCTTCGGCGTCGTCACCTCGACCCACTGGATCGCCACCGCCGTGGGCATGAGCATGCTGGAAAAGGGCGGCAACGCCTTTGACGCCGCCGTCGCCACCGGCTTCGTGCTGCAGATCGTCGAGCCACATCTGAACGGCCCGGCAGGCGACCTGCCCGCGATCATCCATTCGGCGGCGACCGGCAAGACGCAGGTGATCTGCGCCCAAGGCCCGGCCCCCGCCGGCGCTACGATCGAGCATTACCGCGCCGAGGGGCTGGACCTGATCCCCGGCAACGGGCTGCTGGCCACCGTCATCCCCGGCGCCTTCGACGGCTGGATGCTGATGCTGCGCGACCATGGCACGATGAGCGTGGCCGAGGTGCTGGCCCCCGCCATCCACTATGCCCGTGCCGGCCATCCGATGCTGCCCCGCGTGGCCGACAGCATCACTGGGCTGGCCGAGTTCTTCGCAGCCGAATGGCCGACCTCGCATGCCACCTGGCTGCCGGGCGGACAGGCGCCCCAGGCCCATGCGCTGTTCAAAAACCCCGTGCTCGCCGATACCTATGACCGCATCGTCCAGGCGGCGGAGGCCGCGCCCACCCGTGAGGCCGGGATCGAGGCCGCCCGCGACGCCTTCTATCGCGGCTTCGTGGCCGAGGCGATCGACCGCTTCTGCAAGACGACCGAGGTGATGGATGGCAGCGGCCGCAAGCATCGCGGCGTGCTGACGGCCGAGGACATGGCGGGCTACAGCGCCACGACCGAGGAACCGACCTGGGCCAGCTATCACGACTGGACCATCGCCAAGACCGGCCCCTGGGGGCAGGGGCCGGTGCTGCTGCAGGGCCTCAAGATCCTTGAGGGGCTCGACATCGCCGCGATGGACCCCAACGGCCCCGATTTCGTCCACACCGTCATCGAGACGATGAAGCTGTCCTATGCCGACCGCGAGGTCTATTACGGCGACCCCGACCGCCATGAGGTGCCGATGCAGGCGCTGCTGTCGGACGCCTATGCTGCCGAGCGTCGCGCTCTGATCGGTGACACGGCCTCGCTGGAGCTGCGCCCCGGCACGGTCCCGGGGTTCGAGGATCAGCGCGCCCGCACGCTGGCCCTGCTGGCGGGCATGGGCAAGGGCGCGGTCTACGAGCCGACCATGGCGCATCTGTCGGAAAAGCGCGGCGACACGGTCCATATCGACGTGATCGACCAATGGGGGAACATGGTCTCGACCACCCCCTCGGGCGGCTGGCTGCAATCCTCGCCCATCATCCCGGATCTGGGCTTCTGCCTGAACAGCCGGGCGCAGATGTTCTGGCTGGAGCCGGGCCTGCCCACCTCGCTGGAACCGGGGCGGCGTCCGCGCACGACCCTGACGCCCTCGCTGGCGCTGCGCGACGGCGTGCCGCATCTGGCCTTCGGCACGCCGGGCGGCGATCAGCAGGACCAGTGGCAGCTGGTCTTCTTCCTGCGCCACGTCCATTTCGAGCCGAACCTGCAGGCGGCCATCGACGCGCCGCTGTTCCATTCGACGCATTTCCCCGCCTCGTTCCATCCGCGCACGGCGGCGCCGGGCGGCATGCTGATCGAGGATCGCGTGGGCAAGGCGACCATCGCCGAGCTGCGCCGGCGCGGCCATGACGTGACCGTCACCGGCCCATGGGACATCGGCCGGCTGACGGCGGCCAGTCGCGATGCGGACGGCCTGCTGCGCGCGGCGGCGACCCCGCGCCTGATGCAAGCCTATGCGGTGGGGAGGTGACATGACCCAACCGATCCTGTCCCTGCGCGGGCTGACCACCGCCTTCAAGACCGAGGATGGCTGGAAGGAGGTCATCCGCGACATCAGCTTCGACGTCCAGCCCGGAGAGACCGTCGCCATCGTCGGTGAAAGCGGGTCGGGCAAAAGCGTCACCTCGCTGTCGATCATGGGCCTTCTGGACAGCCGCGCCCGCGTCTCGGGGCAGGTGCTGCTGGACGGGCGCGATCTGCTGGCCCTGACCGAGGCCGAGATGCGCTCGGTGCGCGGCAACGACATCGCGATGATCTTCCAGGAGCCCATGACCTCGCTGAACCCGGTCTTCACCGTAGGCCGCCAGATCGCGGAACTGCTGATCCGCCACGGCAAGGTCGCCCGCGACCAGGTCCGGGCCGAGGTGCTGCGCCTGATGGACCGGGTGCGCATCCCCAATGCGGCCGCGCGGATGGAGGAATACCCGCACCAGTTCTCGGGCGGGATGCGCCAGCGGGTGATGATCGCCATGGCGCTGGCCGCGCGCCCGCGCCTTCTGATCGCGGACGAGCCCACGACCGCGCTGGACGTGACCATCCAGGGCCAGATCCTGGACCTGATCAAGGAGATCCAGGAGGAGCAGGGCATGGCCGTCCTGTTCATCACCCATGACATGGGCGTGGTGGCCGAGATCGCCGACCGCACCGTGGTGATGTATCGCGGCGACCGGGTCGAGACGGGCGCCACCGCCGATCTGTTCACCGATGCCCGCCATCCCTATACCCGCGCGCTGCTGGCCGCCGTGCCGCGCTTGGGCGACATGACGGATCAGGACTGGCCGCTGCGCTTTCCCTCGGTGGACATGGACAGCGGGACGATCACCGCCCAGGCCGCCGTGTCCAACCCGATCAACCGCAGCGCGACTCCGGTCCTGTCGGTCAAGAACCTCGTCACGCGATTCGGCAGCGGCTCGGACCTGTTGGGCCGGCCCACGGGCAAGGTTCATGCGGTCGAGAACGTGTCCTTCGATCTGTGGCAGGGCGAGACGCTGTCGCTGGTGGGCGAATCGGGCTGCGGGAAATCCACCACGGGCCGGTCGATCCTGCGACTGGTGCAGCCGGAAGCGGGCCATGTGCAGCTGGACGGGTTCGACGTGCTGACCGCCGGCGCCCGCGATCTGCGCCGGATGCGCCGGTCAGGGCAGATGATCTTTCAGGATCCCTTCTCCAGCCTCAACCCGCGCATGACGGTGGGCCAGACGGTGATCGAGCCGATCCTGACCCACAAGCTGGCGGGTCGGGCCGAGGCCCGCGACCGTGCCGCCGAACTGCTGCGCCAGGTCGGTCTGGACGGGTCGATGATGGACCGCTATCCGCACGAGTTCAGCGGCGGGCAGCGCCAGCGCATCGCCATCGCGCGCGTCCTGGGGCTGAATCCCAAGGTGATCGTGGCCGATGAAAGCGTGTCCGCGCTGGACGTGTCGATCAAGGCGCAGGTCTGCAACCTGTTGATGGACCTGCAGGATCGCCTGGGGCTCGCCTATCTGTTCATCAGCCACGACATGGCGGTGGTCGAACGCGTCAGCCACCGCGTCGCGGTCATGTATCTGGGCGAGATCGTCGAGATCGGCCCGCGCGAGGCGATCTTTGCCGATCCGCAACACCCCTATACCCGCCGCCTGATCGCGGCCGTGCCCATCCCCGATCCCGCCCGCCGGGGCCTGCGCCGGGGCGGCGAGATCGACGAGCTGAAAAGCCCGGTCCGCCCCCTGGGCTTCCAGCCGCCGCAACGCCAGTGGCGCCAGGTCTCGGACCGGCATTTCGTGATGGCCGGCTGAGGCCGTGTGGCCGGTGCGGGACATCCGCGCCGGCCTCCCTGTCAGGAACCTGGTTCCCGGACATCCCCGCCCGCCGGTCGACGATCGTCCCGGCCCCTCCATTCCCAACCGACGCTGAAGATGGGCCCTGTTCGCCGCATTGCAGCCTGCCTGCAATTTGGGCTAAACCGGTCCTCCGGCTCGCTTTTGCGGCACCGGCATTGCGGACGGTCCCTGCCGTCCTGCCCGACACGACCTTTCTGAAAGCCAGATCATGCAGGACCAGCCCTCGATCCTCCGACCGACCGACCCCGCCGCGCCCGTATTTGGGCTGGTCCTGCATCCGGTCCTGGCCAGCCGGGTCAACTTTGCCTCGGCCCAGAACGGGGTGGCGGTGGTCAAGGCGCTTGGCATCGAGAATCCCGGCCCCGACGCGCAGTGCGATGTCCGCCTGACCCTGTCCGCCCACCCGGGGATCCTGCGCGAGAAGACCTGGGTGATCGACCGCATCGCGCCGGGCACGACCGTGCAGCTGGCCGATTTGGACACCGCGCCGGACAGCGCCCTGCTGGCCGGGCTGGACGAGGCCGAGTTCGGCCAGCTGCAGTTCCGCCTGACCGCCCGCGATCTGCCCGAATGCGTCTCGACCCACCCGGTCGAGATGCTGGCGCGGGACGAATGGGGCGGGCTGGGCCAGATGGACCGGGTCCTCGCGGCCTTCGTCTCGCCCAACCAGCCCGCCGTCGCCCGGCTGCTGAAGGAGGCCGGGCGTCTGCTGGAGGCGGCGGGCCTGTCGGGCGCGATGGATGGATACCAGTCCGGCGATCCGCTGCGGGTCTGGATGCTGGCCGGGGCGATCTGGTCAGCGGCCACCGGGCTTGGGCTGACCTATGCCGTGCCCCCCGCCTCGTTCGAGCAGGCGGGCCAGAAGATCCGCGATCCCGACCGCATCGCCCGCGAGGGGCTGGCCACCTGCCTCGACAGCAGCCTGCTGCTGGCCGCGGCCTTTGAGGCGGCGGGGCTGAACACGGCGGTGCTGTTCGCCGAAGGCCATGCCTGGATGGGCGTCTGGCTGGTTCCCCAGGATTTCGGCCAGATGGTCGAGCCCGACGTGGTCGCGGTCCGCAAGGCGCTGGTCGCGCGCGAATTCGTGGCGATCGAGACGACGCTGCTGACCCACCGCCCGGCCATCGGCTTCGAGGAGGCCACGGTCCGGGGTCGTGACCGCCTGTCCGAGGCGCGCGAGGCCGAGTTCCTGCAGGCGGTCGACATCAACCGCGCCCGCGCCGCCCATATCCGGCCCCTGGCCAGCCACCGCCCCCAGGACGGCAGCGCCCCGGACGAGGGCGCCGCCCAGCCCGCCGCCCTGCCGCGCCCGCTGGATCTGGGCCTGCTGCCGGGCGAGCTGTCGGTCGAGGCTCCCTCGACCCCGATGGGCCGCATCGCGCGCTGGCAGCGCCGGTTGCTGGACCTGTCGCTTGGCAACCGGCTGTTGAACTTCCGGGAGACGCGGGGCGCGGTGCCGCTGCTCTGCGTCGACATATCGGGGACCGAGGACCGGCTGGCGCATGGCGAGGTCTTCCGCCTGCTGGCGCTGAAGGACGAGAATGCCGTCTCGGGGCGCGACATCGCCCCTGACGAGGCGCGCCGGATCGACCGGGATCTGGCGCGCGACGCCCTGACCCGGGGCCAGATCGCCGTGCCGCTGTCGGCGCGCGACATGACCGACCGGTTGACCGAGCTTTACCGCAAGTCCCGCAGCGACCTGTCCGAGGGCGGCACCAACACGCTGTTCCTGGCGGTGGGCTTTCTGCGCTGGAAGCGCAGCGGCGACGACGCCCGCAGCTATCGCGCGCCGCTGCTGCTGCTGCCCGCCCGGCTGGAGCGCCGCTCGGCTCAGTCCGAGTTCCGGCTTGGCCAGCTGGAGGACGAGGTCCGCATCAACGCCACCCTGCTGGAGATGCTCAAGCGCGATTTCGAGCTGCGCATCCCCGAGCTGGAGGGCGACCTGCCGCGCGACGAGAGCGGCCTGGACATCGCCCGGATCATCGAGATCCTGCGCGCGCGGGTCCGCGACGTGGCCGGCTTCGAGGTGGTCGAGGATGTGGCGCTGTCGACATTCTCCTTTGCCAAATACCTGATGTGGAAGGATCTGGTCGACCGCACCGACAGCCTGCGCGAAAGCCGACTGGTCGCGCATCTGGTCGACACCCCCTCCGAGGCCTTCGCGGGGGCCGCAACGCCTCTGCCGCGCCCGGCCGAGATCGACCGCCGCCACGGGCCGGGCGATCTGCTGGCGCCGCTGGCTGCCGACAGCTCGCAGCTGTCGGCGGTGCTGGCGGCGGCCCAGGGGCGCGATTTCGTGCTGATCGGTCCGCCCGGCACCGGAAAAAGCCAGACCATCGCCAATATCATCGCCGACCAGCTGGGCCGGGGCCGCACCGTCCTGTTCGTGGCCGAGAAATCCGCCGCCCTCGACGTGGTGCATCGCCGCCTGACCCGCAGCGGCCTGGGCGAGGCGGTGCTGGAGCTGCATTCCACCAAGGCCGACCGCAAGTCCGTCCTGACCCAGCTGGGCCGGTCCTGGGACCGCGCCAGCGCCGGGGCCGCGCAGGACTGGGTGCGCGTGGCCGAGGATCTGCGGCAGGCCCGCGACGGGCTGAACGCCTATGTCGATGCCCTGCACCGCCCCGGCAGCCAGGGGTTCAGCGTGTTCCAGGCCATCGGCCGGGTGGCGGGGGGCAGCCCGGGCTTTGCGCTGCGCTTCGACAACAAGGACAGCCATGACGCCGAGGGCTGGGCCCGCCTGCGGGATCTGGCGGTCGACCTGGGCACGCGCCACAGCAGCATCCGCGATCTGGACCCGGCAGGACCATTGTCGCTGCTGGATCGGGGCGAATGGTCCTTTGCCTGGCAGGACCGCTTTCTGGAGATCGCCCGCGCCCTGCGGATGGCGCGCCATGCCGCCGGCGAAGCGCGCCGGGCGCTGGCCCTGCGCCTTGGCCTGCCTCCGGCGGGGGCGGACAGCCCCGACATCGCCACCGCGCTGGACCTGCTGGCCCGGCAACGGTTGGACCGGCCCGGCATCGCGGCCGGTGCCCTGGGCGATCCGCAGCAGGCGCGCGGCCAACTGGACCGCCTGACCGATGCCATCGCCCGCGCGGCCCAGGCCCGGGCCGGGTTGTCGGCCCGCTATCCCGACGCGACCCTGCCCGACATGCCGCTGGAGGCGCTGGAGCTGCAATGGCGCGAGGCGCTGGCCCGGTCCTGGCCCTTCGGCGGCATGGCGCAGGGCAGGCTGCGCCGGATGCTGCAGGGCTATGCCGTCTCGGGCAAGGCCGATCCGGCGCGCGACATCCCGGCGCTGCGGCTGCTGGCCCGCGCACAGGCCGAGATTGCGGGATCGGAGCTGCACGCGCTGCCCGGATTTGCGGGCGAAGCGTCGGACATCGCCCGCATCGGCGCCGAACTGGACGCGGCGGCGGGCTATCTGGATCTGGAACGCCAGCTCTATGCCGCAGGCTTTCCCGCAGCCGCGCTGAAGGACCAGCGGTCCCAGCTGTCGCAGCCCTCGGGCGGCGATCTGGCGCCTCTGCTGCGGGCCCTGCGCGAGGCGGGGGCCGAGGCCGCGCGGGCCGGGGCCGAGTTCGCGGATCTGGGCGGCACGCTGCCGCCCGGCGGTGCCGCGCTGCTGGCCGGGCTGGAGGATCTGCAGGACCGCTTCGGCGACTGGCTGAAATGGCGCGCCACCCGCGAGGCCGCGACCCGCGCCGGGCTGGCCCCGCTGGTCCGCGCGCTGGAGGAGGGGGCCGATCTTCCTGACACCGGCCGCGCCTTCGAGCAGGCCTACATGGCCTGGTGGCTGCGCCCGGCAATGGATGCCGATCCCTGCCTGCGGGGCTTTGCGCATTGGGAACATGACGCGCTGATCGCCCGGTTCCGGGACCTGGACGACACGCTGTCGGGGCTGGCCGCGCCCGAGGTCATGCGGCGCTTGGGCAACGACCTGCCGGCCCGCGACGCGGTGCCGCGCAATTCGGAACTGGGCGGTCTGCGCCACCAGCTGGGGCTGCAGCGCCCGACGCGGGCGATCCGCAGCCTGATCGCGGACATGCCGACCAGCTTTGCCCGGCTGGCCCCCTGCGTGTTGATGTCGCCGCTGTCGGTGGCGCAATACCTGCCCGCGGGGCAGGCGCAGTTCGATCTGGTGATCTTTGACGAGGCCTCGCAGATCTCGACCTGGGATGCGATCGGGGCCATCGCGCGGGGGCGGCAGGCGATCATCGTGGGCGATCCCAAGCAGCTTCCGCCCACCAATTTCTTCGGCCGCACCGAGGACGACGACGAGGATGCGGATCTGGCCGATTTCGAGAAGGACATGCCCTCGATCCTGGACGAGGTGGCGGCGGCGGGCATCCCGACCTTGCGGCTGACCTGGCACTACCGCAGCCGCGACGAGGCGCTGATCGCCTTTTCCAACCATTTCTACTACGATGGCGGCCTCGTGACCTTCCCCTCGCCCGACGCCACCCGCGATGCGGTGCGGCTGCACCGGGTCGCGGGTACCTATCAGCGCGGCACGGGGGCGACCAACCCGGTCGAGGCCCGGGCCATCGTGGCCTTCATCCGCCAGCGCCTGACCGGCTGGCTGCGCCTGCCCGAGGGCGAGCGGCCGACCCTGGGGGTCATTACCTTCAACGCCCAGCAGCAGGGACTGATCCTCGACCTGCTGGACGCCGCGCGCAAGGCCGATCCCCGGCTGGAATGGTTCTTCGCCGATGCGCGCGACGAGCCGGTGATCGTCAAGAACGTCGAGAACATCCAGGGCGACGAGCGCGACGTGATGCTGTTCTCGATCACCTTCGGTCCGGATCTGGCGGGCCGGGTGACGATGAACTTCGGGGCGATGAACAAGGATGGCGGCGAACGGCGCCTGAACGTCGCGGTGACGCGGGCGCGGGCCGAGCTGCATGTCTTCGCCTCGATCGGCGCCGAGCAGATCGACACGACCCGGACGCGCGCGCGCGGGGTTGCCGACCTCAAGGCGTTCCTCGATTTCGCGGACCGGGGCGCGGTGGCGCTGGCGGCACGGGACAGCGGCTCGCTCGGCCCCGTCGAATCGCCCTTCGAGGAGGCGGTTCTTGAGGCGCTGGCCGGCCGGGGCTGGCAGGTCCACAGCCAGATCGGCGTGTCGGGGTTCCGCATCGATCTGGGCGTGCGCCATCCCGACCATGCGGGGGTCTGGCTGGCGGGGGTGGAATGCGACGGCGCGCGCTATCATTCCTCGGCCACGGCGCGGGACCGCGACCGCATCCGGCAGGCGGTGCTGGAGGGCTTGGGCTGGTCGATCCTGCGCATCTGGTCGACCGACTGGTTCCGCAGCCCCGCAGCGGTGCTGCAGCGCATCGACGACCGCCTGCAGGCGCTGCTGGCCGAAGACTGCGCCCGCCGGGCCGAGGCCGCCGAGCGCGCCCGCGATGAGCCGCCCCCGCCCGAGGATCTGCCGGAGCCGCCCGCGCCTGCCGCCGAGGATCCGCCCGACGCGGAGGCCTTCGGGATCCGCCACGACCCCGCGCGCTTCTTCGACGAGAGCTATACCCCGGAGCTGCGCCGGCTGATGCAGAAGGTCGTGGAGGCCCACGGGCCACTGCCCGAGGCCTCTCTCGCGCGGCGGATCTCGCAGCTGCATGGCTGGCAGCGCACAGGGGCCCGCATCCAGAGCCGCATCACCGCGTTGCAGGACCGCTTCGACATCCGGGCCGAGGACGGCGTGCGCTTCCTGTGGACCAAGGGCGCCGCGGACGGTCCTGTCCGCTTCCGGGGCATGGACGACCGCCCCCTGCGCGACATTTCCCGGGTCGAGATCGCGGATGTCATCGACGGCCATGCCGACCGGATCGGGACCGCCGAGGACCCGGTGCTGGAACTGGCCCGGCTGATGGGGATCGCCCGTCTCAGCCGGGATGCCCGCGATTATCTGTCGGCCTGTCTGGACTGGTGGCGGGGGGCGGGGACGAGCTGATCATGGGCGGGGCTGTGGCGCGCGGATCACGGGCGTCGCGCGCGCATCAAGGGGGCTTGCAATGCGCGGGATTTGGCGCCAAATGCCACCTGCGGGACCGGGCCCCTCTGGCAAAACGATCATCAGATCCTTTGCGATGTCGGACCGCATCGAGCGTGCTCGGTGCATCGGCGGCCCTGCATTCCCCCGATCCGGGCGCGATGGCAATCGTGCGAGGGCATCGTGGATCTTTTCCTGTTGGACTTTCTGGGCAAGCCGCTGTGGATGTGGCTGCTGTTCCTGTCGCTTGTGGTGGCGCTTCTGGTCTTCGACCTGGGCGTGCTGAACAAGGACGATCATGAAATCGGCATCGCGGAGAGCCTCAAGCTGTCCGCCATGTACATCACCCTGGGCATCGCCTTCTCGGGCTTCATCTACTGGTCGATGGGCGGCGAGCCCATGGCGCAGTACCTGACCGCCTTCATCGTCGAGAAGACGCTGGCGATGGACAACATCTTCGTCATCGCGCTGATCTTCAGCTTCTTCGCGATCCCGCGCGAATACCAGCACCGGGTGCTGTTCTGGGGCATCCTGGGCGTGATCGTGCTGCGCGGCATCATGATCGGTCTGGGCGCCACCATCGTCGAGAACTATCACTGGGTGCTGTACCTGTTCGCGGCCTTCCTGATCTTCACCGGCGTCAAGATGCTGTTCGCCAGCGACCAGCCCCACGACATGGCCGACAACAAGATGCTGGCCTGGCTGCGCCGCCGCATGCGCGTCACCGACGAGTTGCACGGCCATGCCTTCATGGTGAAGAAGCCCGACCCCAGGACCGGCAAGCTGGTCCGGTGGGCGACGCCCCTGCTGCTGGCGCTGATCGTGATCGAGGTGGCGGATCTGGTCTTCGCGGTCGATTCGGTCCCGGCGGTCTTCACCATCACGACCGACCCCTATCTGGTCTATACCTCGAACATCTTCGCGATCCTGGGCCTGCGGGCACTATATTTCGCGCTGGCGGCGATCCTGCACCGCTTCGCCTATCTGAAATACGCGCTGTCGATCCTGCTGATCTTCATCGGCTCCAAGATCTTCATCGCGGACCTGATGGGATGGGAGAAGTTCCCCCCCGCCTGGTCGCTTGGCATCACCTTCGTGATCCTGACGATCGGCGTCGTCGTGTCGCTGGCCAAGACGCGCGGCCAGCAGCCCGAGCCGCTGGAATTCGGCGAGCCGAGGCACTGAGGGCGGGGGAGCCTGCTCCCCCGCACCCCCACGTCCAAGGGGCCCAGGGGCCCCTTGGAGAACCCCGCTGCCCGGTCGCGGGCCTCAGTCTTCCAGATGCGCGAGCACGGCCTTGGTGATGGCGTCGGTGCTGTCGCGGCCCTGTAGTGTGCCGATGCCTTGGGCGGTCGTGGCCTCCAAAGCGGCCATGATGCGGGCGCCGGCCTCGGTCTGGCCCAGATGGTCCAGCATCATCGCCGCCGACCAGATCGCGGCCATCGGGTTGGCGATGCCTTGCTCCGCGATGTCGGGGGCGGAGCCGTGCACCGGCTCGAACATCGACGGGCCTTGGCGCGTCGGGTCGATATTGGCCGAGGCCGCAAAGCCCAGGCCCCCCTGGATCGCCGCGCCCAGATCCGTCAGGATGTCGCCGAAAAGGTTCGAGGCCACCACCACGTCCAGCGTCTCGGGCGCCATGACCATCCGCGCGCACATGGCGTCGATGTGATAGCGCGTCACCTGAACGTCCGGATACTGGGCGGCCAGTTCCTCGGTCACCTCGTCCCAGAAGACCATGCTGTGCCGCTGCGCGTTGGACTTCGTGACCGAGGCCAGATGCCCGCGCCGCGCCTGCGCCTGCTCGAACCCGAAGCGCAGGATGCGCTCGACGCCGGTGCGGGTGAAGACCGAGGTCTCGACCGCGACCTCGTCGGGGGTGCCGACATGGACGCGGCCCCCGGCGCCGGAATATTCGCCCTCGGTGTTCTCGCGGATGCAGAGGATGTCGAACTCGCGGGTCTTCAGCGGCCCCTCGACGCCGGGCAGCAGGCGATGCGGGCGGATGTTGGCGTATTGCACGAAGGCCTTGCGGATCGGCAGCAGCAACCCGTGCAGCGAGACGCTGTCGGGCACGCGCGCGGGCCAGCCGACCGCGCCCAGAAAGATCGCGTCGAAGCCGCGCAGGGTGGCGATGCCATCCTCGGGCATCATCGCGCCGGTGGTCAGGTAGTGGTCGCAGGACCAGGGGAAGGTGACGGTCTCGACCGCGGCGCCGCTGGCGGCCACGATCTGCAGGGCGGCCTCGGTGACAGGGGTGCCGATGCCGTCTCCGGGGATCAGGGCGATGCGATGGGGGGTGTCGGAGGTCATGGGGGGCCTTTCTCTGGGTCGGTCGGTCGGCACGGTCCTGGACGGCGGTGGCGCGGGCTTCGGCGCGCGTTCCAAGGGGGCGCCCGAACCCGCCGCCCCGCAGGCATCGCCCGGGACAGGCCGGGTGTAAAGATGCCCAAGACGCGCCGGAGGCGCCTGTGCGGTCGTTCCCTGAGGCGGTCCACAGGGCCGGAGCCGGGCCGGGACTGCCCGTGCCTCAGGCAGCCGTGCCGGTCCGGCCTGCCGGAATTCGGGGCCTTGAAGGGCAAGATCGGCGGGCTGCCGCCAGTCGGCAAGGGGCAAACCTTTCGCAATCTGGTCGCGGGGCGCAGGTTCGGCTATGCTGACCTTACGTCATCTGGCGACTGCGGGTCGCGGGCGGGCAATGTTCGGCGCCTGACTTAATAAATAACAATTGTTACGCGCGCCCACTTGCCATTGCGGAAATTCCTACTATTATAGTCAACTATTCCCCTCGGCCGGATCGGTGGAGGCTGCTTTCCGCGACCCGAGGCCCATATGATCCATCCCAACCCTGCGCGCCGGGATGCGCTGAAGCGCCAGGCAGTGCTGCGCCATCATGATGTCGCAGCCGAGATGGGCCTTCCCGAGGCGGCGCTGGTCGAGGCCGGTTTGGGCCAGGGCGCGCAGCGCATCGATGCCCGCCCCGGTCGGCTGATCCCGGCGGTGGGCCGCTTGGGCACGGTCATGGCGGTGACGCGCAACCGGGCCTGCGTGATCGAGACGATCGGCAGTTATCAGGGTTTTCACGACGGCGCCGAGGTTGCGGCGGTGCGGAATGCGCAGATCGACCTGCATATCGATCCCCGCCATTGGGTCTACGCCTTCGCCGTCGATCTGGAGGGGCACCGCTCGGTCCAGATCTTCGATGCGGCGGGAGATGCGGTCCACAAGATGCATCTGCGCGAGCGCAGCGATCACGGCGCCTGGCAGGATCTGTGCCGCGATCTGGCACTGCCCGACGCGCGGGCTGCCGTCGCTTTCACGCCGCGCGCCGCGCCCGAAGGCGCCCGGATGGACGCAGCGCAGACCGAGGCCCTGCGCGAGGGGTGGGCGGCGCTGACGGGTCCCGATCAGCTGGACCCCTTGGCCCTGCGATTGGGGATGAACCGGCTTGGCGCCTGCCGGCAGGCCGCGCCACCCTTTGCGCGACGCCTGCCCGCCGAGGCCGGGACGGCGCTGCTTCGCGCGATCCGGGTGCAGGGACTGCAGGTCAGGCTGCAGGTCGGCAATCCGGGCTGCCGCCAGATCCATGCGGGCCCGATCCGCAGCCTGCGGCCGATGGGGCCCTTGCTGAACGTCGTGGATGCGCGCTTCAGCCTGCATCTTCGCACCGATCATCTGGCCGAACTCTGGCGGCTCGAGATCCCGACGCCGCGCGGCCCGGTCGTGTCGGTCGAGGCCTTCGATGCCGAAGGGGCGTCGGTCTATCGGTGCTGGGGGATGGCCGAGGACGAGGGCGGCGATCCTGCCGCCTGGCTAAGCCTGGTCGAGGGGCTGGGCGATGCAGTCGACGATCCGGGCGACGACCGCTGAGCGTCTGCCGGTCCTGAGGCATGTCGCCCGCCGGGGGCACCCGATCCGCCCCGGATCCCCCAGACCCCGGCCCATACCGGCTGCCCGATCGGCAATCGGCCCGGGCCACGGAACCCTCCGGGCCCGGTGCGGCTTGCTGTGACGTCCCTGCAGGTCCTTGATATGGCAGCTTCTTGTCGGTCATGTGACAGGTCCGTGCGGCGTGGCGTGCGGATGGCAGAACGGGGCAGGGCATGGAGTCGATCGTCGTCTTTCTTCAACTGGCGGGGGCGGTGGCGCTGCTGCTCTTCGGGCTGGGCCTCGTGCGCGACGGCATGGTCGAGGCCTTCGGGCTGAAGATGAAGATGATCCTGGGGGCCGGGACGCGGACCGGGCCGCGCGCCTTCGTGTCGGGCGTCGTGGCCACGCTTGGGCTGCAATCCTCGACCGCGACGGCGCTGCTGACCGCCTCGTTCGTGCATCGCGAGATGATTGGCATCCGCAGGGCGCAGATCGTGCTGCTGGGCGCCAATGTCGGCACGGCGCTGACGGCGGTGATCGTGTCGGCCGACATCGCGGCGGCGGTGCCGCTGCTGGTGCTGGCGGGCTATGTCCTGCGGCGCCGGGGCGGCACGGTCGGCACCGGGATCGGCGCGGGGCTGATCGGCGTGGGGCTGATGCTGCTGTCGCTGACGCTGCTGGATCAGGCGACCGAGCCCCTGCGCAGCTCTCCGCAGCTGGCGGCCTTCCTGCCGATGCTGGACGGTGCCCGCCCCGTGGCGCTGGTCTTTGCCGCCGTCATCGCGCTGCTGTGCTCGTCCTCGCTGGCGGCGGTGCTGCTGATCGGATCGCTGGTCCTGCCGCCCGAGCTGGCGGTGGTGATGATGCTGGGCGCCAATCTGGGCGGGGCGATGGCGCCGGTGCTGGCCACGGGTGGGCTGGACGTCTCGGCCCGGCGGGTGACTCTGGGCAATCTGGCGGTCCGCGCCATCGGCTGCCTGAT
Source organism: Paracoccus gahaiensis (assembly GCF_005048225.1). GTDB lineage: Bacteria > Pseudomonadota > Alphaproteobacteria > Rhodobacterales > Rhodobacteraceae > Paracoccus > Paracoccus gahaiensis. The sequence goes on from NZ_SUNI01000002.1 coordinate 96,168, forward strand.
CGCGCTGCCCTTCGCGGGGCCCGCCGCGGCGGCGCTGGCGGACCTGCCGCTGGATCCGGCGGGCATGGCGGTGACCTCGCATCTGGCCTTCAACCTGGTGCTGGCGGCGCTGATCTGGCCCTTCAACGGGCTGGTCTGCGCCCTGACCCTGCGGCTGATCCCCGATCAGGCGGGGCTAGCCGAAACCGGCCCGCGCTGGCTGGACGATGCGGTCCTGGACACGCCGCCTCTGGCGCTTGCCGGGGCGAGCCGCGAGGTGCTGGACATCGGCGACACGGTCGAGCGGATGATGGTCCGCACCCGCGCCGCCTTCCGCAGCGACGACCCGGCGCCTCTGGCCGAGGTCATGGCGCTGGAGGATCAGGTCGACCGCCGCCAGCACGAGGTCAAGAACTATCTCTCGCGCCTGACCGGGGCCGCCACCCAGACCGAGCGGCGCCAGTCCATCGCCGTGCTGGATTACGTGATCAACCTGGAACATATCGGCGACATCATCGCCAAGGGGCTGGCCGCCGAGGTCCAGAAGAAGATCGGCCAGGGGCTGCGCTTCTCGGACGAGGGCTATGCGGAACTGGATGGTCTGTTCCTGATGACGCAGGAAAACCTGCGCATGGCGCAGACGGTCTTCATGACCCGCGACCGCGAGATGGCCCGGCGCCTGATGGAGCAGAAGGTCGAGATCCGCAATCTGGAACGCCAGTCCGCGCAGCACCACCTGATCCGCCTGCGCGAGGACCAGAGCGACAGCCGCGAGACCTCGTCGCTGCATCTGGACCTGCTGCGCGACCTCAAGAGGATCAACGCCCATGCCGTCTCGGTCGCCCATCCGATCCTGGACGAGGAAGGGCTGCTGATCGAAAGCCGGTTGAGGACGCGCTGACCGACGGCGACGCGGGGGTGGTTTTCGGCGCATGTTCATGCAATGTTCGCGGTGAAAGGATGTGCGATGGACGCCCCCGATCCCGATCCGCCAAGCCTTGCCCCCGCCCGCATCCACGAGGCCGAGGGGCCGGGCCGTCATGTCTTCGCGCTGTTCCAGGCGATGCGCCATCCCGGCCCGGTCTTCTGGATCCGCCGGGCGCGCTGTCCCTGGACCCCGTTCCCCGGGGGCTTGCCGCCGGGCCTGACCGACCGCCTGCGGATGATCCGCCCGAATTCGGACACGGATCTTCTCTGGGCCACCGAAGAGGCGTTGCGGGCCCGCGTCACGGGCATCGTGCTGGCCGAGCCGCAGCGCCCGCTGTCCCTGACCGCCGGGCGCCGCCTGCAGCTGGCCGCCGAGGCGGGGCGCACGACCGGGCTGATGCTGATCCGGCAGGGCGCGGGGTCGAATGCCACCGAAAGCCGCTGGCACTGCGCGCCGCTGCCCGCGACCCGTCCCGGCATGGCGCGGCAGAGATGGGCGCGCATCAAGAACAAGCGCGGGCTGCTGGGGGAATGGCTGCCGGAATGGCACGCGCCGGACCTGGGGGACCCTGTGCCGGCCTTGGCCCAGGACGGTTCTGCGCCTCCGGCATAGGGCGGACCGCCTGCGTCGGACATGCAAAAACCCCCGGAAACAATTGTTTCCGGGGGTTTTTATGGTGGTGCCCAGGAGAGGACTCGAACCTCCACACCTTGCGGCACACGGACCTGAACCGTGCGCGTCTACCAATTCCGCCACCTGGGCAACGTGGTATGAGCGGCTGATTAAAGCCCGCACCGGGGGGCGTCAATGGGGGACGTGCAAGTTTTTTGACAGTTTGTGCAAGGCATCCTGCCGGCAGCGGGCGGGGCAGGGGCCGCGACCCCGCTGTGGCTTGCCGCAGGGCCCGTGCTTGGGTAAGGATCACCCGATATTTCGGCACATGAGTAGGAGGCGCGACGCCCATGGCGAAACTGGTCACGATCTTCGGCGGATCGGGCTTTGTCGGCCGGCAGGTGGCCCGGCTGATGGCCAAGGAAGGCTGGCGCGTGCGCATCGCCGTCCGCCGCCCCGACGAGGCGCTGTTCACCCGCAGCTTTGGTGCCGTGGGCCAGGTCATGCCCGTCATGTGCAACATCCGCGACGAGCTGTCGGTCCGCGCCGCCCTGTCGGATGCGGATGCCGCCGTCAACTGCGTCAACATCCTGACCCCGCAGGGCAAGAGCACCTTCCAGACGGTGTTCGAGACCGGCGCCGAACATATCGCCTGCCTTTCGGCCGAGATGGGCGTCGCGCGGATGGTCCATATCTCGGGCCTGGGCATCGACGTGGACTCGGACAGCGCCTATATCGCCTCGAAGTCGCGCGGCGAGGCGGCGGTGCTGAAGCATCGCCCCGACGCGGTCGTGCTGCGCCCCTCGGTGATCTTCGGGGCGGATGACAATTTCTACAACCGCTTTGCCGGGATGACCCGGATGGGCCCGGTGATGCCCATCGTGGGCGGCCGGACGCGCATGCAGCCCGTTCATGTCGAGGACGTGGCCCAGGCCGCCGTCATGGGCGCCACGGGCGCCGCCGAACCCGGCATCTACGAGCTGGGCGGCCCCGAGATCCTGACGACCCGGCAGATCGTGGATCAGGTGCTGGCCTCGGTCCATCGCCGCCGCGCGGTGGTCAACCTGCCCTTCCCGGTGGCGCGCATCGCCGCGACCGCGATGGACATGACGCAGAAGCTGACCGGCGGCCTGTTCACCAGCCCGCTGAGCCGCGACCAGCTGGCGCTGCTGCGCACCGACAACGTCGTGTCGCCGGGCGCCAAGGGCTTCCGCGAGCTGGGCATCCAGCCCTCGGCCGCCAGCGCCATCCTGGACAGCTATCTGGTGCGGTTCCGGCCGTCGGGACAATACGACGCGATCAAGCGCTCGGCCAAGAACCTGCGTAAAGACTGATGGAATCCAATACGATCGTTGCCGCCGTCCTGGGGATCCTCGAGGGCCTGACCGAATTCATCCCCGTGTCCTCCACCGGCCACCTGCTGCTGGCGGGGCATTTCCTGGGCTTCGACTCGCCCGGGCGCAGCTTCGAGGTGCTGATCCAGCTGGGCGCGCTGCTGGCGATCCTGGGCGCCTATGCGACCCGGATCGTGCAGATCCTGCGCGATGCGCCGCATGACCCGGCGGCCCGGCGTTTCGTCGCGGCGGTGCTGGTGGCCTTCGCGCCCGCCGTCGTGATCGGCGTGCTGGCCCACGAGTTCATCAAGACGGTGCTGTTCGAGACGCCCATGCTCATCGCCGTGATGCTGATCCTGGGCGGCTTCGTGCTGCTGTGGGTGGACCGCCGCGCCGTCGCCCCGCGCTATCACCGGGCCGAGGATTTCCCGCTGTCCATGGCGCTCAAGATCGGGTTCATCCAGTGCCTTGCGATGATCCCCGGGGTGTCGCGATCGGGGGCGACCATCGTGGGGGCACTGCTCTTGGGATCGGACAAGCGCTCGGCGGCGGAATTCTCGTTCTTCCTGGCGATGCCGACGATGCTGGGGGCATTCACCTACGACCTGTGGCAAAATCGCGATATCCTGGACGCGGCGGCCCTGGGTGACATCGCCGTCGGCTTCGTGACTGCCCTGCTGGCCGGGATCCTGGTCGTGCGCTGGCTGCTGGGCTATGTGTCCCAGCACGGATACGCCCTGTTCGCGTGGTGGCGCATCGGGGTCGGAAGCGTGGCATTACTGGCACTTATGGCGGGTATGTAAGCCATGCTGACCTAATAGTCGCGCGGAGGCGGCTATTTTCTGCCCCGCAGCGCGAAAAACTCGCCAATAGGTCAGCCTTGCTGACTTTTCATCACAATTGCCTTGGTTTATTGGGATTGCGGAAGACCTTTCAGGGAGGGTGCGCAGCCATGGCCACGCAGAAGATGCTCACATTCGTCTCGACCCCGCGCGAGATGCCGGAAAAACGGGCCGCTGCCGAACGCAGCGAGGATTTCCACGAGATCTATCGCGAGTTCGCCGCCGCCAAGGCGGCCGAGCAGTCGGGGCGCTGCAGCCAGTGCGGCGTGCCGTACTGCCAAAGCCATTGCCCGCTGCACAACAACATCCCAGACTGGCTGCGCCTGACCGCCGAGGGGCGCCTGCAGGAGGCCTATCAGGTCAGCCAGGCCACCAATACCTTCCCCGAGATCTGCGGCCGCATCTGCCCGCAGGACCGGCTGTGCGAGGGCAATTGCGTGATCGAGCAGTCCGGCCACGGCACCGTGACCATCGGCGCGGTCGAGAAATACATCACCGATACCGCCTGGGACAACGGCTGGGTCCAGCCCTTCGCGCCTGCGCAGGAGCGCGCCGAATCGGTGGGCATCATCGGGGCGGGCCCCGGCGGGCTGGCGGCGGCGGACATGCTGCGCAAGCAGGGCTTCCAGGTCACCGTCTATGACCGCTACGACCGCGCGGGCGGGCTGATGACCTATGGCATTCCCGGCTTCAAGCTGGAGAAGGACATCGTCCTGCGCCGCAACAAGTGGCTGGCCGACAGCGGCGTGGAGTTCGTGCTGAACTGCAATGTGGGCGAGGATATCAGCTTCGACGCGATCCGCGGCAAGCATGACGCGGTGCTGATCGCCACGGGCGTCTACAAGACCCGCGATCTGGATCTGGACAATGCCGATCATGGCGGGATCGTGCGCGCCATCGACTATCTGACCGCCAGCAACAAGGTCGATTTCGGCGACGAGGTCCCCGATTACGAGGATGGCGAGCTGAACGCCAAGGGCAAGCGCGTCATCGTCATCGGCGGCGGCGACACGGCCATGGACTGCGTGCGCACCGCCATCCGGCAGGGCGCGCAATCGGTCAAGTGCCTCTATCGCCGCGACCGCGCCAACATGCCGGGCAGCCAGCGCGAGGTCCAGAATGCCGAGGAAGAAGGCGTTGAATTCGTGTGGCTTTCCGGCCCCGGCAGTTTTGTCGGCCATGTGACGGGCGATTTCGCGGCCGCGCAGGAGGCCGATGTGGACGGACCGGTGCGCACGGTCCGCCAGATCGCCTCGGTCAGCATCCAGAAGATGCGTCTGGGCCAGCCCGACGTGACCGGCCGCCAGAGCCCCGAACTGATCGAGGGCGCCGATTATGACGAGCCCGCCGATCTGGTCATCAAGGCCCTGGGCTTCGAGCCCGAGGACCTGCCCAAGCTGTGGGGCGTGGATGGGCTGGAGGTGACGCGCTGGGGCACCATCAAGGCCAGCTTCCAGACGCACATGACCTCGATCCCCGGGGTCTATGCGGTGGGCGACATCGTGCGGGGCGCTAGCCTTGTGGTCTGGGCGATCCGCGACGGGCGCGAGGCGGCCGATTCGATCGCCACCTTCCTGACGGGCGATGCCCGGATCGCCGCCGAATGAGGGGCGCACCGATGGGCCACCGGACAGTCACCGGACGTGCACAGGGCGTACACAGGCAACGCGCGGTGGCTGTTGCCGCCGCCCAACCGAACCGTTCGGGCTTGCAGATCGGGTCAGCCCTGCTGACGCTTCTGGTGCTGGCGGGGGCATGGGCGATCTCGGCCCCCCGCGCCGGGGCGGCGAATTTCACCCCTCCGGCGGGGTGCCAGATGACCATGACGGTGCAGAACCGCAGCTGCACGGTCAGCCAGTATTACACCTGCAGTGCCGATCCCGAGGGCTACCAGCGCAGCGCGCATTTCGGGCAGGACGGGCTGTTCCATATGTCGACCATCGACGCCGAGACGCGCTGGATCGAAAGCCAGAGCACAAATTCGGGCCTGATCGACCGGCTGGTCGAGGGGGCCGAGGACGATGCCAGCTTTTCCGAGCTGATCGAGACGGGCCGCGACGAATTCGACTTCGAGACCGAGACGGATGACGGCCAGCGCCTGCGCCATCAGGGCTTCGACATCCTGACCGGCGAGACGGTGACCATCGACGGGCAGGATCTGGAACGCACCGAATTCCAGCTGACCACCCGCATCGCCGATGGCGAGGTGCTGATCGAACGCAGCGGCAGCCAGTATGTCAGCCGCGACTTCGGTCGCTTTTTCGGCGGGGTCGAGACCAGCAGCGACTGGACCGGCGCCCGCACGCAGACGGATGACAGCCCCGTGCTGTTCATCTTTCCGGGGGAGGCCGGCTTCGGCTCCACCACCCCACAATTCGACTGCGATCAGCTGATGACGCAGATCCCGCAGGAAAGGGCCACCTCATGACCATGGATTGGAAAGCCTCGGAAGAAACCCGCCGCGAGTGGATGGACAAGAACAGCCTGTACCGGACCGAGGACGAGCATTCGTCCTGCGGCGTGGGCTTCGTCGTCAATATCGAGGGCAAGGCCAGCCGCACGGTCGTGCAGAACGGCATCGACGCGCTGAAGGCGATCTGGCATCGCGGTGCGGTGGATGCGGACGGCAAGACCGGCGACGGCGCGGGCATCCATGTGCAGATCCCGGTGCGGTTCTTCTATGACCAGGTGCGCCGCACCGGCCACGAACCCGACCAGAACAAGTTGATCGCGGTGGGGCAGGTCTTCCTGCCGCGCACGAACTTTGCCGCCCAGGAAGCCTGCCGGACCATCGTGGAATCCGAGGTCCTGCGGATGGGCCATTACATCTATGGCTGGCGCCATGTGCCGGTGAACACCGCCGTGCTGGGCGACAAGGCCAATGCCACCCGCCCCGAGATCGAGCAGATCCTGATCCGCTGCGAGAAGGACATCGACCAGGTCCGATTCGAGCGCGAGCTGTACATCATCCGCCGCCGGATCGAGAAGGCCGCCATCGCGGCCCAGGTGCGCGATCTGTATTTCTGCTCGCTGTCCTGCCGGTCGATCATCTACAAGGGCATGATGCTGGCCGAGCAGGTCGCGGAATTCTATCCCGACCTCAAGGACGAGCGGTTTGAATCGGCCTTCGCGATCTATCACCAGCGCTATTCGACCAACACCTTCCCGCAATGGTGGCTGGCCCAGCCCTTCCGGATGCTGGCCCATAACGGCGAGATCAACACGCTGAAGGGCAACCTGAACTGGTTGCGCAGCCACGAGATCCGCATGGCCTCCAGCGCCTTCGGCGAGGCGGCCGAGGACATCAAGCCGATCGTGCCCGCCGGATCGTCGGATTCGGCGGCTCTGGATGCGGTCTTCGAGGTGCTGGTGCGGTCGGGGCGGTCGGCGCCGATGACCAAGACGATGCTGGTCCCGGAAAGCTGGTCCAAGGCCACGACCGACATGCCGAAGGCCTGGGCCGACATGTATGCCTATTGCAACGCGGTGATGGAGCCGTGGGACGGTCCCGCAGCCCTGGCGATGACCGACGGGCGGTGGGTCTGCGGCGGTCTGGACCGCAACGGGCTGCGGCCCATGCGCTATGTCGTGACGGGCGACAACCTGCTGATCGCGGGCTCCGAGGTGGGCATGGTGCCGGTGGACGAGACCCTCGTGCGCGAGAAGGGCGCCTTGGGCCCGGGCCAGATGATCGCCGTCGACATGTGGGAGGGCAAGCTCTACCACGACACCGACCTCAAGGACCGGCTGTCGGGCAGCCAGCCCTTTGGCGAGTGGATCGAGAAGGTCACCGAGCTGAACGACATCATGCGCGACCTGCCCGAGGTCGTGCAGTTCTCGGGCGAGGGGCTGCGGCGCCGTCAGACCGCCGCCGGCCTGACCATGGAAGAGCTGGAGCATGTTCTGGCCCCCATGGCCGAGGACGGCAAGGAGGCCATCGCGTCGATGGGCGACGACACGCCGCCGGCGGTGCTGTCCAACCAGTATCGCCCGATGAGCCATTTTTTCCGCCAGAACTTCAGCCAGGTGACGAACCCGCCCATCGATTCGCTTCGCGAGACGCGGGTGATGTCGCTGAAGACGCGGTTCGGCAACCTCAAGAACGTGCTGGACGAAAGCAGCAGCCAGACCGAGATCGTGGTGCTGGAAAGCCCCTTCCTGGCCACCGGCGAGTTTGCCGAGATGGTCAAGATGTTCGGCGAGACGGTGACGATCATCGACGCGACCTTCCCCGACGATGCGGGCCCGGACGCCTTGGGCGAGGGGCTGGCGCGCATCCGGGCCGAGGCCGAGGATGCCGTGCGATCGGGTGCGGGCCATCTGGTCCTGACCGACGAGGCGCAGGGGCCGAACCGCGTCGCCATGCCGATGATCCTGGCGACCAGCGCGGTGCATTCCTGGCTGACCCGCAAGGGGCTGCGGACCTTCTGTTCTGTCAACGTGCGGGCCGCCGAATGCATCGACCCGCATTACTTCGCGGTGCTGATCGGCTGCGGGGCCACGACCGTGAACCCCTATCTGGCGCAGGACAGCATCAACGACCGGATCGAGCGCGGGCTGCTGACGGGCAGCCTGGTGGACTGCATGCGCCGCTATCGCGCCTCGATCGATGCGGGTCTGCTGAAGATCATGGCGAAGATGGGGATCTCGGTCCTGTCCTCCTATCGCGGCGGGCTGAACTTCGAGGCGGTAGGGCTGTCCCGCGCCATGGTCGCGGAATATTTCCCCGGCATGCAGTCGCGCATCTCGGGCATCGGCCTGCACGGCTTGCAGGGCAAGCTGGAGGGGCTGCATCAGGTGGCCTTCCACACCGACAACGTGGACATGCTGCCGGTCGGCGGCTTCTACAAGCTGCGGCGCTCGGGCGAGAAGCATGCCTGGGAAGCCAACACGATGAAGCTGCTGCAGGTGGCCTGCGAGAAGGCCAGCTATGACATCTGGAAGCAGTTCAGCGCCACGATGCGGGCCAATCCGCCGATCCACATCCGCGATCTGCTGGACATCAAGCCCTTCGGCAAGCCGGTGCCGATCGAGGAGGTCGAGAGCATCACCTCGATCCGGAAGCGCTTCGTCACGCCGGGGATGAGCCTGGGTGCGCTGTCGCCCGAGGCGCATATGACGCTGAACATCGCCATGAACCGGATCGGCGCCAAGTCCGATTCGGGCGAGGGCGGCGAGGATCCGGCGCACAGCCATCCGCTGCCCAATGGCGACAACCCCTGTGCCAAGATCAAGCAGGTGGCGTCGGGCCGTTTCGGCGTCACCGCCGAATACCTCAACGCCTGCGAGGAGCTGGAGATCAAGGTCGCGCAGGGCGCCAAGCCCGGCGAGGGCGGGCAGCTGCCCGGCATGAAGGTCACCAAGCTGATCGCCAAGCTGCGCCATTCGACGCCGGGCGTGATGCTGATCTCGCCTCCGCCGCATCACGACATCTATTCGATCGAGGATCTGGCGCAGCTGATCTATGACCTCAAGCAGATCAACCCGCGCGCCAAGATCACCGTGAAGCTGGTGGCCAGCAGTGGCGTGGGCACGATTGCGGCGGGCGTGGCCAAGGCCAAGGCCGACGTGATCCTGATCTCGGGGCACAATGGTGGCACGGGCGCGTCGCCCGCGACCTCGATCAAGTTCGCGGGCCTGCCGTGGGAGATGGGGCTGACCGAGGCGCATCAGGTTCTGGCCATGAACCGGCTGCGCGAGCGCGTCACCCTGCGCACCGACGGGGGCCTTCGCACGGGTCGCGACATCGTCATGGCGGCGATGATGGGGGCCGAGGAATACGGCATCGGCACCGCCGCCCTGATCGCGATGGGCTGCATCATGGTGCGCCAGTGCCAGTCGAACACCTGCCCGGTGGGCGTCTGCACCCAGGACGAGAAGCTGCGCGCCATGTTCACCGGATCGGCGGACAAGGTGGTGAACCTGATCACCTTCTATGCCCAGGAGGTGCGCGAGATCCTGGCCTCGATCGGGGCGCGGTCCCTGGACGAGGTGATCGGGCGGGCCGACCTGCTGACGCAGGTCAGCCGGGGCGCGGCGAACCTGGACGATCTGGACCTGAACCCGCTCTTGATCACCGTCGATGGCGCGGACAAGATCGTCTATGACCGCACCAAGCCGCGCAATGCGGTCCTCGAGACGCTGGACAGCGAGATCGTCAAGGATGCCGCCCGCTTCTTCGAGGATGGCGAAAAGATGCAGCTGTCCTATGCGGTCAGGAACACCCACCGCACCATCGGCACCCGCACCTCGTCGCTGATCGTGTCCAAGTTCGGGATGCGCAACGACCTGCAGCCCGACCACCTGACGGTGCGCCTGACCGGCAGCGCGGGCCAGTCGCTTGGGGCCTTCGCGGCGCCGGGGCTGAAGATCGAGGTCTCGGGCGACGCCAACGACTATGTGGGCAAGGGCCTGTCGGGCGGCACCATCACGGTGCGCCCGCCGATGTCCAGCCCGCTGGTCGCGGCCGAGAACACGATCATCGGCAACACGGTCCTCTATGGCGCGACGAACGGCTATCTGTTCGCGGCGGGCCGGGCCGGCGAGCGATTCGCGGTGCGCAACTCGGGCGCTTCGGTGGTGATCGAGGGCTGCGGGTCGAACGGCTGCGAATACATGACCGGCGGCGTGGCGGTGATCCTGGGCCGGATCGGCGCGAACTTCGGCGCGGGCATGACCGGGGGGATGGCCTATCTGTATGATCCCGAGGGGCTGGCGCGCGACTATATCAACGCCGAGACGCTTGTCTTGTGCCCGGTGACGCAGGCGCATTGGGAGGATCAGCTGAAGACGCTGATCGCCCGGCACATGAAGGAGACCGGATCGCGCCGCGCCGACGAGATCCTGTCGAACTGGGACCGCGAGAAGGGCAATTTCCTGCAGGTCTGCCCCAAGGAGATGCTGGTGCATCTGCCCCATCCGATCGCCGCGGTCGAGGAGCCGAGCGCGGTGCCTGCCGAATAGGGCCTTGGCCTTGAGCGAACTGATCCTGACGCGGCCCCCTTGCGGGGCCGTGTCGCATTCCGGGCGGCGGCGGTCGCGCTTGACGCAGCCGCGCGGGGCATGAGACATGCGGCCATGGCCCTGAAGCTTCCGTTCCGCCACCGTGCCGCGCCGCTTCCCGCCGCGTCCGCCGCGCCGCCCGCCCGGCGCCGGTCCCTGAAGGGGCGGGTGCTGTTCTGGCTGCGCTTTCTGGCGCTGCGGGCCTTTCTGGTCATGGCGGGATCGGTCACGATCTATGCCTTCGTGAACCCGCCCCTGACCTGGACCATGCTGGGGGCGTCTCGTGCGGATGATCTGGTGGCGCGGGACTGGGTGGCGCTGGACGACATCGCGCCGGTCATGCGCCGGTCGGTGGTGGCCGCCGAGGACGCGAATTTCTGCCTGCACTGGGGCTTCGACATGACCGAGATCCGCAAGGTCGTGGCCTCGGGCTCGTCGCGCGGGGCCTCGACCCTGACGCAGCAGACGGCCAAGAACGCCTATCTGTGGCAGACCCGCAGCTGGGCCCGCAAGGCGGTCGAGACGGCGCTGACGCCGATGATCGAGGCGCTGTGGTCCAAGCGGCGGATCCTGGAGGTCTATCTGAACCTGGCCGAGTTCGGGCCGGGCATCTTCGGCGTGGATGCGGCGGCGCGGGTGCATTTCGACACCACGCCCGACCAGCTGACCCCGGTGCAGGCGGCGCGGCTGGCCGCCGTGCTGCCCGCGCCCCGGACGCGGCGGCTGGAGGCCTCGGCCCGGTCGCGGGGAATCGCCGACGGGGCGGCGACGATCGCCCACGACGGGCGCGCGGCCTGCTTCGAATGACGCGGCGCGGTTGAAAGCCGGGGGAGCGGGGCGTATCAAGGCGCCATCGCACCCCCTCCAGTCAGGTTCTCACCCCTCCATGACCACCAATGCCCAGACCACGCGCCTCTATCACACCGCCCTGTCGCCCTATTGCCGCAAGGTGCGGCTGGTGCTGGCCGAGAAGAAGATCGAGGTCGAGCTGGTCGAGGAGCGCTATTGGGAGGGTCCGCCCGACCTGAAGCGCCGCAACCCGGCCGGCAAGCTGCCGGTGCTGCGGTTCCGGGGCAACCTGCTGGCCGAGAGCCAGGCGATCGTCGAATATCTGGACGAGGCGGTGCCCGCGCCGTCGCTGATGCCGCAGCAGCCGCTGGAGCGGCACGAGGTGCGGCGGCTGTGTGCCTGGTTCGACGACAAGTTCCATGCCGAGGTGACGCGGCCGATCCTGAACGAGCGCGTGTGGAAGAAGATCACCCGCACCGGCTATCCCGACAGCCGGGTGGTCAAGGACGGGCTGCGCGCCATCAAGGAGCATATGGATTACCTGGCAAGCTTGCTGGAGACGCGGCGCTGGCTGGCGGGCAACACGCTGAGCCTGGCTGATTTCACGGCGGCGGCGCATTTCTCGTGCCTGGATTACATCTCGGACGTGGATTGGGACCGGTCCGAGGCGCTGCGCGACTGGTATGCGACGATCAAGTCGCGCCCGGCCTTCCGGTCGGTGCTGGCCGATCAGGTGCCGGGCATCCATCCGGCGGCGCATTATGCCGAGCTGGATTTCGGCTGAGCCGGGGGCAGGGGGGGCCAGCCCCCCCTCGCCTGACGGCGATCCCCCCCGGGATATTTGGACCAAGATGAAAGACGATATCGCGGCCGAGGCGGTCGCGGTGGGATTCGCGCGGATGGGGGTGACGCGGCCGGACGGCGCGCCCGAGACGGCGGCGCGGCTGGACGCCTTTCTGGCCGAGGGGCATCACGGGCAGATGGCCTGGATGGCCGAGCGGGTGGCCTGGCGGGGCAATGCCGCCGCGCTCTGGCCCGAGGCGCGGTCGGTGATCATGCTGGCCGAGCTGTACACGCCCGAGGGCGATCCGCTGGCGGTGCTGGAACAGCGCGACCGGGCGGCGGTCAGCGTCTATGCGCAGGGGCGCGATTATCATGATCTGGTCAAGAAGCGGCTGAAGCGGCTGGGCCGCTGGATGCTGGAGGCGGCGCCCGAGCCGGGGCATCAGATCAAGGTCTTCGTCGATACCGCGCCGGTCATGGAAAAGCCCCTGGCGCAGGCGGCGGGGCTGGGCTGGCAGGGCAAGCACACCAACCTTCTGTCGCGCGATCTGGGCAGCTGGTTCTTTCTGGGCGCGATCTTTTCCACCATGCCCCTGCCGGCCGATGCGCCTGAGGGCGGGCATTGCGGGTCCTGCCGGGCCTGTCTGGATGTCTGTCCGACCGGGGCCTTTCCCGCGCCCTACCGGCTGGATGCGCGGCGCTGCATTTCCTATCTGACCATCGAGCACAAGGGGCCTGTGGATCCCGATCTGCGGGCGCTGATGGGCAACCGGATCTATGGCTGCGACGACTGCCTGGCGGTCTGTCCGTGGAACAAGTTCGCCCAAGTCGGGTCCGAGATGCGCTATCGCGGGATCATCGACGCGCCGCCGCTGGCGGAGCTGGCGGGTCTGGATGATGCGGGGTTCCGGGCGCGATTCTCGGGCTCGCCGATCAAGCGGATCGGGCGGGACCGCTTCGTCAGGAACGTGCTCTATGCGATCGGGAATTCCGGCGATGCGGCGCTGGTCGAGGTGGCACGGGGGCTGTGCGGGGATGCCGATCCGGTGGTGGCCGAGGCGGCGGCCTGGGCGGTGGGGCGGCTGGAGGGGCGGCCGGACGGCTTGCAGGGCTAGATCAGGAAGTCGTCGCCGTCGAGGCCGAGCCGTCCCGCAAGGCGGATCATCAGATCGGCCCGGCCATCGCCCGTCACATCCGCATAGACATGGGTCTGCGTGCCGACATGGTCCCATCGCAGCGAGCGGGCGCCGGAATGCCCGCCGCGCCCCTCATAGCTGAGGTTCAGGGCGCGCATGTCCAGAAGATCCTCTCCGGGCCGGAAATCGGTGATCAGGTCGGCCTGGGCCGGGCGGCTGTCGAGCGCCGCGAGATAGCGGAAGACATCCCGCCCCGCGCCCCCCTGCATCACGTCGCGCCCCGCCCCGCCTACCAGCGTGTCATTGCCCGCGCTTCCCAGAAGGCGGTCGGCGCCCAGGCCGCCCAGCAGCACGTCATGGCCCAGCCCGCCGACAAGCGTATCGTTTCCGGCGGCGCCCAGCAGGCGGTCGTTGCCCGCGCCGCCGAACAGCTTGTCATGGCCCGACCCACCGTTCAGCCTGTCCTTGCCGGCATCGCCGCGCAGCATGTCATTGCCGGCTCCTCCGACCAGCAGGTCGTTGCCCGCGCCGCCGAACATGCGGTCCCTGCCGGCGCCCCCGAACATGCGGTCATGGCCGGCCTCGCCGAACAGGCGGTCGTTGCCGTTGCCCGCGCGCATCGTGTCGTTGCCCCCACCGCCCCGCATCGCGTTATTGCCGCGATAGCTGGTCATCAGGTCGTTGCCGTCCCTGCCGAAGAGGCGGTCGTTTCCCGGGCCCCCCAGCAGGGTGTCGTTGCCCGCGCCGCCGTCCAGCATATCGTTGCCAAGCCCGCCGTTCAGGCGGTCGTCGCCCGCGCCGCCGAACAGCCGGTCGTTCCCGGCCTCGCCCAGCAGCGTGTCGTTGCCGTCATCGCCGTAAAGCTGGTCATCCTCGGTCCCGCCGAAGATCCGGTCGGCGCCGAGGCCGCCGAAGATCAGGTCGAACCCGTCATCCCCGAACAGCAGATCGTTGCCCGCATCGCCATAGAGCGTGTCCTGGCCCGCGCCGCCCCGCAGCGTGTCGTTGCCGTCGCCGCCCAGAAGCATGTCGTTGCCAAGATTGCCCAGCAGGCTGTCATCCCCCGGCCCGCCCAGCAGACGGTCGTTGCCGGCCCCGCCATCCAGCGTGTCATTGCCCTCGCCGCCTGACAGGACGTCGTTATCCTCCTGGCCGAACATCAGGTCCTGGCCGGCGCCCCCCTGCAGCGTGTCGCGGCCAAACCCGCCCAGAAGGGTGTCGTTGCCGGTCCCGCCGTCCAGAAGGTCGTCGCCGGTGCCGCCCTCCAGCCAGTCGTTGCCGTCCTCGCCCCGCAACGTGTCGTTGCCGGTCCCACCAAAAAGCCGGTCGGCGCCCGCCCCCCCGGACAGGCTGTCATTGCCGCCGCCGCCGTCCAGGTGATCCGCCCCCGCCCCCGCCACCAGCGTGTCGTTGCCCTCGCCGCCCAGAAGGACATTGCTGCCCTCGAGCGCCTCCAGCCAGTCGTTGCCGTCATCGCCGGACAGGGTGTCGTTGCCCGGGCCGCCGATCAGCCGGTCCTGCCCGGTCCCGCCATAGATCCGGTCGTTGCCGAGGCCGCCCTCCAGCGTGTCGTTGCCGTCATTGCCATAGATCAGGTCGTCGCCATCCTCGCCGCGGATCAGGTCCTGGCCCGCATCGCCGAACAGCGTGTCGCGGCCCGGACCGCCCAGGATCCGGTCGTCGCCGTCGCCCCCGCGGATCAGGTCGTCGCCCAGCTGGCCCCGCAGCGTGTCCTTGCCGCCGCCGCCCGAGATCGTGTCGTTGCCGGTGCCGCCCGCGATGTCCTCGGGCAGGGCGGTGCCCATCAGGCGGTCGGGGCCGGCGGTGCCGAACAGCCAGACGGGGCGGGTCGAGGGCGGCGGCGGGGTGGTGACCGGGTCGATCTCGGGCGGCAGGTAGTGCGAGATGGGGAACATCATGTTCGAGAAGTCGGCCAGGGTCAGGCCGCGCCCGCTGCGGCTGGTGATCTCCAGGATGGTGTCGCCATAGATGATCGTCATGCCGCTGGCGGTGGGCACGAAGCGCAGCTGCCAGATGCTGCGGACGCTGCCCAGCATGGACATGTCCAGCCGGTCCACCGCCGGGTCGTAATCCATGATCGAGATGCGGCCCTTTGCGCGCGAGGGGATGAAGATGTCCGATCCCGTGCCGCCGACCAGCGTGATCGGGCGGGGGCCCGCAACCAGGATGTCGTTGCCGTCCCCGCCCTCCAGCCGGGTGGTGGCCGCGCCCGCGACCAGCAGATCGCCCCAGATCCCGCCGCGCACGAGGCCCGCGCCGGCCACCAGAGTGGTGCCGATGCGGCCGGGGTCGAAGATGAACTGGGTGATGCCGGTTTCCGTCGACGAGCCGACGAACAGCGTGATGCGCCCGTCGGCGGCCTGACCCCGGATGGCGCTGACATCGGCCAGGGTCAGGGCGGCGGTGTCGGCGATGGTGGTCAGGTGGACCAGCCGCCCGTCGGGCAGCAGGGTGAAGACGCTGATGCCGTCATCGGCGCCGCCCACGAAGACGAAGACCCGCCCGTCGAGCGTCACCGTCTCCAGCGCGGTGACCGAGCGGAAGCGGGTCGCCCTCTCGTCGATGACATGGTCGACGGTGGTCAGCTGGCCCTCGGCGCCGAGGCGGAAGACGGTCAGCGAGCTGGAGGCCGCCGCCCCCATGATGACGAAGGTCCGGTCGCCCATCCGCACCGTGTCCAGCTGCGAGGGGATGTCATAGCCGGTGCCGCGCCCGGCCACATGGACGCTGCCCGGCCTCAGGCTGCCATTGGCCTGCATCAGGTGGGTCGAGACGAAATTGCCGTTCCCCGAGGCCGCGACCAGGATGTGCTGGCCCCCGACCGTGGCGTGGGCCACCCGGTCCAGCGTCGCATCGGTGCTGCCCGCCGGCACCGGCAGCACGGCCCGGCCCGCCGCCGCCAGCGATCCGTCCGCGCCCATGCGATAGGTGGTCAGCCCCAGATCCCCGTCGCGGGCGGCATAGAGGATCCGCGCGGCGCCGGTATCGACCTGCCCCAGAGCCGTCAGATCCGCCCCCGGGCCGGTCGCGAAGAGCCGGTTGAACCGCCCCAGGGCGCCGGTGTCCAGCCGCAGCGAGGCGGCCAGATCGGCGGCGCCGCCCATCTGGTGGACATGCATCAGGGTGCGGTCCCCCAGATCCAGCGCGGTCAGCCGGGGCGCGCCCTGATAGGTGAAGCCGCCGAAGCTGCGGCTGTGCAGCATCCGGATCGGGTCGTCGGGGTCGTTCATCGCGTAGCTGCTGATCCCGCCCGCCTGGTTCGCGGCGACCAGCACGCTGCGGCCATCTGCCTCGACGATGTCGAGATCGGTGATCCGGGACAGCCAGCGGGGTTGCGTGACCCCATGGGTGGTCACGTGGTCGTACACGATCATGGCGGCTTTCGGGGTTGCACGCGGGGGAGGCCGGGCAGTTCGATCAGGTCTTAAGATGGTCTTAAGACCCCCGCCTGGCCAGCGATGGTTGAGGTGCATTTTAGGCAAAAGCCCCGGGCGCGGGGGATGCGGGGCGGGCCGGGGAAGGGCTCAGCCCGTCTCGGCCGGGAAGGCCAGCGGACCGTAGAGGATCAGCCCCGGCTGGCTGGCCGGGCCCTGATCCTGCAGCAGGCGGGCTAGATCCGCGACCGTGCTGCGCAGCAGGCGCTGGCCGGGATGGCCCACGGCCTCGGCGAACATCGCGGGGGTGTCGCTCGGCAGGCCGTGGGCTATCAGCCCCTGCGCCAGCAGGGGAAAGCTGCGCTGACCCATGAAGACGACGGTGGTGACCGAGGGATCGGCCAGCGCCGCCCAGTTGATGTCGCCGGGCAGCTGGCCGGTCACGTCGGCGCCGGTGATGAACTGCACCCGCCGCGCGGTCAGGCGCCGGGTCAGGGGGATGCCCATCGCCGCCGCCGCCGCGCTGGCCGAGGTGACGCCCGGCACGATCTCGAAGGGGATGCCCGCTTGGGTCAGGGCGGTCAGTTCCTCCTCCAGCCGGCCGAAGATGCCCGCATCGCCGGATTTCAGCCGCACCACGCGGCGGCCCGCCTGCGCATGGCTGACGATCAGCGCGTTCACCGCCTCCTGCCGGGCCGAGGGGCGGCCGGCGCGCTTGCCCACCGCGATCAGCTCGGCCTGCGGGCCGGCATGGTCCAGCACCGGCCCCGAGGCCAGGTCGTCAAACAGCACCACATCGGCCTGCGACAGGCGCCGCGCGGCCTTGAGCGTCAACAGCTCGGGATCGCCGGGACCGGCCGAGACGAGCGAGACGAAGCCGGGCGGGAAGTCGGGATCGGACATGGGGCAGGGAGGGCTTTCGAAGGCGGGCAGTTCGCGCGGATGTCCTGCTATAGCACCCGCATCCGGTGTGACAATGCCACGCATCCCGTTTGCGCGGGTCGCGGGCGATGAAACTTTCGGCGCGGTCGCGCGTGGTGTGCGGCAACACACAGGAGAATGCGATGACGGTCATCTGCTGGTTCAGACGGGTTCTGCGGCTGGACGACCACCCCGCGCTGGTGGCGGCGGCCGAGGACGGGGCGGTCATTCCGCTGGTGATCCTGGACCCCGCCGAGGCCCGCGCCCATCCGGCCAGCGCCGAGCGTCAGGCCCTGTCGCTGCCCCCCCTGGCGGCGGCGCTGGAGCGGTTGGGCAGCCGCCTGATCGTGCGGCGCGGCGATCCCGCCGAGGTGCTGGAGGCCCTGGCCCGGCAGACCGGCGCCTCGGTCATCCATGCGACGACCGGCTTCCCCTTCGCCTCCGATGACGGGCTGGAGGCGGCGGCCGAGCACGGCGGCGCGCGATTGCAGCTGCATCCGCTGGCCGATCTGGTCCCGCGCGGATCGGTGCTGACCGGGTCGGGCGGGGTCTACAAGGTCTTCTCGCCCTTCTGGAAGGCCGTGCGGCAGGTCCAGATCGCGCCGCCGCTTGCGGTTCCCAAGCTGACCGCGCCCGAGGACTGGCCCGACAGCGACGGGACCGATTGGCCCGAGGCCCGCGCCGCGATGGTGCGGGGCTGGGACGTGCTGGCCCGCCACACCCGCCCCGGCGAGGACGAGGCCCATGCCCGGCTGGAGGAATTCCTGGAGGGCCCGCTGCCCGACTACAAGGCGGATCGCGACCTGCCGTGGCGGCCCCGCGCGACCTCGGGGCTGGCCGATGCGCTGGCCTGCGGAGAGATCAGCGCGCGGCGCATCTGGGCGCGGGTGCAGCCCGATTACCAGCAGGGCGCGGCGGGCTCCGAGCATTTCCTGTCCGAGCTGTGCTGGCGCGAGTTCGCGCGCGAGCTGATGGCCGAATCGCCCGATCTGGACCGGACCCCGTGGCGCGAGGAATGGACCCGCTTTCCCTGGCGGGGCGACAATGACGATGCCGAGGCCTGGCGGCGCGGCCGGACCGGCGTGCCGATGGTGGATGCGGGCATGCGCGAGATGTTCGTGACCGGCCAGATGCACAACCGGGTGCGGATGATCACCGGCAGCTACCTGACCAAGCATCTGCTGACCGACTGGAAGGTGGGCCTGGACTGGTTCGGCCATTGCCTGAGCGATTGGGACGCGGCCTCGAACGCGATGAACTGGCAATGGGTGGCGGGCTGCGGCCCCGATGCCGCGCCCTATTTCCGGGTCTTCAACCCCGAGACGCAGGCCGAGAAGTTCGATGCCGAGGCGCAGTATCGCCGCTATTGGCTGGACCCGGATGCCGAGGGCGCGCAGGCCTTTGCCGAGGCCGCGCCGAGGGCGTGGAAGATCGACCTGCAGGACCGCCCCAAGCCCGCCCTGTCGCTGGCCGAGGGGCGGCAACGTGCGCTGGACGCCTATCAGGGGCTGAAATCGTGATGCGGGCGCTGGTGCTGGGCGCCTCGGGCGGGATCGGCGCGGCGCTGGTCGCGCGGCTGCAGGCGCAGGGGGCCGAGGTCACGGGCCTGTCGCGCAGCCGCGACGGGCTGGACCTGACGCGGGCCGACACGGTGGCCGACCACGCGGCGCGGCTGGAGGGGCAGGCGTTCGATCTGATCCTCAACACCACCGGCGCGCTGGTCATCGACGGCCACGGCCCCGAGAAATCCATGGACGCCGTCGATCCGCAGGCGATGGCCGCGCAATTCGCACTGAACGCCATCGGCCCGGCGCTGGCCATCCGCCATTTCGCGCCGCTGCTGGCGCGGGACCGGCGGGCGGTGATGGCGTCGCTGTCTGCGCGGGTGGGGTCCATCGGCGACAACGATCTGGGGGGCTGGGTGTCCTATCGCGCGGCCAAGGCGGCGCAGAATCAGATCATCCGCACGGCGGCCATCGAATATCGCCGCCGCAACCGCCATGCGATCCTGGTGGCGCTGCATCCGGGCACGGTGGAAACGCCGCTGACCGCGAAATACGCCGCCCGCTATCCGACCATACCCCCCGATCGCAGCGCCGAGGCGCTGCTGGCGGTGATCGACGGGTTGACGCCCGAGGACACGGGCAGCTTCTGGGACTGGAAGGGCGCGCGGGTGCCGTGGTGAGCGGTCGCGCCTAGGTCAGGAAGGGGTCGGCGGCCTGCAGGATCTGGCGCGCGCCGGGGCTGGTGAAGGATCCCCACTGGCCCAGAACCTGACCCTGCGGGCCCAGCAGGACCTTGTTGAAGTTCCACTTGGGCACGAAGCCGGTCTCTTGCCGCAGCCAGGCATAGAAGGGGTGCACGTCCCCCTTGGCGACATGCAGGATGTCGGTCATCGGCAGGGTGATGCCGTATTCCATCTGGCAGTATTTGCTGACCTCCTGCGCGCTGCCCAGTTCCTGGTTGAAGTCGTCCGAGGGGACGGCCAGCACCACCAGCCCGCGCGGCCCGTGGCTGTCATGCAGCGCCTGCATGTCGCGCAGCTGCCCCGAGAAGCCGCAGAGGGACGCCGTGTTGACCACCAGCACCGGGCGCCCGCGCCAGTCGGCGGTGTCATAGGCGCCTCCGTCGATCGAGGGGAAGGTGAAGCGCGGCGCATCCTGGGCGCGCGCGGGCGCCAGCCCCAGGGCCGAGATCGCGGTGGCGAGCGACAGGAAGACGCGGCGTTTCATGGGCGGTCCTTTCCGGGGCGGTCGGTGCGGCGGGCCATCCGATCATCGGCTGCGGGGCGATTCGTCCAGATGCGGCAGAACAGCACAGCCGCCGCCAGCGCCGCCGTGGCGATGACCGGCCAGCGCCCCCCGGGCCCCGCCTGCAGGTTGGCGATGACGATGCCCAGCAGCGCCCAGATGACGGCGGCGGGATAGGGCCATGCGCCGGGCCGGCGCGTCTGCACGGCCAGCGCCAGCGCGGACACGGCCAGCAGCGCCAGGATCGCGGCGGCGATGGGCGACAGCCAGCCATGCCCGCCCAGCCAGATCCCCGCCGACACGCCCGAGGCCGCCGTCAGCCATCCGGCATAGAGCGCCACCGGCCCCGCCTGCCAGCCCGGATCGCGCCGCCCCGCGCGCAGCAGCGCCAGGATCGCACCTCCCAGCATCGCCAGGATCATCAGCGTCGCCAGCCCCGGCAGGTGCTGCGCCACCGGCAGCCAGACAGACCCCACCGCCAGGCTGGCCAGCAGGGGCGGACGCATCGCGCGCCAGTCCGGGTCGTCCTTGCGCCGCCACAGGCCGAAGCCCGCGCCCAGGATCAGCCACAGATAGATGATCCCCCAGATCGAGAACGCCCAGCCTTCAGGCTGGACCGGTGGATCGACCTGCGGGATCGGGAACCGCCCCGCGTCATAGCCCGCGAAGCCCGGAAAGATCAGCGGGGATGCCGCAAAGGCCAGCGCCGCCAGCAGCACCATCCGGGCCAGGGTCGCGTTCGACATGGGGTCTTTCCTTTTCGGGCGGGGGTCTTCGGGGCGGCAACGCGGCCCCGGGCGGGGGCGTTCCGGGGCACGCGCGGGGTCGGGATCGGTGGGTGGCCGGCGGGGGAACGCAGTGCGTTACGGGGGACGGGTCCGGGATGTCGGAACGCAGGAGCGACGGGTCATGGACGCCGGTCAGGGCGGGGCGGCCTGCAGCACCGCTTGGGCGGCGACGCGTAGGGCGGGGGTGTGGCCGAAGCCCAGGATCTGCCCCTCGGACGCCAGGTCGGCGATGCGCGGGTCGGGGGCCAGCAGCGCCACCAGAGCGTCGCGATCGTCCAGATGGCGCAGGCTGCGGGCCAGAAGCCCCACCTGCGCCGCATCGAGGCAGGGATAGCCGCGCGCCGCCCGGACCTCGGGCGCGATCATCGAGGGATAGACCTCGGCCAGCACCACCATGGCGTCGTGCCACGGCTGGAAGGGCCAGACCGTCACCCCGCGGTGCCGGCGCAGGCGGTTCAGGCGCGGGATGCCGGTCAGGCTTTGCGCACCGACCGCGCCCGCGCCCGCCAGCTGGAAGGGCGATTTGGGGCGCGGGCAGCCGGGCAGGGGCGCCTCGGTCGCGCGATGCGGGGCGAGGCTCGGATGGGGCGGCGGCTTCAGGCGCGGCAGGTTGGGGGTCGGGGTGCGGCGCCCGTCCCCCCAGAAGACCGGCCTGCCGAGCGTCGCGTTCATCCCGGCCGCCACGTCGCGATAGCTGCTGCGATTGGCGTCGTCGTCGTGATGGCACGCCTCCAGATGATCCCACAGCGCCTGCGCCTCGGGCCGCCCGGTGATCCGCAGGGCCAGTCCCGAGGGGTGGCCGAAGGCGAAATCCGCGCCGATCAGCAGGCGCGCTCCCGCCGCGCGCGCCTCTGCCACGGCCGCGTCCAGCAGAGCCGCCGCCTGCGCGCGCGTGGCGGGATTGGCCAGCATCCCCCGGTCGTCGCCCAGCCAAATGGAATTGGCGCCGCGCACGGGGAGGCCCGCCGCCGACCAGTCGAGGATCAGGATGCGGTCAAAGCGCGGCAAGCCGCGCCTCGGCCCGGGCCAGATCATCCGGCGTGTTGATATTGGCGAAGGGGTCGGGATCGCCGGGCCAGAGGGCCTGGCCGGGCTGGTGGCGGGCGGTGAAGCTGCGCACGCGGCGCTGGTCTGCGGCCAGGGTCGCGGCCAGATCGTCGCGCAGGGCCACGGGCCAGATCCCGATGGTCGGGTGCTCGCGCGGCGCGGCTTCTCCGGTCAGGCTGGCGGCCAGGGCCAGCCCCCGAGGCCCCCGCGCCGCCAGAAGGCGCTGCGCCAGATCGGGGGGCAGGAAGGGCGTGTCGCCCGCGACCGTCAGCACGTGATCGGCACCACACTCCGCCGCCCAGTCCAGCGCCGCCAGCACGCCCGCCAGGGGGCCGGGATGGTCGGGCAGGCTGTCGGCGCGGACCGGCAGGCCGAAGCCCGCGAACCGCGCCGGATCGCCATTGGCGTTCAGCGCGATCCGGCCCACCTGCGGGCGCAGGCGGTCCAGCAGATGGGCCAGCATCGGTCGGCCGCCCAAGGGCAGCAGGGGCTTGTCGCCGCCGCCCATGCGGGTGGCGCGGCCTCCGGCCAGGATCATCGCGGGGGGCTGGGGGGATGTCATGACCCGGACTGTGCCCGCTGCCGCGCCCCCGGGCAAGGCCGGGATGGGGCTGCACGATCTGCACTTCGCATTCTTGACATAATCCGTCAGATTCCTTACCCGAGCAGAAACGTCAACCATTCGGCCCGCTCTGCCCGGGGGGATTCGGACCATGCGCCTCGAGACCCTTTCCGCCGGGCATCGTCCGCCCCCACCTGCCTCCCTCCAAGCGGTCCGCCCGGCCGCCCTGTCCAAGGAACCGACCCGATGACCCATCTTGCGACCTCCCTGGCGGCGCTGCCGCTGTTCGGACTGATCCGCGACGGGGGCTGGACCATGTGGCTGATCGCGGCCCTGTCGGTCATCACCCTGGCGGTCGTGCTGTGGAAGCTGTGGTCGCTGTGGCGCCTGGGGGTCTGGGGCGGCAGCCATTCGCGCGCCGCCCTGGTCCTGTGGGCGCAGGGCCGCCCGCGCGAGGCGATGGAGCAGGTGCGCGGCCGCCCCTCGGCCCGGGCGCGGGTGGCGCAGGCGGCCATCGGCACCTCGCTGGACCCGCGCTTCGACGAGGCCGCCGCCCGCGAGGAAACCGCCCGCGTCGCCCGCCAGGCGCTGTTCCGGTCCCGCGCCGGCCTGCGCGCGCTGGAGCTGATCGCCACCATCGCCCCGCTTCTGGGCCTGCTGGGCACGGTCCTGGGCATGATCGCGGCCTTCCAGGTGCTGCAAAGCTCGGGCAACCAGGCCGATCCGTCCGATCTGGCGGGCGGCATCTGGGTGGCGCTGCTGACCACCGCCGCCGGCATGGCCGTGGCGATCCCGGCGGGCGTGGCCCTGTCCTGGTTCGAAAGCATCGCGGACCGGCTGCAGTCGGATCTGGAGGATCTGGCCACCCGCGTCTTCGTCGCCCGCGACGCGCCCGCCGCCCCCCCGGCCCGCAGCCGGCTCGAGGCTGCGGAATGAGCGGGACGACCGGGTTCGATCTGGGGCCCCGGCGCCATCCGCGCCGGATGTCGCTGACGCCGATGATCGACGTGGTCTTCCTGCTGCTGATCTTCTTCATGCTGGCCTCGCGCTTCGGCACCGATGCCGTGCTGCCCATCTCGGGCGGCGCCGAGGGCACGGGCACCGACTGGCAGGGCGCGCCCCGGCTGGTCGACGTGCGCCCCCAGGCGCTGTCGGTGAACGGCGTCGAGACCGCGCCCGGGTCGCTGGTCGCGGGCGTCGCGGCGCTGATGCCCCAGCCCGATGCGGCGGTGATCCTGCGCCCGCGCGACGGGGCCGACCTGCAGCGACTGGTCGGCGTCATGGACCTGCTGCGCGACGGCGGCATCCCGAACCTCATCCTGATCGAATAGGCCCATGCGCATCGACATGCCCCCCCGGAAGCCGCGCGGCGAATCGATCATCCCGATGATCAACGTCGTCTTCCTGCTGCTGATCTTCTTCCTGCTGACCGCGCAGATCACCCAGCCGACGCCCTTTCCGCTGACCCCGCCCGACAGCCGGTCCGAGACCGCCGCCGGGGCCCGCGACGTGCTCTACATCTCGGCCGGGAACGAGCTGGCCTGGAACGAGGCGCGCGGCGCGGCGGTCTGGACGGCGCTGGTGGCCCGAGGCGGCGCGGATCCGGTCGAGATCCGCGCCGATGCCGCCCTGCCCGCCGCGATCCTGGCGGGCCATCTGAAGCGGCTGCGCAAGATCGCCCCGGCGGGCGCGCATCTGGTCGTCACCGGAGGCTGAGCATGATCACGCGCCGCACCCTGGAAACCGCGGGTTTCTTCACCATCGCCGCCGCGCTGCATGTCTCGGCGGCGGCCATCATGCTGTCCGACCGGCTGGAGCGCGGCGACGCCGCCGAGGCCCCGCCCGCCGCGCTGTCCGCCGGTGGCGAGGAGATCCGCGCGATGGTCGAGGCCTGGGAGTCGCCGCCCGAGACCGAGACCGCCCCCGAGATCGCCGCGACGGAACCGCAGCCGCAGCCCGAACCGGCGCCGCCGCCTGCGGAGCCGGCGCCCGAATCCGCCCCAGCCCCGCTCGCTGCGCCCCCCCTGGCGCCGCCCGACCCGGCGCCGACCCAGCCCAACCTGCCGCCGCCGCCCGAGCCGGTGGCCCCCGAGCCCGAACCCGATCCGATCGAGCCCGCGGAGCTGGACCTGCCCGAGCTGCAGCAGCTGACCCCGCCCACCATCGAAGTGGCTTCGCCCCTGGCGCTGGAGGCGTCGTCCCGCCCCGACCGGCGCCCCGCGCGCCAGCCCCGACCCGAGCCCGAGCCCGAACCCCGCCGCGCCGCCGCACCCGCCCCGCAGCCCGCGCGCGAGGCCCCCGCGCAGGCGCAACCCGCCCAACGCGCGGGCGAGGGCGGCCAGTCGCAGCGCAGCAGCGCGGGCGGCGGCGGGGGCGGGGTCCGCGCCGAGACGCGGGCCAGCGCGATGGCGCAATGGACCGCCCAGATCGCCACCTGCATCGGCCGGCAATTCTCGCGCGTGTCGGGCGCCCGGGGAGGCCGGATCGTGGTGAACATCTCGATCGCCCGGAACGGCCGCGTGCAGGGCGCCACGCTGATCTCGGGAACCGGCGATGCCCGGGTCGACGGGCAGGTGGTCCGCACCGCGCAGCGCCTGCGCGCCTGCCCCGCCGCCCCCGCCGCCGTCACCGACGCCACGCATACCTTCACCACGCCCTTCACCCTGCAATAACCCGCCCGGCAGGCGGAAGGGCGCCCCGACCAGGGACGGCCGCCCTCGCACAAAGGTCTCAGGCGGGGTCAAAGCTCGGCCCCGGCACGGCCGAATGCGGCCCATCTTTGACCCCGCCCCTTTCATCTTGGCAAAAATATCCCGCGGGGGTCCGGGGGCGCGAAGCCCCCGGTCCGGCCTGTGCCGTCCCGCGATCAGACGTGGTGCAGGACCAGGGGCCGGCCCAGATGCTGCCCCACCCGGATCGGCGCATCGTAGAGATCCGACAGCAGCGCCTCGGTCAGCACCTCCGCCGCCGGGCCCTCGGCGATCACGCGCCCGTCCTTCATGGCGATGACATGATCGGCCCAGGCCGCGGCATAGTTGATCTCGTGCACGACCATGGCGACGCTGCGGCCCGCGTGGTCGACCAGCGCGCGCAGCCGGCTCATCAGGGCGCGGGCATGGGCCATGTCCAGGTTGTTCAACGGCTCGTCCAGCAGCAGCCAGTCGGTGTCCTGCGCGAAGGCCATGGCGATATGGGCGCGCTGCGCCTGCCCGCCCGAGACCTCGTCCAGGAAGCGATGCGCCAGCGGGGCCAGCGCGAAGGCCTCCAGCGCCTGCGTCACGCGGGCGCGGTCGGCGGGGCCGGGGCGGCCCTTGTGATGGGGCCAACGGCCGAAGGCCACCAACTCGGACAGGCGCAGGCGGCTGGCGATGGCGGTCTGCTGGCCCAGGATGGCCATGACCCGGGCCAGCCGGTCGGTGGGGGTGGTGGCGACATCATGGCCCGCCACGGTGATGCGGCCCGCCTGCAGGGGCTCCAGCCGCCCGATCAGGCGCAGCAGGGTCGACTTGCCGGCGCCATTGGGGCCGATCAGCGCGGTCAGCCGCCCCTTGGGCAGCGTGGTCGAGATGTCGTGCAGGATCGGCGTGCCGCCGATCTGGTGGCTGACCTGGTCGATCTGGATCATCGGATGCGTCCCTTCAGCAGCAGATAGAGGAAGAACAGCCCGCCCGCGAACTCGACCACCACCGACAGGGTGGCGGCCTGGCCCAGCTGGCGCTCGAAGAGCCACTGGCCGCCGACCAGCAGGATCGCCGCCGACAGCCCGGCCGCGGGCAGCAGCACCGCATGGGCGGCGGTCCGCATCAGCCCATGCGCCAGCCCCGCCACGATCAGCCCGAAGAAGGCCACCGGCCCGACCAGCGCGGTCGAGACCGAGACCAGCACCGCGACCAGCGCCAGCACGGCCAGCGTCACCCCGCGATGGGCCAGCCCCAAAGACACCGCCGGATCGCGGCCCAAGGCCAGCACATCCAGCCGCGCCGACATCCGCCAGGCCAGTGCCACGGCCAGCGCGGTCACCGCCATGGCCAAAGGCAGCAGCGTCGCGTCCACCCGGTTGAAGCTGGCGAAGCTGACCGATTGCACCACGGCGAATTCGTTGGGATCCATGATCCGCCCCAGGAACCCCGAGACCGACCGGAACAGCACGCCCAGGATCACCCCGGTCAGGATCATGCGCGGCACGTCGCGCGCGCCGCGCAGCAGCAGCGTGCCGAACAGCGTTGCGGCCAGCGCGGACATCACCGCGATCTCGGCCAGGAACTTCGCGCCGGGCGGCAGGCCCACCAGGCCCGCGCCGCCCAGGGTGATGACCAGCACCGTCTGCAGCAGGACATAAAGCGCATCGAAGCCCATGATCGAGGGCGTCAGCACCCGGTTCGCCGCCACTGTCTGGAAGAGGATGGTCGAGACGCCCACCGCCACCGCCACCGTGACCAGCGCCGCCAGCTTGGTGGCGCGCAGGCCCAGGATGAAGCCGCGATTGCCCGGCCCCAGGCCCTGCAGCATCCAGACCGCCGCCAGCAGCGCCAGCAGCAGCGCCATGCCGCCCAGGATCAGCGCCGGGCGGCGGTCGGGGGCGGGGCCCGCGGCGGCCTCGGGGCGGCGGGCGGCGATCCCGGGGTCCAGCGCGCGGCTATCCATGGGCGGGCCTGCGATGCAGAAGCACAAGGAACAGCACGGCGCCCAGCACGCCCAGGATCACCCCGGCGGGGATCTCGTAGGGGCGGATGACCAGGCGGCCCAGCAGATCGCAGGCCAGCACCAGCACCGCGCCCGCCAGCCCCACCACCGGCAGCGAGGCGCGCAGGTTGTCGCCCATCACGCGGGCGACCAGATTGGGGACCACGAGGCCCACGAAGGGGATCATGCCCACCGTCGTCACCACCATCGCGGTGACCATCGACACCACCGCCAGCCCCAGACGCATGACCGCCGCCGTGGACAGGCCCAGCCCGGTGGCCACCTGATCGCCCAGGCCCAGGATGGCGAAGCGGTCGGCCGAGAACCAAGCCAGCCCGGCGGCCAGGGCGGCGATCCAGAGAAGCTCGTAGCGGCCTGAGATGACGCCCGAGAACTCGCCGCTCATCAGCCAGGTGCCGACATATTGCATCAGGTCGGTCTGCCAGCCCACGAAGGTGACGACCGATCCCAGCACTCCCGACAGCACCAGCCCCGCGATCGGGACCAGCATCACCTCGCGCACCGGCAACCGGCGGATCACGGCCAGGAACAGCGCGGTCGTGACCATCGCCGACAGGCTGGCCGCGATCATGCGCAGCCAGAGCGGGCTGGAGGGCCAGAGGATGGTGATGGCCAGCAGGCCCAAGGCCGCGCCCTCGGCGGTACCCGAGGTGTCGGGGCCCACGAAGCGGTTCCTGACCAGCGCCTGGATCAGCACGCCCGCCACCGACAGCGCGGCCCCGGTCAGGGCCACCGCCAGCGTGCGCGGCAGCCGCGATTCCAGCAGGACCAGCATGGCCTGCGGGTCGCGGAAGACGGCGCGCAGGTCGACCTGGGCGGCCCCCACGGTCAGGCTGGCCAGCATCAGCGCCAGAAGCGCCGATGACAGGGCGGGCAGCAGGCGCATCAGCTGTCGGTGCCGTCCGACAGGGCTTCGGTCAGCAGGTCCAGCGTCCCGATCATCGAGCCATAGCCCCCGGCCGAGATATAGGTTGCCGCCGGATCCAGCAGGATCACCTGATCCTGCTGCCAAGCGGTCGTGCCCTCGACCAGGGCCGAGGCCAGCGTCTCGGTCGCGCCCGCGCCGTCCGCGCCGATGGCCGCGCCCCGGTCGATGACCAGCAGCCAGTCGGGATCGGCCTCGGCGATGAATTCATGGCTGATGGCCTGGCCGTGGCTGGCATCGTCCAGACCCGGCACGGCCTCGGTCAGGCCGGTCGCGTCGAAGATCCAGCCAAAGCGCGAGCCGGCGCCATAGGCCGACATCTTGGGCCCGTTGGTCATCACGATCAGCGCGCTGCCCTGCCCCTCGGCGGCGTCGCGCAGATCTTCCAGCCGGCTGTCCAGCGTGGCGGTCATCTCGGCGGCGCGGTCGCTCATGTCGAACAGCGTGCCATAGGCGGTGATGCGGGCGCGGGCATCGGCCAGCAGATCCGGCCCCAGGGACATGTCGATGGCCGGCGCGACCTGACCGACCGCCGCCAGCTGCGTCATCGAGCGTCCGCCCACGATCACCAGATCGGGGGCCAGCGCGGCCAGCGCCTCCAGATCGGGCTCGAAGAGCGTGCCGACCGGCGTGGCGCCGGGGGCGGCGTCCTGCAGGGCCGGGACCAGGATGCGGTCGATGGTGCCGGTGGGCACCACGTCGAAGGCCTGCAACGTGTCCAGCGCGGCCATGTCATAGACCGCGACCGAGCGGGGCGTGGCGGGCAGGGTGACGGGCCCCTGCGCGGTGTCGAGGGTGACCTCTTGCGCCAGCGTGGCCAGCGGAAGGGAGGCGAGGGTGGCGGCCAGAAGGCCGGACAGCGCGATGCGACGCATGGCAGATCCTTTCGAAGGGGTCATGGCGTGTGGCTGTCGGCTTGGCTTCACGCAGGGCCGGGTTAACGCGCCCCCGACGGGAGGGCAAGATATCCGGGTGTTTTTGTCGGAATATTGCCCAGATTTGTTGACTGTTTGCATCGGCCATTCTAAGGGCAGCCCGAACCCCTTGCGAAGGACGTGCCCCGTCATGCGGATGACCGCCGATTTCCCGACCTCTCGCGGCCCGGCCCTGATGGGGACCATGGCCAAGCATTTCGGCCACAAGATCCCCGTGGCCGTCGACGACCGGCAGGCGGTGCTGGGCTTTCCGATGGGCGACGCGCAGATCGACCTGCGCGACGGCGCCCTGCGTCTGGCGCTGCAGGCGTCGGATGCCGAGGCGCTGGAGCGCCTGCGCGACGTGGTCGAGCGCCATCTGCTGCGCTTTGCCCATCGCGAGGACCCGGGCGCCCTGACCTGGCAGCCCGCCTGAGCCGCTTCACGCGAATTTCGCTGGATCGGCGGGCCGGTTTCTGGTCAGAGGGGCGCCAAGGCAGCCGGCCCCGACGGGTCGGCCAACCACCAAGGCAGGACCGGCGATGAGCATCCATCTGTATCCCAACGACCTTCCCGACGATCTGGTTCTGGGCCCGGTCGTGGCCATCGACACCGAGACGATGGGCCTGGACCCGCGCCGCGACCGGCTGTGCCTGGTGCAGATGTCCTCGGGCGACGGCGAGGCGCATCTGGTGCAGATCGACCGCGGCCAGACCGAGGCGCCGAACCTGACGAAGTTGCTGACCGATCCCAAGGTGCTGAAGCTGTTCCATTTCGGTCGCTTCGACGTGGCGGCGCTGGAGAATGCCTTCGGGGTCGTGACCTCTCCGGTGTGGTGCACCAAGATCGCCTCCAAGCTGGTGCGGACCTTCACCGACCGGCACGGGCTGAAGGTGCTGCTGCAGGAGCTGGTCGGCGTCGATGTCAGCAAGCAGCAGCAGACCAGCGACTGGGGCGCGGCCGACCTGTCGGACGCCCAGCTGGAATATGCGGCATCCGATGTGCTGCACCTGCACAAGCTGAAGGAGGTGCTGGAAGAGCGCCTGAAGCGCGAGAACCGGCTGGGGCTGGCGCAGGCCTGCTTTGACTTTCTGCCCGCCCGTGCCCATCTGGACCTGCTGGGCTGGGGCGACGAGAGCGACATCTTTCGTCACTGAGGCCGGGTTTGGCCGGGGGCGGTGACCGGGGGCGCTTCGCCCCCGTCAGCCAGCGGTTCTTGAACCGATGGCGAACCTCTGGCTGACCCCTGAGGATATTTGCGGACCAAAGCAGGAGCAGGCACGTGGCGGATTTCATCGAGACGGGGCGGCGGGTGATCGATGTCGAGGCCGCGGGGCTGCAGGCCCTGTCGGCCGGCCTTGGGGATGCGTTCTCGCGCGCGGTCGAGATGATGCTGGCGGTCAAGGGCCGGGTGATCGTGTCGGGCATGGGCAAGTCGGGCCATGTCGGGCGCAAGATCGCGGCGACGCTGGCCTCGACCGGGACGCCGGCGCAGTTCGTCCATCCCGCCGAGGCGAGCCATGGCGATCTGGGCATGGTCACCGCCGCCGATCTGGCGCTGGTGCTGTCCAACAGCGGCGAGACGCCCGAACTGGCCGATCTGATCGCCCATACGCGGCGGTTCTCGATCCCGCTGATCGGGGTGGCGGCGCGACCCGATTCGACGCTGATGCGGCAGGCCGACATCGCGTTGGCCCTGCCCGCCGCCGCCGAGGCCTGCGGGAACGGGATCGTGCCCACCACCTCGACCACCATGACCCTGGCCTTGGGCGACGCGCTGGCCATCGCGATGATGGAGCATCGCCGCTTCACCCCCGAACATTTCCGCACCTTCCATCCGGGCGGCAAGCTGGGCGCGCTGCTGGCCAAGGTGGGCGACCTGATGCATGCCGACCTGCCGCTGGTGGGTCTGCACGCACCCATGTCCGAGGCGCTGCTGGTGATCAGCCAGAAGGGCTATGGCGTGACCGGGGTCGTGGACGATCAGGGCCGGCTGGTGGGCATCATCACCGACGGCGACCTGCGGCGCCACATGCAGGGGCTGCTGGATCTGGACGCGGCGGCGGTGATGACGCCCGCGCCGCGCACCATCGGCCCCGAGGCGCTGGCCGGGGCCGCGCTGGCCCAGATGCAGGACCGCAAGATCACCTGTCTCTTCGCCGTGACGGACGGGCGCCCCTGCGGCATCCTGCACATCCACGACTGCCTGCGCGCCGGGCTGGTCTGATCCGGTGAGCCGCACCCGCATCGTCCGCTGGCTGAGGGTGCTGCTGCCGCTGGTGGCCCTGGTCATGCTGTCGACGATGTTCCTGTTCTCGCGCCGCTCGGACACCGAATCGCGCATCCCCTATGCCGAGGTCGAGGCCGAGGCCGCCGCCCGCGAGGGGCGCATCGTCGCCCCCGATTACAGCGCCGTCACGCCCGATGGCGCCCGCCTGTCGCTGCGCGCGGCGCAGGCGACGCCTGCGGAGGGCGGCGGGGCGGCGGGCGATCTGCAGCTGGACTGGCAGCGGCCGGGCGGCGCGGACGGAGACCTCAGCGCCCGGCTGACGGCGCCGCAGGGCGGGCTGGCCGAGGGGCAGGTGCGGCTGGAGGGCGGCGTGCGGATGACCACCAGTTCCGGCTGGCAGCTGGATGCCGCGCGGATCGAGGCGCATCTCGATGCTTCGGTCATCACCGCGACCCAGGGGATCGAGGCGCAGGCGCCTTTCGGCCGGATCACCGCCGGGCAGATGCGCCTGGCGCCCCGCAGCGCCGAAGCGGCCCCGGAGGGTGCCCCGGCCCCGGGGTCAATCTTGAATTTCTCGGACGGCGTGCGTCTGATATACCAGCCCTGAGACCTGTCCTTTCCCGGCCCGTTGCGGCCCCGACCCGATCGAGGATCCGATGATGCTTCGCCCCCTGATGATCGCCCTGACGCTGACATCGGCCTGGCTTGCCTTGACCGGGCCCGCCTTCGCGCAGACCACCGCCTTCGGGGGGATGCGGGCCGATGTCTCGGCCCCGGTCGAGGTCGCGGCGGACAACCTGACGGTCGACCAGACCGATGGCAGCGCGCTGTTTTCGGGCAATGTGGTCATCGGGCAGGGCGAGATGCGCCTGTCGGCGGACGAGGTCACCGTGGACTATGCCGAGGGCGGGCAGGAGCGCATCCGGTCGCTGACGGCCATCGGCAATGTCACGCTGGTCTCGGGCGAGGATGCGGCCGAGGCGCAGCAGGCGGTCTATGACGTGGCGGAGGGCAGCGTGGTGCTGACCGGCGACGTGCTGCTGAGCCAGGGCGGCAATGTGCTGTCGGGCGACCGCATGACCGTCAATCTGGCGACCGGGGCGGCGCAGGTGCAGGGGCGCGTGCGCTCGGTCCTGCAGCCGGGAACCCCGTGATGCGGCGCGGGCCCGCCGGGCCGGGCGACGGGCTGGATGTCCGGGGCCTGCGCAAGTCCTATCGCAACCGACCCGTGATCCGCGACGTGTCGGTGACCCTGCGGCGCGGCGAGGTCGTGGCGCTTCTGGGGCCGAACGGCTCGGGAAAGACCACGTGCTTCTACTGCATCGCCGGGCTGGTGGCGCCGGATGCGGGGCAGGTGCTGATCGACGGGCGCGATGCCACCCGCCTGCCGATGTTCCGCCGCGCCCGGCTGGGCATCGGCTATCTGCCGCAGGAGATGTCGATCTTTCGCGGGCTGACGGTCGAGCAGAACATCATGGCCGTGCTGGAGGTCGCGCTGGACGATCCCCGCCACCGGCGCGACCGGCTGGAGGAGCTGCTGGCGGATTTCTCGATCACCCATCTGCGCAACGCCTCGGCGCTGGCCTTGTCGGGCGGCGAGCGGCGGCGGGTCGAGATCGCGCGCTGCCTGGCCTCGGATCCGGGCTTCCTGCTGCTGGACGAGCCCTTCGCCGGCGTCGATCCGATCGCCGTGGGCGAGATCCGCACCCTGGTCCATGCGCTGAAATCGCGGGGCATCGGCGTGCTGATCACCGATCACAACGTGCGCGAGACCCTGGGAATCGTCGACCGGGCCTATATCCTGCATGACGGGCATGTGCTGATGTCGGGCACGACCGACCAGATCGTGGCCGATCCCCGCGTGCGCGAGGTCTATCTGGGCGACAGCTTCACCATGGCCTGAGGGCCGTGCCGAACGGCCCGCCGGGGGCCGTCCGCAAATCCGCGTCACGGGCTTCGGTGGCCCGTTGACATCCCCGGCCAGCTGTCACCAAATTGAGACATGCGGGCGCGGCTCTGGCGCCCGTCCTACCCGTTTCCGCCCTTGCCGGCATCCGAACGGGCCGGCGCGGCGAAAATGGTCAACCGAAGAGGAATGACGATGCGCTACACCATCAGCGGAAAACAGATCGATGTCGGGGATGCCCTCAGCACGCATGTGAAGACCGAACTGGGCGAGACGATCGAGAAATACTCGCAGCGTCCGACGGATGCCGCCGTGACCTTCTCGAAGGACGCGCATCAGTTCCTGTGCGACAGCGTGGTGCACCTGTCCACGGGCCTCAACGTACAGGCGCGCGGGGCGGCCAACGACATCTATGCCGCCTTCGAGGCCTGCCGCGAAAAGATGGACAAGCAGCTGCGCCGCTACAAGCGCCGCCTGAAGGATCACCACCGCGAACGCGTCGAGCCGGTTGTCTTCGGGCAGGCCGACAGCTATGTGCTGGCCGCCGAGGACGAGGATGCGGAGGCCCGGGACGGCAGCCTGGAGCCGATCATCATCGCCGAGATGGAAAGCCGCGTTCCCACCCTGTCGGTGGGCGATGCGGTGATGCAGATGGAACTGTCGGGAACGCCGCTTCTGGTGTTCCGCAACGAGAAACATGGCGGCGTCAACGTCGTCCATCGCCGCGATGACGGCAATGTGGGATGGATCGACCCGCGCGGCAACGGCTGAGCCCCCGACGGCTGAGCCTTGCCCCGCCCGGGATCCGACATCCGGGATCCGACGTGACGCGCCGCCCTCCGATCTTGCCATCGGGGGGCGGACAGCTTGGGAAAGACATGACGCGATGCAGCTAGCTGAAATCCTCCGGCCCGGGGCGGTGCGCTCTCTGGGGCAGGTCACCTCGAAGAAGCGCCTGTTCCAGGAGCTGGCCGATCTGGCCCATGCCGAATACGGGCTGAACGCCTCGGAAGTGCTGGACGCCCTGCAGGAGCGCGAGAGCCTGGGGCCGACCGGCGTGGGGCAGGGGGTGGCGCTGCCGCATGCCCGGCTGCACGGGCTGGACAAGGTCGCGGGGCTGTTCCTGCGGCTGGACAAGGCGCTGGATTTCGATGCGGTCGACCGCCAGCCGGTCGATCTGGTCTTCGCGCTTCTGGCCCCCGAAAGCAGCGGCGTGGACCATCTCAAGGCGCTGGCGCTGGTCTCGCGCACGCTGCGCGATCAGGACCTGCGCGCCAAGCTGCGGGCCAATGACGACCCGGTCGCGCTGCATGCCGTCCTGTCCGCCGCGCAGGGCATCAAGGCGGCCTGATCCGGGGGAGGGGCCCGCAGGGGGTTCAATTCGGTCCGGATCGGTCCTATATAGGAGGAAGGAAGACATTCCCAGGAGGGCTTTTC
This sequence comes from Paracoccus gahaiensis, assembly GCF_005048225.1. GTDB lineage: Bacteria > Pseudomonadota > Alphaproteobacteria > Rhodobacterales > Rhodobacteraceae > Paracoccus > Paracoccus gahaiensis. The sequence continues at coordinate 131,152 of NZ_SUNI01000002.1, forward strand.
CCATGACCCGGCATCTGACGGACCAACCCCGTACCCGCGGCGCGTCGAAACTGGCTGCATTCCTGCGCCAGGATCGGGCGGACCGACCCCATCCCAGCACCCTTGCGCTGCAGACCCGCCCCAAGCCCCGGGCGGACGCAGCGCGCAAGGCCGCCGAATACCTGCGCATCGCCCGCACCGGAACCGACTGAGCCCACCACTGGGGTCGCAAGAGGGGGGCTTTCCGCCCCCCAAGCGCGTGCCGCGCTTTCCCCCCGAGGATATTTCCGGACCAATGCAGAGGCGGCACCTTATGCCTGCATTGGTCCTCAAATATCCCGGGGGGATCGCGGAACGCGATGGGGGCGGAGCCCCCTGCGGCGTCTGGCATCAGGTACGGACGAGGGCCTCGTAGCTTTCGGCCACGTCGCGGGTGATCTGGCCCACCTGGAAATGCCAGTCGCCGATCTGGCCCACCGGGGTCACCTCGGCGGCGGTGCCAGTCAGCCAGCATTCCTGGAAACTTTCCAGTTCCTCGGGCAGGATGCGGCGCTCGTGGACGGTATAGCCCTTGCCCTTGAGCATCTCGACGATGGTCTGGCGGGTGATTCCGTTCAGGAAGCGGTCGGCCAGCGGCGTGTGGATCTCGCCGTCGCGCACGAAGAAGATGTTGGCGCCGGTGGCCTCGGCCACGTAGCCCTCCCAGTCCATGAACAGCGCGTCCGAGCAGCCCTTGGCCTCGGCGGCGTGCTTGGACATGGTGCAGATCATGTAGAGGCCGGCGGCCTTGGCGGCGGTGGGGATGGTCTCGGGCGAGGGGCGCTTCCACTTGGCCACGTCCAGTTTCGCGCCCTGCCATTTCGCATCGCCGTAATAGCTGCCCCATTCCCATGCGGCCACCGCCATGCAGACCGGGTTCCTGGCCGCCGAGACGCCCATGTCCAGCCCCGACCCGCGCCAGGCGACGACGCGCACATAGGCGTTGTCGAAGCCGTTGGCCTTCAGCACGGCTTCCTTGGCGGCGTCGATCTGGTCGGCGGTGTAGGGGATCGGCATGTCCAGCAGCCGGCCCGATTCCAGCAGGCGCAGCGAATGCTCGTGGCCCTTGAAGATCTTGCCGTCATAGCAGCGCTCGCCCTCGAAGACCGAGCTTGCGTAATGCATCGCATGCGTCAGGACATGCACCTTGGCGTCGCGCCAGTCGACCAGGTCTCCGTCCATCCAGATCTTGCCGTCGCGATCGTCGTAAGCCAGCATCTTCTTGTCTCCATCCGCCGCCCGTTTTTGCGATTCTTGCGTCTGTCAGGGCGGATTTGGCATGTTTGTTACGCAAGATGCTTGACGGCTAGCAATCAGCGCTTAGAAAGTCAACAAGGCTGCCATATCGGGCGGCAGCGAAAAACGCGGGGACGGCATGCAGGACAAGGCGCGCATTCAGGCGATGGTGGGCGAGGATCTGCTGTTCCTGACCGACGACCAGCTGCGCCGGGGGATCGAGGCGATGTTCTTCGCCTATCGCGCCTTCACCGCCGATCCCGACCTGATCCTGGCCGATCTGGATTACGGCCGTGCCCATCACCGGGCCCTGCATTTCATCCATCGCGATCCGGGGCTGACGGTGACCTCGCTGCTGGCGGTGCTGGGGGTGACCAAGCAGTCGCTGAACCGGGTTCTGCGGACCCTGATAGAGGACGGGCTGGTCGACAGCCGCATCGGCCGGCGTGACCGGCGCGAACGCCAGTTGCACCTGACCTCGGCGGGCACCGCACTGGAGCGGCGCCTGTCCGAGGCGCAGCGGGCGCGGATGCGGGCGGCCTATCGCAATGCCGGTCCGCAGGCCGTGGCGGGGTTCCGGCAGGTGCTGGAAGCGATGATGGACCCCGAGACGCGGGCGCAGTATCAGGCGCTGAAAGACCTGTCCGACGACCGCTGAGGCCCCCATGACCCACCCCGAGACGCATCTGCCCGATACGCATCTGCTGGTCGTCGACGATGACGAGCGCATCCGCGCGCTTCTGGGGCGGTTCCTGCGCAAGAACGGCTACATGGTCACCATGGCCCGCGACGCGGCGCAGGCCCGGCGGCTGCTGGTGGGCCTGGATTTCGACCTGATCGTTCTGGATGTGATGATGCCCGGAGAGGACGGTCTGGCCCTGACCCGGCATCTGCGCACCCGCCTGAACACGCCGATCCTGCTGCTGACCGCCAAGGGCGAGACCGAGGACCGGATCAGCGGCCTGGAAAGCGGCGCCGACGATTACCTGGCCAAGCCCTTCGAGCCGCGCGAGCTGCTGCTGCGGATCGGGGCGATCCTGCGCCGCGTGCCGGTGGTCGAGCTGGCCCAGCCCAAGTTCCTGACCCTTGGCGCGCTGCGCTATGACAGCGACAAGGGCGAATTGTGGAACGGCGACGCGCCGCTGCGGCTGACCGGCACCGAGACCGCGCTGCTGCGGCGGCTGGCGGCCAGCCGGGGCCAGCCCGTCAGCCGGGCCGCGCTGATCGAGGATCTGGGCCGCGGCAGCCCCGACGAGGACAACGGCGAGCGCGCCATCGACGTGCAGATCACCCGCCTGCGCCGCAAGATCGAGCCCGACCCGCGCGAGCCGCGCTTCCTGCAGACGGTGCGGGGCACGGGCTACATGCTGGTGGTGGACTAGGGCCGCCTCAGGGCCTAGCGTGCCGCCCGTGACGGACCGGGCGACATATCAGGGAATCGAGCTGGACGCGGAGACCGCGCTGGCGCTGCTGGACTGGCAGCTTGAGATGGGCGTGGACGTGCCCCTGATGGACGTGGCCCTGGACCGCTTCGACCTGCCTGCCCGCGCGGCGCCCCCGCCGGCCGCCGCCGCCCCCGAGACACCGCCGGTCCTGACGCTGGAGGGCGGGGCGCCCGACGATCTGGCCGACCGGCTGGCCCAGGCCGAGGCGCTGGCGGCGGGGGCCGACAGCCTGGAGGCGCTGGCCGCAGCCCAGGAGGGCTTCGACGGGATCGAGCTGAAGAAGGGCGCGCGGAATTTCTGCTTTTCCGACGGCAATCCCAAGGCGCGCGTCCTGATCCTGGGCGAGGCGCCGGGCGACGAGGAGGACCGGCAGGGCCGTCCCTTCGTGGGACGCTCGGGGCAGCTCTTGGACCGGATGTTCGGGGCCATCGGGCTGGCCCGGGACGCCGTCGATGCCGAACGCGCGCTCTATATCGCCAATGTGCTGACCTGGCGCCCGCCGGGCAACCGCGATCCGTCGGCGGATGAAATTGCCGTGAGCCTGCCCTTCCTGCGCCGCCATATCCAGCTGGCCGCGCCCGAGGTGATCGTGCTGATGGGCAATATCTCGTGCCAGGCCGCGATCGGCCGGCGGGGCATCCTTCGGCTGCGGGGGCAGTGGGTGCAGGCGTTCGACCGTCCCGCGCTGCCGATGACGCATCCGGCCTATCTGCTGCGCAACCCGCCCGCCAAGCGCGAGGCCTGGGGCGACCTGTTGTCGCTGGCGGCGCGGCTGGAATCGCTTTCCGTTTAGGCTGCGTTTCCCCATCATGCGCTATCCCGGTCCTCCCCCCGGTCCTCCCGATGAGGCGCCCATCCCATGCGATTCCTGACACGCAGCCTGCTGGGGCTGTTCCTGACCTTCCTGACGCTGGCCCTGCTGTTCTTGGCAGGGTTCCAGCTGTGGCAGGCGGCCGCCCAGCGCGGCGCGGGGGGCGGGCCCGCCCGCACCGCCGAGGAGCAGGTCTATGCCACAAGGCTGGTGACGCTGACGCCCGGCACCGTGGCGCCCGTGCTGCAGGTCTTTGGCCAGGTCCGCACGCGGCGCGAATTGCAGCTGCGGGCCGGGGCCTCGGGCCGGATCGTGCAGCTGGACGCGGCTTTGCAGGAGGGCGGTGTCGTCGTGGCGGGACAGCTGTTGGCGCGGATCGACCCGGCGGCGGCGCAGGCGGCGCTGGACAGCAGCCAGGCCGAACGCGACGACGCGCAGGCCACTCTGGCGGATGTGCGCCGCCGCGTGGACATCGCCGCCGAGGATCTGGCCGCCGCCGAACGCCAGGCCGAGCTGCGCGAGGCCGCCGTCACGCGGCAGGGCCAGCTGGCCGAGCGGGGCCTGGGCACCAGCCTGGACCGCGAGACGGCGGAGCTGGCGGCCTCGACCGCGCAGCAGACGGTGATCGCCGCCCGCGCGGCCCAGGCCGATGCGCAAAGCGCGGTGACGGCGGCCGAGAACGCCCTGCGCCGGGCCGAGATCGCCCTGACCGAGGCGCGGCGCGCATTGGCCGATACCGAGATCCGCGCCGGGTTCGACGGCCGCGTCACCGCCGTCACGGCGGTCGAGGGCGGGCTGGTCAGCCTGAACGAACAGCTGGCCACGATCATCGATCCCGAGGCGCTGGAGGTGCAGATGCCTTTGTCGCTGGACCAGTTCTCGCGGCTGGCGGGCCCGGACGGTGCGCTGCTGCCGCAGGAGGTGACCCTGCTGCTGGACGGCAGCGCGGGGCAGAGGGCGGCGCGGGCGCGGCTGGACCGGGCGGCGGCCTCGGTCGCGGAAGGCTCGGCCGGGCGGATCGTCTATGCGCGGCTGACCGAGGGCGGCGGGGCGCTGCGCCCGGGCGATTTCGTCACCGCCCGCATCGCCGAGCCGGCGCTGGAGGGCGCGGCGATCCTGCCCGCCACCGCGCTTGGGCCGCAGGGCGAGGTTCTGGTGGCGGGCGCGGACGGGCGGCTGGCGGCGATGGCGGTGACCGTGCTGCGGAGGCAGGGCGACGATCTGGTCGTGGCGGTGCCGCCCGCGCTGGCCGGGGCGCGGATCGTGGCCGAACGCGCCCCGCAGCTGGGCATCGGGATCCGGGTGCGCGATGTGACCGAGACACCCGACCCGCCGCCCGCGCCGATGCAGGGCCCCGAGCAGCGGGTCGAACGCCCCGAGGGTGCCTCGCGTGGCTGAGCGCCCGCCCGCCCGGGACGGGCTGCCCGACCGCCCGGGCCTTCTGGGCCTCTTCGTGCGCCATGCCACATTGGCCAACCTGCTTCTGGCGGTGATGGTCGTGGCGGGCCTCTATTCCGCGCCGCGCCTGCGGGCGCAGTTCTTTCCCGACACGGTGGTGCAGCAGATCCAGGTCTCGGTCCGGTGGGACGGGGCGGGGGCTGACGATGTCGACCGATCCGTGGTGGGGGTGCTGGAGCCCGCGCTGATGGCGGTCGAGGGGGTGGCCCTGACGGAAAGCCAGGCCAGCCAGGGCGCCGCCCGCATCACCCTGGAATTCGAGCCGGACTGGGACATGTCCCGCGCCACGGGCGAGGTCGAGACCGCCATCGCCGGGGCGGGCGATCTGCCCGAGGGCACCGAGGACCCCGAGATCACCCGCCGCGCCTGGCGCGATTCGGTGACCGACGTGGTGATCTCGGGTCCTGCGGGGCTGGACCAGCTGGGCCGGATCGCGGACGACCTGACCGGCAGGCTCTATGCGCGCGGCGTGACGCGGCTGACCGTCACCGGCCTGTCGGCGCCCGAGACGCTGGTCGAGCTGCGCATGGCCGATCTGGTGCGCCATGACGTGACGCTGGAACAGATCGCCGCCACCATCGCCGCCGCCGCGGCCCCCACGCCCGCGGGCGACGTGGCGCAGGGCGGATCGCGCGTGCGGACGGGGGCCGAGACGCGCAGCCCGGCCCAGGTCGCGGCGCTGGTCCTGGCTGCGCTGCCCGACGGCACGCAGCTGACCATCGGCGACGTGGCGCGGGTGTCGGACACCGGCATCGACCGGGGCGTGGCCTATTTCGTGGCGGGCCACCCGGCGGTCACCGTCTCGGTCCAGCGCAGCGCCTCGGGCGACGCGATCGGGATGCAGCAGTCGGTGCAGGAGGCGGTGGACCAGCTGGCCCCGACCCTGCCCGAGGGCGTGACGGCAGAGCTGGTCCGCGCCCGGGCCGAGCAGATCTCGGCCCGGCTGTCGCTGCTTCTGGACAATGCGCTTCTGGGGCTGGCGCTGGTGCTGGGGCTGCTGTTCCTGTTCCTGAACGCCCGCACGGCGATCTGGGTCGCGGCGGGCATCCCGGCGGCGCTGCTGGCGGCTGTCGCGCTGATGCATGCGGTGGGCATGACGATCAACATGATCTCGCTGTTCGCGCTGATCCTGACGCTGGGCATCATCGTGGACGATGCCATCGTGGTGGGCGAGCATGCCGATTACCGCGCCCGCAAGCTGCGCGAGCCGCCCCGGGTCGCCGCCGAGCGCGCGGCCCGCGCCATGGCCGCGCCGGTCGTGGCCTCGACCCTGACGACGGTCATCGCCTTTGCCGGGCTGGTGCTGATCGGCGGGCAGTTCGGGTCGCTTGTCGCCGACATCCCGCTGACGGTGATCCTGGTGCTGGCGGCCTCGCTGGTGGAATGCTTCCTGGTGCTGCCCAACCACATGGCCCATGCGCTGGCCCATCAGGCCCGCGACGCGTGGTACGACCGCCCCTCGGTCATCGTGAACCGGTGGCTGGATAGGTTCGTGGCGGGGGTGATCCGGCCCCTGACGCGGCTGGTGCTGCTGGCGCGCTATCCGGTGCTGGCGCTGGTGATGGTCGGCCTGTCCTGGTCGGTGGCCTCGCTGATGACCGGCAAGGTGCCGTGGCGGTTCTTCGACGCGCCCGAACAGGGCAGCGTGTCGGGGAATTTCGCCATGCTGGCGGGGGCCACGCGCGAGGACACGCTGCGCGTCATGGGGCTGGTGCAGGCCGCCGTGGACGGGGTCGCCGCCGAGTACGAGGCCGAATACGGCATCAGCCCCGTCACCCATGTGATGACCCAGATCGGCGGCAATGCCGGGCGCCCGCTGCCCGGGTCCGAGACGAAGGATGCCGACCTGCTGGGCGCGGTGCAGATCGAGCTGATCGACCCCGATTTCCGCCCCTATTCCAGCTTCGAGCTGGTCTCGGCCCTGCAGGAGGCCATGCCCTCGGACCCGCGGCTGGAGACGATCAGCTTTCGCGGCGGACGGTCCGGACCGGGGGGCGACGCGATCTCGGTCCGCATGACCGGCGCGGAGGCGCAGGGGCTGAAGGCGGCGGCCGAAGCGCTCAAGGCGCGGCTGGCGGTCTTCCCCGAGGTGTCGGCGCTGGAGGACAGCCTGGACTATGACAAGGACGAGCTGGCGCTGAGCCTGACCCCGCAGGGCGAGGCCTTGGGCTTCACCACCGAGGGGCTGGCCCGCGAGCTGCGCCAGCGGTTGGGCGGGATCGAGGCCGCGACCTGGCCCGAGGGCACCCGCACCGGCGCCATCACGGTGGAGCTGGCCGAGGACGACCGCCGTGCCGATTTCCTGGACCGGATGCTGATGCGCACCGCCGCCGGGGGCTGGGTGCCCCTGGGCGACATCGTCACGGTCTCGACCCAGGCCGGGTTTTCGGTCGTGCGGCGCGAGAACGGCGACCGGATGATCCTGGTCACCGGCGACATCTCGGGCGACGATCCGGCCCGGGCGGCGGCGATCACCGCCGACCTGCAGGACCGGCTGCTGCCCGACATCGCCGCCGAGTTCGGCGTGGGCTATGACGTGACCGGGCTGGCGCAGCAGGAAAGCGAGTTCCTGACCGAGGCGCTGATCGGCTTCGGCCTGGCGCTGCTGGGCATCTACATGGTGCTGGCCTGGATCTTCGCCAGCTGGGCCCGGCCGCTGGTGGTCATGTCGGTCATTCCCTTCGGGCTGATCGGCGCGGTCTGGGGCCATGCGGCCTGGCAGCTGCCGCTGAGCCTGTTTTCCGTCGTGGGGCTGATCGGGATGTCCGGCATCATCATCAACGATTCGATCGTGCTGATCTCGACCATCGACGCCTACGCACGCGACCGGGGGCTGCGGCCCGCGATCCTGGACGCGGTGGCCGACCGGTTCCGCCCGGTGCTGCTGACCACGGCCACCACCGTGCTGGGGCTGGCGCCGCTGCTCTACGAGCGGTCCTCGCAGGCGCTGTTTTTGAAGCCCACGGTGGTGACGCTGGCCTATGGGCTGGGCTTCGGGATGGTGCTGGTGCTGCTGGTCGTGCCGGCGGTGCTGGCGGTGGGCGCGGATCTGGGCCGCGCCCGGCAGGGGTTCCGCCGCAGCCTGCGCCCGGGGCCCCTGCGCGGCGTGATGCGCGGCGCGGCATGGGCGGCGGGGCTGGGGCTGGTCGCGGTGCTGGGCCCGGTGACGCTGGCGCCCGCGATGGGCTGGACCCTGCCCGGCGGCTGGCCGGTCGCGGAGTCGGTGGGCGGGGCGCTGATCGCCTATCTGGGGCTGCTGGCCGCGATCGTGGCGGGGGCGGGTCTGGCGCAGGCCTGGCGCGGCAAAAGGGTGGCCTAGCCTGTCGGCGCGCAGCCGGTCATTTCGGTCGCGCGGGTGCCGTCCGCCGGGATGACCGTCAGGCGCAGAGCCGCCGGGTCCAGATCGAAGGGCGCGGCCGTGGGGCCGACCATCTCGACCACCGCCTGCGCGCCCTCGGATGTCTGCGCGATCTCGGCGCCCGAGACCCAGATCTCGGGCTGGCCGGTCAGCTCGATCGCGGCCAGGGTGGCCTCGCCCGGCGGCAGGGCCATCGCCACGCGCAGCCCGTCGGCCAGCGGCGTCACCGTGCAGGCGGGGTGCAGGTCCAGACGCACCGGCTCGGCCGCGAGCGCGCGGGCGATGGCGGGGTCGGTGGCGCCTTCCGCCGGCGGGGCCCGCAGGTCCAGGAAGGCCGGCACGCAGATGTTCTCACACAGGCCCAGGTCGATCTGGGCGCGGATGTCCATCGGCTGGTCCGGATCGGTGGCCCGGGCGGTGAAGGGCAGGATCAGGCGGTCGTGATAGCCCATCTCCAGCACCTCGCCCGAGCGAATCGCCTGCGGGGCGGGCCAGTGCAGGGTGACGCCCTCCAGGTTGCCCGCGCCCTGCCACTCGAATTGCGGCGGCAGGCCGGTATCGCCGGGGCTGCGCCAATAGGTCTTCCATCCCGGGGCCAGCTGCAGGTCCAGGGCCAGGATGCGGTTGCCCTCGGCATCGGTCCAGCCGGGCAGCAGCCGGGCCGAGACCAGCCCCGGCGGCAGGTCGTCCGCCTGCGCGAGGACGGGCAAGGGCGTCAGGCTGAGGCCGGCGGCCAGGGCAAGGGCGAGGGCGAGGGCAGAAGGATGGGTCATGGCCCAAGCCTTACCTGCCCGGCGGCCTGCGGGGAAAGTCACAAATCCGCGCAAGCCTTGCATCGGTCGGGCCAAGGCCCGATCTTGGGAGCGAAAAGGAGCCATGATGAGCCGCATCCCAACCCAATCCACCGCCTTCGGTCCCCAGGCCGCCGCGAACCTGACCGGCAAGATCCTGATCGCCATGCCGGGCATGGCCGATCCCCGCTTCGACCGCTCGGTGGTGCTGATCTGCGCGCATTCGGACGAAGGGGCGATGGGTCTGGTCCTGAACCGGCCCTTGCCCGAGGTCGGCTTCGACGAGCTGCTGGACCAGTTGGGCATCGAGGCCGAGGGCGCCGGCCGCGCGGTCGAGGTGCGCTTCGGTGGCCCGGTCGAGCCCGGGCGGGGCTTCGTGCTGCACAAGGTCTCGGAACACGGGACCGACCCCGAGGGCCGGCTGCGCATCGGCCAGGCGCTGGCGATGACCACGACACGCGACATCCTGGTCGACCTGGCGCAGGGCAACGGCCCCGAGCCCGCCGTGCTGGCCTTGGGCTATGCGGGCTGGGGCCCGGGACAGCTGGAGACCGAGATGCTGGCCAATGGCTGGCTGACCGGCGAGGGGGCCGAGGACCTGATCTTCGACCCGGTCCACGAGGACAAGTGGCAACGCGCGCTCCGCGCCCAGGGCATCGACCCGTCCCTGCTGTCGGCGGCCGCCGGCCGCGCCTGATCTGCGTCCCGCGACGGCCGGGGGCGCTTCGCCCCCCGGACCCCCCGAGGATATTTCCGGACCGCTGCAGGCAGCGGGCTAAGAGGTGTATGTCGCGTGCCCCCCTTCCCTGATGGGAGCCGGCCTCCGGACACAACGAAGGGCTTCCGACAAACCGAGGCTGATCCAGCTTCGGTCTTCAAGTATCCTCGGGGGGTCCGGGGGGCGAAGCGCCCCCGGCCGTCGCGGGACGCAACCCGGCCTCAGGTCATGTCGGGAAAGAACCGGTCCGAGGGCGTGAAGATCTCGCAGCCGGTGGCGGTGACGCCGATGGAATGCTCGAACTGCGCCGACAGGGACTTGTCGCGGGTGACCGCCGTCCAGTCGTCGGCCAAGACCTTGGTCTCGGGACGGCCGAGGTTGATCATCGGCTCGATGGTGAAGAACATGCCCTCTTCCAGCAGCGGGCCTTTGCCGGGGCGGCCGAAATGCAGCACGTTCGGCGGCGCGTGGAACACCTTGCCGATGCCGTGGCCGCAGAAGTCGCGGACGACGGACATGCGGCGGTCCTCGGCATAGGTCTGGATGGCGGCGCCGATATCGCCGAACGTGGCGCCGGGGCGCACGGCCTCGATCCCCGCCATCAGCGCGTCATGGGTCACCTGCAGCAGCCGCTGCGCCTTCAGCGAGGCGCGGCCCGCGACATACATGCGGCTGGTGTCGCCGAACCAGCCGTCCAGGATCACCGTCACGTCGATGTTGAGGATGTCGCCATCCTTCAGCAGCTTGTCGCCGGGGATGCCGTGGCAGACGACGTGGTTCACGCTGATGCAGCTGGCATGCTGATAGCCGCGATAGCCGATCGTGGCCGAGGTCGCGCCCAGTTCCGCCACGCGACGCGTGATGAAATCGTCCAGCGCGCCGGTGGTCGTGCCGGGTTCGACCAGCGCGCCCACCTCGTCCAGGACCTGCGCGGCCAGCGCCCCCGCCGCCCGCATGCCCGCGAAATCGCCCGGCATGTGGATGCGGATGCCTTCCTTGGTGATATGGCTGTCGTCCATCGCGGATCCTTTCTGTCTGCCGACCTAGATAGATGCGCGCGCCCACTTGTTCCAGCCCTTCGCGCGGGCATAGAACAGGCGGATCCTTTCCCCAAGCCACGGACCCCGCCATGCAGTCGGACAACCCCACCGCCGCCATCCTTGTCATCGGCGACGAGATCCTGTCGGGCCGCACCCGCGAGGGCAACGCCCATCACCTGGCGCAGGTGCTGACCGCCACCGGCTTCGACCTGCAGGAGATCCGCGTCGTCTCGGACGATCACGACCGCATCGTGGCGGCGATCCGGGCGCTGGATGGCACCTTGGGCGGCGGCTATGACCTGCTGTTCACCTCGGGCGGGATCGGGCCCACGCATGACGACATCACCGCCGACGCGGTGGCCGCCGCTCATGGCACCACGGTCGAGATCCACCCCGAGGCCCGCGCCCTGTTGCAGGAGCGCTGCGACCGCATGGGGATGGCGCTGACCGAGAACCGTCTGCGCATGGCCCGCATCCCCGTGGGCGCCACGTTGATCGACAATGCCGTCTCGGCCGCGCCGGGCTTCTCCATCGGCGCGACCCATGTGATGGCCGGGGTGCCCGAGGTGTTTCGCGGCATGGTCGACTGGCTGATCCCGCGCCTGCCGGGCGGGCGTCCCGTCATGTCGCTGTCGGTCGAGGTGCGGCGCGGCGAAAGCGATGTGGCCGAGGATCTGCAGGCGGTGGCCGGGGACTTCGCGGACCTGTCGCTTGGATCCTATCCGTTCCGCGACGACACGGGCTGGGGCACGAACCTGGTCGTGCGCGGCCTGGACGCGGCCCGGGTGGATCAGGCGATGGCGGCGCTGAAGGAGCGGATCGGCCTCTGATGGCGCGGCCCGACGCCGATCTGGAGGCCGCCTTCGAGGCGACCTGGCCCCCCGCCGAGACGCGGCGCTGCGGTGGCCTGCTGGTCGGGCGCGGCCTGGGGGCCGGGGGCCGGGTCAGTGCGGCGCGCGGCATCGGGCCGTGGAATGCAGGCGATCTGGCCGCCGCCGAGGCGCAGCAGGCCGCCTGGGGCCAGCCGCCGCTGGTCCGGGCCTGGGACGACGAGGCCGGGCCGATCGCCGCCCTGACGGCGGGGGGCTATGTCGTCGAGACCCCGACGTTGGTCATGGAGGCGCCGCTGGCCCTGTTGACTGATCGCAGGCCGCCGCCGGTGACCGCCTTCGCGATCTGGCCGCCGCTGGCGATCCAGCGCCGGATCTGGGAGGCGGGCAGCATCACCCCCGCCCGGCAGGCGGTGATGGACCGCGTGACCGGACCCAAGGCCGCCATCCTGGGGCGCCTGCGCGACCGGGCCGCCGGGGCGGGCTTCGTGGCGGTCCACGGCCCCGTGGCGATGGTCCACGCGCTGGAGGTGCTGCCGGCCTTCCGCCGGCAGGGGCTGGCCGGATGGATGATGCGGCAGGCGGCGTTCTGGGCCGCGGATCTGGGCGCCGTCCGCATGGGTCTGGCGGTCAGCCATGCCAATTCGGCAGCGCGGGCCACCTACGAGGCGCTCGGGTTCACGGTGGCGGGCAGCTACGCCTATTATCGGCGCTGAGGCCATCCGTCCGGCGCGGGCCGTCCGGCGCGGGCGCGACCGGACCGCAGGTCCGGGCGCCACGGACGGGGGCGACCCCGGCCCGGCAGGGCCGGTCAGGCTTGCCCGTCCCCGCCCTTACCGAAGAATCGCCGTCCCGGGGCCCGGGCGGCATCCTGCCGGCCCGGTCATTTCAGGGCCGCCAGCTCTGTCAGGATGGAGCGCGCGATCATGGCGGGGACCTCGGGGGCTAGGCCGATCGGATCCAGGCGCGGGCCGGTGAAGCCCGCCGCATCCAGGGCGTGCGGCAGGTCGTCCAGCACATGTTCGGCGCGCAGCGCGAAGAGGGGCAGGCTGACGGCGCGGTCGAGGCCTTTCGCCGCATCGGCCAGGAAGGGCTCCTGTTCGACGAAGCCCGGCACGACGCGTGCGACCTGCGGGGCCAGCCGGTCGGCCAGCGCCCGGGTAATGTCATGGCTGGCCTGGCTGCGCTGCGAGCCATGCGCGGCCAGGAGGATCGTGACCGAGGCGAGGTCCCAGCCCCGGCCCTCGGCCGCCTGGCGGGTCTTCTCGACCAGCAGCTCGGGCAGGTTCGGGTCGGTGCCGAAGGGGCGCATGATATGGGCGCCCGGCGCGCCGGCGGCACTCAGGCGGCGGGGCAGCTCGGTGCCGGTGAACCAGCCCTCGGCCATGAACATCGGATAGACGACGCAGTCGCTGCGGCAGGTGCGGGCCAGCGCGTCGGGCGCGGCCAGTGTCGCGCCCAGGACCTCGATTCCGGGGCAGTGGCGGGCGACCTCGGCCGCCAGCGCCTCGATGGCGGCCTGCTGGGGTTCGGGATCGCCGGGCTGGCCATGCGAGACGATGACGGCGCGGGTCAGGGTCCTGGGCTGCTCGGCCTCAAGGAAGTAGCCGGCCAGCGCCTCGGGCATGTCGAATTCGGCCAAGGCGCGGGCGCGGCCCTCGGCGGACATCTTGCGGGCGGTCTTTTCCAGGATGCGGGGCAGCTTGTCGTCGGGCATCTCGGCGGTGAAGTCGCCCAGATACCAGCGGATGAAGGTGAAGCAGATGACATCCTCCAGCGCCTGGACCTGGGGGTCGCGCTTGATGCCCTGCTTGGTCAGCATGCGCCGGGCAGCGGCGATGTCGTCCGCGTCGTAGCCCGCATCCGCCATGATGCCCGCGATGCGCTCGGCATGGCGGCGGCCCTGTTCCTGGCGCCAGGCCAGATAGCCGGGGCGGTTCATCGGATAGTCGCGGCGCGGCAGGGTCCAGCGTTCGACATGCTGGCCGCGGCAGGCGATGCGCAGCACGTCGTCGGCCTGCGGGAACAGGCGCTGCTGTTCCGCCGTCATCCGCTGGCCATAGAGGAGGTTCGCGGGCTGGCCATCCTCGAGGTTCGGGTCATGGGCATTGGCCGCGTCGATGGCGGTGAAGGCGTGGTCGAGGCGTGTGGTCATGGGCGTCTCCGGGCTTTGGGACAGGATGCGCGGGCGGGGCACGGGTGGCAAGCGGGGAAGGGGGGCCAGCCCCCCATCGCGTGCCGCGATCCCCCCCGGGATATTTGCGGACCGCCGCAGGGGGCGGGGTCAGGGCAGGGCGAAGAGGTCGGGCACGTCGGTGCGGTCATCGAGCAGCATCTGCGCGGCCAGATCGGCGATCAGCGGGGCCATGCCGAAGCCGATCTTGAAGCCGCCATTGGCGATCAGATGGCCGGGGCGGTCGGGCCAGGGGGCAAGGACGGGGGCGCGCGAGCGGGCGCGGGGGCGCAGGCCCGCCCAGATGTCGAGGACCGGGGCGTCGCCGAGGGCCGGGCAGATCGCGACGGCGCGGGCCAGCAGGTCCTGGGCCTGATGGTCGGGGCGGTCGTGGTCGTAGCTGTTTTCCGAGGTCGAGCCGATGGCCGTGGTGCCGTCCGCATGGGGCACGATGTGCAGCCCGTCGGCGAAGACCTGCGGGCTGTCCGGCGCGGCATGGGCCAGAAGCAGCGACTGGCCCTTGACCCCCTGGCCGATCCGGCGATCCAGCGCGGCGTTCAGATCCTGCAGGCCGGGCGTGCCGGTGGCCCAGATCATGGGGGCATCGTCGGGCGCGGGGTCGGGGGCGGGGCGGGCCTCGAGGATCTCACCTCCCCGGGCGCGGATCGCGGCGGCCAGGGCCGCCAGCGCCGCGCGGGGGTTCAGGCGTGCCGTCAGGGCATCCTGCAGCCAGATGCCCGAGGGGCTGTCGGGGATCAGCGCCGCCTGCGGGTCGCGGGTCAGGGACATGCCCATGTCCCGGGGCCAGTGCTGCGCGGCGGCGGCGATGCGGTCCTGCAGGCGCTCGGCCGTCTGGTCATCCGGCACGGGCTGCAGCCGCCCGGTCCGCCCGTAGCCCGAGGGCAGGCCCGCGGCCTCCTCGACCTCGGCCCACAAAGCCGGGGCGGCCAGCAGGCTTTGCAGCTGCAGCGCCTTCTTGGGGTTCCAGTTGTCCGGCGCATGGGGGGCCAGCGCGCCGACATGCCCGCCCGAGGCGCCCGCGCCGACATGCTGCGCCTCGAACACCCGGACCGTGGCGCCCCGGCGGGCCAGCATCCAGGCGCAGGACAGCCCGAAGATGCCCGCCCCGGCCACATGGATCACCCTTGCCAAAGCCGCGCCCTTTCCCGAAAGCTTGCCCGATGGATGCCATAGCCGATCCCCGCCCCGATGACGAGCCTGCCCCAGACCTGGAGTGGCACGACGGCGGCGTGCCGGTCTCGACCCGGTTCGAGGATCCGTATTTCAGCCTGGCCGGAGGCTTGGACGAGACGCGGCACGTCTTTCTGCAAGGCAACGAGTTGCCCGACCGGCTGCGCCCGGGCTTTCACGTGGCCGAGCTGGGCTTCGGCACCGGGCTGAACGCGCTGGCCTTGGCGCAGGTGGCGCGGGTGCCGGTGCGGATGACCAGCTTCGAGGCCTTTCCGATGACGGTGGAGCAGCTGGCCCGGGCCCATGCCGCCTTTCCCGAGCTGGACGCGCTGGCGACGGAGCTGCGGGCGGGCTGGGGGGGCGGGACGATCCGTGTAGGGCAGGTCGAGCTGAGTGTCGTGACGGGCGATGTGCGCGAGGTTCTGCCCGAGTGGGAGGGGTTGGCGGAGGCGTGGTTCCTGGACGGGTTCTCGCCCGCCAAGAACCCCGAGATGTGGGATGCGGCCCTGATGGGCCAGGTCGCGGCCCATACCGCGCCGGGGGGCAGCTTTGCCACCTATACCGCTGCGGGCCATGTGCGCCGCGCGCTGCAGGCGGCGGGGTTCGAGGTCACCCGCGCGCAGGGCTTCGCGAGCAAGCGGCACATGAGCCGGGGCGTCTTGCGGGGGTAGGGCGGACGCGCGGGCTCTGGCAATCGGGCGCCGGGGTGCTTATCTGCGGGCCGGACGCAGGTCGCCCGGCAGCGCCGACCCCCGTCATCATCAGCAGGAGACAGGCGCATGGGCGCGATCATCGACATCGACCATCTGTCGAAGGACTATGGCAGCGGCACCAAGGCGCTGGACGACGTGACCCTGTCCATCGACGAGGGCGAGATCATCGCCCTGCTGGGGCCGAACGGGGCGGGCAAGACGACGCTGATCTCGATCATCTGCGGGCTGGTCACGCCCACGGGCGGCACGGTCCGGGTGGGCGGGCACGACATCCGCACCGACTGGCGCGCCGCGCGGCGCCTGATCGGGCTGGTCCCGCAGGAGATCGCGCTGGAGCCCTTCGAGAAGGTCATCAACTGCGTGCGCTTCACGCGCGGGCTGTACGGGATGCCCGCCGACGACGCCTATATCGAGCGCGTCCTGCGGTCGCTGTCGCTGTGGGACAAGCGCGACGCCGCCACGCGCGAACTGTCGGGCGGCATGAAGCGCCGGGTGCTGATCGCCAAGGCGCTGTCGCACCAGCCGAAGGTTCTGTTCCTGGACGAGCCCACCGCCGGCGTCGACGTCGCGCTGCGCCGCGAGATGTGGCAGGTCGTGGGCGATCTGCGCCGCGAGGGCGTCACCATCATCCTGACGACCCATTACCTGGAAGAGGCCGAGGAGATGGCCGACCGCATCGGCGTCATCGCCAAGGGCCGGTTGCTGCTGGTCAAGCCCACCGCCCAGCTGATGGGCGAGTTCGGCAAGAAGACCCTATCGATCGAGCTGGACGCGCCCCTGGCCGCCATTCCCGACGATCTGGCGGGCCGCGCGCTGACCCTGTCGGATGACGGGCGGCGGCTGGCTTTCGACTATGACACGCGGGCCGAACGCACCGGCATCGCGCGCCTTCTGGGCGATCTGGCCGCGCGCGGCATCACCGTGCGCGACGTGTCCACGCGGCAATCCAGCCTCGAGGACGTCTTTCTGTCTCTGGTTTCCGAGGACGCGGCATGAGTATCAACTGGCATGGCGTGTGGGCCATCTTCCATCACGAGATGATGCGGTTCTTCCGCACCATCTGGCAGTCGCTGGCCTCGCCGGTCCTGTCCACGGTTTTGTATTTCGTGGTCTTCGGTGCGGCCATCGGCGGGCGCATCCAGTCGGTCGAGGGGGTCGAATACGCCGCCTTCATCGTGCCGGGGCTGATGATGCTGACCGTGCTGCAGCAGGCGGTCAGCAATGCCAGCTTCGGCATCTACTTCCCGAAATTCAGCGGCACGATCTACGAATACCTCGTTTCGCCGGTCGGGTGGATCGAGGTGACGATGGGCTTCGTGGGCGCCGCCGCCGTCAAGTCGATCATGATCGCGCTGGTGATCCTGGTGACCAGCTTCGTCTTCGTAGGCGTCCATATCCTGCATCCGGTCTGGATGGTGGCGTTCCTGGTGCTGTCCTCGGTGGGCTTCAGCCTTCTGGGCTTCATCATCGGACTGTGGGCCAAGTCCTTCGAGCAGCTGCAGATCGTGCCGATGATGATCATCATGCCCTTGGTCTTCCTGGGCGGGGCCTTCTACTCGGCCAGCATGCTGCCGCCCTTCTGGGAGGGCGTGGCCAAGCTGAACCCGGTTCTCTACCTGATTTCGGGGTTTCGCTGGTCGTTCTTCGGGCTGGCCGATGTGCCGGTGGGCGTGTCGCTGGTCGCGGTGGCGATCATGGTGGTGGTCTGCCTGGCCATCATCCGCTGGATCTTCGCCACCGGCTGGCGCCTGCGCGAGTGATCGCGCGACTGCTTGATGGGCGGGTGATCGCGCGCAGCGTGCCCGCTCAGGGGCGGATGCTGTCGCAGATGCGCGTCTGCGGGTCCAGCCGGACATAGTCGCGGGCGCTGATCACCTGCATCTCCATCGAGCGGTTCCAGCCGCCGAACCAGCGGTCGCGGATGCCGTTGCGGTAGAAGTTGCCCATGATCTGGTCGACATAGGGCGGGATGATCTGCGTGTTCGGGATGCGCGGGGCGTGAAAGCCGATTCGCGCGCGGGGCCCCAGGCAGGCATTGGGCAGCGTCGTCAGGATCGTGCAGGCCGAGCGGCAATAGCCCCGGATGCGCACGGTCTTGCCCGACCGCTCCAGCTCGGACCGGCGCTGGACCATCTGCAGCACATTGCCGCCGCGGTTGTCGCTGATGTCGATGAAAGGGCCCCCCTGGGCATGGGCGGGCAGGGCCGCCGTCAGGCAGGCCAGCGCCAGAAGCGGGATGGCCAGCAGGGCGAGGGGGCGTCGGACGTGGATCATGGGGCATCCTTTGGCGAAAACGTGGCGGAACTGAAATCACGTTCCGGCGAACGTGGGGCGTTCGGGCCGCCCGTTGCAAGCGGCGTCTTGGCCCGCGCCCGCGAATCGCCTATGTGCGGCAGATGCAGCAGAACCCGCCCGACCTTCGCCCCGACCTTGCCCGCGCCCGCATCCCCGATCAGCGGCGCGACGGCCAGCCGACCATCGGCATGGTCAGCCTTGGCTGTCCCAAGGCGCTGGTCGACAGCGAGCGCATCCTGACCCGCCTGCGGGCCGAGGGCTATGCGATCAGCGCCGACTATCACGGCGCCGATGCGGTGGTGGTCAATACCTGCGGGTTCCTGGACAGCGCCAAGGCCGAATCGCTGGACGCCATCGGCGAGGCGCTGCGCGAGAACGGCCGCGTCATCGTCACCGGCTGCCTGGGCGCCGAGCCTGACTACATCACCGGCGCGCATCCCAAGGTGCTGGCCGTGACCGGCCCGCACCAATACGAACAGGTGCTGGACGCGGTCCACAAGGCGGTGCCGCCGTCGCCCGATCCCTTCATCGACCTGCTGCCCGCCTCGGGCGTCAGCCTGACGCCGCGCCATTACAGCTATCTGAAGATCTCGGAAGGCTGCAATCACCGCTGCAAGTTCTGCATCATCCCCGACATGCGCGGCCGTCTGGTCAGCCGCCCGGCCCATGCGATCGTGCGCGAGGCGGAAAAGCTGGTGGCTGCGGGCGTCAAGGAGTTGCTGGTCATCAGCCAGGACACCAGCGCCTACGGCCTCGACCGCAAGCACGAGACCGAACGCGGCCACCGCGCCCATATCACCGATCTGGCGCGCGATCTGGGCTCGCTTGGCGCGTGGGTGCGGCTGCATTACGTCTATCCCTATCCGCATGTGCGCGACCTGATCCCGCTGATGGCGGACGGGCTGGTGCTGCCCTACCTCGACATCCCCTTCCAGCATGCCCATCCGGATGTGCTGCGGCGCATGGCCCGCCCTGCGGCCGCCGCGAAGACGCTGGACGAGATCGCCGCTTGGCGCGCGGTCTGCCCGGACATCACCCTGCGCTCGACCTTCATCGTGGGCTATCCCGGCGAGACCGAGGCCGAGTTCCAGACCCTGCTGGACTGGCTGGACGAGGCGCAGCTGGATCGCGTCGGTGCGTTCCAATATGAGAACGTGCGCGGCGCGCGGGCCAATGCCCTGCCCGATCATGTGGACCCTCAGGTCAAGCAGGACCGCTACGACCGCTTCATGGAAAAGGCCCAGGCCATCAGCGCCGCCAAGCTGGCCGCCAAGGTCGGCACCCGGATGCAGGTGATCGTGGACGAGGTCGATGCCGAGGGCGCCACCTGCCGCACCAAGGCCGACGCGCCCGAGATCGACGGTAACCTGTTCATCGATCAGGGGTTTGACGCCCTGTCCCCCGGGGATATGGTGGAGGTGACGGTGGATGAGGCGGGCGAGTATGATCTCTGGGGAACCCTCGCGCATGGATGAGGCGATGGCGCGCGTGATCACCACGCTGGCCATCAGCCCGGCCTTTGATCCAGCTGGCCAGCCGCGCAAGCCGGGCGCGCTGTGCATCGGCGCGCAGAAGGCCGGGACCAGCTGGTTGGCGCAGATGCTGGGCCAGCATCCGCAGGTCTGGATCCCGCCCTTCAAGGAGGTGCAGTATTTCAACCACCTGCACATCCCCGAGCACCGCAAGTGGATCGGCTGGCACTATCGCAACAAGCCGCAGGAGATCCGCCAGCGCCACGTGACGCGCAAGGTCGAGATGCCGCCGGAATTCGACGCCTATCTCAGCGCGGTGACCAGCGGACGGATGTTCCACAACCACTGGTACAAGCGCATCTTCGCGCCCGCGCCCCTGCATGCCATGCCGATGGACTTCACCCCCGAATATTCCGGCCTGCCGGACGAGGGCGTGCAGGCGGTCCATGATTTCCTGCCCAAGGCGCGCGTCATCTATCTGATCCGCCACCCGGTCGACCGCGCCATCTCGCAGTTGCGAATGAACCTGCGCCGCGAGAAGCGCACGCCCGCGACCGATGCCGACTGGCTGGCCGAGGTGTCGAACCCAGTCCTGGACGAGCGCGGCGATTACGCGGCCTATCTGCCGCGCTGGCTGGCGCGCTATCCCGACATGCTGGTGATCCCCTTCGGCCGCATCGCGCGCGCCCCCCACGAGGTGATGGACGCGGTCGAGGCCTATCTGGAGATCGGCCCGTGCTTCTACGGCAACCTCACGCAGAAGGTCTTTGCCAATCCGGCGGGCCTGATGCCGCCCCCGCAGGCGGTCGCCGCGCTGGAGGCCCGGCTGGCGCCCCAGGTGCAGGCGATCCGCGACCTGATGGGCGAGGATTTCGTGGCCGAGATCCGCTGACCTTCCATCAGCGCGCGCGATGGCTTACAAGGCGGCAAATCTCAGGAGTATTCCCGATGGCATCGAACCAGTTCGTCTATCACATGGACGGCGTGTCCAAGACCTATCCCGGCGGCAAGAAGGTCTTCGAGAACATCCGTCTGAACTTTCTTCCCGGCGTCAAGATCGGCGTCGTGGGCGTCAACGGCTCGGGCAAATCCAGCCTGATGCGCGTCATGGCGGGCATCGACAAGGACTTCACCGGCGAGGCCTGGGCCGCCAAGGGCGCGACCGTGGGCTATCTGCCGCAGGAGCCGCAGCTGGACGAGACCCTGGACGTGCGCGGCAACGTGATGCTGGGCGTGGCCAAGAAGCAGGCCAAGCTGGACCGCTACAACGAGTTGGCAATGAACTACTCGGACGAGACCGCCGAGGAGATGTCGGCCCTGCAGGACCAGATCGACGCCGAGAACCTGTGGGATCTGGACAGCCAGGTGGACGTCGCGATGGAGGCCCTGCGCTGCCCGCCCGACGAGGCCGATGTCGCAACCCTCTCGGGCGGCGAGCGTCGCCGCGTGGCGCTGTGCAAGCTGCTGCTGGAAGCGCCCGACATGCTGCTGCTGGACGAGCCGACCAACCATCTGGACGCGGAAACCATCGCCTGGCTGCAGAAGCACCTGATCGAATACAAGGGCACGATCCTGACCGTGACCCACGACCGCTATTTCCTGGACGACATCACCTCGTGGATCCTGGAGCTGGAGCGGGGCCGGGGCCTGCCGCACGAGGGCAACTATTCCTCCTGGCTGGAGGCCAAGGCCAAGCGCGTGGCCCAGGAGGCGCGCGAGGACAAGTCCAAGCAGAAGGTGCTGGAGCGCGAGCTGGAATGGATCCGCGCCGGGGCCAAGGCCCGGCAGGCCAAGCAGAAGGCCCGCGTCAACGCCTATAACGAGATGGCGAACAAGACCGAGAAGGAACGCATCGCCAACGCGCAGATCATCATCCCCAATGGCGAGCGCCTTGGCGGCAAGGTGATCGAGGTCGTGGGCCTGAAGAAGGCCATGGGCGACAAGCTGCTGATCGAGAACCTGGACTTCACCATCCCCCCCGGCGGCATCGTCGGCGTCATCGGCCCCAACGGCGCTGGCAAATCGACGCTGTTCCGCATGCTGACCGGGCAGGAGCAGCCCGACGAGGGCACGATCACCTTGGGTGACACGGTGCAGCTGTCCTATGTCGACCAGTCGCGCGACGCCCTGGGCGACAATCACAACGTCTGGGAGGAAATCTCGGGCGGGGCCGAGCTGATCGCCCTGGGCGATGCGACGATGAACAGCCGTGCCTATTGCAGCGCGTTCAACTTCAAGGGCAGCGACCAGCAGAAGAAGGTCGGCACTCTGTCGGGCGGCGAACGCAACCGCGTGCACATGGCGAAGCTTCTGAAGGCGGGCGGCAACGTGCTGCTGCTGGACGAACCGACCAACGATCTGGACGTGGAAACCCTGCAGGCGCTGGAGGCCGCGCTGGACGATTTCGCCGGCTGCGCGGTCATCATCTCGCACGACCGCTTCTTCCTGGACCGGCTGTGCACGCATATCCTGGCCTTCGAGGGCGATGCCCATGTCGAATGGTTCGAGGGCAATTTCGAAGCCTACGAGGAAGACAAGATCCGCCGCCTCGGCCCGGATTCGGTCAATCCCAAGCGGGTGAAATACAAGAAGTTCACGCGCTGAGGCGCGACCGGCGGAGTTCGCCCGAGGGCGTCGCGGTCGCGGCTCCCCCCGGGCGAGGTCCGCATTCACTTCACCCGGGCGGGGCCGCAGATGCGGGTCCCGTCCGGCATCACAGGAGGCCCGGATGGCCACGATCTCGATCGACTACGGCAAATTCATGCTCAAGGCGGGCCAGCTGTCCGGAACCTGGACGGCGCGCGCCTTCCTGCGTCAGGGCGCGGGCGGGCGCGGCTTCGCCCATGAGGCGACCGGCAAGGATGCCGACCTGGCCATCGAGGCGCTGAAGGCGCAGATCGACGAAGAGATCCAGCAGCGCCTGTCGCGCCGCCGCCACGACGAATCGATGGGCTTCGACGTGCCAACCGTCGAGGATTACACCGACGGGCTGCGCGGCGCGGGCTTGACCGACAAGCAGCTGGTGATGCTGCGCGCCCATGCGGCCGCCGCCGATGCGGGCCTGACCGCGCAGGAACTGGCCGAGGTCGCGGGCTATCGCACCTTCTCGACCGCCAACCTGCATTACAACAAGGCCGGCAAGCTGATGGCCGAGGCGATGGACGTGACCGCGCCCGAGACCGGGCCCGCCGAGGATCAGGTGCTGACCGGCGTGCTGGCCCGCAGCGGCGCGGCGCGCGAGGATGGCGAGTTCGTCTGGGTCATGCATCCCGAACTGCGCGAGGCGGTCAAGGCCACCGCCATCTGATCTTGCCCGAGGGCCGCCATGCGGCCCTCAGCGCGTCTTGCCGGCGAAGCCCGGCGGGCGCTTGGCGATCCAGGCCCAGAAGGGCGCCAGATCGGGATGCTCGCGCAGCGCCTCGATGGTGTTGACGTTGCGGGCCAGCTCGGTCTCGCGCAGGGTCTTGTGGATCGTCTTGTGGCAGATGTGGTGCAGCAGCACCGTGGGTCCGCCCTTGCCGCCCCGCAGCTTGGGGATCAGGTGATGGCGGCTTTGTGGCACATCCGCCGGGATCGGGCGCAGGCACAGGGGGCAGACGGGGACCTCGGCCACGGCGTCGGGATCCTCCGCGCCGGGCAGGTCTGACGGCAACGTGACGCCGCCGTCCAGGGATCGTGATTTCCGCATTGTCAGCCCTCGCGTTAGGCCCTTCATATGACCATGCCCCGATGAGAGGACAAGCCATGCCGACCCGGCGCACCCTTCTGGCCGCCACCGCCGCGGCCACGGCCCTCGCGGCCCTTCCCGCTTTGGCGCAGGCCCCCGCCCGCGCCAATCCCATGCCCGAGGAGCTGCGCCGCGCGCTGGAACGCGATCCGACCGCGCCGGTGCTGGGCAACCCGGATGGCGACATCACCCTGACCGAGTTCTTCGACTACAACTGCCCGCATTGCCGCACGATGCTGCCGCTGGTCCAGCAGCTGGTCAGCAGCGATCCGCAGCTGCGCGTGGTTTATCGCGAATGGCCGGTCTTCGGCCCGGGATCGGATTTCGCGGCCCGCGCCTCGCTGGCGACGCTGCCGATGGGGCGCTACTGGCAGATGCATGCGGGGCTTCTGACCATGCGCGGCCGCGCCGAGGAAGCGACGGTGATGCGCGTGGCCCGCGATGTCGGGCTGGACGAGGCCCAGCTGCGCGAGGCCATGCTGGCCGAGCCGATCGAGCGGCACATCAATACCAGCCACATGCTGGCCGATCACATGGGACTGGCGGGCACGCCCAGCTTCATCTGCGGCGACGAGGCGGTCTTCGGTGCCATGACGCTGGACGAGCTGCGCGAGCTGGTCGCGCGCGGTCGCCGGACGATGGGCGTGGCCGGCTAGGCGGTACCGCTGCGCGCCGCCTCGGGGGTGGGATCGGCGGTTTCAGGGCTGGCATCCGCGCGCCGTCCCCAGGCCGCATCCTGCATCTCGCGCAGGCGGCTGGCGGTGCGTTCGAATTCGAAGCTGCCCTCGCCCTCGTTGTACAGCTGTTCGGGCTCGTCGGCGGCGCTGGCGATCAGCCGGACCTTGGCCTCGTAGAGCGCATCGATCAGCGTGACGAAGCGCCGCGCCTCGTTATAGTTCG
This sequence comes from Paracoccus gahaiensis, assembly GCF_005048225.1. Classification (GTDB taxonomy): domain Bacteria; phylum Pseudomonadota; class Alphaproteobacteria; order Rhodobacterales; family Rhodobacteraceae; genus Paracoccus; species Paracoccus gahaiensis. The sequence goes on from NZ_SUNI01000002.1 coordinate 155,328, forward strand.
AGGCCGACAGGCGTGGCACGCCGTCGATCAGCAGCACGTCCACCGCCCGCGCCACCGCCAGGTAATCCGCCGCCCCCAGGGGGCGCCCGCACAGGTCCCAGAAGCCGGAGCGCGCCACGCGGCCTGCATGGGCGGGCAGGGTGACCTTGCGGCCCTGCACGGCGATGGTCAGCGGTTCCGGGGTCGCGTCCCCGGTCAGGTCGGACCAGACGCCGTCCAGCGCCGCCTTGGCCTGCGCATCGGCGGGGGCGAACCAGACCGGCCCGCCCTGCCGGTTCTGGCGATAGTCGGTCTGGCTGTCCAGGCAGACGACCTCCATCCGCTCGCGGATCAGGCCGATGAAGGGCAGGAACAGCTGCCGGTTCAGCCCGTGCTTGTACAGATCCTCGGGCACCCGGTTCGAGGTGGTGACCACCGTCACCCCCTGGTCGAACAGCACCTGGAACAGCCGCCCCACGATCATCGCATCGGCAATGTCGGTGATCTGCATCTCGTCGAAGCACAACAGCCGGGTCTGGCGGGCGACGCTCTCGGCCACGGGGCGGACGGTGTCCTGCTGGCCGCGCTTGCGCGCCTCGTTCAGCCCGGCCTGGATCTCCTGCATGAATTCGTGGAAATGCACGCGGCGGCAGGGGATATCGCCCGCTGCCTCGGCCATCAGGTCCATCAGCATCGACTTGCCGCGCCCGACCCCGCCCCAGAGGTACAGCCCCTTGGCGGCGGGCGCGGGATCGGGGCTGCCCACGCCCAGGAAGGCCCGCCAGGCCGAGCGTTTGGGCGCCGGGGCGGCCTGCATCTGGTCCAGCACATGGTCCATATGGGGCAGCACCTGCTGCTGCGCGGGATCCGCGCGCAGCAGCCCCGCCGCCACCTTGCGGGAGTAGAGATCGCTGACCTGACCCATGCGGCATGCCCCCTGATTGACCCCGCACCCCTGCCACAGCCCGGCGCCGTGCCGCAAGGGGCCAGCGGGCTTGACCCGGCCCGCCGCGCCATGCGACCCGAAGACCGAACCCCTCGACGAAGGTGTCCGAATGACCCGCGCCCCCGACCTGCCCGCCCCCGACATGATCGCGGGCCTGCCCGTCCTCTTCGTCATGGCGGCCGAGGCCGAATACGGCCCGGCCTTGCGTGCCCGCATCCGGCCCCTGATGACCGGCGTGGGGCCCGTCGAGGCCGCCGTGGAACTGACCGCCGCATTGGCCGCCCTGACGGTGCGCCCCCGGCTGGTCGTCTCGCTTGGATCGGCGGGATCGGCGCGGCTGGCGCAGGGGCAGGTCTATCAGGTGGGCGCGGTCGCGTGGCGCGACATGGATGCCAGCGCGCTCGGCTTCGCGCGCGGCTGCACGCCGTTCCTGGACCTGCCGCGCGTGATCGACATTCCCCATCGCCTTTCCGGCCTGCCCGTGGCCAGCCTGTCCACCGGCGCCGACATCGTCAGCGGTCCCGCCTACACGGCCATCGCCGAGGACATGGTCGACATGGAGACCTTTGCCCATCTGCGCGCGGCGCAGCGCTTCGGGGTGCCGCTGATCGGGCTGCGCGGCATCTCGGACGGGGCCGAGGCGCTGGAGGGTCTGGCCGACTGGACCCGGCACCTGCAGCTGATCGACGGCAGGCTGGCCGCCGCGATCGACCTGCTGGAGGCCGCGCTGGCCCGGGCCGATCCGGCCCTGAACCTCACGGCGTGACATCCGCAACGCTTGTCCTCCGCCCCCCGGCGCCCTAGACCGGGGCCGAGGGACATCATCCGGGCACAGGCAGGCATGGCACGCGGCGCAGGCAAACAGGAAGACCGGCCCACCAGCAGAAAGGTGGGCGCCCTCGGGGCCTTGTGGCCCTTTGTGCAGCCCTATCGCATCCAGGTGGTGCTGGCGATGCTGGCGCTGGTTGTCACCTCGGGCATCAGCCTGATCCTGCCTCTGGCCGCGCGCCGCGTGGTCGACAACTTCGACGATGGCGCGGGGCTGCTGGACCGCTATTTCGGCGCCGCGCTGCTGATCGTGGCGGCGCTGGCCTTGGGCACGGCGGCGCGCTATTTCTTCGTGACGCGCTTGGGCGAGCGGGTCGTGGCCGATATCCGCAAGGCCGTCTATGCCCGCGTCATCACCCTGTCCCCCGCCTTCTTCGAGCGCGTCATGACCGGAGAGATCCTGTCGCGCATCACCACCGACACGACGCTGATCCAGTCGGTCATCGGCTCGTCGCTGTCCATCGCGCTGCGCAACATGCTGATCCTGGCGGGCGGCATGGCGATGCTGGCCTGGACCTCGGTCAAGCTGATGGCGATGGTGCTGCTGATCGTGCCCGCGATCCTGATCCCGATCATCCTGCTGGGACGGCGGCTGCGGGCGCTGTCGCGGGCCAACCAGGACTGGATCGCGGCCTCGTCGGGGACCGCGTCCGAGACGCTGCTGGCCGCCCAGACCGTGCAGGCCTATACCGCCGAGGCGCGCAGCATCGCCCGCTTCGACGAGGTGACCGAACAGTCCTACGGCGTGGCCCGCACCCGCATCGCCACCCGCGCGGTGATGACCGCCATCGTGATCTTCCTGATCTTCGCGGGCGTCATCGGCGTCTTGTGGATCGGCGCCCGCGACGTCCAGGAGGGCGCGATGACCGCGGGCCAGCTGGTGCAGTTCGTCATCTACGCGATCCTGGTGTCCAGCGCCGCCGGCGCCCTGTCCGAGATCTGGGGCGAATTGCAGCGCGCCGCCGGCGCCACCGAGCGTCTGGCCGAGCTGCTGTCGGCCGAGGACACGCTGGTCGATCCGCCCCATCCGCAGCCCCTGCCGCAGCCCCTGCGCGGCCAGATCGCGCTGCAGGGGGTGGGGTTCCGCTTTCCCTCGCGCCCCGATGCGGCGGCGCTGGCCGGCATCGACCTGACCATCCGCCCCGGAGAGACGGTGGCCCTCGTCGGCCCCTCGGGTGCGGGCAAGACCACGGTGATCCAGCTGATCCAGCGGTTCTGGGACCCGGCCGAGGGGCGGGTGACGCTGGACGGGATCGACCTGCGCGATCTGGCCCGCACGGACCTGCGCGGCCAGATCGCGCTGGTGCCACAGGACCCGGTCATCTTCGCGGCCTCGGCGGCTGACAACATCCGGCTTGGCCGTCCCGAGGCCAGCGATGCCGAGGTGCAGGCGGCGGCGCGCGCCGCCCATGCGCATGACTTCATCGCCGCCCTGCCGCAGGGCTACGAGACGGCCTTGGGCGAACGCGGCGTGATGCTGTCGGGGGGGCAGCGCCAGCGCGTGGCCATCGCCCGCGCCATGCTGCGCGACGCGCCGATCCTGCTGCTGGACGAGGCGACCAGCGCGCTGGACGCGGAATCCGAATCGCTGGTGCAGGCGGCGGTCAACCGGCTGGCGCAGGGGCGCACCACCATTGTCGTGGCGCACCGTCTGGCGACCGTGAAGCAGGCCGACCGGATCGTGGTGCTGGATCAGGGCCGCATCGTGGCGACGGGCAGCCATGACCAGCTGGTGGCCGAAGGCGGGCTGTATGCCCGGCTGGCGCGGATGCAGTTCACCGACGGCCCCGGGCGACAGGGCGACCCGGCGCTGGCCCGCACGGCCTGACCGGCAGGCCGCCGCGCTATTGCGGCGCGGCATAGACCGCCACCCAGTAGGTGTTCCGCCCGTCCGGCCCAAGCGCCTGACCCAGCCCGTAATCGCGGATCTGCGGCAGCAGGATATTGGCCCGGTGCCCCGGCGAGGCGGTCCATTCCGCCAGCACCCGCGTCAGCGAAAAAGGCCCCGCCGCAATGTTTTCGGCCGAGAGGGCGGGTCGGTAGCCCGCTTCCTTCACCCGCATGGCTGGGCCGGTCGTCGTGCTGCCCAGATGGGTCATGCGCCCGCGCCGGGCCATGTCGCAGGCATGGGCGGCCGCCACCCGCGCCAGCAGCGGGTCGGGCACCACCGGGGCCAGTCCCGCCGCGCGGCGCGGTGCATTCGTGGCGGCGGCCCCGGCGGCATTCTGCGCGGGGCTCGTGCTGGGGCAGCTGGCCGCACCCGGCGGGCCGATCTGTACCGCATGATCATCCTTGGGCGGCGGCGGGGCGACCTGCGAGCCGCACCCCGCGGCCAGAAGGGCCGTTACGGCCAGCGCCGGTCCCGCCTTGCCCCTGCCGATTGCGCGCATCCTGACCCCTCGCCCCTGGAATCGTCCCGGGCCATCCTGGCACGCCACCCCTTAACAGCCGGTTTCCTGCAGCCGGTGTCCTGCGGGGGGTGCGTCACGGAACCGCACCCATCGGTTCGTCGTTTCCCGGGCGAGTTTGCAAAAGGACGATCAGGACATGGCCATCTGGGATTTCGTGAAAGATGCCGGCAAGGCCGTCTTCGGCAAGGCCGAGGCCGCGCCTGCGCCCTCGACCCCCTCTGCGGACGCCGCCGCCCCCAAGGCGGACCCGGACGCCGAGACGCAGCGCAAGGTCGCGGCGTTGAAGGCCGAGCTGCAATCGCTGAACCTCGATGCCGGTGACGTGCATCTGCGGCTGCGCGGCGACACGGTGGTGGTCGAATCCCGCGGGGCCGACCGCGAGGTGCTGGAAAAGCTGATCCTGGCGGTCGGCAACATCCAGGGCATCGCCAAGGTCGAGGCGGACCTGCCCGATGACGCGCCCCCGCCCGTCTTCCACACGGTGACAAAGGGCGAGACGCTGTCGGCCATCGCCAAGGAGCATCTGGGCAGTGCGACCCAGTACAATGCCATCTTCGAGGCCAACCGGCCCATGCTGAGCGATCCCGACAAGATCTATCCCGGTCAGGTGCTGCGGATCCCCGCCAAGGCGTGATCCGCGCCCAGGGGCCTGACGCCGCGTCGACCCCTGTCTGACGCGGCGTTTTTACGCGGGCAAATACGTCGGGGCCTTGCTCCGCTCGGTTGAAAAAGACCATCCTGCCCGACGGGAGGGGCCGCATATCGACGGTCCGGCGAGGAGAGGACTACATGGCCAAGTTCAGCAGCTACGATGACCGCGACCGGGTCGAGGCCGAAAGCCGCTACGAGGACCGCGACCTGCCGGTGACGATCTACGAGTTTCTGGCCCGCACCGCCACGCGCGTGCCGGACCGCCCGGCCATCTCGTTCCAGCTTCTGTCGGGGCCGCGCGACCCCTCCGTCACCCTGTCCTGGCAGGACCTACTGGAGCGGGTGACCGAAGCGGCGAACCTCTTTCGCAGCCTGGGCGTGGGGCCGGACGACACCATCGCCTATCTGCTGCCCAACAGCATCGAGACCCCGGTCGTGCTGCTGGCCGGGGCCACGGCGGGGATCGTCAACCCGATCAACCCGCTGCTGGACACCCGCCAGATCGCCGGCATCCTGCGCGAGACGCGGGCCAAGGTGCTGGTGACGCTGCGGGCCTTCCCCAAGACCGACGTGGCCCAGAAGGCCGCCGAGGCCGTGGCCGAGGCCCCCGACGTGACCCATGTGATCGAGATCGACCTGAACCGCCATCTGCGCGGCGCCAAGCGCTTCATCGTGCCGCTGATCCGGCCCCGGGTGAAGGTGCGCCACAAGGCCAAGGTCCTGAACTTCGAGGCGGCGGCCAGCGCGTGCAGCCACAAGGCGCTGGACTTCGACGATCCCGCCACGGATCGCGTCGCCGCCTATTTCCATACCGGCGGCACCACCGGCACGCCCAAGGTCGCGCAGCACAAGTATTCGGGCATGATCTACAACGGCTGGCTGGGCGGCACGCTGCTGTTCGACGAGACCGACGTGCTGATGTGCCCGCTGCCGATGTTCCATGTCTTCGCGGCCTATCCGGTGCTGATGTCCTGCATCTCGTCGGGCGCGCATATGGTCATGCCGACGCCGGCGGGCTATCGCGGCGAGGGGGTCTTCGACAATTTCTGGGGGTTGATCGAGCGCTGGCAGGCGACTTTCCTGATCACCGTGCCCACCGCCATCGCGGCGCTGATGCAGCGCCCGGTGAATGCCGATGTCAGCAGCCTCAAGACCGCGATCTCGGGGTCTGCGCCGCTGCCGATCGAGCTGTACAACCGCTTCAAGGCCGCCACCGGGGTCGAGATCGCCGAGGGCTATGGCCTGACCGAGGCGACCTGCCTGGTCAGCTGCAACCCGGTGGACGGAAAGAAGAAGGTGGGCTCGGTCGGCATCCCGCTGCCCTATACCCATGTGCGCATCCTCAACCATGGCGATGCGGGCCAGGTGCAGGAATGCGCCACCGACGAGGTCGGCGAGATCTGCATCGCCAATCCCGGCGTCTTCCCCGGCTCGACCTATACCGAGGCGGACAAGAACCACCGGCTGTTCTGCGACGACGTCTATCTGCGCACCGGCGATCTGGGGCGGCTGGACGCGGATGGCTATCTGTGGATCACGGGCCGGGCCAAGGACCTGATCATCCGGGGCGGCCACAATATCGACCCCGCCGAGATCGAGGAGGGGCTTCTGTCCCATCCGGCGGTGTCCTTCGTGGGCGCCATCGGCCAGCCCGACGCTTTCGCCGGCGAATTGCCCTGCGCCTATGTCGAGCTGGTGGCGGGGGCCGAGGTCTCGGTCAGGGAGCTGATGGCCCATGCCAAGACGCATATCCACGAGCGCGCCGCCGTGCCCAAGCATGTCGAGATCCTGCCCGAACTGCCCAAGACCGCCGTGGGCAAGATCTTCAAGCCCGAGCTGCGCAAGCTGGCCATCGCCCGGGTCTTCGACGGGGTGCTGGAGGGGACCGGCGCCCATGTCCTCGATGTCCACGAGGACAAGAAGCGCGGGCTGGTGGCCCGCCTGTCCCGCGCGGGCGCCGACGAGGCCGAGGTGACGACCCGCCTCGGCGCGTTCACGACGCCTTGGGAATGGGACCGGTCCTAGGGCGGGTTGCGGACCGGGCCGGGGTGCTCAGGCGCCCCGGTCCTGTTCGTTGTTGGCCCAGAGATAGCCGATGAAGGCGCCCTTGATCAGGCGCAGCAGCGCCAGCGTCATCAGGGTCATGACGATGCCGGTGATGGCCAGCAAGGTCAGCGGCTCGGGGCGCCAGACGGTCCAGACGATGCCCAGAAGCGGGATCAGCACCAGAAGCATGATGGTCATGGTGAAGAAGGCCGGGCCATCCGCGGCCGGATAGCGGCCAAGCGGGGCGTGGCATTGCGCGCATCCGGCATTCACCGACAGGAAGCCCTTCAGCAACTGGCCCTCGCCGCAATTCGGGCAGCGGTTGGCAAGGCCGCGCAGGACCGCCGTGCGCGGATCGCGGGGCGGTTCGTCCGGGGCGGGGGCGCCAGGTTTTGGGCCACCGGGTTTTGAACTGGACGGAGAGGACATTATGGATGCCCGGAGGTCCGGGCCTTGGTCATCCGGAGGGGGGAGCGTCATGGCGCCTCGCAGGTCTGGAGCGAGGGCAACACCCCGGCAGCGCGCCTGGTTGCGCCGGCTCAGCCGTTTTCGCGCAGGATGCGGCCGGCCAGATACAGCGATCCGCAGATGAGGATGCGCGCCCCCGGGGCATTGTCGGTCAGGCCGCGCAGCGCCGCCGCCGCATCCGGGGCGGTGCGGGTGGCAAGGCCGACCGAGGCGGCGGCCTCGGCGGTGGCCGAGGCGGGCAGGGTGTTCGGCTCTCCGGGGATGTCGATGGCGGTGAGGCTTTGGGCCTCGGCGGCCAGCGGGCGCAGATAGCCCGCGACATCCTTGGTGTTCAGCATGCCGCAGATCAGATGGGTGGGGCGCACGGGCATCGCGGCCAGCGTCGCGGCCAACGCCTGACCGCCCGCCGGGTTGTGCCCGCCATCCAGCCACAGCTCGGAGGCGCCGGCCAGATCGACCAGAGGGCCGTGACGCAGGCGCTGCATCCGGGCGGGCCATTCGGCCTCCGTGACGGCGGCGCGGGCCTGTGCCTCGGTCGCGCCGAGCGCGCGCAGGGCGGCCAGCGCGGTGCCGGCGTTCTGGATCTGGTGCGGGCCGATCAGGTTCGGGCGCGGCAGGTCCCACAGCCCGTGATCGTCCTGAAAGACCATGCCGTCGCGTTCGGGCTGGATCATCCAGTGCTGGCCATGGGCCAGGATGGGCGCGCTCAGGCCCATCGCGCGGGCCTCGATCACGCGCAGGGCGGCGTCCTGCTGCGGGGCGATGACGACGGGCACGCGGGGCTTGAGGATCCCGGCCTTTTCGGCGGCGATCAGCGGCAGGGTGTCGCCCAGATATTGCGTGTGGTCGATCGAGACCGGGGTGATGACCGTCAGGCGCGGGGCGTCGATCACGTTGGTGGCGTCCAGCCGCCCGCCCAGGCCCACCTCGAGCAGGGTGTAATCGGCCGGGGTCCGCGAAAAGGCCAGGAAGGCGGCGGCGGTGGTGATCTCGAAGAAGGTGATGGGCTGGCCGTCATTGGCGGCCTCGCATTCGGCCAGCGTGTCGGCCAGCGCCTGATCGTCGATCAGCTCGCCCGCCAGCCGGATCCGTTCGCGGAACTGCGCCAGATGCGGCGAGGTATAGGCATGGACGCGCGCGCCCCCAGCCTGAAGCCCTGCGCGGATCATCGCCTGCGTGCTGCCCTTGCCATTGGTGCCGGCGATATGGATCACCGGCGGGATGCGGCGTTCGGGGTGGTCCAGTGCCGCCAGCAGGCGGTGCATCCGGTCCAGCGACAGGTCGATGACCTTGGGGTGCAGCGCCATCAGGCGGGACAGGAGGGCGTCGGATGCGGTCATGGGCGTGTCACCGGGGGCCAGCCCCCGGACCCCCGGGGTATTTCGACAAAAGAGAAGGTTATTCCGCCGGGGCGGGGGCCGGGGCCGGGGCCGGATCGGGGGAGGGGGCCGGCGGCGGCAGGTCGGCGCGGGTGGGGGCGGGCAGGCCGCCCAGCATCCGCAGGATCGAGACCAACTCGTCGCGCAGCTTCGTGCGGTGGGTGACGCGGTCCAGCATGCCGTGTTCCAGCAGGTATTCGGCGCGCTGGAAGCCTTCGGGCAGCTTCTCGCGGATGGTCTGCTCGATGACCCGGGGGCCGGCGAAGCAGATCAGCGCATTGGGTTCGGCGATGTGGATGTCGCCCAGCATCGCGTAGCTGGCCGTGACCCCGCCCGTGGTCGGATGGGTCAGGACGACGACATAGGGGATGCCGGCCTCCTTCAGCATCTCGACCGCGACGGTGGTGCGGGGCATCTGCATCAGGGACAGGATGCCTTCCTGCATGCGGGCGCCGCCGGCGGCCGAGAAGAGGACGAGGGGTTTTCTGACCTTCACCGCGCGTTCGGCGGCGGCGACGATGGCATTGCCGACATACATGCCCATGGAGCCGCCCATGAAGCTGAAGTCCTGACCCACGGCGATGACCGGGGTGCGGCCGACCTCGCCTTCGGCGACCAGCATCGCCTCCTTCTCGCCAGTGGCCTTCTGGGCGGCCTTCATGCGGTCGGGATATCTCTTCTGGTCGCGGAACTGCAGCGGGTCGGCGATCGGGTCGGGGACCTTGACCTCGACGAAGGCGCCGCCGTCGAAGAGCGCGCCGAAGCGGTCGCGCGGGGTGATCGGCATGTGGTGATCGCAGGTGGTGCAGACGTTCAGGTTGTCCGACAGTTCGCGATGGAACAGCATCGTCCCGCATTCGGGGCATTTGGTCCACAGATTCTCGGGCACTTCGCGGCGCGAGAACAGCGAATTGATGCGCGGGCGGACATAGTTCGTGATCCAGTTCATCGCGAATGGCCTTGGCTGTTTCAGGCCCCCAGATAGGCCGGCAAGCGGGGAATTGCAATTGCCCGGGGCGCGGCGGATATTGCGCGCCATGTGGGCCACCCTGTTCTTTCTGTCGCATACGACCCTGTCGCTGGTGATCATCGCCCGTGTGCTGCTGCGTCCGCGCGTCGAGCCCTCGGTCCGGCTGGTCTGGATCATGGTCATCGAGGCCGTGCCGCTGCTGGGCATCGCCGCCTATCTGCTGTTCGGCGAGGTGCGCATGAAGCAGGCCGAGGTCCAGCGCATGGCGGACGTGCGCGACCGGCTGACGAACCTGCGCACCCCGGTGCCCGCCGTGCTGGCCCCCGCGCCCGATCCCGCCGGGCCGGTGATCGCCGCCAACAGCGCCGTGGGCGGGATGCAGGCCACGGGCGGCAACCGGCTGGTGCTGCTGGAGGAGAGCGATGCGGCCATCGACCGGCTGGTCGCGGCGATCGACAGGGCCTGCGACCATGTCCATGTGCTGTTCTACATCTGGCTGCCCGATGCCAGCGGCACCAAGATCGCGAAGGCGATCTGCCGGGCCGAGGCGCGGGGCGTGCAATGCCGGGTGATCGTGGATGCCCTGGGCTCGCGGGTGCTGGTCCGGTCGGCCCTGTGGGAGGAGATGTGTCAGGCGGGTGCCGAATGCGTCACCGCCTTTCCCTGGGGTCTGCCCTTCATCAGCGTGCTGTTCCAGCGGCTGGACCTGCGCAACCACCGCAAGATCCTGGTGATCGACAACCGGCTGGCCTTCACCGGCAGCCGCAACTGCGCCGACATGGCCTTCGCGGTGAAGGCGCGCTTCGGGCCCTGGATCGACATCCTCGTCTCGGTCGAAGGGCCGGCGGTGCGCCAGCTGCAGGGGGTCTTTCTGGGCGACTGGATGAGCTATACCGGGCGCGATCTGGGGCCGATGCTGCAGCCCGTCGCGCCGGTCGCGGATCCCGGGCTGGCCGCGCAGGTGGTGGCCACGGGGCCGGACCTGCGGGCGGGCAGCGTGTCCGACTGCCTCAGCGCCATGCTGCATGCGGCGCGCGACCGGGTGGTGATCACCACGCCCTATTACGTGCCCGATGCCGCGCTGGATGCCGCGATCCGGGCGGCGGCGCGGCGCGGCGTGCATGTGACGCTGATCCTGCCGGCCCGCAATGACAGCCTGATCGTGGGGGCGACCAGCCAGGGCTTCTATTACGGGCTGCTGGCGGCGGGGGTTCGGCTGATGCTGTTCCAGGACGGGTTGCTGCATTCCAAGATCCTGTCCGTGGACGGGCGCATGGCCATGATCGGCAGCGCCAATCTGGACCGGCGCAGCTTCGAGCTGAACTACGAGGTCAACATGGCCGTCTTCGATCCGGAATTCGTGGGGATGCTGGATGCCCGCCAGTCAAGCTATGCCGAGCGCGCCCGCGAGATCAGCCTGGACGAGGTCCGCGACTGGAGCAAGGGACGCCGGATCCGCAACAACCTGCTGGCGTTGGCCTCGCCGCTGCTATGAGCCCTTTCAAGGAGATGCCGATATGACCGATCCCGAGCTTGCGACCCGGACCTGCCAGCCCTGCGCGGCGGGCACCGCGCCCCATGACGCGGCCACGGCCGGGCGGATGATGTCCGGGCTGACCGGCTGGCGGATGTCGGACGATGCCCGCGCCATCACCCGGCGCTTCGAGGTCAAGGGATTCGCCAAGGCGGTCGAGCTGGCCAATCTGGCCGCCTGGCTGGGCAACCGGCAGGGCCATCATCCCGACATCGCCTTCGGTTGGGGATATTGTGCCGTCACCTTCACCACCCATGCCGCCGGCGGGCTGACCGACAACGATTTCATCTGCGCGGCGCGGCTGGATGCCTTGCTGGCCTGAGCGGGCCGCTCTATGGGTTGTCCTGCGCAGGCCGCCGGTCTATTCCCGTACAACGTGTAATGGGTTGTGCCGCATGACGAATCGACGCCATGCCGAAACCGGGCCGGAACGGGCCCTTGCCGGCCTTGGCCGACCGAACCGGGGGACGACATATGGCGCTGAATGATCAGGGCTGGCTGTCCGGGCGCATCCGCCGGAATGCCTTCCGCCAATGGAACCGCTTCCTGCGGACCGTGAGCCAGCGGCAGCAGCCGGTCGATCACGACCTGCGCGACGAGGCCCGCGACCTGCAACAGGTCCTGGCGCGCTTCCTGCAGATCGCCGATGCCCGCGCGGTGCGGGCCGGCAATTCGCTGTCGCGCATCGACCTGCCGGCGGGCACCGACTGGCGCTGGCGCCCGCAGGTGATGTCCTCGCGCAGCACGCTGCCGGCGCTGATCTCTCCGCCGGACGGCAAATGGCTGTCCGAGGAGGTCGCGCTCTATCACGACTGCCCCGAGCGGGCGCTGATCCTGTGCCAGATCCGCAACCGTCTGGCGACCGATCTGGCCGAATACGGGATCAAGCTGGAGGTGATGGGGTTCTCGGGCAGCTACCTGTCCTTTTCCCTGGCCCTGCCGCCCGAGGCGCTGGAAAACCTGGGCGGGCATTACATCATCCGCCTGGATGCCCGGCTGCAGGCCGAACGGCCCATCCGTGTCTATTCAAGGCTGAACATCCAGCAGGGCCCCAATACTGAGACCCTGCTGCGCCAGATGGGCGACCCGATCGAGGGCGGCAACTGCCAGCGGGTGGTCGAGTTCGATCTGGGCTATGCCGAGCTGTCGCAGCGCTCGGTCGACAAGGCCTGGCTGGACGTGATCCTGGAGGCGCCCTACATGAACGCCGTCTCTCTGCGCGACGTGATCCTGTCCCGCCACCCCCGCGCCCATATCTGAGGAGGCCCAGATGCCGCAATTCGAAAGCTTTGGCCTGAAGGGCGGTGTCTGGCGCGGACGGCTGACCGATTCCAAAGGCGCGCCCGCCCGCATCGTGCTGGTCCAGCACGGCGAGGTGCTGGCCGAGGCGCGGATGACGGAAACCGGCGCCTCGGAATGGCAGGTCGAGGTCGAGCTGCCGTCGCAGGTGATGGCCGAGGGGATCCAGACCCTGCTGCTGAAGACCGACGACGGCGAGCACGGCACCGAGACCACGCCCGGCGGGCACCAGCTGGGCCGGCTGACGCTGATGGCGGGCCGGATGCTGGACGACGACCTGACCGCCGAGATCGCCGCCCTGCGCGCCGAGCTGGAACTGGTCAAGCGCGAGCTGCGCCGCCTGGCCACCCGCGACACCGCCGTCTGACCTCGGATGGGGCGGGCCATGGGCCCGTCTGTCATGCGCCCGTTACAGCCCGAGCAAGCTTCCTTGCGAAATGCGGGGGGCATGGCTATATCGCGGCTTCGCAATCCTTTGCGCATTCACAGGAAGGTTGGCCGATGACCCTGCCGCAGACGCCGCATTACCTGATCGACATGGGCCTGTTGCGGGCCAACATGGAGAAGGTCGCCCAATTGCGCGAGGCCTCCGGCGCCAAGGCGCTGCTGGCGCTGAAATGCTTTGCCACCTGGTCGGTCTTCGATCTGATGCGCGACTACATGGACGGCACGACCTCGTCCTCGCTCTACGAGCTGCGCCTGGGGCGCGAGACCTTCGGCAAGGAAACCCATGCCTATTCCGTCGCTTGGGCCGATCACGAGATCGACGAGGCGGTGTCCTATGCCGACAAGATCATCTTCAACAGCCTGACCCAGCTGGACCGCCACGGCGCCCGCGCGCAGGGCATCGCCACCGGGCTGCGCCTGAACCCGCGTTTCTCGACCAGCGGCTTCGATCTGGCCGACCCGGCGCGGCCCTTCTCGCGCTTGGGCGAATCCGATCTGGACCGGCTGGAGGATGCGCTGGACCGGATCAGCGGCGTGATGATCCACTACAATTGCGAGAACGGCGATTTCGACCTGTTCGACCGCCAGCTGACCCGGATCGAAGCCGAGTTCGGCGGGCTGCTGAAGCGGCTGGACTGGGTGTCCCTGGGCGGCGGCATCCACTTCACCGGCGAGGGCTATCCGCTGGACCGGCTGGCCGACCGGCTGAAGGCCTTCCAGGACCGCTATGGCGTGCAGGCCTATCTGGAGCCGGGCGAGGCCAGCGTCACCAAGACCACCACGCTGGAGGTGAGCGTGCTGGACATCATCGACACCGGCAAGCTGGTCGCCATCGTCGACAGCAGCACCGAGGCCCACATGCTGGACCTGCTGATCTATCGCGAAGAGGCCAAGCTGCCGCAATCGGGCGAGCATGTCTATCAGATCGCCGGCAAGACCTGCCTTGCGGGCGACATCTTCGGCGAGGCGCGGTTCGAGCGGCCCCTGCAGATCGGCGACCGGATCAGCATCTCGGATGCGGCGGGCTACACGATGGTCAAGAAGAACTGGTTCAACGGCCTGGCCCAGCCCTCGATCGCACTGCGCGACGAGGATGGCAGCATCCGCACCGTGCGCAGCTTTTCCTATGACGAATTCAAGGGCAGCCTGTCCTGACGGCGCCCCCTTTGCGACCCCGCGACAAGGAGAGTGACTTGGCGAAGAAGAACCTGCTCATCATCGGTGCCGGCGGCGTGGCCCAGGTCGTGGCTCACAAGGTCGCGCAATGGGCGGCCGAATTCGGCGACCTGCATCTTGCCAACCGCACCCTGTCCAAGGCCGATGCGATCGTCGAAAGCCTGCGCGCCAAGGGCCATGACATGCCCTTCGCCACCCATGCGCTGGACGCGATGGACCCGGATGCGGTCGAGGCGCTGATCCGCAAGCTGGACGCCGCCATCGTCATCAACGTGGGCACCGCCTTCATCAACATGACCGTGCTGGAGGGCTGCATCCGCACCGGCGCCGCCTATGTCGACACCGCCATCCACGAGGATCCTGCCAAGGTCTGCGAGACGCCGCCCTGGTACGGCAATTACGAATGGACCCGGCGCGAGGACGCGGCGAAGGCGGGCGTTACCGCCATCCTGGGCGCGGGCTTCGATCCCGGCGTGGTCAACGCCTATGCCCGGCTGGCCGAGGACGAATATTTCGACAAGATCGACAGCATCGACATCGTGGACATCAACGCCGGATCGCACGGCCGCTGGTTCGCCACGAACTTCGACCCCGAGATCAACTTCCGCGAATTCACCGGCACGGTGTACAGCTGGCAGAAGGGCGCCTGGCAGGAAAACCGCATGTTCGAGGTGGGCCGCGAATGGGATCTGCCCGTCGTCGGCAAGCGCACCGCGTATCTCTCGGGCCATGACGAGGTCCATTCGCTCTCCGCGCGCTATCCGCAGGCCGATGTGCGCTTCTGGATGGGCTTCGGCGAACATTACATCAACGTCTTCACGGTGCTGCAGAAGCTGGGCCTGCTGTCCGAACAGCCGGTGACGCTGGATGACGGGCGGGACGTCGTGCCGCTGAAGGTCGTCAAGGCGGTCCTGCCCGACCCGGCCAGCCTGGCGCCGGATTACGAGGGCAAGACCTGCATCGGCGATCTGGTCAAGGGCACCCGCGACGGCAAGCCGGGCGAGGTCTTCATCTACAATGTCGCCGACCATGCCGAGGCCTTCGCCGAGGTCGGCAGCCAGGGCATCAGCTATACCGCAGGCGTGCCCCCGGTCGCGGCGGCGATCCTGATTGCGCGCGGTCCCTGGGACGCCGGCAAGATGTGCAATGTCGAGGATCTGCCCGCGCGCCCCTTCCTGGAACTGCTGGGCGAGATGGGCCTGCCCACCCGGGTCATCGACGCCTCGGGCGACCATCCGCTGTAAGCATCGGTTGATCTTTGATGCGCGTCGGGCGGCGGGTCGGAACATCCGGCCCGCCGTCTGCGTTCGACGCTGAAATTGCGTCGGGATGCGGCGTCGATCGGGGGTCTTCATGCCACGTCCCAAGGGACATATGTTTCCGGGCTTCACGGAAAGCGAAAACAGCCGCATGCCGCGACTGGCGAACTGGGCGATCATCGGGATCTTCCTGATCATGGCCTTTTCGGCCGTGGCGGCGGGCCGCGACTTCCTGATGCCGGTGACCATGGCGGGTCTTCTGTTCTTCGTCTTCACGCCGCTGCGCCGCTTTGCCGAACGCCGGGGCATTCCCGACGCGCTGACGGCGGCGGGGATCACCCTGTCGATCCTGTTGACCGTCGCCATCGTCGCCTATGCCGCCAGCGGGCCGCTGAGCCGGGCGATGAACAACATGCCCACGATCAGCGCACAGCTGGAAACCAAGTTCCAGAACGTCCAGGAAAGCCTGTCCGGCCTGCGCGACGCCGCGCAGCGCATCGACGAGGCCCAGTCCTCCGATGACGAGGAGGGGACACGCCCCGCCATCCGCGTCGAATCCGAGGGCCAGACGACGCTTGGCATGGTCATGACCACCACGCCGCTGCTGCTGGGGCAGGTGGTCTTCACGCTGATCCTGCTGTTCTTCATGATTGCCTCGGGCGACCTTCTGTACCTCAAGATCGTGCAGAGCTTCGACCGGCTGCGCGACAAGCGGGGCGCCTATCTGGCGCTGCGCCAGATCGAGGATTCGCTTGGCAACTATCTGGGCGCCATCACCATCATCAATGCCGGTCTGGGTCTGGCCGTGGGTCTGGCGATGTGGGCCTGGGGCATGCCCGGCGCGCTGCTGTTCGGGCTGGGCGCCTTCATCCTGAACTTCATCCCCTATCTGGGGGCCATCGCGGGCGTGGCGATCGCCGGGCTTGTGGCGCTGGTCGTGATGCCGGGCGTCTTCTGGCCGGCGATGGTCGCGGTGACCTATCTGGGGCTGACCTCGCTGGAGGGGCAGATCATCACCCCCTATTTCGTGTCCCGCAGGCTGCAGATGAACACGGTCGTGGTGTTTCTGGCCGTGGCGCTGTGGGCTTGGCTGTGGTCGGTGATCGGGATGGTCATCGCCGTGCCGGTGCTGGTTGTCATGCGCGTGCTGGCCGACCATGTGCCCGGATGGGAGAAGTTCGGCAACTTCCTGGCCGGAGAGGCGCCAGCCGCCCTGGCCGGCGAGGACGAGGACGAGGCCCGCGACCTGGTCGAGGCCGGAGCCGTGGCCGAGGACGAGCCGACCGCCCGCCTGGCCACCGCCGAGGTCTTTGACACCCCGCCCCACGATCCCCGCGGCTGATCGGGTCACAATGGACAGCAGAAAGGGGGCCGGTGCAGACCGGCCCCCTTTCGTCATGTTCGGCATGTCGGGCCCTCGATCAGCCGGCGGGCAGGGAGGGAGCGACCTCGTTCACCGCCGCCTCGATCTGCTGGCAGGTGATCTCGACGGTATTGCCCTGGCTTTCGGCGGCGTCGGCCAGCGACAGTTCTGCCTCGCCCACGGCCACCATGCCCTCGACCCCCTTCTCTTCGGCAGCGGTGCCGGCGGTGGTGTCGCCCTCGGGCAGCAGCCCGATCAGCTGGGTCTGGGCCGCGACGGCCTCGGCGCCGGTGAAGCCCTGATCCTGACAATATTGCAGGATGCCCAGCTGGTTGCGGGCGGCCTCGTAGGTGGCGCCGGTGTCGGGCTCCTGCACGGCCGGAGCCGGAGTGCCGGCCTCCTGGGCCAGGACGGCGGCGGGGGTCAGGGTCAGGCCCAAGGCAATCGCGATGCTGCGGATCATGGTCATGTCTCCATCTTTGTCTGGTCGTGGCAGCCTCCCGGTTTCCAGGCCGGGCGGCGATGCGCCCTTGCTAGACCCGGCGCTTTGGGAATGCCCAGAGGCCGGGGCCCCTTCGGCATCCAGACAGCGAAACCCCGCCGGAACCGGCATTTCCGGCGGGGGTCGGCCAAGCGGAGAGCAGCCACCAAGGGGTGTGACGCGCTCCGGTCCCCGCACGATCGCTTGATCAGTCGCGTGATCGGGTGCGGGCAAATCATGTCGGCGGGTCAACGCCTTGGGGCAGGACACGGGGGGTCATCGTTTCGTGATTGAACTTTGCGGGTCGGGCCCCGGTTGTTCGATCATCTGCGGCACCGATGCCGCGCCCCGAACAATGGACTGGAGACAGCAATGACCCATCCCGTCGAGACGCTGAAGCTGGGTGGCAAGGCCGCCATTCTGGCCACCCTGATGGCCACCGCATCCTTCGCGCAGACCGCCACCACCGAGGCACCTGCCGGCATGACCACGATGGAGGAAGTCGACTTCCCGACCCTGACGACGGTCGAGACCGACGAGGCGGTGGCCGCCGAGATCGTCGCCCAAGGCTACGAGAACGTGGTGGTCGTGCGCACCGATGAGGCGCTGACCGTCGCCGCCGAGCGCGGCGGTGTGCCGACCGAGATGGTCTTCAGCCCCGTCGACGGCACCCTGATGATGGTCGACGGCGTCGAGCCGATGGGGCAGGCCCCGGCCACCGGGACGGACATGGTCGACACGACGGCCTCGACCGATGGCGACGAGCCGATGTCCGAGACGCCCCAATCGACCGACTTCAGCGGTCAGGATGACGTGGTGCTGGATGAACCCACCGGCTCGATTGATGGGGAAGAGACCGATCCCGTCGCCGAGACGATCCCTGCGGAGTCCACCGTTCCCATGACCGGCGAGACCGGTCAGGACGAGGATGGCGGCGCCGAGACGGATGGCACGTCCGACAATGAAGACGTCGAAGGCTGAGCCTGACTGGCCGACGACACGGAAGAACCGGGCCCCGCGCCCGGTTTTTTCATGTCCGGCAGGGCGCGCTCAGACCAGCCCCAGCAGCAGCGGGGTGGCGATCAGCGCGGCCAGCGCGGCGGTCTGGACCAGCAGCATGCCGATGGCGGCAGGCCCCACCTTGGCCAGCCGCACCAGCGAGGTCTTCATGCCGACCGCCGCCACCGCCGCGACCAGCAGCGCCCGCGACAGGGTCGAGGCCGCGTCCACCACCACCCCGGGCACGACATGCGCCGAATTGGCCGCCGCCAGGATCAGGAAGGCCAGCACGAAGCCCGGCAGCAGCGGCGGGCGGGTCTGCGTGCCGGAACTGGCGCGACGCAGGACCAGCGCCGCGATCAGCACCACCGGAGCCAGCAGGGTCACGCGGATCAGCTTGACCACCGTGGCCAGATCGCCGGTCTCGTCGGACACGGAATAGCCCGCGCCCACGACCTGTGCCACATCGTGGATCGTGCCGCCCAGGAACAGGCCCGTCTGGTGCGGGTCCAGCCCCAAAGCCGAGGCCAGCATCGGATAGATGATCATCGCCACCGTCGACAGGGCGGTGACGGTGATGACGGTGAAGGACAGGTCGCGCTCGGTCGTCTCGCGCGCGGGCAGGACCGAGGCGATGGCCATCGCCGCCGAGGCGCCGCAGATCGCCACCGATCCGCCGGTCAGAAGCCCGAAGGCGCGGTCCTGCCCGACCCGTCGGGCCAGCGCGACCGAGGCCAGGATCACCGCGCCGATGGACAGGGCCAGCAGTCCCACGAAGGGCCAGCCGATCGCCGCCACCATGTCCAGCGACACGCGCAGCCCCAACAGCGCCACCCCGATCCGCAGAAGCCCGCGCGCGGCAAAGTCGATGCCCGGCCCGGCCAGGCTGTCCTCGGCCAGCCCGTGCAGCGGCATCCCCAGCAGGATCGCCATCAGCATGACCGGGGCGCCGTAATGGCTGGACAGGAACTGCGCCGCCATCGCGACCGTCACCGCCAGCATCAGGCCCGGCGCCAGCAGGCGGGCGCGGTCGGGCAACTGGGCAAGGCGGGGCAGGGGCATCGGCATCCCGGATCAGATCGGAAGGGTGGGCGGCGAGGGTCGCCCTGAAGGGTTGGCAGGGGCCATGACGGCCCCCGCCCGGGGTCACTGGATGTCGCGGGCGCGCTCGTCGGCCAGCTCGGTCTCGGCCTGGGACACCGCCTCGCGGAAGGTGGCCAGGATCTCCTCTCCGCCATCCACGCTGCCGGTGAACCAGTCATAGACCGGGGCCGCGGCCTCGGTGAAGGCGGCGCGTTCCTCGGCGGTGGGCACATAGACCTCGCCGCCGCCGGCGGTGAACTCCTCGTAGGCGGCGATGGACTTGCGCTTGGGCGAGGCGAAGGTCGCCTGCTGCAGCTGGTAGAAGCCGTCGACGACGATGGCGCGCATGTCCTCGGGCATGGCCATGAAGGTCTCGTTCGACATCCACCACATCGCGCCCATATAGGCATGCCCGTCCAGCGTCAGGTATTGCAGCCCGGCCTCGGGGAAGCGCATGGACATGATGTCGGTGATGCCGTTCGCGGTGCCCTCGACCACATTGGTCTGCAGCGAGGTGAACAGCTCGGCCCAGGGGATCGGCGTGGGCGAGGCGTCCAGCGCGCGCACCAGCTCCTGCGGCAGGTCGGCGACCACGGTGCGCATCTTCAGCCCCGACAGGTCGGCGGGCGTCTGGATGCGGCGCTCGGTATTGGCGAAGTTGCGCCAGCCGCCGGTATTGCCGATGGTCATCAGCCGCAGCATGTCGCCGCTGTCGGCCAGCGCCATGTCGCGCAGGGTGCGGGTGAAATCGCCCGACAGCACGCGTTCGGCCACGCGGTCGTCGGCCATGATATAGGGCAGGTCCAGCACCTGCAGATAGGGGAACAGCCCCGCCGCCCCGTCCGAGGTCGAGATGTAGACGTCGATCGACCCGTCGGCCACGCCCTGCAGGCATTCGGCGCCGTTCGAGCACAGCTGCGTGCCCATGAAGATCTCGACGGCGATGGCGCCGTTCGAGGCCGCCTCGACATGGGACTTGAAGACCTGGAGGCCGTCGTAATCCTCGTCGTTCTCGTTGGAATTGGCGACGGCGCGCAGGGTATAGTCCTGCGCCATCGCCGGGGCGGCCAGCATCAGCGCGGCGGCCAGGGTCAGTGCGGGTTTCAGCATGGTATCCTCCCTAGGTGGTCTTAATCCGCAAAGCCGGTCAGGCGCGGAATGGTCAGCGAGATGGCCGGGACATAGGTGATCAGGAAGATCACGAAGACCTCGACGGCCAGGAACGGCAGGATGGCGCGGGCGATGGTCATGACCTTCTCGCCCGATACGGCCGAGGCCACGAACAGCACCAGCCCCATGGGCGGCGTCGCCAGCCCCACCGTCAGGTTGACGCACATGATGATGGCGAAATGCACGCTGTCCACCCCCATGCCGGTGAAGACCGGGCCCAGGATCGGCGCCAGGATGATGATCGCCGGGCCCGCATCCAGGAACATGCCGACGACGAACAGCAGCATGTTGATCATCAACAGCAGCAGCAGCGGATTGGCGGTCAGCGTCAGGATCCAGTCGGCCATCATCTGCGGCGTCTGCGACAGCGATACGACCGTCTTGAACGACATGGCCGCGCCCACCAGCAGCAGCACCACGGCCGAGGTCAGCGCGGCCCGGCCCAGCACGTCGGGCAGGTCGGCGACCTTCATGGTGCGCAGCACGAACAGGCTGATGATCAGCGCATAGACCGCCGCCACCGCCGCCGCCTCGGTCGGCGTGAAGATGCCGCCCAGGATGCCGCCCAGGATGATGACCGGGGTCATCAGCGGGAAGAAGGCCTTCAGGCTGGCCTGGCCGCGTTCCGGCCAGGTCTGGCGGCGGGCGGCGATGGGAAAGTCGTACTTGTCGGCCATCAGCTTGACGACCGCCATCAGGCCAAGACCCACCAGGATGCCCGGCACGATGCCCGCCAGGAACAGCGCGGCGACGCTTTCGCCCATCACATAGGCATAGATGATCATGATCCCCGAGGGCGGGATGATCGGCCCGATGACCGAGCTGGCCGCGGTGATCGCGGCGGCGAAGCGGCGGGTATAGCCCTGCTTCTCCATCGCCGGGATCAGCATGGACCCAAGGGCCGAGGTATCGGCCACCGCCGAGCCGGACAGGCCCGCGAACAGCATCGAGGACAGGATGTTCACATGCGCCAGCCCGCCCCGGAAATGGCCCATCAGCGCTTGGGCGAACTCGACCAGCCGCAGGGTGATGCCGCCGCGGTTCATCAGCTCTCCGGCCAGCATGAAGAAGGGGATGGCCATCAGCGGAAAGCTGTCCATCCCGTTGTAGAGGTTGCGGTAAAGAAGCGTCAGGTCGCGCTCCTGCCCGTTCAGCCACAGGATCAGGCCGGGGGCGGCCAGCATGCCGAACACGACCGGCAGGCCGACCATCAGGAAGACCAGGAACAGCGGCAGGAACCAGATCAGCGCCATCATTCCGCCCCCCTCAGGCCGGGATCCAGCCCCTCGATCGGCGGCAGGTCCCGCACCCCCGCCAGATCGGCCAGGGTGCGCAGGATCAGTTCCACATTGACCGAGATCAGCAGGACCAGCCCCACCGGGATCGAGGCCATCATCCATCCGCGCGGCACCCGGTACCAGCTGCTGAAATCGACCGAGGTGGGGATGAACAGCGACGCGCTGGCGAAGCGACCGCCAAGGCCGGTGACCTCGCGCCAGCCGATCTGGACGGCCACGACCAGCACCAAGAGCGACAGGCCCAGCAGCAGCAGGTTCAGGATGCGGGCCAGCGTGGCGGGCAGCAGCGCGGGGATCATGTCGATTGCCACGAAGCCGCCGCGCCGAAAGGCCGTGGGCGCCATCAGCCCGGTCATCCACAGCATGCAGAACCGCGCGGCCTCGTCGGGCCAGGCCAGCGCGCTGTTCAGCCCATAGCGCGCGACGACCTGCGCGATGGTCACCGCGACCATCACCGCGATGGCCAGGATGCCCACCGCGCGTCCCGCGCGCAGCAGATGGTCGTTAATCCAGGACAATGGCCGGATCACGGCATGTAGCAGGCTCATCCGGCCCTCTCCCCCCATGTGCAGTCGCAGCGCCCGTCTTGCGGTGCCAGTCTTGCGGTGCCCAGTCTTGCAGTGCCGGTGCGCCTCACCCCGCCCGGCACCGATTGTTCAGGCCGGCGCGATGCCGGCGACGCGCCCGCCATAGAAGGCCAGCGGCGCGCCCTCGCTGACCAGCGCATGCAGCACGCGGCCCAGGATGATCACGTGATCTCCCGCTTCGTGCATGTCGAACTGCGCGCAGTCGAACCGCGCCAGGCAGCGGTCCAGCACCGGCACGCCCTGCGCGTTGCGCGCAAGCCCGGCCTCGTCCAGCGCATTGCGGTTGCGCGCCACCGCCCAGGCCAGGTCGGCCTGGTCGGCGGACAGGACATGGATGGCGAAATGCGCGGCCCGCGCGAAATCCGGCAGGCGCGAACTGGCCCGCGCGGGCGACCACATCACCAGCGGCGGGTCCATCGAGATCGACGAGAAGCTGTTGGCTGTCATCGCGGCGCAGCCCTCGGGGCTGGCGGCGGTGACCACGGTGACGCCGGTCGCGAAGCGCCCGAAGGCGTCGCGCAGCAGCCGCCCGTTCTGCGGGTCGGGAACGAAGCTGAGCGGCGTGGCCTGCGTCATGGCACCTCTTGCCCGAGGGCGGCTTGGTAAAGCTGGAACCACTGGACGCGGCTCAGATCGACCCGTCCGGCATCTGCGATCCGGGCGATCCGCGCAAGCGAATTGGTGCCCAGCACCGGCAGGATCCGCGCCGGGTGGCGCAAGAGGAACGCCACCGCCACCGCCGACCGGTCCACCCCGAAGACCTGCGCCATCGCGTCCAGCGCCTGCCCGAGCGGGCCCTGATCCGTCATCAGCCGTCCGCCGCCCAAGGGCGACCAGCCCATGACGACGTCGCGGCGGCGCTGGTGGAAGGCCAGATCGCCATTGGTGAAGGGCGCGGTCGCGGCCAGCGAGATCTCGATCTGGTTGGTGACCAGCGGCGCCTGCATCGAGCCCTGCAGCAGGTCCACGTCCCAGGGGCGGAAGTTCGACACGCCCACCGCGCGCACCTTGCCGCTGGCGATCAGCCCGTCCAGCGCGGCGCCGGTGTCGTCGGGGTCCATCAGCGGATCGGGGCGGTGGATCAGCAAGAGGTCGATCCGGTCCGTGCCCATGTCGCGCAGCGAATTTTCGACCGAGGTCCGGATATGGTCGCCCGAAGTGTCGTAATGCTTGCAGGCCGCATCCGAGTATTTGCCCATCGGCGCGACGATGTCGCATTTCGTCACGATCTCGATCCGGTCGCGCAGGCCGGGCGCGGCGCGCAGGGCGTCGCCCAGGATGCCTTCGGCGGTGTAGCCGCCATAGATGTCGGCCTGATCCATCGTGGTGATGTCCTGGGCCAGGCAGGCCTCGACCTTGGCCTGCACATGGGCCGGGCTGGTGTCCGGATCGTCGCCGATCCGCCACATGCCATAGACGAGCCGCGACAGGCTCAGATCCTCGGTCAGGGTCACGCGGTTCATCATCAGCGCCTTTCGCCGGTGCCCAGGGGCGTTGAGGGGGTGGTATCAGGGACGCGGCCCTGCACGCGGTTCAGCTGGCAGGTCCGCATCTGCGGCAGCACGCGGCTGCCGAAATGGTCGGCCTCGTCCAGATGGGGATAGCCGGACAGGATGAAGGCGCGGATGCCCATCTTCTGCAGCTCCTCCAGCTTGGTCAGGACCTGATCGGTGGACCCCACGATGGCCGCGCCGCAGCCGGACCGCGCCCGGCCCACGCCGGTCCACAGGTTCGGCTCGATATAGCCCTCCAGATCCGCCAACTCGCGGTTGCGGGCCTGGCGGCTGACGCCAAGCGAGCCGGAATCCAGCGCCCGCTCGCGGATCGCGCGGCCCTGGTCGTCGTCCAGCTGGCTGACCAGATCGCGGGCATAGTCGCGGGCCTCGGCCTCGGTGTCGCGTACGATCACATGGGCGCGAAAGCCGTAATCCAGCGTGCGACCGTATTTGTCAGCCGCCGCATGGGCGGCGCGCATCCGGTCGGCGATATCCTCGGTCTTTTCGGGCCACATCAGGTAGACATCGCAATGCTGCCCGCAAAGGTCCAGCGCATCGGGGGAATAACCCCCGAAATACAGCATCGGCCCCCCGGTCTGGTAGGGTTGCGCCGGATCGGTCGCCACATCGGTGAAGTCGTAGACCTGCCCGTGATAATCGATCCGGTCCTGCGTCCAGGCCTGCTTCAGGATCTCGACCACCTCGCGCGAGCGCTGATAGCGGAAGGGGCTGGGCGCGGTCTCTCCGGGGAAATCGCTGCTGATGACGTTCAGCGTCAGACGGCCCTGCAGCATGTGATCCAGCGTGGCGATGGTGCGGGCCAGCATGATCGGCTGCATCTCGCCGCAGCGGATCGCGGCCAGCAGGTTGATGCGGTCGGTGATGGGCGCGCAGCCCGCCACGAAGGACAAGGTGTCCTGACCCACCTGATAGGAGGACGGGCACAGGATGTTGCCGAAGCCCTGCGATTCGGCCGCCCTGACGATTGCCGAGCAATGCGCCCAGGACGACCGCAGCGACCCGTCGGGCACGCCCAGATGGCGGTAATCGTCCGAACAGAGCGCCGAGAACCAGGCGACCTCGACCTCGCTCAGATCGGCCGAGGTGACGGGAACGACGGTCATGATTTCCTCCCAGGACAGCGCCGGATTTCCCTTTGCATAGCCCTGTCCATGATGTAAATCAATGGTGCATCAATTTTTGGGCGGGGAGCATCGTGGCCGAACCGGGCGACCATCGCAGCGACGCGCTGCCGATTCATCTGCAGATCGCCGAGATGATGATTCGCGACATCGCCGCGGGCCGGCTGGTCGATGGCCAGCGCCTGCCCCCCGAACGCGAGATGGCCGCCGCCCATGCCACCACCGTGCGCACCCTGCGCAAGGCCCTGGCCGAGATGGAGGAGCAGGGCCTGCTGGAGCGCCGCCAGGGATCGGGCAACTATGTGCGCGCGGGCGGGCCGACGCGGGCGGTCTATTCGATGTTCCGGCTGGAACATGCGGTGGGCGGCGGGGGCCTGCCGCGCGCGCGCATCCTGTCGGTCGATCGCCTGCCCAAGGACGCGGACCAGCCCGCCTATGGCAGTTCGGACCATGGCACCCGCTTCCGCAGGCTGCGCTTTCTGGACGACGTCCCCATCGCGGTCGAGGAGATCTGGCTGGATGCGGGCGCGGGCGCGGTCCCGCCCGAGATGGTGCAGGATTCGCTGTATCTGACCTACAAGCGCGCGCTGAAGCTGTGGATCACCCGGGCCGAGGATCGCGTGGGCCTGGGCATCGTGCCGGACTGGGCGCCGCCCGCCTTCGCGCCCCCGCCGGGGCAGGTGACCGCCTTCATCCGCCGCCTGTCCTGGGCGCAGGGGGCCCATGCGGTCGAGTTTTCCCGCACCTGGTACGACACCGAACGGGCGCTGTATGTCCAGCGCCTCATCTGAGGAGATTGCGATGACCACGATGGCGCCCCTGGGCCTGCGCACGATCACCTATGGCGTGATCGGCTGCGGCATGATGGGCCAGGAACACCTGCGCAACATCGCGCTGCTGCCCGGCACCGCGATCGGCGCGATCTATGAGCCCGACCCCGCCATGCGCGCCAGCGCCGCGGCGCTGGCGCCCCGCGCGCGGCTGGTCGACAGCTTCGACGCGCTGCTGGCCGATCCCGATCTGGATTGCCTGCTGATCGCCAGCCCCAACTTCCGCCATGTCGAACAGTTGCAGGCCATCGCCGCCCGCCGTCCCTTGCCGGTGCTGGTCGAAAAGCCGCTGTTCACCGATCCGCGCGATCTGGCCGCCGTGCAGACCTTCGCCGACCGCTATCCCGCCCCGGTCTGGGTGGCGATGGAATACCGCTACATGCCCCCCGTCGCCCGCCTGCTGGCCATGGCGCCCGAGGCCACCGGCGGCATCCGCATGCTGACGATCCGCGAGCACCGCTATCCCTTCCTGTCCAAGGTCGACCACTGGAACCGCTTCAACCGCTATACCGGCGGCACCTTCGTCGAGAAATGCTGCCATTTCTTCGACTTGATGCGGCTGGCCATCGGCGCCGATCCGGTGCGGATCATGGCCATGGGCGGGCAGGCGCTGAACCATCTGGACGAGGATCACGGGGGCCAAACCCCCGACATCTTCGACCACGGCTATGTCGCGGTCGAGTTCGAGGGGGGCGTGCGCGCCATGCTGGAACTGTGCATGTTCGCCGAAGGCGCGCGCTGGCAGGAGGAGATCAGCGCCGTCGGCCCGCGCGGCAAGATCGAGGCCTTCGTGCCCGGCCCGACCCGCTTCTGGCCCGAGGATCTGGGCGCGGCCCCGGTGGCGCAGGTCGTCGTCTCGCCCCGCGATCCCAAGGGGCCGCAGGTCCATGCCATCCCGGTCGATCCGGCCCTGCTGGAGGCGGGCGACCACAACGGCTCGACCTTCTACCAGCATCAGCGCTTCCTGGATCTGGTGCGCGGGCAGCGCCGCACCCCCGAGGTGACGTTGCAGGACGGGATCTGGGCCGTGCGCATGGGGCAGGCCGCGCAGGCCGCGATGACCGAGGGGCGGGTGATCACCCTGTGACGGGCCGCACAGCCGCTGTGCGTCGGAACCCGTCGCCTTTCGGGCGGCAATGGCGCTAGGATCGGCGGCAGCGACCCGCCAGAGACCTGAACGAGGCCCCCATGCGCCACAACACCGCCCGCAGCTATGGCTCGGTCACCCGGACCTTCCACTGGCTGACCGCGCTTCTGATCCTGTCCAATATCGGCCTGGGCCTCTGGGCCGAACGCATCCCGCTGGAGGCGATGGCGCTGAAGGTGCAGGTCTTCTCGGTCCACAAGACCCTGGGGCTGGCGGCGCTGGCGGTGGCGCTGGCGCGGATCGGATGGGCGCTCAGCCAACCCCGCCCCGCCCCCGTCCATCCCGACCGCCGGGCCGAGACGCTGCTGGCCGAGGCGGTGCATTGGACACTCTATGGGGCGATGGTGCTGGTCCCCGTCACCGGCTGGATCGAACACGCCGCGACCGATGGCTATGCCCCGATCCTCTGGCCCCTGGGGCAGGGCCTGCCGCTGGTGCCGAAATCGCCCGCGCTGTCGATGACCATGGCGGGGGTGCATCACATCCTGGCCTGGATGCTGATCGGCTCGATCGCCCTGCACGTGGCGGGCGCGCTGAAGCACGCGCTGATCGACCGCGACGGGGTGCTGGCGCGGATGACGCGCGGGCGGCCTGCGGGGCAGGGCGCGGCCGGCCGCCACCTGATGCCCGCGCTGGTCGCGCTGGCGGTCCTTGGCGCGGGTGCGGCCTATGCCGTGGTGACGCGCCCGCAGGACGCGGGCCCGGCCACGGTGCTGGACCAGGCCGCCTCGGACTGGCGGGTGACCGAGGGCGATCTGGGCTTTGCCGTGGTGCAGATGGGATCACAGATCGAGGGCGGCTTTTCCGACTGGACCGCCGCGATCGCCTTCGATCCCGACAGCGGCTCGGGCGAGGTGCGCGTGACCATCAACATGGACAGCGTCACCATCGGCACCGTGACCGATCAGGCCAAGGGTTCGGATTTCTTCGATGTCGCCACCAACCCCACCGCCGTCTTCGAAGGCACCATCCGCCCCGAGGGCGAGGGCTATGTGGCCGAGGGTCCGCTGACCCTGCGCGGCCAGCAGACGCCCGTGACCCTGCCCTTCACGCTGCAGATCGACGAGGCGGGCGTGGCGCGGATGCAGGGACAGGCCGTGATGGACCGCCGCGACTGGCAGATCGGTGCGGGCTATGCCGACGAATCGACCGTGGGCTTCGAGGTCCAGCTGACCGTCGCCCTGACCGCCGACCGCTGAGGCGGCCCTGACGGGGATGTGCGCTGGCTGACAGGCCCTGTTCGCCCATCGCCAGTTGCCCCCTGGGCCCGTTCCGGCAAGGATGGGCGCAGCTTTACAGGAGATGACCATGCTCAAGACCACCGCCCTGACCGCCGCCTTCGCCCTTGTCGCCGGCGCTGCCCTGGCCGAGCCGCAGGCCTATAGCTTCGACACCTCGCACAGCCAGATCGTGTTTGACTACAACCACCTGGGTTTCTCGACCACGACCGGCATGTTCGGCGACATCACCGGCCAGATCAGCTTCGACCCCGAGGATCCCGCTGCCTCCTCGGTCGAGGCCAGCTTTCCCGTGGCCTCGCTGATGACCGGCTTCGCCGGCCGCGACGAGCATTTCCAGTCGCCCGACTTCTTCGGGGCCGAAGGCGCCGCCCCCGAGGTGACCTTCGTCTCGACCGGCATCGAGGTCACCGGCGACACCACCGCGATGATCACCGGCGACCTGACCCTGAACGGCGTCACGCAGGAGGTCGTGCTGGACACCACCCTGAACCAGCAGGGCAACCACCCGATGGAGAACAAGCCCTGGCTGGGCTTCGACGCCACCACCACCCTGCTGCGCAGCGACTACAACATGGGCATGTTCGCCCCCGCCGTCTCCGACGAGGTCCAGGTGACGATCTCGGTCGAGGCGATGGCCGCCGAGGAATAATCCCCGTCGCTGCCCCGTGCAGCGCGACATTCGGCCCGTGGCGCAGATCCTGCGCTGCGGGCCTTTTGCTTGGCGGCGGGGCGGCTTGGGGTGGGGGTCCCGCGCTGGAAGACGGATCTGTCGCTGCCTAACAAAGGTTCAGTCGTGATTCCCCTGAGATGCCGAAAGCGGCAGGGCTGCAAGTAAAGGTTGCATGACGGGAATTTTACATTCTATGCTGAACGTATCAGTTTCATAAGGTTCGGCCATGGATCACTCGCTGAAGTCTCACATCGCTTTCGCCGCCCTCACGGCACTTGTCGGGCTGCTGGTTCATGGACCGGCAGGGGCCGTTCTCGGTCTTCTGGTCGGGCCGCTCGTGCTTGCGGTCGTGACGGGCGTCGCAAGCTTTGCCCAGAGCGTGAAAACCTCGGTCGACAGAAGCTCGACCGGGCCCATGGGTCGGCACCGGAGCTATCAATCCGTCCAGGGTGTCGCCGCACGCGACGGTCAGCGGGGATCGAACAGGCCCTGACGGCGCGATGCGGCAGGCGACATGGGGCCTGCCCGGAGTCGCTCGGTGATGTCGTGAGCGCCCGCCTGCGGCCCATAGCGATCTTCGGCGCCAAGACATGTCCTGCGGGCCCGGGCAACATGCATCCGGGTTCCTCGGATCCATGCGGAGGGACGTCTTCGACCGAAAACTGGCTGTTCGCTCCGGCGCGGGTCGCAATCGGAGGCCGGCCCGACATGCGTCCTTCGAAACGACGCCGCATGTCCGCTGCCGGAGTTTCCTGAAGGCCGCCCGGTCCCGAGCGACCCTCATTCCGAGGGCGATTTCGGGGCGTGGCAGAGAAAGACCGAAGATCCCCCCCTGCGCTCCGGCTCCACGGAACATCGTGGTGACCCCGACTGGATTCGAACCAGTAACCTGCCCCTTAGGAGGGGGCTGCTCTATCCAGTTGAGCCACGGGGCCATGCCACGGCATCTTTACCGGCCCGATGGGGCGTTTGGCAAGCGCCGGGTGGCGCGCGGGCGGGGCGTCTGTGCCCGGGATGATGGCGGCGGTTGTGGGCATCCCTGTCCTTCGCTAACATCGATCGGTACAAGCCAGGAACGTCCCCCTCATGATCCCCACCCGCGCCCGTCGTCCCCTGACCCTTCGCGACGTGTCCGAGGCGTCGGGCGTGTCCGAGATGACCGTCAGCCGGGTGCTGCGCAACCGCGGCGATGTCTCGGCGGCGACGCGGGAAAAGGTGCTGACGGCGGCCAAGGCCCTGGGATACGTTCCCAACAAGATCGCGGGTGGGCTGGCCAGCCAGCGGGTGAACCTGGTGGCGGTGGTCATCCCGTCCCTGTCGAACCTGGTCTTTCCCGACGTGCTGGGCGGGATTTCCGCCGAACTGGACGATACCGGCCTGCAGCCGGTGATCGGCGTCACCAACTATTCCCCCGCGCGGGAAGAGATGGTGCTGTACGACATGCTGTCCTGGCGGCCCACGGGGGTGATCCTGGCGGGGCTGGAACACAGCCGTGCGGCCCGTGCCATGCTGCAGAATTCGGGCATCCCGGTGGTCGAAATCATGGATGTCGACGGCGAGGGGATCGACACGCTGGTAGGCATCTCGCATATCCGCGCCGGGCGCGAGATGGCGGCGCGGATCCTGGCCGCCGGCTATCGTCGCATCGGCTTTGTCGGCACGCACATGCCCGAGGACCACCGTGCCCGCAAGCGCCTGCTGGGCTTCGAGGAGGGGCTGGCCCTGGAAGGCGTGCAGCTGGAGGCGCGGGAATATTATCAGGGCGGATCGTCCCTGCTGAAGGGCCGCGAGCTGACCGAGCGCATCCTGACCCGCGCGCCGGATCTGGATTTCCTCTATTTCTCGAACGACATGATCGGGGCGGGTGGGCTACTGCACTGCCTGGACAAGGGCATGGACATTCCGGGCCGGATCGGGCTGGCGGGCTTCAACGGGGTCGATCTGCTGGACGGGCTGCCGATCCGGCTGGCCACCACCGATGCCCGGCGCGTCGATGTGGGGCGGCGTGCGGCGCGGCTGGTCTCGGGCAAGGATGTCGCGCCCGAGAACCGGATCATCGCGCTGACGCCGACCTTCCTGCCGGGCGACACGATCCGCGCCGTGCCCGGCTGATCGCTGTGCCGCAGCGGGTCCGGCTTGTGACAAGGCCGGCTTCCGCCTATCTCTGATCCATGCGTATTCCCCTCATCTCCCGCCTTCTGTCCCGTCGGCCGCGCGTTGCGGTCCTTCGCCTGTCCGGCACCATCGGCGGATCGGGCCGGGGGGGCGGGCTGAACGACGCGGCCTTGGCCCCCCTGATCGAGCGCGCCTTCAAGCGCGGCAAGCCCCTGGCGGTGGCGCTGATCGTCAACTCTCCGGGCGGATCGCCGGTGCAGTCCTCGCTGATCGCCGCCCGGATCCGGCGGCTGGCGGAGGAGACGAAAACCCCCGTCCATGCCTTTGTCGAGGATGTGGCGGCCTCGGGCGGCTACTGGCTGGCCTGCGCGGCGGATGACATCTGGGCCGATGATAGCTCGATCCTGGGCTCGATCGGGGTGATCTCGGCCGGTTTCGGTTTTCACGAGCTGATCGACAAATGGGGGATCGAGCGGCGGGTGCATACGGCGGGGGAATCCAAATCGACGCTGGACCCGTTCCGCCCGCAATCGCCCGAGGATGTCGCCCGGCTGCACACGATCCTGGAACCCATCCACGCCGCCTTCAAGGATCATGTCCGGTCCCGGCGCGGGGCGCGGCTGGCCATCGATCAGGACCTGTTCACCGGCGCCTTCTGGGCCGGGCGCGAGGCCGTGCGTCTTGGGCTGGCCGATGGCATCGCCCATCCGGTGCCCAAGCTGAAGGCGCTTTACGGCGACAAGATCCGCTTCGAAGTCCACGGCATGCGCCGGCCCCTGCTGCGCCGCCTCGGGCTCTCCGCCGAGGCGCTGCTGGATGCCGCCGAAGACCGCGCCGCCTTCCAGCGCTTTGGAACCCGGGGATGAGCCTGCGCGTCATCGTCCTGTTCCTGCTGGTCATGATCGTCATCGCCCTTCTGGGCGGTCCCGGCGCCCGGCGCATGTTGAAGAAGATTTTCGGGGTCGGACGACGTGATAAATGAGATTCTGCTGGTGCTGGGCGGCTTGGCCCTGCTGGTGCTGGGCGGCGACCTGCTGGTGCGGGGCGCGGTCAATCTGGCGCTGAAACTGGGCATGACGCCCCTTGTGGTGGGCCTGACCGTGGTGGCCTTCGGCACTTCGGCGCCCGAACTTCTGGTCTCGCTGTCGGCAGCGCTGCAGGGCTCCAGCGGCATCGCGATGGGCAATGTCGTCGGCTCCAACATCGCCAATGTGCTGGTGATCCTGGGGGTGACGGCGCTGATCTCGGTCATCGTGACCAAGGGGCACGACCTGCGCGAAAGCTGGGCGATGATGATCGGCGCCTCGGTCCTTCTGATCGCGCTGTCCTTCGCCGGAGAGATCGGGCGCCTGCAGGGG
Organism: Paracoccus gahaiensis; assembly: GCF_005048225.1. Taxonomy (GTDB): domain Bacteria; phylum Pseudomonadota; class Alphaproteobacteria; order Rhodobacterales; family Rhodobacteraceae; genus Paracoccus; species Paracoccus gahaiensis. The sequence goes on from NZ_SUNI01000002.1 coordinate 187,701, forward strand.
ATCATCCTGCTGCTGGCCCTGGGCGCGGTCCTGTGGCGCCAGCTGACCACCGGGCGCGCCGAGCCCGGCGAACTGGAGGGCGCGGCCCTGGGCGCGGGCTGGGGCAAGATCATCTTCTGGCTGGTGGCCGGGCTGATCGCCCTGCCGATCGGCGCCAACCTGTTGGTGACCGGGGCGACCGTGATCGCCCGCGAGTTCGGCATCAGCGAGACGGTGATCGGCCTGACGCTGGTGGCCATCGGCACCTCGCTGCCGGAACTGGCGGCCTCGGTCGCGGCGGCGCTGCGGGGGCGGGCGGACATGGCGCTTGGCAATGTCGTCGGCTCGAACATCTTCAACATCCTGGCGATCCTGGGCATCACCACCGTGGTGGCGCCGCTGACCGTCCCGCCCGAGATGCTGCGGCTGGACCTGTGGGTCATGCTGGGATCCTCGCTGCTGCTGGCCCCGTTCCTGTTCCGCAGCCTCAGCCTGACGCGGATCGTGGGCGCGGTCTTCGTGCTGGCCTATGGCACCTATGCCTGGGTGCTGCTGTGAGGGGCACGGCGCTGGTCACCGGCGGCGCCCGCCGGCTTGGACGCGCCATGGTGCTGGAACTGGCGCGTCAGGGTCATGACGTCGCCATCCATTATGCGGGCTCGGCCAAGGCCGCCGAGGACACGGCCGACGAGGCGCAGGCCCTGGGCGTGCGGGCGCAGGTCTTTCAGGCCGACCTGCTGGACGCCGATGCCGCCGCCGCGCTGGTGCCGCGGGTGGCAGAAGCGATGGGGCCGTTGACGGTGCTGGTGAACAACGCCTCGATCTTCGAGCATGACACGATCCGCAGCGCCACCATGGCGGGATGGGACCGCCATCTGGGCTCGAACCTCCGCGCCCCCTTCCAGCTGATCCAGGCCTTCGCCGCCCAGGCCCCCAATGCCGTTCCCGACGAGAATGGCGAGCCGCAGGCGCAGGCTCTGGTCGTCAACATGGTCGATCAGCGGGTGCTGAAGCCCACGCCCGAATTCATGACCTATTCGCTGGCCAAGGCGGCGCTGTGGTCGCTGACGCGTACCGCCGCGCAGGGACTGGCCCCCGACATCCGCGTGAACGCGATCGGACCCGGCCCGACCCTGATCGGCACCCGGCAAAGCGCGGATCATTTCGCCGCCCAACGCGCCGCGACGGTGCTGGGCCGGGGCAGCGATCCGCAAGGCATCTCCCAGGCCCTGGCCTATCTGCTGGACGCGCGGGCGGTGACCGGGCAGCTGATCTGCGTGGACGGTGGCCAGCATCTGGCATGGCGCACCCCCGACATGCTGGAGCGCGGCTGACGCACGTTACGGCAGGCGGCGCGGCGTCTTGTCCACGCACCGCAGGGACCGTGGACAAGGCGCGGATTCTGCAAGGTTTTTCCGTCCAGCCCCTAAAGTGGATATAAATTTTCCAGCAAAATCAAAGTCCTTTAGATATGCCTTAATATTGGGCAAGGTCACGGAACTGTAACGATTGCTGGCCGACCACCCCTCTCCCCACAGCTCGCCCACAGGCTTATCCACAGGTTTGGTGGAAAGCTTCCTGCTTGCGTCCGGTCCCCGGAACTTGCAGCGAGGGGCCAGAATCACCACTCTGAAAGACATGACCCAGAAAACCGGCCACGCCCTGATCCAGGACTACCTCAAGACCCTCGACGCCAGCCCGGGCGTCTACCGGATGCTGGATGCGTCCCAGGCCGTCCTCTATGTCGGCAAGGCGCGCGACCTGCGCGCGCGGGTGTCGAACTATGCCCGCCCCTCGGGGCATTCGGGGCGCATCGCGCGGATGATCCGCGAGACGGCCAGCATGATGTTCCTGACCACCCGCACCGAGACCGAGGCCCTGCTGCTGGAGCAGAACCTGATCAAGCAGCTGAAGCCCCGCTACAACGTGCTGCTGCGCGACGACAAGTCCTTCCCCAACATTCTGGTGGCCAAGTCCCACGGCTTTCCGCAGATCAAGAAGCACCGCGGCGCGAAGTCCGAAAAGGGCGACTATTACGGCCCCTTCGCCAGCGCAGGCGCGGTGAACCGCACGCTGACGCAGCTGCAGCGGGTCTTCCTGCTGCGCAACTGCACCGACAGCACCTTCGAGTCGCGCACCCGCCCCTGCCTGCTGTTCCAGATCAAGCGCTGCAGCGCGCCCTGCGTGGGGCGGATCACCGAACCCGACTACAACGCGCTGGTCAGCGATGCCGAGCGTTTCCTGCAGGGCAAGACGACCACCATCCAGTCCGATCTGGCCGCCGAGATGGCCAAGGCCGCCGAACAGATGGAATATGAACGCGCCGCCGCGTTGCGCGACCGCATCAAGGCGCTGACCGCCGTGCAGTCGGTGCAGGCCATCAACCCTAAGGGCGTGGCCGAGGCCGATATCGTGGCCCTGCACATGGAAGGCGGGCAGGCCTGCGTGCAGGTCTTCTTCATCCGCGGCAACCAAAGCTGGGGGAACCGCGATTTCTATCCGCGCCTCGGCGGGGCGGAAAGCCCGGACGAGGTCATGCAGGCGTTCCTCGTGCAGTTCTACGACGACAAGCCGCCACCGCGACAGATCCTGCTGTCCCATGCGCCCGAGGATCCGGAACTGGCCGCCGACATCCTCTCGGACCGCGCGCGGCGCCGGGTCGAGGTGCTGGTGCCCCAACGCGGCGAGAAATCCGACCTGGTGACCAATGCCCTGCGCAATGCCCGCGAGAGCCTCGCGCGGCGCATGTCGGAAAGCGCGACCCAGGCCCGGCTGCTGGAGGGATTGGCCGAGGCCTTTGATCTGCCGGTCGCGCCGCGCCGGATCGAGGTCTATGACAACAGCCACATCATGGGCACCAACGCGGTCGGCGGCATGATCGTCGCGGGCCCCGAGGGCTGGATCAAGAACCAGTACCGCAAGTTCAACATCAAGGGCACCGAGATCACGCCGGGCGACGATTTCGGCATGATGAAGGAGGTGCTGATGCGCCGCTTTCAGCGCCTGCTGAAGGAGGATCCCGACCGCCAGACCGAGGCCTGGCCCGACCTGCTGCTGATCGACGGCGGCGCGGGCCAGGTGAGCGCGGTCGAGGAGATCATGGCCGAGCTGGGCGTCGAGGACATCCCGATGATCGGCGTCGCCAAGGGCCAGGACCGCGACCACGGCAAGGAGGAGTTCCACCGCCCCGGCAAGCGGCCCTTCGCGCTGCGCATGAACGACCCGGTGCTGTATTTCGTCCAGCGCCTGCGTGACGAGGCGCATCGTTGGGCCATCGGCACCCACCGCGCCAAGCGCGCCAAGGCTGTGATGGCCAATCCCCTGGACGAGATCGCGGGCATCGGGGCGGCCCGCAAGCGCGCGCTGCTGACCCATTTCGGCAGCGCCAAGGCGGTCAGCCGCGCGGGCCTGACCGACCTGCTGGCCGCGCCCGGCATCTCGGCCGCGATGGCGCAGAGGGTGCATGATCACTTCAATCCCCGGGGGTGAGGGGTGGCTGGACATGCCCAAAGCCGGGGGCCAGCCCCCGGACCCCCGGGATATTTCGGGACCAATGCAGGGGGAACCGAAGCGAGCGGTGCCGGCCTGCGGACCGGGGCATCGGGGATCGGTCACGGTTTCGGGGGGCACGGGCGGGCGGCGGCATCCCCCCTTTCCAAGCGCGGCGACAGCGACTAGCGTGCCCCCATGCGCTGGAACCTTCCCAATCTTCTGACCCTTCTTCGTCTGCTGGCCGCCCCGGGCGTGCCGCTGATGTTCCTGTATTTCCATCGGCCTTGGGCGGATTGGGCGGCGCTGGCACTGTTCTTGCTGGCGGCGATCACCGACTGGTTCGACGGCTACCTGGCCCGCGCCTGGAAGCAGGAGAGCCGCTTCGGCGCCGCCATGGACCCGATCGCCGACAAGGCGATGGTGGTGATCGCGCTGGTCGTGATCACCGGCTATTCCGGCATGAACCCCTGGCTGATCCTGCCGGTGACGGTGATCCTGTTCCGCGAGGTCTTCGTGTCGGGCCTGCGCGAATTCCTGGGCGACAAGTCGCGCATGCTGGCCGTGACCAATCTGGCCAAGTGGAAGACGACGCTGCAGATGGTCGCGATCTCGGTCCTGTTCCTGGCGACGGGGCTGGCCTATGTCGAACACGGCCACGCCCCCCGCGTGGGCGAGACGGGGCTGGTCTGGTCGGGCAGCTGGGCGGCGCTGGCCACCTATGCCGGGCTGACGCTGATCTGGATCGCGGCGGCGCTGACCGCCTGGACGGGCTGGGATTACTTCGTCAAGGCGCGGCCCTTCCTGAAGGATCCGGGCCATGACGATTGAGATCCTGTATTTCGCCGCTCTGCGCGAGCGCGTGGGCCATCCGCGCGAGACGGTGACCAGCGACGCGCGGACGCCCCGCGATCTGGTGGCCGAGCTGGCCGCCCGGTCCGATGGCCATGCGGCGGCCTTCGCCGACATGGCCGCGCTGCGCTGCGCCGTGGACCAGCAGCTGACCGATCTGGACGCGCCCCTGGGGCAGCCGCGCGAGGTGGCCTTCTTTCCCCCGATGACCGGCGGCTGAGGCCTCATGTCGGCCCGGGTCCAGACCGCGCCCTTTGATCTGGCCACCGAGCTTGCGGGCTTTGGCGCGGGGGCGGGCGCCGTGGTGACCTTCACCGGCCTTGTGCGCGACGACACCGGCAGCCTGGCCGCGCTGGAGATCGAGCATTATCCCGGCATGACCGAGCGCGCGCTGACGGATTACGGGCAGGCCGCCGCCGCCCGCTTCGGCCTTTGTGACTGGCGCATCGTGCATCGCCATGGCCGCATCGCGACGGGCCAGCCGATCATGATGGTGGCCACCGCCGCCCGCCACCGCCGTGCGGCCTTCGAGGCGGCGGATTACCTGATGGACTGGCTGAAATCCCGCGCCCCCTTCTGGAAGCGCGAGATCGGCCAGGACGGCGCGGCGCGATGGGTGGCGGCCAAGACCGACGACGAAGACTCGCTGGCCCGGTGGTGAGCGCCCGGCGCCCCGTCCTTGCGGCCGCGCGGCCATGATCCGGCCCCGCCTGCAGGCGATGCTGCGCGCGAATGCCGAACTGCTGGTTTTTGCGGGGCTGGCACTGTTCGGCCTGTGGGTGGCCTTCTGGGGCGGCTGGTTCTTTGCCGCGCTCGGCGTGGCGGTGGCGCTGGTCGGCGGCAGCCTGGCGCTCGGGGCGCTGCGGCGGGGGCCGTTCCGGCGTCCCGTGGGGGCGCCGGGCGTGGTCGAGATCGTCGAGGGCGCGATCCGCTATTACGGCGCCACCGAGATGGGCGGCGAGATCCCGCTGCGCGACTTGGTCGAGATCCGCCTGCTGCGCCTCGAGGGCCGCGTGCATTGGCGGCTGCGCAGCCAGACGGCCGAGGCCCTGCTGATCCCCGTCGATGCGGCGGGCGCCTCGGCGCTGGCCGATGCCTTCACCGCACTGCCCGGCTTGCACATGGGCACCGTCTCGGCGGCGCTGGCGCAGGTGGCCGATCAGGGCGAGGCGATGCGCACCGTTTGGCGCAGGCCGGTCTGACGCGGCTTGACTTGACCGGCGGGCATTGCCACCTGTGGCCGACCGAAACGCAAGAAAGGCCTCTGCCCCATGTCCATACCCCAGCAGGGCGGCGGCCCCATCGAACATCGCGACCAGCTGGCCGCCTATATCGCCAGCGGCGAAAAGCCCAAGGCCGACTGGCGCATCGGTGTCGAGCACGAGAAGTTCGGCTATGACGATGCGGGCAAGATGCCCTTGCCCTACGAGGGGCCGGTGTCGATCACGGCGATGCTGGAGGGGCTGCGCGACCGCTTCAACTGGACCCCGGTGCTGGAGGCGGGCAAGCTGATCGGGCTGGAGCGCGACGGCGCCAATGTCAGCCTGGAGCCGGGCGGGCAGCTGGAGCTGTCCGGCGCGCCGCTGGAGACGATCCACCAGACCTGCGACGAGGTGAACGGCCATCTGGCCGAGGTCGAGGCCGTGGCCCATGACATCGGCGCGGGCTTCATCGGCTTGGGCGCGGCGCCCATATGGGCGGCCTCCGACATGCCGATGATGCCCAAGGGGCGCTATCGGCTGATGACCGACTACATGGGGCGCGTGGGCACGTTGGGCACGCAGATGATGTACCGGACCTGCACCGTGCAGGTGAACCTGGACTTCGCCTCCGAGGCCGACATGGTGCAGAAGATGCGCGTGGCGCTGGCTTTGCAGCCGGTGGCGACCGCGCTTTTCGCCAATTCGCCCTTCCTGGACAACAAGCCCAACGGGATGAAATCCTGGCGGGCGCATATCTGGCAGAACCTGGACGGCGCGCGCACGGGCATGCTGCCCTTCGTCTTCGAGGAGGGCTTCGGCTATGAGGCCTGGGTCGATTACGTGCTGAACGTGCCGATGTATTTCGTCTATCGCGACGGGAAATACATCGACGCCCTGGGCCAGAGCTTCAGGGATTTCCTGAACGGTCGCCTGCCGGCCCTGCCGGGCGAGGTGCCGACCCTGTCGGACTGGGCCGATCACATGACGACCGTCTTCCCCGAGGCGCGGGTCAAGAAATACATCGAGATGCGCGGCGCCGATGGTGGCCCCTGGCGGCGGCTATGCGCGCTGCCGGCGCTATGGGTCGGGCTGACCTATGATCAGGGCGCGCTGGACGCGGCCTGGGATCTGGTCAAGGGCTGGGACGCCGAGACCCGCGAGGGGCTGCGCGTGGCCGCCGGCCGCGACGGGCTGCAGGCGCAGGCCGGCGGCGTGAAGATGCACGATCTGGCCCGCGAGGTGCTGGCCATCGCCGAAGGGGGCCTCAAGGCCCGCGCGCGGTCCGGCAATGACGGGCTGGTGCCGGACGAGACGCATTTCCTCAATGCGCTGAAGGAAAGCGTGGACAGCGGCAAGGTACCCGCCGACGAGCTGCTGGAGAAATATCAGGGCGTCTGGGGCGGGGATCTGTCGCGGATCTACGACGAATACTCCTATTGACCCGGTGAGCTGCGGCGAGGGCTTCGGGGCGGCGCCCTGCCTCTGCCGAACCCCGCGATCTTGGGCCGGTCAGAGGGATATTTGGGCCAAGATGAAAGCTCTGGCGCACGGGAAGGTGACGCGCGCCGCTGTTGCTTCGGGTTGAACCGAGGCGCGCGTGGTGGCACCCCCACGGGACATTCCGGCGAGGAGGAGCCGTCATGGGTGGTGGTGATGTGATGCAATGGGTCGGGCGGCTGGTCGCGGTCGTCTTCGGGCTGGGGGTGCTGGCCCTGCTGGGCGCGGTGGCCGTGCTGGTCGGCCAGGCCGAGGGCGTGCCGCCGATGCCGGTCTTCCTGGGGCTGGTGGGGCTGGTCGTGTTGATCCTGCTGGCCGGGGCCTGCCTGGCGCTGATCTCGATCGCCGTCTCGGCGCGGCGGGGGGCCGAGGCGCTGCGGCATCTGGCCGGAGCTGCGGTGGCCGGCGATGCGGTGGTGGGCCCCGAGGTCGCGACGCCCGAACCCGTGATGCCCGCACCCGGGGCGCCGGCGGATCAGGGGCCGTTCACGCAGGCCGGCCCGCCCCGGGCGATGGCCGCGCCGCCGCGCGGGGCGGCGCGCCCGAACCGGGTGCTGGTCGCGGAACGCTAGGCGCTATTTTTGACCGATGCGGGGCTCGGTCCCCGACAGCAGGCGGCGGATGTTGGCGTGGTGGCGGATGAAGATCAGCGCCGCCATGAAGGCCGTCACCGCCGCGATGTCCGGCCGCCCCAGGCCCCAGGCAAGGACCGGGGTCAGGGCGGCGGCGATCAGCGCGCTGAGGCTGCTGATCCGGGCGACGGCGGCGACCAGCGCCCAGACCGCGCAGGCGATCAGCCCCAAGGGCCAGTGCAGCGCGGCCAAGGTGCCGAGGAAGGTCGCCATGCCCTTGCCGCCCTTGAAGCCCAGCCAGACCGGGAAGCAATGGCCCAGGAAGGCCGCGCCGCCCGCCAGCAGGCCGGCGGTCTCGCCGCCGAACTGGCGGGCCAGCAGGACCGCGATGGCGCCCTTGCCGCTGTCCAGCAGCAGCGTCGCCAGCGCGGCGGTCTTGTTGCCGGTCCGCAGCACGTTGGTCGCGCCGATATTGCCCGAGCCGATGGCGCGCAGATCGCCCAGACCCATGGCCTTGGTCACGACGATGCCGAAGGGCACGGCGCCCAGAAGATAGCCGAAGATCGTCCAGAGGATCATGCGAGGTCTCCGAAGACGGGGGTGCCCGCGACCCAGGTGCCCAGGACGCGGCCCTGCATGCGGGCGCCGTCGAAGGGGGTGTTCTTGGATTTGGACAGCAGCGCGAAGCGGTCCAGCACGAAGGGCGCGTCGGGATCGAAGAGGATCAGGTCTGCGGGCGCGCCCTCCGACAGCCTGCCGCCGGGCAGGCGCAGGCGGCGGGCCGGGTTCAGCGACATCGCGCGGAAGAGTTGCGGCAGGCTCAGCCCGCCCTGGTGATAGAGCCGCAGGGCCGCGGGCAGCAGGGTCTGCAGGCCCACGGCGCCGGGGGCGGCGGCCTCGAAGGGCAGGCGCTTGGATTCCTCGTCCTGGGGCGTGTGGAAGCTGGCGATGGTGTCGATCAGCCCCTCGGCCACGGCCTGGACCATGGACAGGCGGTCATCCTCGGACCGCAGGGGCGGCGTGAAGCGGAAGAAGGTGCGATAGTCGCCCACGTCGAATTCGTTCAGCGTCAGGTGGTGGATCGAGATGCCCGCCGTCACGTCCAGCCCCGCCTCGCGCGCGCGGATCAGGGCGGGCAGGCTGGCCGCCACCGTGATCTGGTCGGCGTGATAGCGCCCGCGCGTCATCGCGACCAGCGCCAGATCGCGGTCCAGCCCCATCACCTCGGCCATGGGCGAGACGGCGGGGATGCCATAGAGGGACGCGAACTTGCCGCTGGTCGCCACCGCGCCGTGGGTCAGGCCGGGATCCTGCGGATGGCCCATGATCAGCGCATCCAGACCGCGTGCATAGGTCATGCAGCGCGACATCAGCTTGCTGTCACGCACCACGCGCACCCCGTCGGTGAAGGCCACGGCGCCCAGATCGGTCAGGAAGCCGATCTCGACCATCTCGCGGCCCTCGCGGCCCTTGGTCAGCGCGGCCATGTGGCGGATGTTCACCGGCGCATCGGCGGCGCGGCGGGCGACGAATTCCAGCGCCTCGGGCGTGTCGAGGGGGGGCGTGGTGTCGGGGCGGGCGATGATCGTGGTCACGCCCGCCGCCGCCGCCGCCAGACCCGCGCTGCGGAAGCTTTCCTTGTGACGCTCGCCCGGCTCGCCGATCTTGACGCCCCAGTCGATCAGGCCCGGCGCCAGCGCGCGGCCCTGCGCGTCGATGACGGTGGCGCCCTCGGGGGCGGGTTCCTCGGGGGCGCCGCGTCCGGCGATCACGCCATCGGTGACGCGCAGGCTGCCCAGGGCGTCCGTCTGCGCCTCGGGGTCGATCAGGCGGGCATTGCGGAAGATCAGGTCCATCACGGCTCTCCGACGGCGGTGCGGCCACGGCTGGCGCGCAGGTTGCGGGCCAGAAGGTCCAGCGCCGCCATGCGGACGGCGACGCCCATCTCGACCTGGTCCTGGATGACGCTGCGGTTGATGTCGTCGGCCAGCGTGCCGTCGATCTCGACGCCCCGGTTCATGGGCCCGGGATGCATGACGATGGCATCGGGCGCGGCGAGGGCCAGTTTCTCGGCATCCAGTCCGAAGCGGTGGAAGTATTCGCGTTCCGAGGGGATGAAGCCGCCATCCATCCGTTCCTTCTGCAGGCGCAGCATCATGACGACATCGACGCCCTTCAGTCCCTCGCGCATGTCCTCGAAAAGTTCCACCCCCATGTCGCCCACGCCGGCGGGCATCAGCGTGGCGGGGCCGATCAGGCGGATGCGGTTCTCCATCTTGCCCAGGAGGATCAGGTTGGACCGGGCCACCCGGCTATGGGCGATGTCGCCGCAGATGGCGATGGTCAGGCGGTGCAGGCGGCCCTTGGCGCGGCGGATGGTCAGCGCGTCCAGAAGCGCCTGCGTGGGATGTTCGTGCCGCCCGTCGCCCGCATTGATGACCGCGCAGTTCACCTTTTCGGCCAGCAGGTTCACCGCGCCCGATTGCGGGTGGCGCACGACCAGCAGGTCGGGCTGCATGGCGTTCAGCGTGAGCGCGGTGTCGATCAGCGTCTCGCCCTTCTTCACGGAGGACTGGCTGACGGCCATGTTCATCACGTCGGCGCCAAGCCGCTTGCCCGCCAGCTCGAAGCTGGCTTGGGTGCGGGTCGAGTTCTCGAAGAACATGTTGATCAGCGTCATGCCGGCCAGTGCGTCGGAATGCTTGACCGTGCGGCGGTTCAGCGCCGCGTAATCCTGTGCCAGGTCCAGCAGCTCGGTGATCTCGTCGGGCTTGAGATGGTCGATGCCCAGAAGGTGGCGGGCGCGAAAGCTCATGGCGGCCTCTTGCGTCGGGGATCCGAGGGGTCCGGGGATCTATTGCAGATGGCGCAAGGGGCGGCAAGCGCCGGCGGGGGGCCGTCCGCCCCCCGTCGCGTTCCGCGACTCCCCCCGGAGGATATTTGCGGACCGCCGCAGGAGGCATGCAGATCGTGCAATCTGGGCTCTTGCCGGACGCGGCGCGCGGGGCTATGGCAAGGCCATGCAACGGCACCGGTACCGCCCCCATATCCTTGCGACGCTGTCGCTTGGCCTGCCGCTGATCGGCAGCCATCTGGCCCGCATGGCCATCGGGGTGGGCGACACGGTCATGATCGGCTGGTACGGGGTCGAGCCCTTGGCGGCGCTGGTCATCGCGACCTCGTTCTTCCACATCCTGTTCTTCCTGGGCATGGGCTTCGGCACCGGCCTGATGGGGCTGATCGCCAGCCACATCGCCTCGGGCCGCGAGGTCGAGGTGCGGCGCGGCGCCCGGATGGCCCTGTGGCTGTCGGCGGGCTTCGGGCTAGCCGTCATGCCGCTGATGTGGTGGTCCGAGCCGATCCTGCTGAGCCTGGGCCAGACCGCGACCGTGTCCGCCCTGGCGCAGGAATACCTGCGCATCGCGGGCTGGGGGCTGGCCGTCGTGCTGGGGCAGCTGACGCTGGCCTCGTATCTGGCGGCGCTGGAGCGGACGCAGATCGTCATGTGGGTGACGCTGGCCGGGCTGCCCCTGAACCTGTTCCTGAACTGGGTGCTGATCTTCGGCAATCTGGGCGCGCCCGAGCTGGGCGTGCAGGGCGCGGCCATCGCCAGCGTGACGGTGCAGGTGATCCAGCTGCTGGCGCTGGTGGGCTATGCCGCCTGGCTGCCCATCGCCCGGCAGTACAACCTGTTCCAGCGCTTCTGGCGCCCCGACTGGCAGGCCATGCGGCAGGTGGCCTGGGTCGGCTGGCCCATCGGCCTGACCATGGTGGCCGAGGGCGGGCTGTTCGTCGGATCCAACATCATGATGGGCTGGATCGGCACGTCGGAGCTGGCCGCCCACGGGATCGCGCTGCAGATCACCTCGGTCACCTTCATGGCGCATCTGGGCCTGTCCAACGCGGCCACCGTACGGGTGGGCCAGGCCAAGGGGCGCGGCGACCGGGCCTGGATGCGCGATGCGGCGCTGACCATCTGCTGGATGTCGCTGGTCTTCTCGGCCATCTTCATCGCGATCTACCTGCTGTTCGCCGAGGCGCTGGTGCGGCTCTATCTGGACCCCGCCGATCCGCAGGCGCCGCAGATCGTGGCGCTGGGGGCCATGCTGCTGATGTATGCGGCGCTGTTCCAGTTGACCGACGCCTTCCAGGTGATCGCGCTGGGCTTCCTGCGGGGCGTGCACGACACCAACGTGCCGATGTGGATCGCGGGCTTCAGCTATTGGGTCGTCGGCATGCCGGTGGCCTGGGCGCTGGCCTTTCCCCTGGGCTTCGGCCCGGCGGGCCTGTGGCTGGGCATGTGCGCCGGACTGACCGTCGCGGCCGTCCTGCTGATGCGCCGCTTCTGGCGGGGCCATGCGCGCGGGGACTGGACCCGCGCCCCGGCCCCGGTCTAACCTGCCCCGAAAAGGAACCACCCATGCGCCCCGTCTTCGTCCAGTTCCGCTGCGAGCCCGGCACGACCTATCAGGTCGCCGAGGCGATCTATGACCGCGAGGTGGTCAGCGAGCTGTTCTCGACCTCGGGTGATTACGACCTGATCGCCAAGGTCTACATCCCCGAGGACGAGGATGTCGGCCGCTTCCTGTCGGACCGGCTGTTCGACATCCCCCATATCAGCCGCACGCTGACCACGATGACCTTCCGCGCCTTCTGATGCCCCGCTTTGCCCCCTTGCCCGACAGCCTGCCGCAGACCGTCCCCTTCATCGGCCCCGAGACGCTGGAGCGGCGGCGCGGCACCCCCTTCGCGGCCCGCCTCGGCGCCAATGAAAGCGCCTTCGGCCCCAGCCCGCTGGCGGCGCGGGCCATGCGCGAGGCGGTGGGCGGCATCTGGAAATACGGCGACGCCCCCGGCCACGATCTGACCCATGCGCTGGCTACTCAACTGGGCGCGGCGCCCGCCAACATCATGCTGGGCGAGGGGATCGACGGGCTGCTGGGCACGCTCGTGCGGCTGATGGTGGCGCCGGGCGATGCCGTGGTGACCTCGGACGGGGCCTATCCGACCTTCAACTATCACGTGACGGGCTTCGGGGGCGTGCTGCACAAGGTGCCCTATCGCGACGATGCCGAGGATCCGCAGGCGCTGCTGCAGGCCGCCCGTGAAACGCAGGCGCGGCTGATTTACCTGGCCAATCCCGACAACCCGATGGGCAGCTGGCACAAGGGTGCGGCGATCGAGGCGATGCTGGACGACCTGCCCCCCGATTGCCTGCTGGTGCTGGACGAGGCCTATGCCGAATTCGCCCCCGCCGAGGCGATCCCCCGGATCGACCCCGCCGATCCCCGGGTAATCCGGATGCGGACCTTCTCCAAGGCCTATGGCATGGCGGGCGCGCGGATCGGCTATGCGGTCGGCGCCCCGGACCTGATCGCGGGCTTCGACCGCATCCGCAACCATTTCGGCGTCAACCGCATCGCGCAGGCGGGGGCGCTGGCGGCGCTGGCCGATCCCGGCTGGCTGGCCCATGTCGTGGCCTCCGTCACCGCCGCCCGCGACCGCATCGCCCAGATCGGCGCGGAAAGCGGCCTGACCGCGCTGCCCTCCGCCACCAATTTCGTGGCCTTGGACACGCATCGCGACGGCGCCTTCGCCCGCGGCCTCGTGGCCGCGCTGGAGGCCCGCGACGTCTTCGTCCGCATGCCCGGCGTGGCGCCCCTGGACCGCTGCATCCGCATCAGCTGCGCCCCCGACCCAGAGCTGGACGTGCTTGCCAAGGCGCTGCCCGCCGCCCTGCAGGACCTCGCCTGAACCCCTTCTTCTTTGCTGAAATACCCCCGCCGGAGGCGCCCGCAAGCACCCTCGGCGGGCTGGCGGACCTCACATGGCCGCCAGCTGATCCAGCGCTGCGCGCAACCGGGCCAGATCATCGTCCAGAGCGGCCAGCTTGGCTTGGGTCTCCTCGATCACCTCGGCCTCGGCATTTTCCACGAACCTGGGATTGGACAGCCGCTTGCGCAGGCCCTCGGCATCCTTTTCGGTCTTGCCGCGCGCCTTCGACAGCCGCGCCGTCTCGGCCGCCACGTCGATCACCCCGCCGATGGGCAGCGCGAAGCTGGCGCCCTGGGCCGAGACCGCGATCATCCCCTTGCCCGCCGCGCCATCCACCGCCGGGTTGACCCGGGCCAGCCGCTCGATCAGCGGCGCATTGGCGGCCAGCGCCGCGCGGGCCGGGGCATCCGCCTCGGTCACGATCAGGTCCAGCTTCGCGCCTGCCGGCACGCCCATCTGGGCGCGGGCGGATCGCACGGCCTCGATCAGCGCGATCACCCAGTTCATCTGCCGGTCGGCATCCGCGTCGATCAGCTCGGCGCCCAGTTCGGGCCAGTCGCCATGGACCAGCATCTTCGCGCGATCCCCGGTCAGCGCCCACAGCTCCTCGGTGACGAAGGGCATGATCGGATGCAGCATGGCGTAACACTGGTCCAGCACCCAGCCCATCGTGGCCCGCGTCTCCTCGGCATCCGCGCCATCGAACAGGGGCTTGGCGAATTCCACATACCAGTCGCAGACCTTGCCCCAGACGAAGGCGTACAGCCCGCCCGCCGCGTCGTTGAAGCGGTACGAGGCCAGTGCCTCGTCGGTGGCCATCAGCACACGGGCCGTCTCGCCGATGATCCAGCGGTTCACGGTGTTCGCCGGATCAGGCCGGGCCCCGCCGCCGCGCACGCCGTTCATCTCGGCAAAGCGGGTGGCGTTCCACAGCTTGGTGACGAAGTTGCGGTTCACCTCGACATGCTTCGGCCCCAGCTTGGGATCGCGCCCCATCGCCGCCATCGAGGTCAGCGTGAAGCGCAGCGCATCCGCCCCGAAATCATCGACCAGCACCAGCGGGTCGATGACATTGCCCTTGGACTTGGACATCTTCGCGCCCTTCTCGTCGCGCACGAGGCCGTGGACATAGACCGTGTGGAACGGCACGTCACGCGCCACCTCCAGCTGCATCATCATCATCCGGGCGACCCAGAAGAAGATGATGTCGAAGCCGGTGACCAGCACGTCGGTCGGGAAGTATTTCTTCAGCTCCTCGGTCGGCTCCGGCCAGCCGAGCGTCCCGATGGGCCAGAGGCCGGAGGAGAACCAGGTGTCGAGAACGTCGGGATCGCGCCAGACCGGATAGACCAACCGGGTCGGATCCTGGGACAGGTTGTACTCGGCCAGGCTGCGGGCCAGCATCTCGACGGCGGCCTCGCGATCCGCGACCTCGACCACGCGGCTGCGCTCCAGCGGCTGGGGCAGGGCGGCAAGGTCATCGGCACAGAGGGCTGCCACATCGGCGAAATGGGCCGCGCAATGCTGCCGCTCGCCGGCATTGACCAGCCCGTCCGCCAGCAGCCGGAACAGCTCGACCTCGTCCAGCGCCCCGTCGCCCTCATCATCGGCAAAGCCGGATGTCTGCAGGTCCAGCCCATACCACACCGGGATCTGGTGCCCCCACCAGAGCTGGCGCGAGATCGTCCAGGGCTCGATATTCTCCAGCCAGTTGAAATAGACCTTCCTGTGCTGCTCGGGCAGGATCTGGGTGCGGCCGTCGCGGACGGCCTCCAGCGCGGGGCCGACGATGCGCTTGGTGTCCACGAACCACTGGTCGGTCAGCATCGGCTCGATCACCACGCCCGAGCGGTCGCCGAAGGGCTGCATGATGGGCTTGGCCTCCACCACGGGGCGGCGCTCCAGATGCTCGGCGCCGGTCTCGGGCTCGATCTCGCGGTGCAGGTAGGTGACGGCCAGACCCTCGGCGGTGACCTGCTCGATCACTCGGCTGCGGGCCTCGAACCGGTCCAGACCGCGCAGATCGTCGGGCACCAGATTGACCGCCGACACGTCGCCCACATCCTCGCCCTGCGCCGCGCGCGTGGCGATGGCGGCGCTGTCGGCATAGGACAGCCCGTCGCCGCGCATCGCGCCCTTGGTGTCCAGAAGCGTGTACAGCGGAATGCCGTTGCGCTGCGCCACGCCATAGTCGTTGAAGTCATGCGCGCCGGTGATCTTGACCGCGCCGGACCCGAAGGTCGGGTCGGGATAGTCGTCGGTGATGATCGGGATCAAGCGACGGTGTTCCTTCGGGCCCACCGGGATCTCGACCAGCTTCCCCACGATCGGCGCATAGCGCTCATCGGACGGATGCACCGCCACCGCGCCGTCGCCCAGCATTGTCTCGGGCCGGGTGGTGGCGATGCTGATATAGTCGCGCGTCTCGCGCAGGGTGACGCGACCATCCTCGTCGCGTTCCACGTACTCATAGGTGGCACCCCCGGCCAGCGGGTATTTGAAATGCCACATATGGCCCGGAACCTCGCGGTTCTCGACCTCCAGATCGCTGATCGCGGTCTCGAAATGCGGATCCCAGTTCACCAGCCGCTTGCCGCGATAGATGATGCCCTTGTTGTAGAGGTCCACGAAGACCCGGATCACCGCGTCGTGGAAATTCCCCTCCTCGCCCGCGGGCGCACCCGGCGCACCGGACATGGTGAAGGCGTTGCGCGACCAGTCGCAGGAGGCCCCGAGGCGCTTCAGCTGGTTGATGATCGTGTCGCCGGATTCCTGCTTCCACGCCCAGATCTTCTCGACGAAGGCGTCGCGCCCGATCTCGCGCCGGCCCGGTTCCTGACGCTCGGCCATGCGGCGCTCCACGACCATCTGGGTCGCGATGCCGGCATGGTCCTGCCCGGGCTGCCACAGCGTGTCGAAGCCGCGCATCCGGTGCCAGCGGACCAGGATGTCCTGCAGCGTGTTGTTGAAGGCGTGGCCGATATGCAGGCTGCCGGTGACGTTCGGGGGCGGGATCATCACGGTGAAGGTCTCGGCCCGCGAGGCATTGGCGCCGGCGGCAAAGGCGCCGAGCCGTTCCCATTCGGCACTGATCCGGGCCTCGGCGGCCGTGGCGTCAAAGCTCTTGTCCATCGTCATCGCAAATCCCCTTGGTTGGGGACGGGATTACCCAATGCGCGGCCAAAGGCCAAGAGATCCCGTCGCCCCAACGAATCCGGGCTTGGGCCAGACAGTGGATCCGAGGTCAGGGCAGGTCGACGACCGGGGTGAATCCGCCCCAGAACATCCGCTTGCCGTCGAAGGGCATCTGCGGAAAGTCGTGTCCCTCCATCCCCGCCGCCATCTTCGCGGCTGCGGCGTCGCAGGTGGCGCGGTCGGGCCATTCGACCCAGCTGAAGACCGGCACCTCGTCGGGTTTGGCCTGCACGGCGCGGTAAAAATCGGTGACCTTGCCATGGGGCACATCCTCGCCCCAGCATTCGGTCTGGAAGGTGGCGCCCAGATCCGCGAACATCCGGGTCGCGCCTTGGGCCATCTCGACATAGGCCTGCCTGGCGTCCGCCGAAACGGCCAGCACGAAGCCCTGCACATAGGCGCCCCGGCGGCTGTCGCCCACCGTCACGATCGGCGCGAAGCCGCCCCACATCATCCGCATCCCGTCGAAGGGCATCTCGCCCATCAGCGCCATCTCGGGCTCCTGCCCCTCGGCCATCTTCGCGCCGGCGGCATCGGCGGTGGCACGGTCGGGCCATTCGATCCAGCTGAACAGCGGCGCCTCGTTGTCGCGGGCCTGGGTGGCGCGATGGAAATCGGTCTGCGTGCCATGCGGCACATCCTCGGCCCAGCATTCGACCATGCGACGCGCGCCCAGGCGCTGGAACATCGGCCAGGCCTGCCGCGCGTGATCGACATAGGTCTGCCGGTTGGCCACGGGCACGGCCAGCAGAAGCCCGGTGTAATAGGTCATCGTCATCCCCCTGTGTCTGACGGCGCGGGCGCCGGGTCGCCGGCCCCGCAGGACCAAATGTCGCAGGCGGGGTCGGAAAAATCAAACGTCCGGGGGCGTCCGGCGCGCCGCTGGCACCATCCTGCCTGCCCTTGGCCACGCCTGCACGGCCTGCCGGACCCGGGTGTCGACCGGCAGGCGCGCATGGGGCTTTTCCGCCTGCCGGTTTCGTTGAACTGACATCCGTTCCGGCATAGATACGGGCCTTGGCGCACGACTCGTCCGAAGGATCGGAACCCGGCGCTGCCACCTTGGGTTGTGCGAAGGCCACCCGCTCCTGTCTGTGCGAAAGGAACCGCAATGGGACAACAGAAGACCGTCTGGGACAATCCGGCCGAGGTCATCCGACATCTGGCACCGGAACATCCGGTCATGGTCTTCGCGCCGACGGTGCTGCAGGACCGTGCGCGGCAGTTCATCCAGGGCTTTCCGGGGCTGGTGACCTATGCGGTCAAGTCCAATCCCGACGAGGTGGTGATCCAGAACCTGGTCGCCGCCGGCATCCAGGGCTTCGACGTGGCCTCGCCCTTCGAGATCGACCTGATCGGCCGCATGGCCCCCCATGCCGCCCGCCATTACCACAACCCCGTCCGCGCGCGGTCCGAGATCGCGCATGGCGTGGCGCAGGGTATCCGCGCCTGGTCCGTGGACAGCCGGTCCGAACTGGACAAGCTGTTCGACCAGGTGCCGACCGAGGTGGACGGCAAGGGCGTCGAGATCTCGCCCCGCTTCAAGCTGCCGGTGCTGGGCGCCGCCTATGATTTTGGCTCCAAGTTCGGCGCCTCGCCGGAACTGGCCGCCGAGCTGCTGGCCGAGGTCGCGCGGCGCGGCTACGTCCCTTCGCTGACCTTCCATCCGGGCACGCAATGCACCGACCCGATCGCCTGGGAAAGCTATATCCGGGTGTCGAAGGACATCTGCGACATGGCGGGCGTCCGCGCGGTGCGCCTGAATGTCGGCGGCGGCTTCCCCTCGCATCGTGTGGTGGGGGTCGAGCCCGACCTGACCTCGATCTTCCAGGAGATCGCCGACACCACGACCGAGATGTTCGGCACCGACGCCCCGGCGCTGGTCTGCGAGCCCGGGCGCGGCGTCGTGGCCGATGCCTATGCGCTGATCACCCGTGTGAAGGGCGTGCGCGACGGCGGCCATGTCTTCCTGAACGACGGCGTCTATGGCGGTCTGGCCGAGCTGCCGATCATCGGCAATATCGACCGGATCGAGGTGCTGACCCCGCAGGGCCATCCCCGCGCGGGGGATCATGGCGGCCGGGTGATCTTCGGCCCGACCTGCGATTCGGTCGACCGCCTGCCGGGCGAGCTGAGCCTGCCCGAGGATGTGGCCGAGGGGGATTTCGTGATCTTCCACGGCGCCGGCGCCTATTCGACCGTCACCAACACCCGCTTCAACGGCTTCGGCGCCATGAGCCATGCAACCGTGATGGCGCTCTCCTGAACCGTCGGTCCTGCCCCCCTGACGCCGGGAGCAGGACCGCATTGCCCGCCTGAGCGCCGAATCGCGCAAAGGGCAGATTTCCCGCCGCCCTGAATCCTTACGCCGCTCCTGCGTTGGTCCCCAAATATCCTCTGGGGGTCCGGGGGGCGAAGCGCCCCCGGTCTGCGCCAACCACGAATTCAGGCCACCGCGTCCAGGCTTCCCGCAGGCCGCACGCCCAAGGCGGCGCAGACGTCGCGGGTCAGTTCGGGCCGGTTCAGCGTGTAGAAATGCAGCCGGTCCACGCCGCCCGCGATCAGCGCCTCGCACAGTTCAACGCTGAGGCTGGTGGCCAGGGTCCGTTGCGCCTCGGGGCCGTCCAGCGCGGCCATCTGGAACGCCTCCTCGGCCCAATCGGGCACGGTGGTGTTGCAGGTGGCGGCGAAACGCTTGGTCCCGGCCCAGCTCTGCACCGGCAGGATGCCCGGGATGATCGGCACGTCGATCCCGGCGGCGGCGCATTTGTCGCGGAAGCGGAAGAACGTGTCCGCCTCGAAGAAGAACTGGGTGATCGCACTGGACGCCCCGGCCTCGATCTTGCGCTTGAGCCAGGCCACGTCGGCATCGCCGTCGGGGCTGTCGGGATGCGGCTCGGGATAGGCGCCTGCACGGATGGTCATGTCGCCACGCGCGGCGATCGCCTCGATCAGCTCGACCGAATTGGCGAAGCCGTCGCCATGCGGCACGAAGCCGTCCGAGCCCTTGGGCGCGTCGCCGCGCAGGGCCACGATCTCGCGGATCCCGGCATCGGCATAGGATTGCACGATCTCCATCGTCTCGGCCTTGGTGGCCTCGACGCAGGTCAGGTGGGCGGCGACCTGCAGCCCAAACTGGCGGTTGATCGTGGTCACCGCCTCGTGGGTCAGCTGCCGGGTGGTGCCGCCCGCGCCATAGGTGACCGACACGAATTCGGGGGCCAGCGGCGCAAGAACGCGCGCGGCCTCCCACAGCTTGAACGAAGCCTCCAGCGTTTTGGGCGGGAAGAACTCGAAGCTGATCTTCGGCGGGGTCATGGCGAATCCTCTCTGTTGGCGGGACTTGTGCCACGCGGCGCGGCGTGAGACAAATTCATAATCCTCAAGATAAACGTGAAAGCCGCTCATCATGCATCTGGAACTGCGGCATCTGCGCACCGTCCATGCGATCCACGAACAGGGCGGTCTGGCCCGCGCCGCCGAGGCGCTGAACATCACCCAATCCGCCCTGTCCCATCAGGTCAAGGCGCTGGAGGAACAGGCCGGCACCCTGCTGTTCGTGCGCCGCGCCAAGCCCATGAGCCTTTCCGCCGCCGGGATGCGCCTGCTGCGGCTGGCCGAACAGGTGCTGCCGCTGGTCGCCGCCACCGAGGCCGAGTTCAAGGGCGTCGAGGCGGGGCGCATCGGGCGGCTGCACATCGCGATGGAATGCCATGCCTGCTTCGACTGGCTGCTGCCGGTGCTGGACATCTTCCGCCGCAGCTGGCCCGATGTCGACGTGGACATCCGCCAGCGCCTGGCCTTCGGCGCACTGCCCGCGCTTCTGCGCGAAGAGGTCGATCTGGTCATCTCGTCGGACCCCGAGGATCTGGCCGACGTCACCTTCCAGCCGCTTTTCGACTATGCGCCCACGCTGGTCGTGCCTGCGGGCCATCCGCTGATCGCCAAGGGATACGCCGATCCCGCCGATCTGGCGCCCGAGACGCTGATCACCTATCCCATGGACCGCAGCCGGCTGGACGTCTTCAGCCAGTTCCTGACGCCTGCGGGGATCGAGCCCGCCCGCGCCCGCACGGTCGAACTGACGGCGGTGGCGCTGATGCTGGTCGCCTCGGGTCGCGGGGTGGCGGTCATGCCGGACTGGGTGCTGCGGCGCGAGGCGGCCAATCCGGAACTGGCCATGCTGCCCCTGGGCCCGCAGGGCATCCGGCGGCGCCTGTTCGCGGCGGTGCGCACGGCGGATCTGGCGCAGCCCTACATGGCCCATGTCCTGCGCCTGTCGCGAACCGAGCCCCTGCGGATGCTGCGCGGCGCCGTGGCCTGACCCGTTTCGCTTCACATTCCGGCCGGCCTCGCCTAAGAGGCGCCAACCCCAATCTCCGGAGCACCCGATGGCAAGCGCCAATCTGAACGTCATGATCAAGGCCGCCCGCAAGGCCGGGCGCGGCCTCGTCAAGGATTTCCGCGAGGTCGAGAACCTGCAGGTCAGCGTCAAGGGCGCCGGCGATTTCGTCACCCGGGCCGACCGCGAGGCCGAGCGCGCGATCAAGGAAGAGCTGATGAACGCGCGGCCCAGCTATGGCTGGCTGGGCGAGGAGACCGGCGCCGAGCCGGGCGAGGATCCCACCCGCCGCTGGATCGTCGACCCGCTGGACGGGACCACGAACTATCTGCACGGGTTGCCGCATTGGGCCATCAGCATCGCGCTGGAGCACAAGAAGGAGATCGTCGCCGCCGTCATCTTCGACGCCGCCAAGGACGAGATGTTCATCGCCGAGAAGGGCACCGGCGCCTATATGAACGATGCGCGCCTGCGCGTGTCGGGGCGCACCCGGCTGGCCGATTCGGTCTTTGCCACGGGCATTCCCCATGCCGGCACCGGGCCGCTGCCCGCGATGATCCAGGATCTGGCGCAGCTGATGCCGGTCTGCGCGGGCGTGCGGGGCTTCGGCTCGGCGGCGCTGAACCTGGCCTATGTCGCCGGGGGCCGCTTCGACGGCGCGTGGGAGCGCGGTGTCAAGGCCTGGTCCGTGGCGGCGGGCCTCTTGCTGGTGCGCGAGGCCGGCGGCTTCGCCCATGGCATCCGGGAAAACGACGATCCGCTGGAATCGGGCCGGCTTGTGGCCGCCAACCCGACTTTGCTGGAGCCCTTCGCCAAGATCATCCGCGCCCGCGACTAGGCCTGCGGCCCGCGACGGGGCGTCCCGGCCACAGGGGCAGAGTTGCATGACGTGCAACCCTGCCCCCCGCTTGACCTTGCCGGGGGCGGGGCGCAACAGGGACCATCCCCAGAGGCGCGCCCATGTCCGACGACCGATCCCACCCGCCCTACGCCGCCTCTGCCGCCGTCTCGGCGCCGCCGCCGATCCCGCCCCGGACCCCGCCGCCCGTCCGCGACCGCACCCGGCTGGCCATCGCGCTGATGTGCGCGGTCAGCCTGATCTTTGCCTTCCAGGACGTGTTCTCGCGCATTCTGGGGGGCGGCTATCCGCCCGTGCTGATCGTGATGATCCGGTACTGGGTCTTCGCGATCTTCGTGATCGCGCTGGTCGCGCGCCAGCCCGGCGGGCTGAAGCGCGCCATCCGCACCAAGCGCCCGCTGACCCAGATCGCCCGCGGCGTCATCCTGGCGCTGGAGGTCACGCTGATGGTCGAGGCCTTCGTGCAGCTGGGCCTGATCGAGACGCATGCCGTCTTTTCCGTCTATCCGCTGCTGGTCGCGGCCCTGTCCGGCCCGGTCTTGGGCGAATCGGTGGGCTGGCGGCGCTGGACCGCCATCGTCATCGGCTTCACCGGCATCCTGGTGATCCTCAATCCCGGCGGCGGGGTGGTCAGCATGGCGGCGCTGCTGCCCTTCGCGGCCGCGCTGATGTTCGCGCTCTACGGCCTGCTGACGCGGCATGTGTCGCGCGACGATCCGGCGATGGTCAGCTTCTTCTGGACCGGCGTCTCGGGCGCGGTGGCGATGACGCTGATCGGCATCTGGGACTGGCAATGGCTGGCGCCGGTCGACTGGATCTGGATGGCCTGCCTCTGCGCCTGCGGCATGTCCTCGCATTACCTGATGATCCGCAGCTACGAGCTGGCCGAGGCCTCGGCCCTGCAGCCCTTCGCCTATACCCAGCTGGTCTGGGTCAGCTTCCTGGGCGTCTGGCTGTTCGACGAGACCTTGCGCAGCAATGTCGTGATCGGCGCGGCCATCGTGGTGGCGGCCAGCCTGTTCACTCTGTGGCGGCAGCGGAAGACATCGGCATAGGCCAGCCCTCGGGCAGGCGCGGGCCGATGAAGGGCTTGGGGTTGGGCCGGGCCGACAAAGCCAGCGTCAGCCGCGCGGGCGGGGGCGGCACCGCGCCGCCGCCCGACAGGTCCCACCGGGTCACGACCGGCGCGGGCGTGCCATGGATGCGGGCGCGATAGACAGGCAGCGCCTCGGCCACGCGCATGACATAGTTGCGGGTCTCGTCGAAGGGGATCAGCTCGACCCAGTCCACCGGATCGGCGTCGCGGCGCAGGTCGCCGAAATCGCCCAGCCAGCGTGCCGGACGCCCCGGCCCGGCATTGTAGCCCGAGGCGATCAGCGCCACCGAGGGTCCGAAGCGTTCCGTCAGCCCGATCAGATATTGCGATCCGATCCGGGCGTTATAGGCCGCATCATTCGACAGCCGCGCCAGGTCATAAGGGATGCGCAGCTGCCGGGTGACCTGCTCGGCGGTGCCCGGCATGACCTGCATCAGCCCCTGCGCGCCGACCGGGCTGCTGGCGGTGAAGTTGAACTCGGATTCCTGCCGGGCGATGGCCATGACCAGCTCGGGCGGCACACCCAGATCCTCGCGCTCGAGGCCGGTCAGCGGGAAATGCGCGACGGGCCAGATCACCCCCTGGCTGGCCGACTGCTTGGCCAGCCGCAGCCCGTGCCAGGGCGTGCCCGCCTCGTACATCAGGCGCGACATGCGGGCGATGTCCTGGGGCGTCGAGGATTGCGCCAGATGCAGCAGGAAGCGCTGCGCCTCGTCACGACGCCCGCTGGCGATCAGCCACAGGGCGGCGCGGAACTGCCCGTTCTCGCGCAGCGCGCTGCCGCGCCAGTCGGGCAGGCTGTCGATGCCCGGATCGGCCACGGCATAACCGGCGGGCAGGGCGGCGCCGGTCTTCTCCATCGCCAGTTGGCCGTAATAGGTGCCGGGGAAGGCCGCGGCGGCCTGATAGGCGGCCTCTGCGGCGGCGGCGTCGCCAAGCGCCTCATGCGCGCGGCCCTGCCAGTAATGGGCGCGCGATGTGCTGATCGCCGCGCCGACCACGGTTTCCAGATGCCGGAAGTGATCCAGCGCGCGGGCGGGATCATCGGTCTTCAGCGCCGCGAAGCCCGCCAGCCATTCCAGATCGGGATAATGGCGATTGTCGGGGGTCAGGAAATGCGGATGGGCCAGCCGCAGCGCGCGCGGCCAGTCGCCGTTGCGCATCGCCAGCCGCGCGTAATCCACCCGCATCGACGCCCATTGCGCCGGATCGCGCAAGGCCTCCGCACTGGTCGAGGCCGCCAGCATCAGCGCCTGCGCGCCCTCGTGCTGGCGCGCGGCCACCCGCCAGGCGAAGCGGTCCATGGTCAGGCCCGGATCGGCGCGCAGGGGATCGGGCAGGGCCAGGATCAGGTCGTCCACGCCGGCGCGACCGGCCTGCAGCACGATGCGGGCGCGGGGCAGGGGGCGCTGATCCTCGGGCAGGCGGGGCAGCAGGCGTTCGGCATTGGCCCATTCGCCGGCGTCCAACAGGGCCGTCACGCGGGCGGGGATCAGGGCGGTCAGGTCGGGATGGGCGGCCAGCAGCGCGGCCTCGTCCTCGGCGGTCAGGGGCTGGCGGGTGAAGACGGCGGCGCGCATCGCGGCGGCTTCGTTTGCGGGCAGGACCGCGCTCAGCGCCTCCAGCGCCGCGCGGCTTTGGGGCAGGCGGTCCGCGAACCACAGCCGGATGTCGTCGGGATCGGCGCCGGGGCGCAGCTTGGCCTCGCCCCGCGTGATCAGCAGGTCGAGGCCGGGCCAGTCGGGGTTCTCGCGCAGAAAATCGGCATAGTCGGAAAAATCGCCATAGCCCGCGCGCAGGGCATGCCAGCCGACCAGCGCCTCGCCCAAGGGGCCGGCGCGCAGGCCGGCGTCGCGGGCGGTCACCCAGTCCCGCGCCTGCACGGCGGCCAGGGCCAGGGCCATCGCGCCCGGCTCCTCGGCCCGCGCCGGCGGGGCGAAGGGCAGGGCCAGCAGAAGGCCCAAAGCCAGCATGTCACGCAGAAGTCGCATCACCACCCTGTGTCATGGTCAAAGCCCGCCCGTGCAATTCACAACCTTGGCAAGTCCCCCGCCCGGGGATAGGGAGGGCGCCGAACCAGAAAATCCCACCAAGGAGCGTGTCATGTTCAAAGGGTCGCTGCCAGCCCTCGTCACGCCGTTCACTCCGGACGGCGAGCTGGATCTGGACACGCTGAAGGCGCTGGTCGAGTGGCATGTCGAGCAGGGCACGCATGGTCTGGTCCCCGTGGGCACCACTGGCGAAAGCCCGACCCTGACCCATGACGAGCACCGGCTGGTCATCGAGGAGGTCGTGCATGCGGTGAATGGCCGCATCCCAGTCATCGCCGGGGCCGGGTCCAACTCCACCCGCGAGGGCATCGGGCTGCTGCAGCACGCCAAGTCCGTGGGCGCCGATGCGGGGCTGGTCGTCACGCCCTATTACAACAAGCCGACCCAGGCCGGGCTTATCGCGCATTACACCGCGCTGACCGATGCCTGCGACCTGCCGATCATCATCTACAACATCCCCGGGCGCTCGGTCATCGACATGATGCCCGAGACGATGGGCGTGCTGGCGAAGATCCCCTCGATCATCGGGGTCAAGGACGCGACCGGCCGGCTGGAGCGGGTCAGCTGCCAGCGGATGACCTGCGGGCCCGATTTCATCCAGCTGTCGGGCGAGGATGCGACGGCGCTCGGCTTCAACGCCCATGGCGGCGTGGGCTGCATCAGCGTCACCGCGAATGTGGCGCCGAAGCTGTGCGCCCAGTTCCAGGAGGCGACCCTGCGCGGCGATTATGCCACAGCCCTGGCGCTGCAAGATCTTCTGATGCCGCTGCATCTGGCGATCTTCGTCGAGCCGGGGCTGGTCGGCGCGAAATACGCCATGTCGCGCCTGGGGCTGTGCCACGAGCGCGTCCGCCTGCCGCTGACGCCGCTGACCGAGCCGACCCGGCATCTGATCGACGCGGCGCTGGAGCATGCCGGGCTGGTCTGATTTGCGTCCCGCGACGGCGGGGGGCCAGCCCCCCGCACCCCCCGGGATATTTTTGCCAAGATGAAGGGGAGGCGGCGGGGCTGTTGGCCCGGCCGGGTCAGGTCAGGCCCAGGCCGGCGCGCATCACCAGGCGGCGCAGGGGGGCGACGCCATGCAGCCCGCCCAGGGCTGCGGCGCGCAGGTCGCGCAGCGGGCGCAGCTGGACCTGGCTGGCGCGGTTCAGGGCGTCGATGCCCATCAGCCTCGCCTGCGCCTCGGGGCGGCGGGTCCGGTCGTAGCGGGCCAGCGAGGCGGGGCTGCCGGGGTCCTCTCGGCTGAGATCCAGAAGCGCGGACAGATCGGCCAGGCTCATGTTCAACCCCTGCGCGCCGATGGGCGGCAGGACATGGGCGGCCTCGGCGATCAGAGCGGTGCGCGGCCCCGCGAAGCGATGCGCGATCTGGCTGATGATCGGCCATTCAGTCAGGCCCGTGGCCTGGGTCAGGTGCCCTAGCACATCGGCGGAGCGGGCGTTCAGCGCGGCCTCGAAGGCCTCGCGGGGCAGGGCCCTGAGGCGCGCGGTCTCGGCCCCGCTCTCCATCCAGACCACGGCCGAGGACGGCGTGCCGTCGCGGTCGGGCAGGGGCACCAGCGTGAAGGGCCCGCCCGAGCGGTGCACCTCGGTCGAGATGTTGTGATGCGGGCGGTCATGGGTGACGGCGAAGGCCAGCGCCTTCTGGCCATAGCGCAGCGTGCGGGCGCCGATGCCGAGCGCGCGGCGCACCGGGGAGGTGCGCCCGTCGGCGGCGATCAGCAGGCGCGCGCGCAGCCGCTGGCCGTCGGTCAGGGTGACCACCACGCCCTCGGTCCGGGGCAGGACGGCGGCGGTGCCGGTGCCGGGGCGGAAGCGCACATTGGGCATCTGGGCCAGCCGGGCCGAGATCTCGCGCCGCAGCAGCCAGTTGGGCAGGTTCCAGCCAAAGGGCTGGTCGCCGATCTCGGCGGCGTCGAAGTCGCGGATCTGCCGGGGCACGGGCCGGTCGCCGCCCGCATCGACGATGCGCATGATCTGCAGCGCGGTGGCATGGGGGGCCAGCCGTTCCCACATTCCGATGCGCTCCAGAAGCCGGACCGAGGGCATCAGGAAGGCGGTCGAGCGCAAGTCGGCGCCCGCCGCCCCTTCCTCGGTCACCGGGGGGGCGGGATCGACGCAGAGGGTCGAGAATCCCTCGGCCCCAAAGGCCGCCGCGGCGATCAGCCCGGCGATGCCGCCGCCCGAGATGAGGATGTCGATGTCGTCGATGGTCGTGCCGGTCATGGAAGCATCCCCGCTTGCGTGTCGGCCCATCCTGCCCGCCGGGCGCGTCAGGGGGAAGGGGGGACGCTGTCGCAGGCCAGCTCCAGCCCGCGCAGGAAGCCCGTCAGGTCCTGGGTCTGGTGCTGGACATGGGGCCCGGGCGCGCCGGTCAGCGCCTCGGGGCCGTGGCGGCCCGTGCCCACCAGCACCGTGCGCATCCCCAGGCTGTGCGGCACGATCAGGTTGCGGGGATCGTCCTCGAAGAAGGCGGCCTGGCGCGGGTCGATCCGGGCCGCCGTCAGGACGCGGTCGAAGGCCTCGGCCCCGGGCTTGGGGTGAAAGCCGGTCTCCTCGATGCCATAGACCGCCTCGAACAGATCCTCGGGCAGGTGCCGCGCGGCCAGCACGCGCCGGGCATAGGCCGCATCGCCATTGGTGTGGATGATCCGCCGCCCCGGCAGGGCCGCGATGGCCTGCGCCAGATCGGGATCGGGGGTCAGCACCGAGAAGTCGATGTCATGCACGTCGGCCAGATAGTCGGCCGGGTCCATCGCATGCTCGGCCATCAGCCCGGCCAGCGTGGTGCCATGCAGGCGCCAGTACTCGGCCCGCAGGCGGTTGGCATGATCCTGCGGCACGCCCAGGCTGCGCATCATCCAGGCGGTCATCCGCGTCTCGATCTGCGCGAAGAGCTGCGCCTCGGGCGGGTAGAGGGTGTTGTCCAGATCGAAGATCCAGACCCGAACGTTTGAAAAATCCATGCCGCAGGGCATAGCTGGACCGGCGCGCGCTTGCAATTTGCAAGCGCAGGGCCAATCGTCGGGTCCATGAAAGATGCCTATTCCCTGATCCTGACCGCCATCGAGGGCGGCACCTATCGCCCCGGCGACCGTCTGGTCGAATCCGAGCTGGCCGAGCGCTTCGGCGTCAGCCGCACCCCCGTGCGCGAGGCCCTGCAGCGGCTGGAGACGCAGGCCATGCTGGTGCGCGACGGGCGCAGCCTGATCGTGGCCTCGCTGGATCACAACCAGCTGGCCGAGCTGTACACCGTGCGCGCGGAACTGGAGGCGCTGGCCGGGCGCCTGGCTGCCCGCCACGCCACCCCCGAGGAGGTGCGCGTGCTGGCCCAGATGGTCGACGAGGACCGCCGCGCCAAGGGCGACCCCGAGGTCCTGGCGCGCAGCAACAAGCGCTTCCACCGCCAGATCCACCTGGCCTCGCACAACCGCTATCTGGTCCAGCAGCTGGATCTGGTGCATCGGACGATGGCGCTGATGGCGCGGACCTCGCTGGCCGCCGAGGGGCGCGGAGAGACGGCGCTGGCGGAACATGGCCGCATCGTGGACGCGATCGCCGCGGGGGACGGGCAGGCCGCCGACCGCGCGCTGCGCCAGCACATCTCGATGGCCTGGGAGACGCGGCTGAGGCTGGACGCGCGGGCCGGTGGCTGAGGCCCCGACGACCGTGGTGCCGCCGACCCTGGCCCCGCCGTCCGCAATCCGAGTGATCGAGACGCAGGCCGATCTGGACGAGGGCTGCGCCCATCTGGCCGCCATCTGCCCGGTCTGGGCGCGCGTGCTGCCCGACGTGCACCCCCTGCCGCTGCGCCGAAGCGCGGACGGCTTCGCGGCCATGGCCAGCGCCATCGTCGGGCAGCAGATCTCGGTCGCCGCCGCCGGGGCGATCTGGGCGCGGCTGCAGGCGGCGGGCCTGACCGACGAGGCCGCGATGCGCGACGCCTCGGACGAGGATCTGCGCGCGGCGGGCCTCTCGCGGCCCAAGCAGCGCTATCTGCGGGGCATCGCCGGGGCCGGGCTGGACTGGGCGGGCCTGCGCGCGCTGCCCGACGACCGGGCGGTGGCCGCGCTGGTGGCCCTGCCCGGCGTGGGCGTCTGGACCGCCGAGATCTACCTGAAATTCGCCCTCGGTCGCGCCGATGTCTTCGCGGCGGGCGATCTGGCCCTGCAGGAGGCCGCGCGGATCATGTACGACCTGCCCGCCCGCCCCGGCCCTGCCGCGCTGCGGGCGCTGGCCGAACCATGGCAGCCGTGGCGCGCGGTTGCGGCGCGGGGGCTGTGGGCCTATTACCGGCTGGCCAAAGGACGCGAGGGAACGACATGACCGAGACGCTGACATCCGCCCGCAAGGGCCCCGCCAAGGCCTCTTCGGTGGTGGTCTTCCTGCATGGCTACGGGGCGGACGGATCCGACCTGCTGGGTCTGGCCGATCCGCTGGCCCCGCATCTGCCGCAGACGGCCTTCTATGCCCCCGACGCGCCCGAGCCGTCGCGCAACAATCCGATGGGCAACCAGTGGTTCCCGATCCCCTGGCTGGACGGCTCGTCCGAAGAGGATGCCCGCTCCAGCATGGGCCGATCGGTCACGATGCTGAACGCCTTTCTGGACAAGGTGCTGGCCGACGAGGGACTGACGCCTGAGCGCATGGTGCTGGTCGGTTTCTCGCAGGGCACGATGATGGCGCTGCATGTCGCGCCGCGCCGCGCGGAGGCGGTGGCGGGGATCGTCGGCTTCTCGGGGCGCCTGCTGGTGCCCGAAACCCTGGCCGAAGAGGCGCGGGTCAAGCCGCCAGTCCTGCTGATCCACGGCGATCAGGACGAGATGGTCCCCTTCGACGACATGGCGCTGGCGGGCCAGACCCTGCAGGAGGCGGGCTTCACCGTCTATGGCCATGTGATGGAGGGCACCGGCCACGGCATCGCCCCCGACGGGCTGTCCGTGGCGCTGGCCTTCCTGCGCGAGCGCCTGCCCGACTGACAGGCCTTCCCCGGGCCCTCTCGCATTTGCCTCCGCATCGCGCATCCCAGGCAGGCGGCCTGCCGCCGCCTGTCATGCGCACGTCACGCCCGACCGCTATGGGCTGGTTTGTTGATGCGAATAGATGCGGGGGGCTTGCCAGAAACCCGACGCCAGATATAGTCGAGGCAACGGATCTGACGGGCGCCCCGGTCAACCCCTTGGGGCAGACGGGAAGTCGCTATGCTGGACGACCATCACCATACGGATTTCAGAACCCAGTTCGTGCGCGAACCGGCCAGCCTGCGCCATTACCCGGCGCTGGTGCTGAATGCCGATTACCGCCCGCTCAGCTATTATCCCCTGTCGCTCTGGCCCTGGCAGGAGGCGATCAAGGCGGTGTTCCTCGACCGCGTCTCGATCATCGCGGAATACGACCACGAGGTCCGAAGTCAGCGACAGGCCTTCCGAATCCCTTCGGTCGTCGTGCTGAAGGATTATGTCCGACCCCAGAAGCGCGTGGCATTCACGCGCTTCAATCTTTTTCTGCGGGACGAATTCTGCTGCCAGTATTGCGGCGCCAAGGGCGACCTGACCTTCGACCATGTCGTGCCCCGGTCCCGGGGCGGGGTGACCAGCTGGGAAAACGTCGTCGCGGCCTGCTCGCCCTGCAACCTGAAGAAGGCCAATCGCAGCCTGCGCCATTCCGGCATGCATCTGCGCAAGCCCGCCCGCCAGCCCTCGGCCGACGAGATGCACGCGATCGGGCGGCGCTTCCCGCCCAATCACCTGCATGAAAGCTGGATGGATTTTCTCTATTGGGATGCCGAACTCGACAGCTGAGGCGGCGCGCCTGCCGCCGTCAGGTCAACTGTCGTGGTCATGCCCGTTGCGCTGGCCCAGATGCAGCAGCAGCGCCGCGCCAAGCGTCACCACCAGGATCGCCGCAGGAGGCACGCCTGCCGACAGGCCGAACCACAGCGTCAGCCCGGCAGCCAGGATGACGGCAGCGATCAGCATCAGGAAATGGGTCAGCGGCATGGGGCACTCCTCTCCTTGACCCTCAATATGGGCCGGGGCCGGGCAATTGAAAAGCCCACCTGTCGGGGGATGCGCGCTTCCGCGCCACCGGGCCGTCATTTGCGCGGTTTTGACGCAGCACAGGCCGGGCGGGGCCTTGACCGGTGGGGCGGGCGTGACTAGATGCTGTGGTCGAGGACGACCTCCCCCATATCGGGATGCAGCACCGGGACGACCCGAAGACTGGAACGAGGTATCCGTCATGCCCTGGCTTCTTCTTCTCATCGCCGGCCTGCTCGAGATCGTCTGGGCCAGCGCGATGAAATATTCGCAAGGCTTTACCCGCGTCACCCCCACGGCCATCATGCTGGTCGCCATGATCGCTTCCTTCTGGCTCTTGGCCCTGGCGATGCGGCAGCTTCCGTTGGGGACCGCCTACATGGTCTGGACGGGCATCGGCGCGGTGGGCAGCTTCATCGTCGGCGTGGTGTTCCTGGCCGAGCCGGTGACCGCCCTGCGCATGGCCGCCGCCGGGATGATCGTGGCGGGCATCGTGACTATGAAGCTGGCCTCCTGACCCCCGCCCCAGCCCCCGACGCCGCCCCTTGCGTCCCGCGACGGCCGGGGGCGCTCGCGCCCCCCGGACCCCCCGCCGCCCCCCGCTGCGGACAGAAAACAGCCGCAATCGGCCCCCGGTGGTAATTTCCTTCCGCCCCGGGGGATGCTAAAGCCACCTTCAGCCAAAGGAGATCCGCCATGCCCGCCTATCGTTCCCGCACCACCACCCATGGCCGCAACATGGCCGGCGCACGTGGCCTGTGGCGCGCGACCGGGGTGAAGGAGGGCGATTTCGGCAAGCCGATCATCGCCATCGTCAACAGCTTCACCCAGTTCGTGCCCGGCCATGTCCATCTGAAGGACCTGGGCCAGCTGGTCGCCCGCGAGGTCGAGGCGGCGGGCGGCATCGCCAAGGAGTTCAACACCATCGCCGTCGATGACGGCATCGCCATGGGCCATGACGGCATGCTCTATTCGCTGCCCTCGCGCGAGATCATCGCCGATTCGGTCGAATACATGGTCAATGCCCATTGCGCCGACGCGATGGTCTGCATCAGCAATTGCGACAAGATCACGCCGGGCATGCTGATGGCGTCCCTGCGGCTGAACATCCCCACCGTCTTCGTCTCGGGCGGCCCGATGGAGGCCGGCAAGGTCGTCCTGCAGGACGGGCGCGTCAAGGCGCTGGACCTGGTCGATGCCATGGTCGCGGCGGCCGATGATTCGGTCTCCGAGACCGATCTGGCCGCGATCGAGCAGGCGGCCTGCCCGACCTGCGGGTCCTGTTCCGGCATGTTCACCGCCAATTCCATGAACTGCCTGACCGAGGCCCTGGGCCTGTCGCTGCCCGGCAACGGGTCCACGCTGGCCACCCATGCCGACCGCAAGCGGCTGTTCGTCGAGGCGGGCCACCTGATCGTCGATCTGGCCAAGCGCCATTACGAGGGCGACGATTACGGCGTCCTGCCGCGCAACGTCGCCAGCTTCGCGGCCTTCGAGAACGCGATGACGCTGGACATCGCGATGGGCGGCTCGACCAACACGGTCCTGCACCTGCTGGCCGCGGCGCACGAGGCCGAGATCGACTTCACCATGTCCGACATCGACCGCCTGTCGCGCAAGGTCCCGGTCCTGTGCAAGGTCGCCCCCGCCAAGGACGACGTGCATATGGAGGATGTCCACCGCGCCGGCGGGATCATGGCGATCCTGGGCCAGCTGGACCGGGCGGGGCTGCTGGACACCTCGGTGGGCAGCGTCCATTCGGGCACGCTGGCGCAGGCGCTGGACCGGTGGGACGTGTCGCGCACGACCTCGGCCTCGGTCCATGACTTCTACCGCGCCGCGCCGGGCGGCGTGCCCACGCAGACCGCCTTCTCGCAGGCCAACCGCTATGACGACGTGGATCTGGACCGCGAAGGCGGCGTGATCCGGTCGTCCGAGCATGCCTTCTCGCGCGATGGCGGTCTGGCGGTCCTTTATGGCAACCTGGCCGAGGATGGCTGCATCGTGAAGACGGCGGGCGTGGACGATTCGAACCTGACCTTCGAGGGCCCGGCCCATATCTTCGAAAGCCAGGACGATTCGGTCAGCGCCATCCTGACCGGCAAGGTCAAGTCGGGCGAGGTCGTGCTGATCCGCTACGAAGGCCCGCGCGGTGGCCCCGGCATGCAGGAGATGCTGTATCCGACCAGCTACCTGAAATCGAAGGGTCTGGGCAAGGAATGCGCGCTGGTCACCGATGGCCGCTTCTCGGGCGGCTCCTCGGGGCTCTCGATCGGCCATGTCTCGCCCGAGGCGGCCGAGGGCGGCGCGATCGGCCTGGTCGAACAGGGCGACCTGATCCGCATCGACATCCCCAACCGCAAGATCGAGCTGCTGGTCGATGACGCCACCCTGGCCGCGCGGCGCGCCACCCGCGAGGCGGAGGGCTGGAAGCCCGCCAAGCCCCGCAAGCGCAAGATCACCACGGCGCTGCGCGCCTATGCCGCCATGACCACCAGCGCCGCCAAGGGCGCGGTCCGGGTCGTTCCGGACTGATCCCTTCTTCTTTGCCCAAATACCCTCAAGACCGCCGGTCCGATCTGCCCTGCCTGGGAAGGACGGACCGGCAGCCCCTCACCCCAGGGGCCCCGGGCGCCGTTCCTCGGACAGCATGACATTCGCCTCCACCTGCCCCACGCCGGGCAGGGTCATGATCCGCCGCCGCAGGATGCGCTCGAAATCGCTGATGTCGCGGGCGGTGATCCGCAGCCGGTAATCGAACTGCCCCAGCACATGCTGGACCAGCTGCACCTCGGGAATAGCGGTCACGGCGCGCTCGAACTCCTCCAGGCTGGTGCGGCCCTTCGCGGCCAGCCGGATGCCCAGAAACACCGTCACCCCGAACCCCAATGCGGCAGGGTCCAGCACCACCCGCCGCCCCGCGATCACCCCCTGATCCGTCAGCCGCTTGATGCGCCGCCAGGCGGCAGGCTGCCCGATCCCCACCGCCCGGCCCGCATCCGCGGCGCTGCGCGTGGCGTCCCCCGCCAGCACCCGCAGGATGGCCAAATCGGTCGCGTCCAAGCCTGTCACAGCGGCAGCTCCGCACTGTCCTTGATGGTGGCGATCAGCATCAGTGCCTCCAGTTCCGCGATATGCGGCAGGGTCAGGATGCGGTCGCGATAGACCTGCTGCCAATGCGCCATGTCCCGCGCGATGACCGAGGCGCGCCAGTCCACGCTGCCCAGAAAGCTCTGGATCTCGATCACCTCGGGCACCTCGCGCAGGGCGGCCAGGAATTCGTCGAAGGCGCGGGGGTTGGTCTTGTCCAGCGTGAAGCGCAAGCTGACCTCGACCTCCCAGCCCATCGCGCGCCAGTCGATGCGCGCCTGCACGCCCTTCAGCACGCCCGCCTCGCGCAGCCGCTCCAGCCGCCGCCACAGGCTGGCAGGCGTGATCCCGGCCCGCTCGGCCAGCACGGCCATCGGCGCCGCGGGATCGGCCAGAAGCTGGCGCAGAATGCGGCGATCGGTCATATCGGGCATGAATTTCATGAAATCAGCCTATCAGCGCATGATCTTTTCGAAAAGAGGAGGAATTCCTTATGCCCTTGCATGGCAGCGGCGCGACGGACGGGATAAAACGCTGTCAGCACATCGAAAGGACTTCCCCATGCGCGTTTACTATGACCGCGACTGCGACGTGAACCTGATCAAGGACGCCAAGGTGGCCATTCTTGGCTATGGCAGCCAGGGCCATGCCCATGCCCTGAACCTGCGCGACAGCGGCGCCCGGAACGTCGTCGTCGCCCTGCGCGAGGGCAGCCCCTCCGCCAAGAAGGCCGAGGGCGAGGGCCTGAAGGTCATGGGCATCGCCGAGGCTGCCGCCTGGTGCGACGTGATCATGTTCACCATGCCCGACGAACTTCAGGCCGAGACCTACAAGAAATACGTCCATGACAACCTGCGCGACGGCGCGGCCATCGCCTTCGCGCACGGCCTGAACGTGCATTTCGGCCTGATCGAGCCCAAGCCCGGCGTCGACGTGATCATGATGGCCCCCAAGGGCCCCGGCCATACCGTGCGCGGCGAATACACCAAGGGCGGCGGCGTGCCCTGCCTGGTGGCCGTCCACCAGAACGCCTCGGGCAAGGCGATGGAGATCGGCCTGTCCTACTGCTCGGCCATCGGCGGCGGCCGCTCGGGCATCATCGAGACCAATTTCCGCGAGGAATGCGAGACCGACCTCTTCGGCGAGCAGGCGGTCCTCTGCGGCGGCCTGGTCGAACTGATCCGCATGGGCTTCGAGACGCTGGTCGAGGCCGGCTACGAGCCCGAGATGGCCTATTTCGAATGCCTGCACGAGGTCAAGCTGATCGTCGACCTGATCTATGAGGGCGGCATCGCCAACATGAACTACTCGATCAGCAACACCGCCGAGTACGGCGAATACGTCTCGGGCCCGCGCATCCTGCCCTATGACGAGACCAAGGCGCGCATGAAGGCGGTCCTGAAGGACATCCAGACCGGCAAGTTCGTGCGCGACTTCATGCAGGAGAACGCCGTGGGCCAGCCCTCGTTCAAGGCCACCCGCCGCATCAATGACGAGCACCAGATCGAACAGGTCGGCGCGAAGCTCCGCGAGATGATGCCCTGGATCAGCAAGGGCAAGATGGTCGACCGCGCCCGCAACTGATCTGTCGCAAGCCGGGGGTTTCACACCCGTCGCCGAAAGGGCCTCGGACCGGTGGCGCCCCATCCGGCGACCCCCCGTGGGATATTTCGACCAAGATGAAGCGCAGGCTTTCATCTTGGCGCAAATATCCCGGGGGGAGTCCGAAGGACGGGGGGCAGCGCCCCCCTTCCTGCTTCAGCCGTCCAGCTTGTCCTGCGTGCGGGTCTGGAAGTCCCCCGCGTCATGGCGCTCGTGCAATTGCCCGGAGGGCTCGCCCGAGACGTTGTTGACCATGATGCCCCGCTGCACGGCGGGACGCGCGGCGATCTCGGCCTGCCAGCGGTGGACATGCGTGTAGCTTTCCGCGTCGAGGAAGGTTGCCGCCTCGCCATAGGCGCCGCCGGTGATCAGGCGCCCGTACCACGGCCAGATCGCCATGTCGGCGATGGTATAGTCCTCGCCCGCGATGAAGCGCGTCTCGGCCAGGCGCTTGTCCAGCAGGTCCAGCTGGCGCTTGACCTCCATGGTGAAGCGGTCGATCGCATATTCGATCTTGATCGGCGCATAGGCGTAGAAATGCCCGAAGCCGCCGCCCAGATAGGGGCCCGCGCCCATCTGCCAGAAGAGCCAGTTCAAGGTCTCGGTCCGCGCCGCCAGATCGGTGGGCAGGAAGGCGCCGTATTTCTCGGCCAGATACAGCAGGATGGATCCGGATTCGAACACCCTCTGCGGCGGCGATACCGAATGGTCCATCAGCGCGGGGATCTTGGAATTGGGGTTCACGCCCACGAAGCCGCTGCCGAACTGGTCGCCGTCGCCGATCTTGATCAGCCAGGCGTCGTACTCGGCGGCATGACCGGCCTCCAGCAGCTCCTCCAGCAGGATGGTGACCTTCTGCCCGTTGGGGGTCGCCAGCGAATACAGTTGCAGCGGATGGCGGCCCACCGGCAACGCGCGGTCGTATTGCGCGCCGGCGGTCGGCTTGTTGATGCTGGCGAACTGGCCGCCGTTTTCCGTGCCGGGGGTCCAGACCTTCGGCGGGGTATAGTCGTCGCTCATGGCATATCCTGTCATTGACCTTGGACCCAAGGATGGGGGCGGCTCCGGCGAACATCAACGGGCTTTGCAAATGTTCCTATTATGTTCTATCATGTCCCCATGCTGCCGCCCCGCAATCCCGACCTGCGCCTGAAGGCCCGTGGTGCCGATACCCGCCCCGAGGGGCGGTTCGAGCGGCTGACCCACCGGCGCGAGGATGATGGCTGGGACATTCCCGAGGATCAGACCCTGCTGCGCACCGAGGTGACGATCGAGGAGCCGCGCAGCATCCTCACCCGCAACAGCTCGCCCGATATCTCCTTCGACCGCTCGATCAATCCCTATCGCGGTTGCGAGCATGGCTGCATCTACTGCTATGCCAGGCCCAGCCATGCCTGGCTGGGCCTGTCGCCGGGTCTGGATTTCGAGACCAAGATCACCGCCAAGCCTCAGGCCGCCGCGC
The DNA here is from genome assembly GCF_005048225.1 of Paracoccus gahaiensis. GTDB lineage: Bacteria > Pseudomonadota > Alphaproteobacteria > Rhodobacterales > Rhodobacteraceae > Paracoccus > Paracoccus gahaiensis. The sequence goes on from NZ_SUNI01000002.1 coordinate 224,801, forward strand.
TTCTGGCGCGCGAACTGGCCCGGCCTCGCTACAAGCCCGCGCCCATCGCGTTGGGGACCAACACCGATCCCTACCAGCCGGTCGAGGCGCAGCTGGCGATCATGCCCGGCCTGCTGCGGGTGCTGCGCGACTGGAATCACCCGGCCACGCTGATCACCCGCGGCGCGACGGTGCTGCGCGACATCGACCTCTGGGCAGAACTGGCGGCGCGCGATCAGGCCGCCGTGGGGGTCAGCATCACCACGCTGGACCCCGATCTGGCCCGGGTGATGGAGCCGCGCGCGCCCACCCCCGCCACCCGCCTGCGGATGATCCGAGAGCTGTCCCGCGCCGGCATCCCCGTGCGCATCATGGTGGCTCCGGTCATCCCCGTCCTGACCGAGCCCGAGATCGAGGCGATCCTGACCGCCGCCCGCGAGGCGGGGGCCAGCACCGCCAGCATGATCGCCCTGCGCCTGCCGCACGAGGTGGCGCCGCTGTTCCGCGACTGGCTGGAGCGGCACCGCCCCGGCATGGCCGCGCATGTCATGAACCGCGTGCAGGCGATGCGCGGCGGGCGCGACAACGACCCGCGATTCGGGCATCGCTTCAAGGGCGAGGGGGTCGAGGCCGATCTGGCTCGGCAGCGCTTCCGGCTGGCGCGCAGGCGGCTCGGCTATCGCGAGGGCAGTCCGCCGCTGGATTGCTCGCGCTTCGGGCCGCCGCCCCGGGCCGGGGACCAGCTGTCGCTGTTCTGACCCGCAGCCTCAGGGGCGTCGCCCGATGGTCAGCCTGTCGCTGCCGGGCGTGCCGCTGAAGGCGCCAAGGCGGGCGGTGATCTGGTCCAGCGCCGGGCGGGGCCCCTGCGGGCGGCTGTCTAGGGCGGCGCGCATGGCGCGCAGATGCTCGGGCATGGTCCCGCAGCAGCCGCCGATGACCCGCACGCCCATGTCGCGCGCCAGACAGGCGTAGTCGGCCATCAGCTCGGGCGTGCCGTCGTAATGCAGATGCCCGTTCTGCAGATGCGGCACTCCCGCATTGCCCTTGGCGATGATCGGGCGCTCGGTGCCCGAGGCGACCAGCCCGGTCACCGTGCGCAGAAGGTCCGAGGCGCCGACGCCGCAATTCGCGCCATAGGCCACCGGCGGGTTGGGCAGGGTCTCGACCGCGGCGGCCAGTTGCGCCGGCGTCACGCCCATGATCGTGCGCCCCGCCGTGTCGAAGCTGAGGCAACCGCACCAAGCCATGCCCACCCGCCGCGCGGCGGTGGCGGCGGCGCGCAGCTCGTCCAGCGAGGCCAGGGTCTCGACCCACAGGATGTCGGCGCCGCCGTCGCGCAGCGCCTCGGCCTGCTCGTGGAACATCTCGACGGCGCGGGCCTGGGTCAGGCTGCCCATCGGGGCCATGATCTCGCCGATCGGGCCCATGCTGCCGGCGACGATGACGGGGCGTCCGGCGCGGTCGGCCTCGGCGCGGGCGATCTGGGCGGCAAGGCGGTTCAGCTCGGTCACGCGGGCGCCGGCGCCGTGCAGGCGCAGCCGGCTGGCATTGGCGCCGAAGCTGTTGGTCAGGAAGAGGTCGGACCCGGCCTCGATGGCGCCGCGATGATGGGCGGCGATGCGGTCGGGATGGGTGGCGTTCCAGATCTCGGCGGGGGTCGCCGGGTCCAGGCCCATGTTGAAGAGCGCCGTGCCGGTCGCGCCGTCCGCCAGCACATGGGGGCGGGTGGCCAGCATCCGGGACAGCGCATCGGTCATCGTCACTTCCTCGCCCAGAGCGCCACAGCCCCGCTTGCCCGGACCTCACGCCCCTTGCGGATCATGCCATGCGGGGAGGGGCGCGCCCATGAAACAAATGAAAAACCGCGCCGGTTTCCCGGCGCGGCAAAGATCGTCCGACGATCCCTTCGGGGATCAGTCGCGGTCGCGGTCGTCGCTTTCGCCGTCATCGGCGCCGCCGATGTCGTCGAACAGTTCGGCGATCTCGAATTCGGCCTCGGCATCGGCCTCGTCGGCGATGTCGCGGATCGACTTGCCCTGCGCCTGCAGCTCGGCCTCTTCGGGCGAGCGGGCGACGTTCATGGTGATCGTCGCCTCGACCTCCGGGTGCAGCACGACGGTGACGTCATGCAGGCCCAAATCCTTGATCGGCTCGCGCAGCACGACCGACTTGCGGTCGACCGTGAAGCCGGCCTCGGTCGCGGCATCGGCGGCGTCACGCGTGGTGACCGAGCCGTAGAGCGCGCCCGAATCGGAGGCCGAGCGGATGACCACGAAGGTCTGGCCGTCCAGCTTTTCGGCGATCTTCTGGGCTTCGGCCTTGGATTCCGCATTGCGGGTTTCCAGCTGGGCCTTCTGGCCTTCGAACGCCTTGATGTTGGCCTCGGAGGCCCGCATCGCCTTGCCCTGCGGCAACAGGTAGTTGCGCGCGAAGCCCTGCTTGACGTTCACGACTTCGCCCATCTGGCCAAGCTTGGCCACACGTTCCATCAGGATGACTTGCATCGTTCAGGTCTCCTTACTTGATGACATAGGGCAGCAGGGCCAGGAAGCGGGCGCGCTTGATGGCACGGGCCAACTCGCGTTGCTTCTTGGCCGAGACGGCGGTGATGCGCGAGGGCACGATCTTGCCGCGTTCGCTGATATAGCGCTGCAGCAGGCGGGTGTCTTTGTAGTCGATGGCCGGAGCATTCTCGCCCGAGAACGGGCAGACCTTGCGGCGGCGGAAGAACGGTTTGTTTGCCATGTCTCAGATCCTCTCAGTTCCGGTCGCGGCGTTCGCCGCCACGGTCACCGTCACGGGGACGATCGTCACGGGGACGGTCGCCACGGTCGGGACGGTCGCCCCGGGGACGGTCGCCGCGATCGCCACGGTCACCGCGCTCGCCACGCTCTTCGCGCTTCTGCATCTGGACCGAGGGGCCTTCCTGATGCTCGTCCACGCGGATGGTCATCACGCGCATCACGTCATCATGCAGGCGGGCCAGGCGTTCCATCTCGAGCACGGCGCCCGAGGGGGCGTCGGTGCGCAGGAAGGCGTAATGGCCCTTGCGGTTCTTGTTGATCTTGTAGGCGAGGGTGCGGACACCCCAATATTCGTTTTCCACGACCTTGCCGCCGTTATCGGCGAGTACGGTCGAGAAATGTTCGATCAGCCCTTCGGCCTGCGTGTTCGACAGGTCCTGGCGGGCGATCAGCACATGCTCGTAGAGGGGCATGGCGATCCTTTCGGGTGCTGTGCGCATTTCATCGACGGGTCGGCCCTTCCGCACCCGTCACGAGAGGCTGCGCTGTTATGGAAATCCAGGCGGAAGGATGGGGTCTTCTAGCAGCGAATGCTGCGGATGCAAGGTGATTCGGCTGGCGGGGGCATGGTGGGAGGCGTGGTCGGGGGGCTGCCGCCCCCGGCCGCAGGGCGGCCTCCCCCGCGGGTATTTGGGCAAAGAAGAAGGGCGGGGGCTTGCGCCGCCGGCCGGGGGCGGGCCATCCTGCCGCCCAGGGTGACCAAGAGGCGGGGGCGGGCATGGCGCTGGAAGATGCGAAGACGCAGGTGGATCAGGCCTTCACGCGCGAGAGCTTGCGCGGGCTGTCCTTCGAGAATGCCTTCGGCGGGGCGACGAGTTTCCTGCGCCGGCGCTATACCAAGGATCTGGCGGGCGTCGATCTGGCGGTGACGGGCATTCCCTTCGATCAGGCGGTGACGCACCGGCCCGGCACGCGCTTCGGGCCGCGCGCGATCCGCGAGGCGTCCACGCTGCAGGCCTTCGACGCGCCCTATGGCTGGGGCTACGATCCGTTGGCGCTGCTGGACGTGGTCGATTACGGCGACATGGCGTTCGATTATGCCAATACCCGCGAGGTGCCCGGGCGGATCGAGGCGCATATCGGCGCGATCCTGGATGCCGGGGTGGCGCCCGTGACCTTGGGCGGTGATCATTCGATCACGCTGCCGATCCTGCGGGCGGTGGCGGCACGGCGCGGCCCGGTTGCGCTGATCCAGTTCGACGCGCATTCCGACACTTGGGTGGATGACGACCCGGAGCGGATCGATCACGGGACCTTCCTCTACAAGGCGATCCGCGAGGGGGTGGTCGATCCCGCCGCCAGCGTCGCGGTGGGCATCCGCACCGACAATCCCGACACGATGGGGGTGACGATCCTGGATGCGCCGATGGTCCATCGCGAGGGGGTCGAGGCGGTGCTGGCGCGGGTGCGGGCCGTGGTGGGCGACCGCCCCGTCTATGTGACCTTCGACATCGACGCGCTGGACCCGGCCTTCGCGCCGGGCACCGGGACGCCCGTCTGGGGGGGGCTGGCCGGCTGGCAGGCGGCGGCCCTGCTGCGCGGGCTGGCGGGGGTGGATCTGATCGGCGGCGACGTGGTCGAGGTCTCGCCGCCCTATGACACGACGGGGGCGACGGCGATCGCCGGGGCGCATGTCGCGCTGGAGCTGATCGCACTCTATGGCTGGACCCGGCGGTGATCTGTGTCCCGCGACGCCCGGGGGGCCTCCTGCCCCCCGGAGCCCGCTGCGGATATTTGCGGGCCCAGGCAGGCCATGTGCCGCTTGTCGTGTCGCCGGCGCGGGGGTAAGCCGCTGGCATGTTGCCCGAAGACCGCCTGATCCAGATCCTGCAACGTTTCGAGTTTCTCGAGGCGCGGCTGAATGCCGGCGCTGCGCCCGACCAGATCGCCGCGATCAGCCGGGAATATGCGGATCTGCGGCCGGTGGTCGCGCAGATCGGGCTGTGGCGCGCCGCGCAGGACGGGCTGTCCGAGGCCCGCGCCATGCTGGGCGATCCCGAGATGCGCGGTCTGGCCGAGGACGAGCTGCGCCGCCTCGAGGCCGGGCTGCCCGCGCTGGAACAGGCGTTGCGGCTGGCGCTGCTGCCCAAGGACGCCGCCGACGCGCGCCCGGCCATCGTCGAGATCCGCCCCGGCACCGGGGGCGACGAGGCGGCGCTGTTCGCGGGCGACCTTCTGGAGATGTATCGCCGCCATGCCGAGGGGCAGGGCTGGCAGTTCCAGATGCTGGACCTGACCCGGACCGAGCTGGGCGGCGTCAAGGAGGCCACGGCCCGGATCGAGGGCGAGGGGGTCTTTGCCCGGCTGAAATACGAATCCGGCGTGCACCGGGTGCAGCGCGTGCCCACCACCGAATCGGGGGGCCGCATCCATACCAGCGCCGCCACCGTGGCCGTCCTGCCCGAGGCCGCCGAGGACGTGGTCCTAGACATTCCCGCGGGCGACATCCGCATCGACACGATGCGCGCCAGCGGGGCGGGCGGCCAGCATGTGAACACCACCGATTCGGCGGTGCGGATCACCCACCTGCCCACCGGCATCGTCGTCACCAGCAGCGAGAAGTCGCAGCACCAGAACCGCGCCAATGCCATGGCCGTGCTGCGCGCGCGGCTTTATGACATGAGCCGCGCGGCGGCGGATGCGGAACGCTCGGCCGACCGCAAGTCGCAGGTGGGCAGCGGCGATCGCAGCGAACGCATCCGCACCTACAATTTCCCGCAGGGCCGCATGACGGATCACCGCATCAACCTGACGCTCTATGCGCTGGACCGGATCATGGCGGGCGACCTGTCCGAGATCATCGACGCGCTGACCGCGCATGACCAGGCCGCCCGGCTGGCGGAGGCGGAATGAACCTGTCGCAGGCCCAGGCCGAGGGCGCGGCGCTGCTGCGCGCTGCCGGCATCGAGGGCGGCGCCCGCGATGCCGACCGCATCCTGGCCGCCGTGCTGGAGATCGAGCCCGGTCGGCTGCGCATCACCGAGGATCTGGCGCTGACCGAGGAGCAGGCGGCGCGCTTTCACCACGGCATCGCCGCGCGGGCGTTGCGCCAGCCGGTGGCGCAGATCGTGGGGTTCCGCGATTTCTGGGCGCATCGCTTTCAGGTCACCCGCGACACGCTGGACCCCCGCCCCGAGACCGAGGCGCTGGTCGAGGCGGCGCTGGCCCGCCCCTGGCGCAGCGTCCTGGATCTGGGCACCGGGACGGGGGCGATCCTGATCTCGCTTCTGGCGGCGCGCCCGGGCACGACGGGCCTGGGGACCGACCTGTCCGAGGCGGCGCTGCAGGTCGCCCGCTTCAATGCGCGCCGGATCGGGGTGAATGCCCGGTTCCGGCAGGCCGACTGGCTGGAGGGGATCGCCGGGCCCTTCGATCTGATCGTCTCGAACCCGCCCTATATCGCCGCGGCCGAGATGGCGGGGCTGGACGCGGACGTGCGCGACTGGGAGCCGCGCATGGCGCTGACCGATGGCGGCGACGGGCTGGGCGCCTATCGCGTCATCGCGGCGGGGGCGCGGGCGCTGCTGTCGCCCTCGGGCGCGGTGCTGGTCGAGATCGGCCCCAGCCAGGGGGCGACGGTGCGCGCGCTTTTCACAGACCAGGGCGCACAGGCGCGGGTGCTGCCCGATCTGGACGGGCGCGACCGGGTCGTGCTGGCCGATTTCGCGGAAAGGGACGGGCCCCCCGACTGACCCACGTCCCGCTCGCGCGGATGTGCGGCAGTTTTTGCTTGTCTAAGCGCGCGCGACATGGTTAGTCGGCGGCGTGCGACAGCCACAAGCCGCCGTCGCATGGGTCAGCCTGACACTGCCTGTTCCGAAAGGGCGCGCAACCGCGCCATCGACGGGACTGGGCAGGGGCTGAACGGAGAGGTCACCAGCCCCCGTAACCGTCCGACACCGCCGTCCAGTTCATGCTGGCATCCCGACGCCCGGAAACATTTACAGACAGTCTGATGAGATCATCAAAATCCCGCTCGCGTAGCAAATCGAACCGCCAGCGCACGCTGGGAAACATCACCAATCGCGTCTTCGACAGCTCGGGACCCGAGGGCAAGGTGCGTGGCACCCCCCAGCAGATCATCGAGAAATACCTGACGCTGGCGCGCGACGCCCAGCTGTCCCATGATCGCGTGGCCGAGCAGAGTTTCCTTCAGCATGCCGAGCATTACACGCGCATGCTGGGCGAGGCGAACAAGGAAATGGCCGATCGCCAGGGCCGGCCCGAGGATGACGGCTATCAGTCCAGCATGGGCGGCCATGGCTATCATCAGGGCGGCAACGGCCAGAACGGCAACTCGAACCACGGCTATCAAAGCGCCGGGAATTCCGGCCAGAGCGGCTATTCGGGCGACAGCAATGCCCGCCAGGACAACAACCGCGACCGCTCGCGCGACAATCAGAACCGGGACGGCCAGAACCGGGATGGTCAGAACCGCGACTACCAGCAGCGGGACAACCAGAACCGTGACGGCCAGAACCGCGATCATCAGCAGCGGGACAACCAGCAGCGGGACGCGTCGAACCGGGACAATCAGCCCCGGGACAATCAGCGCGACAACCAAAACCGTGACAACCAAAACCGGGATGGCCAGAACCGCGACAACCAGAACCGCGACCAGCAGGGTCGTGACCAGCAAAGTCGTGACGGCGGACAGCGGGACCAGCAGACTCGCGACAGCCAGCCCCGCGACACCGCGCCGCGGGAAGCGCAGCCCCGCGTGTCGCGGTCGCGCCGCGAGCCCCGCGACAACAACGACCCGCGCAATGCCGAAGCTGCGGCACCGCTGGAGCCCGGCCTGCCCGATTTCCTGACCTCGCGCGAGAACGAGGGGGCCGCTCCGGTGATCACCCCCGAATCCGAAGTCCGGTCCGAGGGCCCGACGGAGGCCACGCCCAAGCCCGTCCGCACGCGGACCCCGCGCGCCAAGGCGCCGCGCCCGGCGCCCGATGCGGCTTCCGGCGATGGACTGCCGGGCGATGCGGCCCCCGCCGCGCCGACGCGCAGCCGCCGCAAGCCGGTGGTGCGGGACGAGGCGCCCGCGCCGGCCTCCGACCCGCAGGACAGCACGCAGGACTGATCCCCCGACCGGATCGTCAGTTGCGACGGGGCGCGCCGCAAGGCGCGCCCTTTGTCATGTTATGGAGGCCGTTTTCAGGCCGGCAGGTTACGTTCCCTGGACGCAGGACCGGCCCGAAAGCAGGCCCGCACGTTTCCTCCAGTTCCGCCCGAATATCCCGGCAGAAGTCCCAGAGCGCCAAAGCCCGGGGCAGTTTCCAAAATTACGCCTCGCGTGCCGCCTTCAGCGCCCGGGCGAGGGTGCAGAACCGTTCCAGCTCGATCTCTTCGGCGCGGGCGGTGGGGGGGATGCCCGCACCTTCCAGCAGCGCCTCGATGTCCGGATGCAGGCCGCGCAGGCTGGCGCGCAGCATCTTGCGGCGCTGGTTGAAGCCCGCGCTGGTGACCTGCGTCAGGACCGCCGGATCGGCGGGAAAGCGGGGCTCGGGCAGGGCGGTCAGGTGGACGACGGCGGAATGAACCTTGGGCGCGGGGGTGAAGGCCTCGGGCGGCAGGGTCATCACGATGCGCGCCTCGGCCCGCCACTGCGCCAGCAGCGCCAGCCGCCCATAGGCCTTGGAGCCGGGCCTGGCGATGATGCGCTCTGCCACCTCCTTCTGGAACATCAGTGTCAGGGACTGCCAGAAGGGCGGCCAGTCGCGGGGCGTCAGCCAGCGGATCAGCAGCTCGGTGCCGACGTTGTAGGGCAGGTTCGCGGCGATGCGGATGGGCGGCGTCAGATGGGCCAGCGGGTCGATGGCCAGCGCGTCGCCGGTGATCACCGTCAGCCGCCCGGGATAGGCGGCGGCGATCTGCTCCAGCGCGGGCCGGGCGCGGGGGTCCTTCTCGATGGCCAGCACATGGCGGGCGCCGCAGGCCAGAAGGCCGCGCGTCAGCCCGCCCGGACCGGGCCCCACCTCCAGCACGTCGCAGCCGGTCAGGTCACCCGCCTGCCGCGCGATCTTGTGCGTCAGGTTCAGGTCCAGCAGGAAGTTCTGGCCCAGCTGCTTCTTGGCGCTCAGGTCGTGCGCGGCGATCACCTCGCGCAGCGGGGGGAGGTTGTCGATCATGGCTGGTGCCGGACCGGGGGTTTCACACCCGTCGCCGGGCGGTCTTGACCCGATGGCGCCCGCCCGGCGACCCCCCGTGGGATATTTTTGCCAAGATGAAGGGGCAGGCGGGCCTCGGCCATCCCGGCGGCCATCCGCAGGGCGGCGATGGTCGAGGCGGGGTCCGCGATCCCGCGACCCGCGATGTCGAAGGCGGTGCCGTGGTCGGGAGAGGTGCGGATGAAGGGCAGGCCGAGCGTGACGTTCACGCCGCCCGCGAAATCCAGCGTCTTGATCGGGATCAGCGCCTGGTCGTGATAGGTGCAGACGGCCGCGTCATAGGTTGCGCGAGCGGGGGCATGGAACATCGTGTCGGCGGGCAGGGGGCCGGTCAGGTCCATCCCCTCGGCCTGAAGCCGGGCGATCAGGGGAGCGATCATGTCCGCTTCGGTGCGGCCCATCGTGCCGCCCTCGCCCGCATGAGGGTTCAGGCCCGCGACCGCGATGCGGGGGTTGGGCAGGCCGAAATCGCGGATCAGCGCGGCATGGGTCAGCCGGATCGCCTGCTCCAGCGCGGCCTCGGTCAGGGCAGCGGGAACCTCGGACAGGGGGATGTGGATCGTCGCGGGCACCACCCGGCAGGGCGGCGTCACGCTGGTCGAGGCCAGCATCATCGCCACCGGCACCCCGCCCGCCAGATGGGCCAGGTATTCGGTATGGCCGGGAAAGGCGAAGCCCGCGCCCTCCTTCAGGGCCTGCTTGCTGATGGGCGCGGTGGTGATCGCCGCCACCCGGCCCCCCAGCGCCAGATCGACCGCGCGGGCGATCACCGCGATCACATCCGCCGCATGGGCGGGATCGGGGCGGCCCGGGGTCGCGGGGCCCGCGAAGTCGTGGCGCAGCACCGGCAGATGGCCGGGGGGCACCGGGTCGGATGGGTCCGCGACCTCCGTGAAAGCGCAGCCCTGCGGCAGGTGGCGCGGATCGCCCAGCCAGACCAGATCGACGCCCGAGGCCAGCGCCAGCGGCGCCAGTTCCGGGCCCACGCCCGCGGGCTCACCGCAGGTCAGAAGGATGCGCGCCATCAGGGGCGCCGGATGATCGCGTCGGCGCGCAAATCGGCCAGAAGCCCCTCGGCGGCGGTGTTGATCTTGCGGTTGAACAGCTCGTTCCGGACCGCCTCGCGGGTGGGCACGCCGCCGGCCTCGGGCTGCTGCGGAACCGCCGCCTCGACGCCATCCTCGGGCAGGGCGGTCACCGGAACCTCGGCCTGGGCGGCCAGCGCGGGCTGGCGCGAGCACAGCATCACCAGATCGGCGCCGGCGCCTGCGGGAACGACCCCCGCCTCGTCCGCGTCCAGCGAGGCCAGCCGCGCGGCGATGCCCTGCGGGATCGCCCCCTGGCCCGCCGTCTGGCGCTGCACCTGGGCCGCCGCCTCGGGGCCGGCCTGCAGGTACAGATCGTCGCAGCCGCGCACCGTCGCCGCCAGCGCCGCCGCATCCTGGACCGAGGCCAGCCGCAGCGTCAGGTAATCCAGCACCTGCTCGCGCGCGCCGGGGCGCAGCGTGCCCTGCACGTCGCGCAAAAAGAACAGCACCACCGCGCCCTCGACCGGCAAGGGCGGGCTGACCTGCCCGGGCTGCAGCGAGGCGATGATCGGGCGCAGCGAGGGCGGCAGGTTGTCCAGCGCCAGCAGCTCCAGCCGCCCGCCCGCCTCGGCCGAGGGGGTGGCTGAATAGGCGCGGGCGGCCTCGGCGAACTGCGCCTCGTTCGGGCGCGACCCGGCGATGCGCTCGGCCAGCTGCAGGGCCTGCGCCTCCTGGCCCGGAGGGGCGGGGATGATCAGTTCCGACAGCAGCACGCGGTCGATGATCGGCGTCTCGATCGCGCGCTGCAGTTCCTGATCGACCTCGGCATCCGAGATCTGGGTGCGCGGCAGCAGTCGGGCGCGCACGACCTCGCGCCAGACGGTGCCCGCCTCGATGAAGTCGCGAAACACCCCGTCCTCGACGCCGGCGCGTTCCAGCTGGGCGATGAAGCCCGCCGCGTCCAAACCGGCGCGGGCGGCGAATTCCTCCATCCCCTCCTGCAGGCCCTCGGGCGTGATCTCGATGCCGATCTCGGCGGCGGCCTGGATCCGCAGCCGGTCGTCGATCAGCGCCTCGCGGGCGGCCTCGATGCCGGCCTCGGGGGCGCCGATCACCTGCATGAACCGCATCCGCTGATCGACCTCATAGCCGGTGACCACGGACTGGTTCACATAGACGGCGGGCGCGAACAGGTTCTGCGCCAGGGCGGGTGCCACGGCGCCCGTGGCGATCACCGCCGCCAGCGCGATGCCCGAAAGGAAATGCCGCATGTCTGCCCTCATCCTCGTTTGTTGGCGCCAGATTAGCGCATACAGTTGCGACGCGCCACCGTGCCCGGCCCGTCCTGCTGCATCCCGAATCCGCCCAAGCGCACCGACAGCTCCAGGCTGGTCTCGGCGCGCAGCAGATCCGAGCTGGAGAAGCGCCGCGACAGGCCGGTTTCCACCGTGATGCATTCGGTGCGATAGGCCACCCGCAGGGCGGCGCGCTGCGCCCGGTCGGCGGCGAAATCATAGCGGGTCTCGGCCTCGCCCCACCAGCCGCGCGCGATCTGCCAGCCGACATTGGCGGCCAGTTCGCTGGCATTGGTGTCGCGGCCCTCGGCCTCGTCGCGGTCGATCCAGATATAGCCCGCCGACAACTGCAGGTTGGGGCGCAGCCAGCCCACCCGCAATTCGTTGCGCGAGACGGCGAAATCGTCGCCGAACAGCGCGCGGTTGGCGACGGCCAGCCCGGTGCCGCTGTCGTAATGCGCCGCCAGCAGCCAGTCGGAGCTGCGCCCGCCCAGGGGGCTGTCGGGGTCCAGATTGTCGGCGTCGCGCGCACGCAGGATGCGCCCGCCGGTCACGCCCAGGGACCAGCCGGTCGGGTCGATCCGCGTCCAGGTGGCGCCGATATTGGCGCGCAGCCCGGTCTCGCGCGCGTCCCAGCCAGGAAAGCGGTTGTCGGAATACAGGTTGCCCTCGTCGAACTCGATCAGGCGGCTGTCCTCGTTGGGAATGTCGTCATCCTTCCCGCGCGGCGAGAACAGCACCTGCACCACCGGCTCGACCAGATGCGTGGCGCCGCCCGCTCCGCCCGCCAGCGGCCAGCGCAGTTCCACGCCCACCTGCGGATCGACGCGGGTCACCACATCGTCGAAGCGGTCGTCCTGCGCGATGCGGTACAGGTCGGCATCCAGCGCGACCAGCCCCGCCGCCATCACCCCGCCGGTCAGGATCTTGCTGCGCCGCCAGTCGAGGCCGACCGAGGCCCGCGCCACGTCCCGCCCGATCCGGTTCTGGTCCGAGGGTCGCCTGTGCGCATGGGCCGACCATTCCAGCAGCGCCTCGCCGCCGATCAGGGCCGGGACCATCCGCCGCTGCCAGATCACGTCGGCTACCTGCGCGGGCGAGGTGGCGTTGTCCTCGTCCTCGCGCAGCGAATCATAGGTGCCGACCCGGCCCCAGATCATCTTGTCGCGGCGCACCCGCTCCAGCGAGACGCCGCTCCACAACCGGTCGGCATCTGTGATGCCGTAATCCAGCAGATAGGCCCGGTCGGAGGCCGTCTGCACCTGCACGGACAGGCGATAGTCGCGCGGCAGCAGGAACTGCGCGGCGCCGAAGACATAGCCCCGCGTCTCGCCGGGGCGCAGGTCGTCGCGGCTGATCGCGCCGTTCCATTCCGTCGCACCATTGGAGAAGGCCTGGCGATAGCGCAGCTCCAGCGTCCGGGTCCGGTCCAGCGAGACATAGGGCGTCACCGTCACATCGGCCTGATCGCCCAATGTCTGGAAATAGGGCAGCTTCAACCCGAACCCCAGCCCCGAGGTCGTGCGGATCTGCGGCCGCAGAAAGCCCGACCGCCGCTCGACCGTCGGATCGGGCGCGGTCACGGTGAAGGGCGCATAGGCCAGGGGCACGCCGAAGGCGCGCAGCTGCGGCCGGTCGAAGGTGATCAGCCGGGTCTGCGCGTCATGGGTGATGCTGCGGGCGCGGATCTCCCACAGAGGGGTGGGGTCGCTGGCGCAGATCTGGCAGGACGAGGCCACCACCTGCGTCAGCTCGCTGATGCGGCCGTCCTCGCGCCGCTCCAGCCGGGTGGCGGCCAGCTGCAATTCGCGCGCCAGCACCAGCCGGGCGCCCAGCACGATGCCGTCGCGCAATTCGCGGTCCAGCTGGGCGCTGTCCCCGATCAGGATCGCATCGGAGGCGGGATCGTCGCTGTCGGGATCCGCGCCGGGGCGGGACAGGTGGATCGGCCCCTCGATCGTCAGATCGCCCGAGGCCCCGTCCACGACGATGCGCGAGGCGACCAGCCGCGACCCCTGATACCAGACGACCACGCCGCCCCCCGCGACCAGCGTGCGGTCGCCCTGCAGCTGGATCGTGTCGGCCAGCACCGTCGCGGGCCCCGCATCCGCGGCGGGCGCGGTGCTGCCGGGCAGGGTCACCCCCGTCTGCGGAGCGACGGCGGCGGGGTCCTGCGGCGTGGGCGTGCGGTCGCCCACCGGCGCGCGGCCCAGGGTCTCGGCCTCGGGCGCCAGCGCGGTCACGCCCCCGTTCATCGTCCCGCGTGTCTGGCCCGGCATCCCGGTCAGCCCGGGCATGCCGGGGCCGTCGGCATCGTCGAAGATCGACTGCGCGGCGACAGGCCCGGCCAGCAGCGCCAGCACGACCCCGGCCCGCAGGACGCGCCTCAGCCGCCCGGCAGCGGGCGCGGCCCACAGGTCCTTCGTCACGATGCGCGCGCTCATCCGTCCTCCCGCTTCAGGATCAGGCCCAGGGCCAGCATCGCGCCGACCAGAACCGGGGTCCAGGCCGCCATCGCGGGCGGGATCTGTCCGTTGTCGCCCAGAACCTGCGCCAGATTGCGCAGAAAGAACAGCGCGATCCCGGCGCCGAAGGCCAGCAGCACCGCGCCTCCGGCATTGCGCCCGCGCATGTGCTGCATGGTGAAGGCGGCGGCGATCATCACCATCGCGCCCATCACGAAGGGCCGCGCCAGCTCCATCTGGAACCAGACCCTGTGGCGCGCGGCGGAAAAGCCCGCGCGCTCCAGCCCGGCGATGAAGGCGGGCAACTGCCAGACCGGCACCGATTCGGGGCGCCCGAAGCCCTCGCGGATGCGCTGCGCGGTCAGATCCGAGGCCAGTGTCATCGACGCGCTGCGCGTCACCCCGGCCTGCGGATTGTCGCGGTCCAGCGCAAAGTCGCTGACCTGATGCAGCTGCCAGGCGCCGGGCGTCAGCCGCGCCTCGCGCGCCTCGATCCGGCGCACCGGCCCTGCCTCGGCATCAAAGACCAGAAAGCTGGCGTCGTACAGCGTCACCGCATCGGGGCTGGCGCGGCGGGCGCGGATGACGATCTGCCCCGCCTCGCGCCCGTCCTCCTGCATCGCCTGGCGCAGCCAGACGGCGCTGTCGCCCACGCTGACCGTCTGGCTGCCCTCGCGCCCGATCTCGGCCACCGCCTCGTCATAGATCGAGCCCGTCGCGGCGACGATCGGGTTCAGCAATCCCACCGTCAGCGCCCCCAGGGCCAGCGCCGCCGCCACCGGCGCCGCGATCACCCGCAGGGCCGAGCGCCCCGAGGCGCGGATGGCCACCATCTCGGAACTGCGGGCCAGCCCCAGGAACAGCGCGATCCCGGCCAGCACGGTCATCAGCGGCAGGATCGCGTAGAAGCTGCCCGCGATGTTCAGCGCCGCCAGCCGCGCCGCCCCCGACAGCCCGATCTGGCGGTCCGAAAAGCGGCGGATCATCTCGATCATGTCGATCAGGAACAGGATCAGCAGGAACACCCCCGCGATCATCACGAAGCTGCGCAGGAAGCGGCAGGCGACATACCACGCCAGGATCATGCGGGGGCCCCCCGCGCCGTGCCCGCGCCGGGACGCGGCCCCCGGGGCCGTGCGGCCAGCCATAACAGTCCCGCGCAAAGCAGCGCGCCCGCCAGCGCCGGCAGATACAGAAGCGGCCACAGGTCCACGTCGCGCCCGACCCGCTCGGCGGCGGCATTCGACAGGAACTGGACCGCGATCAGCGCCCCGATCGCCCAGCCCACCTGCCGCCAGACGCCGAAGCGGGAGAACCCGCCGATCATCAGCGCGGCAAAGCCGATCATCGCCGCGACGGGCGACAGCAAAGGCTGGGCGATCCGCTCATGCGCCTCGCGCCGCGCATCGCCGGGGGTGGCGCCGGTCGCCTCCAGCAGCGCGGCATCGGGCGACAGCAGCCGCAAGGTGCCGTAATCGCGCAGATCGCGCCCCCGCTGCCCGCCGCCCGCGAACATCGCCCCCACGTCATAGCTGAACTCGGCGAATCGCGTCACCGACAGGTCCGGCCCGTCGGCGCCCGCCCGCATGTTCTGGACCATCCCCTCCAGCAGGACCAGCACCGGGCCGGTCTCGGCGCGCACCACCAGCGCCTCCTGCGCGGTATAGGTGACCTGCGCCGCCGGATCGCGCCCGTCCTCGATGAACAGGTCCAGCAGCCGCCCGTCGCTTGCGATGTCGCGGATGAACAGCGTGACGCCGGCCCCCGGATACTGGAAGGCGCCGGGCCGCAGGAACTGCGCGGTCACGTTCTCGGCGATCTCGGCCGACCGGTCCGCCAGCCGCGCGCGCGCCAGGGGCACCAGCCCGTGGACCAGCATCGCCACCATCACCCCCACGAAGACGCCGAAGACCAGCACCGGCCGCGCCAGCCGCCACGGGCCCAGACCCGCCGCCTGCATCGCCACCAGCTCGGATTCGCCCGACAGGCGGTTCGTGCCATAGGCGGTGGCCGCGAAGGCCGCGACCGGCAGCACCACCGAGATCACCAGAGGCAGCGTCAGCGCCGTGAATTCCAGCACCACCAGCGCCGTCTGGCCGTCGTTCAGCAGGTCGTCGAACAGCCCCACCGCCCGGTTGATCCAATAGACCGACACCAGCACCAGCGCGAAGAACCCGAACAGCGTCAGCAGCTGACCAAGGATGTAGCGGTCGATCCGGGGCATGGGCGGCCTTCTTGCGCGTGACACTCGGTCCTGCTTAGCGGCAAGGGCGCCTCTGGAAAAGGGCCGGGCAGGGGTCTAGGGTCGGGCGCAACCAGACGTGAGGACCGTTTCCATGACCCATCCTGTCGAAATCAATTTCACCGAGGTCGCCCCCGATCAGCTGGCGGATCATCCCGGCCGCGTGGCCATCCTTCTGACCGCGCATGACAAGCTGCCGGGCAAGCTGCCCCGCGCCGCCCAGGACGCGGCCATGCGCGCGCTGGCCTCGAAGGCCGGACAGGCGCTCAAGCCCGGCCAGGCGATGGAACTGGCCTTCCCCTCGGGCATGGCCGCCGAGGCGCTTGTCCTGATCGTGCTGCCCAATGCCTCGACCCAGGCCGAGGCGCGCCGCGCCGGCGCCGTGCTGGGCGCGAAGCTGGGCCGCAGCCACACGCTGGTCTTCGCCGGCGGCCACAAGCTGGCGGGCGAGGTCGCGTTGGGCCTCGCGCTGCGCGGCTATGACTTCTCGGTCTACCAGACCAAGCCCCCCAGTGACGCGCCCGACCAGGGCAGCGCCACCCTCCCCGAATCCGAAGGCCAGGCGCCCCATGCGGTCTTGGGCGACGCGCAGGCCGATGACCGGCTGGAGGGGCCTGCCGCCCCGGTGTCCGAGAAGGCGCGCGTGACCATGATGGTCAAGGAGCCCGAGGTGCTGGCCAAGGCCGCGCAGGACGCCGCCGCCGTGGCCGAGGGCGTGTTCTTCACCCGCGATCTGGTGAACGAGCCTGCGAACGTGCTGACCACCTCCGACTTCGCCGACCGCCTGCTGGCGATGCAGGAGATCGGGCTGGAGGTCGAGGTGCTGGACGAGGACGAATTGGCCAAGCTCGGGATGCGCGCCCTGCTGGCCGTGGGCCAGGGCAGCGAAAGCCCGACCAAGGTGGTGGTCATGCGCTGGAACGGCGGGGCCGGCGAGGCGCCGCTGGCGCTGGTCGGCAAGGGCGTGGTCTTCGACACCGGCGGCATCTCGATCAAGCCGGGCGCCGGCATGGAGGAGATGACGATGGACATGGGCGGCGCCGGCGTCGTGGCGGGCGTCATGCGCACGCTGGCGCTGCGCCGTGCCAAGGCGAATGTCGTGGGCCTCGTGGGTCTGGTCGAGAACATGCCCGACGGGCGCGCCTATCGTCCCGGGGACATCCTGAAATCCATGAAGGGCGACACGATCGAGGTCGTCAACACCGACGCCGAGGGCCGCCTCGTGCTGGCCGACGTGATGTGGTACGCGCAGGAACGATTCAAGCCCCGCGCGATGATCGATCTGGCCACGCTGACCGGCGCGGTCATCACCGCGCTCGGCCATGACAATGCCGGGGTGTTCAGCAATGACGACGCGCTGGCCGACCAGATCCTCGCCGCCGCCAAGGCCGAGGGCGAGGGGGCCTGGCGCCTGCCCCTGGGCCCGTCCTATGACGGGCTGATCAAGTCGCGCCTGGCCGACATGAAGAACTCGGGCGGCCGCGCGGCGGGCTCGATCACCGCCGCGCAGTTCCTGGCGCGCTTCGTGCGCGAGGACCAGCCCTGGGCCCATCTCGACATCGCGGGGGTGGCCCTGCCGCCCGCCGCCACCGATCTGGCGCCGCGCGGCGCGACGGGCTGGGGCGTGATGACGCTGGACCGCCTGGTGCGCGACGGGTTCGAGACCCGGTGACCCGCGCAACGCCCGCAGCCTGTGCACGCCCTGTGCACGGGCTGTGCCTGCCCGGTGCACGCCCTGTGAGGGCCGATCCCCAGCAATCGCTGGCCCTCCGCCCCTCCGCACCGGGGCCGTCCTTCTCCGCACCGCGCGCTGCCGTTGCGCGCCCGTTGCGCGGGGGGGCCTGATGGGCAAGGCGCTCTTCTACCACCTGACCCGCTCGCCCGCCGAAGCGCTGCTGCCGGTCCTTCTGACGAAGGCGCTGGCCGCCGGCTGGCGGGTCGAGCTGCGCGCCCCCGACGAGCAGCGCCTCGACCATCTCGACCGCCAGCTCTGGCTGGCCGAGGACTTTCTGCCCCATGGCATCGCCGGCGGCCCGCATGACGCCCGCCAGCCGGTCCTGCTGACTTTGCCCGGCCAGCCCCCCGCCAACAGCCCCGCCTGCCTGATGGCGCTGGACGGCGTCGAGGTCGCCCCGCCCGAAGCGACCACGCTGGACCGCACCTGCATCCTCTTCGACGGCGGAGACAGCACTGCCGTCGACCGCGCCCGCACCCAATGGCGCGCCCTGACCGGCGCCGGCATCGAGGCCGAATACTGGTCCGAGGACTCAGGCCGGTGGGCCAGAAAACGCTAAAGAATCAACGCTTAGCCCGCTTTAGCAAGCAGACCCTCACCCCGCCAAGTGCCGCCTGCCACCACCTGACAGCGCCCGGCCAACACCCCGCCCCGATCCAGCTTCGGTCTGCAAATATCCCCGGGGGGTGAATTGGCCGCAGGCCAAGAGGGGGGCAGGCAGCCCCCCTTTTCCCCCGCCCGCGGCGACGTCCGACGTCCGAGGTCTCAGACCTCCGCATGCCCCGCCAGCCGCGCATGCAGATCCTCGCGCCTCAGCTCGGCCTTGGCACCCTGCATGACCGCGCGCCCCCGCTCCATCACCAGGAACCGGTCGCCCAGATCCCAGGCAAAGTCGAAGAACTGCTCGACCAGCACGATGGCCATGTCGCCCCGGTCGCGCAGGGCGGCGATCACCCGCCCGATCTGGGCGATGATGTTGGGCTGGATGCCCTCGGTCGGCTCGTCCAGCAGCAGGACGCGCGGCCTGGTGATCAGCGCCCGGGCGATGGCCAGCTGCTGCTGCTGCCCGCCCGACAGATCGCCGCCGCGCCGATGCGCCATCTCGGCCAGCACCGGGAAGCTGTCGAAGATCTCGTCGGGGATGCGCCGCTCGGCGCGGGGCAGGCAGGCGAAGCCCGTCTCCATGTTCTCGCGCACGGTCAGCATCGGAAAGATCGCCCGGCCCTGCGGGACATAGCCCACGCCCATCCGCGCCATCCGCTGCGCCGCCAGGCGCTCCAGCACCTGCCCGTCATGGCGGATCTCGCCACCCGAGCGGGGATGCCGCCCCGCCAGCAGGTTCATCAGCGAGGTCTTGCCCACCCCGTTGTTGCCCATCACGCAGGTGACCTCGCCGGGCCGGGCGGTGATGTCGATGCCGTGCAGGATCTGGCTGCCGCCGTAATGCAGGGTCAGGTTCGTCGCTTCCAGCATCCTATCGCCCCAGATAGACGTCGATGACGTCGGGATTGCGGGTCACATGGTCCAGCGACCCCTCGGCCAGCACGGACCCCTGATGCAGCACCGTGACCTTGCAGTTCAGGCGGCGCACGAAATCCATGTCATGTTCCACCACGACCACCGCCCGGCTTTCGGCCAGACGGCACAGCAGCGAGGTCGTCTGCTCGCGTTCCGCCAGCGTCATGCCGGCGGCGGGTTCGTCGACCAGCAGCAGGCGCGGCTCCTGCGCCAGCAGCATGCCGATCTCCAGCCACTGCTTCTGGCCGTGGCTCAGCTCTCCGGCGCGGCGATCCACGGCGTCCGACAGCCCCACCTCGGCGGCCAGTTCGGCCACCCGGGCGACCGAGACCGACGACGGCCGCCAGCCCAGCACGGAAAACGGGCTGCGGTCAGCCTTCAGCGCCATGGTCAGGTTGTCGGCCACCGACTGATCCTCGAAGACGGTGGGGCGCTGGAACTTGCGCCCCACGCCCTCGCGGGCGATCTGCGCCTCGTTCATCTTCAGCAGCGACTTGCCCGTCTCGCCAAAGCGGACCTCGCCCTCGTCGGGGCGGGTCTTGCCGGTGACGATGTCCATGAAGGTGGTCTTGCCCGCGCCGTTCGGGCCGATGACGGCGCGCAGCTCCACCGCGTTGATGGAAAAGGACAGGTTGTTGATGGCCTTGAACCCATCGAAGGACTTGCTGATCCCGCTGACCTCCAGCAGCGCGCTCATGCCCGGTCCCCCTTGCGGCCGATCAGGTCGAAGATCCCGGCGATGCCCTTGGGCGCATAGAGCGTGACCAGCACGAAGGACAGGCCAAGCGCCACCTGCCACCAGTCCACCCAGTTCACCACATAGCCCGGCAGGTTGATCGAGGGTGCCCGCCCCCCGGTGAACCATGTCGACAGCAGCGACACGACGAAGGCCCCGATGACGGCGCCATACAGCCGCCCCCGTCCGCCGATCGCCACCCAGACCGCCAGATAGATCGAGGCGATGGGCATCATCTCGGCCGGGTTGATGATCCCGGCCTGCGGGTAATACAGCGCGCCGGCGATGGCGGTGATCATCGCGGCCAGCGTGAAGACGACCAGCTTGAACCCCTCGACCGGATAGCCCAGGAACCGAACCCGAGTCTCGTCATCGCGGATCGCGCGGGTCACGCTGCCGAACTTGCCCGAAACCAGCCAGGCGGCAATCACGTAGAACAGCCCCAACGCCAGGGCCGAGGCCCAGAGGAACCACACCGACAGCCGCGCCTGGCCCACATGGTCCAGCCCCGGCAGGTTCTGCAGCCCCGACAGCCCGTTGTTGCCGCGAAAGCCGCTGTCGTTCTGAAACAGCCACAGGGCCAGCGCCAGGGTCATCGCCTGCGTCAGGATCGACAGATAGACGCCGTTCACGCGGCTGCGGAAGGCCAGCCAGCCGAAGACCAGCGCCAGCAGCCCCGGCACCGCCACCACCAGGATCAGCTGCAGCGTCAGGGAATGCGCAAAGCCCCAGACCATCGGCAGCTCGGCGCTGCCGACCACGCCGAAGATCTGGTTGGTGACGCCGTCGCGCAGCTCCTGCGGGGTGAAGGGGATGGGGTTGCCGGACAGGGACGCCGCGACGATGCCCTCGGTCCGGGCATACATCAGCCATTGCCCGATCATGTAGCCGCCAAGCGCGAAGAACGCCATCTGGCCAAGCGACAGGATGCCCAGATAGCCCCAGACCAGATCCATCGCCACCGCCGCCAGCGCCAGGCACAGGGTCATACCGAGCGTCTTGACCATCGAGGTCGGGATGGCCCCCGTCCCATAGGCCGCGCTGAGCAGGGTGACCGTGATCGTGAACACCGCCAGCACCGCCAGCACGATCAGCGTCGAGGGGGTGCGCAGGATGAAGGGGGTTCGGGTCATGCGCTATGCCTCGGCCGCGCGGCCCTTTTGCGGGATGATCCCGCGGGGCCGGAACTGGATGAAGATGATGATGAAGAGGATCATGAAGGTCTGCGCCGCCAGCGTGTTGCCGGGGTTGAAGCTTTCGATGACCTTGGACAGCCCGCCGATCAGCGTGGCGCCCGCCAGCGTGCCCCAGATGTTGCCGACACCGCCCACGACCACGGTCATGAAGCTCTGCACGATGTATTGCTGGCCGATCTCGGACGTGACCTGCGCGAAGAGGCCGATGGCCACGCCCGCGATCCCGGCGATGCCCGAGCCGAGGCCGAAGGTCATCATGGCGATGCGGTCGGGGTTGATGCCCATGGAGGCCGCCATGCCGGGGTTCTGGGTGACGGCGCGGACCTCCAGCCCCAGCCTGGTGCGCTTCATGATGAACAGGAACAGCCCCAGAAACAGCAGCGCCAGCACGAAGATCGCCACCCGGATCGAGCTGATCGAGATGACGTCGTTGATGGTGATCGACCCCTCCAGCCAGGCGGGCGCGGTCAGCGGGCGGGCCTGCGTGCCGAAGATGTTCTTGGCGAGCTGCTGCAGCGCGATGGACACGCCGAAGGTCGCCAGCAGCGTCTCCAGCGGGCGATGCGCCAGATGGCGAATGACCAGCCGGTAGAGGACCACCCCCGCGCCGAAGGTCACCGCGAAGGCCAGGGGCAGCGCCACCACCAGCGACAGGGTGCGGTCGGCGATCAGCGTCTGCACGGTGTAGCCGGTATAGGCGCCCATCATGATGAATTCGCCATGCGCCATGTTGATGACCCGCATGACGCCGAAGGTCACGGCCAGCCCGATGGCGGCCAGGAAGTAGATCGAGGCCAGCGACAGCGCGTCCAGCCCCAGATCGATCCCCTGCATCGCGCCAAGCCGCACCTGCGCGCGGATCTGGGCGGCGCGGGCGGCCTCGGTGACAGCGGGGTCGGGCTCGGCATAAAGTTCGTAGACGCGATGGGCATCCAGGGCGGCCTGCACCTCGGCCTCGGTCGCGGCGGGGGGGACGGTGCCGGCATCCTCCAGCGCCTCATAGGCGCGGTCGCGGGCATCGGGATCGGACAGATCGGCCACGGGCACGCCGCCCACCCTGCCGTCGGACAGGTTCGCCGCCAGCGCCGCGCGCTGTTCGGCCGAGGTCAGGCGCGGTTCCAGCACGCCCTCGGACACCAGCAGCGCGATGGCGGCCTCGCGGGGAAGGTCGTCGCCGTCGATGGAGATCTCGCGGGCGACATTGCCCTGCGGTTCCTCGGTCGCGACCACCCGGCGGGTGACCAGCAGCGGGTTCAGCGCGGCGCGGAAATCCAGGCTGACATCGCCGGCCAGATCCTCGATGGCGGTGACGCGGGCCTCGCTGTTCTCGCCCACCTGGATGGTCAGCAGCCGCTCCAGCCGGGCCTTGCGGGCGGCCAGCGTCGGATCGGGGTCGTCCAGGGCAGCGCGCAGCGCGGTCAGCTGCTCGAACGAGCCGCCGCGCGCCAGCGAATCAAGTGCGGCCCTGCGCCGCGAGGGGTCGGGATCGTTCAGCGCGCCCGCGACCAAGGCCGATTCGATGACGCCGCGCACGCCCGAATTGGGCCGCAGCATCTGCGGATCGGCCTCCGGGACCGGCTGTCCGGTCACCGCGTCGGTGGCCGCGTCGTCGTCGCCGATGATGACCGCGCGCCCGTCCTCGGTCAGGCCCAGCTGGCGTTCCGACCAGGCCTGCAGCAGCGCCAGCCCCTCGGGGCCGGTGGCGGCGATCTGGGCGACCAGGGGCTCGACGGTCAGGCGCGAGGGACGTTCCAGCCCTTCGAGATTGTCGGCGATCACCGCCTCCAGCGCCGGATTGGCCTGGGCACAGATCGGCATCAACAGGGCCGCAAGAAGCGGCAGAACACGTCCGAGGCGGGTCACGCGGGGGGATTCCTTCGGCAAGAGGGACCCGGGCGACACGCGCCGCCCGGGCCAGGGGATCAGTAGTTCGACTGGACCTGCACGCAAGTTTCGGTCTCGGTGTTGAACATCCCGCAGGACTGGCCGGGCCAGTCCGCCTCCAGCACCGCCGATTCAGGCAGGAAGTCGGTCCAGGCGTCGCCCGGCACGGGTTCGGTCTGGCTGACGATGTCGAACTGGCCGTCGTCGCGGATCTCGCCGATCAGGACGGGCTTGGTGATGTGGTGGTTGGGCAGGACGGTGGCGGTGCCGCCGGTCAGGTTCGGTACCTCGACGCCCACGATCGCGTCCAGCACCGGGTCCACATCGGTGGTCCCCGCCGCCTCGACCGCCGCGACCCAGGCATTGAAGCCGATCACCGTCGCCTCCATCGGGTCGTTGGTCACGCGATCCTCGTCGCCGGTGAAGGCCTTCCACTCCTCGATGAAGGCGGTGTTCACGTCGCTTTCGGCGGTCTGGAAGTAGTTCCAGGCGGCCAGATGGCCGACCAGATCGGCGGTATCCAGACCCGACAGTTCCTCTTCGCCGACCGAGAAGGCCATGACCGGGATGTCGTCCGCCGAGACGCCCGCCGCCGCCAGCTCCTTGTAGAAGCCCACATTGGCGTCGCCGTTGATGGTCGACACGACGCCGACCTTCTTGCCGCCCGCGCCAAGCGCCACGACATCGGCCACGATCCGCGACCAGTCCGAATGGCCGAAGGGGGTGTAGTTGACGAAGATGTCCTCGGGCGCGGTGCCGTTATCCTTCAGATAGGCGTCCAGGATGTTGTTCGTGGTGCGCGGATAGACATAGTCGGTGCCCAGCAGCGCCCAGCTTTCCACGCCCAGCTCGTCGCGCATGTAGTCGACGGCGGGGATCGCCTGCTGGTTCGGCGCGGCGCCGGTATAGATGACGTTCTTGGACGATTCCTCGCCCTCGTACTGCACCGGATAGAACAGGAGGCCGTTCAGCTCCTCGATGACCGGCAGGACGGACTTGCGGCTGACCGAGGTCCAGCAGCCGAAGATCGCATCGACCTCGGACACGGTCAGCAGCTCGCGCGCCTTTTCGGCAAACAGCGGCCAGTCCGAAGCGGGGTCGACCACCACCGCCTCCAGCGGGCGGCCCAGCACGCCGCCCTTGGCGTTCTGCTGCTCGACCAGCATCAGGACGGTGTCCTTCAGCGTGGTTTCCGAAATCGCCATCGTGCCCGACAGCGAATGCAGCACGCCGATCTTGATCGGCTCGCCTTCCTGCGCATGGGCGGTGTGGGCCAGCGTCAGCGCGCTGGTCATCAACATGATCCTGGTCAGCTTGGTCATCATACCCCTTTTCCCCCCGGCACGTTGGCCGGTGTCCCTGTCGTTGTTCTGGAAGGGCCCCGGCCCTTGCAGATGCAGAAAGAGCGCAAAAACGGGCAGTTGGACAGGAATAGGGCAGGTCTGGGGCGACCCGCACCGACCCTGGCGCGGGCTTGGGCAGATGCAGGGGCAGATGCCTGCCGTTTAGGCAGTCCTAGGCCGGACGCGGCGTCAGACCCCCCTGTTCGATCAGGAAATCGACGATCCTGTCCACGCCCTGCCCGTGGCGCAGCTGCGCCATGACCACGGGCCGCGTGCCCCGCGCCTCATGTGCATCCTTTTCCAGCAGCACCGGGTCGACGCCGACATGCGGGGCCAGATCGGTCTTGTTCACCACCAGCAGGTCGGATCGCGCCAGACCGGGGCCGCGCTTGCGGGGAATGTCCTGCCCCGCCGCCGTGTCGATCACATAGATCGTCAGGTCGGCCAGCTCCGGGCTGAAGGTCGCGGCCAGATTGTCGCCGCCCGATTCGATCAGGATCAGATCCAGATCCGGGAATTGTTCGTTCAGATCGGCGATGGCGGCCAGGTTGATGCTGGCATCCTCGCGGATGGCGGTATGGGGGCAGCCGCCGGTCTCGACCCCGCGGATGCGCTCGGCGGGCAGGACCTGCGCGCGCATCAGCGCCTCGGCATCCTCGCGGGTGTAGATGTCGTTGGTGATTACCGCCATCGACAGGCGGGGGGCCAGCGCGCGGGCGATCTGTTCGGTCAGCGTGGTCTTGCCGGAGCCGACGGGGCCGCCGATGCCGACGCGCAAGGGTCCGTGTGGGGAGGGGCCGTTGAGGCTCATGAGCGGAAGATCCTTGTGGTCATGGTTTCATGGCGCATGGCAGCCATCTCGGCCCCCCATGCGGCGCTGGCAAGATCATCCTCGGTCGCGCGGGCCGCACGGGCGGCGCGGGTCAGGACTCCGGGCTGAAGGGCGGCCAGCATCCGCTGCCCCTCGACCGGGCCAAGCGGCAGGAACCGCACGGCGGCGCTGATCAGGCCCGCGACCTGCGCCTGCAGGAAGGCGGCGATGACCTCGGGCGTGGGCAGGTCGAGGGGCGCGCAGGCCCGCCCGAAGGCCACGGGCAGGGCGGCGGGGGGCTGCGGGCCGCCGGTCAGCGCGGTCACGTTGCCGGCAAAGGCCGTGCCCTGCTCGACCGTTTCCAGCAGGCGCTGGCGGGACAGGCAGGCCGCGCGGGCCAAATCGTCCAGCGCGGCCAGGTCGGCCCCGGGTCGCAGCGCCAGCGAGACCAGCACCGCATCCGTCCAGCCCGCGCCATGGTCGAGCCAGTCGGCCAGCCAGTGCGGCAACGTGGCGCGGGTGACCGCGCCGCCATCCATCGCTTCTTCCAGCCCCTGAGACCAGGCAAAGCCGCCCACCGGAAAGGCGGGCGACAGCATCTGCCACAGGCGCAGGCGGGCAATATCCGAAGAGGTCGGGTCTGGGGGGGCCGGGTCAGGCGTGATCATGGGCCGGGTGGTCGTGCCCAAAAGTGTGCCCGCTGCTGTGGCTGTGCCCACTGCTCCGGCTGTGGCTGGAGGCCTGCGCGGAGCCGGACGAACTCTGCGCGCTGGCATGGCTGTGGATCTGTTCGCCGGCGCCATGGGGATGGCCGTCGGCGGGGCCATGATCATGGCCGAAGGTGCGGCCATGGCCATAGGCGCCGCCCTCGGGGCGGAAGGGGATGTCCTTGTGCACGATCTCGGCCCCCAGCTTCTTCAGCATCGCCTCCAGCACGTGATCCTGGCGGATGATCAGGCGGTCGGCCTCGATCCGGCAGGGCGTGTGGCGGTTGCCGATATGCCAGGCCAGGCGCGGCAGGTTGCCTCGGATGACGATCACCGGTTCGGGCGCGGCGCGCACGACGACCTGGCGGCCGTCCGACAGCTCGAACGCGTCGCCGTCGTCCAGACTGGTCACCTCGGGCAGGTCGACCATGAAGACGCCCCCCGCGAAGGACAGGCGCTTGCGGCGCAACAGGCGGCCCTCGTAATCCAGCGCAATCTCTCCGTCGAAGGGCGCGGGCGCGTTGCGGATGATGGTATGAGCGGTTGTGGTCATGATGTGTCCTCCCTCAGAACAGGAAATAGCGTTGTGCCAGTGGCAGTTCCGTCGCGGGCTCGCAGGTCAGCAATTCTCCGTCGGCGCGCACCTCGTAGCTCTCGGGATCGACCTCGATCGCGGGCATCGCGTCGTTCAGGATCATGTCGCGCTTGCCGATGTCGCGGGTATGCTCCACGGCGATCAGGGTCTTGGACAGCGCGGCGCCTGCCCCCGCCTCCAGCCCCGCCTTGGACAGGAACAGGGCCGAGGCACGGCGCGTATGGCCCCACATCGGGCGTGAGAACATCGGTTGCACCGGGATCGAGCCGTTGGGATCGCCCATCTGCGCCACGCTGATCAGCCCCCCGACCAGCACCATCTCGGGCTTGGCGGCGAAGAAGGCAGGCGACCACAGCACCAGATCGGCCCGCTTGCCGGGCGTGATCGAGCCGATATGCGCGCCGACCCCCTGGGCGATGGCCGGGTTGATGGTGTATTTCGCGATATAGCGCCGCGCGCGCAGGTTGTCGTTCTGGCCGGTTTCCTCGGGCAGGCGGCCGCGCTGCTGGCGCATCTTGGAGGCCGTCTGCCAGGTGCGGATGATCACCTCGCCGATCCGGCCCATCGCCTGACTGTCGGACGAGATGACCGAGAACGCGCCCAGATCGTGCAGGATATCCTCGGCGGCGATGGTCTCGCGGCGGATGCGGCTTTCGGCGAAGGCCACATCCTCGGGAACACGCCTGTCGAGGTGATGGCACACCATCAGCATGTCCAGATGTTCCTCGATGGTGTTGCCGGTATAGGGCCGCGTCGGGTTCGTGGACGAAGGCAGGACGTTGCCCATCCCCACCATGCGGATGATGTCGGGGGCATGGCCGCCGCCCGCGCCCTCGGTGTGATAGGCGTGGATGGTGCGGCCCGCGATGGCGGCCATCGTATCCTCGACGAAGCCCGATTCGTTCAGCGTGTCGGTGTGGATCATCACCTGCACGTCGAACTGGTCGGCGACCGTCAGGCAGTTGTCGATGGCGGCGGGGGTGGTGCCCCAATCCTCGTGCAGCTTCATCGCGCAGGCGCCGGCGCGGATCTGCTCGATCAGAGGCGCGGGCAGGCTGGCATTGCCCTTGGCGGCGATGCCGACATTCATCGGCAGATCGGCGCAGGCCTCCAGCATCCGGGCGATGTGCCAGGGACCCGGCGTGCAGGTGGTGGCCAGCGTGCCATGCGCGGGGCCGGTGCCGCCGCCGAGGATCGTGGTCACGCCCGAATGCAGGGCGTGGTCGATCTGCTGGGGGCAGATGAAGTGGATGTGGCAGTCGAAGCCGCCGGGGGTCAGGATGCGGCCCTCGCCGGCGATGATCTCGGTGCCGGGGCCGATGATCAGGGTGACGCCGGGCTGGGTGTCGGGGTTGCCGGCCTTGCCGATGCCCGCGATCAGCCCGTCCCTGATGCCGACATCGGCCTTGACGATGCCCTGATGGTCGAAGACCACGACGCCGGTGATGACCGTGTCCATGGCGCCGCCCGCGCGCGTGACCTGGGACTGGCCCATGCCGTCGCGCACGACCTTGCCGCCGCCGAACTTGACCTCCTCTCCGGGGATGGTCAGGTCGCGTTCGACCTCGATGATGATCTCGGTATCGGCCAGACGGATGCGGTCGCCGGTGGTGGGACCGTAGAGCCCTGCATAATCGGCCCGTGACAGCGTGGTCATAGCGCCCCCATGATCTGGCCGCGAAAGCCCTGCACGATGCGGTCGCCAGCATAGCCAACGAGCGTCACCTCGCGCGACTGGCCGGGTTCGAAGCGGACGGCGGTGCCCGCCGGGATCGCCAGCCGCATGCCGCGCGCGGCGGCCCGGTCGAAGTCCAGCGCCGGGTTGGTCTCGGCGAAATGATAGTGGCTGCCGACCTGGATGGGCCGGTCGCCGGTATTGGCGATCATCAGGGTCAGCGTCTGGCGGCCCTCGTTCAGGGTGATGTCGCCGGGTGCGGGGAAGATCTCTCCGGGGATCATGGGCGGTTCCGCAGGATGGCCCAGGCCGCCACGCCCAGAGCCGCGATCATCGCGATCGTCGCCAGGTGGTCGCCATGGACCAGCAGATGCGTCCAGGACACGCTGTCATGATGGCCGGGATGGGCAAGGGCCAGGGACGGGAAAAGCACTGCGGCAAGGATCAGGCGTGTCATTCTGCGGCCTCACGGATGGGGTGGTGGACGGTGACCAGCTTGGTGCCGTCGGGAAAGGTGGCCTCGACCTGCACCGATTCGATCATGTCGGGGATGCCGGGCATGCATTGATCCGCCGTGATCACATGCGCGCCCGCCTGCATCAGGTCCGCGACCGTGCGGCCATCGCGGGCGCCCTCGACGACGAAATCGGTGATCAGCGCGATCGCCTCGGGGTGGTTCAGCTTGACGCCGCGCGACAGACGGCCACGCGCCACCATGGCGGCGACCGAGACCATCAGTTTCTCGCGTTCGCGGGGGGTAAGGTTCATCTCAGACCTGCCAGATGCGGGGAAGGGGATCGGGGCGAAGGACGGCCAGCAGCCGGTTGATCTGGCGGCGCAGGGGCCAGTTGTCGGCGGCCAGCAGGCGAATCACCAGCCGGCCCGGCGGTGCGCTGGCCGCGCCGCTGACCCCGGGTTCGTCCAGCACCGCGCGCACGGCGTTGAGGCGGTCGGGCGCGTCCGGGGCGATCAGCGCCAGCGTGGCCAGCGCGCGCGCGCCGTCCAGAAGGGCCGGGCCCGACAGGCGCGGCAGGGTGGCGTCGTCCAGCGCGAAGGCGTCGTGATGGATCACCCGGCCCGCGCGGCGCACGATGCGGCGGTCGCGCAGATGCAGGGTGGCGGGACGCTCGCCCATGGCCAAGCGGCCCAGCACCAGCATCTCCAGCAGCAGGCAGCCCGCATCCGGGGCCAGATCGACCGAGGTCCGGCGGTCCAGCCGCGCGCCGTCATAGAGGATCGTTTCCTGCGGCAGCCAGTCCAGCCAGCCGCCCGCGCCCACCGTCAGCGTGACGCTGGCCTCGGCCGGGCCGCCGGTGGCGCGATAGGCGCGTTCCGCCGTCTGCGTGGTGGCCAGCGCCCGGGTGCCCGGTCGCAGATCGACGCCGAAGGCCAGCCGGTCGTCCGAGGCAAGCCCGCCCGAGGTGTTCAGGAAGACGATCTCGGGCAGGCGCGCCGTCACGCGCGGCAGCATCGCCTTGGCCGAGCCCTGCTGCGCCAGATCGATCAGCCCACGCGGGCCGAAGGCCACCCGGGCCCTGCCGTGGCTGCGCTGCATGCGGATCAAGGGGGCGGAACTGTCGAACATGAGGGCAGGGGGCGCCGCCACCCGGGCGGGGTCAACTGACGCGCCGCGATTTCCTGCTAATAGGGTGGGCATCGCGCCGCGTTCTGCCGCATAGATAGGCAGGTTGCCTGCGATTGCAGCGCGCCTTGCGTGGTGTCAGGCCGGCTGGTCCAGCATCGCGTTCAGCAGGCGGCGGCGGGCAGGGGGGATGGCGCGGATCTCGACCCCGGTGAAGACATGCATGGTCTTCAGCACCGGATCGACCACCGCGTGATCGCTGACCCAGCCCCCCATTGCCAGATAGCTGCGCAGCAGCGGCGGCATCATCGCCATGGCCTGCTTGGGATCGGGCTGGCGCAGCCGCAGCGCGCGGGCAAAGCGAAACACCAGTGGCGCCTTGACGCGGGGCCACCAGCGGCGCGGGGCCAGGTGGCGTTCCTTCAGCATGGCGAAGGCCTCGGCATGGGTTTCCGGCTCGCAGCCGATGAAGCTGGAGCAGCCGAACAGCATCTCGACCCCGGTCTCTTCGACGAAGCGGGTCAGGGCGGCCCAGGCCACGCGGATCACCTGCGGATCGCGGCAGTCGGGATGCAGGCAGAATCGCCCCATCTCGACCATCGGCCCCTCGAACCGGCCAAGCGCTGCCAGATCGTAGAACTGCGCCGAATAGCTGCGCGCGATCTGCGAGCCGTCGGCCAGCGGCAGGAAGCGATAGCTGCAGACCAGCGCGCCGGTCGCGGCCTCCTCGATCAGCATGTGGTGGCAGTCGGCGTCCAAGGCATCGGCCTCCAGCGCCTGCCCGTCATCCGCCTGTCCGGTGCGCGCGACGAAGGCCAACCAGCGCAGCCGCTGCGAGGCGCGCAGGTCGTCGGGCGTTGCGGCCAGTCGGGCACGGTAGCGGCCCTTGCTCAGCGGTTGCATCACGCGCCCCTTGGTCGGTGTCGGGGCATCATAGACCCGACATGTGTCGAAAGCACGACCGCCCATCAGGTTCGGCCCTGCATAATTCGCCAGCCTGCCGCAGGGATGGGCAGTCGGGCGTCGCGATCAGTCCAGCCGGTCGCCCAGCACGTCCTCGACATAGATGCGCCGCGTCAGGTGGATCACCACGATCAACAGCGGCGTGGCCAGGATCACCGAGGCCGGGCCGAACAGCGCCCCCATCGCCACGATGGCCAGGATGGTCAGGGCGGGCGGCAGCTGGACCGCGTATTTCTGGATCATGGGCATCAGCACCTCGCCCTCGAAGACCTGGATGACGGTGAACAGGATCGCCACGTAGAGCGCGGTCTGCAGCCCCTGGGGCGCCGCGACGACGACGGCGATGGCGCCCGACAGGAAGGGACCGATGATGGGCACGACATTGGTCAGCCCGGCGATCACCGCCAGGATCAGCGCCAGCGGCACCTCCAGCATCCACAGCCCGATCCCGGCTAGGATCGCCACGATCAGCATGTCCAGCGCCTGCCCGCCCATCCACAGCGCCAGCTGCGTGCCCAGCTCGTCCAGGATCTGCGCGGCGCGGCCCCGGCGGGGCAGGGGCACCAGCCGGATCAGGCCGCCGCGATAGAGGTCCGCCTCCATCGCGATGTAGATCGACAGGATCAGCAGCAGGAACATCGAGGTGAGCCCGCCGAAGACCGAGCTGATCCCGCCCAGAACCATCCCGAAGATGTCGGGCAGCCGCTCGGCCAGGCGCGTGGCGTTGTCCTCGATGTCCGCCGTCTCGCTGTCCTGGACCTGCTCGATCATCTGTTCGCCGAAGGGCAGCGAGGCGAACCAGCCCTCGACCGCCCCCCAGGATTCGGGCAGGGACGAGATCAGCTGGCCGAACTGGTCCGACACGGCGGGGCCCGCGAGGCGGACCATCAGCGCGATGGCGGCGACGACACCCAGCAGCACCACAAGAACGCCCAGCTTGATGCTGAGCCCGACCAGCCTGTTCAGCCCCCGAGCCCCCGCCCGCAGGGCGATGGCGATGAGGATCGCGGCAAAGGCGATCAGCAGCAGGTTCGACCAGAACCAGGCCGCCGCAATCAGAAGCGCGATCAGGGCGATGGCCACGACCATGCCGAGGGACAGGGAGCGGGGCGGCGGCCCGGCCGGTGCGGCTGCGGCGGGCGGCGGGGGGGCGGCGCGCAGGTCGGTCATGGGCTCTCCGTTTCGTGATCCCCCGGACAAGCCCGAGGCGGGGGCTGCGGTTCCCTCTCGCCGGGGGGTTCCCCGGGCCAGTGCGCTTGCCGCAGGCGGGCAAGCCTGCTAACCGGACGCGGATTTCCCGACACGGCGGGCCCCGGCCCGCGCAGCAGACAAGGTGAACACCCATGGCCATCGAACGCACGCTTTCCATCCTCAAGCCCGACGCCACCCGCCGCAACCTGACCGGCAAGATCAACGCCAAGTTCGAAGAGGCCGGCCTGCGCATCGTCGCCTCCAAGCGCATCCACCTGTCGCCCGCGCAGGCCGGCAAGTTCTACGAGGTCCACAAGGACCGTCCCTTCTATGGCGAACTGGTCGAGTTCATGGCCTCCGAGCCGGTCGTCGTGCAGGTCCTGGAAGGCGAGAACGCCATTGCCAAGAACCGCGAAGTGATGGGCGCGACCAACCCGGCCAATGCCGACGAGGGCACCATCCGCAAGGAATTCGCCCTGTCGATGGGCGAGAATTCGGTCCACGGGTCCGACGCCGCCGACACCGCCAAGGACGAGATCGCCTTCTTCTTCTCGGGCCTCGAACTGGTCGGCTGATCGGCCGTCCTGTCGACGATTGCCGGAAAGGGGCCCCTCGCGGGCCCCTTTTTGTTGGCGGTGCCGCGCGGGGGGTCGGTTGCGGCAGGACCGCGCGCAGGCTATGCCGTTCGGCAACGCAATGATTTCAGGGGGGACCGCCATGCGGGCATTCGTGTTTCCGGGCCAAGGCGCGCAGACCATCGGGATGGGGCGCGACCTGGCGCTGGCCTATCCGGCCGCGCGCGATGTCTTCGACGAGGTGGATGCCGCCCTGGGCGAGGCCCTGTCGGCGCTGATCTGGGAGGGGGATGCGGACCGGCTGACCCTGACCAGCAACGCCCAGCCCGCGCTGATGGCGACCTCGATCGCCGCCTTCAGGGCGATGGAATCCGAGGGCATCAACATCATGGATGCCAATTTCGTCGCGGGCCACTCGCTTGGCGAATATTCGGCGCTCTGCGCGGCGGGGTCGCTGACCCTGTCCGACACCGCCCGCCTGCTGCGCCTGCGCGGCCAGGCCATGCAGGAGGCCGTGCCGGTCGGCATCGGCGCCATGGCCGCGATCCTGGGGCTGGATTTCGAGACGGTCGACCGCATCTGCCGCGAGATCGGCGGCGACGAGGTCGTGCAGGCCGCCAATGACAACGATCCGGCGCAGGTGGTGATCTCGGGCCACAAGGGCGCGGTCGAGGCGGCCGGCGCGGCGATGAAGGCGGCGGGGGCCAAGCGGGTGCTGATGCTGCCGGTCTCGGCGCCCTTCCATTCGGTGCTGATGCAGCCGGCGGCGGCGGCCATGGCCGATGCGCTGGCCGGCGTGGACATCCAGCCCCCCGCCGTGCCGCTGATCGCCAATGTCCGCGCCGAGGCGGTGATCGAGCCCGGCGCCATCCGGCGTCTGCTGGTCGAGCAGGTCACCGGCACCGTGCGCTGGCGCGAATCCATCGCCAACCTGGCCGGGGCCGGCGTGACCGAGTTCTGGGAGATCGGCGCGGGCAAGGCCCTGTCGGGGATGATCAAGCGGACGGCGCGCGACGTGACGGTGCGCAACGTGGGCGTGCCCGCGGACGTGGCCGCGCTGAAGGGCTGAGCGGCGGACCGGGGCGCTGCCCCGGACCCCGGGGGTATTTGGACAAAGAAGAAGAGGCTTGGGATGTTCGATCTGACGGGAAAGACGGCGCTGGTGACGGGGGCCTCGGGCGGGATCGGCGGCGCCATCGCCGAGGCGCTGCACCAGGCGGGTGCGACGGTGGCCCTGTCGGGCACCCGCGAGGCGCCGCTGCGCGCGCTGGCCGACAAACTTGGTGATCGCGCTCATGTCGTGACCGCCGATCTGGGCGATCCGGCCTCTGTCCTGGCGCTGCCCAAGGCCGCCGCCGAGGCGATGGGGTCGGTCGACATCCTGGTCAACAATGCCGGGATCACCCGGGACAACCTGTTCATGCGCATGTCGGACGAGGAATGGGCGCAGGTGCTGGACGTGAATCTGGGCAGCGTCTTCAAGCTGTCGCGGGGCGTGCTGCGCGGCATGATGAAGGCGCGGTGGGGGCGGATCGTCAACATCACCTCGGTCGTGGGCGCCACGGGCAATCCGGGGCAGGGCAACTATGCTGCCGCCAAGGCCGGGGTGGTGGGCATGTCCAAGTCGCTGGCCTATGAGGTGGCCAGCCGGGGCATCACCGTGAACTGCGTGGCGCCGGGCTTCATCGCCACCCCGATGACCGACAAGCTGACCGAGGATCAGAAGGGCAAGATCCTGACCCAGATCCCCGCGGGCCAGATGGGCAGCCCCGAGGATATCGCCGCAGCGGTGCTGTATCTGGCCAGTCCGGCCGCCGGCTATGTCACCGGCGCCACGCTGCATGTGAATGGCGGCATGGCCATGATCTGACAGGGGCGGCGCGGCCGCAACGCCGCGCCGCAAACCGTGCGAAAGCGGTTGCATGAAGGTTCATGGGTGCTATATCCCCGCCTTTAGCAGCAGGGGAACCGCCCTGTGCTGAACCGGACCTGTCGCGTCCGTGCAAAACTGGGCGGATGCCCGCGAGAATGAGGATATGACATGAGCGATATCGCTGATCGCGTGAAGAAGATCGTGGTCGAGCATCTGGGTGTCGACGAGGACAAGGTGGTTGAATCCGCCTCGTTCATCGACGACCTAGGTGCCGACAGCCTCGACACCGTCGAGCTGGTCATGGCTTTCGAGGAAGAGTTCGGGATCGAGATCCCCGATGACGCCGCCGAGACCATCCAGACCGTCGGAGACGCGGTGACCTTCATCAAGGGCGCGGTCTGACCGACGCTCGGCGCCGCGCCTCGGTGCGGCCAGTCTGACGGCGCCTCCCGCAAGGGGGGCGCCGTCTCTCGTTGCGGGAACCCTGCGCCGCCCGGTCGTGTTGGAGAGGCGAACCCGACAAGAGGAGCCTGACATGGCCGTCAACGTGAAGGGGCTGACCGACAATGCCCGCAAGACCGCAATCTCGGAACTGAATGCCCGCCTGGCCGACGGTCTGGCGCTGTCGCTGGCGATCAAGC
Source organism: Paracoccus gahaiensis (assembly GCF_005048225.1). Taxonomy (GTDB): domain Bacteria; phylum Pseudomonadota; class Alphaproteobacteria; order Rhodobacterales; family Rhodobacteraceae; genus Paracoccus; species Paracoccus gahaiensis. The sequence continues at coordinate 259,806 of NZ_SUNI01000002.1, forward strand.
AGGCCCATTGGAACATCAAGGGCCCGAACTTCATCGCCGTCCACGAGCTGCTGGACGTCGTCTATGCCCGCCTGCAGGAGCATCTGGACATCTTCGCCGAGCGCGTCCAGATCCTGGACGGTACCGCCTTGGGCACCGCCGAGACGGTCGCCCGGGCGACGACGCTGCAGGAATACCCGACCGACCTGACGAAATCCGCCGACCATATCGCCCAGATCTGCGACCGCATGCGCGATCACGGGGAAAAGCTGCGCGCCGCGATCGACATGACCGACGAGGCGGGCGACGCGAACACCGCCGACATCTTCACCGCAGCCTCGCGGACGGCCGACAAGGACCTGTGGTTCCTGGAAAGCCATCTGGAGTGACGGCATTGCTGCGGGCGCCCCGAGGCGCCCGCACGGGCCCTTAGCGGCCCAGCTTGGCGTGGACTTCGTCCAGATCGACTTCGCCCAGGGGCATCTTGTTGTCCGGATTGTCGAAATCATAGCGGAACAGCTGGAAATCGTCCTTGTAGATTTCCCAGATCAGGTGACGTGACAGGTCGTCGAAATACTCGCTGACCTTGTGCGCCCGCTTGGGGCCATGCCCCTCGGATTCGTTGAAGCGCGGGACCTCGGCCAGATCCAGCGAGACGGGCGTTTCGGCCTCTTCCAACACCTTCTGCATGCCCTCGTTGAAGGCTTCGGTGAAGAAGATCTGGTCGTAGCGTCCGCCATTCACGATGAAGGTCGAGATATGGCCCGACATGGCCGACCAGTGGATGTCCGGATCCATCGGCTTGCGGAACCGGATGGTGTCGCGGGCGAACAGCAGGAAGCGGCGGAAGCTGGCGATCTGGTCGAATTCGAAGCCGTTCTCGGGCGAGCCCACGTCGATCCCGTAGCGCTGCACCAGTTGCGGCACCAGGTTGCCGCGATAGCGATTCCCGTTGCGCTGGATCCCCGCGATCTTGTCGAAGAAGGACGACAGCAGCCGCGCATAGGGGTTGCGCACGCAGGTGAAGGTCACCGCCTCATGGGCATTGACCGCGCGTTCGATCGCCTCGTGGCTATGATCCTGCGACCACTTGTGCATCCCGTCCTTGGAATCGTGGATGTCGCCGTCAAAAAAGCGTCCCTGATCCGAATAGAACATGATCTGGCCGATCGTCGAACATGCGCATTTCGGCACGACCCGATAGATCATGCTTTCGCTTTCCGTCATCCAAACGCCGGGAAACCCCATCGTGAACCTACTCCGTATACGCTGCGGCCCTGCAAATGATGGCCGGATGCCGTCCTGCTTGTCCCAACGACAAAAATGGTTACACACACAAACCAAAAGCCGGAGAGATTTTCAACGCCTTACGTTGATTCAAGTGTAATCAGTCATCGGACACCGCAGCACACATGGCCCGCATTGCCTTCATCCTGCTCACACACAAGGACCCCCAGGGGGTCATCGACCAGGCCCGGCGGCTGACGGCCACCGGTGATTACGTGTCGATCCATTTCGACAAGCGCGCGCCCAAGGCGATGTTCCAGCAGATCAAGGACGCGCTTGGCGATCATCCCGGCGTGGCATTTGCATCACGACGGCTGCATTGCGGATGGGGCGAGTGGTCCCTTGTCGCCGCCACGCTCGAGGCGCTGCGTGCGGCCGAGAAGGCCTTTCCGCAGGCCACGCATTTCTACATGCTGTCGGGCGACTGCATGCCGATCAAGTCGGCGGAATTCGCGCGCAACTTCCTCGAGGCCGAGGAATGCGACTATATCGAAAGCTTCGATTTCTTCGACAGCGACTGGATCAAGACCGGCTTCAAGGAGGAGCGGCTGATCTATCGCCACTGGTTCAACGAGCGCACCCAGAAATGGCTGTTCTACACCAGCTACGAGCTGCAGAAGCGCTTCAATCTGACGCGCGACGTGCCCAAGGACATCCAGGTGATGATCGGGTCGCAATGGTGGTGCCTGCGCCGCCAGACGGTCGAGGCGATCCTCGAGCTGATCCGCCAGCGCCCCGAGATCGTGCGCTTCTTCAGCACGACCTGGATCCCGGACGAGACCTTTTTCCAGACGCTGGTGGCCCATCTGGTGCCCCGCAAGCAGATCCGCACCCGGACGCTGACCTTCCTGATCTTCACCGATTACGGGATGCCGGTCACCTTCTACAACGACCAGTACGACCTCCTGCTGCGACAGGGCTACCTGTTCGCCCGCAAGATCAGCCCCGAGGCGCTGGACCTGCGCGAGAGGCTGGGGGCGCTGTGGCAGACCCAGGGCCTGGATTTCGCCATCGCCGCCGAGGGACGCCAGCTCTTCGGCTTCCTGACCGGTCGCGGCCGGATCGGGCGGCGGTTCGCCCCCCGCTTCTGGGAAACCGACGGCAGCCTGGGGCACGAGCGGGTCGTGCACATGGTCGTCGCCAAGAAATGGCACATCGCCAAGCGCCTGACCGCCGCCATCCGCGACCGGACCGAGGTGCCCGCGGTCGATTACGTCTTCAACGAGCAGGAGGCCAACCTGCCGGACATGGGCGGGGTGGCCAATTCGGTCGGCAAGCGGGAACGCCATCGCCGGGCGCTGGTCAAGCTGATGTTCGAACAGTTCGACTCCCGCCAGCTGGTCTTCTGCGTGGACCCCTCGGCCCTGGCCCTGATCGCGGATTTCGATGGCGACCGGGCCGAGACGCGGGTCCTGTTCATCGACAGCCGCTTCGACGACGATTATGTGCGTGGCCATATGGCCCGGGTGGGGCTGGTCAGCCCGGACGCGCCTCCCGACATGGTCGATCGCCTGCTGCCGATCATGCGCAGCGATCTGGAACACGAGGCCGACCGGGTGAAGGAGGCGGGCTTCCGCCGCCTCTCGACCCTGTCCGAGACGGCCGGGACCGACCGGAACGCCGCCGCCCTGGCCGAGTTTCTGGACATCACCCCGGACGAGGCCCGCGCCCTGGCCGAAACCCCCTACCTCTTCGACGACTAGGAGACAGATCCCATGGCCTTCACCTATGACGACAGCAACATCTTCGCCCGCATCCTGCGCGGCGAGATCCCCAACGACACCGTGGCCCAGAACGACCATGCCCTGGCCTTCCGCGACATCCAGCCCAAGGCGCCGCGTCACGTGCTGGTCATCCCCAAGGGCCGCTATGTCAGCTTCGACGACTTCGCCGCCAATGCCACCGAGGCCGAGATCACCGCCTTCATGCGGCTCTGCGCGCAGGTCTGCACGCTGGAAGGCATCGGGCTGGAGACGGGCGAGGGCTTCCGCGCGATCACCAATGCCGGCACCCATGGCGTGCAGGAGGTGCCGCATTTCCACCTCCACATCATGGGCGGCGCCGTCATGGGCCCGATGATCGGCGCCCGCAACTGATCCGCCGCCCCCCTCACCGGGGGGGATGTCATCTTGGCAGAAATATCCCGGGGGAGTCCGCAGGACGGGGGCAGCGCCCCCTTCCCCCCTCGCCGCCCCGCTCAGTCGCGGGTCAGCTCGACGAAGACGTCCTCCAGGTCGGCCTGCTCGGTCGCCACGTCCAGGATCGGCACGCCCGCCCCCCGCAGCACGTCCAGGATCTGGTCGGCCCGCAGCCGCGAGGGCGGATAGCTGATCGCCAGCCGCCCGTCGGGCCGGATCTCGCTGCGCGCGCCCGGGGGCAGGGGCGGCAGGGTCACCGGGCCGCCCGTGTCCAGCACCATCGTCTTGCCGTCGGTGCGCGACAGCAGGGTCTGGGTGTCCTGCCGCACCACGACCTGGCCGTGGTTGATGATGGCGATCTCGTCGCACATCTGCTCGGCCTCTTCCAGGTAATGGGTGGTCAGGATGATGGTCATGCCCTGCTCGTTCAGGCGGCGGACGTTCTTCCACAGCATCTCGCGCAGGGTGATGTCGACGCCGGCGGTGGGCTCGTCCAGCACCAGGATATGCGGCCGGTGGACCAGCGCCTTGGCCAGCAGCAGGCGCCGCTTCATCCCCCCCGACAGGGACCGGGCATAGGCATTGGCCTGATCGGTCAGGCCCACCAGCGCCAGCAGCTCGTCCGTCCAGCGCTCGGCCTTGGGCACCCCATAGAGGCCCGCCTGCACCTCGAGGCTGGCGCGGGGGGTGAAGAACGGGTCCATGTTCAGTTCCTGCGGCATCACCCCGATGGCGGCGCGCGACTGGCGCGGGTTCACGTCCTGATCGAAGCCCCAGATCGTGACCCTGCCCGCCGTCTTGTTCACCAGCCCCGCCAGGATGTTGATCATCGTCGACTTGCCCGCCCCGTTCGGGCCCAGAAGCCCGAAGATGCTGCCCGCGGGAATGTCCAGGTCGATCCCCTTCAGCGCCTCCTTGGCCGGGGCCGGTCCCTGGGCGGCATAGGTCTTGGACAGACCCTGGATGCGGATGGCGTCGGACATGGGGCGCTCCTTGCAGTGCTTGCGAAGCCGGGCGGCGCTGCGCTATGGGGGTTAGACCAGATGCCGCCCGCCGCCACAAGAAGGCCAGCCATGACAGAGCACGTGACGCCCGAGACCCCGCTCTCCACCAATACCGGCCCCGAGGCGCGGACCCGTCCCGCCCCGGCCACCCAGATCGTCACCCGCTGGCGCGTCAGCTGCGACGGCGACGACACGGCGGGCCTCGGTCATCCGCGCGTCTGGCTGGCGATCTCGCCCGAGGCGGGCTTCGTCGATTGCGGCTATTGCGACAAGCGCTTCGTGATCGACCGCGATCACGCCCATGACGACCACTAGGGCCTGACGCCCCGGCCGATCTCCGTCCCGGCCCGGCGCGGGCCGACCGCCCCCATCGAGGGGGCCGTCACCCCGGGGTGGCTGCGCCACCCGTCCCGGCCCCGCCCTTGGCGCCCTTGCCCCGGCAGCGGTCCGAGCAATAGCGCACCTGATCCCAGTCCCGTTCCCATTTTTTGCGCCAGGTGAAGGGCAGCCCGCAGGCGGCGCAGATCTTGGTCGGCAGGTCGGACTTGCGGCGCATCTTGGGCATGGGGGTCCCCGGGGTCACTGGAAGATCGCAGGCAGCCGTGGCAAAAGGCGGGCCAGACCACAGCACGAGGGGCAGATGATCATGGACGACGCATTCGGCAAGGGCTGTCACCTGCATCTGATCGACGGATCGGCCTTCATCTTCCGCGCCTATCACGCGCTGCCCCCCCTGACGCGCAAGTCGGACGGGTTGCCGGTGGGGGCTGTCGCGGGGTTCTGCAACATGCTCTGGCGCTATGTGCAGACCGATGACGGGCATACCGCCCCCACCCATGCGGCGGTGATCTTCGACCATTCCTCCAAGACCTTCCGCAACGACATCTACCCGGCCTACAAGGCGCAGCGCCCCGAGCCGCCCGAGGATCTGCGCCCGCAATTCCCGCTGACCCGCGACGCCACCCGCGCCTTCAACATCGCCTGCATCGAGACCCAAGGCTACGAGGCCGACGACATCATCGCCGCCATGGCCTGCGCCGCGCGCGATGCCGGGGGCACCGCCACGATCATCAGCAGCGACAAGGACCTGATGCAGCTGATCGGCGACGGCGTGGACATGCTGGACCCGATCAAGAACAAGCTCATCGGCCGCGACGAGGTGTTCGAGAAGTTCGGCGTCTTCCCCGACCGCGTCGTGGACGTGCAGGCCTTGGCCGGCGATCCGGTGGACAACGTGCCGGGCGCGCCGGGCATCGGCATCAAGACCGCCGCCCTGCTCATCCAGGAATACGGCGATCTGGAAACGCTGCTGGACCGCGCCGCCGAGATCAAGCAGCCCAAGCGCCGCCAGACCCTGATCGACCATGCCGAGCAGATCCGGATCTCGAAGCGCCTCGTGACGCTGGATTGCGACACGCCGCTGGAGGTGACGCTGGAAAGCCTCGCCGTGCAGCGTCCCGATGCTGAGCGCCTTGTGGCCTTCCTGTCCGAGATGGAGTTCCGCACCCTCACCAACCGCGTGGCCGAGGTGCTGGGGGCCGAGGCGCCCGCCATCCAGGCCGCCCCCGCCAGCGACGCGCCCGCAGCCCCCGAACAGCCCGCCATCGACGCCTCCGCCTATGAGACGGTGACCGACATGGCGGCGCTGGAGCACTGGATCGCCGCGATCCGCGAGACCGGCCATGTCGCCATCGACACCGAGACGACGGGTCTGGACGAGATGCGGGCCGATCTGGTCGGCCTCTCTCTGGCGGTCGCGCCGGGGCGGGCCTGCTACATCCCGGTGGGCCATGTCGCGGGGGGCGACGACCTCTTCGGCCAGTCGGCGCGGGTCGAGGGCCAGCTGGATCTGGAGCAGGTGCTGGCCGCGCTGAAGCCGGTGCTGGAGGATCCAGGCGTCCTCAAGATCGGCCAGAACATGAAATACGACTGGAAGATGCTGGCCCGCCACGGGATCGAGATGACGCCCTTGGCCGACACGATGCTGATGTCCTATGCCCTGAACGCCGGCACCCACAATCACGGCATGGACGAGCTGGCCGAGCGTTACCTCGGCCACAAATGCATCCCCATCAAGGAGCTGATCGGCACGGGCAAGTCCCAGCTGAATTTCGCGCAGGTGGCGATCGACAAGGCCGCCCCCTATGCCGCCGAGGATGCCGACGTGACCCTGCGCCTCTGGCAGCATTTCGCGCCGATGCTGCCCGCGCAGAAGGTCTCGACCACCTATCACACGCTGGAACGCCCGATGATCCCGGTGCTGGCGCAGATGGAGATGGCGGGCATCCGCATCGATCCCGACGTGCTGCGGCGCATGTCCAACGTCTTCGCCCAGAAGATGGCGCAGCTGGAGGACGAGATCCACGGCCTTGCCGGGCAAAGCTTCAACATCGGCTCGCCGAAGCAGCTGGGCGAGATCCTGTTCGACAAGATGGGTCTTTCGGGCGGCAAGCAGGGCAAGACCGGGGCGTTCTCGACCAGCGCCGACGTGCTCGAGGATCTGGCCGCCGAGGGCCACGACCTGCCCGCCCGGGTGCTGGACTGGCGCCAGATCGCCAAGCTGAAATCGACCTATACCGACGCGCTGCCGACCTATGTCCATCCCGAGACGGGCCGCGTCCATACCAGCTATTCGATCACCGGCGCGCAGACGGGGCGGCTGTCCTCGACCGAGCCGAACCTGCAGAACATTCCGATCCGCACCGAGGAAGGCCGCCGCATCCGCCAGGCCTTCATCGCGCCCGAGGGCTATCGCCTCGTCAGCCTCGACTACAGCCAGATCGAGCTGCGCATCCTCGCCCATGTCGCCGACATCCCGGCGCTGAAGCAGGCCTTCCGCGAGGGCATCGACATCCACGCCATGACCGCCAGCCAGATGTTCGGCGTGCCCGTCGAGGGGATGGATCCGATGATCCGCCGCCAGGCCAAGGCGATCAACTTCGGCGTCATCTACGGCATCTCGGGCTTCGGGCTGTCGCGCAACCTGCGCATCCCGCGGGCCGAGGCGCAGGCCTTCATCGACACCTATTTCGAACGCTTCCCCGAGATCCGCGCCTATATGGACAAGACCGTGGCGGATGCGAAACAGGACGGCTACGTCACCACACTCTTCGGCCGCCGCATCAACACTCCCGGCATCAACCAGTCGGGCCCCGCAGCCGGCGGCGCGCGGCGCGCGGCCATCAACGCCCCCATCCAGGGCGCCGCCGCCGACATCATCCGCCGCGCGATGATCCGCATGCCGGATGCCATCGCGGATCTGCCCGCCCGGATGCTGCTGCAGGTCCATGACGAGCTGGTCTTCGAGGTCCGCGACGATGCCGCCGCCCAGCTGATCGACACCGCGCGGATCATCATGGAGGCCGCCGCCGAACCCTCGGTCCGGCTCTCGGTGCCCCTCGTCGTCGATGCGGGGCAGGGCGCCAACTGGGCCGAGGCCCACTGACCCCTCCTGCATTGGTCCGTAAATATCCCACGGGGGTGCGGGGGTGGGAAACCCCCGCGCGGCGGAGGCGTCACACGGCCGAGGAGTGGCTGCCCTCGGCCGCCGCATAACTATCCAGCGCCTGCGCCACCAACCGCGTCATGGGCTGCCCTTCGGGGGTGATCCGCAGCGTCCCACCCTCCAGCACGACCACGGGGGCGAAGCGGCGCAGAAGCGGCGCATAGATCAGCCCCTGCTGATCGATCGACAGGCAGAAGCGGTCGCGGATCTCATCCAGATCGATCCGGAAATCGCACATCAGCGCCTCGATCATCCGGCCCCGCCAAGCGTCCTCCGCGCGGAAGGCATGGCCCCGGGTCACCGGCGCGCGGCCCGACCGGACCGCCCCCACATAGACCCCGGTGGCCGGCGCGTTCTGCGCGTAACCCTGCGGATAGCGCGAGATCGACGAGGCCCCCAAGCCCAGCAGGACCTGCGCCGCATCGTCGGTATAGCCCTGAAAGTTGCGGCGCAGCTGCCCCTGCCCGGCGGCCAGCGCCAGCCGGTCATGGGGTCGCGAGAAATGGTCGATGCCGATCTGGCGGAAGCCGTCCTGCAGGAACAGCGCGCGGGCGGTGTCGAACAGCGCCAGCCGGGCCTCGCCGTCGGGCAGGGCGGCCTCGGGGATCATCACCTGCCGCTTGGACATCCACGGCACATGGGCATAGCCGTACAGCGCCACCCGGTCGGGGGCCAGCGCCAGCAGCTGCTGCACCGTCTCGGCCATCCGCGCCCCGGTCTGGTGCGGCAGCCCGTAAAGGATGTCGGCGTTCAGCCCTGCGATGCCGTGATCGCGGATCAGCCGGACGGCCTCGGCAGTCAGCGCAAAGCTTTGCGGCCGACCGATCGCCTCCTGGATCAGCGGATCGAAATCCTGCACCCCGATCGAGGCCCGGGTCATCCCCGCTTCGGCCAGGGCGGCCATGCGCGGGGCGTCGATCTCGGTCGGGTCGATCTCGACCGAGAACTCGCCCCCCGGCGCCATCGGGAAGGCCTCGAAGATCGCCCCGGCCAGCTTGCGGACCAGCGCCGGCGTCAGCAGGCTGGGCGTGCCGCCGCCCCAATGCAGCCGCGACAGGACCACGCCCTGCGGCAGCCGCCGGCGCATCTGGCGCAGCTCGACCAGCAGCGTCTCGACATAAGCGGCGACCGGGGCCAGGCTCTGCGTGCCCTGCGTGCGGCAGGCGCAGAACCAGCACAGGCGCTTGCAAAAGGGGACATGGACATACAGCGACACCGCCGTGCCGGGCAGGATGGCCCCCATCCAGTCCCCCACCAGATCGCCATCGACCCCCGGCCCGAACTGGGTCGCGGGCGGATAGCTGGTATAGCGGGGCGCGCGTGCCTCGAACAGGCCGGCACGTCTGAGTTGCGAAATCTGTTCCATGCGCCTAGGGTAGTTCCAGAATGCGCACATCCACCTTGACCCAGATCAAATCCGGCCCCTCGGGCCCCGTGGCGCACGATCAGGTGCGCTGCTCGGACTGTCCCATCCGCTATCGGGCCGTCTGCGCCCAATGCGAGGGCGACGAACTGGCGCATCTGGAGCAGATCAAGTTCTATCGCAGCTTCGAGGCCGGCCAGCCCATCGTGTGGGAAGGCGACCGGATGGATTTCGTGGCCTCGGTCGTCACCGGCGTCGCCGCCCTGACCCATGTGCTGGAGGACGGGCGCACCCAGATGGTGGGCCTGCTGCTGCCAAGCGACTTCCTGGGCCGCCCGGGCCGCGCGCTGGCGGCCTACAACGCCACGGCCGCGACCGATGTCGTGCTGTGCTGCTTTCGGCGCGCGCCCTTCGACAAGATGATGCAGGCCACCCCGCATCTGGCGCATCGCCTGCTGGAGATGACCCTGGACGAGCTGGACGCGGCCCGCGAATGGATGCTGCTTCTGGGCCGCAAGACCGCGCGCGAGCGTCTGGCCTCGTTCATCGCCATCATCGCGCGCCGCCAGGCGGCGCTCAGCAAGTCCCGCCCCGCCGGCCGGATGGAGCTGGAGCTGCCTTTGTCCCGCGAGGCCATGTCCGACTATCTGGGCCTGACGATCGAGACGGTCAGCCGCCAGATCACCGCCCTGCGGCGTGACGGGGTGATCGAGGTGGCGGGCAAGCGCGGCGTGATCGTCACCGACTATGCCCGGCTGGTCGAGCAATCGGGCGATGACAGCGACGGCGGCCTGCCCAGCTGAGCGCTGCCGCATCTCCTCCATTTCATCTTGGCAGAAATATCCCGGGGGGAGTCCCGGAACGGGACGGGGGGCTGGCCCCCTCTTTTCATCCCGTTCCCCCTCTGCTAACCCGCCCATTCCCGGTCGCAGCCTACCCGGGTCACAAAAACAAGGGTCACGACATGAACACCACGCTCGTCTGCTCGGGCGGCCTCGATTCCGTCTCGCTGGCCCATGTGCTGGCCGGTCAGGGCCGCCTGTCCCGCATCGTCAGCTTCGATTACGGCCAGCGCCACCGCAAGGAGCTGGATTTCGCCGAACTCTGTGCCCGCCGGCTCGAGGTGCGCTTTCATCTGGTCGACCTGTCGGGCCTGGGGGCGGCGCTCGGGGGATCGGCCCTGACGGATGATCTGGCGGTCCCCGACGGCCATTACGCCGAAGAGACGATGCGCGTCACCGTCGTCCCCAACCGCAATGCCATCATGCTGACCGTGGCCTTCGGCATCGCGGCGGCCCAGGGCGACGCGGCGGTCGCGGCGGCGGTGCATGGGGGCGACCACTTCATCTATCCCGACTGCCGCCCGGCCTTCACCGACGCCTTCGCCGCCATGCAGGACGCGGCGCTGGACGGCTATGCCCAAATCGCCCTGCACGTGCCCTTCGTCCATGCGACCAAGGCCGACATCGTCACCGCCGGCGCCAAGGCGGGCACGCCCTTCGCGCAGACCTGGTCCTGCTACAAGGGGGGCGCGCACCATTGCGGACGCTGCGGCACCTGCGTCGAACGACGCGAGGCCTTCGATCTGGCCGGCATCGCCGATCCGACCGAGTACGAGGATCCCGATTTCTGGCGCAAGGCCGTCGCCGCCCATGCCGCAGGAGGGGCGTGATGTTCCGCATCAGCAAGGAATTTCATTTCAGCGCCTCGCACCGGCTGGACCATCTGGCCGCCGATCACCAATGCGCCCGCCTGCACGGGCACAATTACATCGTCGTGGTCGAGCTGTCCGCCCCCGACCTGAACGCCGACGGCTTCGTGCGCGACTATCACGAGCTGGCGCCCTTGAAGGCCTATCTGGACGGGCAGTTCGACCATCGCCACCTGAACGACGTGCTGGACATGCCCTCGACCGCCGAAAACCTGGCCCGGCACCTCTTCGACTGGTGCCGCGCCCGCTGGCCCGAGACCAGCGCCGTCAAGGTCAGCGAGACCCCCAAGACCTGGGCGGAATACCGGCCATGACCGGCGCCGAGAAACCGCTGCGCATCGCCGAGATCTTCGGCCCGACCATCCAGGGCGAGGGCGCGCTGATCGGCCTGCCCACCGTCTTCGTGCGTGCGGGGGGCTGCGACTATCGCTGCGCCTGGTGCGATTCGATGCATGCCGTGGACAGCGCCTATCGCGAGACCTGGGCGCCGATGAGCACGGCACAGGTCTGGGACCGGGTGCGCGAGCTGTCCGGGGGGGGGCCCCTGACGGTCTCGCTGTCGGGCGGCAACCCGGCCATCCAGGATTTCGGCCCGCTGATCGCGATGGGCCGGGCCGAGGGATACGGCTTTGCGCTCGAGACGCAGGGCTCGGTCGCGCGGGACTGGTTCTCGGAGCTGTCGATGCTGGTCCTCAGCCCCAAGCCGCCCTCCAGCGGCGAGCATCCCGATTGGGCGGCTTTCGAGGCCTGCCTTGCGGCGGGGCAGGGGGCGGAGGCCGTGGTCATGAAGATCGTGGTCTTCGACGATGCCGACTATGCCTGGGCGCAGGAGGTGGCGGGCCGCTATCCCGACCTGCCGCTGGTGCTGCAGCCGGGCAATCCCGAGGTCGATCCCGCCGTCCCGGTCGCGGCGCAGGACGTGGCCGACCGGCTGTTGTGGCTGGTCGAGAAGGTCACCGCCGATGGCTGGTTCCGCCCGCGCCTGCTGCCGCAGCTGCATGTCATGCTGTGGGGAAACCGGCGCGGCGTCTGATCCGCGTCCCGCGACGGCCGGGGGGACTAGCCGTCCCCCCGCACCCCCCTGCGCGCCGGTCTTTGGAAGTGGCCCCTCAGCGGGCCAGTAAGACCGGCACCTTGGCCTGTTCCAGCATGTTGCGCGTCGCGCCCCCCAGGATCGCCTCGCGCAGGCGCGAATGGCCATAGGCGCCCATCACCACCAGATCCGCGTCGATCTCCAGCGCGCGTCGGTTGATCTCGTCACTGATGCGCGGGGCAGTGCGGGCCAGCACCGCGATCTGCGTGCGCACCCCGTGGCGGGTCAGCATCTGCGCCAGCGCCCCGCCCGGATCCGAGCGCTCGGGCCCCACATTACGCGGGTCGATGCAGGTCAGCTCGACCAGCTCCGCCGCGCGCAGCAGAGGCAGGGCGCGACGGATGGCGGCCAGTGCCTCGGTCGACTGGTTCCACGCGACCAGCACCCGGCGCGGCGGCATCGCCGCCGGCCGGTCGGGCGGCAGGACGAGGACCGGGCAGGCGCCCTCGAACAGGGCAGCTTCGGTCACCACCTCGGCATCGCCCGGCTGACCCTTCAGGTAGGGGCTGGCCAGCACGGTCAGGTCCGAGAACCGCGCCCGCAGCCCGACCAGCCCGGAGATGCCGCCGGTTTGGGCGACCGCCGCCTCGCAGGACCAGCGCAGATCGGCGCTGCGGGCCAGATGCTGGCGGACCTGCGCGTCCAGCGCCTTGGCATCCTCCAGCGCGCTGTCGATCGCCTCCTGCAGTCCATAGGGGGTGCCGCCGGGAAAGAAATACCCCACCTGGCTGTGATCCACCCCCAGACAGAGGATGTCCAGATGCGCGTCCTGGGCCACCGCCAGTTGGACGGCACCATCCAGCTGCGCAAGCTGCGCGGGGTCGCTGAGGACCGTCAGGATCGTCTTGTAGGCCATGTTCGCCTCCTGCTGTGAAGACGTCCAATCTGGACCGTTCCGTCAGCAGCCGCCTTGATCCCGATCAATCCCCGGGTTTGACGCAGATCAAGGTTCCGTACCCGCCGCTGGCCTATCTCCCCGGGATCGGACCGCCCCCGTCGTTGATTCGGCAAAGGGGCGGGCGGACGGTCGCAAAGGGGGACGAGGTCGGCATGTCGAACATTGTGAAACTGATCCTGCTGGGGGGGATGACGCTGTTTGCGGCAATCGGCGCCAACCTGGCCCGGGATCCGGCCTATATGGTCAACGCGCTGACGGTGATGCTGGTCGCGGGCGGCATGTTCCTGTGGACCGTGCGCCGCATCGACGAACCCGTGGCCGTCGCCAATCCCAACGAATACATGGACGGCGTGGTGCGCGCCGGCGTCGTTGCCACCATGGGCTGGGGGCTGGTCGGATTTCTGGTCGGCGTCGTCATCGCCTTCCAGCTGGCCTTTCCGGCGCTGAACTTCAGCGACCTGACGCAGGGCTACCTGAACTTCGGCAAGCTGCGCCCGCTGCATACCAGCGCGGTGATCTTCGCCTTTGGCGGCAACGCCCTGATCGCCACCAGCTTCTACGTGGTCCAGCGCACCTCGGCGGCGCGGCTCTGGGGCGGCAATGCGGCCTGGTTCGTCTTCTGGGGCTACAACCTGTTCATCGTGCTGGCGGCCACCGGCTATATCCTGGGCGCTACCCAGTCCAAGGAATATGCCGAGCCCGAATGGTATGTCGACCTGTGGCTGACGATCGTCTGGCTGACCTATCTGGCGGTCTTCCTGGGCACGATCATCAAGCGCCGCGAGCCGCATATCTACGTCGCCAACTGGTTCTATCTGGCCTTCATCATCACCATCGCGATGCTGCATGTGGTCAACAACCTGTCGGTGCCGGTCAGCATCTGGGGCAGCAAGTCCGTGCAGGTCTTCAGCGGCGTGCAGGATGCCATGGTGCAATGGTGGTACGGCCACAACGCGGTCGGCTTCTTCCTGACCGCCGGGTTCCTGGGCATGATGTACTACTTCATCCCCAAGCAGGCCGAGCGTCCGGTCTACAGCTACAAGCTGTCGATCATCCACTTCTGGGCGATCATCTTCCTCTATATCTGGGCCGGTCCGCACCACCTGCATTACACCGCGCTGCCCGAATGGGCCGCGACCCTGGGGATGGTGTTTTCCATCATGCTGTGGATGCCCAGCTGGGGCGGCATGATCAACGGGCTGATGACCCTGTCGGGAGCCTGGGACAAGCTGCGCACCGATCCGATCATCCGCATGATGGTCGTCGCCGTGGGCTTCTACGGCATGGCCACCTTCGAGGGGCCGATGATGTCGATCAAGTCGGTCAACTCGCTGTCGCATTACACCGACTGGACCATCGGGCACGTCCATTCCAGCGCGCTTGGCTGGAACGGGATGATCACCTTCGGCGCGCTCTATTACCTGACGCCGCGCCTGTGGGGGCGTGACCGGCTCTACAGCCTGCCGATGGTCAACTGGCACTTCTGGTTGGCGACGATCGGCATCGTTCTCTACGCCAGCTCGATGTGGGTCACCGGCATCATGGAGGGGCTGATGTGGCGCGAGGTCGACCAGAACGGCTATCTGGTCAACGCCTTCGCCGACACCGTCGCCGCCAAGTTCCCGATGTATGTCGTGCGCGGCCTGGGCGGGGTCCTGTACCTGGCCGGTGCCATCATCATGGCCTGGAACCTTTGGGCGACCGTCGCCCGCCAGCCCAAGTCCGTCTCCACCGCCATCGCCGTTCCGGCCGAGTAAGGGATACCCGTCATGGCCATTCTGGACAGACACAAGATCATCGAACGGAACGCCACGCTGCTGCTGGTGCTGTCCTTCCTGGTCGTCTCGATCGGCGGCATCGTGCAGATCACGCCGCTGTTCTACCTGGAGAACACCATCGAGAAGGTCGAGGGCGTGCGTCCCTACACGCCGCTGGAGCTGACGGGGCGCGACATCTATGTCCGCGAGGGCTGCTATGTCTGCCACAGCCAGATGATCCGCACGATGCGCGACGAGGTCGAACGCTATGGCCATTACAGCCTGGCGGCGGAGTCGATGTACGACCACCCCTTCCAGTGGGGATCCAAGCGGACCGGGCCGGATCTGGCCCGGGTGGGCGGGCGCTATTCCGACGAATGGCACATCGACCACCTGACCGACCCGCAATCGGTGGTGCCCGAATCGATCATGCCCAAATATGCCTTCCTGCTGGACCGGGTGATCCGCCCCGACCATATCGGCGAGCGGGTGCGGGCCGACCGGGCGGTGGGCGTGCCCTATGACGACGCGATGGTGCAGAACGCGGTGGCCGATTTCCGCACCCAGGCCGATCCCTTCGGGGACGCGGCGGGGCTGCAGGAGCGCTATCCCGGCGCGCAGCTGCGCAACTTCGACCGCCAGCCGCAGCTGACCGAGATGGACGCCCTGATCGCCTATCTGCAGGTGCTGGGCACGATGGTCGATTTCTCGACCTTCGAACCCGATCCGAACCGCTGAGGGGGCATCATGGAAACCTACAGCTTTCTTCGCACGCTTGCCGACAGCTGGGCCCTGCTGGCGCTGACGCTGGTCTTCGTGGGGGTGGTGATCTTCGTCTTCCGCCCCTCGGGCCGCCGCGCCCAGAAGGATGCCGCCGAAAGCATCTTCCGCAATGAAACCCGTCCTGCCGAGGACAAGCCCAAGGAGGACGAATGATGTCCGACACCCCCCGCGACCCGGCAGACGACCACGCCTCGCCCGCCAATCCCGACAACCAGATCGGGCTGGGCCGGCAGAGCGCCGATGCCGACCATGCCGCCAAGATCGCCGGCGACATCCCCCCGCGCACGGCCCCCGATGCGCCGGTCACGCCCCGGGCCAAGGCCCGCCGCGCGGGCAAGCGCCACGGCGTGGCCCAGCAGGAAACCCCCTCGACCGGGCACCAGTGGGACGGGATCACCGAATACGACAACCCGATGCCGCGCTGGTGGCTGTGGACCTTCTACGCGACGATTGTCTGGGCCTTCTTCTATGTGATCGCCTATCCGGCCATCCCGATGCTGACGCAGGCCACGCAAGGGGTGCTCAAGACCAACGCCCGGACCGAGGTCGCCGCCGAGATCGAGCGCTTTGCCCAGGCCAATGCCCCGGTCCAGACCGCGCTGGTCGCGGCCGAGCTGGACGACATCCCCGCCGATCCGCAGCTGCTGGGCTATGCCACCAATGCCGGCGCGGCGCTTTACCGGACCTGGTGCACGCAATGCCACGGGGCCGGGGCGGCGGGCGGGCCGGGCTATCCCAACCTGCTGGACGACAGCTGGCTGTGGGGCGGCAGCCTGGCCGACATCCACCTGACGCTGCAGCACGGCATCCGCGATCCGCTGGACTCTGATACCCGCTATTCCGAGATGCCGCGCTATGGCACCGACGAACTGCTGGAGCCCACGCAGATCGTGCAGGTCGCAGGCTATGTCCGTTCGCTGTCGGGCCTGGACCATGACGCCGCCGATGCGGCCGAGGGGGCCGGGATCTATGCCGACAATTGCGCGGCCTGCCACATGGACGACGGCAGCGGCGACCGGGGCCAGGGCGCGCCTGCGCTGAACGATCAGGTCTGGCTCTATGGCAGCGACCCCGAGACGCTGGTCCGCATCATCAGCCAGGGCCCGTATGGCGTCATGCCCGCCTGGAGCGACCGCCTGTCCGAGGCCGAGATCCGGTCACTGGCGGTCTATGTTCACGGATTGGGCGGCGGCGAGTAGCCCCTCCCGATCCCGGCTTTCCGCCCGAGGCCTGCCCTCGTGCGGAAAAGTCCGGTCCCCCGGTCTGTTCGCGCGTTCCTCGGGGGACCGGCACCTTCTTCGTGGCCCAAGGGTCGCGATCCCAGCTTCCGTGCCAGTCACATCTGGGCGGAGGGCCGGCCCCCGGTCTGTTCGCGCGTTCCTTGGGGGCCGGCAGCTTTTCAGGCGACCAGTTCGCCGCGCAGCGAATTCGCCGCGCTTTCCACGATCCGCACGGCGCGCAGATCGCCCACCTGCACGGCATCGGTCTGCACGAAGACCGAATGCAGATAGTCCGACTTGCCGATCATCTGCCCGGGCTCGCGGCCCGCCTTCTCGAACAGCACGCCCACGGTGCGGCCCACCATGTCCTGCTGGACCGCCTTCTGCTGGCGGGTCAGCAGGGCCTGCAATTCCTGCAACCGGGCATCGGCCAGTGCCGGATCGACCTCGGGGCGGTCGAAGGCCGGGGTGCCCGGGCGGGGCGAATAGCGAAAGCTGTAGGCCATGGCGAAGCCGACCTTCTCGATCAGGTCCAGCGTGTCCCGGTGGTCCTGATCGGTCTCTCCGGGAAAGCCCACGATGAAATCGCTGGTCAGCAGGATGTCGGGCCGGGCCTTGCGGATGCGGTCGATCAGGCGCAGGTACTGCTGGGCGGTATGCTTGCGGTTCATCGCCTTCAGCACCCGGTCGCTGCCCGACTGCACCGGCAGGTGCAGATAGGGCATCAGCTGCGGCACGTCGCGATGCGCGGCGATCAGATCGTCGCCCATGTCGTTGGGATGGCTGGTCGTATAGCGGATGCGGTCCAGCCCGGCCACCTCGCCAAGCGCGCGGATCAGGCGGCCGAAGCCCCATTCCCCGTCCGCGCCCGTCCCGTGCCAGCCATTGACGTTCTGGCCCAGCAGGGTGATCTCGCGCACGCCGCGCGCCACCAGATCGCGGGCTTCGGACAGGATGCGCTCGACCGGGCGGCTGACCTCGGCGCCCCGGGTATAGGGGACGACGCAGAAGGCGCAGAACTTGTCGCAGCCCTCCTGCACGGTCAGGAAGGCGGCAGGCGCGCGCCGCGTTGCGCGGGGCGCGGGCAGGTGGTCGAACTTGTCTTCCTCGGGGAAGTCGGTCTGGATCGCGGGGATCTCGCCCCGCGCCATGGCAGGCAGGCGGTGATAGGTCTGCGGCCCCACGACCAGATCGACCAGCGGCATCCGGCGGATGATCTCGGCCCCCTCGGCCTGCGCCACGCAGCCCGCCACGCCGATCTTCAGATCCGGGCGCGCGGCCTTCAGCGGCTTCAGGCGCCCCAGATCGGAATACAGCTTCTCGGCGGCCTTCTCGCGGATATGGCAGGTGTTCAGCAGGACCATGTCAGCATCTGACTGATCCTCGGTCAGCACATAGCCCTCGGCGCCCATCGCCTCGGCCATGCGCTGGCTGTCATAGACGTTCATCTGGCAACCATAGGTCTTGATGAAAAGCTTTTTCGTGGCCGGAATGCTGGCGGTCATGTCATGCTGTCCTTGGAGGTCGCGCAGCGATACAGCAAAGACGGGCTTTTGGAAAGGCACGGGATGGAGAGCGACCTGACGGGCATCCCCAATATCGGCCCCGCCACCGCGCGGTCGCTGATCGCGGCGGGCGTGAGGGACGCGCACGCGCTGCGCGCGATGGGGGCCGATGCGGCCTATCGCGCGCTGCTGACCGCCGGGGAACGCCCGCATTTCATCGGCTATTACGTGCTGCACATGGCCCTGCAGGGGCGCCCGTGGAACGACTGCAAGGGCGACGAGAAGGCCGCCCTGCGCCAGCGCTTCGACGCGCTGGTGGCCGAGGTCCGGGGCGTGCCCCTGTCGGGGATCGAGGCGGCGCTGGACGAGTTGGGCCTGCGCCGCCCCTGAGGCTACTCTCCCGCCTGCCGCGTCTCGAACTGCAGGCCCGTCGCGCTGCGGTTGGGGAAGCCCGCCCAATAGCTGTGGGCGGCATCGGGCTGGTCGTCCTCGCCCACCGACCAGACCCCGTCGGCGCCGTCGGGGACCAGATCCAGATACTCGGCACGGTCCTCGCCCTTCAGGTGCTGGTCCAGGAAGGCGGTCGAGAAATGCTGCAGGATGTTGTTCATCCGCACCGTGTCCCAGACCGGATCGGCGTAGTGGTCGAAGGGTGCCCGGCCCAGGCTCTCCGAAAAGGCCCAGGCCTCGAGCGGGGCGGGGATCGGGGCAGCGGCATTGTGGTTGGCATTCTGATAGGTCAGCAGGTGCCGGGTCGTGCCGGTCGTCTGGTCGAAGATCTGCCGGATCGCGTCATATTCCGACACGTCGTCGGCGCTGCCCGCGACCAGCATCAGCGGCTTTTCCAGACCGGCCAGCCCCTCGGCATCCCAGAAATCGGCCTGCCGGCCCCAGGGGGCGATGGCGATCACCGCCTTGACGCGCGGATCGACCAGCGCCGCGTGATCCTCGCTGCCCGCCGCCAGGCGGCCCAGCAGGTCCTGCGGCGGGACATAGCCCGCGGGCTCGGTCCGCGCGATTGCCGTCTGCGGCAGCCCGGCGCCGCCGAAGATCAGCGCGCCGTAGCCGCCCATGGAATAGCCCACCACCGCCGCCCGGTCGGCATCGGTGACGGCGGCCAGGTCGCCCTCCAGCCCGGCCATGCTGTCCAGCAGGAAGCGCTGGTCCACCGCACGGTTCACCAGCGTCGAGGCGAAGGCCCCCTGGTCGGCATAGGTGCTGTCGGGATGGTCGGCGGCCACGACGACATAGCCCTTCGAGGCCAGGTTCTCGCCCAGATGGCTCATCAGGTGGCGGTTGCCGGGATAGCCGTGCGACAGGATCACCAGCGGAAAGGAGCCCTCGGCCGGGTCCGCGTCGCGTGCCGCCGCGCCGCTCAGGACGGCGGGCGTCACCCCGTCGCGCAGGATCGTGTCATAGGTCCCGCCGGGCGGCGTCCTTTCGGCGGCGGGATACCAGATTTCGGCCTCCAGCACGCGATCGGCGGTGGGCGGCGTGCCTTGGGGGCCGGTGGCGATCACGTCGATGCGGTCCGCATCGGTGAAGGTCGCGGCCCGCACGCCGACCGGATGGTCCCCGGTGGCGGCCAGCTCGGGCGCGTCGGGGCGGATCAGGTCGATGCGGTTGTGGTTGGCAGGGTCTTGGGCGGCCAGCGGCCCGGCGCAGGCCAGGCTCGCGGCACCGGCGATCAGCAGATGTCTCATGTCGGGGGTCCTCCGGCGGTTCCTTGGGGCGGACTGTGCCCGGCTTGCACGATCTGCACAAGCGCCGCACGCGGCCCCCATTGAACGCGGTCCCGCGCCCGGATAGCCTGCCCCCGACATCCAGCAAGGAGCCTGACCATGACCACCCCGCAAAGCTGGGAAGCCCGCGCCGACGAATATTCGCTGTACGGCTTCACCGACCTGCCAAGCGTGCACCAGCGCAGCGCGGTGGTCCTGACCCATGGCGAGGGGCCCTATGTCGTCGACGTGAACGGCAACCGCTATCTGGATGCCAATTCCGGCCTGTGGAACATGGTCGCGGGCTTCGATCACAAGGGCCTGGCCCAGGCCGCCAAGGACCAGTACGACCGCTTTCCGGGCTATCACGCCTTCTTCGGGCGCATGTCCGACCAGACGGTGATGCTGTCGGAGAAGCTGGTCGAGGTCTCGCCCTTCCCGCGCGGCAAGGTGTTCTACACCAACTCGGGGTCCGAGGCGAACGACACCATGGTCAAGATGCTGTGGTTCCTGCATGCCAGTGAGGGCAAGCCCGAAAAGCGCAAGATCCTGACCCGCTGGAACGCCTATCACGGCGTGACGGCGGTCTCGGCCAGCATGACCGGCAAGCCCTACAACTCGGTCTTCGGCCTGCCGCTGCCGGGCTTCATCCATCTGGGCTGCCCGCATTACTGGCGCTTCGGCGAGGCCGGCGAGACCGAGGACCAGTTCACCGCCCGCCTTGCGCGCGAGCTGGAGGAGACGATCCTGCGCGAGGGCGTCGACACCATCGCGGGCTTCTTCGCCGAGCCGGTGCAGGGCGCGGGCGGGGTCATCCCGCCCTCCAAGGGCTATTTCCAGGCGATCCTGCCGGTCCTGAAGAAATACGGCATCCCGATGATCGCCGACGAGGTCATCACGGGCTTCGGCCGGACCGGCAACACCTGGGGCAGCGAGACCTATGGCTTCGTGCCCGACGCCATCATCAGCTCCAAGAACCTGACGGCGGGGCTGTTCCCGATGGGCGCGGTCATTCTGGGCCCCGAGCTGACCGACCGGCTGCAGGCCGCCATCGACGTGATCGAGGAATTCCCCCACGGCTTCACCGCCTCGGGCCATCCGGTCGGCTGCGCCATCGCGCTGAAGGCCATCGATGTGGTGATGAACGAGGGGCTGGCGCAGAACGTCATCGACCTGGCCCCGCGCTTCGAGGACGGGCTGCGGCAGCTGGCCCAGAACCCCAATATCGGCGAATATCGCGGCGTGGGCTTCATGTGGGCGCTGGAGGCGGTGCGCGACAAGGCGACCAAGACCCCGTTCGAGGGGCATCTGTCGGTCAGCGAGCGCATCGCCAACACCTGCACCGACATGGGCCTGATCTGCCGCCCCCTGGGCCAGTCCATCGTGCTGTGCCCGCCCTTCGTCATGACGCCCGCCCAGATGGACGAGATGTTCGAGAAGCTGGACAAGGCGCTTGGCAAGGTCTTCGCCGAACTGGCCTGACATGGCGCCTCCCGCCCCCGCCGGGGGCGGGGTCGTTTCCCTTCCCATAGGACATTGCCGCCATGATCCCCGCCCGCTACGCGCCCATCCTGTTCGGCTTCATCCTGTCCGGGCTGATGTCCGCGCTCGTCTCGGCCATCGCGACCTTCCGCGCGGTTGGCATGGGCGAGGGGGTTGCGGGCCTGTGGCTGGGCACTTGGCTGTCCAGCTGGGCGGTGGCCTTTCCGGCCGTGCTGGTCGTGGCCCCCCTGGCCCGGCGGCTGGTCGCGCGGCTGACCCGGGCCTGAGCCGGGACGGGCTGCGGGTCTGATCACCCAATGCCCCATATTGGGGCCTGCGCCGGCAGGGACCGGCGGTGCGAACAGACAGACCGCCACTGAAAGGGACTATCGAGTAAGGGGCCGGAGACGGGCAATCCGACCCCAGCAGGTGCCGCTCTCCGGTTCCGTCCTCAGTCATCCAGCCGCATCGGCGCGGTAGCGCGCAGGTGCGGACCTTCGGGCGTAATCTCGATGGCCAGCGCGCCCGTGGTGCGCAGCCGCTCCGGATCCAGCAGCAGGCAGGGCGGCGGGCCGTCGAAGGCCACGGGTTCCGAGGCGATGACGATGCGTCGGGACCGGCATTCGGGCAAAGCGCGCGCGCCCGATCCCTTGCCGGTCAGATGCACCACCTGCCAGTCCTGCGGCAGGTCGGCCCACCGGTCGCGCGTGTCTCCTGTCCAGGCGGGGCGGGCGGCGGCCACCACCTGGTCGGCCATGTCGCCATCCTCCTGCAGCCAGGTCGAGACGACGAAGGCCCCGCCTGCCGGCTTGGACACCGCCCGCCCGGCAGGGGTCATCAGCCCCAACGCCTCGCCCTCGGGCGCGACCAGCAGCAGTGGGCGCCGCGCCGTCCCCCACAGGACCGCCGAGGCTGCCAGCAGCGCCAGCGCCAGCCCAAGGCCCGCCCGGCTGGCCAAGCCGCGCTGGCCCGGCGGACGCCAGCACAGGATGGCCAGCACCGCGCCGAACCCCATCAGCGCCACGACACCGCCGGGGGGCTTGGTCACCCCCATGACCGCGCCGTCCAGATCCGCCACGAAGCGCGCCACCCACAGCATCCATTCGGTGCCGATGCCCATGACCCACAGGGCCGGCGCCTCCAGCCCCACCAGCGCCAAGACGGCGCCGATCACGCCCGCGGGCATCACCAGCGTGCCCATGACCGGCACCGCCAGCAGGTTGGCCAGCATCCCGTATTGCGCCATCCGGTTGAAATGCGCCGCCGCGATCGGCGCGGTCGCCAGCCCCGCCACCAGCGACGACACGACCAGCATCGCCACCGGCCGCAGCCACCACGGCAGGCGCGGCGCGATCCGCGACCAGGGCCCGAAGGTCAGGATCAGCGCGATGGTGGCCGCGAAGCTCATCTGGAAGCCGGCGCTGGTCACCGCCTCGGGGCTGTAGATCAGCACCAGGGTCGCGGCCAGCGCCACGGTCCGAAGCGAGATCGCCCGCCGGTCCGCGATGATCGCCCCCAGCATCACGGCAACCATGATGAAGGCGCGTTCCGTCGCCACGCCGCCGCCCGACAGCCACAGATAGGCCGCCGCCGCCGCCAGCGCCACGCCCGCCGCCACCTTGTGCAGGGGCCGCGCCAGCCCGATCCCCGCGCCTTGGACCGCGACCAGCACCAGCCGCACCGCCCCGTAGACGAAGCCTGCCAGCATCCCCATGTGCAACCCGGAAATCGAGACGATGTGGTAGAGGTTCGAGGCGCGCATGACCTCGTTCGTCTCCTCCGAAATGCCGGAGCGGTCGCCGGTCATCAGTGCCGCCGCCACAGCGCCCGCCTGCCCGCCGATGCGGTCGCGGATCGCGGCGCTGATCGCCATGCGGGCGCGGTGCAGGCTCCAGACCCCGTCCTGGGGCGGGGCCACGGCCATGATCGGGGTCCGCGAATAGCCGACCGCGCCCAGCCCGTCGAACCAGGCATGCAGGCGGAAATCGAAGCTGCCGGGCGAGGACGGCGCGGGCGGCGGGCCCAGATGGCCGGTCAGCATCACTCGCTGGCCCAAGGGCGGCAGCGGCTCGTCGCCCATCAGGGACAGGCGCACGCGTGCGGGGGTGCGGGCGGGGGACAGGTCGTGCAGGACGACCCGGTCCAGCGTCAGCCGCATCCGGTCGCGGCCCGAGCGGTCGATCTGGATCACCCGCCCCTCGATCGGGCCGTAATAGCGCCATTGCAGCACGGGGGCCGCGACATGAGACGCGCGATGACCCACCAGCCCCCCGCCAAGCGCCAAGAAGCACAGGGCCAGCGCCCCCAGATGGGCGGCATCCGCCTGCGGCCAGCCGATCGCCCCCCGCGCGGCCCATCGCGGCGCGAGATGCGCCAGCGCCAAAGCCAAGGCCAGCACGACGGCCAGCAGCGCCCAATCGGCGGAGCCCAGCAACCGGGGCCGCAAAAACCACAGCCCGATCCCCGCCGACAGGCAGACGGGCACCCAAGGGAACAGCCCCGCCCGCAGTGCCGCCGCCGGCCGGGGTGCCGCCACGGGCCAGCTGCGGGCCATGGCGCGCGCCGGGGCCGGGGGCAGGGGGGCCGCAGCCGGGGGCGGTGGGGGCAACATCCTTGTCCTTTCCGGACCCGTTGACTATCACTCGGGCCGAAGATGGCATGGCGGTGCTTACCAAAGCGTTAACGCCCGTCCTGCACAGCCCCGAACCTGCCCGAAGGCCGCCATGACCCAGACCCCCGTCGTCACCCGCTTTGCCCCCTCGCCCACCGGCTATCTGCATGTGGGGGGCGCGCGGACGGCGCTGTTCAACTGGCTGTTTGCCCGCGGCCGGGGCGGCAGGTTCCTGCTGCGGATCGAGGATACCGACCGCGCCCGCTCCACCCCCGAGGCGACGGCTGCGATCCTGAAGGGCCTGGAATGGCTGGGGCTGGACTGGGACGGCGAACCCGTCAGCCAGTTTGCCGGCAAGGACCGCCATGCCGAGATCGCCCACCTCA
Source organism: Paracoccus gahaiensis (assembly GCF_005048225.1). Lineage (GTDB taxonomy): Bacteria > Pseudomonadota > Alphaproteobacteria > Rhodobacterales > Rhodobacteraceae > Paracoccus > Paracoccus gahaiensis. The sequence goes on from NZ_SUNI01000002.1 coordinate 284,249, forward strand.
TGCTGGAGAACGGCACCGCCTATCGCTGCTTCTCGACCACCGACGAGATCGCCGCCTGGCGCGAGGCCAACCCGCGCCAGCCCTTCATCAGCCCCTGGCGCGACGCGGCGGACCTGCCCGACGCGCCCTTCGCGATCCGGCTGAAGGCACCCCGGTCGGGCGAGACGGTGATCGAGGACCAGGTGCAGGGCGCGGTGCGGGTCGCCAACGACCAGCTGGACGACATGGTCCTGTTGCGCAGCGACGGCACGCCCACCTACATGCTGGCCGTGGTGGTCGACGATCACGACATGGGCGTGACCCATGTGATCCGGGGCGACGATCACCTGACCAACACCGCGCGCCAGATCCAGATCTATGACGCGATGGGCTGGGACCGCCCGGTCTTTGCCCATATCCCGCTGATCCATGGCGAGGACGGCAAGAAGCTGTCCAAGCGTCATGGCGCGGTCGGCCTGCATGAATTCGCGGCGCTCGGCTATCCTCCGGCGGCAATGCGCAACTATCTGGCGCGGCTTGGCTGGAGCCATGGCGATGACGAGCTGTTCGACGATGCGCAAGCCCTCGAGTGGTTCGGGCTGGAGGGCATCGGTCGGGCGCCCGCCCGGCTGGACTTCAAGAAGCTGGAACATGTCAGCGGCCACCATCTGGGCGCCATGTCCGACGAGGCTGCGCTGGCTGCACTGCAGCATTACCTGGCCGAGACCGGCGCCCCCGACCTGACCGACACGCAGCGCCAGCGCATCCTGTCGGCCATGCCGGCGCTGAAGGAGAAGGCTCGGACCCTGCCCGGGCTGCTGGACCACGCACGCTTTGCGATGATCGACCGGCCCGTGCAGCCCGACGACAAGGCAGCCAAGGCGCTGGACACGGTATCCCGTGGTATGCTGAAATCCTTGACCGCCGCAGTGCAGAATGCTAGCTGGAGCCGAGACGATCTGGAGGAGGCGGCCCAGAAGGTCGCATCGGAAAACGGTGTCGGACTGGGCAAGATCGCAGGGCCCCTGCGCGCCGCCTTGGCCGGGACCAGCACGACCCCCAGTGTGTTCGACATGATGACTGCGCTCGGCCGCGAGGAAACTCTGGCCCGGCTTCAGGACCAGACCGATTTGGCAGGCTGAAGCCTGCCTTCACATGCTTGGGCTGTCTGACGGGGTAAGCGACGGACCGCCCGGCCAAAGCCGGAAAGGACGCCTTGCATGGCCGACAAGACCGCCACGTTGCGTATCAACGACCAGGACTATAACCTGCCCATCCTGACCCCGACCCAGGGGCCGGAGGTGCTGGACATCCGCAAGCTCTATGGGCAGGCGGACGTGTTCACCTATGACCCGGGCTTCACCTCGACCGCCAGCTGCGATTCGACCATCACCTATATCGATGGCGACAAGGGAGAGCTGTGGTATCGCGGCTATCCGATCGAGCAGCTGGCCGCCAATTCCCACTATCTGGAAGTCTGCTACCTGCTGCTCTACGCCGAGCTGCCCACGCCCGAGCAGATGCGCGATTTCGAGTTCCGCGTGACGCGGCACACGATGGTGCACGAGCAGATGCACAACTTCTTCCGCGGCTTCCGTCGCGACGCGCATCCGATGGCCACGATGGTCGGCGTGATCGGGGCCATGTCGGCCTTCTACCACGATTCGACCGACGTCAACGATCCCTGGCAGCGCGAGGTCGCGGCCATCCGCCTGATCGCCAAGCTGCCGACGATCGCGGCGATGGCCTACAAGTATTCGATCGGCCAGCCCTTCGTCTATCCGCAGAACGACCTGGATTATGCCAGCAACTTCCTCAACATGTGCTTTTCGGTCCCGGCCGAGAAATACAACGTCGATCCAGCCCTGGCCCGCGCCATGGACCGCATCTTCACGCTGCATGCCGATCACGAGCAGAACGCCTCGACCTCGACGGTGCGTCTGGCGGGCTCGTCGGGGGCCAACCCCTTCGCCTGCATCGCGGCGGGCATCGCCTGCCTGTGGGGGCCTGCCCATGGCGGCGCCAACCAGGCCTGCCTGGAGATGCTGCGCGAGATCGGGACCGTCGACCGGATCCCCGAATTCATCGCCCGCGCCAAGGACAAGAACGATCCGTTCAAACTGATGGGCTTCGGCCACCGGGTCTACAAGAACTTCGACCCGCGCGCGACGGTCATGAAGGAATCGGCCGACGAGGTCCTGGAGCTGCTGGGCGTGGGCGACAATCCGACCCTGCAGGTCGCCAAGGAGCTGGAGAAGATCGCGCTGGAGGACGAGTACTTCATCGAGAAGAAGCTCTATCCCAACGTGGACTTCTATTCGGGCATCATCCTGGAGGCGATGGGCTTCCCGACCTCGATGTTCACGCCGATCTTCGCGCTGTCGCGCACGGTCGGCTGGATCGCGCAGTGGAAAGAGATGATCGGCGATCCGCAGAACAAGATCGGCCGCCCGCGCCAGCTGTATGTCGGGGCCGACCGCCGCGACTATGTAGATCTGGACAAGCGCTGAGCGCTGCGCCGGGACGGTGACGGGGCCCCTTCGGGGGCCCCTTTTTCATGGGCGCGCTCGGGGCTCTTGCGCGCCGCGCGGCGGGGTGGCAAGGGAGCGGGCATGAGCGAGAACGATCAGGCAGGCGCGCCGAGACTGGCGCTGGTGACGGGGGCCTCGCGGGGTCTGGGTGCGGCGCTGGCCGAGGGGCTGGCCCTGCGCGGCTATCATGTGCTGGCGGTGGCCCGCACGGTGGGTGCGCTGGAAGAACTGGACGACCGCATCCGCGCCGCGGGCGGGCAGGCAACGCTGGCGCCGATGGACGTGACCGAACCTGCCGCGATGCAGCAGATGGTGCAGGCCATCGCCAGCCGGTGGGGCGGCCTCGATCTGTGGGCGCATTGCGCGGTCCATGCGGCGCCGATGTCGCCCGCGCCCCATATCGAGGGGCGGGACTGGACCAAGTCCATGCTGGTCAATGTCGAGGTCACGCGCGGCCTGATCGCGCTTCTGGAACCCGTGCTGCGCCAGAAACAGGGCACGGCGCTGTTCTTCGACGATGCACGGGGCGGGCAGAAGTTCTTCGGCGCCTATGGCGCGACCAAGGCCGCGCAGATCGCCCTGGCGCGCAGCTGGCAGGCCGAGACGGTCTCGACCGGGCCGCGCATCCTGATCGACGCCCCGGCGCCCATGCCGACCGCCGTCCGCGCCCGCTTCTATCCCGGCGAGGACCGCGCGGCCCTGACGCCCTGCAAGGACGAGGCCGCGCGCATCCTGTCGCTGCTCTAGGTCGTGCGTCCCGCGACGGCGGGGGGCTGCCCGCCCCCCGCACCCCCCGGGCGCCGTGCCTTAGGCCAGCGGCCGCGTCGCGGCAGCAAGCCAGTCCAGATCCGCACCTTGCAGATCCGGTGACAGCGCTGCGCGCACCCGTGCGTGATAGTCGTCCAGCCAGGCGATCTCATCCCGCGACAGCGCGTCACGGTCGATCAGCCGGCGGTCGATCGGGCAGAGCGTCAGCGTCTCGAAACCCAGCAGGCTGCGGCCCGGCTCGGCCTCTGCCGGGGCCACCGCGACCAGATTCTCGATGCGGATGCCGAAGGCGCCCTCGCGGTAATAGCCGGGCTCGTTCGACAGGATCATCCCGACCTCCAGCGCGACATCGCCCGCGCGGCTGATCCGCGCCGGCCCTTCGTGGACGCAGAGCGCGGCGCCCACGCCGTGACCCGTGCCATGGTCGAAATCCAGACCCTCGGCCCAGAGGAACTGCCGCGCCAGCGCATCCAGATGCGCCCCCGCCACGCCCTTGGGAAAGCGCGCCCTGCTGAGCGCGATCATGCCCCGCAGCACGGCGGTGAAGGGCGCCACCGCATCGGCCCGCACGGGACCAAGCGCCACGGTGCGGGTGATGTCGGTCGTGCCATCCGCGTACTGCCCGCCCGAATCGATCAGCAGCAGCTCGCCCGGTTCCAGCCGCCGGTTCGTGCCCTCGGTCACCCGGTAATGGACGATGGCGCCGTTCGGCCCCGCCCCCATGATCGTGTCGAAGCTGATGTCGAGGATGCCCGCCTGACGGCGCAGATCCTCCAGATGGCGTACCACGTCGATCTCGGTCAGGGCCGAGGGGTCCTGCCGGTCCAGCCAGGCCAGCAGGCACACCATTGCCACGCCGTCGCGGTGATGGGCGGCCCGCATGCCCGCCAGTTCGGCCTCGGTCTTGCGCGCCTTGGGCAGCACGGCAGGGTCGGGGCCGCGCGCGATGGTCGTGCCTGCGTCCTCAAGGATGCGGAAGGCCGCCTCGGGCGCGCTGGCGGGGTCCAGACGGACCGGTCCTTCCAGATCGGTCAGGGCGGCAGACAGCGAATCGGGCGGCAGGATGGTGACATCGGGGCCCAGATGGGCGCGCAGGGCGCCGTCGAACTTGGCGCCGTCTGCGAACAGCGCCAGATGGCCGCTGTCCGACAGCACCGCGAAGGACTGCACCACCGGGTTCTTGGGCAGGTCGCTGCCCCGGATGTTCAGAAGCCACGAGATCGAATCGGGCAGGGTCAGCAGCGCCGCCGCCTGATCCTCGGCCTTCAGCGCATCGGCCAGACGGCCACGTTTCGCTGCGGCGGTCTCTCCGGCCAGTTCGTCAGGATGAATGCGGGCCGCGCCCACGGGCGGGGCGGGGCGGTCGGGCCAGACCGCATCGACGGGATTGGCCTCCAGCGCGATCAGCCCGATGCCGGACCCTTCCAGCGCCGTCTCCATCCCCTCGATCTCGCGCCGGGCATGCAACCAGGGGTCGAAGCCCACGCGCCCGCCCTGCGGCAGCGCCTCGCGCAGCCAGTCCGAGGGCCGCGTCTCGGGCCAGTTCACCGGGGTGAACTGTGCCAGGTCCAACTGATCGCGCACCTGCACCCGATAGCGCCCGTCGACGAAGACGCCCGCCCGGTCGGCGCAGACGATGGCAAAGCCCGCGCTGCCGGTGAAGCCCGTCAGCCAGGCCAGCCGCGCATCGGCATCGGCCACGTATTCGCCCTGATGCACATCCGCGCGGGGCACGATGACGGCGGCCAGATCCTGCGCCCGCACCACCTGGCGCAGGGCCTCCAGCCGGGCGGCGTGATCGCTGCCGGGGGCGGGGTTGTCGAAGCTTTGGAACCTCACAACGAGATCGCCTTCATCACCTGCGGCTCGATCACCTGCGCATCCGGCAGGGCGTCGATCAGCACCTGCGCGGATTGCTCCAGCGCCGGGAAGGTCTTGTAATGGCAGGGGATCACGGTCTTGAACGCGAAATAGCGCTTGGCGGCATAGGCGGCGCGGGCCATGTCCATGGTGAAATGGCCCCCGGCGCAGAGGATGCCGATGTCGGGCTTGTGCAGATCGCCCATCCATTCCATGTCGGCCATGATGTCGGTGTCGCCCGAGACATAGATCACATGCCCCTCGCCGGCGATCATGTAGCCCGATTCGTGGCCTGCATAGACCGGCCCGTCCGGCCCGCTGATCGAACTGGAATGGGTCGCATTCACCATCGTCACCTTGGCGCCGCCCAGATCGATGGTGCCGCCCTTGTTGAAGCCGATGCCCTCGATCTTCTCGGACGCCTCCCAGTGGCTGATCAGGTCATAGATGCCCACCACCGGGATCTTCAGCTCGCGCGCCAAGGCCAGCGTGTCGCCGCTGTGATCGCCATGGCCATGGGTCAGCAGGATATGCGTCGCCCCCGCGATGGCCTCGGCGCGGGCGGTTTCGGGAAAGACGGGGTTGCCGGTCAGCCAGGGGTCGATGAGGATCACGGCCTCCTCGATTTGCAGACGGAAGCCGGAATGGCCAAGCCAGGTCAGGTTCATCGGGATCTCCTCAAGGTCTGTCGCCCACAGGGTAGCGAGGGCGCGCGGTCCTGACCAGAACGCATGGGGACAGTGCGGGTTGCCTCAGACCGGGGCGGCGTCGTCCAGCCGCAGACGCAGACGCTCGCGCCCGCCCCAGGTGGACAGCTCCAGCTTGCCGGCCAGATGGAACCGCCGGCCCTTGGCGCCGATCAGCCCGGGCCCGAGCGGGCCGTCCATCGCGCCCCAGGCCACGGCCTCCAGCGCCGGGCCGCCGGCGCTGCGGAAGGACAGGCGCAGATGCCGGTCGCCCATGGTGGCAGCGCTGTCGATCAGCTGGTCGGCAAAGGCGAAGCGCGGCGCCGGAGCGGCCTGCCCGAAGGGACCGGCATCCTCCAGCATCCGGAACATCTGCGGGGTCGCGCCCGAGGGCTCCAGCAGCCCCGAGATGCGCAGGTCGCCCGACCCGGTCCGGCCCGCCAGATCGCGGTCGATCAGGTCGGCCAGCCGCGCCATCGCGGCGGGGATCTGCGCCTCGGCCACGGTCAGGCCCGCCGCCATCGCATGACCGCCGCCCTTCAGCAGCAGGCCCTCGGCGGCCAGACGCTGGATCGCCCGTCCCAGATCGACGCCGGGCACCGACCGGGCGCTGCCCTTGCCGATGCCGTGATCCACCCCGATCACGACCGAGGGCAGGTCGGTGGCCTCCTTCAGCCGCGCGGCGACGATGCCCACGACCCCCGGATGCCAGCCCGGACCGGCGGCCCAGGACAGGCGCGGATCACCCCGCGCCTCGGCCTGCGCCAGGGCCTCCAGCCGGACGGAGGCCTCGATGCTGCGGCGGTCGCGGTTCAGCTCGTCCAGCTGCGCGGCCAGACGCCCGGCCTCGCCCGTGTCCCGGGTCGACAGGCACAGCGCCCCCAGATCGGCGCGCCCGACCCGGCCGCCTGCATTGATGCGCGGTCCCAGCAGGAAGCCCAGATGAAAGGCGGCGGGCGGCCCGTCCAGCCGGGCGATGTCGGACAGCGCGACCAGCCCGGGCCGTTGCCGCCGCGCCATCACCGCCAGCCCCTGCCGCACGAAGGCCCGGTTCACGCCGACCAGCGGCGCCACGTCGGCCACCGTGGCCAGCGCCACCAGATCCAGCATGGCCATCAGGTCCGGCTCGGGCAGGCCGCGGCCGCGAAGCACGCGCCCCGCCTGCACCAGCGTCAGAAAGACCACGCCCGCCGCGCAGAGATGCCCCAGGGCACCGTCCTCGTCCATGCGGTTGGGGTTCACCACGGCCAGCGCGGGGGGCAGCGTCTCGGCGCCCAGATGGTGGTCCAGCACGATCACGTCACAACCCGCGGCCGCCGCCAGCGCCTCGTGCGACAGCGTCCCGCAATCGACGCAGACGATCAGGTCATGGGCGGCGGCCAAGCCAGTCATCGCGGGCACGTTGGGGCCATAGCCCTCATCGATGCGGTCGGGAATATAGAGGGTCGCTGACCGCCCATGGCTGTGCAGCCAGTCGATCAGCAGCGCCGCCGAGGCCCCGCCATCGACGTCGTAATCGGCAAAGATCGCGATGCGCTGGCCCCTGACGGCGGCCTCGACCAGCCGCTCCGCCGCCAGGCCCATGTCGCGCAGCGCCAGCGGATCGGGCAGCAGGTCGCGCAGCTTCGGCGCCAGGAACCCCGCCGCCTCGGCCGGGTCGACCGCGCGTTCGGCCAACACCCGCGCCACCGGCAGGGGCAAGGCCGCCTGCTGCGCCAGCCCTTCGGCGCGGCGCTCCAGATCGGCTTCGGGCCCGGTCCAGCGCCGCCCGGTCAGCGAGCTGTCGATGCCCAGAAATGCCACGTCGCGCCTGCCTTCATCTTGGCCCAAATATCCCGGGGGGAGTCCCGGAACGGGACGGGGGGCAGCGCCCCCCTTACCTCACCTGACCGGGTTGCGATAGGTCATCCGCCGCACCGATCCGGTCTTGGACCGCATCAAGATGGTCTCGGTCGTCAGATAGCCCGGCTCGCGCTTGACGCCCGCCACGATCGATCCGTCGGTGACCCCGGTCGCGGCAAAGATCACATCGTCGGTCACCAGATCGTCGCGGGCATAGATGCGGTCCAGGTCGGTGATCCCTGCCTTGCGGGCACGGCCCTTCTCGTCCGCGTTGCGAAACAGCAGCCGCCCCCACATCTGCCCGCCCATGCATTTGAGCGCCGAGGCCGCCAGCACGCCCTCGGGCGCCCCGCCCGAGCCCATATACATGTCGATGCCGGTCAGCGCGGCCTCGGCGCAGTGGATGACGCCGGCCACGTCGCCATCGGTGATCAGCCGGATGGCCGCGCCGGTCTGGCGGACCTCGGCGATCAGGTCCTCGTGGCGGGGGCGTTCCAGGATGCAGACGGTGATGTCCGAGGGCGCGCAGCCCCGCGCGGCGGCCAGGGCGCGGACGCGTTCGGCGGGGGCCATGTCCAGACTGACCACGTCGACCGGATAGCCCGGGCCTACGGCCAGCTTGTCCATGTAGACGTCGGGCGCGTGCAGCAGCGTGCCGCGCGGGGCCATGGCGATGACGGTCAGGGCATTGGGCATGTCCTTGGCGGTCAGCGTGGTGCCCTCCAGCGGGTCCAGCGCGATGTCCACCTCGGGGCCGTTGCCGGTGCCCACCTCCTCGCCGATGAACAGCATCGGCGCCTCGTCGCGCTCGCCCTCGCCGATGACGACGACGCCCCTGATGTCCAGCATGTTCAACTGGTCGCGCATGGCGTTGACGGCGGCCTGATCGGCGGCCTTCTCGTCGCCGCGCCCGATCAGGCGGGCCGAGGCATGGGCGGCCGCCTCGCTGACGCGGGCCAGGCCCAGAGACAGCATCCGGTCGTTGAAATCCTGAGGTGCGGTCATGATCCCAGTCCCTCCCGTTGGGTTCGGGGCCTTCTAGGCGGCGGGGCAGGGGGCGGCAAGGCTGGGGGCGCTAACGGCTCAGCTTTCCGACAACTCCAGCGCGAGGGCGTGGATCTGCGGCACGATGTCGCCCAGGGTCGCATGCACCAGCCGGTGCCGGGCGATCCGCGACAGCCCGGCAAAGGCCGGGCTGGCCATGCGGATGCGGAAATGGCTTTCGCCGCCCTCGCGAAAGCCCGCATGGCCGCGATGGCCCTCGCTTTCGTCGATCACCTCCAGCCGGGTGGGGGTCAGTGCCGTCAGGCGTTCGGTCATTCTGTCCGCGATCATCCGCGTATCCTTCCGTCAAGGGCTTTCATGCGCCGCCAAATCGCCTAGACTGCCGCCTCCGAGTCGCAAAGGTGCCCCTCAATGAGCAAGAACGACCCGTTTGGCTTCGACATCTCCGCTGCCAAGGACAAGAAGCGCAAGACCAAGGGCCGGCGTGGCATGTCGGGGGCGTTCGAGACCTCGACCCGCATCTGCGAGCGCGAGGGCTGCGACGAGCCGGGCCAGTACCGCGCCCCCAAGAATCCCCGCAATCTGGACGATTACTTCTGGTTCTGCAAAGAGCATGTCCGCGAATACAATGCCAACTGGAACTATTTCCAGGGCCAGTCCGAGGAAGAATTCCAGCAGTTCATCGATAATGCCACCGTGTGGGAACGCCCCACCAAGCCCTTCGGCCGCTCGGCCGCCGAGGACAAATGGGCCCGCCACGGCGTCAGCGACCCGCTGGAGATCCTGGGCGCCAACGGCACCGCGCCCGAATCCCGCGCCCAGTCCAGCGCCCGCAAGCTACCGCCCACCGAGCGCCGTGCGCTGGACATCCTGGAGGCCAAGGATCACTGGACCCGGGCCGAGATCCGCAAGCAGTACAAGTCGCTGGTCAAGGACCTGCATCCCGACATGAATGGCGGCGACCGCTCGGACGAGGATCGCCTGTCCGAGGTGGTCTGGGCCTGGGATCAGATCAAGGAGAGCCGTTTCATCCGCGACTGACGGTGCAGGGGGTGGAGCGGGGCAGGGGGCTGCCGCCCCCGTCGCCTGCGGCGACTCCCCCGCGGATATTTCAGCCAAGATGAAAGGGGTCAGGTCGGGCGTCTGCGGCGGGGCCAAAGGCCTGCCGTGAGGATCAGGGCCAGGAGCACCAGAACGGGGGTGTTGCCGGTCTGGCTCCAGAGGGTGGGGGGCAGGGCGCCGGGCAGCGGGGCGTCGATCCGGCCCGCCTCGTTCAGGGGCAGGCTGGCGCGGATTTGGCCGCGGGCGTCAATAACCGCGCTGACGCCGGTATTGGCGGCGCGGACCAGCGGCAGGCCGGTCTCGATCGCGCGCAGCCTGGCCTGGGCCAGATGCTGGTAGGGGCCCGAGACGGCACCGAACCAGGCGTCGTTGGTCGCCTGCAGCAGCCAGCCGGGGCGCTGGTCCAAGGCGCGCAGGTGCTGGGGAAAGATCGCCTCGTAGCAGATCAGCGGTTGCAGGTCCGGAATGCCGGGCAGGGACAGCAGGGTCGGACCGTTGCCTGCGGAATAGCCGTTGCCCTGCTGCGCCGCGAAGGCGGTGATGCCGATGCGGGCCAAGGCGTCGCCCCAAGGCATGTATTCGCCGAAGGGCACGAGGTGGAACTTGTCATAGATCTGGCCGACCTCTCCGCCCGGGGCGACGGTGGCGAGGCTGTTGTAGAAGCGGCGGCCCTCGCGGCGCTGGATGCCCATGATCAGGGGGGCGCCGGCGGCCTGCGACATGGCGGGCAGGACCGGGCCGGCATCCTCGAGCAGGAAGTTCACCGCCGTCTCGGGCCAGATGACCAGATCGCGGGGGCCGGGTTCAGCGGACAGGTCCAGCAGACGGCGGAAGAACACCGCCGACCAGTCGGGATCCCACTTCAGGTCCTGTGCCGCATTGGGCTGGACCACGCGCAGGGCCAGGTCGCGGTCGGGGGGCAGGGGCTGCGCCAGCCGCGAGAGACCCGCGGCCCAGGTGCCGCCCAGCAGGATCAGGGCGAGAAGCGTGCCGGGCAGCAGCGGTGCCCGGTGGGCAGGGCGCCACAACAGGCCCGGCAGGGCGGCCATCGTCAGCGTCAGGACGCCCAGACCGAGGGCTCCGGTAAGGGCGGCCGTCTGGCCGATCGGGGTGTCGATCCAGACATGGCCGATCTGGGCCCAGGGAAATCCGGTGAAGATCCAGCCGCGCAGCCAGTCCGACAGGATCAGGGCCGCCGCGATGGCCAGTGCCTGACGCCGCCAGCCCGGCGCCAGCCGTGCTGCCGCCCAGGCCGGCAGGGCCCAGAACAGCGCCCCGCCAAGGGCCATCAGGATCAGCGCGAAGGGGGCCATCCAGCCGTGGCGGGCGATGTCGACCAGGAAGGGTTCGACGATCCAGCACAGCGCCAGGGCGAACCAGCCGAAGCCGGCGGCGAGGCTGTGCCAGAAGACGGCCGAGGGACGCGCCCGCGCCAGGCGCCAGATCAGCAGGCCCAGGGCCAAGGGCGTCGCGGCCCAGAGCCCGAAGGGCGCGAGGCCCAGGGCTGCCACCAGCCCCAGGCCCAGATCGGGAAGAAGCCGGCGCAAGGGCGGTCGGCCCCTGCGCGTCAATCGGGGAGGGCGGGTCGCCTGACGCATCACGCCTCGGCGTCGGCATCCCTGCTCTGGCTGGCGTCATCCGCCGCCGGGTCGGTCTTCTTGCGGCGGGTCCGTTTGGGCGCGGCTGCCGGGGTCGCATTTTCGGACGCGGCCTCATCGGTCGTGGCCGCCTCGGGGGCGGCATCGGCCTTGCGGCGGCTGCGGGTCTTCTTGGGCGCAGGGGCGTCCGTCTCGGCGGCGTCCGCCTTGGGGGCGGCCGTCTTGCGCGGACGACCGCGCTTGGGCTTTTCGGGCGCGACCTCGGCGGTTGCCTCCGAAGGCTGGGTCGCCTCGGTGGGGGCGGCCTCTGCGGGGGCCGCGTCCTTGACGGTCTCCACCGGAACGTCGGTCACCGGGGTCTTGCGGCTGCGGCTGCGCTTGGGCTTCGGGGCCGGATCGGCCTCGGGCGCCACCGGGTCTGCCGCCGGAACCGCAGCTTCGGCCGGAGCCTCGATCGGGGTTTCTGGGGTATCGGTCCGGGCCTCGGTCTCGGCAGATGCCTTACCGCGTCCGCGACCGCGGGTGCGGCGGGCGGGCTTGGCCTCGGGCTCGGCCTCGGCGGCGGGTGCGGCCTCGGGGCGGGGGGCGACATCCTCGGAGAGGCCGGCGCTGCGCAACTCGACCAGCATGAATTGCGGGACGTGATCGCCCAGACCCATCACCTGATGGCCCCGGCCCTCGCCGCTGCGGCCCTCCTGGTCGCGTCCACGCCGTCCGTCGCGGCGCTCGCCCCGGCGGTCGTCGCGCCGATCATCCCGGCGGGGTTCCTCGCGGCGGGTCTCGTCGCGGGCGGGCTGTTCGGCCCGGGCCTCGTCCCGGCGCGGCTCCGACCTGCGCGGCTCGTCGCGACGCGGCTCGGGGCGGCTGTCGGTCCGGGTTTCTGCCCGGCTGTCAGGACGTGCCTCGGGCAGGGCCTCCGGCGCAGCTTGGGCGACAGGCTGAGCTGCGGGCTGGTGCTGCTCGACGCGCGTCTCGACGGGCTGCTCCACCGGGGTCTGCGCCTGCGGCTCGGCGTCGCGGCGACGGCGGCTGCGGTCGCGCGAACCGCCCTTGCGATCCTCGGACTTGGTGTCGGCGCCCTTGCGGCCTTCGCGGGGGCGATCCTCGTCAGACGGCGCGTCCGAGGCGACGAAGCCTTCGGGCATCTCGACGCGGGGCAGGCTTTGCTTGAGCAGCTGCTCGATGGCGGTCAGGTATTTCTCGTCCGAGGGCATGCCGATGCTGATCGAGGTGCCCAAGCGTCCGGCGCGACCGGTGCGGCCGATGCGGTGGACGTAATCCTCGGCATGGCTGGGCAGGTCGAAGTTGAACACATGGCTGACCGCCGGGATGTCCAGACCGCGTGCCGCCACATCCGAGGCGACCAGCAGCCGCAGCTTGCCGTCGCGGAAGGATTCCAGCGTGCGCGTGCGCTGGCTCTGGTCCAGATCGCCATGGATGGGGGCCGCGTCATAGCCGTACTTGGCCAGCGACTTGGACACGATGTCCACGTCGGTCTTGCGGTTGCAGAAGATGATCGCGTTGGTCAGCAGCTCGCCCTCGGCGTCGATCAGCGCGCGCAGCAGGTCGCGCTTCTGGCGTGCGGCCACGTCGCGGCGGGCCGGGGCCATCTGCACCAGGCGCTGCGTGATCGTCTCGCTGGCCGAGGCCTGGCGGGCGACCTCGACCCGTTCGGGCGAGTGCAGGAAGGTGTTGGTGATGCGCTCGATCTCCGGCGCCATGGTGGCGCTGAAGAACAGCGTCTGGCGGGTGAAGGGCGTCAGCTGGAAGATGCGCTCGATATCGGGGATGAAGCCCATGTCCAGCATGCGGTCGGCCTCGTCCACGACCATGATCTGCACGCCCGTCAGCAGCAGCTTGCCGCGTTCGACATGGTCCAGCAGGCGGCCGGGCGTGGCGATCAGCACGTCGACGCCGCGGTCGATCAGCTTGTCCTGCTCGCCGAAGCTGACGCCGCCGATCAGCAGCGCCTTGGTCAGGCGGGTGTGCTTGGAATAGGTGTCGAAGTTCTCGGCCACCTGGGCGGCCAGTTCGCGGGTCGGGCACAGCACCAGGCTGCGCGGCATGCGCGCGCGCGCACGGCCACGCCCCAGCAGCGTGATCATCGGCAGCACGAAGCCCGCCGTCTTGCCGGTTCCGGTCTGCGCGATCCCCAGCACGTCGCGGCCTTCCAGGGCGGGCGGGATGGCCCCCATCTGGATGGGCGTCGGCGTTTCGTAGCCGGCCTCGAGCACGGCCTGCAGAACCTTGGGATCCAGCTTCAGATCAGAAAATTTGGTCATTCGGGGCTTTCCATTAAGCCGCGCCCTTGCCGGGCACGTTGCGTTCCATGCCGCGCGCCGCGAGGGGCGCTAGGGCGGCAAAGTTGGGACGCAGTCACGGACGCCCCGCCTTGATGCCTGCCGGATGCAGACCCGCACCGCCTAGACCAAACAGGCTGCCGCGTCAATCTTTTGCGTCAAGCTGCCTGCAGGGACGCCCCACATTGCGCTTGACCGGAACCCCAGGGCCCGCCAGGGGCTTGTCCGCGACAGCCGAAATGACGAAGGGGCCGCCATGGACGGAGAGATGGTGCAGGGCCTCAGCCCCGTGCAGGTGGTGGCGCTGGTCGGTGTCCTGGGCGTGGGGGCGCAGTGGCTGGCCTGGCGGTTCAGGCTGCCGGCGATCGTGCTGATGCTGGGGATCGGCCTGCTGGTCGGCCCGGTCTTCGGCCTGTTCCTGCCCGACCGCGACCTGGGCCCGATCTATCGCCCGCTGATCGCCGTGGCCGTCGCCATCATCCTGTTCGAGGGCGGGCTGACGCTGGATTACAGCCGCTTGGGCGATGCCCGCGCGCCGGTGCAGCGGCTGGTCTATCTGGGCGCGCCCCTGGGCTGGGCGCTGTCGGCGCTGGTCCTGTGGCTGGCGGTCGGCCTGTCCTGGCAGGCGGCGGCGGTCTTCGGCGGGGTGATGGTCGTCACCGGCCCCACCGTCATCGCACCGATGCTGCGCCAGGCCCGGCTGCGCGCCCGCCCCGCCCAGATCCTGCAATGGGAGGCGATCGTCAACGACCCCATCGGCGTGCTGATCGCGGTTCTGGTGCTGGAGGTCGTGCTGGTGCTGGAGACCGGCTTGTCGGTCGGCGCCGCCGCATGGGTCATCGGGTCGGGCATCGGCTTCGCGGCACTTCTGGGCTGGGCTGCGGGGCGCTTCATGGCGCTGGCCTTCACCCGGGCCTGGGTGCCCGAATACATGAAGGTGCCCGTGCTGTTCGTGGGGGTCATCGCGGTCTTTGCCGCCACCGACAGCGTCCTGCACGAGACCGGCCTCTTGGCCGTCACCATCATGGGCATGGTGCTGGCCAATTCCCGGCTGTCCTCCTATGCCGAGCTGCACCGCTTCAAGGAACATGCGACGATCCTGCTGGTCTCGGGCGTCTTCGTGCTGATGGCGGCCTCGCTGGATTTCGCCACCTTGGGCGAGCTGACCTGGCGCGCGGCGCTGTTCGTGATCTTCACCGTCGCGCTGGCGCGGCCCCTGCAGGTGCTGATCCCGCTGATCGGAACCTCGCTGCCCCTGAACGAGCGCTGGCTGATCGCGCTGACCGGGCCGAGGGGCGTGGTGATGATCGCGGTCTCGGGCCTGTTCGGCGACAAGCTGGTCGAGGCGGGGATCGCGGACGGGGCGACGCTGGCGCCCCTGGCCTTCATCATCGTGCTGTCCACGGTGGTCATCCACGGCTTCACGCTGGCGCCGCTGGCCCGCAGGCTGGGCCTGTCGGGGCCCGAACGTCCGGGGCTGCTGCTGGTGGGCGGATCGCCCTTCGCGGTGTCGCTGGCGCAGGCGCTGGAAAAGGCCGGCGTCGGCACGCTGATCGCCGACACCAACCGCCAGCACCTGACCCGCGCCCGGCAGGAGGGCATCCCCACCTATTACGGCGACATCCTGGGCGAGACGGCCGAACATCAGGTCGAGTTCATCGCCTATCCCGCCGTGCTGGCGGCGTCCGACAACGATGCCTACAACACGCTGGTGGCGACCGATCTGGGCCCCGACCTGGGGCGCGAGGCGGTCTGGCAGATCAGCCGTGAACGCGACCACGCCCGCCACGCCCTTCCCGCGCAGCTGGGCGGGCAGCGGCTGGAGGGGCGCCCGACCTTCGCATCGGTGAACCAGCGGCTGGCCGATGGCTGGACCCTGCGATCGACCCGGCTGACCGAGGAATACGATCTGGACGACTGGCGGTCGGAACGCCCGGGGGCCGAGCCGCTGGTGATCGTGTCCAAGGCCGGCGCGCTGCGCTTCGTCACCGAGGACACGGCCGTGACGGCGGGGGCGGGCGACTGGATCACCGCCTTTCTGCCGCCCGAGCAGTCGCGCACCGCCCCGCAGCCGCAGATCGCCGCCGAGGCCGCCGAGACGGCCCGCGAACAGCGGGAAAAGGCGGAAAGCGGCAGCTGACCGGGGGCTATGTGTTGACCTTCCCCGGCCTGGGGCGTTAACCCGCTTGGGTCAATCAGGAAGCGTATGATGAACCTTTTCACGGATCTTCGCGGCGTCGTCGTCGAGGCGCTGGACCGGATGGTGCAGGCGGGCGAGCTGCCCGCAGGTCTCGATTTCGCCAATGTCACCGTCGAGCCGCCGCGCGATCCGGCGCATGGCGACATGGCCACCAATGCCGCGATGGTGCTGGCCAAGCCCGCAGGCCTGAAGCCGCGCGAGATCGCCGACCGCCTGGCCGCCCGGCTGACCGACCCGCGCATCGCGTCGGCCGAGGTCGCGGGGCCGGGCTTCCTGAACCTGCGCCTGTCGCCCGCCGTCTGGCAGGGCGTGATCACCGCCGCCCTGAAGGCGGGGATCGGTTATGGCCGCTCGGACATGGGCGTGGGCAGCAAGGTCAATGTGGAATTCGTCAGCGCCAACCCGACCGGGCCGATGCATGTGGGCCATGTGCGCGGCGCGGTCTTCGGCGATGCGCTGGCGCGGCTGTTGTCCTTCAGCGGCCATGACGTGACGCGCGAATACTACATCAACGACGGCGGCGCGCAGGTCGACGTGCTGGCACGCTCGGCCTACGAGCGCTACCGCGAGGCCAACGGGCGGGAACCCGAGATCCGCGAGGGGCTCTATCCCGGCGACTACCTGATCCCGGTGGGCGAGGCGCTGAAGGCGAAATACGGCGACAGTCTGCTGGACCGCCCCGAGGAAGACTGGCTGGACGACTTCCGTGAGTTCGCCACACTGGCGATGATGGAGCAGATCCGCGGCGATCTGGCCATTCTGGGTGTCCAGATGGATGTCTATTCCAGCGAGAAGGCCCTGTATGGCACCGGCCGGATCGAGGCCGCCATCGCGCGGCTGGACGGCATGGGGCTGATCTATCGCGGCGTGCTGGAGCCTCCCAAGGGCAAGCTGCCCGAGGATTGGGAGGCGCGCGAGCAGCTGCTGTTCCGGTCCTCGGCCCATGGCGACGACGTGGACCGCCCGATCCAGAAATCGGACGGCGCCTGGACCTATTTCGCGCCCGACATCGCCTATCACTGGGATAAGATCGACCGGGGCTTCGACCAGCTGATCGACGTGTTCGGCGCCGATCACGGCGGCTATGTCAAGCGCATGTCGGCGGCGGTGAAGGCGCTGTCCAACGGTCGCGTGCCTTTGGACGTCAAGCTGATCCAGCTGGTCAAGCTGTACAAGAACGGCGAGCCCTTCAAGATGTCCAAGCGCGCGGGCACCTTCGTCACGCTGCGCGACGTGGTCGAGGAGGCGGGGGCCGATGTCACCCGCTTCATCATGCTGACGCGCAAGAACGACGCCTCGCTGGATTTCGACTTCGCCAAGGTGCTGGAGCAGTCCAAGGACAACCCGGTCTGGTATGTGCAATACGCCAATGCCCGGGTGAACTCGGTCCTGCGCCGGGCAGCCGAGGCGGGCATCGCGGTCGATGATTCGACCCTGGCGGGTGCCGATCTGTCGGTGCTGGCGCATCCGGCGGAACTGGACCTGGCCCGCAAGGTCGCCGAATGGCCGCGGCTGGTCGAACATGCGGCACGCGCCCACGAGCCGCATCGCGTGGCCTTCTTCCTCTATGAACTGGCCTCCGACCTGCATTCGCTGTGGAATCGCGGCAATGACGACACCTCGCTGCGCTTCATCCAGGACGGCGATGCGGTCACAAGTCAGGGAAAAATTGCGCTGGTCCGGGCGGTTGGCGTTGTTATTTCATCTGGTCTCGCTATTCTTGGCGTCACTCCGGCGGAAGAAATGCGCTGACCGAATGCGCCATCGCCGGATGTGCTGAGAGCAGGCAAAACGTTAATCCGGAACAACCGGCGGGCAGGCGAAAATGGCAGTGATGGATTTCCGCGAAGGCGGCTACGTGTTCTCGCGTCACAAGGTGAAGCGTGAATTCTCTTATGATCAGGCGGGCTGGAACGGCCAGCCCGAGGCGGGGCAGGGCGCCGCCCCGGCAGCCGCCGACAGCGACGGGCTGTCGGCGCGTCTGGCGCGGGTGACGCATTATGTCGGCGCCGTGGCCTCGGTCGGGCTGATGGTCGGGCTTCTGGCCTGGGGCTGGCAGATGGTGTCGCGCGACGTGTCGGGCGTGCCGATCATCCGCGCCATTGAGGGCGAGGCCCGGACCACCGCCGAGAACCCCGGCGGTCAGCTGACCAACCATACGGGGCTGGCGGTGAACTCGGTCGCGGGCGGTCAGGCGATGACCCCCGCGCAAGAGGTCGCCATCGCCCCCGCCCCGGTCGACCTGTCCGAGGATGACGTCGCGATGGGCGAGCTGGGCGCCCTGGCCCGCGAACCCTCGAACCCGTCCGAGACGCCCCTGACCTTCGCGGGCGAGCCGATCGTGCCGCTGTCCGACAGCGAGGCCCGCGCCCTGGCCGCCGCGACCGAGGCCGCCGCCGCCGAACGCGCGCTGGCCGATCAGGCGGTGAATCAGGCCGCCATCATCGACGCCCCCGCCAGCGAGGGCCCGGTGACCGAGGTCGTCACCGACGAGAACGGCGTGCCCGCCCAGGCCGCCGCCATCGCCGAGGCGCTGGCCGAAGCGCAGGCCGAGGCCGATCCGGGGATGCTTGTCGCCTCGACCCGTCCCGCGCCGCGTCCGCGCGTGACCCGCGTCTCGGCCGCTCCAGCCGCCGCCGCGGCCCAGCCCGCGGTCGTGCAGACCGCCGCCGCCGAGGCGCCCGCCGCCCGGCCGGCCACCTCTGATGCGACCCCCGCACCCGAGCCGACCCCCGAACCCGTGGCGGCGAGCAGCAGCGCCGGCGGTCCGGTCGTGCAGGTCGGCGCCTTCGACAGCGATGCCATCGCCTCGGGCGAGTGGCAGCGTCTTGCGGGACGCAATGGCGGGCTGTTCTCGGGCAAGTCGCCGGTCATCCAGGAACACCAGTCGAACGGCCGCACCTTCTGGCGGCTGCGGGTGGCGGGCTTCGAGTCGATCTCCGAGGCGCGGCAGTTCTGCTCGGCGCTGCAATCCTCGGGGACGGACTGCCTGGCGCTTGGCGGCTGATCCGGTGGCCGGCAGCGCGACCATCCTGGGGGGCATTGCCGGCCCGACCCTGACCCCGGACGAGGCCGCCTTCTTTCGCGAGGCCGACCCCTGGGGCTTCATCCTTTTTGGGCGCAACGTGGACAGCCCCGACCAGCTGCGCCGCCTGACCGGCGATCTGCGCGCGGCGGTGGGCCGCGACGCGGTCATCACCGTCGATCAGGAGGGCGGGCGCGTGCAGCGCCTGCGCGCGCCGCACTGGATCGACTGGCCCGCGCCCCTGGATCAGGCGGTGGCGGGACCGCGCGCGATGTGGCTGCGCTATCACCTGATCGGGCAGGAGCTGCGCGCGGTGGGCATCGATTCGGATTGCGCCCCCACGCTGGACGTGGCGCAGGACGCGACCCATGCCTTCCTGCGCAACCGCTGTCTGGGCTCCGACCCGGCCCGGGTGGCCCTGCTGGGCCGCGCGGCGGCGGACGGGCTGCTGGCGGCGGGCGTGCTGCCAGTGGTCAAGCATCTGCCCGGCCATGGTCGGGCGCAGGTGGACAGCCATCACGGCTTGCCGGTGGTCGAGGCCGCGCTGGCGGATCTGGACGCCGTCGATTTCGCGCCGTTCCGGGCGCTGAACGACCTGCCGATGGGCATGACCGCCCATATCCGCTTCATCGCGCTGGACCCGGCCCCGGCGACCGCCTCGGCCCGGATGATCGGGCTGATCCGCGACCGGATCGGCTTTGACGGGCTGCTGATGACCGATGACATCACCATGAATGCCCTGTCGGGAACGCAAGCCGAGCGCGCGGCAGCCTCGATCACGGCGGGCTGCGATCTTGTGCTGCATTGCAATGGCACGGTGGCCGAAATGGCCCCGGTCGTGCAGGCGGCGGGCTCCATGACCCCGGACGCGACCCGCCGGGCCGGGGCCGCGCTGGCCCGCCGCCTGTCGCCTGCTGACGCCGACCTTGCCGCGCTGCGCGCCGAATGGCAGACGCTGGTCGCGTGAGCGCGCCTGCCGCCGATCCCCAGGAACCCTCCGTGACCCGCGCTGCCCCGCCCGCCGATGATGCCGCCTCCGTGGCGCAGCGCCGCGCCGACGAGGCGCTGATCGTCGATGTCGACGGCTACGAGGGGCCGCTGGACCTGCTGCTGACGCTGGCGCGCACGCAGAAGGTGGACCTGCTGAAGATCCGCGTGCTGGATCTGGCCGAGCAATACCTGACCTTCGTCGAGGAGGCCCGCGCGCTGCGGATCGAGCTGGCGGCGGATTACCTGGTCATGGCCGCCTGGCTGGCCTTCCTGAAATCACGGCTGCTGTTGCCCCCCGATCCCGAGGCGCCCGGCCCCTCGGCCCAGGACATGGCCGCGCATCTGGCCTTCCAGCTGGAACGCCTGGCCGCGATGCGGCAGGCGGCGGCGCAGCTGATGGGCCGCGACCGGCTTGGCCAGCAGCGCTTTGCCCGGGGCGCGCCGGAAACCGTGGCCCGCCACCGCCGCACCGACTGGCAGGCGGGGCTGATCGACCTGATGCGCGCCT
This sequence comes from Paracoccus gahaiensis, assembly GCF_005048225.1. GTDB lineage: Bacteria > Pseudomonadota > Alphaproteobacteria > Rhodobacterales > Rhodobacteraceae > Paracoccus > Paracoccus gahaiensis. The sequence goes on from NZ_SUNI01000002.1 coordinate 304,603, forward strand.
ATGCCCGGCTGAAGACGCGCGACGAGTTCCGCCCCTATGCCTTCGACCGGCACGACGTCTTCACGATGGAACAGGCGCTGGAGCGGATGCGCCGCCTGATCGGCTTTACCGGCGACTGGACCGATCTGGCGGTCTTTCTGCCAGAGGGGTGGCAGGCCGACCCCGCGCGGCGGCGCAGCGCGACGGCGGCCACCTTCGCCGCCTCGCTGGAGCTTGCGCGCCAGGGCCGGCTGGAGATACGGCAGGACAGCAATTTCGCGCCCATCCATTACCGGCACCGATCCCATGACGACCGCCCCTGACGCCCCGCCGCCTCCCTCGCCCGCCCCCTCCCTGTCCGAGCAGGAGCGGATGGTCGAGGCGATCCTGTTCGCGGCGACCCGGCCCGTGACGCTGCGCGATCTGGCCGCGCGGATGCCGCACGGCTGCGATCCGGCCGAGGCGCTGGCCGGGCTGCAGCGCCTTTATGCCGGGCGCGGGGTGGTGCTGGAGCGGATCGGCGAGGGCCATGCCTTCCGCACCGCCCCGGACCTGTCCTTCCTGATGCAGACCGAGACGGTCGAGACCCGCCGCCTGTCGCGCCCCGCCGTCGAGACGCTGGCCATCATCGCCTATCACCAGCCCGTCACCCGCACCGAGATCGAGGAGGTGCGCGGCGTCGCCGTCAGCCGCGGCACGCTGGACCAGCTGATCGAGATGGGCTGGGTGCGCATGGGGCGGCGCCGGATGTCTCCGGGCCGTCCCGCGACCTTCGTGGTGACCGAGGAGTTTCTGGATCATTTCGGTCTGGAATCGGCCCGTGACCTGCCCGGCCTGTCGGAATTGCGGGCAGCGGGGCTTCTGGACTCGCGCCCGCTGGCCGGGGGCCTGGGCCCTCCCCTTGCGGGAGAGGCGGGGGATGATGATATGGAACCGGAGGGCCTGGGGTCTGTTCCACCAGAGCCGTCGGATGACGACGCGTGAAAAGGTGCGACCATGAATATGAATATGCTGTTCAACATGTTTACCCGGCTCGTCATGCGGCGGGCGATGAACTGGGGCATCAACAAGGGCATGGGCAAGATGTCCCGCGGCAAGGGCAAGCCGCCTGCAGGCGGTCAGCCGGGCGCCGGGCAGGGCCGGGGCCAGCCGAACGGGTCCGCCGATCTGGCCCGGAAGATGCGCACGCTCAGCCGCCTGACCCGGCGCTGACTCTGCCTGTCCGAAAACTGGCGCCTCTGGCCATGACGCGCGGCCCGCGCTAGGGCTTCGCGATGGACAACACCGAATTCGAGATCTTCCTGGTGGCAACGCCCGGCCTTGAGGCGCCGTTGGCCGCCGAGGCCGCAGCCTTGGGCTGGACCCCCGTCACCCAGCCCGGCGGCGTCACCATCCGGGGCGGCTGGCCGAATGTCTGGCGTGCCAATCTGATGCTGCGCGGCGCCACCCGGGTGCTGGCCCGCATCGGCGGCTTCCGCGCCATGCATCTGGCGCAGTTGGACAAGCGGGCCCGCAAGTTCCCTTGGGGGGACCTCTTGCGCCCCGACCTGCCGGTCAAGGTGGAGTCGGTCTGCCGCGCCTCGAAGATCTACCATGCCGGGGCCGCGACGCAGCGCATCGAACGCGCCATCACCGAAGAGCTGGGCGCCCCTCTGGCCGCTGACGCTCCAATCACCGTCAAGGCCCGGATCGAGGACGATCTGGTCACCTTCAGCCTGGATACGACCGGGGACTCGCTGCACAAGCGCGGCCACAAGGAAGCCGTCGCCAAGGCCCCCATGCGCGAGACGATGGCCGCGATGTTCCTGGCCCAGATGGGCTATGACGGCAGCCAGCCGGTGCTGGACCCGATGTGCGGCTCGGGCACCTTCGTGCTGGAGGCCGCCGAGATGGCGCTTGGTCTGGCCCCGGGCCGCTCGCGCGCCTTCGCCTTCCAGCAGCTGGCGAATTATGACACCTCCGCCTTCACCCGGATGAGGGACGCGGTGACGCCCCGCGCCGCCCCCGCGCAGTTCACGGGCAGCGACCGCGACCCCGGCGCCATCCGCATGAGCCTGGCCAACGCCGCCCGCGCCGGAGTGACCGACATTACCCGCTTCGAGGCCTGCCAGATCACCGACCTGCAGCGCCCCGAGGGCGCGCCCGGCATCGTCATCGTGAACCCGCCCTATGGCGCGCGAATCGGCGGCAAGGGTCCGCTCTTCGGCCTGCATGCGCAGATGGGCGAGGTATTCCGGACCCGCTTCAAGGGCTGGCGGGTCGGCATCGTGACCTCCGAGGCGGGTCTGGCCAAGGCCACCGGCCTGCCGTGGCAGGCCCCGGGGCCGATCGTGGCGCATGGCGGGCTGAAGGTCCGCCTGTGGCAGACGGGCCCCCTGTGACGGCCTGGGCGGTGGCCCGTCAGGACGTCTCGACCAGCAGGATCGCGCCCAGGGCCATCGCGACCGCCGCGATGTCGCGCCAGCCCAGATCCTCGTCGAAGACGATCACCCCCAGAAGGGTCAGCAGGATCAGCGTCGCCCCCGAATAGGTCACCGCGATCCATGTCAGCGGGTGGTGCCGGATCAGAAAGAACCAGCCGAAGGCCGACAGCGCATAAAGGGCCACCGCGACCAGAAACAGGCCAGAGCCCATCCCCGCCACATGGATGGTCGCCGATTTGATCAGATAGTCCCCCCCGATCGTCAACGCCGTGACGACCGCCAGCAGGACAAGGCTGTTCGTAAGCACCATGACCACACCATGAACCGGCAACGCGCGGATCATGCCACAATCGGGGATTCGCACAAAGCGGGACGCGCGGGGCCATCGGGCCCGGTGCCTCAGACGAACTGCTTGGCCAGCTTCAGGCCCTGGCCCTGATAGTTGGACCGGATCCCCTCGCCATAGAGCCGCTCGGGCCGCGCGCTCATGCGTTCATAGACCAGCCGGCCGACGGTCTGGCCATGCTCCAGCACGAAGGGCGCCTCGTGGCAGCGTACCTCTAGGACGCCGCGCGCCCCGGCGCCGGCCTCTCCGATCCCGAAGCCCGGGTCGAAGAACCCCGCGTAATGGACGCGGAACTCGCCCACCATCGCCAAGTAGGGGGCCATCTCGGCAGCGTAATCGGCGGGGATGGCCACCGATTCGCGGCTGACGAGGATGTAGAAGGCGCCGGGGTCCAGGATCAGCCGCCCCTGGGTCGTGCGCAGCTCGTCCCAGAACTCGGTCGAGGGATAGGCGCCGATGCGGTCCAGGTCGATCACCCCGCTATGGGGCCGCGCCCGATAGCCGACCAGATCGCCCGCAGCGGGGCGCAGGTCCACCGAGAACCCCAGACCCTGGTCGATCAGCGCGGGCGCTCCGCCGACCAGCGGCTGCTCGGCATGCAGCGCCGTCAGCTGGGCATCCGTCAGCACCGCCTGCCCCTGCCGCAGGCGCAGCTGGTTCAGGCGCATGCCCGGGCGCACCAGGACAGAGAAGCTGCGCGGGCAGATCTCGGCATACAGGGGGCCGTCATAGCCCTCGGGCAGGCGGTCGAACTCGGTCCCGTCATCGGTGACCAGCCGCGTCAGAAGGTCCAGCCGCCCGGTCGAGGATTTCGCATTGGCCACGGCCGAGATCCCGGCGGGCAGGGTGATCGCCTCCTGCAGCGGGATCAGGTAGACGCAGCCGCGCTCCAGCACGGCGCCGTCCGACAGGTCCATCCGGTGCATGCAGAAATCGTCCAGCCGGTCTTCGATGCGCTTGCCGCGCCCGGCCAGAAAGCTGGCACGCAGCCGCAGGGCGGTGGTCCCCAAGCGCAGGTCCAGGCTGGCGGGCTGGATCTGTTCGGGCGTGACGGGCAGATCGGCCCGGATCGCGCCTTGGGCGATCAGGTCGCGGATCCGATGGTCGGGCAGAACGCCGTTCATCCTGAACTCTCCTGCAGGGAAAGGGGGGAAAGGGAAACGCCCATCCCCGCAAGGGAATGGGCGTTTTCGGAATGGTCGGGCCGGAGAGATTCGAACTCTCGGCCTTCCGTCCCCCAGACGGACGCGCTAACCAGGCTGCGCCACGGCCCGACGAGCACCCTATAGTGCGATCCGGCGGACCAGCACAAGGGCTGCGGGGCGGAAATCGTCACCAAATCGCAATGACCCGTCAGCCAAGCCGCAACATCGCCTGGCCAAGCCGCAGGGCGACCGGCCGCACCGCCGGCCAGCGCGGATCGGCGGGCGTGATCTGCTGAAGATGCCGGGTGATCTGGGTCAGCCGGACCAGCCAGGCTGTTGGTTGCGGCGCGTGGTCCAGCGGGGCAGACGGAGGCATGGGGATGGCGGATTGCCGGGGCAGATCGTCGGACATGGGCAGTCTTTCCTCGTCGGCAGGGATCGGGTCGGGCAGGGCCGCATCGCCCAAGGCTGGCGCCGCCAACTGCGCCGCCCCGCGCCGGCGCACGCTCTCGCCCCGGTCCTGATCGATCAGCTTGCGGGCGCCCCGGATGGTCAGCCCATCATCGCGCAGTAGCGCACAGATCCCGGCGACCAGATCCAGATCGCCGGGCCGGTAATAGCGCCGCCCATCGGGTCGCTTCATCGGCTTCAGCGCCGCGAACTGGGTTTCCCAATAGCGCAGGACATGGGGTGCGACACCGATCAGGGTCGCCGCCTCGCCGATCGACCGGAATGCCTCTGCGCCCTTTGCCATCCGCTGCGGCGCGCCTACCGCTTGTTCCCGGCGGCCACGCGATCCTTCATCAGGTGCGAGGGCCGGAAGGACAGCACGCGGCGAGGCGTGATCGGCACCTCTTCCCCGGTCTTGGGATTGCGGCCGATCCGCTCGTTCTTGTCGCGCACCGAAAATGTCCCGAAGGACGAGATCTTGACCTGCTCCCCCCGGACGAGCGCGTCCGAGATATGGTCCAGCACGCTTTCGACCAGCTGCGCGGATTCGTGGCGGGACAGGCCGACATCGCGGAACACCGCTTCGGCAAGGTCCATTCGGGTCAAGGTCTTGTCGCCCATGGTGGGTCCTCATGAATTGGAGGGAAGATGGTTCGATTTTCGCTGCCTGTCAACGAGAAGGCGGGGAAATCGTTCCCCGTCCGATACTTGTCCGTGCGAAAGGCCCCGCAATCCGCCCATCCCTGCCGCGCGGACGGCGGGCCATCCCGGATCGGCTCGGGGCCATCCGCTCCTTTTCATTGCAGCGCCGCGCCCCCATCTAGGGATCAGCGCACAAGGACAGGAGAGCCGGATGGCAGGCGGATGGGCCCGCGACGACGCGGTGAACGACCAGATCGAGATCAGCACGGCCGAGGCCATCGCCCGCGCCCGTCAGGCCGCCGCCCGGCGCACGGCCCAAGGCGACAGCGCCACGCAGTGCGCCGAATGCGACGAGCCGATCCCCGAGGCGCGCCGTCTGGCCCAGCCCGGCGTCAAGCTGTGCATGACCTGCCAGTCCGGCCATGACCACAGCCGCCGCCCGGCAGGCGGCCCGAACCGCCGCGCCAGCAAGGATGCCCTGCTGAAATAGCCCGCCGCTTCATCTTGGCAAAAATATCCCGGGGGGAGTCCGACAGGACGGGGGGCAGCGCCCCCCTGCGGCGCTACCAGCGCAGGACCACCGCGCCCCAGCTCAGGCCCCCGCCGATCGCCTCGGTCAGCAGCACGTCGCCGGGCGCGAAGCGTCCCTCGCCATCGGCCACGGACAGGGCCAGCGGGATGGACGCGGCAGAGGTGTTGCCGTGATCGGCGACGGTCAGCACGACCTTGTCCAGCGGCAGGCCCATCTTCTGGGCAGTGGCGGTGATGATGCGCAGATTGGCCTGATGCGGCACCAGCCAGTCCACATCCGCGGCCGTCAGCCCGGCCCGTCCGAGGGCGGTCTGGGCGGTGCTGGCCAGTTTCTCGACCGCGTGGCGAAAGACCAGATTGCCCTGCATCCGCAGCTTGCCGACCGTTCCCGTCGCCGAGACCCCGCCATCGACATAGAGAAGCTCGCGGTACTTTCCGTCGCTGTTCAGATCCGAGGCGAGAAGGCCGCGATCCTCGCTGGTCCCCTCGCTTTCCTGGGCTTCCAGGATGACCGCCCCGGCGCCGTCGCCGAACAGCACGCAGGTGCTGCGATCGGTCCAGTCCATGATGCGGGAAAAGGTCTCGGCGCCGATCACCAGGATGCGATCGGCCTGGCCTGCGCGAATCATCGCGTCCGCATTGGCCAGCGCGAAGACGAAGCCCGCGCAGACGGCCTGCACGTCGAAGGCGAAACCCCGCGACATGCCCAGACCCGCCTGCACGATGGTCGCGGTGGCGGGAAAGGTGAAATCGGGGGTCGAGGTCGCCAGGATGATCCCGTCGATCTGGCCGATCTCCATGCCGGCGCGCTCAAGTGCGGCGCGGGCGGCGCGGATGCCCAGATCGCTGGTCGTCTGGCCCTCGGCGGCGAAGTGGCGCCGCTCGATCCCGGTGCGCGACCGGATCCAGTCGTCCGAGGTCTCCAGCTTGTCCTCGAACCAGCTGTTCTCGACGATGCGCTCGGGCAGGTAGTGGCCGGTTCCCCGGACGATCGCACGTCGCATCACGAAGCCTCTCCTGCATCGGCCGCACCCGCCGAGGCGGCGGCGGCGCCTTGGGCCACGCGCGCGGCCAGGCGGTCCTGAAAGCCGGACTTGGCCAGCGTGAAGGCCAGCTTGATGGCCGCCGACACGCCGGTCGCATCGGCCGATCCGTGGGATTTCACGACCGTGCCGTTCAGCCCTAGGAAGATGCCGCCATTCACCCGGCGCGGGTCGATGCGTTTCTGCAGACGTTTCAGCGAGGTCATGGCCAGCACCGCCGCGAATTTCGACATGATCGAATTCGAGAAGGCCTCCTTGAGGAAATCGCCGACCAGCTTGGCGGTCCCCTCGCCGGTCTTCAAGGCGACATTGCCGGTGAACCCGTCGGTCACGATCACATCCACGCGGTCCGAGGGCAGATCGCCCCCCTCGACGAAGCCCACATAGGCATAGCTGCCATTGGCGGCGGCCTCGATCATCTCATGGGCCTGTTTCAGCTCGGCGCGGCCTTTGTGATCCTCGGTGCCCACGTTCAGCAGGCCGACCCGGGGCATCTCGACCCCCAGCCCGTTGCGGGCATAGGAGGCGCCCATCAGCGCATATTGCAGCAGGTCATGCGCGTCGGCGCGGATGTCGGCGCCCACGTCCAGCATGATGTTGAACCCCTGCGGGCTGCGCGAGGGCCACAGGCAGGCGATGGCGGGACGGTTCACGCCCGGCAGCTTGCGCAGGCGCAGCATCGACAGCGCCATCAGCGCGCCGGTATTCCCGCAGGAGACGGCGACCTGCGCCTCGCCCTGCCGCACCGATTCGACGGCGGACCACATGGACGTGCCCTCGCCCTTGCGGATGATCTGGCTGGGCTTGTCATGCATGGTGACGACGCCGCCCGCATGGCGGATGTCGCAGCGGCCGGCCAGCCCCTTGCGGCGCGCGATCAGACCCGTCAGCTGCGCCTGATCGCCATGGACGATGAAGCGGATCTCGGGGTTCTTCTCGGCGCTTTCGGCCATGCCCGCGACCACGACCGAGGGGCCACGATCGCCGCCCATGGCATCAACCGATATGACCACGCTGCCCCCGGTGTCAGGGGCGCGCGGTGCCGGCATGCTCGCGGAGGAAACGGTCATCAGGACGCGCTGCGGGCCAAATCAGGCCGCGTCGTCGTCCAGGTCAACCTCGGTCGCCTGCGCGATCACTTCGCGGCCCGCGTAATGGCCGCAGGACGGGCAGACGTGATGCGGGCGCTTCAGCTCGCCGCAGTTCGAGCATTCGTTCGGGTTGCCCGCGACCAGCGCATCATGCGCACGGCGCATGTTGCGCTTGGACCGGGTTACGCGATTCTGAGGGACAGCCATGTCACCACCTGATGTAAAGGGATGCCGCGCCGCAACGCCGATGCATCCAGGATTTGAAGTCGTAAATGAACCGCGCAGATACGCGATCACTTCCCGGGCTGCAAGCCCTCTAGGCCGGGCAGGGGCAGGAAATGCACCGCCCGGACCCCTGCAACCGCACGAATTCCGGTCCGGTGCGGCACGGATGCCTCCCTTGCGGCGCTTTCACGCCCCGCGGGCGAACCACGCGCGGTCAGGATTCGCGCGGCGTCTCGCCCAGCAGCTTCTCCAGTCCGGCAAAGGGGCGGCGGGTGTCGTCCGCCTCTTCGGGCGCCGGGGCCGTGGCGGTCAGGGCCGCCCCCTTGGCGCGGGGATATTCCGGCAGGGCCAGCGACAGGGCCTCGACCATGATGGCGCTGAGGTCGATGAAATTGCCCAGGGGCTCCAGCGTCTCGTCGGGCATCTCGACCTCGTCGCCCTCGGGCTGGCTCAGATGCGGGGTGAACTGGATGCGCACCTGATCGGTGATGTCGCTCTTCACCGGCTTCAGCGTCACCACGCAGGGCTGCGTCACGCGGGCGCTCAGCGTGCCGGTCAGCAGCCAGCCATCGGTGCCGTGACCGCGCAGCTGGCCCGCAAAGTCGAGGCGGGATAGGGCATCAAGGCCCAGTTCCCCGGCGATGGCGGTGCAGACCTCGCTGGTCGGACGCAGGTGAAAGGGTGTGGTCGTGTTGGGGTTGAGATGCGCGACGCGCAGGCGCTGCGGATGCTTGGTGGGATCGGTCATGGGGGCCTCGGTCGGTCGGATGGAAGAGGGAAGGGCAGGGGCGCGGCCCGCGGATTGATATTCTTGAGCAGGGTGCCCGAGTTTGCTAGGCAGGGCGGGCCGCGTCAACCGCCCCAAGGAGGGACCACGCCCATGACCGCCATCAGGACCCTGATGACACTGGCGATTCTGGCTGTCCTCGGGCTTGCCGCCTGTGCACCCATCTATCGCAACCACGGCTATGTGCCCCCCGCGCTGGATCTGGCGCAGGTGGTGCCCGGCCAGACCACCGTCGACGACCTGCCCGCGCTGATCGGGCGCCCCTCGGCCCAGGGGCTGCTGACCGGATCCGGCTGGTACTATGTCGGCTCGCGCTGGCGCCGCATGGGCGCCGCCGCCTCGCAAGAGATCGACCGCAGCGTCGTCGCGATCTCGTTCGCGCCCACCGGCGTGGTCAGCAATGTCGAGACCTTCGGGCTGGAACGGGGCCGCGTCGTCACCCTGTCGCGCCGCGTCACCGATGGCAGCGTGACCGAGATCTCGCTGATCGGGCAGCTGTTCGGCAACCTGGGCAACTTCCAGGCGGGCGACTTCATCGACTGACGATCGGGCGGCGCGGGGCCTGTCTCAGGCCGCCGCCGCCAGCCGTTCCGCCATCCGGTGCAGGTCGTCGCGGTGCCCGGTCCGGCCCGAGGGCAGGTCCGGGTCCGAGGTCATCGCCATGGCCAGCGCCGGCTGTCGGCGCGTCGCGGGAAAGACATAGACCATCTGCCCGCCATAGCCCCAGCCATAGCGGACGTCGCGCCCGGCCATCTGGCCCAGGAACCAGCCATAGCCATAGCCCTGCCCGCTGAAGATGCTCGAGGTGCGGCGCTGCCAGCTTTCATCGATCCAAGACCCGGGCACGATCTGGCGCCCGCCGGCCTGCCCGCCTTGCGCATACATCGCCCCGAAAGCCAGCAGCGACCGGGTGGTCATCGCCATCTGGTTTCCGCCCAGATAGATGCCCTGCGGATCGCGGTCCCATCCTGTGATGCGGAAGCCCGGGACCGGTCCCAGCCAGTCGCCCGCCACATCCAGCAGAGGCCGCCCGGTCACGCGGGTCAGGATCGCCGCGACCAGATGGGTCGAGGCGGTCGAATACTGCATCCGCGTGCCCGGATCCTGGGTGAATTCGGCGGCCAGCGCGCTGCGCACCCAGTTGGGGCTGTTGACCCACCGGCCATAGTTCCGGCCCGACTGACGCTCCAGCCCGGCCTGCATCGACAGAAGATTGCCGATCGTTATGCGGTTCAGCCTGGGGTCGGGGTCGGCGGGCAGATCGGCGCGCAGCAGGGGCGCGATGGGCTGGTCCGCGCCCTCCAGCAGGCCCTGCCCGATGGCGATGCCGGTCAGGGCCGAGACGATGGATTTCGAGGCCGACTTGATGTTCGTGGGGCTGTCGGGGGTGAAGCCGTGATAGCCCTCGGCCGCCAGCTCGGTTCCCGGACCGCCATCGTCGCGCCACAGCGCGATGGCGCGCAGGGGCGCCATTTGGCCGGCCTCGGCCAGAAGGGGCTGCAGGGCGGCCTGCGCAAGGCGGGGGGCGGCCAGCAAAGGCAGGGCGGCGGCGGTCAGGATCAGGGTGCGACGTTTCATGGCGGCAGTATGCGGCGCCATGTCCGGCAGGGGCAATCACGCTTGCGTGGGGCGGGTGCGACCATTACGCAGGTCCGGTTCCTGCCCCGAAAGGCCCCCGACATGAGCGCATTGGACGATCTTGCCCCGGTTCCCTTTCACGATGCGGACGCGCCGCAGCGCGCGCGGATGCTGTCGCGGCTGGCCGATACCGAGCTGTCGGTGGCCCTGCTGCGCGAACCTCTCCATGACGCGGTCGAATTGCAGATCTTTGATCTTGAGGGCGCGCGCGTGGCGCTGGCCTGCGACAGCGAGGACCGGCTGGCCGATTTCTTCGGCCGGGCCGTGGCCTATGCCGCCCTGCCGGGCCGGGTGCTGGCCGAGCTGCTGAAGGCTGACGGCGCGGGGCTGCTGGTCAATCCCGGCCACCCGTCCGAGATGATGCTGGACGCGGCGATGCTGGACTGGCTGACCGGCGCCCTGCAGGCCGCCCCCCAGACGGGCGAGGCGCAGCTGCGCCTGACCGCGCCCGATCCGCAGGTGGCCGAGGTGCTGGGCCGGCCCCTGTCCGAACGGTTGGCCGATCTGCGCGGGCTGATCGCCGGGGCGGCGCTGGTCGGCAGCCAGGCCGCGGGCGGCGCGGATCGCGGGCATCTGCTGCTGATCGCGGGCGCGCCCGTGGACCGCCAGCCCGCCATCGCCAAGGCCCTGTCCGAGGCGCTGGCCTTCCTGCCCCCCCAGCCCGGCGGCGTCGACATCAGCTTTGCCGAGACCCCGCCGCCCCCCGGCGCGCTGCTGTTCGATCTGGCCCTGCCTGCGCCCGAGGAACCGGCGCCCCGGCCCAAGGGCCCCCCGATCCTGCGCTGAGGCGGCCAAGCGCGGTTGCAGAGCCGGGGTCAACCTGCGACAAACCGGCATGCAGTTGCGTCACAAGGCCCTTGCCGTTCATCTTCTCACCGCCACCGGGGCGGTTCTTGCCATGCTGGCCATGCTGGCCGCGGTCCAGGCCGATTGGGCGCTGATGTTCCTGTGGCTGGTCGTGGCCTTCGTCGTGGACGGCATCGACGGCCCGCTGGCGCGGCGCTACGAGGTCAAGAGCAACTGGCCCGCCTATGACGGCGAGCTGATGGACCTGATCATCGACTATCTGACCTATGTGTTCATCCCGGCCTTCGCGCTGTTCCAGTCGGGGCTGCTGTCGGGCTGGACGGGCTGGTTCGCGATCATCGTCATCGTCTTCACCAGTGTGGTCTATTTCGCCGACACCCGCATGAAGACCCGCGACAATTCCTTCGCGGGCTTTCCGGGCTGCTGGAACATGGTCGTCCTCGTCCTCTTCGCGGTCGAGCCGCACTGGACGATCATCCTGCTGATCGTCACCGCGCTGAGCATCGCGATGTTCACCAACATCAAGTTCGTCCACCCGGTCCGGACCGAGCGCTGGCGCCTGATCACGCTGCCGGTGGCGCTGGCCTGGGTGGTCTTCGCGGGCTGGGCGGCGCTGGTCGACTTCCACCCGCAAAGCTGGGCGAACCTGGGGCTGATCGCCTCGTCGGTCTGGCTGCTCTTCGCGGGCGGCGCTCAGCAGCTGATGCCGCGCCGCCGCCGCGGCTAGGCCCGCGCCGAGGCCTGCGACCGGGTGCCGCCTGCGCCATGGCGCATGTCGAACAGGCCGAACGCCGCCACCACCAGGAAGCACAGCCCCGGCACGACATAGGCCAGCGCGGCGCCCTGCGCGTCCATCAGGGCGCCATGGGCCAACGGCATCACCGCCCCGCCCAGGATCGCCATGACCAGCCCTGCCGCACCGAACTTGGTGTCCTGCCCCAGCCCGTGCAGGGCGATGCCATAGATGGTGGGAAACATCAGCGACAGGCAGGCCGACAGCGCGACCACCGCCCAGACCCCGCCCAGACCCGGCGCTGCGGCGGCATAGAAGCACAGTGCCGTGCCCAGCAAAGCCATCGCCGCCAGCAGCAGGGCGGGCCGGATCACGACCATCAGTCCCACCATGGCAAAGCGCGCGATCAGGAAGACGATCAGGCTGGCCTGCAGGTACCAGCCCGCCTGCGCCTCGGTCCCGCCGAGGGCCGCCAGCACATAGGGGATGGTGAAGGTCCAGACGCAGGTCTGCGCCGCGACGTTGAAGAACTGCGCCCCCACGCCGAAGACATAGTGCCGGTTCGACATCAGGCGGCGCAGGGTCGCGCCGAACTGCAGCGGCGCCTCGGCCTCCTGCACGCGCTCCTGCCGGGTGGGCATGGGGATCAGCGCGATGGCGACCCAGATCGCCAGCAAGACGAAGGCGAAGCCCACATAGGGGGTCATCACCGCCTGCAGCTCGGCCTGACGGACGGCGTTCAGCGCCTCGGGCGCCATGGCGGCGCGGTCGGCGGCGCTGGCGACGTTCAGCTGCGGCAGGATCAGCGTCGCGGCCAGGAAGACCCCGATATTGGTGCCCACCGGGTTGAAGGCCTGCGCCAAGTTCAGGCGGCGGGTGCCGTTCGCCTCGGGGCCCATCGCCATCACGAAGGGATTGGCCGAGGTCTCCAGGATCGACAGCCCGCCCGCCAGCAGGAACAGCGCCAGCAGGAAGAACCCGAAGGTCATCGCCTGCGCCGCCGGATAGAACATGAACGCCCCCAGGATCGCGCAGCCCAGCCCCGTCAGGATCCCGGTGCGGTAGGAAAAGCGCCGGTTGAGGAAGGCCGCCGGCAGCGCCAGCAGGAAATACGCCCCGTAATAGGCGAACTGCACGAAGGAGGCCTGCAGCGTGGTCATCGAGAAGATTCGCGAGAAGACCTGCACCAGCGGGTCGGTCATGTTCGCCGCGATCCCCCAGGCCGCGAAGCAGGTCACCAGCAGCGCGAAGGGCAGCCGCATGCCGGGATGAACGAAGGGGGGCTTGGTCATGGGATCCTCGGACGCTCTGGGTTTGGGGCGCGTCCTTCGCACGGATCGGCGCGCCGGGCCACCGCGAATTCCACCCCCTTGTCATGATGGCCACCATGACAAGGGGGCGCGGGTGCCGCAGCGCCCGCGCCCCTGTCCGCTGCCCCGGGGGGCGGCCCTATTCGAACTTGCGGATCTCGCCCGTCTTCAGGCGGGAGAGATAGCGGTTCATCTCGGCCTTCACGATCGGCATCAGCAGATAGAGCGCGATGATGTTCGGGATCGCCATGGCGAAGATCATCGCATCCGAGAAGTCGATGACCGGACCCAGATTGGCCGAGGCGCCGATGATCACGAACAGGCAGAAGATGATCTTGAAGATCAGCTCCTTGGTCTGGCCCTCGCCGAAGAGGAAGGTCCAGGCCTTCAGCCCGTAATAGCTCCACGAGATCATCGTCGAGAAGGCGAACAGCACCACGGCCAGCACCAGGATGTAGCGGAACCAGCCGAAGGCGCTGCTGAACGCGTCCGAGGTCAGGGTGACGCCGGAATTGCCCGTCACGGTCTGGATGCCGTCGCCCGCCTCGTTCAGCAGGAAGAGGCCGGTGGTCGGATCCTGGATCAGCTGGCCGGTGATGATGATCACCAGCGCGGTCATCGTGCAGATGACGACCGTGTCGATGAACGGTTCCAGCAGGGACACGAAGCCTTCGGTGATGGGCTCCTTGGTGCGCACGGCGCTGTGGGCGATGGCGGCCGAGCCGATGCCCGCCTCGTTGGAGAAGGCCGCGCGGCGGAAGCCCTGGATCAGCGCGCCGATGGCCCCGCCCACGACCCCGTCATTGGTGAAGGCGCCCGTCAGGATCTGGCTGAAGGCCGTGCCGATCATGTCGAAGTTCATGCCGATGATGATCACCGCCGTGCCGACATAGACCGCCGCCATGAAGGGCACGATCTTTTCGGTGACGCTGGCGATGGACTTCAGGCCGCCGACGATGACCAGAAAGACCACGATGGCCATGACGAGGCCGGTGATCCAGCCGGGAAAGGCGCCGGTGACATTGGCGATCTGGGCATGGGCCTGATTGGCCTGGAACATGTTGCCGCCGCCAAAGCTGCCGAGGATGCAGAAGACCGCGAAGAGCACCGCCAGAAACTTGCCGCCCGGCAGGCCGCGCTCGGCGAAGCCCTTGGTCATGTAGTACATCGGCCCGCCCGAGACGGTGCCGTCGGCATATTCGTTGCGGTATTTGACGCCAAGCGTGCATTCGGTGAACTTCGACGCCATGCCCAGCAGGCCTGCCAGGATCATCCAGAAGGTCGCCCCCGGACCGCCGATGCCGATGGCCACCGCGACGCCCGCGATGTTGCCCAGGCCCACGGTGCCCGACAGGGCGGTGGTCAGGGCCTGGAAATGGCTGACCTCGCCCGCATCGTTGGGATCGGAATAGTCGCCCCGGACCAGCGCCAGGGCATGGCCGAAGGCGCGGATCTGGATCAGCCCGAAATAGACGGTGAAGACGCTGGCCGCGACCACCAGCCAGCCGACGATCCAGGGGAAGGTCGTGCCGGGAAAGTTGGAAAAGATCAGGCTGACGAACCAGCCTGTCGAATTGGCGAAGACCTGGTTCACCGTCTCGTCGATGCCTTGGGCACCTGCGGGGCCGGCGGCCAGCACGGCCAGAGCCGCGAGTGATGCTTTGGTCATATATGTCATCCCTGTTGAGGCGCCGGTCATGGCACGATGACCACGGGCACGGGCGAGACCTGCGCCAGCGTGGCCGCGACCGATCCGAAGATGCGCGAGGCGAAGCCGGAATTGCCCATTCGGCCGATGAAGATCATCGCGGCCCCCTCGTCCTTCGCGATCCGGCACAGCGTCTCGGCGATATGGCCATAGCGCAGCGTGGTGGCGCAGGGGATGCCCGCATCCTCGACGTGGCGGACCACCGGGGTCAGGATGGCGGTCTCGGCGCGCTGCAACTCCTCCTTGCGGCGGCGGTGGCGTTCCTCGACCTCGGCGGCGGTCAGGAAGCTGTAGGGCGACCATTCCAGCACATGCGCGATCAGGATGTTGTCCCCCTGCGCCTGCGCGCGGGTGATGGCGAAGTCCAGGGCGCGCCTCGAGGCATCGCTGCCGTCGAAGCCCACGACGATCTTTCGTGACATCGTTCCCTCATCTGTTGGTTGTCGTTTCTGGTTGTCGTGCTGAAAGGATAGGCAGGCTTGCCGAAGGGGGCCAGCGAAAATGTGTCGTTACAATGACGGCCGGCCGGGAATGTGGCCCGGCTGCCTCCTCCATGGGCGATGACGATCAGGGCTTTTCAAGCCGCGCGCGGGGGGGCATATTCGCCCGCATGACCCGGATGCGTTCCCCATTCATCGCCCCGACCGCGCCCCCGACGGTGCGCCGGGCCGTGCCGTCCCGCGGTCTGCTGCTTCTTACGCTGCGCTGAGCGGGTCTTCCGGGCCACCGCTCAGTCAGGTCAGCGCCCGGATCCGATCCCAAGGCACCGTAAGAAAGACCCCTCAGATGACCGATCAGAACCGCGTCGTGATCTTCGACACCACCCTGCGCGACGGCGAGCAATCGCCCGGCGCCACTATGTCCCATGCCGAGAAGCTGGAAATCGCCGGGATGCTGGACGAGATGGGCGTGGACATCATCGAGGCGGGCTTTCCCATCGCCTCGGAAGGCGATTTCGCCGCCGTGTCCGAGATCGCGCGGATGGCCCGGACCAGCGTGATCTGCGGCCTGGCCCGCGCCCAGATCCCCGACATCGACCGCTGCTGGGAGGCGGTGAAGCACGCCCGCCAGCCCCGCATCCACACCTTCATCGGCACCTCGCCGCTGCACCGCGCGATCCCCAATCTGGACATGGACCAGATGGCGGACCGCATCTTCCAGACCGTCACCCATGCCCGCAACCTGTGCGACAACGTGCAATGGTCGCCCATGGACGCGACGCGGACCGAACATGACTATCTGTGCCGGGTGGTCGAGATCGCCATCAAGGCGGGCGCCACGACGATCAACATCCCCGACACGGTCGGCTATACCGCGCCGCGCGAATCCGCCGCCCTCATCCGGATGCTGCTGGAGCGCGTGCCGGGCGCGGATCAGATCATCTTCGCCACGCATTGCCACAACGACCTGGGCATGGCGACCGCCAACAGCCTGGCCGCCGTCGAGGCGGGCGCCCGCCAGATCGAATGCACGATCAACGGGTTGGGCGAACGCGCCGGCAACACCGCGCTGGAAGAGGTGGTGATGGCGATGCGGGTCAGGAACGACATCCTGCCCTACCGGACCGGGATCGACACGACCAAGATCATGGGCATCTCGCGCCGCGTGGCCGCCGTGTCCGGCTTTCCGGTGCAGTTCAACAAGGCCATCGTCGGCAAGAACGCCTTCCTGCACGAATCCGGCATCCATCAGGACGGCGTGCTGAAGAATGTCGAGACCTTCGAGATCATGCGCCCCGCCGATATCGGCCTGACCGAGAACAACATCGCCATGGGCAAGCATTCGGGCCGCGCCGCCCTGCGCGCCAAGCTGGCCGATCTGGGCCATGAGGTCGGGGACAACCAGCTCAAGGACATCTTCGTGCGCTTCAAGGCCTTGGCCGACCGCAAGAAGGAGGTCTATGACGACGACATCATCGCGCTGGTGCTGGATGCCGCCGCCAACACCGCCGAGGATCACCTGCAGGTCAAGCACCTGCGCGTCATCTGCGGCAGCGACGGGCAGTCGGCGGATCTGACCATGATCGTGGACGGCGAGGAGAAGCGCGCCGAGACGACCGGCGACGGTCCCGTGGACGCCTGCTTCAACGCCGTGCGGCAGATCTTTCCGCACGAGGCGCGGCTGCTGCTGTACCAGGTCCATGCCGTGACCGAGGGCACCGATGCCCAGGCCACGGTCAGCGTCCGCATGGAGGAGGATGGCCGCATCGTCACCGGTCAGGCCGCCGACACGGACACGATCCTGGCCTCGGTCAAGGCCTATGTGGGGGCGCTGAACCGGCTGATCCTGCGCCGGGCCATGACCGCCGAAGGCAGCGATGCCCGGCAGATCAGCATGTACTCTCACTAAACCTGGGGGTTCAGTCCCGAGGGGCGTTCGCACGCCGGACGCGCAAGAAGCCGCTTTCGCGGCGCCTTGCGCGCATCGGGGCTTTCCGGGTGGGCGGCGTGGCTCTATACGGACGCTTGGACAGGCGATCGGGGGGCAAGGCCCCCCTGCGGGACATCAGAACAGGGCAGGCCGGGACAACCGGCGCGAAAGGATACGGGCATGGCATTCGGCGGTTTGTTTTCGACCGACATCGCAATCGATCTGGGGACGGCGAACACGCTGATCTATGTCAAGGGCAAGGGCATCATCCTGAACGAGCCCTCGGTCGTGGCCTATCACGTCAAGGATGGCAAGCGCGTCGTTCTGGCCGTGGGCGAGGATGCCAAACTGATGCTGGGCCGCACGCCGGGCAGCATCGAGGCGATCCGGCCCATGCGCGAGGGCGTCATCGCCGATTTCGACAGCGCCGAGCAGATGATCAAGCACTTCATCAAGAAGGTGTTCAAGCGCACGACCTTCTCCAAGCCCAAGATCATCGTCTGCGTGCCCCACGGCGCGACCCCCGTTGAAAAGCGCGCGATCCGCCAGTCGGTCCTGTCCGCAGGCGCCCGCAAGGCCGGCCTGATCGCGGAACCGATCGCGGCGGCCATCGGCGCGGGCATGCCGATCACCGAACCGACCGGCTCCATGGTCGTCGACATCGGCGGCGGCACGACCGAGGTGGCGGTGTTGTCCCTGGGCGACGTGGTCTATGCCCGGTCCGTCCGCATCGGCGGCGACCGCATGGACGAGGCGATCATCAACTATCTGCGCCGCAACCAGAACATGCTGATCGGTGAATCGACGGCGGAACGCATCAAGACCAGCATCGGCACCGCCCGCATGCCCGATGACGGGCGCGGTGCGACGTTGATGATCCGGGGCCGTGACCTGCTGAACGGCATCCCGAAAGAGATCGAGATCAGCCAGGCCATGGTCGCTGAGGCGCTGTCCGAACCCGTGCAGGCCATCTGCGAGGCCGTGATGGTCGCGCTGGAAGCGACGCCCCCGGATCTGGCCGCCGACATCGTCGACCGCGGCGTCATGCTGACCGGCGGCGGCGCCATGCTGGGCGAGCTGGATCTGGCTTTGCGCGAGCAGACCGGCCTGTCGATCAGCCTGGCCGATCAGCCGATGAGCTGCGTGGCGCTTGGCACCGGCAAGGCGCTGGAATTCGAAAAGCAGCTGCGTCACGTCATCGACTACGACAGCTGATCCGGCCAGAAGGCAGGGGGCGCTGAATGGCGCAGAGGGGTCCTGATTTCGCCACGCCCGTCCGGCGCGTGCTGATCGCCGTTCTGGCGCTGGCCCTGCTGGGGCTGTTCCTGTTCTGGCGCATCGACAGCCCGCGCGCCGAACAGATGCGCACCGCGATGATCGACCGCATCGTGCCCCGCTTTGAATGGGCGCTGGTGCCGGTCACGCGGATGACCCAGATGGTCGCGGGCTTCCAGAGCTATGCCCGGCTCTACGAACAGAACCAGGAGCTGCGCCGCGAATTGCAGCGCATGTCGGCCTGGAAAGAGGCTGCCGTTCAGCTGGAGCAGGAGAACTCCAAGCTGCTGGCGCAGAACAACGTGCGCATCGACCCGGCCCTGACCAGCGTGACGGGGGTGGTGATGGTCGACAGCGGCTCGGCCTTCCGCCAGTCGGTGCTGCTGAACGTGGGCGCGCAGGACGGCATCATCGAGGGCTGGGCCACGATGGACGGGCTGGGGCTGGTGGGCCGCATCTCGGGCGTGGGCAACCGCACCAGCCGGGTGGTGCTGCTGACCGATCCCTCGTCGCGCCTGCCGGTGACGGTGCAGCCGACGGGCGAACGCGCGCTGCTGACTGGCGACAACACGCCGCTGCCGCTTCTGGACTTCGTGGAACAGGCCGACAATGTGCGCCCCGGCGACCGGGTCGTCAGCTCGGGCGATGGCGGGGTGTTTCCGCCGGGGCTGCTGGTGGGGCAGGTGGCGCAGGGCAGCGACGGGCGGCTGCGCCTGCGGATGGCCGCCGATTACGAGCGGCTGGAGTTCCTGCGCGTGCTGCGCTCCCACCCGGCCGAGGCCGTGGTGGACAGCCAGGCCGTGATCCGGGGCGGGCGCCGCGACTTCATCGGCCCGCTGCTGCCGACCTCGCCCGTGGATGCGGCGCGGGCGACCGATCCGCTGGACCCGGGCACCGCGCCGTGATCCAGATCCCCAACCGCAGCCTGGTCCTGGGGTCGCTGGTCTTTCTGGGCGCGGCCTGGGCCTTGCTGTTCATCCGTCTGCTGCCCTTGTCCGAGGGGATCATGGGCTGGCCCGGCCCGGATCTGGGACTGGCGCTGATCCTGGCTTGGGTGCTGCGCCGCCCCGACCAGCTGGCCGCCGCCGTCATCGTGCTGGCCGTGCTGGTCGAGGATGTGCTGCTGATGCGCCCCCTGGGCCTGTGGACCGCCGTGGTGCTGATCGGCTCGGAGGCCGCACGCCTGCGCGAGCCCCGTTGGCGCGACCAGCCATTCATGGTTGAATGGCTGCGGGTCGGCCTTCTCATCGGGGGCATGATGCTGGGCTATCGCCTGATGCAGATCCTGGTCCTGCTGCCGGTGGCGGCGCTCGGTCAGGTGATCCTGCAATATCTGGCGACGGTCATGGCCTATCCGCTGGTGGTCTTTGCCGCGCGCTGGCTGCTGGGTCTGCGCCGCCACGGCCACGGCGAGACGACATAGCGGCGGCCACAAGGCAAGGGCCCCCGGAACGCGGGGCCGGGACGGATCGGGGACGGCATGAAGAAATCCCAACGCGAGATCATCGACAGCACCCGCCAGATCACCCGGCGCGGGCTGATGCTGGCCGGCATCCAGGTGGCGACGGTCACCACGCTGGCGCTGAAGATGCGGTCGATGCAGCTGGACCATGCCGAGGAATACCGGATGCTGGCGGACGGCAACTCGATCAAGATCCGCCTGCTTCCGCCCTCGCGCGGGCTGATCCTGGACCGCACCGGCCTCATCATCGCGGGGAACGAACAGAACTATCGCGTCACCCTGACCCGCGAGGAGGCGGGCGGCGATGTCGCGCCGGTCCTGCGCCGCCTGTCCCAGCTGATCCCGATGTCCGAGGCCCGCATCGCCGAGCTGGTCGAGGAATTCTCGCGCCGCAGCGCGATCACCCCCATCGTGCTGGCCGACCGCCTGTCCTGGGAACAGTTCAGCGCCATCGCCGTCAACGCCCCCTCGCTGCCCGGCGTGACGCCCGAATCGGCCCTGTCGCGTGCCTATCCCCGTGCCGGCGATTTCGCCCATGTCATGGGCTATGTCGGCCCGGTCAGCGATTACGACCTGTCGCGGATCGAGGATCCGGACCCGGTCCTGCGCCTGCCCGATTTTCAGCTGGGCAAGATCGGCGTGGAGGGCCGGCTGGAGGACGTGCTGCGCGGCAAGGCCGGCGCCCGCCGCGTCGAGGTGAACAGTGCCGGCCGCGAGATGCGCCAGCTGTCGCGTCAGCAGGGCGAGCAGGGCGCCACGGTCCAGCTGACCGTGGATGCGGCCCTGCAGAACTATGCCGCGCAGCGCATGGGCACGGAAAGCGCCGCCGCCGTGGTGATGGATTGCCAGACGGGCGAGCTGATCTCGATCTGCTCGTCCCCCAGCTTCGATCCGAACAAGTTCGTGCGCGGGATCAGCAGCCCCGAATACCGCGCCCTGATGGATCACGACCACCGGCCCCTGGCGGACAAGACCGTGCAGGGCGTCTATCCCCCCGGCTCGACCTTCAAGATGGTCACCCTGATGGCGGGTCTGGAGGCCGGGGTGATCGACGCGGGCACCCGCTTCTACTGCCCCGGCCATACCGAGCTGGGGGGGCGGCGCTTCCATTGCTGGCGGCGCGGCGGGCATGGCACGGTCGATGCGATCAAGAGCCTCGAGGAAAGCTGCGACGTCTATTTCTACGAGCTGGCGCAGCGCGTGGGCATCGACCGTATCGCGATCATGGCCCGCAAGCTGGGTCTGGGGATGCGCCATGACCTGCCCATGTCGGCGGTGGCCGAGGGCATCGCGCCCGACCGCGCCTGGAAAGAGGCCCGCTATGGCGAAAGCTGGCAGATCGGCGACAGCCTGAACGCCTCGATCGGGCAGGGCTTTGTGCTGGCCTCCCCCTTGCAGCTGGCGGTGATGACCGCGCGCATCGCCTCGGGGCGCCAGATCGCGCCGCAGCTGGTCCGCTCCATCGACGGGGTGCGCCAGCCGGTCCCCGAAGCGCCGCCGCTGGACATCAGCGAGGCGTCGCTGCGTGTGGCGCGGCTTGGCATGGACGCGGTGATGAACAGCGCGCGCGGCACCGCCCGCGGCGCCCGCATCTCGCGCGAGGACTGGCGCATGGCCGGCAAGACCGGCACCAGTCAGGTGCGCAACATCACCGTGGCCGAACGCGCGCGCGGCGTCATCTCGAACGACCAGCTGCCTTGGGCGCGGCGCGACCATGCGCTGTTCGTGGCCTATGCGCCCTATGAGGCGCCGAAATACGCCGTCTCGCTGGTGGTCGAACATGGCGGCGGCGGCTCGGCGGTGGCCGCGCCCATCGCCCGCGACATCCTGCTCTTCGCGCTGAACGGGGGGCTGCCGCCCACCGATGCCGTGCCCTCGGACCAGCGCGCCGCGATGCAGGCCCGCCACGAGGCCATGCAGCTTTACACCCCCGAGGCCCCGCGCCCCGGCCGCAGCAGGGCCTGAGGCGCATGTCCTATCTCGACTATCAGACGGCGCAGGTCCCGACCGGCTTTCGCAAGATCCTCTACATCAACTGGCCCCTGGTCCTCTTGATCACCGCGGTCAGCTGCATCGGCTTCCTGATGCTCTATTCCGTGGCAGGAGGCCGGATCGACACCTGGGCCGAGCCGCAGATGATCCGCTTTGCCATCGGCATGGTCCTGATGCTGGGGCTGGCCTTCGTGCCGATGTGGTTCTGGCGCGGCATCTCGGTCGCGGCCTATGTGGCCTGCTTCCTGATGCTGATCGCGGTGGACCTGTTCGGCACGATCGGCATGGGCGCGCAGCGCTGGATCGACATCGGCCCGGTCCGCATCCAGCCGTCCGAGCTGATGAAGATCGCGCTGGTCCTGCTGCTGGCCGCCTATTACGACTGGCTGCCGCTGGACCGCGTGTCCCGGCCGCTCTGGGTGCTGCTGCCCATCCTGCTGATCGTCGCCCCGACCGCGCTGGTGCTGATCCAGCCCGACCTGGGCACCTCGATCATGCTGATCGCGGGGGGCGGGATCGTGATGTTCGCGGCAGGCGTCTCGCTGTGGTATTTCGGCGCGGTGATCGGGGCCGCCGTGGGGCTGGTGGTGGCGGTGATGCGCAGCCGGGGCACCGACTGGCAGCTTCTGAAGGACTATCAGTTCCGCCGCATCGACACCTTTCTGGACCCCACCGCCGACCCCCTGGGGGCGGGCTACAACATCATCCAGAGCCAGATCGCGCTCGGCTCGGGCGGGCTGTCGGGGCGGGGCTTCATGCAGGGCACGCAGTCGCGGCTGAACTTCCTGCCCGAAAAGCACACCGATTTCATCTTCACCGTCCTCTCCGAGGAATTCGGCTTCATCGGCGCCTCGTCGCTTCTGGTCCTCTACATGCTGATCCTGGGCTTCTGCCTCTATTCGGCGCTGACCAACCGCGACCGCTTCGCCAGCCTGATCACCATCGGCATCTCGGGGACGTTCTTTCTGTATTTCGCGATCAACATGGCGACGGTGATGGGGCTTCTGCCCGCCAAGGGCTCGCCGCTGCCGCTGGTCAGCTACGGGGGCACCTCGCTGATGATCCTGATGCTGGGCTTCGGCCTGGTGCAATCCGCCCATGTCCACAGACCGAGGTGACGCCATGAAGGTCCGCTTTTCCGCCCGCGACACTGCCTGGTCCGAATGGGCCCCGGCCCTGCGCGCCGCCCTGCCCGAGATGGAGCTGGCGCGCGAGGGCGATCCGGCCTCCTTCGACGCGATCATCTACGCGCCCGGGGGCGACATCGACGATTTCACCCCCTATCGCCACGTCAAGCTGGTCCAGAGCCTCTGGGCCGGGGTCGAGCGCATCGTGACGAACCCGACCCTGACCCAGCCTTTGGCGCGGATGGTCGATCCGGGGCTGGCGCGCGGCATGGCCGAATACTGCACGGGCTGGGCCCTGCGCGCGCATCTGGGCATGGACGGCTATGCCCAGGACGGTCTCTGGCGCAACGGCGCCGTCCCGCCCTTGGCCCCCGAGCGCCCCGTCACGATCCTGGGGATGGGAGAGTTGGGGCGCGCCACCGCCGCCATGCTGGGGGGGATCGGCTTTCCCCTGACCGGGATCAGCGCCTCGGGCAGCCCGGTCCCGGGCGTCACCGTCCATTCCATCGCGGCGCTGGACGCGGCACTGGCCGAGGCGCAGATCCTCATCTGCCTGCTGCCCGACACGCCGGCCACCCGCGACCTTCTGGATGCCCGCCGCCTGTCGCTGCTGCCGAAAGGGGCCTGGCTCATCAATCCCGGCCGCGGCACGCTGATCGACGACGCGGCCATGCTGGACGGGCTGGACCAAGGCCGCCCGGCCCATGCGGTGCTGGACGTCTTCCGGACGGAACCGCTGCCCGAGGACCATCCCTTCTGGTCCCACCCCGCCGTCACCGTCACGCCCCACATCGCCGCCGAGACCCGCCCCGCCACCGCCGCCCCGGTCGCCGCCGACAACCTGCGCCGCGCGATGTCGGGCCGCCCGGTCCTCAATCTCGTGGACCGCGCCAAGGGCTACTGACCGCCTCCTGCGGCGGTCCTCAAATATCCCGGGGGGAGTCCGCAGGACGGGGGGCAGCGCCCCCCTCGGCCTCGGCCGCCCGCGCGACGGCCAGTTCCGCCGCCCGCGTCGAGGCCCGCGCGATGCGCTCGGCCATCTTCTTCTCGCGCCGCCGGTGATAGGCGCGAAAGACCGGCACGGTCAGGTAATGCGTGCCGACCGACACGGACAGCCCCAGGATCCCGCCGCCCACCACATAGGGCCAGAAGATCTCGAAGAAGAAATCCGCCAGATTGTGCCAATGCGCGACCTCGGACCCGAAGACCGACCGAAGGTTGTGCCACAGCTCGCCCGTCGCCCGCGAGAACTCGCCGAAGATGAATTGCGGCGACAGATCGCCCTCCAGCCCCAGGATCTTGCGCCCCAGCCCGACCGAGACCAGCGCGATGAAGGGCAGCGTGACCGGATTGCCCACGAAGGTCGCCAGCAGGGCGGCCAGCACGTTGCCCCGGATGATCCAGGCCACCGCCGCCGCCGACAGGAAGTGGAACCCGAAAAGCGGCGTGAAGGATACGAAGACCCCCGCCGCCACGCCCCGCGCGATCCGGTGGGGCTGGTCGGGCAGGCGGCTCAGCCGGTGGGCCACATAGGTGCCCGCCCGCCGCCAGCCGCCCCGGGGATAGATCAGCTCGCTGGCCATCTGGCCATAGCTGCGCGGCTTGCGGCGTTTGAACACGAAGACCACCCGTTGCGTCTGCGGCAGCGGGCCCGGCCCGCCGACCTCAGGGTTTCAGAGCCGGGTCCCGCACCCGCGAGACCTGCGCCACGTCGCTTTCCGCCTCGAGGGCGGTCAGCAGGTTGTGCAGATGCTCATGGTCGCGCAGTTCGACCTCGACCTCGATGCGGTAGAAGTCGGGCTTGCGCGCGATGAACTCGAGGTTCGAGATATTCGCCCCCTGCGCCCCGATCAAGGTGCAGATGCGCCCCAGCACGCCGGCATCGTGCCGGATCGTCAGATTGAGCACAGTGGAATAGGCCGCCGGGTGGCGCCCCTCCTGCCATTGCAGGTCCACCCACCGGTCGGGCGCATCCTCGAATTCGGCCAGCACGGGGCAGTCGATGGCATGGATGACCACGCCCGCGCCGCGATAGGTGATGCCGATGATCCGCTCGCCCGGCAGCGGGTTGCAGCAAGGCGCGCGCTTGAAGTTCGCATCGGCCTCCAGCCCCGCGAAGGGGCGCTGGCCGTCGATCTCGTCATGGCGGTCGGCCAGCTCGGGATAGAGGACGCCCAAGACCTCCTTGGCCGAGTTCTCGGCGCTGCCGATCCGGGCCAGCAGCTCCTCGGCCGAGGGGATGCCCATCTGCTTGGCGGCGGTGCGCAGCGCCTTGTCGGTGACCTTGCGGCCCACATGCTCGAAGCTGACCCGCACCAGTTCGCGCCCAAGCCGCATGAAGCGGTCGCGGTCCTCCTCGCGCAAGCTGCGCCGGATCGCGGCCTTGGCGCGGCCCGTCACCACGATATCCAGCCAGGTGGCCTGCGGGCGCTGCCCCGAGGCGGCGATGATCTCGACCGACTGGCCGTTCTTCAGCCGCGTCCACAAGGGCACGCGGATACCGTCGATCTTGGCGCCCACGCAGGAATTGCCCAACCGCGTGTGGATCGCATAGGCGAAGTCGATGGGCGTCGCGCCGCGCGGCATCTGCATCACGTCGCCCTTTGGGGTGAAGCAGAAGACCTGATCCTGATACATCTCCATCTTGACGTGCTCGAGGAACTCGTTGTGGTCCTCGGTGTCGAAACGGTCGGTCAGCTGGGCGATCCATTCGGCGGGATCGACGGCGAAGGGGTTCCGCGTGCGCACCCCGTCGCGATAGGCCCAATGCGCGGCCACGCCCGCCTCGGCCACCTCGTGCATCTGGCGGGTGCGGATCTGCACCTCGACCAGCTTTCCGTCGCGCCCCGACACGGTGGTGTGGATGGACCGGTAGCCGTTGGACTTGGGCTGGCTGATGTAATCCTTGAACCGCCCCGGCACCGCCCGCCAGCGATGGTGGATCACGCCCAACGCGCGATAGCAGTCCATTTCCGACCGGGTGATGATGCGGAACCCGTAGATGTCGGACAGGCGCGAGAAGGCCAGCTGCTTTTCCTGCATCTTGCGCCAGACGCTGAAGGGCTTCTTGGCGCGGCCGAAGACATCGGCCTCGATACCCTCCTTCTCCAGCTCGGTGCGGATGTCGGCGGTGATCTTGCCGATGATGTCGCCGCTGTCCTTCTGCAGGCTGACGAAGCGGCGGATGATGGAACTGCGGGCCTCGGGATTGATGACCTTGAAGGCCAGATCCTCCAGCTCCTCGCGCATCCATTGCATGCCCATCCGCCCCGCCAGGGGGGCATAGATGTCCATCGTCTCGCGCGCCTTCCTGACCTGCTTCTCGGGACGCATGGAGCGGATGGTGCGCATGTTGTGCAGCCGGTCGGCCAGCTTGACCAGGATCACCCGCATGTCGCGCGACATGGCCATGAACAGCTTGCGAAAGTTCTCGGCCTGCTTGGACTGGGTGCTGGACAGTTCCAGATTGGTCAGCTTGGTGACCCCGTCGACCAGCTCGGCGATCTCGGCCGAGAACATCGCCGTGACCTCGTCCTTGGTGGAGCGCGTGTCCTCGATCGTGTCGTGCAGCAGGGCGGTAACGATGGTCGCGTCGTCCAGCCGCATCTCGGTCAGGATGGCGGCGACGGCGATGGGGTGGGTGAAATAGGGCTCGCCCGAATGGCGGAACTGCCCCTCATGCATCCGCATGCCGTATTCATAGGCATCGCGGATCAGGGCGCAGTTGCTGCGGGGGTTGTAGTTCCGGACCAGCGCCAGAAGGTCTTCGACGTCAATCATGCTGCTGCCGAAGACCTTGTGTCGTGCATGTCAGGGACCGTATCAGCCGCGCTGGTTGGCTTCCAGCATCATGCGCAGCATCCGCTCCTCGGATTCCTCGTCGGCGGGCTTGGGACGGTCCACTTCGGCGCCCAGAAGCAGCGCCATGGCGTCCTCCTCGGGCTCGTCGACCTCGATCTGGGTCTGGGTCGATTCGATCATCCGCTCGCGCAGATCGTCGACGGGCTGGGTTTCCTCGGCGATTTCGCGCAGGGCGACCACCGGGTTCTTGTCGTTGTCGCGGTCCACCGTCGGCGCGGAGCCGGCCGTGATCTCGCGGGCGCGATGCGAGGCGAGCAACACCAGGTCAAAGCGGTTGGGAACTTTGTCGACGCAGTCTTCAACCGTTACGCGGGCCATGAATCTACCTGTGCAGTTGCGAATCGGACATTCGGGACGAAAAAGGACACCTGACCGGCATCGCGTCCCGTGTCAAGTCCGCGCAGGCCGATCGGACCCGTCCATCGGGACCAGTCCGGCCAGCGCCTGCGGCCCCAGGGCGTCCCGCATCTGCGCCACGCTACGACCGGTCAGCGGGTGGCACCAGCCCGGCGCGATCTCGGCCAGGGGGGCCAGCACGAAGGCGCGGTCCTGCAGGCGCGGATGGGGCAGGATCAGCTGGTCGGGCGTCAGGACCCGCTGGCGGTCGGGGGGCAGGTCGATCCAGGCCCGCAGATGATCGGCGTCCGGCAGGATCAGGTCGTCCAGCGCGATGAGGTCCAGATCCAGCACCCGCGCCGACCAGCGCCCGCCGCTGCGGTCGCGACCATGATCGGCCTCGATCCCGTGCAGCACCGCCAGCACGGCCGGCGCGGGCAGCCCGGTGCGGATCAGCGCCACCGCATTGGCATAGTCCGGCCCCGCCCCGGCGGGTAGGGCAGGGGTCCGCCAGATCCGGCTGACGGCGGACACCCGGACCTGCGGCACGTCCTGCAGCCGGCCCAGGGCGCCGCGCAGGGTCTCTGCCGGGTCCTGTCCGGGCAGCGGAAGATTGGCGCCCAAGGCAACGATACCAAAAGACAGGTCAGCCATGCATTCCTCTTTTTCCCGCGAGTCCATAGTGTAAGCCGATCGCGTCGGGCCCCCGGGCCCTGATTCGATCCGTGCCTTGACTGCATTCCCGAACCGAAGGCAACATGATGTTTTACAAAGACGACCGATTGGCACTCTTCATAGACGGCGCGAACCTTTATGCCGCCGGAAAATCCTTGGGCTTCGATATCGACTACAAGCTGCTGCGTCAGGAATTCGACCGGCGCGGCAAACTGACGCGCGCCTATTATTATACGGCCCTGGTCGAAGGCGAGGAATATTCGCCCATCCGGCCGCTGGTCGACTGGCTGCATTACAACGGCTTCTGCGTCGTCACCAAGCCGGCGCGCGAATACACCGATGCCCAGGGCCGCCGCAAGGTCAAGGGCAACATGGATATCGAGCTGGCCGTCGATGCGATGGAGCTGGCCCCGCATCTGGACCATGCCGTGCTGTTCTCGGGCGATGGCGATTTTCGCCCTCTGGTTGCGGCGCTGCAGCGGCAGGGGGTGCGCGTCTCGGTCGTGTCCACCATCCGCAGCCAGCCGCCGATGATCGCCGACGACCTGCGGCGCCAGGCGGACAACTTCATCGAGCTGGACGCCCTGCGCGACATCATCGGCCGTCCCCCGCGCGAGCCGCAGCAGGTCGAGGCCTGACAGACCCGGCCCCCGGCCGCTGGAGGGCGCTGGCGCTGATCTGCGCCGGCGTCATCGGCGCCATGGCCTGCTGGTTTTCCACCACCGCCATCGGCCCCGATCTGGTCGCCCATTGGGCCCTCTCCGAAGGCCAGGCGGCCTGGCTGACCAATGCGGTTCAGATCGGCTTCGTGCTGGGGGCGCTGGCGGCCTCGGCGGTGAACCTTCCCGACATCCTGCGCATGACGCGGCTGATCACCGTCGCGGCGCTGCTGGCGGCGCTGGCCAATGCGGTCGTGCTGCTGCAGCCGGGCTTCGGCGGCCTTCTGGCCGCGCGGCTGGCCACCGGCGTCGCGCTGGCCGGGGTCTATCCGCCGGCGCTGAAGCTGATGGCCACCTGGTTCGTGATGGGCCGGGGGCTGGCCATGGGCCTGCTGGTGGGCGCGCTCACGCTCGGCTCGGCGCTGCCGCATCTGTTGCGGGGCCTCGGCGGCGGCCTCGACTGGCGCCTGGTGGTCGCGGGGGCCAGCGCGGGGGCGCTGGTCTCGGCGGCGATCTTCGGGCTGGCGGTGCGCGAGGGGCCGCATGGCTTCGCCCGTGCCCGCTTCGATCCCCGCCAGACGCTGCGCGTGCTGCGCGACCGGCCCCTGCGGCTGGCGACCCTGGGCTATCTGGGCCACATGTGGGAGCTGTATGCGATGTGGGCGTGGTTTTTGGCCTATGCGCTGGCGGCCCCTGCGGCGGGCGAGGGGCCGCTTGGCGGGGCGTCGCTGCTGACCTTCGCGGTGATCGCGGCGGGCGTCATCGGCTGCGCGCTTGGCGGCTGGCTGTCGGACCGTATCGGGCGCTGCCTGACCACGGCGGGGATGATGGCGGTCTCGGGCGGCTGCGCGGCGCTGATCGGATGGGCCTGGGGCGGGCCGCCCTGGCTGCTGGCGCTGATCGCACTGGTCTGGGGGATCAGCATCGTCGGCGACAGCGCGCAGTTCTCGGCCGCCGTGTCCGAACTGGCCGATCCCCGGCTGGTCGGCACCGCCCTGACGCTGCAGCTGGCCTTGGGCTTTGCCCTGACGGTGGTGGCGATCTGGCTGCTGCCGCTGCTGGCCATGGCCCTGGGCGGCTGGCGATGGGTCTTCCTGGCGCTGGTGCCGGGGCCTGCGGTGGGGGTCTGGGCGATGCTGCGGCTGCGGGCCCTGCCGCAGGCACGTGCGCTGGCCGGGGGGCGGCGCTGAGGATGATGGTGCGGACGGCGGGACTTGAACCCGCACTTCCGAAGAAAACAGATTTTCGTACCACTTCGACTTTCGCCGCCGGGACGCATGCGCCCCGTTCGTGGTCTGGACTATCCCTTCGCCATGGCCCGCAAAGGCGTTAGGCGCCGCCCGTCTAGTCTCTACACCTTCCCCCGCAGGCGGGGGCTTGGCTCGGGATTGGCAGGGGCGAACCCGTCAGCTTTCCCCGAATTTGAGCGGTTCTGCACCGGCGGTTTCCCACCGGGCACTCCAAAACGTCAAAGTCTGCTGCGTCTACCGATTTCGCCACGTCCGCATCATCATCCCCCGATCTATCGCAGGACCGGAGGCCGTGGGCAAGCCATCGACGCGCCACGCGGTCGCACCGGAGGAACCGCCCCCGTCCGGGTCTTGTTATCCCCCCAACGCTCCAGCAACAGGAGGGCACATGGCCCATATCAGCGAGACCCGCGGCAACGGGGGCGAGACCCACCAGACGGGCGGCGAGCCCCTGACCACCAATCACGGCGT
The DNA here is from genome assembly GCF_005048225.1 of Paracoccus gahaiensis. Taxonomy (GTDB): domain Bacteria; phylum Pseudomonadota; class Alphaproteobacteria; order Rhodobacterales; family Rhodobacteraceae; genus Paracoccus; species Paracoccus gahaiensis. The sequence continues at coordinate 334,939 of NZ_SUNI01000002.1, forward strand.
CCCCATCTCGGACAACCAGAACAGCCTGAAGGCGGGGGCCCGGGGCCCGACGCTGCTGGAAGATTTCGTCCTGCGCGAGAAAATCTTCCATTTCGACCATGAGCGGATCCCGGAGCGGATCGTCCACGCCCGCGGCTCGGGCGCGCATGGCTATTTCGAATGCACCGACCCCATTCCCGAGCTGACTCGCGCGGGTGTCTTGGCGAAGCCCGGCCGCACCCCGGTCTTCACGCGGTTCTCGACCGTGGCCGGCGGCGCGGGCAGCGTCGACACGCCCCGCGACGTGCGCGGCTTTGCGGTCAAGTTCTATACGGACGAGGGCAACTGGGATCTGGTCGGCAACGACATCCCGGTCTTCTTCATCCAGGATGCGATCAAGTTTCCGGACCTGATCCACTCGGTCAAGATGGAGTCCGACAAGGGCTATCCGCAGGCCGGCAGCGCGCATGACACCTTCTGGGATTTCGTGTCGCTGATGCCTGAATCGATGCACATGATCATGTGGGCCATGTCCGACCGGGGCATCCCGCGCAGCCTGCGCATGATGGAGGGTTTCGGCGTCCACACCTTCCGGCTCGTGAACGATGAGGGCAAGTCGACCTTCGTCAAGTTCCACTGGAAGCCGCGCCTTGGCCTGCAGAGCCAGGTCTGGAACGAGGCCGTCAAGACGGCGGGCGCCAACCAGGACTATCACCGCCAGGACCTGTGGGAAGCCATCGAGCAGGGCGATTTCCCGGAATGGGATCTTGGCATCCAGACCTTCGACGCCGAATGGGCCGCCAAGCAGCCCTATGACGTGCTGGACGCGACCAAGCTGATCCCCGAGGAGGACATTCCCGTCCGCATCGTCGGCAAGCTGGTTCTGGACCGCAACCCCGACAACTTCTTCGCCGAGACCGAGCAGGTGGCCTTCCTGCCCACCAATGTCGTGCCCGGCATCGACTTCACCGACGACCCGCTGCTGCAGGGCCGGCTGTTCAGCTATCTGGACACCCAGAAATCGCGTCTGGGGACGACGAACTTCCACCAGATCCCGGTCAATGCGCCCCGGTGCCCGATGCACAACTTCCAGCGCGACGGGATGATGCAGATGGCCGTGCCCAAGGGCCGCGCCAATTACGAGCCGAACAGCCTGCACGAGGCGGGCGAGGATCCCGGTCCCCGCGCCAGCGAGCAGAGCTTTGCAACCGTCAAGTCGATGACCGACCTGGGCAACCAGCCGGACGAGAAGCTGCGTGTCCGGGCCGAACTGTTCGGCGACCATTACAGCCAGGCACGCCTGTTCTATCGCAGCCAGACCGAGACCGAGCAGACCCATATCTCGGATGCGATCACCTTCGAGCTGTCCAAGGTGGGTCTGGGCCATGTGATCCAGCGCGTGCTGGGCCATCTGCGGGTGATCGACGAGGATCTGGCCGAGACCGTGGCCGAGGGCCTGGCCGAGGATCTGCCCGAGGCCGCGACCCCCATGCGGGCGCCGATCGACATGGCGCCTTCGGACGCGCTGTCGATCATGAAGAGTGCCAAGCACATCCTGAAGGGCCGCAAGGTCGGCATCCTGATCGGGGATGGCGGCGACATGGCCAAGGTCGAGGCGCTGCGCACTGCCATCGAGGCCGAGGGCGGCAGCGTCATGCTGATCGCCAAGGAGCGCGGCAAGGCCGAGGCGCAGCTGGCGGGCTCGCCCTCGGTGCTGTTCGACGCGGTGGCGCTGGTGCTGGATGCCGAGGACGCGGCGAAGATGGCCAAGTTCAAGCCGGCGGTCGATTTCGTCTCGGACGCCTTCGCGCATCTGAAGGCGATCGGGGCGGACGATGCCTCGGCCAAGCTGCTGGCGGCGGCGGGGGTGATGCCCGATGCGGGCGTGACCAAGCTGGATCCGGAGGCCTTCGTGACGGCTGCGGGGCAGCGGTTCTACGACCGGGAAGCCAAGATCTGGTGACTTGGACCGGGGGGCTTTCCGCCCCCCGGACCCCCCGGAGGATATTTGTGCCAAGATGAAAGGGGCGGGCCGGTAGGTCCGCCCTTATCCGTAGCTGCGGGTGGGGCGGTCGAAGACCTTGCGGCCCATCAGGCTGCCGACCAGATCGACCATCAGCTTGGCGGTGCGGCCGCGTTCGTCGAGAAACGGGTTCAGCTCGACCAGTTCGAGCGAGGTCACCAGACCGGATTCGTGCAGCAGTTCCATGACCAGATGCGCCTCGCGGAAGGTCGCGCCGCCCGGCACGGTGGTGCCCACGGCAGGGGCGATCGAGGGGTCGAGGAAATCCACGTCCAGACTGACATGCAGCAGCCCGTCCGCCGCCCGCACCCGGTCCAGGAAGGCGCGCAGCGGCGCCACGATGCCCTGCTCGTCCAGCACGCGCATGTCGTTCACGGTGATCTCGGTCGGCTGCATCAGGGCATGTTCGGCGGCATCGACACTGCGGATGCCGAACATGCAGATGTTCTCGCCCGGGATCGGGGCGGGGAAGGGCGGGAAGGGATCGAAGCCCGAAAGCCCGCTGGCATAGGCCATGGGCGTGCCGTGCAGGTTGCCCGAGGTCGTGCTGGCGACGGTGTGGAAATCGCTATGCGCGTCCAGCCAGATCACGAACTGCGCCCGGCCCTGGTCTGCCGCATGGGCGGCGACGCCCGCCACGGTGCCGAGCGCCAGCGAATGGTCGCCCCCCAGCACGATGGGCAGGCCATCGGGCAGGGCGGTCTGCATGGCGGCGCGCAGGGCATGGGTCCAGGCGATGGTCTGGGGCAGATGATGGACAGCGGGGTTGTCGCAGGTCTCGTCTCCCACCGGGGCGGGGGAGACGTCGCCGCGATCCTCGACGCTGTGGCCGAGGGCGGTCAGGGTGCCTGCCAGTCCGGCGGTGCGATAGGCGGCGGGCCCCATCAGGCAGCCGGGGCGGCGCTGGCCCTCGTCCACGGGGGCTCCGATCAGGATGCAATGGGTCATGGCGCTTTCCGGGTTGTTGGCCTTGGCCCATTTGGGGGGCTGGGGGCGGCAATGTCCACGGGGCGCGCGCAGGGGGGTGGGCCGCCCCGGTGCGGGGGGCGGCCCTTGGGCGTCAGAAGCGTGCGGTCAGGCCCAGTTTGAACAGCCGGCCGTTCTCGCGATAGTCCACATCCGAATCGGGTTGGCGGTCGAAGAGGTTGTCGATCCCGAGGTTCAGCGTCGCCCGGTCGGTCATGTCGATGGCCGCGGCCACGTTCACCAGCGTATAGGCATCGCTGTTCTGGCCGGCCGGGACCGAGGCCTGCTCGTCATCGCCGACGGTCAGCCCGTCCTCGACCACATAGCCCGCCTGCTTGCCGACATAGGTCAGTTGCCCCGACAGGTTCAGCCGCGCGGTCGCCTGCCAGGCCAGCCCGGTGGTGATGTTCCATTCCGGCGTCGTGGCCATCGGATAGGTGGTGTCGAAATCGCCGTACTTGAATTCCGATTTGGCGATATGGGTGGCCGAGGTCGTCCAGGTCAGATCGTCGGTCAGCGCGGTGTCGAACCCGGCCTCGATCCCGGCGGTCCGTCCATAGTCGAAATTGTCCCGCTGGAACAGCGGCGTGCCATCGGCGGCCAGGCGGTCGGTGCGCCGCGCGCTGAGCATGTTCTCGACATCGTTGTAGAAGGCCGTGACCTCCCAGCTGGTGCGGGCGCCCTGATAGTTCAGGCCCAGCTCGAAATTGTCCGAGGTCTCGGGCTGCAGGTCGGGATTGCCGATGATGGTGCAGGGGCCCTGATAGGGCTTGCAGCCATTGCCCCGGGAATAGAGCTGATAGTTCGGGTTCAGGTTGCGCAGGTCGGGCGCCACGAAGGCCTGCGCATAGCCTGCCTTCAGCATCAGCGCGTCGGTCAGCCGGTAGTTGGCGTAGAGGCGGGGCGTCACGTGATTGCCGAAATCCTCGTGGTGATCGAGCCGCAGCCCGCCGGTCACGGTCAGGTCGGGGGTCATCTCGAACCGCCCCTCGGCATAGAGCGCGGCGGTGGTGGCCGAGCCCTCGATCAGGCTGCCCGCGGTGGTGTCGGGATCGTCCAGGCTGGCATGGGCCACCAGCCCGCCCAGGGTATAGTCCAGCGCCCGCGCGCCCAGCACGACCCGGTCGGTGAAGCGCGATTCCAGCGTCGTCGTGTCATAGGCGATCGCCGGGTTCCAGCCGAGCGTCTCGGCGTTGCGGCTGCGGTTCTCCGACATCTCGTGGCGCAGATAGCTGGACAGCTGCCCGGTCCCCAGCTGCCATTCGTTGGTCAAGGCGATGCTGTCGCGGGTCACCTCGTTCTCGTCGGGACCGTTGTCGGCGGCCAGGTAGTCGTCGACCGAGACCTGCCCCTCGATCCCCCATTCGACCGTGTCGTCGGGCGCCCAGGTCAGCCGCGTGCCCAGGGTCTGGGTGCGCAGGCCGTTCGAGGCGTATTGCGGCGTCGGCACCCCGCGGATCTCGGAGATTGCATAGGGATCGTCGGGCGAGTCGATCTCGGACAGCTTGGCCCAGGCCGACAGGCTGACGCCGCGCCCGAGCGGCCCCGAGATATAGCCCGACAGCGCCCGGCTGTCGGCGGTGGTGCCGGCATCGGCCAGCCCGAAATCTGTGGTGATCGAGCCGCTCCAGACATCGGCCGTGGGCTTGGTGATGATGTTGATGACACCCCCCATCGCGTCCGAGCCATAGAGCGTGGACATCGGGCCGCGCACGACCTCGATCCGCTCGATGGCGTCCAGCGGCACGATCTGCAGGTCGCCCTGGTAATGGCGGGCAAAGGTGCTGCCGGTGCTGACGCGCTTGCCGTCGATCAGGGTCAGGGTGCGGCTGCTGGACAGGCCCCGGAACGAGACGTTCGAATTGCCGTCATTGCCGCGCGTCAGGTTCAGCCCCGGCACGGTGCGCAGCACGTCCGACAGATCCCGCCCGCCGCTGGCCTGGATCGCCTCTTGGTCGATCACCGTGATCGAGGCCGGAGCGTCCTGCACGGTCGTCGCGATCGACGAGGCCGAGGTGACCAGCACGATCTCGTCCAGCAGGATGGGCTGGGGCGCCTCTTGGGCAAAGGCAGGGCCGGTCAAGGCGGACATCAGCAGGAACGCCCGGACGGGACGGCGAAGGGTGCGGGGCGTGGGCAGGGAGGGATGCGGCATGGGGGACTCCGGGCAGGGGATGGGATCTGCCTGGGGGCCCGGCCAGAGGGAAAAGCCGTTTACCTGGGTATTTTTGTCGGAATAGAGGCGACGTCCCGGACGGGCAAGGCCGCAGCCCGCCCGGGAGGAATCTGTTGCCGATCTGCCACGGTCAGGCGCGGGCGCCTTGGAAGCGGGCCTCCCATTCGGCGCGGCTCTCGTCCGAGATCTTGGCGAAGAGGACCTCGGGCACGGTGAAGGCATGGCCGGCGGGCAGCGCCTGCAGGGCCTGAGCCGCATCCTCGGGCCAGGTGGCGTCCGTGGCGTTCATCGCCTCCAGCGTGCTGGCGGCGGCGAAGGGGATGAAGGGCTGCGACAGGACCGCGTAGAAGCGGATCAGGTTCAGGCCCATGCGCACCTGCATGGCGGCGCGGTCGGGATCTGTCTTGAAGACCGACCAGGGCGCGGCGGATTGCAGGTATTCGTTGCCGAGCACCCAGATGGCGCGCAGTTCGGACGCGGCCTTGCGGATCTCCATGGCGGACATGTGCCCCTCATAGGCGCGCAGGCGGGTTGTCAGGGCCTCGGTCAGAGCCAGTTCCTCGGGGCCGTAGGCGGGGCCTTCGGGGACCGCCTCGCCGAACTTGGCGCGGCAGAACTTGGTGATCCGGCTGACGAAATTGCCCAGCACATCGGCCAGGTCCTTGTTCACCGATTGCTGGAAATTCTCCCAGGTGAACTCGCTGTCGCCGGATTCGGGGGCGTGGGACAACAGCCACCAGCGCCAGTAATCGGCGGGCAGGATTTCCAGCGCGTGGTCCATGAACACGCCGCGCCCCTGCGAGGTCGAGAACTGGCCGCCCTGATAGGTGAGGTAGTTGAACGACTTGATATAGTCGACCATCTTCCACGGCTCGCCCGACCCGATCAGCGTGGCGGGAAAGCTAAGCGTATGAAACGGAACGTTATCCTTGCCCATGAACTGGGTATAGGTCACGTTTTCGGCGCCCTCGTCCAGGCGCCACCAGCGGCGCCAGGCGACATCGTCGTGACCGGTCGCATCGGCCCATTCGGCGGTGGCGCCGATATATTCGATGGGCGCGTCGAACCAGACGTAGAAGACCTTGCCCTCCATCCCCGGCCACTCGGCATCGCCGCGCTTCACGGGCACGCCCCAGTCCAGATCGCGGGTGATGCCCCGGTCGCGCAGGCCCTCGCCGTCGTTGAGCCACTTGCGGGCGATCGAGGTGGTCAGGATCGGCCAGTCGGTCTTGCTGTCGATCCAGGCGGCGATCTGATCCTTCAGCGCGGACTGGCGCAGATAGAGGTGGCGGGTCTCGCGCACCTCGAGATCGGTCGAGCCGGAAATGGCGCTGCGCGGGTTGATCAGATCGGTCGGGTCCAGCTGCTTGGTGCAGTTTTCGCACTGGTCGCCGCGCGCCTTGTCATAGCCGCAATTGGGGCAGGTCCCCTCGATGTAGCGGTCGGGCAGGAAGCGCCCGTCGGCATGGGAATAGACCTGCTTTTCAGACACTTCGCGGATATAGCCCTGATCGGCCAGACGCCCTGCGAAATGCTGGGTCAGCCCCTTGTTGCGGGCGCTGGAGGACCGCCCGTAATGGTCGAAGGACAGCCCGAAGCCCTCGGCCAGCGAGGTCTGCACGCCATGCATGCGGGCGCAGTAATCGTCCACCGCCTCGCCGGTCTTGGCCGCCGCCAGCTCGGCCGGGGTGCCGTGTTCGTCGGTGGCGCAGATGAACATGACCTCGTGCCCCCGCGCCCGCAGGTAGCGCGCGGAGAGGTCCGCCGGCAGCTGCGAGCCGACGAGGTTCCCCAGATGCTTGATGCCGTTGATATAGGGCAGGGCGGAGGTGATCAGGTGGCGGGCCATGGCATGCGTCCTTTCGGGGTCGGCGCCTCTCTAGCCCTGTTGCACCGGGTTGGAAAGCGCGGCGCGCGTTGCGGCGCGCGGTGCAGCGCAACACCCCCCTGGCCCGGGACGCCCGACAGGCCAGCAAATGCTGGGGGTAGGGCCGCACCGGGCGTGCACCAAGGCGGCACCGGACAGGCACAGGGCGTACACCGCTTGCGAACGTTGCGCGACGGAGGGGGACGCGACGTCGGGGGCAAAGCTCGGGGCGCGTGCCTTGACATGTGGCCCCCCAGTCCACAGGTCCGGATGTCACAGAACTGTCACGAGAGCCCGATGCCCGATCCTTCCGACGACCGCCGCCGCGATCCCCTGCTGCTGTTTGCCCTGTCCTGCGCGCTGGCGCTGGGATGGCTGATGGTGGGGATGGTGACGGCCGAGACGGTCACCGACATCTTCGCCGAATCGGGGCCGATCGAGCAGACCTCGGCGCTGTTCCTGCTGCTGGCGGCGCTGGCGTTGGCGGTGGACATCGTCCGGCGCCGGGATTGGGGGCGCTGGCATCTGGCGGTGCTGGTGCTGGCGGCGGGCCTGCGCGAGCTAGACTGGGACAAGGCCTTCACCGACAGCGGCATCCTGCAGCTGCGGCTCTATTCCGGCGACGGGCCGCTGACCCACAAGATCGCGGGCGCGGCGGTCGTCATCCTGCTGGTCTGGGCCGGGCTGCGCCTGCTGCGGCGCAACCTGCCCGACTGGCTGCGGGCGCTGCGCGGCGGCGATGTCTGGGCCTGGCTGATGCTGGCCGCGCTGGCGCTCTATGCGGTGGCCAAGTCGCTGGACGGTCTGGGCCGCAAGCTGGCCCCCTGGGGCATCGAGATCTCGGACTGGGCCAACCGCACGGCGGGGCGCAGCGAGGAGGCGATGGAGCTGTTCGGCGCGATCCTGATCCTGCAGGTGGTGGGCCTCAGCCTGATGCTGCGCGCCGCGACCCCCAAGCTCCGGACCCCGGAACCCCGGATCCCCAAGCCCCGGGCCTTTGAGCCCCGGAGCGCGGCGCCCTCCGGAGCTGCGACGGAGGGGGCGCGCCGGAGGGGTCGTCTGACCTGATCGGACCTCCTAGCCCCCTGATCCCCCAATGAAAAAGGCCGCCCCTTGGGGCGGCCTTTTTGCATCGATCGGGGCGCGGGCCGTCAGCGGCGACGGTCGCGGCGCGAGCTCATCGGCTGGAAGGCGACGCCGACATGGGCCTCGCAATAGGGCTTGCCCGCCACCGAGGGCAGGCCGCAGAACCAGAACTTGTCCGTCGCCGGATCGCCGATGGGCCATTTGCAGGTCCGCTCGGTCAGCTCCATCAGGGTCAGCTTCCTGGCGCGCTTCTCGACCTCGCGGACCGAGGCCAGCGCTTCGGGGCTGATCTCGTTGGCCGAGGGCTGGGGCGGCAGGGGCTGGCCCGCCGGCACGATGGGGCGGCGCGGGACCGGCACGAAGGCGGGCTGGGTCGAGGGCTCGGGCGTGGCGCTGGCCTCGGCCACCGGCTCGGGCGCGGGGGCTGCGGCGGCGACAGGCTCGGGGCGCGGGGCGGCTGCGGCGGGCGCGGGCTGCGGGGCGGG
>NZ_SUNI01000032.1 GCF_005048225.1 Paracoccus gahaiensis
TCTGTGGTGTGGTTCGCAAAACCACCATAGAGACCCGCGACCCGGTTATGGCCGCCTGCTGCGCAATTTTGGGGGCTGCGCAGGCGGCCATAACCTTCAACAGCGCGTCATTCCCAACATGCTATGGCCCCGAATACATCAGCGAGACGCTAAGAATATGGGCTGAGAAACAGGGCATCGCCATCCAGCACATCCAGCCCGGGCAGCCGCAGCAGAGCGCTTACGTCGAACGCTACAATCGCACGGTCCGGCACGAGTGGCTGGACCAATGTATCATCGAAAGCATTGAGGAGGCACAGGATCAGGCCACGCAATGGCTATGGACTTACAACAACGACCGACCCAACATGGGCATCGGCGGCATCACACCCGCCATGAAACTGAGAATGGCCGCGTAACTTCTACCGATGCACCCCGTTAAAAAGGGGGAGATTACCGAGGCACAGCCCTCATTATTGCAGCTCTGACAGCGTGCGGGTCGTGGCGCTTCCGTGACGAACCTGGCCCGTAATGCTTCCTTCCATTCCTGAGAAAGGATCTCACCATCAAATCGTGGGATCAAACACCTAGTCAAAAGCTGACCCGGCAGATAGGCAACGTTGAAATGACCGCCCCTCAAGGAACGCTGACCAGAAAACGGAATGTCCGCTAACGGACAAATTTTTCCGCATGGTAATCTGAAGGCTGACGCTTGACGCGTAAGGTTTCCATGGGTTGCCATTCCTGCAAAGGTCGTCGCTCTTCAGCCTCAAACAAGAACCAAAACCCACCGCCGTGTCCGACAAACAAGACGTCACCCTCTTACCAGACGGAAGGGCAAGCCTCAACCGCAGCAACGATACGACACTGGGCATCGATGGCTCGTTCCCATCCACGTATATCTTAAAACGGATTGGCAAAGAACTGTCTGCCACCCTCACGAACTCCTTGGGAGGCAGGATGCCAGTGGCGGTGCGATCATTTCGTGCATCTGCGGATCAACCTCAAGTTCCAGGCTCAAGGCGGCAACCAGAGGCAGCGCCGTCTTCAGCGCTTTCACCTCGTCACGCCGATCACTTTGCCGGTCTGTTGTAGAACCTCAGGTCGTGCGGCCATTGCCGAGACCCGAGCACGCCCAATGGAATTCAGTGACCATTGGTGCACATCCTCTGTAGGCTCGATAAGAACTTGAGGATCCGTCAGGTGGGGGACAGTTCGCGCCATGCCAAACCGCTTGAGGAATTGTGCCGAGTTCGACTTTCGAGGTACGCCATCGCCCCGGCAACGCCAGAGTTCAGACGCCCATCCGAGCGTCGTAAACCCGCCATCGACATGACGCAGTTAACTCATCTCTTTTTTCGCCATCTCGTAGTGATCACTCAACTTAGGCGCGACGTTTGCGACGTCCTTCCCTGTCAGATCACCTTGCTGCGGATGAATGACGAGATCTGCTCAAACGCAATGACAACGACCAGAATGACGAGGATGATCGCACAGGCCTCGTCGAAATTGAACAGGCGCATGGCGGTGGACAGCTCGACCCCGATCCCGCCCGCTCCAACCAACCCAAGCGTCACGGCTGACCGGATCGCCTTTTCTACCGAGTAAAGGCTGGTCGCCGTGATCGAAGCCAGCGTTTCCGGCACGATCGCCCCAAGGATCACCGACAGCCGCCCCGCCCCGGTCGAGGTCAGCGCCTCGGCCGGGCCCGGCTTGACCTCTTCGATGCGTTCGGAAAAAAAGCGCGCGCAGAACCCGATCGTGTCGATGATGATCGCCAGGATCCCGGCAAGCGGCCCCAGTCCCACGGCCACGACGAAGATCAGCGCCCAGATCAGGTCGGGAATGGTGCGCATCGTGGCGATGATCAGCCGGGTGATGGTGCGCACGACCGGATGGGGCGTCGTGTTGGACGAGGCCAGCAGCGCGAAGGGCAGGCTGAGGATCACGCCGAAGGCGACACCCACCACCGCCATGTTCATCGTTTCCAGCATCGACCAGGCGATCACGTCCAGTTTCGAAAAGTCCGGCGGAAAGGCCAGTGACACGAACCGCCACAAGTTGAACATGCCACGCCACAGCCGCTGCGGCGTGATGTCGGCAGACATCAGCCCCTGGATGAAGAAGGCCGCAAAGGCCAGGATCACGATCCACGTCACGGCCGAGGGGGCCGCAAACCGGGGGGGCAGGGCGGGCTTGGGCTTGCTGTCGATGGGCGTCATGCGTCGGTCCGTTCGTCAGGCAGGGACGAGATCGGCGGTCACCGTCCCGGCGGGTTGATCGACGCGCACGGCGCCATGGTAGAGATCGTCCAGATCGGCGCGCGGCAGATCGCCCGCCGCGCCATCGACGACGATGCGCCCGGCCTTCATGCCGATGATCCGCTGGCCGAACTCGGCTGCCAGATCCAGCTGGTGCAGGGTGCACAGCACGGTCAGCCCCTCCTCCGAGACGATGCGGAAGAGCAGTTCCAACACTTCGCGTCCGGCCTTGGGATCAAGGCTGGCAATCGGCTCGTCCGCCACCACGATCGAGGGCGCCTGCATCAGCATCCGCGCGATGGCCACCCGCTGCTGTTGGCCACCCGAGATCTCCGACGGACGCGCGGCTGCCTTTTCGGCTAGGCCGACACGCTCGAGGCAGGTCATCGCGCGGTCCCGATCCTCGGCCGAGGCAAAGGCCGACCAGGTCCGCAACAGCCCATGCCGGTTGCGGCCAAGGGCCCCGAACAGCACGTTCTGAAAGACGCTGACATTCGGAACCAGGTTGAAATGCTGAAACACATAGCCGACCTGATGGCGCACGGCGCGCAGCCCCGCGCGCTTCAGTGTGGAGATTTCAGTGCCCAAGATGGCGATCGTGCCGCCATCATGCGGGGTCAGGCGATTCAGGCACCGCAGCAAGGTGGATTTCCCGCAGCCATTGGCGCCCAGCAGCACGACCCCCTCGCCCGGCGCGACCGACAGATTGATCCCGCGCAGCACATGGACATCGCCATATCTCTTGTGCAGGTCGTGGATCTCGATCGCGGGGGGCAAGGGGGCCGCTGTCACGCTTACTGCTCCAGGTCTATGCCGGCCGCGGCATAGGCCTCGCGGACGATATCGTAATCGGCCGCCGTCGTCTCGAAGCTGAGGCTGGCGTCATTGTCGAGGAACTTGTCCTCATTGCGCGGCGTCTCGATCAACGCGGTCCATAGCTCGTCGGAGTTCTCGGACAGCACTTCGCGCAGGGCCGACTTGCATTCAGCGTCCAGCGTTCCGCGCATGATGATCGGATCGCCCGGCAGGATGCCGCTTTCGGCGATCACGCGGTATTCGCCCTCGGGGTCCAGTTGCATGATGTTGTCCATTTCGCGGTTGCCGCCGCCCATGGCATCGACATCGCCATTGACCAGCACGGCCGCCTGCGCGTCAGCAGCCATCACGATCTCCAGATCGCGGTCGATGTCCAGGCCAGCCTCGACCAGCATCTGGCTGGGAAAGATGTGACCCGAGGTCGAGCCGACATCCTTGAGCGCCACCGTCTTGCCGCGCAGATCGGCCAGGGTCTGCACGTCACTGTCCGCCTTCACGTAAAAGCTGCTGCCGTATTGCGGGCGTGCGATCGAGAACAGGATCTCGATATCGGGCTGGCGTTCGGCGAACAGCACGAATTCCGACGGGCCCGCAAAGACCAGATCGACCTCGTCGAACTGAAGGGCGGTGCCGGCGGCGGTCCGGTTGGACAGGCCGAACATTTCCAGTTCGACACCCGACACTTCGGCGAATTTTGCTCCGAAGGGCCCGAAGGCTTCCGCCAGACCACCCATTCCTTCGATGCCGGTATCGGCCATGCGCAAACTGGCGGGGCAGACATCGGCCGCGGATTGCGCATGCACCGGCGAGGCACTTGCGACCAGGGCCGAAAGAAATGCCAGAGCAGTCATTGGTTTCGTCGTCATGATGATCTCCTGTGTGGGGCGACACGGGATGCGCCGTTAACTGTCGGGTCGGTCTGCATGAGGGATGTGAAGCATGGATGACGACGGCACGACAATCGGATGACAGCTTGTCGTCGGTCCGGACATCATGGCCTTGCTCTGCTCCTGAGGACTGGACCGTTGCAGACTGGGTTTTTAGGTCATTCTTCGTTGTTGGAAGAGGAGTTATCGGAAGAAAGACAGACTTCGATCCTAGGCTCTGGACCCATTGATTTCAGATGTGCTGCATGATTCACGGCACCGGAAACGGAGCGGTGACATGTCTGATCTCTTCTGGCTGAGCGACGCGCAGATGGCGCGTATGGAGCCTTATTTTCCGAAGTCCCACGGCAAGCCAAGGGTCGATGACCGCCGAGTGCTGAGCGGGATTATCTTTATCAACCGCAATGGTTTACGCTGGCGCGACGCGCCTGCGGAATACGGTTCGCACAAGACACTTTACAATCGTTGGAAGCGATGGAGGTGAGCGGCATACGCCACCGGTCCGAGTGCGGCCACGAACAGGGCGTCTTTGCCCGGATCATGGCCGGCCTGGCCGCAGAGCGCCGTCAAAAGACGACCGTCATGATCGACGCGACATACCTCAAGGCACATCGCACCGCGACCAGCATGGGCGTGAAAAAGAGGGGCGCGGCCGCCTGATCGGTCGGAGTTCGAAGATTAGGAAACAGTCCGGTGGACTGTTTCCCTGAGAACGGGCGGCATGAATACCAAGCTTCATGCCATTTGCGACAGCCAGGGCCGTCCGTTGAACCTTTTCGTGACCGCCGGGCAGGTCAGCGATTACATCGGCGCGCGGGCATTGCTGAGCAGCCTGCCGGATGTCGAATGGCTACTCGGGGACCGCAGATACGACGCCGACTGGTTCCGAGAAGCTTTGGAAGACAAAGGCATACGCGCCTGCATCCCGGGCCGCAAGCAGCGCAAGACAACCGTGAAATACGACAAGCGTCGCGACAAACGCCGCAATCGCATCGAGATCATGTTCGGCAGGCTCAAGGACTGGCGGCGTGTCGCAACTCGGTATGACAGGTGCCCCAAGGTCTTCCTCTCGGCGATCGCGCTCGCCGCAACCGTTATCTATTGTTTGTGAGTCCAGACCCTAGGCGACAATTGCATTTCCAAACGTGGCTGGCCCAATGTTGATTGCTAGCCCTGCTGAAGACCTCACGGCAGCTACCACAGAGCGAGAATTTAAAATTGCTGTTGCACCTTTGCAGCTTCGCAACAATTTCCTTCGAACAGCTGATCCTGTTTTGCATTGCCGTAGGAAAACCGAACGGCATATTCCAAAACTTCCCAACGCCCGCTGTAACATCAATCGAGGTCACCCAGAATCACGACCGCCTCCCATGGGTCGAGAACGATCGGGCCGGCCGGAATTGCCTCGCGTGGGTGCGCGGTGCAGATCAGGCATGTCCGGCTGCCGGCGAGGCCTGCCGGGATCTCTGCGTGCGCTGGCTGGGACGAGATGTTGCACAGGACCGACAGCCGCTCGTTCTGCCATTCGCGGGTATAGGCCCAGATCTGCGGGTGATCCTCCAGCCAAGGCACGAAGCGGCCCCGCACGATCACGTCGTGCTGCTTGCGCAGGGCGATGAGGTGGCGATAATGCGCCAGGACCGACATCGGATCATCGCGCTGTGCCGCGACATTGATCGTGGCGTTGTTCGGGTTGATCGCGATCCATGGGTCGCCCGTGGTGAACCCTGCACCCGGTGACGCGTCCCACTGCATCGGCGTGCGCGCATTGTCCCGCGCGGTGACGGCGGCGCCCTCGAGAAACTGATGCTCGGGCAGGCCCTGTTCCCGTATTTCGCGATGCATGTGGATCAGTTCGATGTCGCGGTATTGGGTGATCCGGGTGAACCCCGCATTCGTCATGCCGATCTCTTCGCCCTGGAAGACGAAGGGCGTCCCGCGCATCAGGTGGATCGCCGTGGCGAGGGCCTTGGCAGACCGGTCCCGCCACTTTCCGGTGTCACCGTAGCGAGAGACGGAGCGCGGCAGGTCGTGATTGTTCAGGAACAGCGAGTTCCAGCCATCCCCCTCCAAAGCCTGCTGCCAGTCCGTCCAGACCTTCTTGAAGGCCACCAGATCAAGCGGCTGCGGGCGCCACTTGCCGTGCTTGGCGTCCCAGCCCGCGACGATGTGCTGGAACTGGAACACCATGTCCAGCTCCTTCCGGTCGCGTCCGCAATACAGCAATGCCGTCTCCCGGGTCACGTTCCAGCTTTCGCCAACCGTCACGACATCGCGGCCTGCCAGAACCTCACGGTGCATCTCCTGCAGGAACCCGTGCAGGTAGGGCCCTTCGACGATCAGGTCGCGATCGATATCCTTGCCGATGAGATCGATGACATCCATGCGGAAGCCGCGCACGCCCCGGTCCAGCCACCACCGCATCATGGTGTAAATCGCATTGCGCACCGCGGGGTTCTGCCAGTTCAGATCCGGCTGCTGCGGTGAAAAGAGGGTGAAGACATAGCGTCCGACCTCGGGAACGAAGGTCCAGACCGGGCCGCCGAAATAGGCGCGGCGATCATCGGGAGGGCCACCATCGGGCGCGGGATCGCGCCAGTAGTAATAGTCGTGATAGGGGGATGCGCGGTCCTGCTTCGCCGCGAGGAACCACGGATGCTGGTCGGAACTGTGGTTGACCACCAGATCCATGATGATGCCGATGTCGCGCCGATCGGCTTCGGCGACCAGACGGTCGAAATCCTCCAATGTGCCGTATTCCGGCGCGATGTCCTGGTAATTCGAGATGTCATAGCCGTTGTCTGCCATCGGTGAGGCATAGACCGGTGATAGCCAGATCAGGCCGATGCCCAAGTCCGCCAGATGATCGAGGCGCCCGATGATGCCCGGGATGTCGCCCACTCCGTCGCCGTCGGCATCGGCGAAGCTGCGCGGATAGATCTGATATGCGGTGCGGTCCAGCCACCACGGCGCCTGTCGGGTCATTCGGCCTCCTTCGGGAACAGTCCTGCGGGTATTCTGGTCATCGTTCGCAGGGCGACCATGCGCATCGCTGCGCCAGGATGCGGTCGGCATCGAAATGGTTGAGGCGTTCCTCGACCGGACGATCGTCTCATCGCTGTGAAGACCGGGTGTTCCGGTCCTTCTCCTTGAGATCAAACAATGTCCTGACGACGCCGTAAGTGACGAGGCCCGCAATCGCGGCCGCGCCCGCACGCAGGCGGGCCGGGCGATAGGCGGAAACATGCGGCCGCGCGGCCTCGCCAAACCGCCCGGACGCACCATGGTCGACCTGATCGTCCATCGGCTCGAACAGGTTGTCGGGCCTGTCGTCGTCCGGCTCTTCGGTCTGCTGCCCGGAATAGGCCTGGCGTGCCAGAACCTTGTCGACAAGCGCAGGCGCGGCGGCATCCGCCAGGATGGCCTGCACGGCCGAACCCGCCAGCCAGACCTCCCTCGGCGCCTCAAGCGCCGCGCGATAGATCGCGCGGGCAATTGCCTCGGGATGGTGGATCGGCGGGACCGGTTGCGCCTTGTACGGCATCTTGTTGCGCGCCCAGTCAAACTGGGGGGTATTCACGGCAGGCAGATGGATCTCGGTCAGCCGCACCGGGCTGTTCTCGTGCAGAAGCTCGGCCCGAAGGGCATCCAGAAAGCCACGCGTCGCGAACTTGGCAGCGCAATACGGCGCCTGCAGGGGAATGCCCCGATAGGCCAGGGCCGACCCGATGCTGACGATGGTCCCGCGACCTTGGCGCTGCATGTGTCGCAAGGCCGCCTGCGTTCCGTAGACCTGACCCAGATAGGTCACCTCGGTCACGCGCCTGAATTCGTCGGGCGTGATCTCGGACACCGGCGCCAGCACGGTCGCCATCGCGGCGTTGATCCACAGATCGATGCGCCCCCAACGGTCCATGACGGTCTGTGCTGCCTGCGCGACTGCCTCCGCATCGGCGACATCTGCGGGCAGGACCATTGCGGTGCCTCCCCGGCGCTCGACATCCGCCCGTGCGCCTTCGAGGCCCGCGCGGCCCCGCGCGACCAACCCGACGCGCCAGCCATGGGCCGCGAATTCCTGTGCTGTTGCTCTGCCGACACCGGCCGAGGCGCCCGTGATGACCACGACGCGGGGATGTCTGCTGCTGTCACTCATGCCCAGTCTCCTGTCAGCCGTTTCGGGCCAACGCCCGGGGCTGGCTGCGGGTTCGCGCATGTCTTCGACATGTGTGGATGAACCTGCGCTGCGGCGATCGCGTTCAGACAGGGGTGCTGCGCGTCAGGTGTGGCCGCGATCGCACGGAAAAGGAGCCCGCATGGATATCAGCCGCACAGGCGATGTCTGGTGGAAGAACGCCGTCTTTTACTGCCTCGACGTCGAGATCTTTCAGGACGGAAACGGCGATGGCATCGGTGATTTTGCCGGACTGACGCGCCGCATCGATTATCTGGCGGGCCTTGGGGTGACGTGCATCTGGCTCATGCCCTTCTATCCGACAGCGCATCAGGATGACGGCTATGACATCACCGATTACTACGGTGTCGATCGGCGCCTCGGGACCTTGGGTGATCTTGCCGTCTTCCTGCGCACCGCCCGCGATCGGGGCATCCGCGTGATCGCGGACTTGGTTGTCAATCATACGTCGGACCAGCATCCTTGGTTTCTGTCAGCGTGCCAGGATCGAAACTCGCCCTACCGCGATTGGTATGTCTGGCGGGACGAGATCCCACCGGGCGGCTCGGATGACCTGGTGTTTCCGGATGAGGAGAACAGCAACTGGGAATGGCACGAGGGCACAGGCCAGTACTATCTGCATCGCTTCTACCGCCACCAGCCCGACCTCAACATCAGCAATCCCCAGGTCCGGGACGAGATCCGCAAGATCGTCGGCTTCTGGCTCCAGCTTGGGCTGTCGGGGTTCCGCGTCGATGCCGTTCCCTTTCTTCTGGAAACACGGGGACTGGATACGCCGGTCGAGACGGACTTTCACGACTGGCTGCGTGACCTGCGCAGTTTCATCGTGCGGCGCTGTGGAGACGCCCTTCTTCTGGGCGAGGTCAATCTGCCGTATCAGGACGTCCGGCGCTTCTACGGTGACGAAGGCGGCGGCGAGTTGAACATGTGCCTCGATTTCAACATGAATCAGGCGCTTGCGCTGGCATTGGTGCGCGAAGATGCGGGGGCCTTGGTCCACTGCCTTCGGGCGATGCCGCGCCTGCATGTCGATGATGGCTGGGCGCATTTCGCGCGCAATCATGACGAATGGTCCTTGGACAAGCTGACCGAGGCCGAGCGTCAGGAGGTGTTTCGGGCCTTTGGTCCCAAGGAGGACATGCAACTGTTCGGCCGCGGGCTGCGCCGGCGCATCCCGACCATGCTGAAGGGAAACGACGACCACATCCGGCTGGTTTACAGCCTCGTCTTTGCTCTGCCCGGCGCACCGGTCCTGTTCTACGGCGAGGAAATCGGCATGGCCGAAAACCTGGAGATCCCTGGCCGGATGAGCGTGCGCAGCCCGATGCAATGGTCCGACGGACCGAATGGCGGCTTTTCCACGGCGCCGGCGGACGATGTATTCCGGCCAGTGGTTTCAGGCCCCAAATGGGGTCCGAAGGCCATCAATGTTGCCGCGCAGGAACACGAACCGGGTTCAATGCTGAACTGGATGGAGCGCCTGATCCGTCGACGGCGCGAGATGCCGGAGGTCGCGTTCGGCCAGTGGAGCTTCATCCCGTTTCCCGACGCTGCGATCTTTGCGCTGCGCTATGACTGGGAGGACCGGACCGTTCTGCTTCTGCACAATCTGGGCAAGCGTCCCTGCACGACCGAGTGCCAGCTTGACGGCGCCGACGCTTTCGATGGCATGACTGCGATTCTTGGCGACGGGCGCTTTGAGATCGCCAGGGACGGCAGGATGAGCATCGAATTGCCCGCTTTTGGAACGCTCTGGCTTCGGGCCCACGCGGCGGCCCAAGTTCCCTCATAGTGTGGAGAGCACCCCGAAAATTGCCTGATCCATGCTGCTGGGGATGGATGGAGACGAACTACTCTGTAAAACAGGATGGCATGCGTTTCGAGGATGCGTTTGCGTTTGCCTGCTCCCGAGAGGCTGGCGGCTTTCTGGACGGGAGACCCACCGTCGGCGAGGCGTCATCCACAACCATCGGTAAGCGATAGTGAGGTCATGCTCCTCAAAGCGGTCGCTCTGCCGCCTAAACAGATTGCCTGTCTGAGTCCGCATTGGCACCTGTGCTGGGTCATGACCATACGCTGGACATGCAGCTTTAGGATGAGCAGATGTGCCCCATCCCATAGTGCCCCAACAGATGCTTTCATAAATCGTGGTGATCCCGGCAGTGTCGGTGCCTTTTCAACTTTGCGACGAATGTTGAAAGGCCCGGTTTCATGTGCCAGTCCCAGGGGGCAGAGCAACGCGCAAGAGGTTCGGAAGTCGGTACTGATTCATTTCGCGAGGGCTGCCCAGTCTGCAAGCTGCCGCAAAAATCCGTCGCAGGCGTCGAGTTGCGATCTTTCTATGTACTCGTCTGGCTTGTGGGCCTGTGCGATCGCGCCCGGGCCGCAGATCACTGTGGGTACTCCGAGGACCTGGGCAAAGCGGCCGCCTTCGGTCCCGAATGCCACCTTGGAATGGCCGTTGCTGCCTGTCAGGCGCTTGGTCAGGGTGACGATCTCGGCGTCGGGGGCAGTCTCAAGCCCGGGGAATTGGGCATAGAGGTCGATCTGGATCCCGGCCTCGGGGGCGATGCGCTGCATCATCGGTTCCAGCTCCTGCCGGGCATAGTCGCGCAGTTCCTGGACCAGGGCATCGGCATCCTCCTGCGGCAGGACGCGGAACTCGCAATCCAGGGTGCACAGGTCGGGCACGATGTTCAGCGCCGTGCCGCCCCGGATGATTCCGGTATGGGCCGTGCTGTGGGTGATGTCGTAATCGAGATCGCGCCCGCCTTCGGACGCGAGGCGCGCGGCAATATCCTGCATCCGCACCACCAGCCGGGCGGCGTAGTCGACCGCGTTCACCCCCTGCGGTGCC
The DNA here is from genome assembly GCF_005048225.1 of Paracoccus gahaiensis. Classification (GTDB taxonomy): domain Bacteria; phylum Pseudomonadota; class Alphaproteobacteria; order Rhodobacterales; family Rhodobacteraceae; genus Paracoccus; species Paracoccus gahaiensis. Next base: position 10,993 of record NZ_SUNI01000032.1, read on the forward strand.
AGCGAGGAATGGCAGCCACGCCCCCGGACCGTCACCCGCATCGAGCGTTTGGCCTTGTGCCCGATCACCACCTGCATCGACGTCGGCTCGCCCACGATGCACAGGGCGGGACGGATGTCTTCGGCGCGAAGCATGTCCAGCAGGCCGATGACACCGACGCAGCCGACCTCTTCGTCATAGGAGAACGCCAGATGCACCGGCCGTGCCAGATCGCGTGCCACCAAGTCCGGCACCGCAGCCAGCGCGCAGGCCAGAAACCCCTTCATGTCGCAGGACCCGCGCCCGTAAAGCCGCCCGTCGCGCGCCGTCAGCGCATAGGGGTCGCTGGCCCAGTCCTGGCCATCGACCGGCACGGTATCGGTATGACCCGACAGGATCACGCCGGGCTGATCGGCAGGCCCGATCGTCGCCCACAGATTGGCCTTTTGCCCTGTCGCATCAATGACCAGCCGGCTGTCCACGCCGTATCCGGCGAGGTAGTCGCGCACATGGTCGATCAGTGCCAAGTTTGATTTGTGACTGGTCGTGTCGAAAGCAACCAGATCGGCCAGGATCTGCTGGCTGGACAGGGTCTGCATCGGGTTTCCTTCATGTCAGGGCGGGTGAGGGGCTTGGATAGGCGGTACGGTCCAGGCTGGCGGTCACATCCTGGATGAAGGCTCGGGTGACCGCCGATGGCGCCCGGCTGGAGGGCAGCAGGAAATGGGTGCTGTAGCGGATTGCCGGCAGGAAGGGCCGCATCACCACCTGATCGCCCATCTGATGGACCAGGGGGAACGGGTTCAGCAGCGAGATGCCAAGCCCCTCGCGGACGAACTGGATCACCGAAACATTGGTCGACGCTTCCAGCACGATTTTCAGGTTCAGCCCGGCCCTGTCGAACAGGCGGTCGATGGCGGCCCTGCTGGAATGGCGGCGCGAGAGCGCGATGAAGGATTCGCCCTGCAGATCCTCGGGGCGGATCACCTCGAAGGCGGCCAGATGATGGTCCTGGGGCAAGACACAGATTGCCTGTGTTTCCAGCAGAAGCTCCGAAGTGATGCCTTCATGGGCAACGGTGCTGTCGGTCATCCCGATATCGAAGCGCCCTTCGGCGATGCCGGTCAGCAGGCTGTCGCTGGCCAGCACATCGAAGGTGATCTGGCAGCCGGGATTTGCCCGCTTGAAAGTCGCGATCCGGTTCGGCAGGAACCGGTGCGCAATGGTCGGCGGAGCCACGATGGACAGCGCCCCCGCATGCGCCGCGCGGGGCTGGTCGGCACGGTGGACAAGGCGGGCCAGCGTGTCCAGCACCGGGGCCAGTTGCTCGCTCAGCGACAATGCCTCGACGGTGGGGACCAGCCGGCCATTGGTGCGCAGGAACAGCTTGAAGCCAAGCCGTTCCTCCAATTGCGCCAGCCTGCGACTGACAGCGGATTGCGAAATGTCCAACTTGCGCGCCGCGCTGATGGCCGTGCCGGAAGCGACCAAAGCTTGCAGAACTTCCAGTTCACGCAGGGAAATTCCGGCGCGTCGATCCCGATCGGTGGCAGCGTCATCCCGTTCCATCGTTACCCTATGAGCAAAACGCATCGATAATCATGATTGACTTCTGATTATCGCATCATACCCTGAACGCAAGCGGGATTGCACCACCGAGGAACCAACCACGGGGCGACCGATCCGCAGGTGACCAACAGAAAGGATCTTCCAGTGAAAGCTTTCGGCTTGCCCCTTATTGCGGGCGTCATGGCGGCGGGCCTTGCCCCGGCCGCGGCGCAGAACCTGTCCATCGGCCTGAAATCCGAGGCCACCTCGATGGATCCGCAGTTCCATCAGCTGTCGACCAACATCCAGGTGTCCAAGAACATCTTCGAGGCGCTGACCACGCAGGATGCGTTGCAGATGGTCACCCCGGGCCTGGCCGAAAGCTGGGAGGCGGTGGATGACACGACGTGGCGCTTCAAGCTGCGTCAGGGCGTCAAATTCCACGACGGAAGCGACTTCACCGCCCGCGACGTGATCTATTCGTTCTGCCGGGTGCCGCTGGTGGAGAACTCGCCCTCGGCCTATACCATCTTCACCGGCGGTATCGCCGACATGGCGGCCGAGGATGATCACACCCTGACGATCACCACCACCGCCACCAACCCCCTGCTGCCCGTCGACCTGTGGAGCCTGGCGATCCTGTCGGCCAATGCGCTCGGCGCTGACGACCAGGTGACCTACGGCCCCGACGGCACCTGCGAGGGCATGGGCGACGTGCCGCAGGCCCCTGCCTTCAACGACCCGGCGGTCGCGGTGGGTACCGGCCCCTACATCCTCGACCGTTACAATCGTGGGTCCGAGGTGGTCGTGACCCGCTTTGACGGATATTGGGGTGGCACCCCGCAATGGGAACAGGTCACGATGCGGCCGATCACCAGCGACGGCCCCCGCGTCGCGGCGCTGCTGGCAGGCGATGTGGACATGATCGAATCCCCGCCCATCCAGGATATCCCGCGGATCGAGCAGGACGGCTTCACCATCGTCGACGCGCTTTCCAACCGGGTGATCTATCTGCACATGCTGCAGCAAGAGGACGCGCCCGGCATCGGCGGCACCGACGGGGAAAACCCGCTGCTGGACGCGCGGGTGCGGCAGGCGATCTCGATGTCGATCAATCGCGAGGCCATCACCGAACGGATCATGGGCGGCTATGCCCAGGCTGCGGGCGAGTTGCTGCCGCCGCCGATGTTCGGCACCTCCGAACGCCCGGTCGAGGCCTATGACCCCGAACGCGCCCGCGAGTTGCTGGCCGAGGCGGGCTATCCCGACGGCTTCTCGATCACGCTTGGCACGCCCAACGATCGCTACATCAATGACGAGCAGGTGGCTCAGGCCGTCGCCCAGATGCTGGCCCAGATCGGCATCAGCGTCAGCGTCGATGCCAGCACCGCAAGCCAGTTCTTCTCGCGCCGGAATGCGCTGGAGTTTCCGGTCTATCTGGCGGGCTGGGGGGCGTCGTCGGGTGACATGTCCTCGCCGCTGAAGTCGCTGGTGGCGACCTATGACGAAACCCTGGGGATGGGGCCGACCAATGCCGGCCGCTACTCCAACCCCGAGATGGACGAGCTGCTGATGACCGCCATGGCCACCATCGACGATGAGGCCCGCGACCAGATGCTGCAGGATGCCCAGACCTTGGTGCTGGACGATTACGGCATCATCCCGCTGCATTACGAGCAGACCGTGTGGGCGATGAAGCCTGATCTGACCTACGAGCCGCGGGTGGATCAATACACGCTGGCCGCCGAAGTCAAATCCGCAGCTGAATGATGCGCCCCTCCGGCACCCCCGATACGGGGTGCCGGATCACGGCCCGATCACAGGGACCCCATCATGATCGTCTATCTTGTCCGCCGCGTGGGTCAAAGCCTGCTGGCCGTCATGGCCATGGCCGTGCTGGTCTTCCTCGGCGTCTTCTTCATCGGCAATCCCGTCGATGTGCTGGTCAGCCCCGAGGCGTCGCAGGCCCAGATCGCCGCGACCGTCGAACGGCTTGGCCTGGACCGGCCGCTCTATGAACAGTTCGGCATCTTCGTCTGGAACGCGTTGCAGGGCGATCTTGGGACCTCCTTCGTCTATGGCCGTCCCGCGCTGGAAATCATCCTGGACCGCCTGCCCGCCACGATGGAGCTGGCGCTGGTCGCGCTGGCCCTGTCGGTGGGCATCGGCATCCCGCTTGGGGTCTGGGCCGGGCTGCGCCCCGACAGCATCGCCGGGCGCACGATTATGGGAGGCTCGATCCTGGGGTTCTCGCTGCCGAACTTCTGGCAGGGCATGTTGCTGATCCTGGTCTTCGCGGTGCTGCTGGGCTGGCTGCCCGCCGGCGGGCGCGGCGAGACGACAGAGTTTCTGGGCATGCAGGTCAGTTTCCTGACCTGGGACGGGCTGTCTCATCTGATCCTGCCCGCCATCAATCTGGCTTTGTTCAAGATGTCGCTGATCATCCGCCTGGCCCGCGCCAACACACGCGAGGTCTGCATGCAGGACTATGTCAAGTTCGCCCGCGCCAAGGGACTGTCGCCCCGCCGCGTGGTGCTGGTCCATGTGCTGAAGAACATCATGATCCCGGTCGTGACCATCATCGGGTTGGAGCTGGGGTCCATGGTGGCATTTGCCATCGTGACGGAAACGGTCTTTGCCTGGCCGGGCATGGGCAAGCTGCTGATCGACAGCATCAACCTGCTGGATCGCCCGGTGATCGTGGCCTATCTGATGCTGACGGTGCTGATCATCGTGGGCATCAACCTGCTTGTGGACGTGATCTATTCGCTGCTGGATCCCCGCATCCGCCTGTCGGAGATGAAGGGATGACCGAGATCGCAACCCCCGCCCCGGTCCGCATCGACAGCCCCGCCAAGCGCATCGCCAAGCAGTTCGTCGAGGACCCTATCGCCGTCATCGGCCTGATCCTGTTCGTGCTGATCGCGCTGATCGCCATCGCCGCGCCCTGGATCGCGCCGCAGAACCCCTATGACCTGATGCAACTGAGCATCATGGATGGCGGCCTGCCGCCCGGAGAGACCAGCTTTGCCACTGGCCAGACCTTCTGGCTGGGCACCGATCAGCAGGGCCGGGACATGCTGTCGGGCATCATGTACGGGCTGCGCATCAGCCTGATGGTGGCGGTCGTCTCGCTGACGCTGGCGATCACCATCGGCACCATCGTGGGCGTTGCCGCCGCCTATTTCGGCGGGCGCTTCGACAGCATCGTGATGCGCATCGTCGATCTGCAGCTGTCCTTTCCCGCCATCCTGATCGCGCTGATCTTGCTGGCCTTGCTGGGGCGCGGGGTGGACAAGGTGATCCTGGCGCTGGTGATCGTGCAATGGGCCTATTACGCGCGCACCGTGCGAAGCTCTGCCATGGTCGAGACGCGCAAGGATTACATCGACGCCGCCCGCTGCCTGGGCCTGTCCAACCGGCGGATCATGTTTCGCCATCTGCTCCCCAATTGCGTGCCGCCGCTGATCGTCGTGGCCACCGTGCAGATCGCGCAGGCCATCGCATTGGAGGCGACGCTGTCCTTCCTGGGCGTCGGCGTGCCCATCACCGAACCATCCCTGGGGCTGCTGATCGCCAACGGGTATGACTACCTGCTGTCGGGCCGCTACTGGGTCAGCGTCTTTCCCGGCATCGCGCTGGTCGTCACCATCATCGCCATCAACGTCGTGGGCGACCGCCTGCGCGATGTCCTGAACCCGAGGTTGCAGACATGAGCGCCCTTCTGGATGTCTGCGACCTGCAGACGCATTTCTTCACCCGCGACGGCGTGGCCAAGGCGGTGGACAAGGTCAGCTTCTCGCTGGAAAAGGGCCAGATCCTGGGTCTGGTCGGCGAATCCGGATCGGGCAAGTCGGTCACCGGGTTCTCGATCCTGGGGCTGGTCGATCCGCCGGGCCGCGTCGCCGGGGGGCAGGTGATCTTTGACGGCACCGACCTGATCGCCGGCGGCGAGCCGGTCATGCGGTCCCTGCGCGGCAAGCGGATCGCGATGATCTTTCAGGATCCGATGATGACCCTGAACCCGGTCCTGCGCATCGATACGCAGATGGTCGAGACGGTGCGCGCGCACGAGAACGTCTCGAAGGCCGAGGCCTTGCGGCGCTGTCGTGAGGCGCTGGTGCAGGTCGGCATCTCGTCCCCGGACGAGCGGTTGAAAAGCTATCCGCACCAGTTCTCGGGCGGTATGCGCCAGCGGGTGGCCATCGCCATCGCGCTGTTGCACAAGCCCGACCTGATCATTGCGGACGAACCCACCACCGCGCTGGACGTGACCATCCAGGCCCAGATCCTGTCCGAGGTGCAGAAACTGTGCGCCCAATCGGGCACCGCGCTGATCTGGATCACCCATGATCTGGCCGTGGTGTCGGGCCTGGCCGACCGCCTGGCGGTCATGTATGCGGGCCGCATCATCGAGGACGGCCCCACGGCCGCGATCATCGCCAATCCCCGCCATCCCTATACGCGCGGACTGATCGACAGCGTGCCGCAGGGCAAGCGCCACGGGGCGATGCTGACCCAGATCAAGGGCATGACGCCATCGCTTCTGAACCTGCCGCAGGGCTGCAAGTTCGCACCCCGCTGCCCGCGCGCCGATGCGGCCTGCCAGGTCGAACCCGCCCTGACACCCGCCGGTCCCGACCGTCAGGTGCGCTGCCACCACCCCCATGCCGACCACGAGGCCACGCCGTGACCGAAGCCCCCATTCTGCAGATCGAGGGCCTGTCCAAGCGGTTCTCCAAGGATCTGGACATCGCCGAACGCACCGCCCGTCGCTTGGGCGCCAAGCTTGCCCCCGTGACCGTCCATGCGGTCGATGGCATCGACCTGGACATCCGCCGAGGCGAGGTTCTGGGGCTGGTTGGCGAATCCGGCTGCGGCAAGTCCACGCTCGGGCGCATGGTGGCCGGGCTGACCAAGCCCAGCCAAGGGCGCATTCTCTATAACGGGCAGGACGTGGCGGATCTGAAGGGCGCTGCCGCGCGCGACGCTGCCCTGAAGATCCAGATGATCTTTCAGGACCCCATGTCGTCGCTGAACCCGCGCCTTCAGGTCCGCGACATCGTGGGCGAGGCACCCCGCGTCCACGGCATCGTGCCCCGGCGCGAGATCCCCGCCTATGTCGAGCAGATGCTGGAACAGGTCGGCCTGGATCCCAGCATGGGCAAGCGGTACCCGCACCAGTTCTCGGGCGGGCAGCGCGCGCGGGTGGGCATCGCCCGCGCACTGGCGGTGCGCCCCGATTTTCTGGTCTGCGACGAATCCGTGGCGGCATTGGACGTGTCGATCCAGGCGCAGGTGCTGAACCTGTTCGTGAAACTGCGGCAGGATTTTGACCTGACCTACCTGTTCGTCAGCCATGATCTGGGCGTGGTCGAACATATCTCGGACCGGATCGCGGTGATGTATCTGGGCCGGCTGGTCGAACTGGGCGAGGCCGAGGATCTAATCGCCCGCCCCAATCACCCGTACACGCAAGCGCTGGTCAGCGAGATCCCCACCTTCGAGACCGGCAAGAAGTCCTATCATGCCATCAAGGGCGAGATCCCCTCGCCCCTGAACCCGCCGTCGGGCTGCCATTTCCACCCCCGCTGTCCGCACGCCCATGACCGCTGCCGCGTCGAGGTGCCGCCGCTCAAAGAGGTGGCTCCCGGCCGCCTGTCGGCCTGCCACCTGAACGACCGCGCCTGAACGACCAAAGGAAGACCCCCATGCGAAACGACAATCCGATCTGGCCGCTGGTCGATGCCCGCGCCGCCGAATTCACCGACTTGGCCGATCGCGTGTTCGACACACCCGAATTGGCCTATGGCGAGGTGCAATCCTGCGCCGCCCACACGCAGATGCTGCGCGATCAGGGCTTTCGCGTGACCGAAAACCTGGCTGGCATCCCGACCGCCGTGATGGGCGAGGCGGGGCAGGGCGGCCCCATCATCGCCATCCTGGGCGAATACGACGCCTTGCCGGGCCTCAGCCAGGAACCCGGCCTGGCCGAACCCCGCCAGATCGCCGACCATGGCTTCGGCCATGGCTGCGGGCACAACCTGCTGGGTTCGGCGGCCCTGTCGGCGGCCACCGCCGTCAAGGACTGGCTGGAGTCGCAAGGCATCGCCGGTCGCGTGCGCTATTACGGCTGCCCTGCCGAGGAGGGCGGCGCGGCCAAGACCTACATGGTCCGCGACGGTCTGTTCGACGATGTGGACATAGCCATCACCTGGCACCCGGCCAGCTTCAACGCGGTCGATGACATGCGATCCCTGGCCAATACACGGATCGATTTCACGTTCCACGGCAAGGCCGCCCATGCGGCGGGCGCGCCGGAACTGGGCCGCTCCGCGCTGGATGCGGTCGAGCTGATGAACATCGGCATCAACTACATGCGCGAGCATATGCCCGACGCGGCGCGGGTGCATTACGCCTATCTGGACGCGGGCGGCATCGCGCCCAACGTGGTGCAGGCCAAGGCCACCGTGCGCCAGCTGATCCGCAGCCCCGATCTGGCGGGCCTGTCCTCGCTGGTCGACCGGGTGCGCAGGATCGCCGATGGGGCCGCGCTGATGTCGGGAACGACCGTGACCTCGCGCGTGTTCTCTGCCGTGTCGAACCTGACCGAGAACCTGCCCCTGTCGCGCGCCATGCAGGCCCAGTTCGAGGCCCTGGGCCCGGTCCCCTTCGACGCCCAGGACGCGGCCTTCGCGACCGCCATCCGGGACAGCCTGACGCGAGAGGACATCGCCGACACCTTCAAGCGGTTGGCGATGAAGCCCGATTACGACCTGCCCCTGTGCGATTTCATCGCGCCGCTGGACCGTCCGTTCATGGGCGGCATGGGATCGACCGATGTCGGAGATGTCAGCTGGGCGGTGCCGACGGTGCAAGCCCGTGTGGCCACCTGCGCGGTGGGCACCGCACTTCACAGCTGGCAGCAGACCGCACAGGGCAAGGCCCCCGCCGCGCACAAGGGCATGCTGCACGCGGCCAAGGTCATGGCCGCGACGGCCCATGCAGCGCTGACCGATCCGGGCCTGATCACCGCCGCCAAGGCTGCCCATGCGGAGCATCTGGCCGATCAGCCCTATAGCTGTCCCATTCCAGCGGATGCCCAGCCCCCGGTGGGAGGGCTCTAGGAGAGGGTTGGTTCTGTTGCAAACCGTGTGTGGGTCACCTTCAGTGGGCCCCGACAAGAACAGAGCGCTTGGTTTGCACCCGCCTCAGTCGGTTTTGGCCAAGGTCTGGTAATCTCCATCGAGCGTCTGAAGCGCGCTGGTGACCACCGCGCGTCGTTCCGCTATCCACCCGGCATGACCGTCCAGCCGAGCGCGGGCGGTGCCGATCATGCGCGTCATCTCGTCGGGCTGCGGACCGCCCGAGGTGGCACGGGCTTGAATGATCGCCACCGGGTCGAGGGTTCGGCGAAACTCGTCTTCCGTCAGGGGCATCTCGGACGGAGCATCCGTTCCGGTGACGCTTTCAGCATAGATCCGCTGCGCTTCGGCATAGGGAAAATCCAGGGGTCCGAGTCCGTTCTGGCGGGCATAGGTGACGATCTCGGAGGCGACGTGATGACCTTCGCGGAACGGCAGGCCATGATCGCGCATCAGACGATCGGCAATCTCCTGCGAAGCAGTCCAGTCGCTGTTCAGCTCCTCCAGCGCACGTTCCTCATCAATGACAAGCGCATTCAACACCGTATCCAGACGGGACAGAACACCGATACCCGCGTCGACCATCGCGGCGTTGTCGGATGCGCCCTTGGGGTCGGGCATGCCGGGGGTGATGTTATGGGTCTGGATGACCGGTCCCATCGCCAGCACAATGGCCTGCGAGGCATCGCTGCGCGTGTTGTTCAGCAGCCCGGGATTGCGCTTCTGCGGCATCGCGGAGGACACATAGGTGTTGTCGCCACCCTCTTCCAGAAGCATCCACGGGCGGGTCTGGGCATATTGCGTCATCACGTCCTCGACGAAATTGCCGCTGTGAAGTGCCACCGAGGTGACAATGCTGGCCACCTCGACGGGGTGATCCATGGAGGAAATTTGCGAGGCGTCATAGGCATTCTCCACCAGGCCCGCAAAACCAAGATAATCGGCCATGTGCTGGCGGTTCAGTGGCCAGCTGGTGCCATTCAGGACCGTGGTCCCCATCGCGCTGCGATCGATGCGGGCATAGGCCTCGCGGATACGCTGCGCATCCCGGTCCAGACCCGCTGCATGTCCCAACAGGTAGTGACCGAAGCTGTTCGGCTGTGCCGCGACCCCGTTGGTGTAGTTGGGCACGACGGTGCCCGCGTGACGCTCGGCCAGATCGACAAGCGTGGTGGTGGTGACATGCAACTGGTCGGCCAGTTCCAGCAGCTTGTCGCGCAACATGGCCGCACGGAAGGTCGCATGCATGTCCTGGCTGGAGCGCCCGGCATGCAGCAGCGTGACCTCTGTTCCACCCGCCTCGATCAGCAGCGGCTCGAAGCTGATCACGGTGCGGGGGCGTTCGCCATCGGGGGCGTCGCCCGCCTCGATCACCTCGCGCAGCGCTTCGGCGATCCCCGGGGCAAGATCGGGATCCAGCAACCCTTCTTGGCTATTGATGACCAGACTGGCCTTGTTCATCTGCGCCAGCCAGAAGAACTCGTCCCGCTCCGGGCTTTCCTGTGCGCCTGCCATCGTCACCTGCCCAAGCGTGCCCGCCAGCAGGATCGCGGCGATCCTGGTCCCGGATCCCGCCCTCTGAGTCTTGGTATGTTTCATGATACTCCCTCCCATTTGTACATGCAGGATAGAGCTTGAGGGCGCGACGCCAAGCCCCCAGGGCAAAACGCTCGTGTTGCTATCTGATTTGCACTTCCAAAAGCGCGGGTTGGCATCGATCGTGATCCCCAGCAACGTCCTGCGCGTGGCGATGGCGGCTGACCTGCCCCCCGTGGGTCCCTCGGTCATAACGAGAGTCTGCCGGTTTGAGATTGGTAGTCGGCGGATGGTTTCAGGGCAAGCGCGCCGGGCGTGGAACCCTCGGTTAGCGCAAGCGTCCGGCG
>NZ_SUNI01000033.1 GCF_005048225.1 Paracoccus gahaiensis
CGAGGTCGAGCTGATCGCCCCGATCGCGATGGAAGAGAAGCTGCGCTTCGCCATCCGCGAAGGCGGCCGCACCGTCGGCGCCGGCGTGGTCTCCAAGATCATCAAGTGATCCGCGCCCGAAAGGGCAAGGCCACGTGAACCCACGACAGGGGCCGTCCGAAAGGGCGGCCCTTTCGGTTTGCGGGGGAGTAATGTCAGTTGCCCGCCCCGGGCCGCGCGACCCGGCACCCTTGGCCCTCTTGGAACATTCGCCAGCCTGCGCCGTTGCCCCGCGAACACGAAGCACAAGAGGCTCCCATGTCCGACACCCCCGCCCGTCCCCCCTTCCGCAGCGGCGCCATCTCCGACCCCAGCCTGCCGATCCCCGATTTTCCCGCGCAGGAACAGGCCTTTCCGGGTCTGGCGCAGAAGATGGACCCCCTGCCCGACCATGGCGAGACCAGCTATCGCGGCAGCGGCCGGCTCAAGGGCAAGCGCGCCCTGATCACCGGCGGCGACAGCGGCATCGGCGCCGCCGCCGCCATCGCCTATGCCCGCGAGGGCGCCGACGTGGCGATCACCTACCTGCCCGACGAGCAGCCTGACGCCGATCGCGTCGTCGTCGCCATCGAGGCCGAGGGCCGCACCGCCGTCGCCATCCCCGGCGATCTGCGCGACGAGGGCTTCTGCAAGGAGATGGTCGAAAGCGCCGCTTCGCAGCTGGGCGGGCTGGACATCCTGGTCAACAATGCCGGCCGCCAGCAATTCTGCAACCGGCTGGAAGACCTGACGACCGAGGATTTCGACGCGACGATGAAGACCAACATCTACGCGCCCTTCTGGGTCACCCGCGCCGCCCTGCCCCATATGGAGGCCGGCGGCTCGATCATCATCACCTCCTCGGTGCAGGCCTTCTCGGGATCGGCGCATCTCTTCGACTATGCACAAAGCAAGGCGGCCAACGTCGCGTTCGCCCAATCCCTGGCCAAGCAGCTGGCCCCGCGCGGCATCCGCGTGAACGCCGTCTGCCCCGGCCCCTACTGGACCGCGCTGCAGATCAGCGGCGGCCAGCCCACCGACAAGGCGCAGGAACACGGCGCCAGCCAGCCCCTGGGCCGCCCGGGCCAGCCGGTCGAGATCGCGCCGATCTATGTGCTGCTTGCTTCGGACGAGGCCAGCTACATCACCGGCGAATATTTCGGCTCGGTCGGCGGCGGCGGTCTGTAGCATCCCTGCCGAAAAGAAAGAGCCTCCGGCGGGGATATTTTAACCAAGATGAAAGATCTTCGCGCGAGGATGGAGGGGCGGTACAGGCGGGGACGCCGATGACCGCCCAAGGTGAAAGCGCCCTGCCGGGCCGCCCTCCCCGGGGCCGTCACGGCAGGGCGCCGTCATGTCCGCACCCCGCTCTTTCATCTTGGCCCAAATATCCCGGGGAGGCCGCCGCGCAGCGGCGAGCGGGGCGGAGCCCCTCTTGCGGCGCCTCGCCCTTCGTTCAGGCGAAGCGGTTGTTGCGGGGGAAGCCGCGCGGCGCCATGCGGCCGGCCGAAGCGCGCTTGCCCAGCCAGTCCGACAGGTCGGGCTCGGTCCGGGTCTTGCCGCCGCCCATGGGCCAGGACAGGCCCTGTGCCAGGGTCAGCGTCTCGGCATCCGTCAGGACCTCGTCCTTGAACAGCCCGCCCGGGTTCAGCTTCATCAGCCGCACGCCCTTGCCGCGCGACATCTCGGGCAGCTCGGCCAGCGGGAAGACCAGCATCCGCCGGGTTCCGGCGACCACCGCGACATGGTCGCCCTGCACGGGCTTGCACAGCAGCGCCTCGCCGTTCAGCACCTGCTTGCCGCTGCGGGTCTGCGCCAGGATGTCGGCCGAGTTCACGACGAAGCCGTTCGCATCCTTCGAAGCGACCAGGTATTTCGCCCCCGCCCGCCACGGGAACAGCGCGATGATCTGCGCCTCGTTGGGCAGATCGACCATCAGGCGCAGCGGCTCGCCCATGCCGCGCCCGCCGGGCAGCGTATTGGCGGGCAGCGTGTAGAACCGGCCGTTTGAGGCGAAGATCATCAGCTTGTCGGTCGTCTCGGCATGCAGCGCCTGTCCCGGGCCGTCGCCGTCCTTGAACTTCAGCTCGGCCTCCAGCGGCTGGTGGCCCTTCATGCTGCGGATCCAGCCCATCTTCGACAGGATCACCGTCACCGGCTCGCGGTCGATCATCGAATCGAGGTCGATGGCGGGCAGTTCGGTCGCCTCGCCGATGGTGGTGCGGCGCTGGCCCTCGGGGCGCGACTTGCCGAAGAGGTTGCGCACCTGCTTCAGCTGGTCGGTGATCTGCGCCCATTGCGCCTCCTCGCTGTCCAGCATGGCCTGCAGCCCCTCGCGTTCGGACAGCAGCGCGTCGCGTTCGGCGCGCAGCTCGATCTCTTCCAGCTTGCGGAGCGCGCGCAGGCGCATGTTCAGGATCGCCTCGACCTGCACGTCGTTCAGCCCGAACTCGGCCATCATCACGGCCTTGGGCTCGTCCTCGGTGCGGATGATCTCGATCACCCGGTCGAGGTTCAGATAGGCGACCAGATAGCCCTCCAGCACCTCCAGCCGGGCGGCGATCTTCTCCAGCCGATAGGCGGCGCGGCGGACCAGCACCTCGCGGCGGTGGTCCAGGAAGGCGCGCAGCACCTCCTTGAGCGAACAGACCTTGGGCACGCGCCCGTCGATCAGCACGTTCATGTTCAGGTTGAAGCGCAGCTCCAGGTCGCTGTTGCGGAACAGCGCGCCCATCAGCTGCTCGGGATCGACGGTGCGGGCCTTGGGCTCCAGCACGATGCGGATGTCCTCGGCGGATTCGTCGCGCACATCGGCGAAGATCGGGATCTTGCGCGTCTGGATCAGCTCGGCCAGCCGCTCGATCAGCTTGGATTTCTGCACCTGATAGGGGATCTCGGTCACGACGATCTGCCACAGCCCGCGGCCCAGATCCTCCTGCGCCCACCGGGCCCGCACGCGGAAGGCGCCGCGGCCGGTGCGATAGGTCTCGGCGATGCTCTCGGCGCTCTCGACCAGCACGCCGCCGGTCGGGAAGTCGGGGCCCTTGATCAGCGTGGCCAGCGTGTCGTCGCGCGCATCGGGCATCTTGATCAGATGCAGGCAGGCATCCACGACCTCGTGCAGGTTGTGCGGCGGAATGTTGGTGGCCATGCCGACCGCGATCCCCGAGGCGCCATTGGCCAGCAGGTTCGGGAAGGCGGCGGGCAGCACGATCGGCTCGGACAGGGTGCCGTCGTAATTGGGGCGGAAATCGACCGAATCCTCGGTCAGCCCCTCCATCAGCGCCTCGGAGGTCGCCGCCAGACGCGCCTCGGTGTAGCGGGCGGCGGCGGGGTTGTCGCCGTCGATATTGCCGAAGTTGCCCTGCCCGTCGACCAGCGGATAGCGCATGGCGAAATCCTGGGCCAGCCGCGCCATCGCATCATAGATCGCCGCGTCGCCATGCGGGTGATAGTTGCCCATCACGTCGCCGGTGATCTTGGCCGATTTGCGGAACGGCCCGTTCGGCGCCAGACGCAATTCGCGCATGGCATAGAGGATGCGGCGATGCACCGGCTTCAGCCCGTCGCGGGCATCGGGCAGCGCGCGGTGCATGATCGTGGACAGTGCATAGGTCAGGTAGCGCTCGCCGATCGCGCGGCTGAGGGGTTCGCTGACGGTGCCCTTTTCGGGGTCGGGAATGAGATCATCGGACATGGGACGTGGATAGGCCGCCGCGCCCGAGGGGTCCAGATCGAAAAACGCCGCCCGGGAACGCCTGCGGGCGGGCGGCGTTGTCCGCGCGAACCGACCGAACGGGTGCGGCGACAGGGGACGGCGCGACATGATCAGGCTGGGACTGCTGATACTCGCCACCCTGACCGTGCTGGTCCTCGCGCTGTGGCAGCTGGGCGATGGTGCGGCGCCCGAGCGCGCACCGGTCACGCCCTCCTCGGCCACCATGACCCCGCAACCCGCCGAGTCTGATCCACCCGCGCCCGCCGCCCCCCTGGCGCCCGAGGCGCCCTCGGGGATCGTGCCCGCCGCCAGCCAGACCCCCGAGCAGGCGCCGCGCTTTCCCGGCCCGCCGCTGGAACCCTCGCCCGAATTCGCGGAGGAAACCCCCGCGCCCGACCTGCCCCCGGGCGAGGCGGGCGCCACCCTCTATGTCACCGCCACCCGGGTGAACATGCGTTCGGGCCCCGGCACGGACAATCCGGTCGTCACCGGCCTCGATGGCGGCACCGCCGTCGAGGCGCTCGGACCCTTGGGCGGCGAATGGATGCAGATCCGCGCGCCCTCGGGGCAGGAGGGGTTCGTCTCGGGCCAGTTCCTGTCGACGCAGGCGCCGTGAGGCGCGTCCTGATCACCGGCTGCTCGTCGGGCATTGGCCTGGACGCCGCGCGGCACCTGCAGGCCAGCGGCTGGCAGGTCGTGGCCACCTGCCGCCGCCCCGAGGATATCGCCGCCCGTCGGGCCGAGGGGATGGAATGCCTGCATCTGGACCTGTCCGACGAGGCCAGCGTCGCCGAATGCGCCGAGGCCGCGCTGGCGGGCGGCCCCTTGGACGCGCTGGTCAACAATGCCGCCTTCGCCCTGCCCGGCGCCGTCGAGGACATGCCGCGCGGCGCCCTGCGCGCGATCTTCGAGGTGAACCTCTTAGGCACCCATGACCTGACCACCCGGCTGATCCCGCAGTTCCGCGCACAGGGCGCGGGGCGGATCATCACCATCAGCTCGGTCCTGGGGCTGGTCGGCATCCCGTGGCGCGGCCCCTATGTGGCGACGAAATTCGCGCTGGAGGGGCTGACAGACGTCCTGCGGCTGGAGATGCACGGCACCGGCGTCAAGATCGTCCTGATCGAGCCCGGCCCGATCACCAGCCGCATCCGCGAGAACGCCATCCCGCATTTCGAACGGTGGGTGAACTGGCAGGCCAGCCCGCGCGCCGACCAGTACCGCGCGACGCTGCTGAAACGACTCTACGAACCCTCGGGCAAGGACCGGTTCGAACTGCCCCCGCGCGCCGTCAGCAGCCGCATCCTGACCGCGCTGACGGTCCCGAACCCCGCCCCGCGCTACTATGTCACGGCGCCCACGCGCATTTCCGGGGTGGCGCGGCGGCTTCTGTCCACCCGCGCTCTGGACTGGTTCGCGCGCCGGAACTAGGTTGAACTCCGAAAGGCGGTGCCCCCATGCCCGATCAATCCCTGTTCCTCGTCACCCTGCTGGCTGTCGGGGTGGTCTTCGCGATCCTGATGACCGGCATCGGCGGCTTTGCCAAAGGCGGCGAGTTCAACCGCAAGAACGGCAACCGCATGATGCGCTGGCGCCTCTATGCCCAGGCCGGCGCGCTGGTCATCCTGATGCTGTTCCTCTGGCTGAGGGGCGCGTGATGGTCGTCCTGAACCGCATCTACACCCGCACCGGCGACAAGGGCGTCACCGCCCTCTCCGACGGCAGCCGCGTCGCCAAAAGCGATCCCCGGGTCGAGGCCTATGGCACGGTGGACGAGCTGAACGCCACGCTCGGCCTCTGCCGCCTGCATGCCACCGGCGACATGGCCGCGCGCATCGCGGTGATCCAGAACGACCTGTTCGACCTGGGCGCCGACCTGTCGCGCCCCAACATGGCCGCCGATGGCGAGGCGGGCTATCCGGTCCTGCGCATCATCGACGCCCAGGTCGACCGGCTGGAGGCCGAGATCGACGCGATGAACGCCGATCTGACGCCGCTGCGCAGCTTCATCCTGCCCGGCGGCACGCCCTTGGCCGCGCATCTGCACCTGTCGCGCACCGTCGCGCGCCGGGCCGAACGCCGCGCGACCGAGCTGCTGGCAGGCGGCGACGTGAACGGCGCCGCGATCCGCTATCTGAACCGGCTGTCGGACTGGCTGTTCGTCGCGGGCCGCGTGGTCAACGACAATGGCGCGGCCGACATCCTCTGGGTCCCGGGCGCCAGCCGCTAGGCCCCGACCCCGTCGCGGGAGGCGCAAACGCTGCGTCCCGCGACGTTTTTGCCCTGTCATTGCCGGGCGTCCCTGTCTAACAATCCCTCCGACAGATGACGCTCAATCAAGGGAGAGAGGCTCATGAAAGTCCTCGTGCCAGTCAAGCGCGTGATCGACTACAACGTGAAGGCCCGCGTGAAGGCGGACGGATCCGGAGTCGATCTGGCCAACGTGAAGATGTCGATGAACCCCTTCGACGAGATCGCCGTCGAAGAGGCGATCCGTCTCAAGGAAAAGGGTGTCGCGACGGAAATCGTCGCCGTGTCCATCGGCGTCAAGCAGGCCGCCGAGACCCTGCGCACCGCGCTCGCCATGGGCGCCGACCGCGCTATCCTGGTCATCGCCGCCGATGACGTGCATCAGGACATCGAGCCGCTGGCCGTCGCCAAGATCCTGAAGGCCATCGTGGACCAGGAACAGCCGCAGCTGGTCATCGCCGGCAAGCAGGCCATCGACAACGACATGAACGCCACCGGCCAGATGCTGTCGGCGCTTCTGGGCTGGTCCCAGGCCACCTTCGCCAGCAAGCTGGAGGTCGAGGGCGATCTGGCCCGCGTCACCCGCGAGGTCGATGGCGGGTTGCAGACGATCGAGGTCAAGCTGCCCGCCATCGTCACCGCCGACCTGCGCCTGAACGAGCCGCGCTATGCTTCGCTGCCGAACATCATGAAGGCCAAGAAGAAGCCGCTGGAGGAGAAGACGCCCGCCGATTACGGCGTCGACGTCACCCCGCGCCTGACGATCACCGCCACCCGCGAGCCCGAGGGCCGCAAGGCCGGCATCAAGGTCGGCTCGGTGGACGAGCTGGTCTCCAAACTCAAAGAAACGGGGGTCGTGTGATGGCTGTCCTTCTTCTGGCCGAAGTCACCGGCGGCGAGCTGAACCGCGACGCCACCGCCAAGGCCGTCAGCGCCGTCGCCTCGCTCGGCGACATCACCGTGCTCTGCGCCGGCGCCCAGGCCCGTGCCGCCGCCGAGGCCGCCGCAACCATCGCCGGCGTGTCCCGCGTCCTCGTAGCCGAGGCGCCGCTCTACGGTCACCGTCTGGCCGAACCCACCGCCGCGCTGATGGTCTCTTTGGCGGGCGATTACAGCCATATCGTCGCCCCCGCCACGACGGATGCCAAGAACATCATGCCCCGCGTCGCGGCGCTTCTGGACGTGATGGTCCTCTCCGAGGTCTCGGCGGCCATCGACGCGGACACGTTCGAACGCCCGGTCTATGCCGGCAACGCGATCCAGACGGTCACCTCCTCGGACACCACCAAGGTCATGACCATCCGCATCGCCAGCTTCGATGCCGCGGGCGAGGGCCCCGCCGCCCCCGTCGCGGACGCGACCCCGGGCGCCGATCCGGCCCTGTCCAGCTGGCTCTCCGATGAGACCGCCGAAAGCGACCGCCCCGACCTGACCTCGGCAGGCCGCGTCGTCTCGGGCGGCCGCGCGCTCGGCTCCAAGGAGCAGTTCGTGATGATCGAGCAGCTGGCCGACAAGCTGGGCGCCGCCGTCGGCGCCAGCCGCGCCGCCGTCGATTCGGGCTATGCCCCCAACGACTGGCAGGTCGGCCAGACCGGCAAGGTCGTCGCCCCCGACCTCTATGTCGCGGTGGGCATCTCGGGCGCCATCCAGCACCTGGCCGGCATGAAGGACAGCAAGGTCATCGTCGCCATCAACAAGGACGAGGAAGCCCCGATCTTCCAGGTCGCCGATTACGGCCTCGTGGGCGATCTCTTCACCCTCGTCCCCGAACTGACCGAGAAACTCTGACCCCTTCATCTTGGTCATAAATATCCCGGGGGGAGTCGCGGCACGCGACGGGGGGCAGCGCCCCCCTCCCGCCGCAGTCCTCCGCAGACCGCCCCCTCCCAAAGGGGGCGGTTTTGCATTGCAGCATGTCCCGCCCCGCCCTATCGTCCGCCGGAACAAGCAGGGGGTTCGGGATGGCGGTTCAATCGGTTGGCGTGATCGGCGCGGGTCAGATGGGCAACGGCATCGCCCATGTCTTCGCCGTCGCGGGCTATGACGTCCTTCTGACCGACATCAGCCAGGACGCGCTCGACAAGGCCATCGCGCTGATCGACCGCAATCTGGAACGCCAGGTCAGCCGCGACAAGATCACGGCCCAGGTCAAGGCCACTGCGATGGGCCATATCCGCACCACGCTGAAGCTGGCCGATCTGGGCCAGTGCGATCTGGTGATCGAGGCCGCCACGGAACGCGAGACCGTCAAGCAGGCGATCTTCGAGGATCTGGTCCCGCACCTGAAGCCCGAGACGATCCTGACCTCGAACACCTCCTCGATCTCGATCACCCGCCTCGCCTCGCGCACCGACCGCCCCGAAAAGTTCATGGGCTTCCATTTCATGAACCCCGTGCCTGTCATGCAGCTGGTCGAGCTGATCCGCGGCATCGCCACCGACGAGCCGACCTATCGCGAGCTGCACGCCGTCGTCGAGAAGCTGGGCAAGACCTCGGCCACCGCCGAGGATTTCCCCGCCTTCATCGTCAACCGCATCCTGATGCCGATGATCAACGAAGCCGTCTACACGCTCTACGAGGGTGTGGGCTCGGTCAGCTCGATCGACAGCGCCATGAAGCTGGGCACCAACCACCCGATGGGCCCGCTGGAGCTGGCCGATTTCATCGGCCTGGACACCTGCCTCGCGATCATGAACGTGCTGCATGACGGGCTGGCCGACACCAAGTACCGCCCCTGCCCGCTGCTGACCAAATATGTCGAGGCGGGCTGGCTGGGCCGCAAGACCGGGCGCGGATTCTACGACTATCGGGGCGACACGCCAATTCCGACACGCTGAATGTCGCATTCGGACGGTCGCGCCCCGGGACTCCGTTCTTGACTGAGCGGATAATCAACCAACCCGACAGGAGAGACCCATGACCCGACCGATCCTCGCCACGGCCCTGGCGCTGACTGCCCTCACGGCCATGCCCGCGCTGGCCCAGGACGCCGACAGCTGCGCGACGGTGCGTCTGTCCGATCCCGGCTGGACCGACATCACCGCGACCAACGGCGTCGCGGCGGCGCTGCTGGACGCGCTCGGCTACACGCCCGACATCGCCACCCTGTCGGTGCCGGTGGGCTATGAGGCGCTGAAAGGCGCCCAGACCGACGTGTTCCTGGGCAACTGGATGCCCGCGCAGGCCAGCTTCCGCGCCGATCTGGACGCCGATGGCGGCGTGACCGAACTGGTGCAAAACCTCGAGGGCGCCAAGTTCACGCTGGCCGTCAACCCGGCGGCTGTCGCGCTCGGCGTGGCCGATTTCGCCGATCTGGACGCCCATCGCGACGCGTTCGAGGGCAAGATCTATGGCATCGAGCCCGGCGCGCCCGCCAACCAGAACATCCAGGGCATGATCGACGCCGACACCTTCGGCCTGGGCGATTGGGAGCTGGTCGAGTCCGGCGAGCAGGCGATGCTGGCGCAGGTCGCCCGCAACGACGACACCCCCACGGTCTTCCTGGCCTGGGCGCCGCACCCGATGAACGAGGCGATCGAGATCACCTATCTGTCGGGCGGCGACGCGCAGTTCGGCCCCGATTACGGCGGCGCCACCGTCCACACGCTGGCCCGCGCCGAATGGGCCGAGACCTGCCCCAATGCCGCGCGGCTCTTCACGCAGCTGGTCTTCGACGTGACGATGGAGAACCAGCTGATGGGCGCGATCCTGGACGATGGCGCCGATCCGCAGGAGGCCGCGCGCGACTGGATGGCCGACAACACCGACGCGCTGGCCCCGTGGCTGGACGGCGTGACCACGCTGGACGGCCAGCCGGGCCTGGATGCCGTGCAGGCGGCGGTGGCCGGATAAGAGCCGTGCAGCCCAATATCCTGATCCTCATGGCGGACCAGCTGTCGGGGGTCCTGTTCCCCGACGGCCCCGCCCCGTTCCTGCACACCCCGAACCTGCGGCGCCTGGCGGAACGGTCCGCCCGCTATGCCCATGCCTATACCGCCAGCCCGCTCTGCGCGCCGGGGCGGGCCAGCTTCATGTCGGGCCAGCTGCCCCGCCGCACGCGGGTCTATGACAACGCGGCCGAGTTCGCCTCGGACATCCCGACCTATGCGCATCACCTGCGCCGGGCGGGCTATCGCACCTGCCTGTCGGGCAAGATGCATTTCGTCGGCCCCGACCAGCTGCACGGCTTCGAGGAGCGGCTGACCACCGACATCTATCCTGCCGATTTCGGCTGGACCCCGGATTATCGCAAGCCGGGCGAGCGGATCGACTGGTGGTATCACAACCTGGGCTCGGTCACCGGCGCCGGCGTGGCCGAGATCACCAACCAGCTGGATTACGACGACGACGTGGCCCATCAGGCCTGCCGCAAGCTCTATGATCTGGCGCGCAGCGGAGACGACCGGCCCTGGTGCCTGACGGCCAGCTTCACCCATCCTCATGATCCCTTCGTGGCGCGGCGCCGCTACTGGGACCTCTACGAGGGCGTGCCCGAGCTGGAGCCGCCCGCGCCCCTCCCCTACGTGGAGATGGACCCCCATGCGCAGCGGCTGATGGATGCCTGCGACGCACAGGCCTTCGACATCACCGACGCCCAGATCCGCCGCGCGCGGCAGGGCTATTTCGCCAATATCAGCTATGTCGATGACAAGATCGGCCAGATCCTCGACGTGCTGGAGGCCACGGGCCAGCAGGACACGATCATCCTGTTCCTGTCCGACCATGGCGAGATGCTGGGCGAGCGGGGGCTGTGGTTCAAGATGAACTTCTTCGAAGGCTCGGCCCGTGTGCCCCTGATGATTTCGGCGCCGGAACTGGCGCCGGGGCGCGTCGATCAGCCGGTCAGCACGCTGGACGTGCTGCCCACGCTCTGCGATCTGGCCGGGCTGGCCATGGACGAGATCGCGCCCTGGACGGACGGCGTCTCGCTGGCCAAGGGGGGCGATCGCGGCCCCGTGCCTTTGGAATATGCCGCCGAGGGCAGCATCACCCCGCTGGTGGCGCTACGCGACGGACGCTGGAAATACACCGCCTGCCGCGCCGATCCCGAACAGCTGTTCGACCTGCAGGCCGATCCCGGGGAACGCACCAACCTGGCCCCGGACCCCGCCCATGCCGAAACGCTGGAGCGGTTCCGCGCGATGGCCGCGCGGCGATGGGATCTGGACGCCTATGACGCCGAGGTGCGCCAGTCCCAGGCCCGCCGCTGGATCGTCTACGAGGCGTTGCGCAACGGCGCCTACTACCCTTGGGACTATCAGCCCCTGCAGCGCGCGTCCGAGCAGTACATGCGCAACCACATGGACCTGAACGACCTGGAAGAGACCCGCCGCTTTCCGCGCGGCGAATGACGGACGGGGCCGGTCATCCCGGCCCCGCCCGGTGTCCTGAGCCCAGAGCCTTGCGCGCTTACGCGTCGGCCTTGGCGGTGCGCTTGTCCATGAACTGGTCGAATTCCGACTTGTCCTTGGCCTCGCGCAGCTTGGCCAGGAAATCCATGAACTCGCGATGCTCGTCCTCGAGGCGCTTCAGCGTCTCGGCGCGATAGGCGTCGAAGGCGGTGTTGCCCGTCGAGGTGGGGGCGGAAGGGGTGGAATAGCTGCGTTTGCTGCATCCGAACATGCGCTTGCTCCAGATCATGTAGGTTAGAAGGGCCAGGCCCAGGGGCCAGAAGGCGATAAAGCCCAGGATCATCGCGACGATCCAGGCGGGGCGGCCGCGCCCGTCCAGCCAGTCGCGGGCGCGCATCAGCACATCGCCAAGGCGCTGCCCGGTCGAGGCCTCGGTCGAGGCGGGTCGAAGCACGGGGGTTGCGGTGGTCATCTTTGGTGTCTCCCTATGCTAATGTGAATTACATTTACATAGATGGGAAGGCCGGGCCGTCCGTCAAGACATTTGTCGCGAAAAATCTTCAGTCCTGGATCAAGCCCAGCCCGCGCAGATAGATGATCGCGCCGCTTTCCAGCATTTCCGATGGCTCGACCGGGCTGCGGCTGCCGGGCTTGCCGCGCCCGAACAGCTCGACCACGCCATGGCTCAGCGCCCAGATATGGCTGGCGACCATGCGCGACGGAGGGCGGCTGCCCTCGGGCAGGCGCGCGGCCAGCGCCTCGGCGGCCGAGATCAGCACCCCCTGCGCCCGCCCCGAGGCGGCGGCCAGATCGGCATTCCCGGCGATCGAGATGCCGGATTCGAACATCGCCATGTAATGCCCGGGCCGTTCGGCGGCGAAATCCAGATAGGCCTGCCCCATCCGCAGGAAGGCGCTCAGCGGGCGCGGGCGGCCATCGTCGAAGGCCACCTGCAGCTTGTCGGCAAATTCCAGGAAACCCTGCCGCGCCAGTTCCTCCAGCAGATCCTCGCGGCCCTTGAAATGGCGATAGGGCGCGGCGGGCGAGACGCCCGCCCGGCGCGCGGCCTCGGTCAGGGTGAAGGCCTGGGGGCCCTGCTCCTCGACCAGGGAGGCGCTGGCCTCGACCAGCGCCTGACGCAGATTGCCGTGGTGATAGGTCTTGCGGTCGCGGGAGGTCGGATCGGGCACTACATGCCTTCGCCGAAGAAATCCCCGACAAGGGCCTCCAGCGCATCGGCCAGATCGGCGGCCTGCGGGCCGGTCGTGGTGACCCGGATCTGGCTGCCGCGCGCGGCGGTCAGCATCAGAAGGCCCATGATCGAATCGCCCGAGACGCTCATCCCGTCCTTCTCGACCTGGGCCTGGGCATCGAACCGCTCGACAAGGTCCACGAACTTGGCGCTGGCCCGGGCGTGCAGGCCCTTGACGTTGATGATCGACAGATCGCGGGTCACCGGGCCGGTCATCGCGCCAGCCGCCCGCGACCTGCGGCCGCTTCGGGCGGGACATTGTAGCTGTTGATGTATTTGCGCCCGGCATCCTTGGCAAAGCCCACGGCGATGGGCACCGACAGGTGCCGCGACTTGGCCAGCTTGACCAGCATCGGCAGATTCGCGCCATAGAGGATCGCCCGGTCATGAACCGCGCAGGCCGGCAGCGACAGGTTCGAGGGCGAGCCGCCGAACAGATCCGTCACCAGCACGACCCCGTCGCCCAGATCCACCGCATCCGCCGCCGCCTGGATTTCAGCCGTCTTGGCCGCGCGGTCGTGATCGTCCTCGATCGCGACCGCGGCAATGCCCTGTTGCGGGCCTACGACATGTTCCACCGCGGAAAGATATTCCCGCGCCAGACCGCCATGCGCTACGATGACAATTCCGATCAACGCGTTCCACCAAAACCTTGGGTCAAAGCCGTCATGACGCCTGCCCCTGCAGCGCCCGTGCCCCGCTTGGGGGCGCAGGCTCCGTGCCGGAGGGCAGCGCCGTGATCCGCCGCTCGAGTTCCCTGTGCCTTATTGACACCGGCCAGCCTGCATCTGCAAGCGCCAGAGCCATCTTTTCCACCAAAGTGACGGAACGGTGTTGCCCGCCGGTACAGCCGAAGCCCACCGCCAGATGCGATTTGCCCTCGTCCATATGGGCGGGCAGCAGGAACTGGATCAGCCCGCGCGTGCGGTCAAAGAATTCCGCGAATCGCGGATCGGCCGCGACATGGCCCTGCACGCGCCCGTCGCGCCCGTCCAGCGGCCGCAGGCCCGGCTCCCAATGCGGGTTGGCCAGAAAGCGGCAGTCGAACATCAGGTCCAGCCCGCGCGGCACGCCCCGCTTGAAGCTGAAGGAATGCAGCGACACGCTCAGCCGCCGGTCGGGCCGCAGGTCGAACCAGCGCGTCAGCTCGGCCTTGAGGTCATGGGGCGACAGCTCGGTCGTGTCGACCAGCACATCGGCCCGCGCCCGGATCGGCGCCAGCAGGTCGATCTCGGCCATCACGCCTGCCAGCGGCGCCTCGTCGGGGGCCAGAGGGTGGCGGCGGCGCGTCTCGCTGTAGCGGCGCACCAGCACGTCGGCGTCGCAATCCAGATACAGCACTTCGGGCGCGTAATCGGGGCGCCGGGTCAGCCGGTCGATCAGCTCGATCACGTTGAAGGCGGAAAAGTCGCGGTTCCGGACATCCAGCCCCAGGGCCAGCGGCACCGGCCGCGCCGGCCCGTCCAGCAGGCGCGGGATCAGCGACAAGGGCAGGTTGTCGATCGCCTCGAAGCCCAGATCCTCCAGCACGTTGATCGCGGTGGACCGCCCCGCACCCGAGGGCCCGGTGACCAGCACCAGCCGCTGCACCCGCAGGGCGGCCTGTTCCTCGAAAGCGTCCTGAACCATCCGCATTCCTTTCGCCGGGCGCGCGGCGGTCATGCCAGACGCCGTCCCAGCATCAGCTGCCGCAGTGCAGCGCAAAGATGGGGCCGATAGGGACCCAGCACAAGCGAAACCCGGACCCCCAGCCACTCTTGGTGGCGCAGCTGTGGCAGGCGATCCTCTTCCGGGCGCCCCAGATCGCAGGCCAGCCCGACCGGGACCGGCGGCGAGGGCCGGGCCCACAGGATCCCCACCCCCCGGGCCTCGATCCGGCCCAGCAATGCGGGCGGTGCCTGCGCGATCAGACGGCCGTCCTGCAGGCGCAGATCGGTGCGGTCATCGGCCACCAGCAGGGCGCCCACCGCCATCAGCTCCAGCGCCAGGCCGGACTTGCCCGACCCCGAGGGGCCTAGGATCACCAGCCCCACCCCGTTCAGGGCCACGGTCGTGGCGTGCAGCTGCGTCATCCGAATCACCCCCCTGTCCGATTCTGATCTAACCGGGTTAATTTCCCGCCGTCACCCGCGCGTCATCCGCCCGTCACCTGCCCAATCCGGGGTCATCGGCATCCTGTTGGCGTTAACATTAACTGTTTCCGCTAACCGTTAGCGCTGCCTTGTTCCGTGCCGAATCCGCCGTGCTATAGCCCGGGATAGCCGCCCGTCCCGGGCACCCGACCCCAAACCCCACGGAGCCCCCGACATGACGACGCGCGTAAACCCCCATTGCAGACTGGAAGATCAGGGCATCGCGGGGCTGGGCCAGGTCCATTACAACCTTCTCGAGCCCGCCCTGATGACCCAGGCCGTGGCGCGCGGCGAGGGCCGGATGGGCCTGGGCGGCACCTTCCTCGTCTCGACCGGCGCTCATACCGGTCGCTCGCCCAAGGACAAGTTCGTCGTGCGAACGGCTTCGGTCGAGGACTCGATCTGGTGGGAGAACAACAAGCCGATGGCGCCGGAGGCCTTCGACCTGCTGCACGCCGACATGCTGGCCCATATGAAGGGCCGCGACTACTTCGTGCAGGACCTCTTCGCCGGCGCCGATGCCGACAACCGCCTCGACGTGCGCGTCGTGACCGAGATGGCGTGGCACGGCCTCTTCATCCGCCACCTGCTGCGCCGCCCCGAGGCGGACGAGTTGGCAAGCTTCACCCCCGAATTCACGATCATCAACTGCCCCGGCTTCAAGGCTGACCCCGCCCGCCACGGCTGCCGGTCCGAGACCGTGATCGCGATGAACTTCGATGCCAAGCTGATCCTGATCGCCAACACCGCCTATGCCGGCGAGAACAAGAAATCCGTCTTCACCCTGCTGAACTACCTGCTGCCCGCCAAGGGCATCATGCCGATGCATTGCAGCGCCAACCACGCGCCGGGCGATCCCGACGACGCGGCGGTGTTCTTCGGCCTCTCGGGCACCGGCAAGACGACCCTGTCTGCCGATCCCTCGCGCGTGCTGATCGGCGACGATGAACATGGCTGGTCCGACACGGGCATCTTCAACTTCGAGGGCGGCTGCTACGCCAAGACGATCAACCTGTCCGCCAAGGCCGAGCCCGAGATCCATGCCACCACCACCCGCTTCGGCACCGTGATCGAGAACATGGTCTTCGACGAGGACAGCCTGGAACTGGACTTCGAGGACAACTCGATCACCGACAATATGCGCTGCGCCTATCCGCTGGACGCGATCTCGAACGCCTCGCCGACCAGCCTGGGCGGGCATCCCAGAAACATCATCATGCTGACCTGCGACGCCTATGGCGTGCTGCCGCCCATCGCGCGGCTGACCCCGGCGCAGGCGATGTATCACTTCCTGTCCGGCTTCACCTCCAAGACCCCGGGCACCGAGGTCGGCGTGGTCGAGCCGGTGCCGACCTTCTCGACCTGCTTCGGCGCGCCCTTCATGCCGCGCCGTCCCGAGGTCTATGGCAAGCTTCTGGCCGACAAGATCGCCCAGCACGGCGCCTCCTGCTGGCTGGTCAACACCGGCTGGACCGGCGGCGCCTTCGGGGTCGGCAAGCGGATGCCCATCGCCGCGACCCGCGCCCTGCTGGCCGCAGCCCTGGATGGCAGCCTGAACGCGGTCGAGTTCCGCCGCGATCCGAATTTCGGCTTCGAGGTCCCGGTCAGCGTGCCCGGCGTCTCCGAGGTCCTGCTGGATCCCCGCCAGACCTGGGCCGAGCCCGCCGCCTATGACGCGCAGGCGAAGAAGCTGGTGCAGATGTTCTCGGACAATTTCGCGCAATATCTGGATGCCATCGACGATGAGGTCCGCGCCGCCGCCATCGGCTAAGCCCGCGCGCCAGAACCGCAACCGAAGCCCCCGCCCCTCAGAAGGCGGGGGTCTTGCGTTCCGGCCTCCGGCGGGCGGGGCGTTCGAGGCCCCCCGACAGGTGGGGCGTTTGAAGCCTGGCCCGGCCGGCGTTTGGGATCTCAGCTAGGCGGGGGGGGTTGAGGCCTCAGCCGGGTGGGACATTCCGGCCTCAGCCGGGTGGAGCGGGATCGTCGCGGCGCATCCCCATCGGGCCCATGCCGCCGCCGCCGCCCGCCGCTCCTCCACCACCGCCACTGCCACCGCCGGCACGGTCGCGCCCACCCTCGGCCTTGCCGCCGCGACCGCCGCCACCCCCACCCTGGGGTCGCGTCGGGCCCTGCAGCGGAATGGCGACGGAGGCCGGGATCGGTTCCAGATCCAGCGCGCGGCGGATGAACTCGCGCAGCGAGATGACCAGTTCCGCCGTGTGGATCGGTCGCCCCGCCGCCATGTCGCCCGCCGCCTTCCCGGCCAGCCGGACATGCTCGTCGGTGCCCAGCAGCAGGATGTCGGCAAGCGCCGCCTCGACCGCGTCGCGGATGCGGCGGGGCCGGTCCGAGGCCGGCTCGGGCGCGGGGTCCGCCTCCGGCAGCGCCATCCCGGCCTCTGAGGGCACCTCCACCTTGCGCAGGTCGCGCAGATGCGCCGGGTTGACGGTCAGCTCTCCGGTGAAGGATCCGCCCAGGGTGCGATAGGCCGCGATCAGGGTCCGCAGACGCTCGTTGATCTGCCGGTTCATGCGCTGCTGACGCTGCTGGATGGTCAGCATGACCAGTACCCGGATGCCGACGCCGATGACGGCGAACAGCGCGAGGCCCAGAACGGTGGTCAGCACCCCCTGCCAGGATCCGAAATCGAAACTGCGCATCTGCGTCCCCGTTTTCTCTGGCCTTGCACCCTGACCAGAGCCCGCCAAAAGGGCAAGACCGCGCCCCGGGCACCCGACCGGACAGTCTGCGCCCTTGGCGCGGACTGTCCTCAAGTCACCGGGCGGCCTTGGCCGCCCGTCCGTCAGCTCAGACGCCCAGGCAGTGCCGCATGATCGCCTTCTGCGCATGCAGCCGGTTCTCGGCCTCGTCCCAGATGACCGAGGCCGGGCCGTCCATGACCGCGCTGGTCACCTCGTCCTCGCGATGCGCCGGCAGGCAATGCATGAACAGCGCGTCGGGCCGGGCCTGGTCCATCAGCGCCTGGTTGATCTGATAGCCGCGCAGCTGGTTGTGGCGACGCTCCTTGGCGGATTGCGGATCGTGCATGCTGACCCAGGTGTCGGTCACGACCAGATCGGCGCCTGTCACCGCGCGGGCGGGGTCGCGCTCGATGGTCACCGGATGGCCCTGCGCCGCCGCATAGTCCAGGCAGGCGCGTTCGGGGTCCAGCGGCGGGGGGCCGGTGAAGGTCAGGTCGAAGCCGAACTGCCCCGCCGCATGGGCGAAGCTGGCGAAGACGTTGTTGCCGTCGCCCGACCAGACCACCTTCTTGCCGGCGATATTGCCGCGATGTTCCTCGAAGGTCATCACGTCGGCCATGATCTGGCAGGGATGGGTCCGGTTCGTCAGCCCGTTGATGACCGGCACGGTGGCATATTCGGCCATCTCCAGCAGGGTCGCCTCCTCGAAGGTGCGGATCATGATCAGATCGACATAGCGCGACAGCACGCGCGCGGTGTCGGCGATCGTCTCGCCATGGCCCAGCTGCATCTCGGATCCCGACAGGATCATCGTCTGGCCGCCCATCTGGCGCACGCCCACGTCGAAGCTGACCCGGGTGCGGGTCGAGGGCTTCTCGAAGATCAGCGCCACCATGCGCCCTGCCAGCGGCTGGTCGTCGTCGGGCGTGCCCTTGGGGCGGTCGTTGCGGGCGGTTTTCATCGCGCGGGCGGTGTCGATGATGGACCGCAGCGCGGCCCGGTCGGTCGTGTGGATATCCAGGAAATGGGTCATCTGCTTTGATCTTTCGGCAATTTCCGCCATGGAAGCCCGCTTGCCCGGCCAAGGTCAAGAGGGCGGAGGTTCCCCGGGGGCGCTGCCCCCGCCGCGCGGTGCCCGCACGGCCCCCCCGGGGTATTTTTGCAAAGAAGAAGCGCAGGACGGCCTGGGGGAGGTGGGCGGTCGTCAGGCGGCCAGGCTGGCGGCGGCGCGGTCGAGGCGGGCGACCGCCTCGGCGATCTCGGCATCGTCAATGTTCAGGGGCGGCAGCAGGCGCAGCATGTTGTCGGCGGCGGGCACGGTCAGGATCTGCTGGTCATAGCCCGCGCGCACCATATCCGTCGGCGCCACGCGGCATTTCAGCCCCAGCATCAGCCCCTGGCCGCGCACGCCCTCGAAGACCGCCGGATGGGCGGCGATCAGCCCCTCCAGCTTCTGGCGGAAGAGCGCGGCCTTGCGGTTCACCTCGGCCAGGAAGGCGTCGTCGGCGACGATCTGCATGACCCGCGCGCCCACCGCGCAGGCCAGGGGGTTGCCGCCATAGGTCGAGCCGTGGCTGCCCGCCACCATGCCGGCCGCAGCGGCTTCGGTGGCCAGCACCGCGCCCAGGGGGAAGCCGCCGCCGATGCCCTTGGCGACCATCATGATGTCGGGCGCGATCCCCGCATATTCATGTGCAAAGAGCCGCCCGGTCCGGCCCATGCCGCATTGCACCTCGTCCAGCACCAGCAGCGCACCGGCCCGGTCGCAGATCTCGCGCAGCCCCTTGAGGCAGGCGTCCGGCAGCGGGCGGATGCCGCCCTCGCCTTGCACGGGCTCGACCAGGATCGCGGCGGTGCGGTCGCTGACGGCGGCGTCCAGCGCCGCGTGATCGCCCCAAGGCAACGTGCGGAACCCCGGCATCAGCGGGCCGAAGCCCTTGACCATTTTTTCCGACCCGGCGGCGGCGATGGCCCCGGTCGAGCGGCCGTGGAAGGCGCCCTCGAAGGTCAGGATCTCGATGCGGTCGGGATCGCCCGCGTGATCCCAGTGCTTGCGGACCATCTTGATGGCCAGTTCCGCGGCCTCGGTCCCGGAATTGGTGAAGAAGACGGTGTCGGCGAAGGTCGCCTCGACCAGCAGGTCGGCCAGCCGCTCCTGCTCGGGGATCTGGTACAGGTTCGAGACGTGCCAGATGCGGCCCGCCTGCTCGGTCAGCGCCGCGACCAGATCGGGATGCGCATGGCCCAGCAGGTTGACCGCGATGCCCGCGCCCAGATCCAGATAGCGGGTGCCGTCGGCGGTGATCGCCCAGGCTCCTTCGCCCCGCTCGAAGGCCAGGGGGGCGCGGTTATAGGTCGGCAGGACGTGCGGGATCATGGGCAGGCTCCGGCGATGGATGGGGAACTGGCGGAAACGACGACAGGGACGCGGGCCCGCAAGGGGGCCGGCATCAGCGTCGGGTGCGAAGGCTGCGTCGTTTCGTCATGGCGCGAAGGATGCGCAGCTTTGCCCCGCAAGGCAAGCGCAAATCAGGGCTTCATCCGATAGCCCGAGCGCAGCCAGCGCCAGGCCAGGTACAGCACCCCCGCCACCACGCCCGCGCAGATCAGCGCGCCGCGCCAGACCGGGGCGTCGCTGACCCCGGTGACGCCATGGCGCGCCCCGTCGATCAGGTAGAAGATCGGGTTCCAGTGCGACAGCATGTTGAAGGGCTGGGGCAGCGCCTGCACTGAATAGAAGGTGCCCGACAGGAAGCTCAGCGGCGTGATGACGAAATTGGTGATCGCCGCCATCTGGTCGAACTTCTGCGCCATGATCCCGGCCAGGATCCCCAGCCCCCCCAGCATCAGCGCCGCCAGCAGCACGAAGACCAGCGTCCAGACCGGATGCGCGATGCCCCGCCCGGTGACCAGCATCATGCCCGTGCCGATGACGGTCGCCACCAGCAGGCCGCGCACTACCGACCCCGCCAGATAGCCCGCCAGCAGCTCGCCCGCCGACAGAGGCGGCATCAGCGTGTCGACGATATTGCCCTGCACCTTGGCCGCCGTGATGGAACTCGAGGTGTTGGCGAAGGCGTTCTGGATCACCGTCATCATCAGGATGCCCGGCCCCAGGAAGACCAGATAGGGCAGCCCCATCACCTCGCCCCGCCCCTGGCCCAGGGCCAGCGCAAAGACCACCACGAACAGCCCCGCCGTCATCAGCGGGGCGAAGATCGTCTGCTGCCAGACCGCCATGAAGCGCATGACCTCGCGCCGCGCCAGGGTGCGCAGGCCCAGCCAGTTGACCCGGCCGAAACGGCGCACGCCCATGGCGGGGCCGTCGGGACGCGGGGGCATGGCAGGCATTTGGGGGGCGTTCATCTGGCGGTCCTTGAATTTCTGCGCTTGCGCGGCTAGATCTCGGCATCCCGTTTGTGACGGGGCCAATCGCAGGTTACAAGATGGGGCGGCACGAGAAGCCCGCCCGGAAAGGCAGCCATGTCCTGGACGGATGAACGTGTCGAGACGCTGAAGCGCATGTGGTCCGAGGGTCAGTCGGCCAGCGCCATTGCCAAGGAACTGGGGGGCGTCACCCGCAACGCGGTGATCGGCAAGGTCCACCGCCTGGGTCTGTCGAACCGCAACGAGGAGCCCGAGGCCGCGCCCGCCCCGGCGCCCGAGCCGGTGGTCGCCGCCGCGCCGGAGAAGAAGCCCGCCAAGCCCGCCCCGCAGCCCGCGCCCGCCGCAGCCGCCCCGCGCCCCGAGCCTGTCGCCGCCGCAGCCCCCGC
>NZ_SUNI01000034.1 GCF_005048225.1 Paracoccus gahaiensis
GACATGCTCCGTGATGCAAGGCGCTCTCCGGAGCACTGGAGCGACTTTCTCGAAGACTTCGTCGAAGACCCAGACATCATCGCGCGCGTCAAGGAAAACGGTCCGCGGTAGCAATCGGGCCGTTACGCTATGGATAAACTAGATATCGTTTTTTACGACCCAAAGCGAAATATAGCGACATCTCGCAGTGTTCTAAACAAGGCAACGAATTTGAGGAAGCGGCAGACGCATGAGATGATGGCCTTTTTTGCGGAGATCCGCGGGGATGTTATGAATGAGTATTGAATTTAACTAACACACTATAATGTTATCCAATAAAGAAATATGCGGTGTCCTGCTCTGGGCTGGATACTAAACTACAAACGACTGACATCGACGTGCTTGGCACCGGATGCCTTCTTCTTCCGCCTTTTTGACAATGGCGACGCGCTTGGCCCCGATTGGACTCGGAGAACGATGTTTACATACTGCACTAGAAATCCGTTTGACCGACGTTCGTCGCGTTTCGGCAATGGCCACATTTCGACAATGTGCTAAAGCAGGTTTTTTTGCGTGCTAAGACCTGGCTCCTTAAATATGGGCATTGATACGCTCAATCGCCACTTGGAATGTGTCGAGCGTCCTCTGAACTGACTTGTCATTTTCATCCAGCAGTTCGGGGTGCGTCAGTAGATGATAAGCCGGATCGTAGTGACTGAAAGTTGGGATTGTGTCAGGCAGCAATCGGAAATAGGCCTCTGCTTTTTTAACGGCGCGCAACGAACGCTCATCCGCCTCGTTCAACTTCATGGCTGAAAGTCTGTCCTTCCCTTTCAGGTCATAAGTTGCATTGATTAGATTTACAAAGAAAGCGGTATCGAAGAAGTCCTCGGTGTCCGCTTCGTCCTGATTGGCGATTTCCGTGGCTAGGATAATACGCTCCCGTTCTAGCAATTCGGCCTTATAGAGGTCATCGAGCTTACGGCGCTGCCCACGGTCAAAGTCTGTCATGACGGCGACGTTCAATTTATTGCCGTAGAACAGCTTCACAAAGGGAAGAACCTTGTCGATGCCCCCGGAAGGACAGATAGCCCATTTCGGATCTAGGTGAGGACGCCCAAGCAATTGCAGCTTCTTTGACAAGGCCTGCAGATATAGGATGTCACTTGGCCCCTCTACGAGCAGGGTGTTGGGCGAGATAATGAGACCCTGTGTGACCTCAAAGCCCATCGCACCGAAGACAGGGAAGTTCGTTTGCGGATCAGTGGTCAGCACGTCAGGTCGAATCTTGGTCCCTTCCGAATATGAGCGATCTCGCTTGTCACGCTTGACCACATCCTCGACCGTTCGGACACTCGCCAGATTTTCGGCAGGCACCATGAATGGCGAGTGCGTCGAGAATATTATTTGATGCTTCGGCTCTAGTTCTTCACGGAAATAGCGCAGCAGGTCTTTCTGTGCGGTGCCGTGAAGGGTTAGCCCCGGCTCGTCCAACAGAATAATCACATCGCCCTGGTGCTTCTTGATCTGCGCAAATTTCACCAGAAACGAGAAGAACCATATGAAGCCAGCTGATCTTTCTGAAAACGGAACCGTGACGCGATGTAGATTGTTTTTGACACGCGCCCGCGCGACAGGACCACTATTGAATGGTGCGGGGTCTTCTTTCTTACCCTCGTCCAAACGAACGTCAATTTCTAGTTGATCGTTCTGCGTCCAATACTCAAAAATTTGATCCGTGATCCGGTTTGCAGCCGCTTCGCACTTGGCATTCATTTCTTCAAATTTTGTCGCGCTTGTCAGCTCGTCCAAATTGGTCCCTGCGTATTCCAAGAAATCAAGAAATACCTGATCCCCGTCTTTGATTCCACCGTGCTGCTTGTCATGTGCCAGTTGATTGATCGAAACTTCACCTGACATTCGGTCGTAGTGCGAAAAATATAGAAATTTTGGTATTTTATCTGTGAGAATATCTATTGCCTTATTAGAAGCGCTCTCGCCTCGATACTTTTTAATCGCGTCTAGGAGATGTTGCTGACCCTCGGATCGCTCGTCCATTTTAGATAAGCGGTAGGCTACGGCGAACGTATTAGTGCAATCTTTGATATTTTTCGCATCTGCCTCATCTAATTCAAAATCAATAATTAGTTTTGCAATAAGCTTTCGTTCATCGATCGGCACATTCCAAGTTGTATTCTTCTGACCGTATGATTTTTCAATCGCCACCTCATTCCCGGTTACGACGTCCGCGCCAAATTCATCGATCAAAAGTGCCGTTTCTTTGTCTTCTAACTCCCAGCGGGTGACAACGACTTTGGCTTCACCATCGCCATGTCGTTCGGCGTATTCGGCCAGGAAGCGCCGCGGGTAGTTCTCTGTTTTGTTGTATGAATTGTAATCCCTGTCTGTAGAGTTGATGCCTTCGAGCGCCTTCAAGAAAGCGGTCTTACCCGCCTCGTTCTTTCCTACCAGACAGGTTGACTGGCCAATTTTGACGGAATTGGAATCAAGAATACTGCGATAATTGGTGACATGGGCGGAACTTAGTTTCATGGGGCGCCTCAACTAATACGGATGATCCAAGGTAGGATGCTTTCCCGGCCATGTCTAACGCGAGTTAATGCGCGAAAGGTCGTCAAATCGCTAACATCCATGTAGACCGCAGCGACCTTCTGCTTTCCGCTCGGCAAGTGTGTCGCATCACTGCAAGTGCTGCGAATGTCCGCTTTTGAATGATGCCATAAGCCCCTGCCGAACCACCGGATCGCCGCTTTACGCCCTTCGCGAAGGACCAGGCGCCGGCGGCGAATGACCGCTTTTGCGCCGAGAAGCCTTTGGTTCGCCGCACCGCCGTCAGGCCGCATACCGCCCAAAGCACCCCCGTCAGGGACGGTCGCGGACCTCCCGCATCGCAGCATTATTATCAGCGGTAAATTGACGTCCTGAAGTCGGATTTCTGAGTGACAGTGCCTCGATACATCCCTTCACAATTGAATGGGAGGGACAAGTTCCCTTGAGCATCGACGGCGATGATGCCTCCAGATCCGTCGTTTGATCCAAGGTCGTGCATGACAACATGGTGAGCCGCTTCTGCCAGACTCTGGCCTGCATGGCGCATCCGAGCCGCAATTTCTGAGGCCGCGTGCCACCGGATGAAGATTTCGCCGTGACCGGTGCCGGACACCGCGCAGGTGTTGTTATCTGCGTAGGTGCCCGCACCGATGAGCGGGGTATCTCCAACGCGTCCGGGCGACTTGGCCGTCATGCCGCCGGTCGACGTGGCAGCTGCCAGATTGCAGTGCGTGTCGCGTGCTACGGCACCCACAGTCCCATGGCGGCGGGCGGGATCGGCGTCATCGATACCGTTGCGCCGCATCTCCAACGTTGTTTGCAGGGCATCCCAACGCTGCTGCGTGAAGAAATAGGGCGCATCCTCGAACGACAGGCCGGCGTCACGTGCGACCTGCAGGGCATTGGGGCCGATCAGCAGGACGTGGTCGGTCCGCTCCATCACCGCCCGTGCGGCCAGGATCGGGTTGCGCGGTCCCATGATGCCCGCGACGGCGCCCGCCTTGCGCGTGGCCCCGTCCATGACTGCGGCGTCCATCTCTTGCCGACCCTCCGAGGTGAAGACCGCACCTCGACCGGCGTTGAACAGCGGTTCGTCTTCCAGCACGCAGACGGCCGCCGTGACGGCGTCCAGGGCGGTGCCTGCCTGCGATAGGACATCATGCCCGGCCTGCAGCGCGCGGCGCAGACCGGCGTGATAGCGGGCCTCCAGATCGTCCGTCATGGTGTGGCGCAGGATCGTGCCGGCGCCGCCATGCACCGCGAGTGAGAACTTGGTCATTCGGTAGCCCCCTTGGTCAGTCCCGCCTGTCTGGCGCAGTAGGCTGCAATCTCGGCATGGGTGGCGATCCAGCAATCGCCCTTGTCGACGATGCGCTCCAGCAATTGCTCGAGGATGAAAATGCGGCTGCGATATCCGGTGACATGCGGGTGCATGGTCAGCAGGAACAGCCCGCCTTCTGCATGCGCGCCCTCGAACTCGCGCAGGAAAATATCCAGCACATCCGCGGGCGGCGTATAGGGGCGCTGTGCCCCGAACCGGTTCATCATGAAGTAGACAGCATCATCGCGGATCCATTCGACGGGCAGCTCGACCAACCCGGTGGGATGGCCATCCTGCAAAAGCTCGTAAGGATCGTCGTCCGAGAAAAGCGAGCTGTCGTAAAGTAGCCCCATCTCGCGCGCGATCGACAGAGTCGCGGGGCTGTAATCCCAAGATGGCGTCCGCATGCCGACCGGGCGTTGGCCACTGACGCGTTCCAGCGTGTCGGCAGCGCTCATCATCAGATCGCGCTCGGTTGCGGCGTCCAGCGTCGTGTTCAGCTCGTGGATCCAGCCGTGCTGGCCGATCTCGTGCCCATCCTGCGCCAAGCTGCGCTGTTCGTCCGGATGCAGCAGCGCCGCGACCGCCGGCACGAAGAAAGTCGCCTTGACGCCATGGCGGTCCAGCACTTGGCGGATGAGGGGAATGCCGCGGCGTGCGCCGAATTCGCCCCAACTTAGGCGGGCCACGGAATTGCCGCCGTCGCGCAGCTCGTTCGTCTCGTGGTCACTGTCGAATGACAGGGCCACCGCACAGCGAGCGCCGCCCGGCCAGCGCTCCGGCAGCAGATTGCGACCCGCGCGCACCGCACCGACCTTGGCGCGCCAGACATCCTCGGGCCATTCATGTGGGCTCATCATCCGTGCCCTCCGTCCACCTGCAGGATCTGCCCGGTGATCCAGTCCGCCTGCCGCGAACACAGGAACGCAACAGCATTGGCGATGTCGTCAGCCTGGCCGAGGCGGCGCAGATGGATGCTGTCGATAATGCGCTGTTGCCGGTCAGGGCCGAAGGCCTGCCACTGTCGCTCGGTCGAGGGGTTGGATAGGATGAACCCCGGCGCAACCGAATTCACGGTGATCCCCGACGGCCCCAGTTCCAGCGCCAGTTGCTTAGTCAGCCCGATAAGGGCGTGCTTTGCGGCGGTATAGGCCTGGATGCCCGTCAGGCTGGGCTTCAGCCCCGCCCCCGACGAGATGGTCACGATCCGTCCGGATCCCGCAGCCTTCATTCCGGGAGTCAGCGCCTGCGCGCACCACATGACCGCATCGACATTGGCCGCGAAAATGACCCGCCAGTCTGCTTCGTCCACCTGATCGAGTGGCCGACCCACTTGCCCACGCACGCCACCGGCGGCGGTGATCAGCCCGTCCACCCGGGTGTGCCGGTCCAACACTGCTTCGCACAGCACGTGAGCGCCGTCCTGGCGGCCCAGGTCGCCCGCGTGGCAGGTGACGCCGGGCAGATCGGCAAGCGGCTGCAGCCCGGCATCATCGATGTCCATGGCGGCCACGGTCGCTCCGGACCCTGCAAGGGACTGAACGATGGCCGCACCGATACCCTGGGCTGCGCCGGTGACCGCAAAGACCTGTCCTGCCAAGGTCAGCTGCATGGCGCCACCATCCGGTCCAGAAGCGCGGTCGACTGCGTCTCGGTGCCATTCTCGATGCCGTGGATCAGGTCGCAGAGTTGCGACAGGGCGGGCGTCGGTATGCCATGTCCGCGACCGATCTCGATCAGGACGCCGACCTGCGCATCGACCTCGGTCTTGCGCTTGCGGACCGCCAGGTCGCGGTAGATGCCGGAATGGGTCTTCGCCGTCTTGCGGTTATGTGCAACCATGGCGTCGATGGAGGTGTCCATTCGTCCTGTGTCGCGCGCAAGGAATGCATCCGGATCAAAACCGTTGAATCCCAAGGGCGTGACTTCCTCGGCCTGGGCCAGCCGCATCACCTCGTGGCCAAGGGCTGCATAGACGGGACGCCACTGCGCGGGATCCATCGCGTCGGACATCGATTCTGGCGTCAGCGCGGTGGCGAACAGCAGCGACCCGTAACCCATCTTGCCCCACAGATAGCCCCAAATGTTGTCGGTCATGACCGCTTCGGGTTCGACCAGCGCGAACAGGGCGTGCAGTGCTTGCACGCGCGGGCTGGGGGTGCCGTCCAGTTCACCCAAGGCGACCGCCGCACGGTTGCCATAGAGAATGCGTCCCGGCTCCAGCCAGTCGGCGCCAAAGTTGACGAAGCAGCCGACTGTTCGATCGGGACCAATCATGTCGGCGATCACGCGCTCGTTCAGGCCATTCTGCGCCGAGACGACAAAGCCGTCGGACGCAAGGTGCGGCATCAGCATCTGCATCGCTTGCGGCGTGTGATGCGCCTTCACGGCCAGAATCACCTGGCGATAGGTGCCCGTCAGCGTGGTGGGGGTCTGAGCCGCCAGAACCTGCACGAATTCCTCGACGGGCCCTTCAATACGAAGCCCGCCAGTGCGCATGGCCTCGACATGGTCGGCTTCGATGTCGACCATCTGCACCGCGTGGCCCGCGCGGGTGGCATAGGCACCCAGGATCCCGCCGATGGCCCCGGCGCCCCAGATCAGGACGGGTTCGGTGGCGGTCATGTCCAGTCCCCTTCCAGAAGTTCGCGGGTTTCCGCGACGGCGACCTGCCAGATGCCCTCCATCTGGTCGTCAGGCTTCTGGTAATGACCGCCGTAATTGCCGTCCCCGATCAAATTACGCACGCCTTGCGCATCCCGGTCGCGCAGCCGGTCGAAGTCGACATAGGGCTTCTGTTCCGGCGGCACGGGACGACCCTCCAGCCGGGTCCATGGAAAATTCTCCATCCAGGATGCGTGTGATGCCACGGGATCGACCGCTTGCACCGCCGCCCAGGTGCGCGGCGCGCGCCACCAGTCATGGAACCGGCAACGCGCCCCTTGACGGGCCTGCATCCATTCGGCGCAGACCGGCTGCACCGGGCTATTGCCCCCGTGTCCGTTCACGATCAGGACGCGGCGGAAGCCTGTGTCATACAAGCTGTCTAGAATGTCGCGCACCAGCAACGCATAGGTCGACAGCTTCAGCGACACGGTGCCGGGAAACGCCATGAAATACGGTGTCAGTCCATAGGGCACTGCCGGAAAGACTGGAACGCCAAGCGGGGTAGCGGCATCGGTGGCAATCTTCTCCGACAGGATCGAGTCCACTGACAGGCTGAGATGGGCGTGCTGTTCTGTGCTGCCTAAAGGCAGGATACAGCGGTCATCCGTTTTCAGATAGGCCTCGATGTCGAACCAGGAGCTTTCGGAAATTCTCATGGGGTCTCTCCTTTGATAGTTGCGGCCGTCCGTAGCGTTTCGAGCGCCGGCAGAAGCTGTGTCTGCACCGCGTGGCTGTCGGGGGTGTGGCGGTATTCGATCACCGTCTGCGCGGGCCCTACCTCATTCTGGAGGTATTCGGCTCCGGTCGCGTGAATCAATACGTCGCAGTCTCGCAGCAGGTGATCCAGATCATCGGCAGTGCGCGAAACGGTGGTCACGCGGCCCAAGTGCGGGGCGAACCGGGCGACCCCGGCCTTCAGAACGCTTAGGAAGTCGTCGAAATACGAGACCAGCAGCACGCGCGCATCCGGTCGGATGCCCGCAAGGGCAACGCGTGTCGTCTCGTTTGGAATAAGGATCATGCTGATCTGGGGGATCCCGGGAAACAGTTCGCCTGCTTGGCTTGCAAGTGTGCGAGGTGAGACGATCAGGTCAATTTGGGGGGGGATGTCGTCGCGGCGGTCTGTCGTCCAAGGTATCACGACGTCATCGCCGCCAAGATACGGTTTCAGATCCTGGGCATAAGCCGAGGTGGCGTCACTGAAGGTGCCCAGCACCATGATACGCAGCGAACGCGGGGTGGCAGTCGCAGCCATTGTCACCCGGAATGCAATATCTTGTGCGGATAAGCCCAGTTCGCGCCCGGCTGCGACAAGAGACGCGATCTGACGCTCCAATGCGGCCAGTTGGCGGGTCCGGGTGGCGCAGGGAATGCCGCGATCGGTGACGAAGGTGCCTGATCCGATCCGCCCCTCGATCTGCCCACGCTCCTGCAAAGCGGCAAACACATTGCTGACCGTCACCGGAGACAATCTCAATGTCGCCGCAAGCTTTCTGACCGACGGCAGGCGACTGCCGGACGGAATGTCACCCGCGGCGATCCCATATTCAAGCGCTCCGCGCAGCTGCACGGAGACCGGGACCGAAGAGGTCGCGTCGATGGCTTGGGCAATCCGCTGCAGGGCGGCGTCCAGATCTGGGGCAAGAGGTGCGCTCATACCGTATCATTGAATGATAACAGCTAGTCTCTCAAGGGTAATTTTTGCAATGGATGGTGAAAGCGAAAAGCACCTTAGTGTGCTCAAATGGCAGGCTGACGACAATTACGTAACCGAAAATTCTTGACGTGCAAAAAGAATGGCTTCTAGTGTTACAGTCAATGATAACAGGTGAGGTTCGGAAATGGCTAGGAATGCTCTTCGCTCGGGAATCGCTTTCATCGCCTTGCTGGCGGCTGCGCCGGCCGTCATGGCGCAAGATCTGACAATCGGTCTGCGTGCGGGGCCGGATTCAATCGACCCGCATTGGTCTACCTTGGGAAGCCAAGCCGAGGCGCTGCGTCACGTCTTTGACACGCTGGTCGATGCAGACGAGACGCTGCAGTTGCAGCCGGGACTTGCCGTCAGCTGGACCGCGGTGGATGACACCACCTGGGAGTTCAAGCTGCGCGAGGGCGTGACCTTCCACGACGGCACCCCCTTTACCGCCGAAGACGTCAAGTTCTCGATCGAGCGCATTCCCGCCGTGACGGGCCCAATGCCCATGACGCTGTATACCAAGTATGTCGACACGGTCGAAATCGTCGACGATTACACTCTGCGCATCACCACCAACGGCATGGCGCCGTCCCTGCCGAACGATTTCACGCGTCTGTTTGTGGTGCCGTCGGAAACGGGTATGGAAGCCGGCAACGAAGAGTTCAACTCTGGCGAGAAGGCCATCGGCACCGGCCCTTACAAATTCGTCAGCTGGCAGCCCAAGGGTGACATGGTCGTCGAACGCAACGACAACTACTGGGGCGAGGCGCCTGCTTGGGAAACGGTGACGCGCCGCGAGATCCCCGACGACGCCGCGCGTGTTGCGGCGCTGAAATCCGGCCAGGTGGACATGATTAACTATGTGCCGGCTACCGATTACCTGTCGATGCAGGCAGACAGCAGTCTTGACACCTTCGTGTCGGATTCGATCTACATCCTGAACATTGCGCCGTCGGTGAAGGACGAGGAACCCCAGCCTATCCGCGTCAACGGCGAGGAGGTCGAGGGCAATCCATTGCAGGACGTGCGGGTGCGCAAGGCGCTGGATCTGGCGATCAATCGGGAGGTTCTGGTCAATGTCGTGCTGGAGGGCCTGGGCACGCCGGCCAATCAGCTGATGCCCGAGGGGTTCTTCGGTTATTCCTCCGACATCCCGGCACCAGCCTACGACATCGAACAAGCGCAGGCATTGCTGACCGAGGCCGGCTATCCCGACGGCTTCGAGATCGATTTCACCTGCACCAACAACCGGGTTCCCGGCGACGCGGTGGTCTGCGAGGCACTGGCACAGATGTGGTCGCGACTTGGTCTGACAGTTAACGCACAGGCCCTGAACGGCACGGTCTTTTTTCCCGCCGCGCAGCGCGAGGAATACACGATGACCATGTCCGCATGGGGCACGCTGACGGGCGAGGCGGCCTATACCTACGGCGCGCTGGTGCATACCCAGGACGCGGAAAAGGGCTTTGGCAACTTCAACCGCTCGGGCTATTCGAACCCCGAGTTCGACCGCATCTTCAGCGAGGGCAGCCAGACCCTGGATCCGGATACGCGCCGCGAATTGTATGAGCAGGCGTCCGAGATCGCGATGGAGGATCGCGCCCTGATCCCCACCGTCATCCTGCAGAGCGTGTGGGCGTCCAAGGCCGACATGGTCGATTTCACGCCCCGCGTCGACCAGGAAACCCGCGCTTACGCGATCACGCCGAAAGAGTGATCCGATCTGAAAGCCTGCGCGGCGTGCCCAATTCCTTGGCCCGCCGCGCGCCACTGATCCCTGACTGCCGCTATGCGGTATCGGGGCGGCACTGACGAAACGGGGGATTGTGATGTTTGGCTATCTTGTCGGCCGCCTGATACAGGCGGTGATGGTCGTGTTCGTCATGTCGGTCATCGTCTTCGTCGGCGTCTACGCGATCGGCAATCCGATCGACGTGATGATCGATCCCGGTGCCAGCCAGGAGATTCGCGAGAACCTGATCCGACAATACGGGTTCGACCAACCGCTGTGGCAACAATATTTCACCTTTGTTAGCAACGTATTCCAAGGCGATCTGGGCCGCTCGATGGTCTACAACATTCCGGTCACGTCGCTTGTCTTCTCGCGTTTGCCGGCAACGCTTGAACTGGTCCTCGTATCAGTTGGTATCGCCACGCTGATCGGCGTTCCTGCAGGGATGTATGCAGGCTACCGTCCCAACAGCATTGCGGCCAAGCTGATCATGGCCCTGTCCGTGCTTGGATTTTCCGTGCCGACGTTCTGGATCGGCATGCTGCTCATCATGGCTTTCGCCGTCAATTTGGGATGGCTGCCGTCGGGCGGTCGCGGCGAGGTCGGGCAATTCCTGTGGTTCGACACATCGTTGGCGACTAGCAATGGCTGGGCGCATGTGATCATGCCGGCCATCAACCTGTCGCTGTTCAAGATGGGCCTGATGATCCGACTGACCCGCGCGGGCATGGTCGAGGCGATGGGCACAGATTACGTCCGCTTTGCCCGCGCGCAGGGGCTGCCGGACCGGCAGATCGTGTTCGGTCATATCATGCGCAACATCTCTATCCCGCTGGTCACCGTCTTCGGACTGGAATTGGGCTCGACCTTGGCCTTTGCGGTGGTCACCGAAACGGTCTTTAACTGGCCCGGCGTGGGCAAGCTGATCATCGACAGCATCCTGCAACTGGACCGGCCGGTTATGGTGTCCTACCTCGTCATGGTCGTGCTGCTGTTCGTGATGATCAACTTGGTCGTCGACCTGATCTATGCGCGCCTTGATCCCCGCGTCCGTCTGAAGGGAGGCTCGTGATGGCCCAAATCGGAAACGTTCTGGCCGTTCCCTCTGCCGCGCCGGTCGAGACGCGGGTCATGCGGCTGCGCAACTTCTGGTCCGATTATCGACGGTCCTGGGTCGCGGTTGCCGCATTGGCGGTCATCGTGACGCTGCTGGTCGCAGCCTTTGGAGCGCCTTGGTTGGTGCCACAAGATCCCTATGATCTAGCGCAACTGGACTGGCTGGATGCCTTCCTGCCACCCAGGACCGCAGGATCGGGCGGTTATGTGCATCTGCTGGGCACGGACAATGCCGGGCGCGATATGCTTTCGGCAATCCTTTACGGGCTGCGCACCAGTTTCGTGATCGGAATATCAGCAGGGGCCCTGGCATTGACCCTGGGGATCAGCATCGGTCTGACATCCGCCTATTTCGGTGGCCGGATCGAGGCTTTGCTGATGCGGATCGTGGATCTGCAGCTTTCCATGCCGGCGATCCTGCTGGCGCTGGTCATGGCCGCGGTTCTGGGGCAGGGCGTTCCGCAGATCATCCTGGCTCTGGTCGTTGCACAATACGCTTATTTCGCCCGCACGACGCATGGCGCCGCGTCGGTCGAGCGCCGCAAGGACTACATCGAGGCCGCTCGATCGACTCCGCTGCCGACCCGGCGCATTCTGTTCAAGCATCTGCTGCCCAACGTCCTGCCCCCGCTGATCGTCGTGGCGACGGTGCAGGTCGCCAGCGCGATCTCGCTCGAAGCGACGCTGTCCTTTCTAGGTGTGGGCCTGCCCCTGACAGAGCCGTCGCTAGGGTCGCTGATCTCAAACGGCTTCAAATACATTCATGCGGGCCGCTCGTGGTTGTCCATCTATCCCGGCGTCTTCCTGATGATCACGGTCGTGGCGATCAACCTGGTTGGCGATCAGGTCAGGACCGTGATCGACCCGAGGAACAGCCGATGACCGCCGCACTCGACGTCAAGGGTCTGACCACGCGGTTCGAGACCCGAGCAGGCCATGTCACGGCGGTCAACGATGTCAGCTTCACCGTGCAGCCCGGCCGGATCATGGGCCTTGTGGGCGAAAGCGGGTCTGGCAAAAGTGTCACCGGCTTCT
This sequence comes from Paracoccus gahaiensis, assembly GCF_005048225.1. Classification (GTDB taxonomy): domain Bacteria; phylum Pseudomonadota; class Alphaproteobacteria; order Rhodobacterales; family Rhodobacteraceae; genus Paracoccus; species Paracoccus gahaiensis. The sequence continues at coordinate 12,118 of NZ_SUNI01000034.1, forward strand.
CGATCCTGGGCCTCATAGATGCACCGGGCGAGGTAACGGCAGGCGCCGTTCTGGTCGACGGCGTGGATCTGCGGAAGCTCTCAAAGGAAGACCTGCGCAAGATGCGTGGCCGCAAGGTCGCGATGGTGTTCCAGGATCCAATGATGACCCTGAACCCGGTCCTGCGGGTGGGCGATCAGATGGCGATGGCGGTGCGTGTGCATCAAGCCATGTCCAAATCGGATGCCTTGGAACATGCACGGAAGGCACTGGAGGTGGTGGGCATTCCGTCCCCTGCGGAACGCCTCAAGGCCTATCCGCACCAACTGTCCGGCGGCATGCGTCAGCGGGTGGCCATCGCCATGGCGCTGCTCCACAGCCCCTCGGTCATCATCGCAGACGAGGCAACGACGGCACTGGACGTGTCGATCCAAGGCCAGATCCTGGCCGAAGTGCGCGAGCTGGCTGACACCACCGGCGCCGCCATCGTCTGGATCACCCATGATCTTGCCGTCGTCTCCAGCCTGGCTGACGATATCTGCGTGATGTATGCGGGCCGCATCGTCGAACGCGGAACGGCTGAGCAAGTGATCGGGGGCCCGCGGCATCCCTACACCCAGGGGTTGCTCGACTCGATCCCCGCCCGACATGAACCGGGGCGCAAGCTTCCGCAGATCCCCGGATCGACGCCACAGCTCTCTCGTCTGCCAGACGGATGCCCGTTCCGGCCCCGCTGCCCCCGCGCTTCCGAGCTGTGCCGCACAGAGCCGCCGCTGGATGTCCGCGACGGGCACGCCGTCTTGTGCCACCACCCGCTGGAGCGCGTATGACAGATCCCATCCTCAAGATAGATGCCGTCTCCAAGCGGTTCACCCGCACGCCCGGACTGGCAGAGCGCCTGGCTGGCAAGTTCACGGGCGGTGGCAAGCCCGTCACGGTGCATGCGCTGACCGATGTGTCGCTGGAGGTCACGAAAGGCGAGGTTCTGGGCATCGTCGGTGAATCCGGCTGCGGGAAATCGACGCTTGGCCGGGTGATCGCGGGCATTCATGCTCCCAGCTCGGGAAGCGTGACGTTGAATGGGAAGCCTGTCGCCGATGAACGCCGGGGCAACATCCACAAGCTGACAACGCAGGTGCAGATGATCCATCAGGATCCTTTCGCCAGCCTGAACCCCCGGATGAAGGTTGGCGAGACGTTGGCCGAAGGCCCGCGTTACCACGGCATCATTCCTGCGGATCAGGTGCGCACCCGCATCCGCGCCCTGCTGGAGCAGGTCGGGCTGGAGGGCGCCTATGCCGACCGACTGCCGCATCAGTTTTCCGGTGGGCAGCGTCAGCGGATCGCGATCGCGCGCGCGCTGGCGATGGAACCCGAGGTGCTTGTGCTGGACGAGGCGGTGGCGTCACTGGATGTCTCGATCCAGGCGCAGGTGCTGAACCTGTTCATGGATCTGCGTCACGACCTTGGCCTGACTGCGCTGTTCATCAGCCACGATTTGTCGGTCGTGCGCCATGTCTGCGACCGCGTGGCGATCATGTATCTGGGCCGACTGGTCGAATTAGCGCCGGCCGATCAGCTCTATGCGGATCCCCGCCACCCTTACACGCGGGCGCTGTTTGCCTCGATCCCGACCGTTGGCACGGGCCGTGGCCGGTTCGAGGCGATCAAGGGCGAGATCCCATCCCCGATCGCACCGCCGCCGGGCTGTGCCTTCCATCCGCGCTGCCCTTTCGCCGGGCCGCGCTGTTGGGCCGAGGTCCCGCGGCTGACCGAGGCCGGAGCGGCCCGGACGGTGGCCTGCCATCTGAACGACGGCGGAGTCGAAATGCAGAAAGGTGCCGCATGACCATTGATCTTCAGACCCGGATCGGACGGCTGAACGACGTTCTTTGCACGGTCAACATCCTCAATTGGGATGCGCGCACGCAAATGGCGTCAGGCGGTGCCGAAACCCGCGGCCATCAGGTTGCGACACTGATGGGTATTGCGCGGCAGATGATCCTCGACCCGGCCATGCGGGATGCGGTCGATGCAGCTGGCGATGACCCCCAGGCCGAGGCCGTGCGGCAGGCCATCGACCATCACGCCCGCCTGCCTGCGGAACTGCTGCAGGCCAAGGCGCAGCATGCGACGGTTGCAGGCGCAGCATGGGCCAAAGCACGCGCACAAGGCGATTTTTCGCTCTTCCAGCCACATCTGGAAAGGGTTGTGGCCTTGGCACGCCAGACTGCCGATGCGCTTGGCCATCAGGGCCATCCTTACGATCCGATGGTCCAGGTGTTCGAACCAGGCGAGACGGCTGCCAGTCTGGGGACGCTGTTCGACAGCCTTCGTGCGGGCATTCTTCCCATCCTGGATCGCGCGCGCGCTCGACCAAAACCCCGCACGGATTTCCTCTATCGGGACTTCGATCCGCAGCTTCAGCAGCAATTCGCGACCGAGACCGCCCGTGCCCTTGGCTACGATTTCGACCGCGGGCGCCTGGATACTGCTGTTCATCCGTTCGAGGTCAGCTTTACCCGAAACGACGTCCGCATCACGTCGCGCTGGCCGCGGAATTATCTACCGATGTCGATCTTCGGCACCATCCACGAGGTCGGTCATGCGCTCTACGAGCAGGGCGTCGATCCTGTCCACACGAGAGGCGCCTTTGCCACGGACATGATCGGGCTCTATGCCGTTGGCGGCACCAGTTTCGGCATGCATGAAAGCCAGTCTCGTCTGTTGGAAAACCACGTCGGGCGCAGCCCGGCCTTCTGGCATGCGCACTTCCCGCGTCTTCGCGATACCTTCCCTGAGCAGCTTTCCGACGTCACGACTGAAGAGTTCCTGGCCGCCGTTAATAGGGTCGAGCCGGGGCCCATCCGGGTCGAGGCCGATGAGCTGACCTACGACTTGCACATCATGCTGCGTGTCCGGATCGAAATGGCTCTGATGGACGGCAGTTTGCAGGTGGCCGATATTCCCCACACCTGGAACCGGGCGATGAAATCGGACTTGGGGATCGAGATCGAAAGCGACGCCAACGGATGTTTGCAGGATGTCCATTGGTCGTCCGGATACATCGGATCGTTTCCAACCTACACAATCGGTAACGTCACCGCTGCACAGCTGATGTGCCACCTTGATCAGAAACAACCATCCGTCACCATGGCGGTGAGCGAAGGCAATCTCGAACCACTCCGACATAGTCTGAAAGAGGCGGTCTGGAACCACGGTCGGTCATTGACACGCAGCCAGATACTGGACCGCCTCGGCCTTTCGAATAACGATCCCTCTGCCTATGTCGAATACCTAGACCGAAAATTTAGCTCGAGCTGACGGGGTCAATAAACGGCGTCGTGCAGAATGATCATCGTCATCTTTCTACCACTCTGGCTTGGGTTTTCGCGTAAGACGTCAAGCTGTTGCCTACGCTTTTCCGCCTTAGATGAGCCTTGCATCCATGACTCCATTGCAGGAGTTTTGTGATGGTGGGATTTGGAACTTTCCGGCCAATTCTTAACGCGTCCGATCGGAACTGGCTTTGCGATAATCGTGTTCAAGCACCTTTGATCAGCACCTTAAGTTGGGTCCGACGGGAGAGAGATGCTAGCGTGCTTTCCTTCGAGCTTATCTGAGCCATTAATTTTTTTAGCATGAGGGTCATTTACGCGTTTTAATAACTTAATAACTTAATAACTTGATAGTTTGATAGTTTGATAGTTTGATAGTTTGATAGTTTGATAGTTTGATAGTTTGATAGTTTGATAGCTTGATAGCTTGATAGCTTGATAGCTTGATAGCTTGATAGTTTGATAGTTTGATAGTTTGATAGTTTGATAGCTTGATAGCTTGATAGCTTGATAGCTTGATAGCTTGATAGCTTGATAGCTTGATAGCTTGATAGCTTGATAGCTTGATAGCTTGATAGCTTGATAGCTTGATAGCTTGATAGCTTGATAGCTTGATAGCTTGATAGCTTGATAGC
>NZ_SUNI01000035.1 GCF_005048225.1 Paracoccus gahaiensis
CTTGATAGCTTGATAGCTTGATAGCTTGATAGCTTGATAGCTTGATAGCTTGATAGCTTGATAGCTTGATAGCTTGATAGCTTGATAGCTTGATAGCTTGATAGCTTGATAGCTTGATAGCTTGATATAAGTTATTTGACGTCCCGCTATTTACCTTGAGTGCATCGATATTTAGGTTCTGGACGTAGATGTCGTGGTGCCGGGGGGCTCTGGCTGTGGTCTAGACGCATTTATTCTCGCAATTGCCTGCGGATCTGACGCCGGCGCGCCGCGATGGACCTCATCGCCGCGTCCGTGGGGCAGGGGGAAGGTGTCGCCCCGCTGACCAATGCTAGCGAGTTCTGCCGTCAAGTCGGTGAGGCGATAGACAACCAGATGCACGACCTTGCCGTCACGCTGGACGCGTCCTGCAGCGGCAAGCATCCCGGCGGAGAGGATGATCCGGCGGTGGGCCTCGAAAACCTTCGGCCAGACGACGAGGTTGGCGATGCCGGTCTCGTCCTCCAAAGTGATGAACATGGTGCCTTTGGCGGAGCCGGGGCGCTGGCGGACGAGGACCAGGCCGGCAATCTCGGTCCAGCAGCGGTTCGGGGCGGCCATGGCCTCGGCGCAGGTGCGGATGCGCCGGGTGGTGAGACTGGCGCGTAAGAAGGAGACCGGGTGCCGGCGCAGGGACAGGCCGGTATGGCTGTAGTCCTCGACCACCTCCCGCCCGGCAGCCATCGGGCGCAGGGAGACGGTGGGTTCAACGTGGGGCAGGGGTGGGACGGAGGCACGCGGGCTGCGATCCTGCCGAGCGGGATGGTGGTGCGCTCCTGGCTCGTCATCATGCCCGGCGGGTGAAAGCGCATCCTGCTCCACCGCCGCGAACAGCGGCAGTTCATCGTTGCGCAGGCCCTTGATGGCCCAGATCGCCTCCCGCCGTGCCAACCCGAAGGCGGGTAGAAACCCATCGGCCTCGGCGATGCGGGTCAGCGCGGCCATCGGCGCGCCAGCGCGACGGCAGAGATCGGCGACGTTGGCGAAGGGCCGGGTGGCGCGCGCGGCCAGGATGACCCCCGCGTGTGCTTCCGCCAGCCCTTTGACCATGCGCAGCCCGAGGCGGACGGCGAAGCGATCGTCGCCGGGGTCACTCACTGGCTCCAGCGTGCAGTCCCAGTCCGATGTCGCGATGCAGATGGGTCGGACCTCGACCCCATGGTCCCGGGCATCACGGACGATCTGCGCCGGGGCGTAGAACCCCATCGGCTGGCTGTTCAGCAGGGCGGCGCAGAAGGCGTCGGGGTGCCAGCATTTGAGCCAGGCTGAGGCATAGGCGATCAGCGCGAAGCTGGCCGCGTGGCTCTCGGGAAAGCCGTAGCTGCCGAAGCCCTCCAGCTGCCGGAAGGTGCGCTCGGCGAACGCGCGGTCGTAGCCGCGTTCGACCATGCCCTCGACCAGCTTGTCGCGGAACCTGGACACCCCGCCGGTAAACTTGAAGGTGGCCATGGATTTGCGGAGCATGTCGGCCTCGCCCGGGGTGAAGCCCGCGCATTCGATGGCCACGCGCATGGCCTGTTCCTGGAAGAGCGGCACGCCCAGGGTCTTGCCCAGCACCTTCTCCAGTTCCGGGGTGGGGTAATGGACCGGCTCCTGCCCGGCGCGCCTGCGTAGATAGGGATGAACCATGTCCCCCTGGATCGGGCCGGGGCGGACGATGGCCACCTGCACCACCAGATCGTAATAGGTGCGCGGCTTCAGGCGCGGCAGCATCGACATCTGGGCGCGTGACTCGATCTGGAAGGTGCCGAGCGTGTCGGCCTTGCGGATCATCGCATAGGTGCGCGGATCCTCGGCCGGGATGCTGGCCAGATCATAGCGGATGCCCTTATGCGCGGCGATCAGGTCCAGCCCCCGGCGCATGCAGGTCAGCATGCCGAGCGCCAGCACATCGACCTTCATGAACTTCAGCGCGTCGATGTCGTCCTTGTCCCATTCGATGATCTGCCGATCCGCCATCGCGGCGGGCTCGATGGGGACCAGATCGTCGAGGCGGTCGTGGGTGAGCACGAAGCCGCCGGGATGTTGGGACAGATGCCGGGGCGCGCCGCGCAGCTGCGCGGCCAGATCCAGCAGCAGACGAAGGCGCCGGTCGGCAGGGTTCAGGCCCAGCTCGCGGAGCTGGTCGTCGCTGATGCCCTCCTCGCCCCAGGACCAGATCTGCCCGGAGATGGCCCGGATCAGATCCTCGGGCAGGCCCAGGGCCTTGCCGACGTCGCGCAGGGCGCCCTTGGAACGGTAGCGGATCACCACGGCGGTCAGCGCCGCGTGGCTGCGGCCGTAGGTCCTGTAGACCCACTGGATCACCTCCTCGCGGCGCTCATGCTCGAAGTCCACGTCGATGTCGGGCGGCTCGCGGCGCTCTTCGCTGATGAAGCGCTCGAACAGCAGGTCGTTGCGGCCTGGGTCGATGGAGGTGATGCCCAGCACATAGCAGACCGCCGAGTTCGCCGCCGAGCCGCGGCCCTGACAGAGGATGCCCCTGGAGCGGGCGAAGCGGACGATGCTGTTCACGGTCAGGAAGTAGGGGGCATAGTCCAGCCGGGCGATCAGGCGCAGCTCGTGGCCGAGGCTGGCAGTCACCTCCGGCGGGATGCCCTCGGGGTAGCGCGTGGCGGCCCCCTCCCAGGTCAGCGCCTCCAGCGTCTCCTGGGGCGTCAGCGCCGGGTTGTCCCGTTCCTCGGGGTATTGATAGCGCAGCTCGTCCAGCGAGAAGCGGCAGCGGTCGGCGATCTGTTGGGTCCGGGCCAGGGCTTCCGGGTAGCGCGGGAACAGGCGCGCCATCTCGGCGGGGGCCTTCAGATAACGGTCGGCGTGGCGTTCGCGGCGAAAGCCCAGGGCGTCGACGGTGGTGGTGTGGCGGATGGCGGTGACCACATCCTGCAGGATGCGGCGGTCCGGGACGTGGAACAGCACATCGTTGGTGATCACCGTGGCCACGCCCATCCCGGCGGCGAGGGTCGACAGCTCGTAGAGGCGCAGCTGGTCGTTGGGGCGGCGGCGCAGGGTCAGGGCGAGATACGCCCGGTCACCGAACGTGTCGCGCAACCGGCGCAGCCGAAGGGCGCAGGTGTCGTCCGCCGTATCCGGGATCAGGATGGCCAGCAGCCCCTCGGCATGGGACTGCAGATCGGGCCAGTCCAGATGGCATGCCCCCTTGCCCGCCCGGGCTTTGCCAATGGACAGCAACCGACACAGCCGCGACCAGGCTGGGCGGTCGGTGGGATAGACCAGCACCGACATGCCGCAGCGCAGATCCAGC
>NZ_SUNI01000036.1 GCF_005048225.1 Paracoccus gahaiensis
CCATCCTCGAAGATCCGGACTTCGGCCGGATGGTTCTGGACCTCGACGATCCGCCGCCGCGTGGTGTCGGGAACGCTGTATTGGTTGCCGCCCACCGCGACCATGCCTTCCTGGCTGATGCGCCGTTCGACCGTCAGCACAGCGTCGTAGGGGCGGCCAGGCAGGGCCAGAAGATGCGGCTTCTCCTCGGCAAAATGCTCATCCACGACCCGATCTGTTGTGGCATGCACCCTCGGATTGGCGATGGTCGTGCGCCACTCTTCGAATTGGGCGTTCAGGTCGTCCAGATCGCGGAAGCTGCGCCCGAGGAAGAAGTCCTGCCGGACATAACGGAACGGCCGCTCGACCTTGCCTTTCGTTTTGGCCCGATACGGCTGACAGGCTCGTGGTGCCGACCCGTAATGGGCCAGCAGCGCCAGCAGGGAGACGTTGTAGGTCACGACGCCGGAAGCATCCTCGCCGATGACCGCAGTCTTCATCCGGTCATACAAGACTTCTGTGCAGGCCCCGCCCATCGTTTGAAACGCTGCGATGTGGCAGCGCATCACCGTCTCCAGCGTCTGGTTCGGACAGAACCGCCCCCAGAGCCAACGACTGTGCCCCAGCACCATGCTGAACAGCCAGACCTTGCGCAGCACGCCGGGTTCGGACGTGAACTCCACCTGGAACTCGGCAAAATCCACCTGTGCCTGCTTGCCGGCTGGCGTTTCGAAGCGACGCTCGAACTGCCGCGGCGCCACGGGCCGAACCAGCCGGAGATACTCCGTCAGCGTGGAATAGGCACCCACATAGCCCATCGCCTTGATCTCACGATGCAGCCTGCGGGCAGACAGCCCGGGAAAGGCTTCAAGCCGCTCTGCCAGATAGGATTGGAACCGATCTGCCAGCCGATTGCCCGGCTCTCCGGGTCCATATACCGGAGCCTCAAGGCCCCGTTCCAGGTATTTCCGAACCGTCTTGCGGTCGAGCCCGGTCTGGCGCGCAATCGCGCTGATGCCCAAGCCCTGCCGTCTCAAATCCAGGATCATCACAATCTCCCTCAATCCTACCACCTGCCCGCCCTTCCTTTGGCATCAGCAGAGGTAATCCTGCGCCGCCGATGGTCAGGGGGCATGCCCCCTGACCATCAGCATCAGCGCTAAACCGGGGAATTTTCATCCAGCCGTTTTGGGGAGATTACGTCCAGCACTCACAAATGCCAAAGGCCAAGCAATCAAAGCCGTTTTCGGCCACACCGAGAGCCAAAGAGCGGTCGGTCCAAGTGCGATGAAGGACATGATGCCGGACATCGTCGTGGCCATCATGAAGGTCATGATAATTTGCGTGAGGATCATGGTTTTCTTGTCCATCGGTCGTGCTTTTTCTGATGGACGGTGCCTTGGGGCGGGTCGCGCGCTCATGAGCACCATCCTGTTTCCAGGTTGGTGCCGCGGGTTCACCCATCACGGCGCAACTAAATCTCGTTCGCAAGAGGGTTGGAATAACCGGACCAACCTAAAATCTTTTCGGCAATGTGTGAATACATCCTGCTGGCAGGAAGGCAAGTGTATGAGCGTGGCTTTTCCCCACGAAGGTCTGGCGATGCCTACTCGCCTAAAAGTAAGGCTTTTGCGTGCGCAACTAATCTGACGCGCGAAGCTTCAGCCATTCAAAGATGTGGAGACAGTCGTGCGCTTCATATGCGCCCTTATCGTCGCTGGTCATCTCCTTGGGCCACCCGAACGAATAGTTCGTTGACGCCTTGGGGCGGTACGCTACAAGAGAGCGCCTCACTGGACAGCCTCTCTAATTTTGTCGACTGTCATCGCATCATGCGCGATATCAACATCAAGGCCATATAATATTTTGAGACCGTGGCTTGGCAGGGGTCTGTCGGGGCGGCTGCGGTCGAATTGGGCGTGCCGCCCTCGGCGGTCAGTCAGCAACTGCGTCTACTCGAGGCTCAGTTCGGCGTCCGTCTGTTCCGCAGGGAGAGGCGCAACCTGATCCTGCGCGTCAGCCCCAACTTTGGGGTGCGGTGGTTGGGGCCACGCATCGGCGCCTTCCTGACGGCCAATCCGGAATGGAGCATCCGCGTGGATGCCACGCAGGATTTCACCTCCTTCGAGACCGAGATCGCGGATTTCGATCTGCGCTATGGTCATGGGCAGTGGGCCGGCCTGTCGGTGCTGGGGGTCATGCATGATCTGGTCATGCCGATGTGCAGCCCGGGTTATCGCGACAGGTTGCGGGGGATCTCGGACGATCCGGGCGAGCAGCTGCGCCATGCGGTGCTGATCGACAGCGTCAAGACGATGTTCCGGTGGGACCTGTGGCTGGCGCTGAACCAGGTGGATCTGCCCGACCTGATCTATCCCATGGCCTTCGATCGGTCCTCGATGTCGCTGGAGCTGGCGCGGCAGGGGATGGGCGTGGCGCTGGACAGCGTCAACCTGTGCCTGGCCGACGTGCAGCGCGGCGATCTGGTGCCCTTGTCGCTGGACTTTCCGGTGATCGACTTTCCCGCCTATTGGATGGTCTGCCCGTCGCGCCATCTGAACCGACGGATCGTGGCGCGTTTCGCCGACTGGATCGCGGAGGCCGCACGGATCCACGAGGCCGAGGCAAGGGCCTGCCTGACGCAGCTGGGATGCCGCTTCAGGCAGGCCGAGCCTCCGGGTGCGGCTCAGTAGATGGTCAGCGCCGGAACATACGAGATCAGCATCAGCACGAACAGCGCCACCAGATAGAAGGGCACCAGCGCGCGGACGGTCTCTCCGATGCCCACCCGGGCGATGCCCGCCGAGATGAACAGCGTCGTGCCCACTGGCGGGGTGTAGAGCCCGATCGACAGGTTGACGACCATCATCAGGCCCAGCTGCACCGGGTCCATCCCGATGGCCTGACCGATGCCCACGAAAAGCGGCCCCAGCAGCAGAACCGCCGCTGGAAGATCGAGAAACGCCCCCACGACCAGCATCACCAGGTTCAGCGCCAGGATGATCAGCCAAGGCTCGGACAGGGTGCCCGTGACCCACAAGGCCAGGTTCTGCGGCACCTGTTCGGCGGTCAGCAACCACTGGATCGTGGACGAGGCCATGATGATCAGCATCACCGCACCGGTCATCATCGCGGTCTCGACCGCGGCGTTCCACGCGCCCCGCCATGTCAGGTCGCGATAGATCAGCCCGCAGACGACCAGCGCATAGGCGACCGCCATGACGCTGACCTCGGTCGGCGTGGCCACGCCGAAGCGCAGCGTGCCGATGATGAAGACGGGCATCAGCAGGGCCGGGATGGCCATCAGCAGCTGGCTGCGGAAGGCACGAAACCCGCCGGGCAGCGGCGAGCGGGGCAGACCCTTGCGCCGCGCGACCCACCAGACGCAGGCGAACATGCCCAGGCCCAGCATCACGCCCGGCAGGATGCCCGCCACGAACAGGTCGATGATCGATACGTTCGCCACCAGCCCGTAGAGGATCAGCGGGATGGAGGGCGGGATCAGCACCGAGATGGTCGAGGACGAGGCATTGACCGCCGCCGCGAAGCCGCCGGGATAGCCCGCCTTCTTCTGCACCGGGATCAGCGCATTGCCCATCGCGGTGGCATCCGCCACGGCCGATCCCGACACGCCGCCGAACATCACCGATCCGATGACCGAGACCTGCCCCAGCCCGCCCCGCATGTTGCCCACGAACAGCCGCGCGATGTTGACCAGATACTCGCCGAACCGGCCCTGCATCATCAGGCTGCCCGCCAGGATGAAGAACGGCACCGCCAGCATCGGAAAGCTTTGCGTGGGCGAATAGAGGCGCTGCGCCAGCACGGCCATCGGCCGCCCCTCCATCCAGAGGGCAAAGGCGGTGCCGCCCAACATCGCATGCGCGATCGGCACGGCCAGCGCCATCAGCAGGAAGAAGACTGCAATCATCATGCTTGTCATGACCGTTCCCCCTCAGCTCAGGCTGTTGGCTGCGGGATCGCGATCCCAGGTCTGGCCACCGAAGATCACCCGCAGGATGTCGATGACCGCCAGCAGGGCCATGCCTCCGAAGGCATAGACCAGGCTGGCATAGCCCCAGACCTGCGTGATCCCCAAGGTTGACAGGCGCTGGTATTGCGAGGCCACCAGAATGGGCCGGCTGCTGATCAGCACCGACAGGGAAGTCACCACGATCAGCACCTGCACCACGACCAGCAAGACCTGCGCCCCCCGCGCGCCCAGCATGCCCGGCAACAGGGTGATGGCGATGTTGGCGCCATTGGCGGCGGCAATCACGACGCCGCCCGCCACCAGCCAGGGCATCAGCAGCGCATGGATCTCGTAGGCCCAGGGGATGCCGCCTGCGAAGAAGTACCGCAGGATGACATTGACCAACAGGGCCACGAACATGAAGGCCAGACAGGACACGGCGATGACCTTGCCGCTGATCTCGACGGCATTGGCCAGGCCGTCTGCGGCGCGCAGACCCGGGGGGGATGCCCTCCCCCCGTGCCCCGGATGCGTGTGTGGCTCCATCACTGACCTGCCGCCGCGCGCAGCGCCTCGACCAGTTCGGGATGGCTGGCCGCGTAGCTGTCATAGACCGAGGCGGTTGCGGCGATATAGGCGTCGCGGTCGGCCTCGACGATGGTGACGCCCTCGGCCTCCATCGTGGCACGCAGGGATTCCTCGGCCTCCAGCGACAGCTGGCGCTGCGTCTCGCCCGCCGCGCGCGTGGCGTCCAGCGCGCAGGTCTGCGTGGCTTCGTCCAAGCTCATCCACCAGCCCAGACCTGCCACGACCGGGGTGGATTCGTACTTGTGCCCGGTCAGGGTGATGAACTTGGTGATGTCATGGATCTGCGAGGAATAGATGTTCGTCAGCGGGTTCTCCTGCCCGTCGAAGACCCCCGATTGCAGCGCGGTCGGCAGTTCGGAAAACGACAGCGGCGCGGGCGAGGCGCCAAGCGCGCTGAAGATGTCGATGGTCATCTGGTCGGGGGGCGTGCGGATGTTCATGCCGGCCAGATCGGCGGGCTCCTCGACGGTCTTGGTCATGTGGCTGACATGGCGGATGCCATTGTCCCAGAAGCCCAGGATCTTGAGGCCCGCATTCTGCGCGGCCGCGTCCAGCGTCTGGCCGACCTCGCCGTCCATCACCTCCCACGCGGTGGGCAGGTCGGGGAACAGGAAGGGCAGGCCCAGCAGCCCGATCTCGGGGACGATCTGGGACATGGCGCCCTGGCTGTTGGCCGTCACCTGGATGATGCCCGCGCTGGCCGAGGTCAGCATCTCGACATCGTCGCCCATCGTGGCCGAGCCCGCGACGTTCACGGTGGCGCCCTCGGCGCAGGCGGCAAAGGCCTCGGCCCATTCGGCGGCCGCCACGTCGCGCGGATTGCCCGGCGCGGCGCCATGGGCAAAGATCACCTGCTGCGCGCCGGCCGTTCCGGCCAGTGCCACGGTCAGGCCAAGAGCCGTCAGTACTTTCTTGGTCATGGTCAGTCCTCCCATTTGATTGATATGTCACCCGCCGGCCCCTCCATTAGCCAGCAGGCTTGTCGTCAGTGGATCAGCGAGCCACCATTCACGTCGACCTCGGTGCCGGTGCAATAGGCCGACAGGTCGGAAGCCAGGAACAGCGCGCAGCCCGCCACATCACGGGCCTCGCCCGCCCGACCCATCGGGATACCGGCCAGGATACCCGTCATCATGTCCGGCGTCAGCTTGCCTGCGGTGATGTCGGTGGCGATGAAGCCGGGGCAGATCGCGTTGATGCGGATCTGGTCGGGCGCGAACTCGCGCGCCATCGCCTTGGTCAGGCCCAGCACGCCCGCCTTGGCCGCCGAGTAATGCGGCCCGCCGAAGATGCCGCCGCCGCGCTGCGCGCTGACCGAGGACATGTTGACGATGCTGCCGCCGCCGTTCTCTCGCATGACCGGCACCACCACCTGCGTCATGTAGAGCGTGCCGCGCAGGTTCACGTCCAGCACGGCGTCGTAATGCCCGGCCTCGATCTGCAGCGATTTCAGCGGCTGCGTGATGCCCGCGTTGTTCACCAGGATGTCGATGCGGCCCCAATCGGCGGCCAACCGGTCGGCGACGGCCTGACAGGCGGCCTTGTCTGTCACGTCGCAGGCCAGACCGACATGGCCGGTGCCCAGATCATCGGCTGCCGCCTGTGCTGCGCCTTCGTCCAGGTCCAGGATCGCCACGGTCGCGCCGTGATCGGCGAACATCTGCGCCGTGGCCTTGCCCAGACCGCGTGCCGAGGCCGCCCCGGTGATGATCGCGTATTTTCCGTCCAGAAGTCCCATTCGTCTCTCCTCCCTGTGCCGGCTTACAGCCAGGCCTTGATCTGTTCGGCCACCCGATCGACGGACAGCCCATACATGTCGTGCAATGTCGGCAACGCGCCGGCCTCGAGAAATTCGTCCGGCAGGCCGATCATCCGGAATTGCGGCGCGACGCCCTCCAGCATCAGCGTGGTGGCCACGGCCTCGCCCAGGCCGCCGATCACCGTGTGGTTCTCGGCGGTGACGACCAGACGGCCGCCCTTGCGCGCCTCGGCCAGGATCGTCGCGCGGTCCAGCGGCTTGATGGTCGGCACGTGCAGCACGGCCACCCCGATCCCGTCCGCCTCCAGCCGCACGGCCGCATCCAGCGCCCGCATGGTCATGATCCCGGTCGAGACGACCAGCACGTCGCCCCCCTCGCGGATCATCTGCGCGCGGCCCAGCTCAAACCTGTAGTCGGGCTTGTGGCGGCGCAGCACGTCGGGGACCTTCCCGCGCAAAAGCCGCGCATAGACCGGGCCGGGATGGGCCGCCATTGCGGGAACCATGCCCTGGATATCCGCTGCGTCGCAGGGGTCGATCAGGGTCATGTTGGGCAGGCCGCGAAAGATCGCCAGATCCTCGGTGGCCTGATGGCTGGGACCGTAGCCGGTGGTCAGGCCCGGCAGGGCGCAGCAGATCTTGACCGGCAGGTTCTCCTCGGCGATCGCCATGGCGATGAAGTCATAGGCGCGCCTGCTGGCAAAGACCGCATAGGTCGTGGCGAAGGGCAGGAACCCCTCGCGCGCCATCCCGGAGGCGGCGGACATCAGCAGCTGCTCGGCCATGCCCATCTGGTAGAACCGCTCCGGCATGGCCTGCGCCAGGATGTGCATGTCGGTGTATTTGGCCAGATCGGCGGACAGGCCGACCACGCGGTCGTCCTTCTTGGCCAATTCGACCAACGCCTGCCCGAAGGGGGCGGGCACGGCGTCATAGCCCTCGGCGGCCAGCGAGGCGATCATCGCGGATGTGGCGGCGCGGGGGCCCTCGGGGGCATGACGGGCCTCGTACTTGCGGGCCTGGCTTGCATGGGTCATTGCGGTTGTCCTTCGTCCAGGATGGCCAGCGCGCGGTCCCATTCCTCGGCCTCGACGCGCACGAAATGGTTGACTTCGCGGGCTTCCAGGAACGGCACGCCCTTGCACATGGTGGTGTCGAAGACGATCACCCGGGGCTGGGGGCCGTCATGGTTGCGCGCCGCATCGAAGGCATCGCGCACGGCCTCGATATCGTTGCCGTCCACCCGTTGCGTGTGCCAGCCAAAGGCCCGCCACTTGTCGGCCACGGGCTCGGCGCTGAGCACCTGCGTGGAAGGGCCATCGGCCTGCTGGTCGTTAAAATCGACGATGCAGATCAGGTTCGACAGGCTTTGGGCGCCCGCCGACATCGCCGCCTCCCAGGTCGAGCCTTCGCCCAACTCGCCATCCGACATCAGGTTGATCACGAAAGCCGGGTTCTTCTTGTGGCGCAGACCCATGGCCATGCCGACCGCGATCCCCAGCCCGTGGCCCAGAGATCCGCCGGTGATTTCCATCCCCGGCGTATAGGACGCCATGCCCGACATCGGCATGCGGCTGTCATCCATGCCATAGGTCTCGATCTCTTCCTCGGGCAGGATCCCGGCCTCGATCAGCACGGCATAAAGCGCGATGGCGTAATGCCCGATCGACAGCAGAAAGCGGTCACGCCCCTCCCATTCCGGGTCCTCGGGACGGTATTCCATCGTATGAAAATAGGCCACGGCCAGCACGTCCGCGATGCCAAGCGCCTGACCGATATAGCCCTGACCCTGCACCTGTCCCATGCGCAAGGCATGGCGGCGGATCGCCCAGGCCCGGCGGGCCAGCGAGATGTTCGACCCATGAAGGGGCCGGTCTGTCGCATTCATGTCATCCTCCCTGCGGGTCCTCCGACCCAAGGGGAAAGGTAACCGAACAGGACCGGTTCGTATCGACGGAAAAATTCACGGGTTGCGTAGAAAAACTACATTGAACGCTTTGGACAGACAGTCGAGGCTGGGCGACACCTTGGGAGGGGATCATCATGGAACTTGGACTGGGCAGCTATGCCTTTCGCTGGAATATCGGCATCGGGGATCAGCATCCGCCGCGCCCGATGACCGCATTCGATCTGCTGGACGAGGCACATGCCCGCGGCCTCGGCGTCGTGCAATATGCTGACAACCTGCCCCTGGACCGCCTTTCACCGGACGAGCATCACCGCCTGGCCCAGATCGCCGCCGATCGTGGCATGACCCTGGAACTGGGCACGCAGTCCTTCGATGCCGACCAGGTGGCGCGCTATCTGGTCATCGGCCAGCGCATCGGCGCCCGTATCCTGCGCGTGGCGCTGGACGAGGCGGATGCGCGGATGCCGGTTCCGGATCTTGCGCGGGCGCTTGATCCGCTGCTGCAGGACGCGCGGCAGGCCGGCATCCGCATCGCCATCGAGAACCATTTCAACTATCCCTCCCCGCGGATGGTCGACTTGCTGGAGGCGGTGGACGACCCGCAGCTTGGCGTCTGCCTTGATGTCGCCAATTCCATCTGCGCCGGGGAGTGGACCGAGGAAACGGTCGGCCTGCTGGCGCCCTACACCATCAACCTGCACCTCAAGGACTATGTGATCACGCCTGATCCCTATGGCGTGGGCTTCCGCATTCAGGGCGTGCCCCTCGGGCAGGGCCGGGCGCCGCTGAATTGGGTTCTGGCGCAGTTGAGGCATTGCCCGGCTGACACCAGCTGCATCCTGGAGCACTGGCTGCCCCTGGGCGACGATGCCGAGGCCACACGCGCGCAAGAGCGCCCGTGGCTGGATAAAACTGTCGCGCATGCGCGCCGCATTGTCACCTGAAGAGGGATCATGACCAAGCGCCTGCTGAACGCGCCCGAAGATATCGTCACCGAGGCTCTGGCCGGCATGATGGCCACTCATCCCGATCTTCTGGCGCTAGAGGGGCCGACCGGCCGCGCCATGGCGGCCGTCGATGGTCCACGCGATGGAAAGGTCGGCATTGTTATCTGAGGCGGGTCCGGCACGAGCCGGCCTTCGCGCGCTATGTCGGGCGAGGGCTGGCCGATGCCGCTGCGGTGGGCAACGTCTTCGCCTCGCCCGGACCGCAGCAGATCAAGAATGCCGCCCGTGCGATCGAAGGTAGCGCGGGGGTACTGAGTCTTTAGGGGCCATATACCGGCGACGTGATAAACTTCGACATGGCCGTCGAGGCTCGCACGGCTGATAGCATCCCGGCCCGGTCACTCGCGGTGACCGACGGCGTAGCCTCACCGGCCAGAAAGGCCGCGTCACGGATCTGTATTCCGAGGTCCAGGCGGCGAACGGGCTGGCGCTGCCCTTCCCGGGCCAGCCGCTGCAGGGCTTTTCCGGCATCCGGTCGCTTGGCGACGGGCGCTTTCTGGTGTTGACCGACAACGGCTTCGGCACCAAGGCCAATTCCTCGGATGTCATCCTGATGGTCAACATCGTCCGGCCGGACTGGGACAGCGGCCGCGTCGCCATCGAGCGGACGATCCGGCTGTCGGACCCGGACCAGAAGGTGCCCTTCCCGATCATGAACGAGGCGACCCCCGGCCGCTTCCTGACCGGCGCCGATTTCGACCTCGAATCCGTCCAGCCGGTGGGCGACGGCTACTGGCTGGGCGACGAGTTCGGTCCCTGGCTGATCCGGGTGAACGGCGCGGGCGAGGTGCAGACGGTCGTGGCCACCGAGCCGGGCGGCACCCTGATGCGCGCGCCCGACAATGCCTTCGTCGCCGCGCCCAATCCCGGCGCCGCCCTGCCCGAGGAGGTCGTCGTCTTCCGTTCGGGCGGGTACGAGGGGATGGCGCTGTCGGAGGATGGGCAGACCCTCTATCCGCTGCTGGAAAAGCCGGTCTGGGACGCCGCTGCCGACGCGCCCGAAACCGTGGACGGCGTCCCGGTGCTGCGGCTGTTCGAGGTTGATGCCGAAACCGGGGCTTTCAGCGACCGGGTCCGCTATTACCCGCTGGACGCGCCCGATCACGCGATCGGCGATTTCAACCTGATCGACGGCACGCGGGGCCTGATCATCGAGCGCGACAATGGCCAGGGCGATCCCCGCGAAGGCTGGGCCGAGACGCCCGCCGCCTTCAAGCGCATCTATCTGGTCGATCTCGAGCGGCTGGACGAGAATGGCGTGCTGGAGAAGATTGCCTTTATTGACTTGATGCAGATCGAGGATCCCGACGGCATCGCCCCCCGCGGCACCATCGACGGCATCTTCACCTTTCCCTTCGTCACCATCGAGAATGTCGACCGGGTCGATGACAACCAGATCGTCGTGGCCAATGACAACAACTACGCCTTCTCCGTCTGGCGCCAAGAAGGACGTGCTGATGACAACGAGATGATCCTGCTAGACGTCAAAGACTTCCTGGAAGCAGAATATAGAGGTTCAGCGTCCTCAGAGGACCAGCGCCGCAAAAATCGTCATTGTCGACCCTTCGCCGAAACTGCATGGTCGCGGGGACTTTCGCCGCGACCATGACCGCCAAGTCCTTCAGTCAACTTGGGGTTGCAGACACGCCGCCGCTGGTCACCCTGGAAAATACCATTCTGAATCGCGAGCACCCTGCAACGGGATTCCCTTCCGTCAACATACCTTCAAGAGGTCATTGCGGCGCTCAAGGTTAAGGTAAAATCGAACTGAAGGCTACGTGGCAGCCGGCCCCATGGCAGGCCGCAACGGCGCCTGTGCTCTATTTTCAGTGGCTATGCCCGGCATGGCTGTGAGCCGAGGCATCTTCTGCTTCGACCTCGACGCCCACGTCAAGATGCAGGTCGCCGAACATGACCTCGATCGGCAGGGTGTCGCCCCGGGCCAGCGGGTCATTAAGACCGGACATTTGCAGCGCCAGGCCGCGCGGGGTCAGGTCCAGATCCTGGCCGGCAGCAATCGGCATGTCCGGCAGGGGCTGCCAGGTCTCGACCCCATCCGCATAGGCGAAGCCCACCAACCGGGCAGCCTGCCCGCCTTCGGTTCGGGCGCCGGACAGGGTCAGTGTCCGGTCCGATCCGTTCTCGATCTCCATATAGATCAGTGCGTCGGGGCCTGCGGTGGCGGGCGTCCAGGCGTGCAGGATGCGAAGGCCGTCGGCCTCAGCCAGATGGTCGTGACCATCCTCGGCGATGGCCGGCAGGGCCGTCACGGTCAGGACTGCGGCGAAAGCAAGGCGGTACATGGGAGAGGTCCTTTGGGATCAGCTGCGAAGGTCGGCAAGGCGCTGGCGGCGGGTTGCGGCCAGCGCGGGCACAAGCGCAAGAACCAGCGTCAGGCTGACGAAGCCCGCGACCAGCTGCGCTTCGGCCCAGGTCACGGTGGCGGTGACCAGGATGTCGGTGCGGGCGGTGATGATGGCGGAAAATGCGCTGGCGGCCAGCCAGCCCAAGGCCAGCCCGGCCAGCGATCCGGCGGCGATCAGCGCGGCGCTGTAGCTCCAGACGACGGCAAAGACGAAGCGGCGGCTGGCGCCGATCGCGCGCAGCAGGGCCAGCCCGCGCGCGAAAATGCGGGTCAGAATGACCAGCCCGGCCAGGATCGACACGGTGACCAGCACCTGCGTGACCACGGCCAGGAGCGACATCGCCTCGCGGACATCGCGCATCAGCCCGTGCATCTGTGCCAGCACCGTGCCGGGAAAGAACGCCATCATGTCGGGCCGCGCATAGCGCGATTGCAGCGCGTAATTGCCCCACAGCGCCTCGGCCCGGACCAGAATGGCGGGGGTGCCGGGAAAGAGGTCCGCATCGAAGGGCGGGCCGATCCGCTCGCCTTCGGACAGGGCATGACCGTTGGCCAAGCCATGCACTTCCCACACGCCCTCGATCGGGACCAGGATGGCGCGGTCCCAGGGGCTGCCGGTCGGGGCCATGCGGCCCGTCACGACATAGTCGGCGCCGGCATGGGCGTCAGCCTCGGCTGCGGCTCCGTGGCCATGGGCGGGGGTGAAGCGGTCGCCGGTGGCCACGGGGGCATAGGCCCCGGCTACGGCCTCGGTCGAGATGGCGAACATCCGGCCCTCGGCCAGATCGCCCGCCAGATGGGCCACGAAATCGGCGATGGTGCCCACGACCGGGGCGCCCTGGTAGCTGTCACCAAAGGCGATGGGCGCGGCCAGCACCACGTCAGGGTCCGTTGCGACCTCGGTATATTGGGCGCCCGTCAGCAGAGGCACGTCCGAGGGCTGCAGATAGACGGCGGCCAGCATGGCGGTGATCTCGCTGCCCGGCGCGGCCAGGATCAGGTCGAAGCGTTCGGCGGCGCGCGCGCTGCCCTGCCGCAGCCCGCGTTCCTGCGCGGTCAGTCCGACGCCGATGGCCACCGACACGGCGATCAGCGCGACGAAGACGGCATTGGCCCCGCGAAAGCGGCGCAGCATGGCGCGTACCAGTTGCCACGGCGCAAAGCCGCGCAGCACCAGCAGGCCCGTCATCAGGCCCGGCGCCAGAAGCAGGACCAGCATTGCCACATCCTGCATCAGGACAGGCAGGCCGGACCAGAGCGCGCCCACGCTATTCATGCGTATCCTCGACGATCCGACCCTCGGCCATGGTCAACACCCGGTCCAGCCGCGCGGCGAGGGTCATGTCATGGGTCACCACGACCAGAGTGCGGCCGGTGTCGCGCGACAGGGCGGCCAGATCTTCGGCCAGCCGGTCGGCATTGGCGCGATCGAGGCTGGCGGTCGGCTCGTCCGCCAGGATCACGGGCGGGTCGTTGGCCAGTGCCCGGGCGACCGCGATGCGCTGACGCTCGCCGCCCGAAAAGCTGTCGGCACGGCGTGCGCCGTCCTGTCCCAGACCCAAGCGCTCCAGCCATTCGCCCGCCCGATGGCGCAGGGCGCTGCGTTGCGCGCGGGGCAGAAACGCCGTCGCGATGGCGGCGTTGTCCAGCGCGCCCAGTTCCTCGAAGAGCAGGAAATCCTGAAAGATGAGCCCGATCCGGTCCCGGCGAAAGCGCGTCAGTGCAGTATCGCTCAAGGTCGCCAGATCGGTTTCACCCCAGACCACGCCCCCTGATGCAGGTCGCACCAGCCCTGACAGCGCATGCAACAGCGTTGTCTTGCCCGCGCCCGATGGCCCCCGGATCGCGACCGAGCTTCCTGGCGCCACTTGCAATGCGGCAACCTCGGCCAGCCGCCTCCCGCCCGGTGCAAGAACGATCAAATCGGTCACGGATAGGGCCAGTCCCGCCTTAGGCTCGGCCATAGGTGGCGTCCGTCAGTCGGACCTTGGAATAGAAGCCCAGTTCGGGGTCGACGTAATCGCCCAGCTCCAGGAGGCCCGACGTTTCCAAAGGCACGTTGAAGGGCACCACATCGACCACCCGCTTGGCATAGACGGCCAGAATGTCGACGGGCCAGGGCATCCCGGGTTCGCAAAAAGGGCAGACCGCCATCGGCATCTTGGTCAGCACGAAGAAATTGCTTTCGGCCCGCAGGGGCGGAGCCATGAAGCCCGAGATGGGGATGCGGCGCCCTTCGTTGGCCAAGGCCAGATCAGAAAAGCTGAGGTCGCGGTTGTAAAGATCGCGCAGCCGAATGATTGAGTCAGGCTCCTGTGCACGCGCTCCGCCGGGAATCGCCCCCACAAGGGGCAGAGCAGGCAGCATCGATAGCAACAGGCGGCGGGACAATCGGTGCATCGGGTCTTCCTTCGGGCGTTGGATAGCATGAGAATGGGACATTCATGTGACAAACAAGACGGGCCCCGCCTATGCAGGGCCCGCCCGGTCATGGGAATGGATGCGCTTATTCGGCGGTCATCGCATGGTGCATGACGTGAAAGATCACGTTCTGCTCGATCGTGCCGCCAACCAGATGCGCCCAGGGACCATTCGCGTAAAGCGCGACATCCGTCCCCGCATGGGTTTCCGAGTCCATCGGCACCAAGGCCTGCTGCAGATAGTCGGCATCCATCGCGTCTTCGTTGCTGACTTCTGGACGCTCGCCCGAGAAGCTGCCGTCCTCCTGCTCGATCAGGACCGAGCCCGCGCCGTTCAGATAGCCCGCGACGGTATAGGGCTTGCCGTCGGCGGCCAGTTCAGGTTCTCCGGTATGCTCGACGCCTTCGTCATTGATGGCCATGCACAGGCCAGTGATGTCCGAGCCGCGCCCGCAATAGCCGTTGAAGGCGATGGCATGTTCATGGTCGGCGGTGACCAGGATCAGCGTGTCGGTGTCGTCCACCATGTCGATGGCGGTCTGAACGGCTTCCGCAAAGGCCACGCCATCGGTCAGCACACGGTGCAGGTTGCCCGCGTGGTTGGCATGGTCCACGCGACCCGCCTCGATCGACAGGAAATAGCCCTCTTCGTTGGACGACAGGCGCTCGATCGCGGCCGAGGTCATCTCGGCCAGTGAGGGCTCGCCGGTGCGGTCATACTCGTACTGCATGTGCGAGGCCTCGAAGAGGCCCAGCACCGGGCCGTCGCCGGCCTCGAGCGCGGCAAAACCCTCGTCGTTCCAGACATACTGGCCGCCAAGCGCGGTGATTTCCTCGACCAGGTTGCGGCCGTCGGTGCGGGTGCCGGTGCGGCCCTCGTCATCTGTGACGTCGGTGGGCAGGAAATGCTGGCGCCCGCCGCCCATGGCCAGGTCGATCAGCCCGCCTTCCATCGCGTCGAACAGCTGCGCCGCAATGTCCTTCTGCGTGTCGCAGCCCTCGGGCAACAGGCTGTTGTCTTCCCAATCCCGGTTGGCCGTGACTGCATAGGCCGCTGCCGGGGTCGCATGGGTCAGGCGCGCGGTCGAGATCACACCGATCGATTTGCCCATCTGGTCGGCGATCTGCGTCAGGGTGGTCAGCTCGTTGCCGGGCAGGTTGGCGCAATCGCCCACGGCCACGTCGCCATCGACGTTGATCATGGTGTTCTTGCTTTTCACGCCGGTCAGCATGGCCGAGGCGGTGGGCGCCGAATCCGGCGTCTGGCCGTTGACCGTGTAGGTCTTGACCAGCGCCATGTTCGGGAACGCCTCGTAGGGCAGGACATGGTCGTCGCCCAGGCCGCCGGCCTGCTGGCCCGCGAACAGCCGGATCGCATAGTTGGTCCCGACGCCGTTGCCATCGGCGTTGAACAAGATGACGTTGCGCGCCCGGTTGGTGTTGGGCTGCAGTGCCAGGCGCTGCTCGATCGTGGCCTGGCCTGCGGTGAACCAGTCACTGTCGGCTTGCGAGATGTCCTGCGCCACAGCGCCGGAGGCTGCGATGGCTGCAATGACGGCTAGGGCGGAAGTTTTCATGTTCATGGCTCCATCAAAACGAGTCTTGTGAAGCCTGCTTAACGCGGCTTTGTCGCAGATTTGTGATGACGGCCATTTATTGATTTGAATTAAAATGTTATATCATATTGTATTGTCTGGTTGGTTTTCCGTTTCTTGCATTGATGGAATTCACCGGCATTGATGATGTAACCGCCCCCCCGACGGCATCTGTGTGCCAAGGTGGGTCTGCGAGGATCCACAAAGGGGAGCGGTCATGTCGGAGATTATCACGGTCGGGCTCGATCTGGCGAAGAATGTATTTCACGCTCACGGGGCTGACGGCACAGGCCGGGCCGTTCTGCGCAAGAGGTTGCGGCGAGCGCGGGCGCTGGAGTTTTTCAGCCAGCTGCCATCTTACGCTGTCGCCATGGAAGCCTGCGGCGGTGCCCACTTCTGGGGCCGGGAGATCGGCAAGCTGGGCCATGACGTGCGGCTGATCCCGACAGCTTATGTGAAGCCGTTCGTAAAGCGACAGAAGAACGATGCCGCGGATGCGGAGGCGATCTGCGAGGCAGCACTGCGCCCGACTATGCGTTTTGTGCCCGTGAAGAGCGAAGAGACCCAAGAGGCCGCGATGGTCTTCCGCATGCGGAAGCTACTGATCCGGCAGTGAACGCAAGCCATCAATGCCTTGCGTGGCCATCTGACCGAGTTTGGGCAGATCGTGCCGCGAGGAGCAGCCAACGCCGCGCGCCTGATTGCGATCGTGGAAGATCCGGAAACCGATTTACCTGCCAATGCCATCCCCACGCTGAAGGCTCTGGTCGCGGCGCTTGCGCATCTGGAGGCCGAGATCGGAAAGCTCGACACCGAGATCGCACGTCGGGCCAAGGAGGACGAGGTGGCCCGACGGCTGATGACGGTGTCGGGCATCGGCCCGCTGATTGCCACGGCCATTGCTGTTCTTGCTCCGCCACCAGAGACCTTCCGCAAAGCGCGCGATTTTGCCGCCTGGCTTGGTCTGGTGCCCCGGCAGCATTCAACCGGCGGTAAGCAGCGCCTTAGGGCAACAACGAAGATGGGCGAACGATCCCTGCGACGCCTGCTGATCCTTGGCGCCAACAGCGTCATCATCAAGCGGCACGTCCATTCCTCGGCGCGATCAGGGACCTGGCTGGCAAGGACGCTGTCGCGCAAGCCACCGATGCTGGTGCGGGTCGCACTGGCCAACAAGATGGCACGCATTGTCTGGGCCTTGATCGCAAAGGGCCAGGACTATCGAGCTCCGGCGGCGACGGCATAAGCCGAGCGTCAGTCGCGAGGGCGTCGGTGAGCTGCTGCCGGTTTCGTGGACACGAAGATAAGATCGTGACCAAGGAACTGGAGAGTGGATATGACAAGACGGAAGTTTAGCCGTGAGTTCAAAATCGAGGCTGTCAGGCTGGTGACGGATCGGGGTGTGGCGGTGGCGCAGGCTGCCCGTGACCTCGACCTGTCCGAGAGTGTGCTGCGCCGCTGGATGAGGGAGCTGAGTGCAGCCCCGGCTGCTGCCTTTCCCGGAAACGGACAGATGCGTGCCGACCTAGCGGAGATCGCAGCCCTGAAGAAAGAGGTCGTCCGGCTCCGGGCGGAGCGTGACATCCTCAAGAAGGGTGAGACCATTTTCCGCCATTGGTTCAAGGACAATGGTCGAACGCTTTTTTCGCGCGCGAGGCGACATGAGATTCGCCTTCATTGCCAAGCACCGGCACATTTGGCCAGTCAGTTGGCTCTGCGAGGCGCTGGAGGTGTCGCGCTCCGGCTTCCACGCCTGGCGGGGCCGCCCGACCAGCACCCGCGAGATCCATGATGCCAAGCTGGTCATGGCGATCGAGACGAGCTTCAAAACCAGTGATCGAACCTATGGCGCGCGGCGCGTGTGGCGCGATGTTCTGGAAGAAGGACTGGCCTGCGGCTTGCACAGGACCCTGCGACTGATGCGCTGCAATGCTTTCAGGGCACGGCCCCGGCGCCGTGGTAAGCCCAAGGACGATGGTGAGCGCTCAATCATTGCCGACATCGAGCCGGTGAACGCCACCGGTTCCAGAGAACCGGCGAGGCTGGACCGGGATTTCCAGGCAGATCGGCCAAACCAGAAGTGGCTGACCGATTTCACATACATCTGGACTGCCGAGGGCTGGCTGTATGTCGCGGTCGTTCTGGACCTGTTTTCCCGCCGCGCGGTCGGTTGGTCCATGAAGGCAGATCGCGATGCATCGCTGGTCATGGA
>NZ_SUNI01000037.1 GCF_005048225.1 Paracoccus gahaiensis
GTCGGGCGGCGGCTGGCGAATGCACAGGAGGGCCGCCCATGATCCCCGTCACCGAACGCATCCGCCAGAGCATGGTCAGCCTGCACATGGCTCGCGCCCTTGAGACACTGGATCAGACCCTCAGCCGGTTGGAAAAGGGGGAGATCAGCGCGATCGAGGCAATCGACGAGCTACTGGCAGAGGAATTGAACCTGCGCGAAGGCCGGCGCATCGGCGTCGCCTTGCGAACCGCGCGGCTGATGCCGGTCAAGACGCTGGAAAGCTTCGACTTCTCCTTCCAGCCTTCAGTGGACCGCCACCGCATCATGGCCCTGGCCGAGCTGGAGTTCATCAAGCGGGCCGAGGTGCTGCACTTCCTCGGCCCTCCAGGAACCGGAAAGAGCCATCTCGCCACGGCCATCGGTGTCGCGGCAGTAAGGGCCGGGCGCAGTGTGTATCGGTGCTCCCTTGCCGATATGATCGAAGCCCTGACCAAGGCGGAGCGTGAAGGACGTCTGACCGAGAAGATCCGCTTCTATGCCCGTGCCTCCCTGCTGATTGTCGACGAGATCGGCTACCTGCCCATCACCAGCGGGGGCGCCAATCTGTTCTTCCAGCTCGTCAACGCGCGCTATGAGAAAGGCGCAATGATCCTGACCTCCAACCGGGGCTTCGCAGAATGGGGCGAGATCTTTGGTGATCCTGTCGTCGCGACGGCGCTTCTGGACCGCTTGCTTCATCATGCCGTCGTGGTCCAGATCGAGGGCGCCAGCTACCGGCTCAGACATCATACCGACCTGATCCCGGAACACACGCGCGCCCACGCCAGCATCACCCCGCCACCGCCGCCCAAACGCCGCGGTCGGCCGCTGAAAAACGGAGGCGCCCATCAACTGAACGGCTGATCGCCGAACTCGAAGGGTGGGGAAATTTGCGCCAGCACTTCTGGGGAAATTCGATCCAGCATTTACAGCATTCGGGCTTGGCGGCATCGCCTTCCCGGTTGCCTGGCGGATCGCACGTCTCATCCCCAATCGTTGGATCGTTACAGCTGGAGCCTGAATGCCGCGAAGAGCGCTATGCTCAAAGGGACTCTGCGGTGATTTCGCATGTCGCGCTATCGCAGCACGCGCCGCAGACCTTCCTGTACCTTCAGAAGCGGATCGAGATACAGCGCGACCAGGTCCACGGCATTGGCCTGCACGGCGGCGACGCCGGTGTTGATCGCGGCGATGACGCGGCCTTGCACCGAATGGAGCGGCACGGCGATGGAGCGCAGGCCCGGCTCGACCTCCTGGTCGATGACGGCGTATCCGTCCCGGCGTGCGGCGTCGATCCGGGCCATGATCTCGGCCGGATCGGTCAGGCTGTGGGGCGTGCGCGGCGTCAGGTCCGACGACATGATCAGCGCCAGGGCCTGATCGCGGGGCAGGGCGGCCAGCAGGACGCGCCCCATCGAGGTGCAATGCACCGGCAGGCGCGATCCCGGCATCAGTCCGATCGACATGACCCGCCGCTGCGCCGCGCGGGCGAGATAGACGATCTCGGTCCCGTCGAGGATCGACACCGAGGTCGATTGTCCGATCCGGTCGGACAGCTGCTCCAGCCAGGGCTGCACGAGATGCGCCAGGGGCATCGCCGCGAGGGCGCCCATGCCAAGGCGCAGAACCCGCGCGGTCAGGGCGAAGAACTTGCCGTCATAGCTGGCATAGCCCAGATCGTGCAGCGTCAGCAGGCACCGGCGCGCCGCGGCGCGATCCAGGCCGGTCGCCGCCGCCACCTCCGAGATCGACATGCGGGGCTGGTCCGCCCCGAACGCCTCGATCACCTGCAATCCCTTGCCAAGCGATCCGATGATATCCGTCCTGTTCGCCATGCGACCACGAATATACGGCATGGGAACAAAGCTCAAGATGCGAACATATCCCTTGGCGCAGGGGGTCGGCCCGGTCTAATCCGTCTCGATACGGAGGAGCCTTCATGGACAAACGCATCGCAAGTCTGGCCGACGCGACCGCCGAGATCGGAGACGGCGCCACGGTGATGATCGGCGGTTTCGGCGGATCGGGCGCGCCGATCGAGCTGATCCACGCGCTGATCGACCGGTTTCTGGCGACCGGCAGCCCGACGGGGTTGACCGTCATCAACAACAATGCCGGCAACGGTCATGTCGGCATCGCGGCGATGATCGAGCAGGGCATGGTGGCCCGGATGATCTGCTCGTTCCCGCGCTCGGCGGATCCGGTGGTGTTCACCGACCGCTACCAGGCCGGCCGGATCGCGCTGGAGCTGGTCCCGCAGGGAACGCTGGCCGAGCGCATCCGTGCGGGCGGGGCGGGCATCCCGGCCTTCTACACGCCGACGGGCTTCGGCACCGATCTGGCCGAGGGCAAGCCCGTGGCCGAGTTCGACGGCCGGTCCTATGTGCAGGAACGCTGGCTGAAGGCCGATGTCGCTCTTATCAAGGCCGAGACCGGTGACCATCTGGGCAACCTGACCTATCGGATGGCGGCGCGCAATTTCGCGCCGCTGATGGCCATGGCCGCGACCCGGACCATCGTGCAGGTCAGCCATGTGGTCGCGCCGGGCGGCATCGACCCCGAGGCGGTGATCACGCCGGGGATCTTCGTCGACGCCCTCGTCCACGTGCCGGACCCGGCGCAGGAGGAGGATCTGAACCGCGCAGGGGCGCGATACCCGGAGGTGACGGCATGACCGGCAAGCTGACGAACGCGCAGATCGCCTGGCGCGCGGCGCAGGACATCCAGGACGGGGCCTATGTCAATCTGGGCATCGGTTTTCCGGAAATGGTGGCGCGCTTCCAGCCCGCGGGGCGGCAGGCGATCTTTCACACCGAGAATGGCATCCTCGGCTTCGGCGAGGCCCCGGCAGCGGGCGAGGAGGATTGGGATCTGATCAATGCGGGCAAGAAGGCCGTGACGATCCGGCCCGGCACCGCCTTCTTTCACCACGCCGACAGTTTCGCGATGGTACGGGGCGGCCATCTGGATGTGGCGATCCTGGGCGCCTATCAGGTCGCGCAGAATGGCGATCTGGCGAACTGGTCCACCGGGCCCAAGGGGGTGCCTGCCGTGGGCGGGGCGATGGACCTGGTCCATGGCGCCAGGCGCGTGGCGGTGATCACCGACCATGTCACCAAGGACGGCAGGCCCAAGCTGGTCCAGGCCTGCACGCTGCCCTTGACCGGGGTGGCCTGCGTGACGCGGGTCTATACCTCGCTGGCGGTGGTCGACATCGAGGGCGGTCGCTTCGTGCTGCGCGAAAAGTTGGCTGCGCTGTCGTTCGACGACCTGCAATCCCTGACCGGCGCGCCGCTGCATGTCGAGGGCGACGTGACCGACCTGACCGTTCCGGAGCTGTGAAATGACCGAGGCCTTTATCTGTGACTATATCCGCACGCCCATCGGCCGGTTCGGAGGCGCGCTGTCCTCCGTCCGGGCGGACGATCTGGGCGCCATCCCGCTGCGTGCGCTGATGGCGGGCAATGAGGGGGTCGACTGGCAGGCAGTCGATGACGTGATCTTCGGCTGTGCCAATCAGGCGGGCGAGGACAACCGCAACGTGGCGCGCATGTCGCTGCTGCTGGCCGGCCTGCCGGTCGAGATCGGCGGGACGACCATCAACCGGCTTTGCGGATCGGGCATGGACGCGGTCATCGCCGCCGCCCGCGCCATCCGCGCCGGCGAGGCGGACCTGATGATCGCCGGCGGGGTCGAAAGCATGTCCCGCGCGCCCTTCGTGATGCCCAAGGCCGAAGCGGCATTCTCTCGCAGCACTGCCATCCACGACACCACCATTGGCTGGCGGTTCGTCAATCCGCTGATGGAGGCGCAGTACGGCGTTGATTCCATGCCGGAGACGGCCGAAAACGTCGCCGAGGATTTCAGGGTCAGCCGAGATGATCAGGACGCCTTTGCCCTGCGCTCGCAGGACAAGGCCGCACAGGCGCAAGCCACTGGCCGGCTCGCACAGGAAATCACCCCGGTCAGCATTGCGCAGCGCAAGGGCGATCCGCGCATCGTGAATCGGGATGAACATCCCCGCGCCACGACCCTCGAGGCGCTGGCGGCGCTGAAGGCCCCGTTCCGCAAGGGCGGGACGGTCACGGCGGGCAATGCCTCGGGCGTGAATGACGGGGCGGCGGCGCTGATCATCGCCTCCGAGGCAGGCGCGCGCCGTCATGGCCTGACGCCCATCGCCCGCGTGCTGGGCGGGGCCGTGGCAGGTGTCGCGCCGCGCATCATGGGCTTTGGCCCGGCGCCCGCCTCGCGCAAGCTGATGGCCAGGCTGGGCTTGGGCCAGGCCGATTTCGACGTCATCGAGCTGAACGAGGCCTTTGCCAGCCAGGGACTGGCGACGCTGCGCGATCTGGGGATCGCCGACGACGACCCGCGCGTGAACCCCAACGGCGGCGCCATCGCGCTTGGCCACCCCTTGGGTATGTCGGGCGCGCGCATCACCGGGACGGCGGCGCTGGAACTGCTGCGCAGCGGCGGCAGGCGGTCCCTGTCCACCATGTGCATCGGCGTGGGGCAGGGGATCGCGATCGCCCTGGAACGGGTCTGAGATCAGGGGTCCGGGCGCTGCAGATTGTTCGCCTCCAGCCAAGCGGGCTTTTCGGCATACATCTCTCGGATCAGGCGCCGGACAAGGTCCAGATAGCGTGATGTATCGCCAGCCCGGTGGCTCAGAATGACCGGAGAGGTCGCGTGCGGGCTGTCGATCACCCGATAGCGCACGTCCGAGCGCATCTGTCGGGCGGATGACGGGATGATGCAGATCCCCGAATCCGCAGCGACCAGTCCAAGCGCGGTCTGGATCTCGCGCACCTCCAGAACGTCACGGGGGCGGATTTCCTCGACCTGCAGCAGGCTCAGCACCTGATCGGCATAGCTGGGACGCGGCTCCTTGGGATAGACGATCAGCCGCTGGTCCGCGATGTCGGACAGCCGGATCGGGCCCTCGTCCTGGGCCAAAACGGAATCCAGCGGCAATGCCACGACCAGGCGTTCCTCGCGCAGGGTCGTGCTGGCCACATTCGGGTCGCCGTGGCGCATGCGGCCAAAGCCGATGTCGATGCGGCCCTCCTTCAATGCCGCGACCTGCTGGATAGACAGCATTTCCAGCAGTTGGATGTCCAGTTCCGGCGCATTCTGGCGCAGCTTGCGGACCAGAACCGGCAACCCGCCATACAGCGTCGAGGCCACGAAGCCGATGGACAGGACACGGTTGCGGTTCATGCCCACCCGCCGCGTCGCATCCGTCATCTGGTCCACGCGCCCCAGGACCTGCAATGCCTGTTCATAGAGAAGCCGTCCGGCATCTGTCAGCTTCACGGGCCGACTTTTTCGCGTGATCAGGACGACACCCAGCTCTTCCTCCAGCAACTGGATCTGCCGGCTGAGTGGCGGCTGAGCAATGTTCAGCTGCTTTGCCGCGCGGGTGAAGTTCCGTTCGCGGGCAACGGCGACGAAATAGCGTAGCTGACGCAAATCCATCATGGCTCCTCCATCACCTAAGGTATTTTGCAGCGCAGCATAATGCTGCAGGTAGGGTGTCCTTCCTACATTATACCCAACGGGTATGGTATCAAACCAAAACGGTGTTGGACGTGGGACGCCCGGGACGGCATTTTAGCTGCATGAACCAGCCATTCGCCCCCCTCGCATCTACCGCCACCGCCGCCCCGGTCGTTACACGGGTCGAGACGGTGATCCTCGATCTTCCCACCATCCGGCCGCACAAGCTGTCGGTTGCAACCATGAACGGCCAGGTCCTGATGCTGGTCCGCGTCCACTGCAGCGACGGTATCGTCGGCGTGGGCGAGGGGACGACTATTGGCGGCCTGGCCTATGGCGGCGAAAGCCCCGAAAGCATGAAGACCAATATCGACACCTGGTTTGCGCCGGTGATGATCGGCCAGGATGCCACCCGCGTGCAGTCGCTGATGGCCCGGATCGGTCGGATGGTCCGCGAAAACCGCTTTGCCAAGTCGGCGGTGGAAACCGCCCTGCTCGACGCACATGGCCGGCGCATTGGCCTGCCGGTCAGCGAACTGTTGGGCGGGCGGCGGCGGGACCGTCTGCCGGTCGCCTGGACGCTGGCTTCGGGCGACACGGCGCGCGACATCGCCGAGGCCGAGCGCATGCTGGATTTGCGCCGTCACCGCGTCTTCAAGCTGAAGATCGGCGCCCGCCCGCTGCGCGAAGACATCGCCCATGTCGCGGCCATCGGGCAGGCGCTTGGTGACCGAGCGTCCCTCCGTGTGGACGTCAACATGGCCTGGTCCGAAGGCGATGCCGCCTTTGGCATGGCCGCTCTGGCCGATGCCGGCTGCGAACTGGTCGAACAGCCGGTGGCCTCGAGCGCGGCGATGGGTCGGCTGGTGCGCCGTTTCCCGATCGCGCTGATGGCCGATGAGTCGCTGACCGGACCGGAGAGCGCGTTCGAGATTGCCCGCGTGCAGGGTGCGGACGTGTTTGCAGTCAAGCTGGAACAAAGCGGCGGCGCCTTCAACGCCCTGCGCGTGGCGGCCATCGCGGATGCTGCGGGGATCGGGCTTTACGGCGGCACGATGCTGGAAGGCGCGGTGGGCACGGTAATCTCGGCCCATGCGTTTTCGACATTCGCCAAGCTGCAATGGGGAACCGAACTGTTCGGCCCCCTGCTGCTGACCGAGGACATTCTGGCGGAGCGGCTGGACTACAGCGATTTCGAGCTGACGGTTCCAGGCGGCCCGGGCCTCGGGCTGTCGCTGGATGAGGATCGCGTGGCGTTCTTTACCCGCGACGGGCTGCGCAAGACGATCAGCCTGCCCCAAGGAAAGGTGTGACGATGCTGTACCAGGTGATCATGACGGTCGATCTTCCCCGCGACCTTCCGGCCGAGGAGGCAGCTCAGATCCTTGCGCAGGAGAAGGCCTATTCCCAGGATCTGCAGCGCAGCGGCAAGTGGCGCCATATCT
The DNA here is from genome assembly GCF_005048225.1 of Paracoccus gahaiensis. Lineage (GTDB taxonomy): Bacteria > Pseudomonadota > Alphaproteobacteria > Rhodobacterales > Rhodobacteraceae > Paracoccus > Paracoccus gahaiensis. The sequence continues at coordinate 6,965 of NZ_SUNI01000037.1, forward strand.
GGCGGATTGCCGGACAATACGCGAACTGCAGCATCTTCGATGTGCGCGACCATGACGAGTTGCACCAGATCCTGTCCGGCCTGCCGCTGTTTCCATTCATGGACATCAGCGTCACGCCGCTGCTGCGCCATCCCTCGGCCATCGGGAGAGGACGACCGCTAGTCATACCCAACGGCGGGGAGGGAGCCCCGCCGACCCAGTTTCCAAAAGAATCCAGGAGGAGAACCCAATGACCGTGACCATTTTCGACCGACCCGATGTCCAGGAATTCCTGAACGAGTTGAGCGGCCTGAACAACCAGGATGGCGATCCGCGCATGAAGCGGATCGTGCATCGCCTGATGTCTGACCTGTTCAAGGCGATCGACGATCTGGACATCACCCCCGATGAATACTGGCAGGGCGTGGCCTGGCTGAACGATCTGGGCGCCGCCGGTCAGGCGGGGCTGGTCTCACCGGGCCTTGGCATCGATCACTTCATGGATGAGCGGCTGGACGCCATCGACGCGGCCATGGGCATCGAAAATCCGACCCCGCGCACCATCGAAGGTCCGCTTTATGTGGCCGGTGCCCCGGAATCCGTGGGCTTTGCACGACTGGACGACGGAAACGACACCAACGGTCAGACGCTGATCATGCAGGGCAAGGTTCATGGCGCAGACGGCCAGCCGCTGCCTGGCGCCAAGGTCGAGGTCTGGCATTGCGACACGCGCGGCTTCTACTCGCACTTCGACCCGACCGGCCAGCAGGCGCCCTTCAACATGCGCCGCACGATCATTGCCGACGACCAGGGTTGCTACAAGTTCCAGAGCATCCTGCCCAGTGGCTACGGCGTGCCCCCCGGCAGCCCGACCGAAGGTTTGCTGACCGCCCTTGGACGGCATGGCCAGCGGCCCGCCCATATCCACTTCTTCGTCAGCGCCGACGGACATCGCAAGCTGACGACGCAGATCAACATCGAGGGCGATCCGCTGATCCACGACGACTTCGCCTATGCAACGCGCGAAGGCCTGATCCCCAAAGTCGTGGAACGGTCGGATGAGCAGAGCATTCACGCCAACAACCTGAACGGCCCGTTCGCCGAAATCGTCTTTGACATCCACCTGACGGCCCTGATCGACGGCGTGGACAATCAGCTGAACGAGCAGCGCCGCCGCGCGGCCGCCTGACGGAGCCCTGCAGGCAGCCGCTCGACGCGGCTGCCTCGCGATCCGTATCCATCTTTCACCCATGACATCTGAGCAGGGCATGCCCGCATCCGGCGCATCCCCTGGGGGAGGACCACTCATGTCTGCAATCATCGACAAGGCCCGCGATCTGGATCACCTGCTGGCCACGGCCGTTCAGGACGACGCCGACGAAGGCCTGTTCCGCTGCCGCCGCGACATCTTCACCAACGAGGATCTGTTTGCGCTGGAAATTAAGCACATCTTTGAAGGCAACTGGGTCTATCTGGCCCATGAAAGCCAGATCCCGGAGATCAACGACTACTACACCACCTGGATCGGCCGCCAGCCTGTCGTCATCACCCGCGACAAGACCGGCACGCTGAACGCGGTCATCAATGCCTGCGCCCACAAGGGCGCCATGCTGTGCCGGCGCAAGCAGGGCAACAAGGGCAGCTTCACCTGTCCCTTCCACGGCTGGACATTCGCCAATACCGGCAAGCTGTTGAAGGTCAAGGATGCCAAGACCACGCAATATCCCGATCAGTTCAACACTGATGGCTCGCACGACCTGACCCGCGTGGCCCGGTTCGAAAGCTATCGCGGGTTCCTGTTCGGCAGCCTGAACGCTGATGTCGCGCCGCTGGCCGACTATCTGGGTGAGACGACGGTGATCATCGATCAGATCGTCGATCAGGCCCCAGAGGGGCTGGAGGTCCTGCGCGGCAACTCCTCCTACATCTATGACGGCAACTGGAAGCTGCAGATGGAGAACGGCTGCGACGGCTATCACGTCAGCTCGGTCCACTGGAACTATGCCACGACCATGGACCGCCGCAGCGCGACGGGCACAAAGGCCGTGGATGCGAACAGCTGGAGCAAATCCACAGCCGGCGTCTATGGGTTCGACAACGGACATATCCTGCTGTGGACCAACACCGCCAACCCCGAAGTGCGGCCGGTCTACAACCGCCGCGACGAGATCGCGACGCGCTTGGGCGAGGATAAGGCGGGATTCATCGTCAACCAGACGCGCAACCTGTGCCTCTATCCGAACGTGTTCCTGATGGACCAGTTCAGCACCCAGATCCGCGTGGTGCGCCCGCTTGGCGTCGACCGGACCGAGGTGACCATCTTCTGCTTTGCCCCCAAGGGCGAAAGCACCGATGACCGCGCCACCCGCATCCGCCAGTACGAAGACTTCTTCAACGTGTCCGGCATGGGCACCTCGGACGACCTTGAGGAATTTCGCGCCTGCCAGACCGCCTATGCCGGCAGCGCGCCCCTGTGGAACGACATGTCGCGCGGCGCGCCGCTATGGATCCATGGCGCGGATGACAATGCCCGCCGCATGGGTCTGACCCCGCTGATCTCGGGAGAGCGCAGCGAGGACGAGGGGCTGTTCGTCTGCCAGCACGAATACTGGGCCAAGGTCATGCGCGACGCCATGGCCCGCGAGAAGACGGGAGAGATGGCATGAGCATCGATCACAGCGCCATCCGCGCATTTCTGTACCGCGAGGCGCGCTTGCTGGACGACCGGCAATGGGACGAGTGGCTGACCTGCTATGTACCCGACGCGTCCTATTGGATGCCGGCCTGGGACGATACCGACCAGACGACCGAGGACCCCCAATCCGAGATCTCGCTGATCTACTATCCCAACCGCGAGGGGCTGGAAGACCGGGTGTTCCGCATCAAGACCGAACGCTCCGGCGCATCCACGCCCGAACCGCGCACCAGCCACGCGGTCCAGAACGTCGAGGTGGTGGCCGATCGCGGCGACGAGGTCGATGTCCGCTACAACTTCCACACGCTGAACCACCGCTACAAGGCGACGGACCAGTTCTTCGGGACCATGTTCGTGACCTTGCGACGGGACGAAGGCGGGCTGCGCATCGCGGCCAAGAAGATCGTCCTGAAGAACGACTATATCCGCCAGGTCATCGACGTCTATCACGTCTGACCGCCGACCCCGCACACCCGCAAGGAGGAGGCGACCATGTGCTATACGATAGCCCTGAATTTCGAGGACGGGGTCACCCGCTTCGTTGACTGCAAGCCCGGAGAGAAGGTTCTCGATGCGGCGTTCCGCAACAAGATCAACCTGCCGATGGACTGTTCTGACGGCGTCTGCGGCACCTGCAAATGCCGCGCGGAAAGCGGCGCCTATGACATGGGCGACGACTTCATCGAGGACGCCCTGACCGAGGACGAGGCGGGGCAGGGGCTGGTTCTGACCTGCCAGATGGTGCCTTCGTCCGACTGCGTGCTGTCGGTTCCCACCACGTCGCAGGCCTGCAAGACCGGCCAGCAGGCGTTTGCGGCCACGGTCGCCCGGATCGAGCCGCATCACGATGCTGCCGTCGTCCTGGAACTGACCATGGATGATACGGCCACGGCGCCCGCGTTTCTGCCGGGGCAATACGTCAATATCGACGTGCCCGGCAGCGGTACTCACCGCTCCTATTCCTTCAGCACCGCGCCCGGCGAGCGCAACCTGGGGTTCCTGATCAAGAAGATCCCCGATGGGGTCATGAGCACCTGGCTGTCGCGCGCCAAACCGGGCGACCAGTTGCAGCTGACCGGCCCGATGGGCAGCTTCTATCTGAGGGGTGGCGACGGCCCTCTGTTGTGTCTGGCAGGCGGCACCGGGCTGGCGCCGTTCCTGTCGATGCTGGAGGTGCTGGCGCGTGCGGGATCGCGGCGGCAGATCCACCTGATCTATGGCGTGACGCGCGATCTGGACCTGGTTCTGGTGGACCGCGTCATGGCACTGGCCAAGCGGCTGCCGAACCTGACCGTCGCGACCGTGGTTGCCGACCCGGCCTCGGATCACCCGCGCACGGGTTGGGTGACCCAGCACATGCCGGAGGAGATGCTGGCGGCGGGCGACGTCGACATCTATCTGTGCGGCCCCCCGCCGATGGTCGATGCCGTCCGGCAGTATCTGGACGACCACAAGATCGAGCCGGCCAGCTTCCACTATGAGAAGTTCACGCCGAACGCGCCCCTGAAGGCCAGTGCATGAGCGCCGCGGTGTTTGTCGGACGCTTTGCGGGCAAGGTGATCGTGGTCACCGGCGCGGCCCAGGGCATCGGCCGCGCCGTGGCCCTGCGCGCCACAGCCGAAGGTGGCCGCGTCCTGTTCGTCGACCGTGCCGATTTCCTGCCCGAGGTCGTGGCCGAGTCCCAAGGCGACGCCGCAGCCTTCATCGCCGATCTGGAGACCTGGGCCGGGGCGGACGCCGCCATGCGCCATGCCGCCGACATCTTTGGCGGCATCGACATCCTGATCAACGTGGTGGGCGGTGCGATCCGCATGCGCCCGCTGGCCGAGTTCGAGCCCGATCAGATCGACGCAGAGATCCGCCGATCGCTGATGCCGACCCTGTATGGCTGCCACGCGGTCCTGCCGCATCTGGTGGCGCGGGGCGGCGGCACCATCGTCAACGTGTCGTCGAACGCGACGCGCGGAATCCACCGCGTGCCCTATTCGGCGGCCAAGGGGGGCGTGAACGCGATCACCCGATCGCTGGCGATGGAGGTGGCAGGCCAGAACATCCGGGTCGTGGCCACCGCCCCCGGCGGGACCGAGGCCCCTCCGCGTCGCATCCCGCGCAATGCCGTGGGCGACAGCCCGGATGAGCAGCAATGGATGGCGCAGGTCGTCGATCAGGTGACCGGGTCGAGTGTCTTGAAACGCTACGGGACCATCGACGAGCAGGCCGCGCCGATCCTGTTCTTGGCGTCCGACGAGGCATCCTACATCACCGGTTCCGTCCTTTCCGTCGCGGGAGGCGACGAAGGTTGACGGGGCAAACCGAAACAATAACAGGGAGGAGAACGACAATGCGTACGATAGACGTGAATGAGGCGATCGACCAAAGCCCGTTCGGACGTTTTCAATGGATGGTGGTCGCGCTGTGCGGCACGCTGCTGGTGGTCGACGGCTACGACGTGTTCGTGGCAGGCACGGTGCTGCCGACGCTGATCCAGGAATGGGGTCTGACCAAGCCGCAGGCGGGCGCGCTTCAGGCCTGGGCGTTGTTTGGCATGATGTTCGGCGCCCTGATCCTGGGGCCGCTGGCCGACCGGATCGGCCGGAAGAAGGGCGTTGCCATCAGCTTCGTGCTGTTCACCTCGGCCACGGTCCTGACGGGGTTTGCCGAGACGCCCGGGCAGTTCAAGTTCTTCCGCTTCATTGCAGGTCTGGGGTGCGGCGGGCTGATGCCCAATGCGGTGGCGCTGATGAACGAGTATGCGCCGAAGCGCCTGCGCGGCACGATGGTCGCGCTGATGTTCTCGGGATATTCGGTGGGCGGCATGGTTGCGGCGGGTCTGGGCATTGGCCTGATCCCCAGCTTCGGCTGGCAGCCGATGTTCTTCATCGCCGCGGTGCCGCTGCTGCTGTTGCCGCTGATCCTGTGGAAGCTGCCGGAGTCGCTTGGCTTCCTGATCAAGCAGGGCAAGCAGGACGAGGCCAAGCGCATCTTCGCCAGGATCAATCCCGCGACGCCACTGGCCGCCGACGACCGCCTGATCTTTGTCGAGGTGAAAGGCGCCTCCACATCGGTCGCCGAACTGTTCCGGCATGGACGGCTGCTGCGCACGCTGATGCTGTGGCTGTCATTCTTCTGCTGCCTGCTGCTGGTCTATCTGCTGTCGTCCTGGCTGCCCAAGGTTCTGCAGGAGGCGGGCTATGCCGAACGTGCCAGCCTGCTCAGCCTGTTCTCTCTGAATTTCGGCGGCATGGCGGGTGCGATCATGGGCGGCAGGCTGGGCGACCGGTTCGGCCTGCCGCGCGTCGTTGTCGGCTTCTTTGCGGCAGCTGCACTGTCCATCGCGCTGATCGGCGTCAATCCGGCACCGGGGCTGCTGTTCGCGCTGATCTTTGTCGCCGGCGCCACCACCATCGGCACGCAGATCCTGCTCTATGCCAGCGTCGCGCAGCTTTACAACCTATCGGTCCGCTCGACAGGTCTGGGCTGGGCCTCCGGTGTCGGTCGCATCGGCGCCATCGTCGGACCGACGATGGGCGGGGTGCTGCTGGCGCGCGAACTGCCCTTGGGACAGAACTTCCTGATCTTCGCGCTGCCCGCTGCCATCGCAACCCTTGCGATGATGGTCTTTGCCCTCAGCAATGCCCGCAGCAGCGACAGGGCGCAGCTGGCGACTGTGTGAACATCACCGGATAGCGCGCAGTCTTTGGGCTGCGCGTATCTTCTTTTGGAGACTATGCCATGCCATACCTGACCCTTCCCACGCACCGCCTGCATTACCGCATCGATGGGGCAGGGGAGGCCAAGCCCTGGCTCACCTTCTGCAATTCCCTCGGCACAGATCTGCACATGTGGGACGCGCAGATCGCGGATCTAAAATCGGATTTCCGCATCCTGCGCTATGACCGGCGTGGACATGGCAAGTCTGAAGCCCCACCAGCGCCCTATGACATGGCCGATCTAGGGGGCGACGTGGTCGCGTTGCTGGACGCCTTGAACATTGATCGCACCCATTTCTGCGGGTTGTCGATCGGTGGACTGACGGGCCAATGGCTGGCGATCCATGCAAACTCGCGCCTGGACCGCGTTGCTTTGTGCGCAACTGCTGCCCGCATCGGCACCGTGGACAGCTGGACCGCCCGGATCGAGGACGTCAGGGCAAATGGCTTAAGCGCGCTCGTTTCTGCGACAGCTGAACGATGGTTCTCGCAAGAGTTTCGACGAGAGCATCCTGTCTTTGTCGGTAGAGTTCTCGACAGCTTTGCGGATACATCGGCAAAGGGATATGCGGGCTGCTGCGCAGCGCTTGCCCACGCGGATTTCCGCAGCCAGCTTCACGATATCAGAAACCCCGTGCTGACAATATCAGGGGACGATGATCCGGTCTGTCCGCCCGCTGACCTTGAGGCTATAGCCGCCGGTGTTCCCAACGGCACGCATGTTTCCCTGCCCGGGCGGCATATCGTCAATCTTGAATCGGCCGCGCAATTCAATCAAATCCTTGGAAAATATTTCACCTCGGCAGCTCTACCTTAAAGGTTGCGTTTGGAGCCAACATCATGAAGGCATAACGGCATAACCGCTTATGTACCCTATGGTTGGGCAAGTTTTTCTTACCCCATTTCAAGATGGCCCCTAGGTGTTTGATCCCACGGTTTGATGGTGCGATCCTTTCTGAGGAATGGAAGGAAGCATTATGGGCCAGGTTCGTCACGGAAGCGCCACGACCACGCACGCTGTCAGAGCTGCAATAATGAGGGCTGGCCCGCCATCGATCCGAGGGTCGGCCCGAATGATCGCAAGCTTCGCTCGCGACGCTGAGCCGGGATCTGGGGAGTGAGGAGGATCAGAAAACGATCCAGTGAATCGTTTTCCCGACGAACCCGAAGACTGTTGCGAAATGGCGCAAGCGCCAGACGGTCGAGGATCTCAGGACCGGGCCGAAGGAGCCGCGCTCAACGATCCTGCCGAGGCGGAGGAGGCGACCGTTGTCGCTTTTCGTCGGCATACGCTGCTGCCGCTGGAGTTCAAGCGTCAAGCAAACGATCCGGGGAATCGTTTGTCGCGCCGAACGCCTCTCTGCCCTGCAGCCATCCATCCCGCACCTGACACGCTCGGCGCTGCATCGGTGCCCGGCACGCGCCACGGCATTTCCCGGTTGCCTGATGTGGAAGGCGACAAGCCGAAGCGCCAGAATTTAAGCGCTATCCGATCGGCTTCTTTCACATCGACATCGCCAAGGTGCAGACTGCTGAGGGAAAGCTGTTTCTGTTCGTCGGCATCGACCGCACGAGCAAATTTGCCGTGACCCAGTTGGTCGACAAGGCGGACAGGAAGACGGCCTGGGAGTTCCTGCAGCACCTGCTCGAGGCATTCG
>NZ_SUNI01000038.1 GCF_005048225.1 Paracoccus gahaiensis
CCGCCATGCAGGTGATCGGCGCCGGTGACGTCGATCACCACCCCGTCGGGCGGATCGACCGCCACGATGGGCGCGATGCGCTGCAGGAGCCACAGACCAAACCGTTCCAGCGCCTCCAGGTCGGCGCGCGGATCGGCGGCCTCGACCCGCAGGTCCGGGACCAGCGCCTGCGCCTTGCTCACCGGCATGCCGATGCGCAGGCCGAGGCCCATCGCCGCCTCGCAAGCGGCAGTAACCACCCGGCGGTTACTGAGCCGGCCCACCAGGATCAGCGGGGCCTCAGCCGAGGGCGTGCTGTCTGCCTGCCGCTGCAGCCGATCGATCGGCCACATCGGCAGGCAGACCGAGATGACCCGTGCCATCGCAACCCTCCAGTTCGAGATCGAAGGACTCGCCCGCCCGCGCCCGGATCAGCTCGATCAGCCAGCGCGGCCGCCCGACGCCCGGGACGGGCAGGGGGGCCGAGGGCAGCACCGAGACCCGCCAGCGGGTCATCGCCGCCGTGGGCTGCCCGAAATCGCTGGCATCCGCCTGCCGCCGCCAGCGCCGAAGCGCGATGCCGGTGGTGCCCGAGGCCTTGGCCGCCAGATGCAGCCGGCGCGAGGCGGTCATCGACAGCCGTGCTACATCCGCCACCACCGCGCCCAGGCCGCCATGCCGCAGCCCTTCCTCCATGCAGGCCAGCACCGCGGTGTCGTCACCCGCCTCGACATAGATCACCCGGTCGGGCGAAAGGCCCGCCTGCTCCAGCCCCGGGGCGAAGAGATCGGCTTGGGTCACGCACCACAGCACCGGCCCGGGCAGCCGGGCGGCAATACCGGCGGCGAAGCATGCCGCTGCGGTCCCATCTACCGCCCCGCCGCCACCGCCCGCCACCTCGTGCAGACACCCCCTCGCCAGCCCGCCCTGCGGCATCCGCCGGTCGAGCCTGTCGACGCCGAAGGGCAGCACCTCGCGCGCATGCATCTCCGCGCCCTCGAGATGGGCGATGCGGGCGCGCAGGGCGGCGACGGTGGGGCGGGGAACGGCATCGGGCATGGTAGGGCAGGGGGCCTTTCATCTCAAAGTTGCGGAATCATAGTTCCTGTTTTGTTCTTATTGCGGCAATGTGTCAACCGCCGGGAAGCCCATCGTGATCCGGGGGAGTGCAGGCAAGCCGGGTTCAACTACCGCAGCAGGATGCTGGGCGTGAAGGTGATCTTGTCTTCACCAGCACCTCGGTTACACACGCGCGGCACCTTCACAGGCACTGGGCCAATGCGCAGCGCGCCGCATGTAGATACGCTCACTACGGCCCATCGAACTCGGTGCGCGCTAAAGAACGACGACTGTCCCGGCTGAAACCCATTTTCCCAATGTAGCTGATTGCTCAACAGACAGGCTAACCAGACAAGTATTTTTGACATGTTGTTAGAGCTTAATTGACATGTTGAAAACCGCTGCCATCATGAGTTCATGTATGACAAGCAGTCTCCTTTTTCGGTGACCAAGGTGCCAGGACGGCGTGACAGCCTGTCCGACAGCGCCTATGCGACGCTTCGCGCCGCCATAATCGACTGTCGGATCTCTCCCGGAAGGGCCGTGTCAGAGGCCGAGTTGAGCACACGGTTCGCCTTCGGATTGGCAGCCGTGCGCGCTGCGGTGATGCGGCTGACGGCGTCGGGGTGGATCGCGCCCGATGGTCAGCGGGGCTCTGTCATCCTGCCGGTGTCGGCTGCGCATCTGGCTGATCTGAATGTGTCACGGCAGTGCCTTGAACCGGCGCTGCTTCATCAGGTGCCCCCCTCGGACCTTGGCAAAGAACTACGCTTGCACGCGGCCGTCCATCACGCTGCAACTGCTCAGGGGGTAGGGCCAAACCGGCATGCGCTGCTGCATCATGAGCGGGCCGTGCTGGTGCTGATCGCTCAGGCGGTCGCGGCACCCCGCATCAGAGGTTGGCTGATCGACACCTGGGAGTTGTGTCTGCGCGCCGACTGCCATCTGGAACAGTGTTTCGGCATTTCACGCGAGCCTTTGTCGCTGCCCGAGCTGGCGGTGGCGGTGGCGGAGGGCGATGCACCTGCGACGACGGCCTTGTTGAAGCAGATGCGCCATGCCTTTGATCTTCGGGTCTCGCGGGCGCTGGCCCGCAGCGCCACTCCCTTGTCCCCACCCCCTGAGCCTCTGAAGTCGCAAGGTCGCAGCAAGGCAACCCCTGCTGCCCCACGATCTGAAGCTGCCCCTAGGCCCCGTTCCACAAAAGGAGATCCGGCATGAGACTTGCTCCCAAGACGCTGTTCGCCGCCATGTTGGCCGCGACGACGGCCCTGACAGCCCCTTCGGTCGCGCTGGCCGATGCCGAACGGCTGGTCATCGATCTGGTCAACGAGCCAACCACGCTGGACCCGCACCTGCAGTGGAACCCCGACAGCTATTACGTCTATCGCAACATCTTCGACAATCTTCTGACGCGCGACGACGAGGGTGAGATCGTCCCCCAGATCGCCACCGAATGGGAGCAGGTGTCAGACACCGAGACCGTGTTCACCATCCGCGACGATGTTCTGTTTCATGATGGCAGCCCGCTGACCGCCGAAGATGTGGTGTTCTCTGTCAAGCGCATCACCGACCCGGAATTTGGCTCGCCACAACTGTCGCAATTTGAAAGCATCACCAGCGCCGAGGTGCTGGAGGACGGTCGTGTTAAGCTGACCACTGCAACCGGCTATCCGGCGTTGTTTGCGCAGCTGGTCAAGCTGTCCATCGTGCCAAAGGCCGTGGTCGAGGAGATGGGGCGCGAGGCGTTCAATCTGGCCCCGGTCGGGTCCGGCCCCTACCGGTTCAACAGCTGGCAGCGTGGAGTCGAGGTCGGCCTCGTGCGCAATGATGATTACTGGGGCGATGCGGGGGCCTTTCCGGCGGCTGTTTTCCGGGCCGTGCCCGATGCTTCGACCCGGGTGGCGAACCTGACCTCGGGGGCGTCGGATCTGGTCGTGGGCATGGACCCTGATCTGGCCCTGCAGCTTGAGGCCGCTGATGGAGTCAGCCCCTTGTCGGCGCTGACCGAACGAGTCGCCTATCTGTCCGTGAACCGTGCAAAGCCGGGTCTGGAAGATGTCCGCCTGCGCCGCGCCATCGCCCACGCCATCGACCGCGAATTGCTGGTTGAGGGACTGCTGGGCGGTTTTGACAATCCTGTCGGCCAGATGCTGACCCCTGCCCATGTGGGCTGGGTCGAGGGAATAGAGGGCGTGCCCTATGACCCTGACGCCGCCCGCGCCCTGATCGCCGAGATCGGCGAACCCGCGACGCGGCCACTCGGGTTCGCCACTTCGCCAGTCTTCGACCAGCGTATCGTCCAAGCGATCCAGCAGATGCTGGGCGATGTCGGTCTGACGGTAGAGATCGAGATGACCGATATGGCCACCTATCTGCAGAAATCGCAAAGTGCGCCCGAAGATGCCCCGGATATGGGTTTTGGACGCTGGTCCTGCGCCTGTCAGGATGCGGATGGGGTTCTCTATCCGCTGCTGCATTCCAGCTCGTCCTGGTCGCGGGTCCGCGATGATGATCTGGACGCGTTGCTGGAAAGCGGCCGGTCCGAGATGGACCCCGACGCCCGGCTGGCGCTGTATGGTCAGGTCCATGAATGGGTCGCCACAGAGGTGCCGCAGGTGCCGCTGTATCAGGCCGCGATCCTCTACGGCGCCTCGGACAATCTGGACTGGACGCCGACGTCGAACGAGAGCCTGTTCCTGAACCGGATGGGCTGGTCGGAATGATCGCGACCCGCGCCCCCGGACAGGTTGCGCGATGAGCCGGTTTCTCGCCCGGCGCCTGATGCAGGCCGTGATCTCGATCCTTGGGGTCACGGCGCTGATCTTCTTCCTGCAGCGTCTGGCGGGCGATCCGGTCCTGCTGTTGGTGTCAGAGGGCGCCAGCCAGCAGGCCATCGATGCCTTGCGGGCCAATCTGGGCTTCGACCGGCCCGTGCTGGTCCAGTTCACCGAATACATGTCGGATCTGGCGCGTTTCGATTTCGGCCAGTCGGTCGTCCAGCAGGTGCCGGTCGTCGACATCATCGGATCGCGGCTGCCCTATACGATCTGGCTTGCGGGTGTCGCCCTTCTGTTGGCGCTGGGGATCGGCGCGCCGCTTGGCGTCTTTATGGCAATGCGCCGCGATCATCCGCTGAGCCGGCTTGGCATGGGATTCGTGCTGGCGGGCCAAAGCCTGCCCACGTTCTGGAGTGGGGTGCTGCTGATCCTGCTGTTCGCCGTGACCCTTGGCTGGCTGCCCGCTTCGGGTGCCCGAGAAACGCAAAGCGTCATCCTGCCCGCGATTTGTCTGTCGCTGCTGAGCATGGCGACATTCGCCCGCGTGACCCGCACGGCTGTTCTGGACGAATTGTCCAAACCATACATCCGCGCCGCCCGCGCCAAGGGTCTGTCGATGGGGCAGGCCGTGCGCCGCCATGCGCTGCGCAACAGTGCCATTCCCGTGATCTCGATCGCGGCGTTGGAAATCGCCAACCTGCTGTCGGGTGCGGTCATCGTGGAAACGGTTTTTGCCTGGCCCGGCCTTGGACAGCTGACCATCCAGTCCATCGCCGCGCGCGATTTTCCCATCGTGCAGGCCATCGTGCTGCTGGGGGCCTTCGTGTCGATATTTCTCAATCTGGCGGCCGACCTGCTTTACAGCGCCGTCGATCCCCGCATCCGGCTGGAGGGGGACAATTGACTGCCTCGTCCCGCCTTGGCCGCTGGCTGCCACCCCGGCTGTGGGTGTTCGTCGCCATTCTGGCGATGCTGGCGTTGGCAGCCCTGCTGGCACCATGGGTCGCGCCGCAAAGCCCCGAGGCTCAGAACCTGCTGGGTCGCCTGCGCCCGCCGGGGACCGAGGTGCGGGGCATCACCTATCTGCTGGGCTCGGACGAGTTGGGGCGGGATCTGCTGTCGCGGCTGATCTATGGGGCACAGGTCTCGCTAACGGTGGCGGCGCTGTCGGTGCTGGTCAGCGGCACCATCGGCACCGCCCTTGGGATGATCGCGGCATGGTCGGGCGGCTGGACCTCTACCATCATCATGCGGCTGGTCGATATCGTGTTGTCGGTGCCCGCCATCCTGCTGGCAATCATTACCGTTGCCATTCTGGGTCCGGGTTTTATCAACGTCATTGCCGTGCTGGCCTTCACCCGCTGGCCCCGCTACGCGCGCGTCGCCTATGGCCAGACCCTTGGGCTGATGAACCTTCCCTATGTCCGGCTGTCGCGCTTTATGGGGGCGTCTACGCTGCGCGTGCTGTCGCGCCATATCCTGCCCAACATCATCGGCCCGATCATGGTCGTGGTCACGTTGGAATTCGGGCTGATGGTTCTGTTCGAGGCGGGCCTGTCCTTTCTGGGGCTCGGCGTGCAGCCGCCCACGCCCAGTTGGGGCGCGATCCTGTCGGCGGGGCGCAACTATGTCACCACGGCCTGGTGGATCGCCGTCTTTCCCGGCCTGTTTCTGTTTCTTCTGATCCTGTCGGTCAACGTTCTGGGCGATCACGTCCGCGACGTCGTCGAAGGCCGACGCTAAGCCTCTTTCGAAAGGACCACCCGATGACCCGACCCCTGCCTCTGCCCGGCGCCGATTTCACCGGCAAGCGCGTGATCGTAACCGGGGCCGCTGGCATCTTCGGGCGCTGGATCGCCGAGGCCTTCGATGCCGCCGGAGCGACTTTGCTGCTGTCCGACCGCGATCAGACCGCCATGGCAAATGTCGCGGCCAGCCTGTCACGCCCCGCGCTGGCCCATGCGACCGAGCTGACCGATGCGGCCTCTATCGACGATCTGGTGGCGATGGTGGGGCGCGAATGGGGGGCTGCCGATATTCTGGTCAACAATGCCGCCGTCTATCCCAGTGGTTTCCTGCTGGATGTGGACGCCGACGAATGGGACCGCATCTTCGACGTCAACCTGCGCGCGCCGTTCCTGCTGACGCGGGGCATCGCCACGCAGATGGTGCGGCAAGAGGTGCGCGGGAACATCGTGATGATCTCGTCAGGTGCGTCGCGCAAGATGCGCACCACGGCGGCGCCCTATTCCATCTCAAAGACCGCGCTGGACCGGCTGACCAAGGGCTTTGCGGTGGAACTGGCCGAATATGGCATCCGCTGCAACGCGGTCGAGCCGGGCTTTGCCGCCGGCAGCACTGCCAGCCCGCTGACGGATGCGCATGTGACGGCGGTGACCGGCGCGATCCCCTTGGGCCGCGCCTCGCGTTACGAGGATGCTCCGGCGGCGGTGATGTTTCTGGCGTCTGATGCGGCCAGCTACATCACCGGGGCAACGCTGTCGGTCGATGGCGGCGGATCGGCGGGGCAGATTCTGGTGCATCAGGACAAGAAGAAGGCCTTGTGATGGACCGCCCTCGTTACATCTGGCCGGACGGCAAGCGGTCGGCGGCCTGTTTCAGCGTCGATGTCGACGCCGAGGCGCCCTATCTCTGGGCCAACCGAGCGGGCCTGCTGCCCTATCTGGGCCAGTTGGAACAGCGGCGTTTCGGCCCGCGCGAGGGGATCTGGCGCATTCTGGACATGCTGGACCGCGTGGACGTCAAGGGCAGCTTTTACGTGCCCTCGGTCGTGGCCGAGCTGCATCCAGATCTGCTGCCCGCCCTGTGCGAAAGGGGCCACGAGATCGGCCTGCACGGTCATCTGCACGAACTGGTATCCGAGACGACCGACGCCCGGTTCGAGGCCGCACTGGACAGGTCGTTGCAGGTGTTTCACGCGCAGACCGGGATCGTTCCGTCCGGCTTTCGGTCCCCCGCATGGGAGATGACGCCCGCCATGCTGGCCGCGCTGAAGGATCGGGGGCTGCGCTATGACAGCTCGCTGATGGGCTATGACCATCCTTATCAGATCTGCGGCCTGGTGCAGGTGCCGGTGCAATGGCAGATCGACGATGCGATCTATTTCAAGTTTCAGGGCGGCGGCGCCGACCGCTGGCCCCCCGAACCCGCCCGTGCTGTCGAGGCTGGCTGGCGCGACGAATTCCAAGCCGGACGCGCGTTTGGGCAGCTGTTCATGATCACCGTGCATCCATGGATCTCGGGTCGCGCGCAGCGGGTCGCGATGCTGGAACGGCTGCTGGCTGATATTGTGGCCTACGACGACGTGTGGTTCGCCACGGCGGCCGAGATCGCGGCTTGGCATCTGTCGGCCAATGAGGACCGTTTTGTCGCCGAACCGGGACTGGAACACCTGACCGCCGCGCTGGAGGGTGGCACATGACCTCGACCTGGGAACCCGGCAAGGCGATGGTCGAGGGACGCCACGGCATGGTCGCTGCCCAGCACCAGGTTGCGGCACAGGCGGGCGCGGATGTGCTGGCGCGGGGTGGTAATGCGATGGACGCCGCGGTCACGACCGCGCTGGTTCTGTCGGTGGTGGAGCCTTGGCTCAGCGGGATCGGCGGCGGCGGGTTTCTGTTGTGGCGCGACGGGCGCGACGGATCGGCGCGCAGTCTGGATTTCTCGATGAGATCGCCCCGCGGCTTGCGCCCTGAGGATTATCCGTTGGTGGCGGGCCGAGATGACGATTGGTTCAACTGGCCGCAGGTGCAGGGGCAAAAAAATCTGATCGGCGTGCATTCAATCTGCGTGCCCGGCGCGGTCGCAGGTCTGTCCGAGGCGCTGTCCGAGCATGGCACGATCACCTGGGCCGAGGCTTTGGCCCCCGCGATTGCGGAGGCCGACAAGGGGCTGGAGGTCGACTGGTTCACCGCGCTGTGCCTGTCTATCGACGCGGGCAATCTTCTGACCGATGCGACATCGACCCGGATCTTTCTGCCGGACGGGCGCGCGCCGTCTCTGGCCGAGGGGGGCGCGCGCCGTCGTCTGCCCCTGACCGAAAAAGCCGCCACCCTTCGCCGTCTGGCCAAGGAAGGACCGCAAGATTTCTATCACGGCCAGATTGCACGCGACCTGATCGCCGACATGCAGGATCTTGGCGGCTGTATGCGTGCGGATGACCTACAGTCGTATCAGCCGCGTTGGGGCACGCCCTTGCGGCATGATTGGGCGGGCGGGACCGTGCTGGCGATGCCCGGCCTGTCGGGCGGGCCGGCGCTGCTGGACGTGCTGTCGCAACTGGACGAGACGGCGGCGCCAATTCCGCAGGCGATGGATTATGCGGCCTTTGCCGACGCGATCCGCAGCGCCTATGCCCGGCGCCTGACGCAGCGCGGTCATGCCGGCGCCAGCGTCGATCCGGGCTGCACCACGCACCTGTCGGTCATTGATGCGGAGGGGAACGCCGTGTCGCTGACCAATACGCTGCTATCGCGCTTTGGGTCCAAGGTGACCTCGGCGCGCACGGGGGTGCTGCTGAACAACGGCATGATGTGGTTCGACCCACGCCCCGGCACACCCAATGCGCTGGCTCCCGGTGCGCAGCCACTGGCCAATATGTGCCCGGTTCTGGCGGAAATGCCGGGCGGCGGATTGCTGGCCATCGGGGCCGCCGGGGGGCGGCAGATCATGCCCGCGATCGCGCAGCTTCTGGCATTCCGGCTGCGCCACGGCATGGATCTGGGTCAGGCGCTCTCCTATCCCCGGTTGGACGCCTCCGAACCGCGCATTCGAATAGACCGCCGCGCGCCCGAGCAATGCGCAGGCCTGATCGCGCGCCAACATGATGTCGAGGTGGTGGACGATGTCCTCTATCCCGTGCAATTCGCCATTCCGAGTGCGGTCGAGCGCCACCCGGGCGGATTGCTGCAGGGCATGGTCCATCCCAACCATCCATGGTCTGCGGCCGTCGCCGCCGATGTGGAGCCGGGCTTATGACGCCTGTGCTGTCCTGCACTGATCTGCGCATCGAGATCGGCGGCAACCCGGTGGTGGACGGCACGTCGCTGTCCATCAATGCGGGCGAGACGCTGGCGTTGGTGGGCGAATCCGGCTGTGGCAAAAGCATGACCGCGCTTGGCCTGATCCGGCTGTTGCCCGACGCCGCTCGGCAGTCCGGCGGTCAGATCACCCTGCAGGGCGACCGGATCGACCAGCTGTCAGAGCGTCAGATGAACCGCCTGCGCGGGGATCGACTGGCTATGATCTTTCAGGAACCAGTCGCTTCTCTGGACCCGCTGATGCCGGTTGGCCGTCAGATTGCCGAGGCGCTGTCGCGGGACAGCACCCTGTCAGGCGCGCAGGTTGCGGCCCAGGTGTTGGACATGCTGAACCGCGTTGGCATCGATCGGCCCGAAGTGCGGGCCCGGCAATACCCCTTCCAGCTGTCGGGCGGCATGTGCCAGCGCGTGATGATCGCCATGGCAATGATCCGACAGCCCATCCTGCTGATCGCGGACGAGCCGACGACGGCGCTGGATGTGACGATCCAGAAGCAGATCCTGCAGCTTATGGCGGATCTGCGCCGGGAAACAGGCAGCGCCGTCTTGTTGATCACCCATGACATGGGTGTCGTGTCCGAAAGTGCGGACCGCGTGGCGGTCATGTATGCCGGGCGCATCGTCGAAACGGGCAGTGTGGGGCAAGTGTTCGCCGGGCCTCGCCACCCCTATACCGCGATGCTGCTGCGCACGATTCCGCGTCTGGACGGCCCGCGCAAGGTGGCGCTGCCCGCCATTGCTGGCGCCGTGCCCGATATCAGCGACTGGCCGCAGGGCTGCCGCTTTCATCCCCGTTGTCCGCTGGCCACTGACCGCTGCCGCAACGAGGCGCCGCCTCTCGCCACCGTCGCGCCCGGGCACGACACCGCCTGCTGGCATCACGACCGCATCGCATCGGATCTGCCATGACCCAACCCCTCATCTCGGTTCAAGACCTCAAGGTGCATTTCCCGATCCGCGGCGGAATTCTGGGGCGGGTCAGCGACCATGTCCGCGCGGTGGACGGGGTCAGCTTTGATCTGATGCCCGGCAAGACCGTGGCGATCGTGGGCGAATCCGGCAGCGGCAAGTCCACCACCGGATATGCAGTAATGGGGATGCAGGATCCAACCGGGGGGCGGATCCTGATCGACGGCAAGGACCGCGCCGCCATGTCCCGGACCGAGAGGATGGAGACGATGCGCCGCTTGCAGATCGTCTTTCAGGATCCGGCCTCGGCCCTGAACCCGCGCATGTCGGCCGCCGACAGCATCGCAGAGCCCTTGCAGATCCACCGTATCGGCACCACCCGCGACCGCCGCGGTCGGGTAGCGGAACTGCTGGATCTGGTGGGCCTGCCGCAATCCTCGGCAGGCAAGCTGCCACGCGAATTCTCGGGCGGGCAAAAGCAGCGCATCGTTATCGCCCGCGCGCTTGCGCTGGATCCGCAGGCGATCATTTGCGACGAGGCTGTGTCGGCACTGGACGTCTCGATTCAGTCCCAGATCCTGAACCTGTTGTTGGAACTGCAATCACGGCTTGGACTTGCTTACATCTTCATCTCTCATGACCTTTCGGTGGTTCGCCATATCGCGGACGATATTCTGGTCATGCAGGCGGGCAAGGTCGTTGAAAAAGGGCCAACCGATAGCATTTTTCATGCCCCCCAACATAGTTACACGTGCCAACTTCTGATGGCCGTCCCGAAGCTTTGAGACTTCAGGAATGACCAACGCAGCCCTGCCCGGAATTTTTCAACGGATGAAGCGTATCATGGTCTTGCCGATCAGTGGTCGGTGGAAGGCTAGCATCGGCTTGTAGCAGGCAAAGGCGAATTCATGCGGCATTTGGTGAAAAGCGGGCCGTGGCCGGATCCATTCCATAATCAGCGGTGAAGGTCCCCGGGTCGCGGGCGATGCGGGCCACGGCGTCGATGATGTGATCAACCTTGGCGTCATCCATGAGCACTGAGAAAGCAAGGCGTGTCCAGCCGGGCTTGGCTATCTCGTGACCGGAGAGAATTTCGGCCTGCAGGCGGTCCGATTGCGCCCGGTCGATGTTCAGCAGGCGGTGCGCGTAGGGGCCGGCGCAGGCGCAGCCGCCACGGGCCTGAATGCCGAAATGATCTGACAGGATCCGACAGACGAGCTGCGGATGCACGACCTCTCCATGGTCGTCGTGAATCAGGAAAGAGAAGATCGGTAGGGCGGCGGCATCAGGGTTGCCGAGAACGGTCAGCCCCCGGGCGCCCTGCCATGCCGCAAGGGCCCTCCGCCGATGCGCGGCCAGACGGGCCGCCATGTGGGCATCGCCGATTGCGTCCTTCACGATGAAACACAGCGCGGCACGGATGTCACCAATCACGTTAGGCGTGCCGGCTTCTTCGCGCGCCGCCACGTCTGCGGAATAGTCTTGCCCCCAGGGCGAGACAAAGCGCACGGTGCCGCCGCCCGGACTGGTCGGGCGGGCCCGGCTGACCGCGTCGCGACGCAGGATCAGCACGCCGGACGCGCCGGGCCCGCCGATGAACTTGTGCGGCGACAGCACCACGGCATCCATGCCCAGCCCCATATTGATCGGAAGGTAGGGGCCGCCCCCGGCATAGTCCCAAATGCTGATCGCGCCGTGGTCCTTCAGTAGTCGGGTGATCGAAGGGACGTCGCTGATAATGCCTGTAACATTTGACGCGGCCGAAAAGCTGCCGATGATCGGGCGGCCAGTATTGCGGGCAAGCTGTGCGGCCAGAACATCAATATCTGGCCCACCGTGGGCGGCTTCGGCGATCTCGATGACCTCCGCCCCGGACTCGCGCCACGGCAGAATGTTGGAGTGGTGCTCGTAGGGGCCGATCAGCACTAGCGGGCACTGTCCATCGGCCAGCATCGTGTCGATCCCGAGCAGGCCGACCAGCTTCGACAGGCCCGCCGTTGCCCCGGCCCCTGCGAAGATGACCGCATGATCTGCACTTGCACTGCAGGCGTTGGCCACGACACGCCGTGCCCCGGCCCGCAGGCGGTTCATGTGGCGGCCGCAAAACGACGCTTCGGTATGGGCATTGGAATAATAAGGCAGCACATCTGTCGCGACCACCGCCTCGATCTGCTGCAGCGCTCGTCCGGAGGCAACGTAATCGGCATAGATCATGGGGTTAGGACCGCGAGGACCGGGAACCAGCATGCCCTCGCCGATCAAACCGGCCCGCAGGGTCGCGATCGCGCCTGCGCCTGTCACATCGCGACGGAAACGGTCAAAAAGGTCGGGGCCCTCGTTCATCGGTCAGATCATCCATCTTGTCTCGAACTGGAAAGACAATGACATGGTGTTATGCAATCATTCTCACCTATTTTTGGTAAAATCACTGGATTGCTCGATCATATGACCCAACACATACCGCACACCCTCGACCGGATCGACGCCGCCATCCTGCGCGTGCTTCAGAAAGATGCGTCCCTATCTCAGCGGGATGTTGCAGAGCGCGTCGGCCTGTCCCAAAACGCCTGCTGGCGGCGGATCGTGCGATTAAAAGAAGCAGGAATTATTACGGGACAGACGCTTCGCCTCGATCACGACAAGATCGGACTGGGTCTTACGGTCTTTGTCATGCTGCGCACCCGGGATCATTCGCCTGAATGGCTCAAGACGTTTCGCACGACGGTGCTTGGCATTGAAAACATCATCGACGTGTTCCGCATTGCCGGCGATTACGACTACATGCTTAAAATCGTTGCGGAGAACATGAACGACTTTGACCACATCTATCAGCGTCTGATCGCGGGCGCAGCGCTGGAAACTGTCACATCCTGCATCGCGATGGAGGCGATCGCCGACCGGCGCGACTTGCCCGTCTGACACAGTTCGACCAGGCGTTGTGATCGTCGATCACCATTCCGAAAAAACTCTCGTCTTCACGCTCTTCCTAAGACTCCGGCATACATGTCGCTCCACCATGAATGTGCCGTGCGGGGCGGCTTGGTGCGCGTCAGCGACATTGCTCGCTTAATCTCGCTGCGGCGAGCGCAAGTGACGGGTCTGGGAAAGCCGCACTGCGGCGTAACTGCTCTTCTCAAGTTCCGGAATGGGCCGACATTGTCTGTTATCTTTCCAACGCAGCCCTTTTTAACCGCTCAGGCACTTGATTTGCGCGGTTGCTATATAGAAAAGGCGGACGTCTCGGCCCAAACGCTTATGGAAAGCGCATCCGCACGGGCACACACGGCGGTGCCGCCCCTCAGCAGGCCGAGGGCCGCGCGGACAAAGGCCTTCGAGCTGTCGCTCGCGACAATTGTCGGAGCGCCCTGCAGTGTGCTGGGGCGAGCGTTCCCGCCCCAGTCTTCAATCAATCCGCTTGTAGGCCCTGGGCGAACCGATCCCAGTCTTCGATGACCTTCGTTGCAAAGGCATTCCCCACACGAAAGGCATTCTGGGTTGCGGGGCCAAAGCCGCCCGAGGTGGTCGACAGTGAGGCTGCCGTATCCTGCCCCTCATGCGCGCGGTCGAAATTCGACGCGGTGCGCAGCACGGCCACGCGGTCCATGTCCAGCCGTCCCGCCTCAGCGGCGCGGGTCAGTGCGGTGAGGGTAGCGTTGTCCTCCATCTGGCTCATGCAATAGTCGGCGGCACCGTCGGTCAGCAGAGCGGTGTGATCGGCAACCTCCTGCGCAAGGGTCGTGCCGTGCCAATAGGTGTCCGCTGAGACCGATGTGCAGATCATCACCTGAGGGGCGGCTTGTGCGGCATCCTGGGTGTAGTTAGCGCGATAGGCGGCAGCGTCTTCGCTGTCGGCTAGCTCGACCTCCTTAGTTGCCTCGAAGGCCTCAGCCACAAGGGCGGGGTTCAGGGTGAAGACCTCGCTGCCCGCCGTCCAGCCGGGCTTTTCGCCGGGGGCCTTGGCGCCAAGCTCGACGATCTGGCTGGTCCAGTCGTCCGGAGCATCACGGCTGTCGATGCGGTGGACCAGTCCGGCATCCACGACATGATCCGCCCATGCCGCCGAACCAAGCGTGCCATTTGTCGGATCGACCCCGGCAATCCCGGCGATCAGCACATAGGTCTGCGACAGGTCCAGCTGGTCGGAAAAACCCACCGCCATGGCAGAACTTGCGGCATTGGCATAGCCCATGGTCGTGGTCATCACGCATAGGTCCGCGTTGCAGGATAGCGCATCATGATCCTTGGGCAGACCGGGGACGGTGATGGTGTTGGGCAGGTCCAGATTGTCCAGCCACGGCGCCGCCTCGGCCTCGAACATGGCCATCACCAGAACCTTGGGCGCGAATGGTTCTGCCGCAGCCAGCACGGGCGTGGCGGACAGCAGCGCCGCAATGGCAGCGCTGCATGTGAGAGGTGTGGTGATCATCGCTCGTCTCCGGGTGAAAGGCTGGGCCGGACCTAGCGCGGTCGAGATAGGCCCGCCAGAGGCACCGATGGTCCGCGTCCTGACGTGGAAGGTCTCTGCCGATGAAATCTGCAGTTTGTGCAATTCTCAGGCGGCGGGAGAAGCGCCCACCCGCCGCCAACAAAGCGTCAATCCAGCGTGACGGCATCCGGGGCTGCGGCGGCCAGAGGGGCAGGGGCGATGAAGGCTGCAATGGCGTCTGTCGTGGGGATATCGGCGCGCACGACGCCCTGTCCGACGATCCACGTGGCCTCGCTGACCAGCAGGTCCAGTAAATCGCTGTTCAGGATCGTTCCGAACTCCATGTCCTCCCACATGGTCTGCAGCGCCTCGACCGAGACGTTCCCGCTGAGCGAGGCCGAGACCGCCTCGGCCGCCGCCTGCGGGTCGGCGGCGACATCGGCGTCGGCTCGGACAAGGGCGCCGAGGAAGGTCGTCAGATCCGCCTCTCGCGCCAGCATGTCAGGGCTGGCGGCCAGGATGTAATGCGGGTCATAGCTGCCGGGGCGCAATTCCAGATAGAGCTCGCCCAAAGCCTCCTGCGCGCCCTGATAGAAGGTTGGGAAGGGCACGATGGCATCGACATCGCCGCGCACCAG
>NZ_SUNI01000039.1 GCF_005048225.1 Paracoccus gahaiensis
GTGGGCGCGGTCAGCGGCAACTTTCAAAGTCTTAATCATAAATCACAAAATGCATTGCAGATTTGTGATTGTCAAATGTATGATTTAGTCCCCATATGTGATTTATCAGTCCCCATATGTGATTTATCAGTCCCCATATGTGATTTATATAACAGTAAGTATCTGTAAAATAATCATTATTCCCGCCTGAACTATAGAACTAAGAAGAACAAGAAGGGGCTTCGCCCATTTCGCATCAGATTTTAGTGCTGAATGGACCTGTTTCCCCTCATTCGGCCCACCTGTCGGCTTCCTTGCGATGCTGAGAACGGGCTCAGTGTCCGTCATCCCAGGCCCGTCCTTCAGCTTGGTCCGATGCCGACACAGGTGCGTCCCGGACTGAACTGCATCAAACTCACTGATCTGGGTCCTGCCAGATGACACAGGCCCATTCGTCACCGGAGGGCATGGTTCTGCCGCCGAGGGTTTTACAATCCGCATCGGCAGCGTCGAGCTTGAGCGCGACCCCTGCGTCCCAAAGGTGCTGGAACCTGGTTGCCGGCTCGCGGGCAAAGAACCCCACAGCGCCGCAGAGAGCCCCTATGAGGACCATGATGCCTACTCTGCGCCACCGACCCTGCTGATGGGTCTCCAGGACCCTTAGAAGCCGCTCTGCGGCGCTGTCGAAGGCTTTGCTGGCGTCCTTCTGTGCCACAGCGGCATCCACGGCCCTGTGGGTGATTTCGATGGATGTCCCGCGCATGTCGCGTGCGGCTTCTCCGACGGCATGCAGGGCGGTGCGATCCTGCAGCAGTGCCTTGTCCAGAATGGCGGCGATCTTCTTGCCGTTGGTCTCCCAGTCCGTGTTCTTGACGACCGTCGCCATGTAGGTGCGGGCATCTTTCACCGAGGCCGCTGTTGCTGCTGCCTGATGCTGGACGTCGATCAGCGTGGTGGTGTTCTCTGCAGTGACGGAGACCAGGGCTTCCAGCATCTCGTCCTGGGGGGTGGGGGCTGCGGCAGGATTTCTCGGAT
Source organism: Paracoccus gahaiensis (assembly GCF_005048225.1). Taxonomy (GTDB): domain Bacteria; phylum Pseudomonadota; class Alphaproteobacteria; order Rhodobacterales; family Rhodobacteraceae; genus Paracoccus; species Paracoccus gahaiensis. The sequence goes on from NZ_SUNI01000039.1 coordinate 1,015, forward strand.
CAGCCATTGCGCACTGCCTTTTTGTCGAGGCTTGCCAGAAGCTGCTGAATATCTTTCACATCGAGGTCGCGTGTCACCCGGTCACGCAGCAGGCCTGCCAGCTTTGCGGCAGCGTCCGGGCTTTCCAGCGCCGCCTTCACGACGACAGCCCCGACGATGATCTTGACCCGGGTGTCGGTGGCTTTCTTCTTGGATCTGAGCAAGGCGAGCTTGGATTCAGCCGTTGCAATCTGTTGGTCGAGTGTCTTCATGGTTTGCGTCCCTCTGGTTGTGCGATAGGTAGCAATTCTGACGCCGGTGGTAAATGCTGAGGTGACACGAAGTGCTCACCTATACGTCGCGAGCGACGTGTGAGCGAAGGACCGCTGCGCATCCTTTCGAAACCAAGCCAAGAGGGCGATCATGGCGATTTATCATTTTGATGCCTCGGTGATCTCCCGCAGCAAGGGGCGGTCATCGACTGCCGCAAGTGCGTATCGCGCCGCTGAGCGTGTCGTCGATCGTCGCACCGGCGAGGTTCACGACTACACCCGCAAGCACGGTGTCGAGCACACCGAGATCCTTGCCCCCGAGCATGCACCGGATTGGGCGCGGGATCGCTCTGCGCTGTGGAACGCCGTGGAGCAGATCGAGCGCCGCAAGGATGCGCAGGTCAGCCGCGAGGTGCGCGTCGCCCTGCCCTCCGAGCTGTCGGTTGAACAGAACCGCGATCTGGTGCGCGGGTTTGTTCAGGCGCAGTTCGTCGCCCGGGGGATGGTGGCTGACATCGCCCTTCACGCCCCGGGGCGTGAAGGGGACCAGCGCAACCACCATGCGCATATCATGCTGACCACCCGGGAGATCGGACCCGAGGGGTTCGGTGCCAAGAACCGCGACTGGAATGCCAAGGAGCTGCTGGTGGACTGGCGGTCGTCCTGGGCCGAGCACGTCAACCAGACGCTCGAGCGCTGCAGCGTCCATGAGCGCGTGGATCACCGCACCCTGGAGGCGCAGCGCGCGGAGGCGCTTGCGCGGGCCTCTGTGGCGGAGCGCAACGGCGACGAGCGGGTCCACGTCGCGGAGATGGCACGGGCGGTGGAGCTGGACCGCCCGCCCCTGCCCGATGTCGGTGCCCGGGGCTGGAGCATGATGCGGCGCGGGGTTGCCACACCGGCCTCCGATCGCTGGCAGGAGGTTCGCGAGATCGGCCTTCAGGTCCGCGAGGTGGCCCGCGAGTTCCGGACGCAGGCCCGCGCGTGGCTGGAGCGGACCATGGACCGGGTGCAGGAGCGCACGGCAGCCCTTGGCCTCACCCGCGCCCCAGAGACGGCGCTGGAGCGGCTTCAGGCCGCCCGGGCATCGCGGGGGGCCGTAGATGCGCCGCAGACTGCCCTCGAACGACTACAAGCCGCGCGGGCGGGGCGTGGTGTGGATCGCGGTGTGGAAATCAAGCGCAACGTTGATCGCGCCGGGGCGGATCTGACAGCGCAGGATCGGGAGCGTCAACGCGTGTTGGAGCAAGAGAAGGCGTTGGAACGACAGCGGGCCGCTGAGCGCGAAGGGCCGAGCCATGGTCGGTAGGACACTTACAAGATGTCTGATCCCATCTGCGGCACCAAAGCCAGAAGGCGCACCATTCAACCTGAGAATGTATTATTGTGCTTGGAGAAAACTTGCTGTGTTCGTAAGACAGCAGGAACCTACACGCCTAAGGATAGTAGATGAACGTTCTTTCTCCTGACAAGCCGACACTGGAGGAAGCCGAGGCTGCCCTCGCTGTTTTACAGAGATATGGCGCTCTCTCGCGCGCGCATGATCCAATTGCCATGCCAGTCTCTCTAGCTCTGCAAGCCTATCCCGATTTTAGTCGCACATATCCTGAAGTGTTCAGGGGTGACGCGGCCTATCGTTCATCTCTGCCAGACCTGCAGAACGGCCCGTCGAGCCTGATCGTCGGTGCGCAGGCAGTCATTCAGCACGTAGGGATTTCAAATTTTAGGTTACCGATCCGTTACCGCCTCCGGGACGGTGGGGATATCGTCCTCGAAACCTCTGTTACCGGCACAGTCAGTTTGGAAGCGGAGAAAAAGGGCATCAACATGAGCCGCATTATGCGCTCTTTTTATGTTCATGCCGAACGCGATTTCTCCCTCGAGGTCATCGAACATACATTGAACGACTATAAACACGATCTGGAAAGTTTTGATGCCCGCATTCAAATGCGGTTTTCGTTTCCTGCACGTGTAGAGTCACTCCGATCTGGCCTAGCAGGGTGGCAATACTACGATATAGCTTTGGAACTTGCAGATGCAGGCGGCCAGCGCAAAAAGATAATGCATCTAGACTATGTTTACTCGTCCACGTGCCCTTGCTCTTTAGAATTATCGGAGCATGCCCGAAAGACACGTAGTCAGCTTGCTACTCCTCATTCACAACGTTCAGTCGCGCGCCTTTCGATAGAAATGACCGGAGAGCAGTTGTGGTTTGAGGATCTGATTTCGCTGGCACGCAAAGCGGTACCAACCGAAACGCAAACCATGGTGAAACGTGAAGACGAGCAAGCGTTTGCCGAACTGAACGCTGCTAATCCAATGTTTGTCGAAGACGCGGCAAGGTCCTTTTGCGCAGAGTTACAGGCTGACCCACGGGTGGGTGATTTCAGAATCGTTGCCAGTCACCAAGAGTCGCTGCATTCGCATGACGCCGTGTCAGTTCTTACCGAAGGACCAACGTTTTCCCAACTTAGCCTCGATCCAAGGTTGTTTTCTACCCTCTATCATATTGGTTAATCTATTTCTATGAAGAGGCTCTATGTCAAAATAATTACTGCGCCCTATTAAATATCAAGGAGTGATAACATGCCTCTGTCGAATTATCTATCAATTATGGTGGCGGCATTAACAATGGGTCACGTAAACAGCGTACTCGCCGATGAAATTAGCAAGCCAAAGGGAGAAATCATCCTGACCATATCTGGCAGGATCGAAAATACGAATTCGGAAGGGATTGCTCAACTGGATCGCGCAATGCTCGAAGGTCTGGGCCTGGTTGACATCAAGACGGCGACGCCGTGGTTTGATAGCGAAATGGTCTTTTCCGGAGTGCCGTTTTCAAGACTACTTGAATTTGTTGGAGCTGAGGGAGAGACGATCACCGCCGTCGCCCTGAATGACTACGAAGTTGATATACCTATCTCTGATACCGTAGAGACAGGCGTTATACTTGCGAGCCGCCTAAATGGTGAAGAGATGACGGTTCGTAATAAAGGACCACTATTTGTTATTTATCCCTATGATGATATGCGCGAATTGGACAACCAAACCTATTACTCTCGCTCAGCATGGCAAGTCACACGATTGAATATCGAGTAGCGATTGACCCGCGCACTATATATCACCGTCGCGTTATTTGTCGCGGCAACAGCTTATTTAATACTGGCTGTTCATGAGCGTCAGACGGTGCTCAGACAAGTTGTTCATCATAATGATGCTTGGGCAATCAGTCAGGCCGTGCAAGAAGTGTTGCGCTTAGAAAACGCTATAGCGAGTGATTTAATCACAGGCGAAACCGACCGGTCTAACATCCGCCTTCGACTTGATATCGTCTTTAGCCGGTTAGAGGCATTGCAACAGGGGACGCTGCGCGCCTTTCTCGAAAAGATGCAGTCCCAGCGCGAGACCTCCACAGGTATTTCAGCCTATATCAACAGGCTTGACGAAAACTTGGAAAATCTGGACCCGCAGCAGCTGCGCGAAGAGTTTTTTGCACTCGATGACGTGGTTTCTCTGATAACGCACCTTCCCTCGCAGGCCGTTCAACAAAGCTGGGTCTCGGTCGAAGACAGCCTTTCGAGTCTTCAAAAAACCCACCGGATTTTTGGCGTGGTCGTTGCTGTACTTATTACGTGCTGGTGCAGCCTTCTTTTTCTACTACTTCGCCACAATCGATTACTTTCCGCTGAACAGAGCCATAGTAGAGTTCTTAACAATAATCTCAGCATAGCCAGTCAAGAGTTGCGAGATAAGAACGATCGCCTCGAATACTCAGCACATCATGATCATTTGACAGGACTGCCCAATCGGCTCCTATTCTGGAAGGAATTGGAAGCGGCTCTTCAACTTTCCTCACCTTATGCTAGTGACGTAAGCCTGCTACTTCTGGACCTTGATGATTTCAAGGTAGTCAACGACACGCTCGGGCACGATTTTGGGGATATGTTGCTTCAGCAAGTTAGTAATCGCATGCGTAGCTTTAAAAAGAAATCTAAAGTTATGTGCAGGTTGGGCGGAGACGAGTTTGCTTGTGTCCTTGTCGGATATACGGTCGAGGAAAGCATTGAATATGCGAATGCCCTGTCCGCAGCGATTGCAGTACCGTATGATATTTTTAACCGTCGGCTTCAGATTGGGTGTTCAATAGGCGTTGCCAGACCTGAAAGCCTTAATAATAAAAGCAGCGAGTTACTTGTCAAACAAGCTGATATTGCTCTTTATTGCGCCAAGGCTTCGGACCAAGAGCGTGTCTGTCTTTTCGAGAGCCATATGCAAACCCAGTTTGAAACTAGGAAAGAGCTGGCCGAAGATTTGCGAGGAGCCATCACCCGTTGCGAAATCCATGTCGCCTACCAAGTGCAGGTTGACGTTAAGTCAGGTGAGGTTAGGGGTGTCGAAGCCTTGGCGCGTTGGACCCATCCTACGCATGGGCCGATTCCTGCACCGCTCTTTGTGTCCATCGCTGAAGAAATCGGCCTGATCAATGATCTAGGCCTCCTAGTTCTGACGCAGGCCTGTTCCGAGGCCACAAAATGGAATGAAGGCGTTAAGATCGCCGTGAATATTTCCTCGCTACAGCTGCAATCGGTTGATATTTTTAATGTAATAAAAAAGATCATTGGCGATGTTGGTCTGGATCCACGCCGCCTGGAGCTAGAGATCACGGAATCAGTTTTGTTGGACCGGCGCGAGGAAGTATTTCAAGCGCTTTACCATCTTCGACATTTTGGTGTCTCAGTGGCGATGGATGATTTCGGCACAGGCTACTCTTCGCTCGCGGTCTTACGAGATATTCAGTTCGATACCATCAAACTAGATAAGTCTTTCATGCGCGACCTTACGTCGGACCCGGTGAATCAAACGCTTGTCAAATTCGTAGGTGAACTAAGTACCTTGCTTAGGAAAGAGCTGATTATTGAAGGTATTGAAACGGCCGAGCAATACGAGGTCGTGCGACGTTTGGGATGTGACACAGCTCAAGGGTACTTGCTTGGCCGACCATCACCCGCATCTCATCTTGATTATCTCCACCGCCGTGAACCCGGATTGATATTTGGAAGTATTGCATGAAAATAATTGGATCCCCGCCTTTGCTGCTTCACGGCCTTCAAATACCTATTTCAGAAAATGAGGTTTCTCCGATTATTTGGAAATCTATCCAAGCCGGAGAATATGAGGCCAAGGAAGCGCATAGTGTAATTCGCATCCTGCGTGCCGGGGATAGAATTGTCGAGTTAGGAAGCGGATTGGGGGTCATAACTTCGATCATGGCCCGCACACCCAATGTCTCAATCTGGTCTTTTGACGCAAATCCGGATCTAATTTCACTTGCGCGCCGTGTTGCGGATGCAAACGACATAACAAACGCTACTTTCGAACATCGGCTTCTTTCCTCTGGCCCGTCCTCAGAGCATGTATTTTTTATTCGCAAAGATTTTTGGATGTCGTCATTGCTCGAAAACCAAGGGCCTTACGAGCATAAAATAACAATTAAATCATCAAATCTTGATAAATTTATAGAGAAAAATCATATTAATGTCATAGTGATGGATATTGAAGGAGCCGAGCGTGACCTTTTATCGTTAGCATGTTTGAAAGGGATAGACCGTGTTTTTCTGGAACTCCACGACCATCTATATGGCCTAAGTGGCGTACGATGCATTTTCGCCTCAATGGATCGGCTTGGGTTTTCTTATGATCCGCGTGGCTCTGTAGGCCCCTGTGTTTTATTTACACGCGATGACGGGGAGCCTCGTTTTTACGAGAATTGATTATTTTATTCGACATTCATTACGTCTGGCGTTTCCCACGCAAGATGCTGTCCACCGTCAGGACAGATAAGTTGACCTGTCACTGCGCGCGCCCGAAGAAGATAGTCTAAAGCTGCAGTTATATCTTCCGTATCGGCGCCACGGCGTAAAATTGTTGCAGAACGCTGACGGGAAAAATTTTCTTCTGATTGGCGCGCACCGATTAGCGTAGGGCCAGGACCAATCGCATTAACTCTGACATGTGGTGCTAGTGCCTGTGCCGAAGTCCGAGTCAAAGTCCAAAGTGCCGCTTTTGCAAGAGTGTAGGTCATGAATTGGGGCGTTAGCTTATGAACTCGCTGGTCGATCATATTAACAACCAAACCTTGTGCCAAAGGTTCCCCGTCTGTATCAGCCTTGGGAACTTGTGAGGAAAATCCTTGAATTAAGACGAAAGGCGCTCGCAGATTGGATTCAAAATGGCGATCCCAGCTTTCTTTAGTCGCGCTTTCTAGCGTGTCTTCTTCAAAGATTGAGGCGTTGTTTACGAGGACAGTCAGGGGGCCAACTTCGGTTGCAGCCTTACTAATCAGACCCTGTGTCTCATGTTCGTTCAAAAAGTTGGCCTGAATCGCCTCGGCACGCCGTCCCATAGATCTTATTTCATCGACAGTATCCAATGCGCTGTCTCGAGAGCCTGAATAATGAACAGCGATGTCAAACCCATGCTTTGCTAGATGAAGGGCCATTGCTCGCCCGATTCTGTGGCCTGCGCCGGTGACAAGTGCTGCCATGAATGTCTCTGATAAATTTCTAGTTTGGATAACGTGCTTCTCATGCGCTAGAAGTATCGGCCTTCCATACCATTGATGGCAACCCTACAAGTGGTCACCTTGAGTATTTCTAGCTACAAAAATTGGTGTCACGACCCGATCATTCTGAACTATCCCTATTTCAGAGTCACAAGAAGAATGCCCAATATTGTCTTTATGTGATCGCGTTGGCCCAGGAAAATGGACGCGGCCCTGTCATGGTGCGCGCACCATGACAGGGGAATAATCCACAAACCTGCGGCTGATGCCCATTTCCCTCGGATCGAACGCATAGCCCCTAATGAGATTTTTTTCGTAAATCTTTTGAAATTAGAAAGTCGGAAAGCTTTTCAAAGAGGGTATTGTACACAGGATTGCTTCTATGCGGGGATATTGCGGCCAGAAGGAAGAAGATGTCTTCAGAGCTGAGAAGCTCGTTGTCTGTTCTATCCCGCATCAAAATTCCCCGGTTTGTCGCTCTAAGCACCTATGACTTTGCCATGGGGATCAGCGTAAAAACAGCCCTATGATTGATCTGAACGGTACATATCATCCCGTGCGTGTGCGAGACCCGTAGGCGATATGGGTGCCTGCCAAGGGGTGAAAATCGTCCCCCACGGCCCTCCGTCTCACAACCGTCCGTTGATCCCTGCTCCTCCCTCAACTGCGCCGCATAACACCCAGAAAAAACCGGAATGCGATTTCGGTCTACATTGGCCATATCCTGCAACTGCAACACCCCTCCCAGATCGGCAAAGGACGCATCATGAATGACTTGAAAGACGATAAGCCTCTCACCCCCCAAGAGAGGATGATCCAAGAAGACGAAGAGCTGCATGAGTGGGATCTGCATTGCTTGCAGAAGGAAGCCGACGAAAAGACCGTGAAAGTCGCGCAGCTGGCCCGGATCGAGGCCAAGCTTGATGAGGTTCTGGACCTCCTGCGCCGCCGCTGATCCTGCCTCGAAATTCACAACCACTGGGCGATGTTTCGCCCGGGGGTCGGGCGGCTTGATCGATATTAGGTTTTATGCACCGCGCCCGGCGGTTGAACGGGCCTGGGCTTCGGCATAGGCGCGCAGCGGCCCCACCATCACCTCCAGACCGCCCCCGCGGGCGGCGCAGAGTGCCGCCAGCTGGCGCAGGCGGTCCGGGGTCATCCGATCCGCCAGATCCAGGAACGGTTCGGCATCCTGGACACAGGCAGGGGCAAAGGCGCCGGGGGCGTGGTGCATCGTCAGGTCTCCGTTCGGACAGGGTGTCGGGGGGCTGAGAATCACCGGTATCATGGTATTAAGTACACGCGTTATCAGTCGAAAAAATTACCAGGATCCCCCATGGCTGATGCAAAACAGGTGCAGGTCCTGGTCCGCATGCCGGCCGCGATGGCCGCGCGCCTGGACGCCTGCCGACGCCAGGCCGCGGATCTGCCGTCCCGGCCCGAGGTGATCCGCAGACTGAGCGAGCAGGCCCTGCCCAACACAGCCTAGAACGGCCACCCGCTCGTGGGAACTTTAGGCCGGTGCCTCGCCTTGGTGGAATGGTCAGGCACCTTTAGCTGCCACGTCCTGACAACCCCGGCGCGAGAGATCGCACCGGGTTTTTTTGTCTCTTCGTGTTGATCAAACTCCAAATCAAGGCATGGTTACTGTGCCAAAGCGACCAAAATCTATATTTAAACGATAAATATGGTACGATAACTTGCCTTTAGACATGTTCAAAATCGATGGTTGGCTTTTTCTGATCCTCCCAATGCAATTTTTAGTACTGGGAGGGTCGGCCAATATCATGTGATTTGACCAGGCAGAGTTTCCCTCTCATGTTGCATGATCCAGCATGGGAAAATAAATGATATGACAGATCTCAAAAACACCGTAGACGTCACGTCCTCGGAAGAATACGAGCGCCTCGCTAGAATGCACTTTGCTGAAGAGCACGCTAGGCGCGAGAAGGAAACCGAGGAGAATATGAAAGAACTGGGACGGCAGCTGCATGCTTTCGTCAAGAAGGAAGCCCAGCTCCAGCGTATCGAAGACAAGCTGGACCAGATCCTCACCATCCTGGAAAAGGCGCCCTGAACCCACAGCTCTACGTTGATCCCGTGCCTCCCTCTCTCCGGCGCATAACAGCGATCTATGCTTGCTTGCGAGAACGCCCCCCCTTAGCACCGTTTTTCCACGCAGCGGCTGCCTTTGCAGCGGTGGTTACCCTGCCGCCTGCTGCGCCAAGCTGTGCGGCCATCCGGTGTTTCGTGCCAAATACGCCCTGCATGAGGCTGGGCATGTAGACATCGGCATCTAGAGAAGGCCAGTGCAGGGCTAGCCCCGAGGGTGCGATCCCGATATCACCGAGCGCCGCAGGATAGGCTTCCGCCAGCACCTTTATACACGCTAAGGTTGTTTAGAAAATAAGGTGACGCTATCCTGCTCGAGTGCACAGCACAAACTGGATATTTTGCAGCGTCTTGCACTCCTATCTTAGTTGGAAAGAAAACCCCTATGTTTCCCGGAAGACCGCAAAAGAAGCCTTTCCCGTCTCGTTCCTCAGCCGATAAACGGCTCACACGTGAGGAGTGGGCTCTGATCGTGGGAGTCTTGAGTGCCTATCAGCACAACGAAGAAATTCGGCCCCTCTACGAGAAGCTGGTGGACTTTAGCTCGTCCTAGTCTACGGACTCCCGGCATCTACTCGACGTCCTCGTCTGCGTGCCACACCTCAATGAAGCACTACGTGCAAGGTCTAAAAGCACAACCTTGGCGCGACCCCCTTTCCGGGTCATAACACCTCATCTCGCAAGGGGGGCAGGCTCAGGGTTGAGTGGGGGGAGTGTTAGAGGTGGCGCTCAACGTCTTGGCGCTGGTGCAGGATGCGGATCACGTCGAGGGTGTCCGCACCTTCCCGGACATAGACCATATGCGAGCCGGACCGCGCCTTGCGAGTTCCAAGGCGCAGATCGACCGGACGACTGACCATCTCTCCGGTGGCAAGAGCTAGGCAGACCCCGTGCACCTCTTCGAGATAGCGATCGGCCTGCTCCGTGTCCCAATGCTGAGCGGTGTAGTTCCAGATCCCGGTAAGATCGGCACGGGCGGCCGGGGTGAAGCGGAGGAGCTTTGTCACCCCGCGCGTCCGGCGCGTAGCTCAGCCTTGAAGGCGGCGAGGTCGAGGGGTTCGGGGGGGCCGGAGGCATCACCTTCATCGAGCGCTGCCTGGAGGGCTCGAACGCGGGCTTCGTGTTCCTCCAGCAGTCGTAGCCCCGCGCGGACCACGTCACTGGCAGAGCCGTAGCGGCCTGCTTCGACCTGGGCGCTGATGAAGCCGGTAAAATGCTCCCCGAGGGAGACGGAGGTGTTGCGGGGCATGGGCGCTCCTAACTCTAACGGTATGTACCAATATTTAATACATACGTGTCAAACTGCCAAGATCTTGTTGTTGCTGGCGTCTTAGCTTCTCTTCCAGGACCACCACCGCCGGGGTTGCGGAGGGTTGCGTAGTGCGTCATGACGCGCGTCTGATGAAGGTTGCGCCAAAGCAAGAACCTTCTCTGACGCAGCATCCAGCCGCCGACGAAGATCCTCTACTGTCTCTTGCTGCTTTCTGGAATTTTCTCTTTCTTGCTGGAGCATAGCTTCTGTCATTGCAAGCTTCACCCGCAAGATTTCCACGTCATGCGAGGGGGTTGTGTAGGCTTCTTCATGTGGGTTGCGCACCGCTTCATGACGCGCGTCTGATGAGGGTTGCGCAACCCCACGAGGATAGACCCGAAATAGTTCGGCAGGCTCAATCAGATAGGCCCCGTCATCTTGCTTCGAGGCAGAAATTCTACCGGCTTTGATGGCACGGCTGATGGTGGACTTCGACAAACCAGTTTCTTTTGCCGCTTGGCTGATTGACCAGCTCATCCTCAGACCTTCCCAACAGTTTGGCAGAAATCCGAAAATAGCTTTTCAATATTGCTAGCGTCACGAGAGATACCACGTGCACCCATGAACCGCCGGAAGTCGGTCGCGATCTTGGCATTATCTGCATTGCAGCCCGCCCTACACTTCAGATCGATCCAGTAAGGCGAATAAGCGATGCTGCCAGCTTCGGGAAATGCAGTGACTGGCATTTCTGCCGTTCCATCTCGACGCGCTTTCCGACCGATTTTGGGACGATCCAGCTCCCGCTTCGCTTCGCGTTTCTGCTCAAAGGGTTTGTCCTCCCAAGCAAGCGTAACGCTCACAACCGTGCGGCCAACCTTCCGCGGCGTAGCGGTCAGCGTGAGACGTGAGGTCTGGTTGATTTCAGAAACGGCGGGTTGGATGGCACGGCTGTTAAAATGCCCGAACTGTATAAGTTTGCTTTCTGGCACCCCCATCACAGCCCGCAGTTCAGCCACGGTGAAGGTTTTGCTGGTGACGTGATTAAGGTTCACTAGACTGGCGACATGCTGGAACAGCAGGATCGAATATTTTGAGGACAAGGCAAACACTGTCTGCCGGTCGAGGATAGCCCAGTGGCAGGATTTCTCGGCCATCTCACGGAAGGCCCTGCCGAACCACCAGGCGACCAAGAGATCGTCGCTGACCTCACGTCGGTAATCCAGCATGGCCTGATCCAGAAACCCGCCGATGATCTCGCATTGAGCCTCAGTATCATCAAAGATGATCACCGCGCCCCGCAGCTCCACGAAAAGCTTCCGCATTGTGGCGCGGGTATGGTTTCGCATACCATCAATCTTCTTGATGTCTGCCAGCCGCAATTCGTGGCGCACATCATCGGCCATGCGTCCGCCCGCCGTGCCGATCAGCAAGTGCATCAGCTTGAGAGCTTCGGCACTTGGCGGATTCTCAATGTAGACCCCTCGCGCCACCTCGGCAGGCAGCACGGTTTTGGTCTCGTCGTGGGCGCGGTCAGCGGCAACTTTCAAAGTCTTAATCATAAATCACAAAATGCATTGCAGATTTGTGATTGTCAAATGTATGATTTAGTCCCCATATGTGATTTATCAGTCCCCATATGTGATTTAT
>NZ_SUNI01000040.1 GCF_005048225.1 Paracoccus gahaiensis
GTGGAAAGCGGACCGACGGGATGGTATGATGCCGATGTCCGATGGCCCGGCATTCTGCAAGCGGAACTCGGGGAAGGGTACTAGGTCATCGAGGCGGGCTTGAGCGCGCGCACCACCGACATCGCGGATCCGACCCTGCCGCATATTTCCGGGGCCGGCTTGGACGGTTCCGCCGCCCTGTCGCCGATCATCGCGTCCCATCTCCCGCTTGATCTTGTGGTGATCATGCTGGGCACCAACGACGTGAAGGTCCAGTTTGACCGATCACCGTTCCGGATCGCGCTGGGGATGGGAAAGCTGATCGACATCGTCGCGCAAACCGGTGGTGGCGTCGGAACGGACTATCCGACACCGGAGGTTCTGGTGCTGGCACCGCCCCCACTTGGGGAGCTATACCCCGAGGGGCGGGCAGAGCGGTTTGCCGGGGGCGTCGAAAAGACTCAAGCGCTTCCCGAGCATTACCAGACGATTGCGGAAGCAGCCGACGCGGAGTTCCTCGATGTCGGGACACTCGCTGAAACGGACGGCATAGATGGGGTACATCTGTCGGCTGGCGCGCATGAGAACATTGGGCGAGGAGTGGCTGAAAAGGTGAGGGCCATTCTGGAATAAGTCGTGAGCCCAGGCGCGTCTGGTTCACAGGCGCGCCGCTCGCCGGAGCCATGACAGCGTCATCGGTGGCGCCTTTTGCGGAGGCAGAGCTGAAACGCCAGCTGCCCCCTCACACCATCGCGTCAATCATCTCACGCGTCGCGATCAGGTCGGACAGGTCGACGGCCAGAGGCGCCCTGCCCTCCATCGTATCGAGGAAGGCCGCGATCAGGTCGCGATGGCTGGCATGGTCAAAGGCCATGGGGTCTGCACTGCTTCCACTGGCCCCCTGCCCGCCCAGGTCCTCGATCCGACCGTCGGAATATAAGACCGTGGCGCTCAGGCCTTCGATGCGGATCGTCGCCCGTTCGAGGATCAGCGTCATCGTCTCGGTCATGCCCGGAGAGCAGGCCGTCGTCGCCATGATCGTGCCGGGCGCGGCGTCGGGGCCGAAGGTCGCCAAGGCGCAGACCAGATCCTCGGCCTCCATGCGGTGGAGGGGGCTGGTCACGGCCTGCGCGGCGGTGATCGTCGCGCCCCTGCAGAGCGCGCGCAGGACGTCGAGCGTGTGCACGGCCTGGGTCAACAGGACGCCGCCGCCGTCGCGTGCATAGGTGCCGCGTCCGGGGGCATCGTAATAGGATTGCGGCCGCCACCACGGGATCAGGCAGTGCACGCCGCAGAGCCGGCCGAGGGCGCCGGAGGCGAGAGCGGCCGCGACCGCCCGGATGGCGGGCCGGAACCGGTGCTGGAGCACCGGGGCGGCCAAGAGGCCGGCCGATCCTGCCAGGTCCGCCAGAAACCGGGTGTCCTCCGTCACCAGCCCGGCGGGCTTCTCGATCAGCAGATGCTTGCCCGCCGCCAGGATCCGGCGACCCAGATCGCGATGGCTGTCGGGCGGGGTCAGCAAGATGACCGCGTCGACCGCGGGATCAGCCAGAGCCATGTCCAGATCACCGGTCGCGGCGATGCCGTAGGCGGCCTCGAACGCGGCCCGTCGCGCAGGGCTGCGGGTCACCGCATGGGCCACAGCGGCGCCCTGCCCTTCAGATCGGCCAGGCTGGCCATATGCGGAGCCAGCGCCATTCCCAGACCAATGATGGCAAACGTCTTCACACGGTCTGCTCCTGCCCCATCGCCCCAGCCACGAGGACCACCTGATCCGTACGGGTCATCATCATGCGGCTCCTTCACACGCCTTTTATCGAGGTTGTGCGGACCACGAGAATCCTCACCTTGCCATTGACCCCGGCCCGATCAGACCAACTCAACCTCTATCGCGGCCAAAGGCAAGCCATTGAAGCTGGCCTGCCACGTCTCGCCCGGACAGACCGGCAACGCGCGCGTCAGTGTGCCGTTCGACACAAGATTACCTGCCCTTCAAGGGCACGGCGTTAGGCCCCGCAGAAAGATTATCACCTCCTCCAACTTTGCTCCATCCTCAAGACCGGAAACGAAAGTTCCCATCTTGAGGCGAGCTCAGCCGCAGCAACCTGCAAGAAAAGGCCGGACGATCATGCTTTGACCGTTAAATGTTACCAAAACCCTCACAAAGGTGGGTCAGCTCTGGAACTATCGTTCTAGCGCTTTTTCGCTTTGCGGTTGGCGTAGCGCCGGTCGCGCTCAGCTTTTTGGGCCGCTTCATCCTCCGCGGTGCGTGAGCTGAGGTCCTTCTCAACCTCATCGCGCGTTTCGGCCTCGTTTTTGGCTGTCGCATCGGCTGCCAAGGTATCCCTGCGAAGGCGCTCCTGCTCTTCGAGTTTCATTCTCGTGGCCTCCGCCTGGCGTACCTCCCTGGCTGCAGCCACCGCCTGCCGTTCTTCCTGCCGTGCAAGGCGGGTCGGTTCAGCAGCGTTTTTCGCGGCGCGGTGGGCTTGTAACAGAGCAGCCTTTGCATCCGCAGCATCGCTGCGGCGACCGGTGAAATCGTTCTCTCTCGGGTTTTTCATACTCGTGTTCCGTCAGAAGTAGGGTCGCTCAACAAGTCATGCCCGCGCGACGTAGTCCAAGAGGCGCACAGTTGCCAGCCTCGAGTAGTACCGTCGCTTCGATTGCATGGACGCACAGCCAATACCACGAGAGGCTGGAGCGCTGCTTTGGACACGTGTTCTTTCGAACTACCGCTGCGCACCACGTCCGCCTGTCAACGTTCCACTGCCACATCATTGTAAGCCGAGTTGATTTCTATCGAAAGGATGCGGCGCGCTTGGCCTTGTACGCCACGATCTGCGATCGTGAGGCCGAGAAGGGTCATAGCAAACGTCGCCCGAAATGCTGGTGCATCGGGATCCAGAAGACGTCGGGCAAGTTCGGCGTCGGGCGGACGGGCCGGTCTGTGGATTTGCTTCCAACCCCGGTGCAGAGTTGCCAAAGCTGACATTGTGCTGCAAATCTCAAGACTGAAACGGTGCCGATTTCTGGACCTATAAAACCAATTCCTCCAGTGCAGTTTTTTGTTCGCCGAAGAGGGCTTTGAAAAGGGCGCCGATCTCCACTTTCTTGGGTCCTTCCGACGCGCTTTCCTATGCGGTGGGCTTAGTCGCGCAGTATCTCCAGTTTGGCCGTAAAAATCGGGGTGCGCACCCAAGTGCGCAGGTGCGCGCTACCAACGTCCAATTCCTAAATTTGGGACTGCCAAGGTCCGGACCGCTTTCATCAAAGAGTTCAATCTAAATAGGGCCTTAGCAGCAAACAGGGCCAGCCACATAATCGGCCTCTCCCTTTTGCAAGCATCCTCCGAAGGCGCTGCAACTGAGCATCTAGGGTTCGCAGGTTCGCACCTTACAGCAGACGTCTAGATCACACTTGCTGGCAGACGTGATTGTGCGTGACCGCGTCGCAGGAACCATTTACCGGAACTACGGTTGGATGCCGGGCGAAATCGCAATGCAGTCATTCTGCGGTGAACTCTTCCAGGTCACACTCGACTCCCATCCCCCCTCCCCCCATCATCGGACCATGCTCCGCGCACGGTTTCGAAAGGCGACACATGTTCGAAAATCTCGCAGAGCCACCCGACCCCTACATCCTTCTTCTGATGGGGCTGGGCCTGCTGATCGCCCTGGTCGCGTGGCTTCCGTTGGCCCTCCGACGACTTCCGCTTTCGTTACCGATCATCTGCATCGCGCTGGGGATGGGCCTCGGCGTCATCCCCGGGCTTCAGTTCGATCCCTCGCCGCTTGAGCACCCCGAGATCACCGAGCGGTTTGCCGAGTTCGTCGTCATCATCGCGCTGATGGGCGCGGGTCTCAAGATCGACCGAGTGCTCGGCCTGCGGTCATGGAGGGTCACCTGGCGTCTGATCTTCCTGACGCTGCCCTTGGGGATCGCGCTGATCGCTCTCCTGGCGGGGACGTGGCTTGCCCTGCCCTGGGCGATGGCGCTGCTGCTCGGCGCAGTTCTCGCTCCAACGGACCCCGTCCTTGCTTCGGACGTCCAGGTCGGTCCACCGAAGACGGGGGAAGAGGACGAGGTTCGTTTTGCCCTGACATCCGAGGCGGGCGTGAACGATGGGGCCGCCTTTCCCTTCGTCCATCTGGCGATCGCACTGGCGGCGGCGTCCGTGAAGCACGAACCCTGGGCCCTCGAGTGGCTGACCTACAATGTCGCCTGGGAGATCGTTGTCGGCATTCTGGGCGGCTATCTGGTCGGGCGGCTGTTCGGCTGGATCACGTTTCACATTCCGGCGGAGAGCAGGCTGGCGAAGACCGGTGACGGGCTGATTGCCCTGTCCGCGACGTTCGTGTCTTACGGACTGACCGAGGTCATTCATGCCTATGGTTTTCTGTCCGTGTTTGTCACGGCCCTTGCTTTCCGTCAGTCCCACAGGGATCACGACTTTCACACATCGATGCATGACCTGATCGAGCAGATCGAGCGCATTTCGATGATGGTGCTGCTGCTCTTTTTCGGAGGCGCACTCGCAAATGGGCTGCTGTCCCCACTTGTCCCCACGGATATCGCAGCGGCGGTGGTGATCCTGCTGGTCATCCGTCCGATCAGCGCCCTGGTGGGGATGACGGGGTTCAAGGCATCATGGCACGAAAGACTGACCATCGCCTTTTTCGGCATCCGGGGCATCGGCTCGTTCTACTATCTGGCCTACGGACTGAACCATATCGATGATCTGCAGCACGCCGCGCGTCTCTGGGCGATCGTCGGATTGGTGGTTGTCCTGTCCATCATCATGCACGGCCTTTCGGTGACACCGATCATGCGAACCCTGGACCGCGCGCAGGGCCGCGATCCGGATGCCGACGACGCCGTACCGCCCCCGGGCTTTCAGGGGCCGGGCAGGGACGCTCGCTGATGCTGCCATTCCCATGATCCCACGGCGCACATCACCTTCCCACAACGTGCATCGTTGCCGTCAGCAGTCGGTTCGCACCTGCTGCTCTGGATCAGTGCCACTTGTGCAGCTGTCGGGAACACAGCGCCTGCCTGGCTGTTAATTTGAACTCCCTGTTGGAACTGGCCCCGCTGCAAATGCTGGGACAATTTCCTGCAGGGATGAAAATCAGAACTTTCGGAGGATGCAGACATGGATCTGGAGCGCGCAATCGAGATTGCTGCAAGTGCTCATCGCGGCCAGCGGGACAAGGCAGACGCGCCCTTCATCCTGCACCCGCTACGCGTGATGCATGCATGCTCCACCGCCTCCGAGCGTATCGTGGCTGTCCTTCACGACGTTGTCGAGGACAGCCATTGGACGCTTGAGGACTTGCGCAGCGAGGGTCTGGAAGAAGAGCTTTTGGCCGCGGTTGACGCCATGACCCGGCGCGAAAGCGAGACCTACGCCGACTTCGTCAACCGCGCAGCGCGCAACTCGATCGCGCGCGCCGTGAAGATCGCAGACCTGCGCGACAACCTCGACATGACCCGGATTGCGGATCCGACCCCTTCCGATGAGCAGCGGTCTCAGAAATACCTGCAGGCGCTCAGGACGCTGGGCGTTTCGCCAGAGTGAGGAGGCAATGCGGTTTGGTGTGCCCACCGTTATCAACGCCCACCCTCCTGCCAGTCACGCGGGACTACGAACTTGCTTCTCCAGATCCCGCCCTGCGCCACCCGTGCCCCGGCTGGCCAGGTTAGACGTCCACGTAGGTCCGCCACGGATGCGCTTCCTGAAATCCCAGCACGTCGCGGATCTTGCGGTTGGAAAGAGGGGCTTCATCCTTGCCCATCGGTCGGGTGACCGGCGTATCCGGCGCATACTTGGCCAGAAACTCCGCCGTGGGCATGTCGGCGGTGATGGTGTCGTTCACCGCGTTGAACACCTGATACCCAAGCCCGTCCTTCTGCAGGCAAAGATGCACGATCTCGCCCAGATCGCGGGCGTCGATATAGCTCCAGGCGTTGCGCTTGCGGCTCATCGGATCGGCCAGGTAGCCGGGGAAGTTGGCGTATTCATGCGGCTCGATAACGTTGCCGATCCGCAGGGCATAGACATCCGCGCCATAGCGCATCGCGAAGGCACGGCCGGTCTTTTCATTGACGACCTTCGACAGGCCGTAGCTGTCCATCGGATCGCTGTCGTAATCCTCTTCCAGCGGAAACGAATGGTAATCCTTGTCACCTTCGGCAAAGCACACGCCATAGGTGGTTTCAGAACTGGCGAAGATCACCTTGCGCACGCCCAGCTTCATCGCCGCCTCCAGCACGTTGTAGGTGCCGACGGTGTTCTGCGCGAAGGTGGTGTTGTCGGGGTGGATCATCACCCGCGGCACGGCGGCGAAATGGACGATGGCATCGGGGGCTTTCGGTGGGGTGCCCTCATCAAAGCCATCGAAGCCGAAATGGGTGGTGAGGGCGTTGAAGACCTGGCCGCTGTCGGTGATGTCGGTGATCAGCGTGTTCACCCCCGGGCAGTCGAGCGGCTTGAGATCGACGTTCAGGATCTTGTAGCCCTTCGCCAGCAGGTGGGGCACGGCATGGCGACCGGCCTTTCCGGTGCCGCCCGTGAAAATGATGCGCTTGGTCATGATGCTCTCCGTATCCATAGACCCGTTTGATAGTCCTGCTTGGCCCGTCGCGGCCAGCGTTAACCCGTTCCGGCACGGCATCCGTGCGAAAAAGCACCCCGGTGATGCGGCCTTCTACCAGCGCCACACCCGGGCCCTGATGACGCGCCCATCCGGCAGACCCGACGATCCTCCGAGGATCGACATGCCGTTTCCGATGCTGCAAAGTCAGACGCTGCGCTTGCCGACACCCGAACAGATCGCCGACCTGCGCTGCCGCTTTGATCTTTCCTGACTCACCCGGAGAATGACGATGACGCAAGAGAAGATTGGTTTTGTCGGGCTTGGCCTAATGGGGCACGGCATGGCGAAGAACATCGTCGAACAGGGCTATCCGCTGACCGTGGTGGCGCACCGCAAGCGCGCGGCGATCGATGATCTGGTGTCGCGCGGCGCCGTCGAAGCCGCCTCCCTCGAGGACCTTGCGCGCAACTGCACCGTCATCCTGATGTGCCTGACCGGCTCCCCCGAGGTTGCGGCTGCGGTGGCGGCCCTGAAGCCCGGACTGGCACCGGGCGCGATGGTGGTGGATTGTTCCACCTCCGACCCGACCGTTACCCTGCGCCTGGCGGCGGACCTGGCCGAGATCGGCGTGGACTTCGTCGACGCGCCCTTGTCCCGCACCCCGAAAGAGGCATGGGCCGGAACGCTCGATTGCATGGTAGGGGCCAGCGAAGCCACCTTTGCGCGGGTGCAGCCGATCATCGCCACCTGGGCCGCCAAGATCGTGCATATCGGCGCGGTTGGCGATGGCCACAAGATGAAGCTTCTGAACAACTTCCTATCTTTGGGCTATGCCGCGCTGTATTCCGAGGCGCTGGCCCTGTCGCGCAAGGTCGGCATTCCTGTGGCTGACTTCGACACGGTCATCCGGGGCGGCCGGATGGATTGCGGCTTCTACCAGACATTCATGGAACATGCGCTGGAGGGCAACCGCGAGGCGCACAAGTTCACCTTGGGAAATGCCTACAAGGACATGCGCTATGTCGAATCCATGGCAAATGCATCGACCGTCGCCACGCCGATGGCCAGCGCCGTGAAAAACGCCTTTGCGCTGGCGATGGCGACAGGCGGCGATGGCCCGGAAGACTACGTGCCGCATCTGTCGGACTACATCGCCAAAGCCAACGGTCTTTGAATATAAACTTGTTGGCCGCGGCAAGGGGACGTGATGACGAGCGCGATGCTCAGCTTTCTGGACTGGTTCGACCGGCGCACGTCGGGCATGGGGCTGGTGATCGGCGCGCTGTTCGTGGCGGGCTCGCTGACCCCGTCCCTGATCCCCCGCAGCCCCGAGATCCAGGGCATCCTTGCCGGCTTCTGTTTTGCCGCCGGCTACGGTGTCACGGTTCTGGCCGAAGCCCTGTGGCACTATCTGCATCTGCCGCGGCTGACGACGCGGCAGGCGCGGTGGGTGGTCCCTCCTCTGGGTGGGGTCGCGCTGGCCGTCGTGACGGTCTTTCTGCTCCGAGCTGCCGATTGGCAGAACGACATCCGCGCCGCGATGCAGCTGCCCGCCGTCGAGGGCGTGGCTCCGCTGGTCATCGCAGGCTGGGGCACGGGTGTCGCGGCCGGCCTGCTGATCGGGTTCAAGCTGCTGGCGGCGCTCGGGCGCTATGCCAGCCGCCGCATCGCGCAGGTGCTGCCACCCCGGCAGGCCTATGTGCTTGGCATCGCGGTGACGGCGCTGCTGGCCTATCAGATCGCCAGCGGCGTGCTGGTGCGCGGGATGGTCCGCAGCATCGACCGCTCGGCGCAGGCGCTGGACGACCTCGTTCCGGCTGATCAGGTCGCGCCCGGGCAGCAGTGGCAGACCGGCAGTCCCGCCTCGCTGCTCGCCTGGCAGGATCTGGGACGCGAGGGGCGGGCCTTCGTCAGCCAGGCGCCGTTGCCGCAAGCGATCTCGGAGGTGACGGGCCAGCCGGCACGCCAGCCGTTGCGGGTCTATGTCGGGCTGAACGCCGCCCGCACGCTGGCCGAGCGCGCAGAGCTTGCCGTGCAGGAGCTGGACCGGGTGGGCGGCTTCGAGCGGGCAGTGCTGGTCGTGGGCATGCCGACGGGCACCGGCTGGATCGACCCCGCGGCGATGGAGCCGCTGGAGCATCTCCACCACGGCGATGTGGCGACGGTGGCCCTGCAATATTCCTATCTGCAAAGCTGGATCTCGCTTCTGGTGCAGCCCGACGACGCGGCCGAGGCCGGTCGGGCACTGTTCGGGGCCGTGCATCGCCGCTGGCAGCAGTTGCCTGAAGAATCACGGCCGCGGCTCTACCTCTACGGGCTCAGCCTGGGCGCCCACGGTTCGCAGCAGTCCCTGCGGCTGCACGAGATGCTGGACCGGCCCATCGATGGCGCGCTCTGGGTCGGGCCGCCCTTCGTCAGTCCGCTCTGGCAGACGCTGACGGCCGAGCGGGATCCCGATTCCCCTGCCTGGCTGCCGCGCCTGACGACGGGCGAGGTCGTCCGCTTCACCGACGGCCGTCAGGGCCTGCAGGAGGGTGCGCCCTGGGGCGATGTCCGCATCGTCTATCTGCAATACGGGAGCGATCCCATCGTCTTCTTCCGGACCGACAGCGCCATCCGGCAGCCCGACTGGATGCGAGCGCCGCGTGCGCCCGAGGTGTCGGACGACCTGCGCTGGTATCCGATCATCACCGAACTGCAGCTGGCCTTCGACATGGCCATCGCGCTTGATGTGCCCATGGGTCACGGTCATCGCTACGCCTATGTGGATCACATCGGCCCATGGCTTGCGGTCACCGATCCGCCGGGCTGGACACCGCAACGCCTGGATGCCCTCCGTGCCCACTTCCTCCAAAAGCAGGCTGATCTAGATCACTGATGAAGTCGAGGGATCACCATTTCGTTATGTCCGAGAGGGCTTGAGCAGGTTCCGCGGCCCGACCCTGCCGATCGATGACGCGGCTGACTTTCAGATCAGCCGCGTCTCCGCCTGCGCCAACTCTGCCGCGAGGACCAGCATCGTCGGAGCGACAGTGCGCTGGTCAAGGCGCTGGGCCGGGCCCACCGCTGGAAGCGTATGCTGGAGAGCGGCGAGTTCGCCACCATCGGTGACCTGGCCAGGTCCGAGTGCATCGCCCATTCCTACATGACCCGGGTCCTGCGGCTGACGCTGCTCGCCCCGGACATTGTCGAGGTCATCCTCAACGGCAGGCACGGCCCTGAACTGACGCTGCCCCGGATGCTGGAGCCGTTTCCAGCGGACTGGGCGGCCCAGCGGTCACAATGGCGGGCAGCGCCGCGATAGCCGCAGGCTTACCCCCTCCCCCATACCGCCTGACCAAGGATGATCTCCTACGCAGGCGTCCCACGATCTTCGAGAAGGGTCGGCAACGCCCTCACGGGCGAGCGATACCGGTCAGCCTCGTGGATGCCCGAACCACATCAAACAGGAGAACGACAATGAACAAGGACGATGGCCATCTTTGGATAGAGAGGGAAGTTTTGCAGCGGATGGCACGGGACCTCGGCGGCCATCTTGTCGGCTGCCTGCTTCACCTGATCGCCGATGCCGAGGACAACGGCGAGATCGCGTATGAGATGGCAGTCATGCTTCTGGCCGCTGCTCCGGACATGAACGCCAGGAAAGCACAAAAGGATGTCTCCCGGCTCGTGAAGGCCGGATGGCTTGTGCGGAAGGGCGATAAGCTGGCGATCAAGGGGTACGGTACCACCTTCATACAGGACCGCAGGCAAGGGCCGCCGGCCTGAGTTCGGCGTCCGGCGCCTGCACCTGATACATTGGATGCTGGCCCCGCCGCACAACGCGGCCAACAGAGGCGGCGGGGCCTGATCAAACTCACGATGGAGCCGCGCCTCCCGGTGCGGCTTCGTTCGATCTCGTCCATTCAAGCCGCCATTTGGAGGACCAGAATATTGACTGAGGAAGCGCTCTTCCCCCGTGTCCGCCCTTATCAGGGGGTCAGCAGATACTTGGCCCCTGTCGACTTGCGCATGTAGGCCGCCACAGTTTCCGGCTCCAGCGCCTGCTCGAGGGTAATGCGCGCGGTGTAGTGACTGGCAAAGGTCGTGGTCATTTCCGCCACCACGCGCTGGCGCATCCGCTCGACGGTCGGCGGATCCAGGCGTTGCAGGGCGTGGAACAGCAGCCAGCCCCCGATGCTCCAACTGAAGCCGAAGCCGCGGCGCAGGACCGAGGGGCCGGTGTCCAGCGACCCGTAGATGTAGCCCTGCTTCAGCACCGACGAGCCGTAACGGTCATAGCCGGTCATGCTGCGTGCGGCGACCACCTCCATGGCGTTCAGGATGGTGCTGGTCATCTCGCCGCCGCCGATGGCATCGAAGGACAGCGTGGCGCCGGTGGCGGCGATCGCCTCGGTCAGGTCCTCGCGAAAGCTGTCAGTGCTGCTATCCACCACATGCGCCGCGCCCAACTCCCGGAGCATGGCAACCTGTTCGGGGCTGCGGACGATGTTGACCAGACCTATGCCGTCGGCCTTGCAGATCCGCACCAGCATCTGCCCGAGATTGGAGGCGGCGGGGGCGTGGACGATCGCGGTTTGCCCCTCGGCACGCATCGTCTCCACGAAGCCGAGCGCGGTGAGCGGGTTGACGAAGAGCGCGGCGCCCTCCTCGGCCAAAGTGCCCTCAGGCAGGACCAGGCAGTCCTTTGCCTCGATCAGGCGGAGGCGGGCATACATGCCGCCGCCCAGCATCGCGACCCGCCTGCCGAGCAGGTGCTGCTGGTCCGGTCCCGCCTCGACGACGGTCCCTGCCCCCTCGTTTCCGACCGGCAGCGACTGGCCGAGCCGGGCCTGCATTGCGGGCATCGCACCATCTGGAATGCGGGCGGACAGCGCCTCCCCATCATGCGCCAAACTCTCCATGTCGGCCGGCCCGAACATCAGCCCCAGATCGGAGGGGTTGATCGGCGCCGCCTCGACCCGCACCAGCAGCTGCCCTAGTCCGGGTTCGGGCAGGACGACCGGCTCCAGATGCAGCCGCAGCGTGCCGTCCGAGGTGACGGTCGATCTCAGTTCCAGGTTCTTGCGATCCATGGGTTCCTCCGATGGCTTATGCACGATCCTGTCTCACGTGTGGACCGAGTTCAACCGCTGCAAACAGACGGGCGCCGCCGCGTTCACATGGCCTTACCTCTCATGCGGGCGGTGCACACGGGGCCAGCCGTTTGGCATTATGTGGTGCCCGTAACGTAAAATCGTCATCGAGCCGCTCGTCGAGGACGACCAAAGTATCGGCACCGCAGCCGGATTGCGATCTGGCACCTGGATGGATATCCACATCCTTGCCATGAGGGAGACCCGCCGTGAGCCGTTCGGACCAGGACCTTGATCATCTCGACGACCTGCTGGCAGCCTTGCCGCAGAAAAACCTTCCGATGGCAGTCAGCGAACTCGATGGCTATTTGACCGGCATCCTTGCCTGTCCTGACCTCGTGCCGCCCTCAGACTGGCTCCCCCACGTCTGGGGAGAAACGGGTGATGCTGGCTTCCCCGATCTGGCCACGGCTGACACAACGATCTCGGCGGTTATGGCCCATTACAACGCCGTCGCCTCAGGCATGGCAAAGACCCCTTGGATCGAGCCGATCTACGAGGTGGACCCGAACAGTGACGAAACGCTGTGGGAGCCGTGGGTCGACGGGTTCACCCGTGCACTACGCTTGCGCCCAGAGGCCTGGCAGGCGCTCATCAAGCAGGCCGACGAAGAGGCCAAATCGTCGCTGATCTTCCTGATGGCTCTGCAGGACATCAACGAGGGGACCAGCAAGTTCACAGAGGAAGAGATCG
This sequence comes from Paracoccus gahaiensis, assembly GCF_005048225.1. Taxonomy (GTDB): domain Bacteria; phylum Pseudomonadota; class Alphaproteobacteria; order Rhodobacterales; family Rhodobacteraceae; genus Paracoccus; species Paracoccus gahaiensis. Next base: position 12,404 of record NZ_SUNI01000040.1, read on the forward strand.
ATGACATCGACCTGCAGGCCCCCAACCTGATCCCTAGCTGCGTCGCCGCGATCCTGCTTGTGTCGCGCCCAGAGCTTGTCTTGAAGGTCGACAACCTTCCCTACGCTCCTGTCAGAAGCAAGCGCCCGGGTCGCAATGACCCCTGTCCCTGCGGTTCAGGTCGCAAGTACAAGCAGTGCTGCGGGAAGAACTGAAAAGCACCATTGGCGGCCTGTGACCTGCCCCCCGTGGGTCCCTCGGTCATAACGAGAGTCTGCCGGTTTGAGATTGGTAGTCGGCGGATGGTTTCAGGGCAAGCGCGCCGGGCGTGGAACCCTCGGTTAGCGCAAGCGTCCGGCGCG
>NZ_SUNI01000041.1 GCF_005048225.1 Paracoccus gahaiensis
CTAACCTTGAAATCATTCAGGCCGGTGGGACTGCCCTCCAGACGGGCATGCCCGTCTTCCGTTCAGCCCAACCGGCCAAGGTGGTTGTCGGCACCGGCCAAGATGGTTGTCGCTGAACAGGCGGTGCCCCCATTCGGGTCGCGCATTGCTGGGCGCATGCAAGGCGCAAACTGAAGGAAGTCTTCGACCGCGATGACTCCGAGATCGCTGCTGAGGGGCTGCGCCGCATCGCCGAGTTCTACGCCGTCGAGGCCGACATCCGCGGTGTCTCGCCCGGCCAGCGCCTCTCGGCCCGCCAAGCCCGCACCGCACCGCTGGTGGCCGCCTTCGGCGGCTGGCTGCAGGCGCAACGTCGAAAGATCTCCACCAAATCCCGGTTGGGCGAAAAACTCACCTATATCCATAACCACTGGGAAGGGCTGCAAGCCTTCCTGACCGACGGGCGCATCGAGATCGACTCCAACAGGGTCGAAAATCTGATCCGCCCCATCACCCTCAATCGCAAGAATGCGCTCTTCGCAGGTCACGACGAAGGCGGCGTTGCCTGGGGCCGCATCGCCTCGTTGATCGAGACCTGCAAGATCAACGGCATTGAGCCCTTTGCCTATCTGAAGGCCACCCTCACGGCGATCGCCACCGGCCATCCACAAAGCCGCCTCGATGACCTGCTACCGTGGAACTTCAAGCCGTCAAGCTAAGTCGACAGTGGGGGCCAGCGACCGCTTACGTATGACCGTCTTGCCCAAGTTGGATTTGTCCACCCGCGGCCGATCTTTCGGCCAGGGGCTTGCAGATCACGAGCGGAACGGCCCCCATGGAGCGAAGGGGCGTGAGGGAGCGGTGGTCAAATCCATCCTGTAAAGGGGCACCTTTCCCTCGCGCTTCCGTGGCGGCGAAGCCGCCGCCAACAGCCGCCACCAGGCGGCGTCTGCGCGAAACGCACAAGGATCATGTGGCGCGGCTTGCCCGCGCTGCAAGGTAAGGCGAAGCCTCGGGCGGGCGGACCTGGCGGCGCAGCTGTCAGGTCCGCCCGCCGGATATTCTCCCTGCACGCCAGAGTAGAGGGGCAGAGCAGGGCAGGGCAAAGGGGGAGGTCAGCAACGACCCAAAAAACCCTTCGCCGCCCCGGCTGTGTGTTTGGTCTATCAGCATGGGCGATCCGATCCGGGCGGCGCGACGTCTGCCGCGCTGCTCCGCTTCGGCTAAACTGACGCACGGGATGAACTGATCGTCGGGGACCTCGCGGACTTCAAATCTCATAGCGCAATCCCCGGTTTGAGGCTCCCGCAGCTGTTCAGCCGGCCGCGCGCCTCGGCGCAATCCATGCAGATGCACGTCTCCGTTGCCCCGACGAGGACAGGCGCGAGGTAGACCCAGAGGTTGGTCCTGCCGCATGTGCGGCAGGACAGGTCCGGCAGGGGGATGGCGGCATTCATGCCGCCGCCCGTTCGTCTTCAACGCGCTGCCGCTTGGTCAGCAGATCGGCGGCTTTCTGGGCCTCGCTGGCAGCTTTGAAGATCAGCCGCTTGTCGTCGTTCAACGCCCGCAACCAGCTTTTCAGGTATGCGCCCGATTGTTCAAAATCCGGGGTCAGGCCAAGCTGGGCGCAGACCATGCAGTTGCCGATTTCCGCAATCAGTTCCTCGAACGCATACGCCTTGCGGTCGGTGAAGCGCGAGAAGCGATCTAGGCGGCTGACATGACCAGTCGCGTGAATCTGCTCATGAGCAAGGGTCCCGTAAAATCCGGCTGCGTCGTGGAAGGTGGCAATGGGCGGCATGTGAACAAAGTCCTCTGCCGGATTGTAGAACGCGCGCGGGTCGTCGCTGGTGCGGATCTCTATACCGGTTGAAGCAAAAAAAGCGTCTAGCGTCGGGTCTGCCTCGGTCCCAAGGTCACGCGCGGCCTCGGCAGGCGTGCCATAATATTCCGGGGCCAGCCCCTCGATCTGCTCGGCGTTGAACACGCTGTAGGATTTGAGATAGGGGATGCGGCGATCCTCGCCGGTGGCCTCATCTTCACGCTCAAACTTGCCGTATTTGACAACGGTGGCGCATTTGTCGCCCTTGCGCACCTGCCCGCCTGCTTCTTTGGCTTGGCGATAGGTGAACCAGAACGGGGAACGATAGCCCCTGGCGTCAGCGGCCAGCCACAACATCAGGACATTGATGCCGGAATAGGGTTCGCCGTTGCTGCGCAGGGGGAAGGGTGCGCCGCCCTTGTCACCGGTCCAGGGCTTGCGCCATGCCGGGGTGCCGGACTCGATGCTGGCAATGATGCTGTCGGTGACGTGCTGATAAAGATCGAACGCTTTGGCCATGTGGCTTCCTTCTCTTGCGACGGTCCCGCCCGGTCTCTGCGCCGTGCTTGGGTGCCCAAATGGGCGGGGTTTCTGGCGAGGAAGCGCGAAGCGCGCGCCTCTCCTGAAACCTTGCCTCCCGGCGAGGGCAGGGGGGGACCGCCGCAATGGGAAAATCAAACGGACAAGGGGGTGGTGCGGACCGCAGCGCAAAGCGCGAGGACACGGCCCCGCAGGATGTGCAGTGTTTTCCTGTTGCGGTGGGGGGCTTGCGGCCCCCTGACGGACGCGCCTCGGCGCGGCCCGGGCAACGGCAGGGGGCGTTTGGCTTGTCCAAATCCCCCCTGCATCGCGATCGCCGCGCCCGCGCGGGGATCTCAGTATTTTTCAGGAGAAGGGGCGTTGTTCTGCGACATCGGCTGTCACATGGCACCCGGTTGCCCACAGGCTGACACTCGATCCCTGTGGTCTCGCTTACAGCCTGCTCTGGTCCCGCGCCTTCACTCCCAAGGTCGTTTCAGCGCGCGACTGGACAACCAGGTGCCCGCCTTGCGTCAGCGGTCCCGCCCGTCAGGGACGAGATGGGCAGGGCAGGGCGCCCAGGACCGGTGTGCGGGGGGATGGCTTGGGACAAGACATTCAACCGTGCAGCGCAGCCGGGCGCTTCGCCCTGACCCGCTCGAGCGGAGGCCGGCACAGCCGGCCGGAACCGGGGGCGCGGCCCGAAGGGGACGCCCGGGCAAGCTACAGAAATAGAGCAGACACTTGCATCAGAAGGCCCAGACCCGCGAGAATGAAAAAAGCTGTCCAGAAGCCTCCTCCCGTGTTTCGCTCCTTGTCCGAGCTATCCGGGATGGTCTCCCACGGACCCAGACATGCATGGCAGACCGTTGCACAACCATACCGCATCGAGAGCACTGCATCTTCATATCGAACACCTTTGTTCAATGGCGTCTGATGACAGGCCAAGCCAACGCTTGCCTAGGTATATCCTTGAGCGGTATATATAGAGATACCCTTAAAGGATAGACCCATGACCATGCTTATCAAGGGCGACGAGATTGATGAACTCGTTGCAAAATATTGCGCGCTGACTTGGGTCAAGAACAAGAGCGAAGCAGTGCGGCAGGCACTTGCCGCGCAAATTGCCGCCCTCGCTGCAAAGGAGAGCCTTGCTGACCGCGTCGCCGCGATCCAGAGGCGCGCAGCGGCATCTGGCATTTTGGCTGATGGCCGTGATGACAAGGCATTCATGGACGGCATGTGGGGGGAAGACTGATGTTCATCGACGCAAGCGCGCTGGTTGCGGTGCTGAAGAACGAACCTGACGCGCCTGCCTTGATGGAGGCGATGGAGGCGGCGCGGGGCAAGCTGCGGGTCTCGCCCATCGTGCGCCTGGAGGCCACGCTGGCCATTGCCAGAACGCGCAGGGACTTGCGCAGCGCAGGCCCGGCGACGGCTGAAGACGTTCAGATTGCGAATGATCTGGTCGACGACCTACTCGACGCAATCCAGGCACAGGAAATGATGATCTCCTCCAGCATGGGCCGCGCCGCAGTCGAGGCGCTTGCCACCTACGGCAAGCTCGTCGGGCATCCAGCGTAGTTGAATATGGGCGATGCTCTTTCCTATGCCTGCGCGAAGTCGCATCATGTTCCCCTGCTCTACATGGGGGATGACTTTGCGCGGACGGACTTGGCTTGACGGAAAGTCAGCTGTCGCGAAGAGGTGTCAGGGAGGTGGTGCCCGCGCCAGCACTTGATCCCGGACGCCCGAAGGCCACGGATTTTGAGTCCGATATGTCTACCGCTCCACCACGCAGGCTCCTGTGGTGCGCCCGGAGGGATTCGAACCCCCGACCAAGCCGTTATGAGCGGCCTGCTCTAACCGCTGAGCTACAGGCGCGTGTGACATTCATAGCAAAGGCAGAGCGCCGGAAAAGGGCAAAAGGTCAGTTTGCTCCGCAGCATTTCTTGTACTTCCGCCCTGATCCGCAGAAACAAGGGTCATTGCGCCCTGCTGTCTGGCTTCTGACAGGCCCTCCGGGAAGATTCGCCGGAAATGGAAGCGCCCCTCCCGGAGCCTCAAAGGGGAGCGATTTGGTGAAGCGGTTCATCTCGAGCACAAGGCCCGGGATGATCTCAGAGGCATCCTCGATCAGCTTTGCCGCCATTACATCGTCAAGATCGCCCTTTCCCGTCCCCGCCAAGGGTATTTCGAGCATGAATGAGAAGGCTGCAATCGCCTCCTGATCGTCGCTCTCACTCAGGCGCCTCCAACTGGACGGCTGAAGCCGCACCGCACGGACAAACCCCTCTACCCAATCGGCAACGATGACCTGACCGCTGTGCCGGTCTTCATCCATAACCGGGCCATAGGAGGCGGGCACGGTCAGCATCCGGGCCACGCGGTTGTAGTGCCCCATCATGAGGTCGAGAAGCGCCTGCATGTCTGCCAGGCTGTCGAAAGTCGGCTCACCCGTCCCGCCCCAGACTTCCTTGAGCCAGCGGCTTGGCGGGATCATGTCCGGGCAGACCAGGAGACCCGCGAAAAAGCCATCAAGCTCCGACAGAAACATGATGTCGTCATTGGTCTCCGCCGCTTTGAGAAGCGCGTCATCAAGGCGCTTGAGCTCCGCCTGTTTGTGCCAGCCGCTCATGACGCGTAGCCCCGCTTGCGTTTCGCGGCCATCAAAGCCGATAGGGCATCCACTGCGCGCCCTTCGTCCGGATGGTGTTCGACACGCAGCTTTCCGGGGCTGCCAATTCGACCCCACTCCCGAATGAGGCTGGCGCGCCCAAAAAGATCACGCTGCACAGCCATAAGATAAAAACGATGCATATTGCGTGAGGGGTCTTTCCGACGCAGGTAAGCGCGATCAGGAAATACTTCGAGTTGGCCCGTTTCGTCACACATCGACACCAGCCTCCGGATCATCTTAAAAATACAATATCAAGAGCAGCAAAAGGCAGGAAGCGCATCGTGTAGATTTTTTGCCGGGGCGTCACGACTGAGGCGCAGCGTAGCCGCCCGAACAAAAGTCGGTCTTCGTCTGAGAACCAGGGCAACCCGGGCTATGCCTGAATTTTGGGTGACTACCCCTGGGCAGCCATCAGTCATCGGTTTCTTGACGTGCGGTGTCAGCGCTCCAGTTTTCAACCCGCAAGCCGCGCACGCGCGTAAACTCTCCCGTATTGCCCGTGACGAGGATTGCCCCGGTCGCAGAGGCATGTGCCGCGATCAGCAGATCGTTTGGACCGATGGGCCTGCCCGCAGCCTCAAGCTCGGCGCGAATGTTCCCATATTCGGTGTCGGCAGGAACATCGAACGCCAGGATCTGCACACTTTCAAGGATCGCCTCGACATGCCCAAGAAGCTTAGCCGATCCCTTCTTCGCGCAGCCGTATCGAAGCTCGGCGGCAGTAATGATGCTGACGCAGATCGCATCAGAGCCGACCTCGGCGATCCTCTTTGCCGCAGGACCACCGGGATTGCGCAGCAGATCAGAGATTACGTTCGTGTCCAGCATGTAGAGGATCACAGATCAATGTTCCTTGCTGGAAGCAGCGTTCCGTCCACATCAGGAAACTGATCCTCTGGCCCGAGCGGGTCCAGCCGGGCCAACACCTCCAGAATGTTTTTCCGGCGAACCGGGGCGATGATCAGCCGATCACCGTCCCGGTAGATATTCACCCGATCCCCGGGCATTTCGAAGTCAGCTGGGATGCGGACAGCCTGGCTTTTGTTGTTGCGAAAGAGCTTAACCTCGCGGGGCTCTGATAGTGGCTGCAGTTGCGACATGGTTGCCTCCGTGATGAGTGTATATGCGAGAACATATACATCAGTTGGCGGACGTTTTCAATCTTTCGCCAAGGCAAATTTCCGCCAGCGCCACTTCAAACAAGGTGGCTCTGGCCAGACCACCTCATAAGGTCCTTTGCTGTGAAGTTTATTCAGCAGCCTGTGAACCAGTCGTTGGCTCAATTCCAGCACGCAGGTTGCATAACTACAGTTATTGCGATTTTGACATGTAGAACCGAAGTAGAATTGTCGCGAACTGGCAAAGTTGATTTGTCGCCTCTGCCCTGACCGATGACGCTCTGTGTCATCAGGTATCGGGCCACGAGGGACAGCGGTATGGGACTTGTTCTGATGAGTGAGCGTGAGCTTCAGCAGATTGAGGTTTTGGCGCAGGTTTTGGACGGTAGCCTGCGCACGGCCCGTGCGGCCCGTGTGCTGGACCTTAGCCAGCGCCAGGTGCAGCGACTGGTGAACAAGGTGCGGGACGAAGGCGCCATGGCCGTGCGCCACAAGCTGCGTGGCCGTCCCTCCAACAACCGCATTAGCGATCTGAAGCGCGACTATGTCCTATCGCTAGTCCGAAGCGACTACCCCGATTTCGGACCGACGCTGGCGGCCGAGACACTGGGCGAGCGGCATGGCATCGGGGTCTCGCCGGAGACGCTGCGCAAGTGGATGATCGCGGACGGGCTCTGGCGAAGCCGGGCGCAGCAGCGCCGGGTGCATCAGCCCCGTTTGCGTCGGGAGGCCTTGGGCGAGCTGATCCAGATCGACGGCTCCGAGCACCGCTGGTTTGAGGACCGCGGCCCCGTCTGCACACTGCTGGTGTTCATCGACGATGCCACTGGCGCACTCATGCATCTGCGCTTCGTGCGCTCGGAGTCAACCGAGAGCTACTTCGCCGCCCTTGCCGATTACCTGCACAAGCACGGCCTGCCCGTGGCCTTCTACTCTGACAAGCACAGCGTCTTTCGGGTGAACAAGGCCGAGGCCCGCAGCGGGCACGGCATGACGCAGTTTGGGCGCGCCCTGAGCGAGCTGAACATCGAGATCCTCTGCGCGAACAGTAGCCAGGCCAAAGGCCGGGTAGAGCGCGCCAATCGGACGCTGCAGGACCGGCTGATCAAGGAGTTGCGGCTGGCCGGGATCAGCGACATAGAGGCGGGCAACGCCTTCTTGACCTGCTTCATCGCGCGGCACAATCTGCGCTTTGCCCATCCCCCTGCCCGGCCCGACAACCTCCATCGGCCCCTCAATCTGCCCGCGTCGCGCCTGGCCGAGATCCTCTGCGTTCGCGACCAGCGGCAGGTCGGAGCGAGCCTCGTGGTGCATTACGAGCGCCGGAAGTTCATTCTCGATGACAGCGAGCATGCGCGCAGTGCGATCGGCCGATATGTCGAGACCTACGCCTATGCAGACCGGCCTTTCGAGATCCGATGGAAGGGTATCGCGCTACCCTATCGCATCTTCGATCCTGTGCAGCAGCGCGTTACCCATGCCGCCGTGACCGAGAACAAACGCCTAAGCGAGGTTTTGGCCCATGTAATGGCCGGGCAGGAAGTTGCCCCGCCGAAGGTCGGACCAGTTGGCAAACAGCGCAGCCGCTACGCGCTGAAGGGGAACGCGCATCGCGGCAGAAAGGGATGGGTCGAAAAGCGCGCCGAGCGTCGCGCGGCGGACGCTCTCGTCATGCCCTCACCGCCAGCAGAATGACCGTGTCAGTGTGGAGATAAACTATCGGTAGTGGCACTTGCAATCGCCGCCACCGCCGGCCCCGTCCCTACGGCCCTTGATGGAGAGAGCGGGCCGGGGCCGGCTCAGCGCCTATCCGCACCGGCAGCGACATTTCTAAATGGCGCAACACGCGACGTTTTAACTTGGTGACAACATGACATGACAACGAAAGGGTGGACCCCTATCTTCGGCGCGGTCGATGAGCATTTTGGCAAGACAAACGGCCCTGCTCAACCCTCGATAACTGCGCTGGCTCGTACTGGCGCTGTGTATCTGACAACCCCGGAGCAAGGGTTCGCTCCGGGGCTGTCAACAAAAAGAAACTCTTGATTAGGAACGCACCTATAAGGCGATTTACCGAACTATAGTTCCCGTGGGATTTTGGCTTGCTGGTCGCTTTGTTCCAGAAGCCATGCCTCGATCTTGGACTTCGGCGCCCCGAAGAGCATTAGATTATCGAGTTCCTGAAGGTAGGCTGCAGCGTTCTTGACAGGCTTGGGCCGCTTTCCCGGATCGGCCCGCCAGAGCCATGCCACACGGCTCTCCTTGTCCAGTTCAGCTATCAGCATCGCGCGCTTGTCCATGTAGTTCACTGCACCTGAGTGGAGTTTCAATTGTTCAGACATGCGCCCGTCGACGATCCAGCACCACTTGACCAAAAAACTAAGGAAAAAAGATAGCAGAATTTTGGCGCGGTTGACTGCGCTCAGCTTTTCCCATTCAGCCGCGCCAAGAGCAGCTTTGAGGCCCTGAACGTCGGGACCTGCTTTGCCTCCACCTTCACAGGGTCGCCATTTCTGGGGTCCCGGCTCATCCTGTGTTTCCGGACCTTGCTCGCAAAGCTCCCAAACCCCCGGAACTCAACCCTCTTGCCCTGCGCGAGACTGTCGGTGATTTGGTTCAGGATCGACTCTACGGCAGCTTCGACCACCAGCGGCGACAGATGCGGGTGTGTCTTGGCAAGCTTCCGGGCCAGCTCGGAACGGATCATCGGGCCTTCCCTTTTCGACAATAAGCCCACTGTAACGCTTGCCGCCAGATTTCAGATGCCAGGCCGATGACCAAAATCCTCGCTCGTTCCCCTCGCTTGATCGCCGGTCGGTACTTTGTGCGAGAGCTATGCGGGATTTTGGGTGACGCGGCCTGATCAAGCGGCGCGGCTTTCGTTGGCGTCCTGCTCGGCGACACCGTCAGTGAACTTGACGCCTTCGACGACGAGAGGCAACTGGTTTGCGCCCTTCAGTCGTCGCCATTTCTTCGCTGCGGCCTGAACCAGCTTGAACACCATCAGCTTCGCTGTCTTCTGAGACAACGCGCCTTTGGTTCGGACGGTGCGATGGCGGACGGTCGCGAAGACGCTCTCGATCGGGTTGGACGTGCGCAGGTGGTCCCAGTGAGCGGCCGGGAAGTCGTAGAAGGCCAGCAGTGCCTCTCGATCCTTGGTCAGGCAGGCGACGGCTTTCTCGTATTTCACGCCATACTTCTCGACGAAGGTATTGACGGCGGTCTCTGCCGCCGCGCGGGTCGCGGCTTGCCAGATCTCCCGCAGGTCAGTCTTCACCGCCGGGTGCATCGACTTCGGAAGCTTGTTCAGGACGTTGGACACCTTGTGGGTCCAACAGCGTTGGTGGCGCGTGTCGGGGAAGATCTCATCCAGCGCCTTCCAGAAGCCAAGGGCACCATCTCCGACCGCGAGATCCGGTGGCGCCGAGAGGCCGCGGGCCCTGAGGTCGACCAGCAGTTCATGCCAGCTCTGCGCGCTCTCGCGGACCCCAACCTGGAACCCCAGCAGCTCCTTCTTCCCTTCCGGCGTCGCCCCGATGATCACCAGCATGCACTCGGCCTGCGGCTCCATCCGGGCCTGCAGATACACGCCGTCGGCCCAGACATAGACGTAGCGCCGGGCCGAGAGGTTTCGGCGTTGCCAGCGGTCATGTTCTGCTTGCCACTCGCCCGTGAGCCGCGAGATCGCTCCTGGCGACAGGTTGGGCGCATCCGGACCGACCAGCGCGCTCAGAGCCTCCTGGAAGTCTCCAGTCGAGACGCCGCGCAAGTAGAGGACCGGAAGCAGAGCATCAAGGCTAGGCGAACGGCGCGCCCACTTCGGAAGAATGCGCGAATTGAACCGGATCTTGTCCTCCGGCGGCGCATCAGCTGCCCGGTCGCGCACCTTCTGTCTCTGCACCGGGATAGGGCCGATCCCGGTCTGGATGTTCCGCTCAGGGCCGGTGCCGTGGTGGACAACGCGCTGCCTGCCATCGGGCAGGCGCTCCTCAGCAAACTGCGCGACAAAACTCGCGGCCTCAGCCCTGAGTGCCGCTGCCAGCATCTGCCGGGCGCCGTCGCGTGCAATCTCGGTGAGTGGATCAACGACAGATCCGGGCTGGTGAAGCGGGGTGATCGTGATATCATCTTCCAAGGCGTATCGCTCCTTCGGGAGGTTCTGGCAGGCTTTGACACCCACCACGATACGCCGCCTTCTCAGACCCCATCACCCAAAATCGGCCATAGCTCTTTGTGCGAGAAGCGTAGGTTTTACACACGAAAAGGCCCCGGCATCATCGCGATCCCGAGGCCCCTTTACCCTGACGCGGGCTGCACACTTGCTCGTGCTGTGACTGCCCCCGGATCGCGCCGTGACAGTCTGTGCCGCGCCCCCAGATGGACAGGGCCGCGCCGTGACGGGGTTTTTGGCCATGTCAGCCGGGCACTCACCGTCTAATCCCAAATGCTTCACGGGCAGATGATCCGCAGGGCGCATCCTGGCCGTTTTCCGTCAGTCCTGCAGTCGATAAAGGCTAGCGCGTCAGTGACGCCACTGTCATCCAACTCTGCGGCCTTTACCACTGCAAGCGCTTTGATCATGAGGGGTCGCTGCAGCCGGAGGATATGGGCGATGTCAGTTTGAAGGCGGCGGGACAAGCACTGCTTGATGACGTGCGGTTCCGCAAAAGGCGACCCCAGGGAGCGAAACACCGATCAGATAGAGGTAAGGCCGCAGGAACTTGTGATGTAGCTGAAGGCGTTTATGGCAATGCGGTGCCAGAATTGTGACCGCTTGAGAGCGGTCATTTTCCGCTAGATCAGCACTGGAGACCGGCGTGGCAAAAGACAATCTCGATGGTGCTCATAGCAGCCAAGGAACAGCAGCTCCGACCCGTTTCACCATTCAGGAATGGAAGGCGATCCTGCTTCGGGTCAAAAGTGAAATTGCGACAGATCATATTTCGGTCGTTTCTGCAGGGATCGCCTTTTACGCTCTGCTCTCCATATTTCCCGCGATTGCAGCACTTATCTCGATTGCGGGACTGGTCCTTGATCCGGCCGACGTCGCCAGCCAGCTCGAAACGGCCGTCGCCATGCTGCCGGAGAGTGCCGGAGCGGTTCTGCAGGAACAGGTCATGAAAGTTACCGGGGGTGATGAGACCGGAACCGGCGTGGTCGCCCTCTTCGGCATTGTCATTGCCCTCTATGGCGCGATGAAGGGTGTCCTGACACTGATGGAAGGCCTGAACATTGCCTATGATGAGGAGGAGACACGGGGACTGGTCAAGCAATACTTGACCGCATTCTTCATCACCATCTGCGCCATCGTTGGTCTTGCGGCTGGCATCGCGGTCCTGATCGTGCTTCCAGCTGTCGTCGCATTCATGCCGTTTCCGCCGGTCGTCGAAACTGTGGCAAACTGGCTGAAATGGCCGCTCATGGGCGTATTGACCATGCTGGCCCTGGCAGGGATGTATCGGTTCGGACCCTCACGGGCCGATCCGAAATGGCGGTGGGTCAGTGTGGGCGCAGTTGTCGCGACACTTTTGTGGGTGCTGGGAACGGGCGCGTTCTCACTCTACGTGCAGAATCTCGACGACTATACGGAAACCTACGGTGCCCTCGGCGGTGTTATCATCTTGCTGACGTGGATGTGGCTTTCGGCCTTCATCGTCCTCAGCGGCGCCGAATTGAATGCGGAGATCGAACAGCAGACTTCGGAAGATACCACCACCGGCGCGCCAGTGCCTATGGGCGAGCGCGATGCGGTCAAGGCAGATACCCCTCCTCCAGGAATGCCGGGGCAGTCGTCAGGGGATAAGCCGTCGGGACGCCCGGACGTCGGCACTGCAGATGCGGCCCGAGGCACGTCATCCACATCGCCGGGATCCGACCTTACTCTGGCTGTGATCTTGGCAGGCACTAGTGCTTGGAAACTTCTGCAGAGGGGACGGAAAGGCGATAAGGCGTCAGGTAAGTAGCCATGTGCACAACCGATTGTACGCATGGGGCCGAGTGCCTAGTAGAGTGGCATGGTAGGTGCCAGCACATGCGCGGGCCGGGCGATGGATGCGACCGAGGTACCATCGTCCAGCATCAGCGTATCCCGCACATGCACGACCGAAGGGGTCATTCCTGTCCCTGTCATCAGGACACGCATGTGCCCCGACGCCCGTCCCGCCGCGTGCACGTCCGCGGCGGGACGGG
>NZ_SUNI01000042.1 GCF_005048225.1 Paracoccus gahaiensis
GCCGACGACGGCCAACCTCATCGGCGGCGAAAATCTCGATTGGTGAAACAACTGAAGCGTATGACATAAGGCAATGCCTTAAGACTATTTGCTCAATCAGAGCAGACGGCCCTCACCGCAGGCTTACTATCGTATGCTCCTTCGTGATGAAGCAAACTCTACATCAAACCAAGGGACGTTCCGGGGGGCAGGTCAGGGGGGCTGGCCGCGCGGTTGTGCGAGGCTCGAGGCCTCAACGCCGCGGCAAGAACGCTCTGATACTCGCGGAATCTGCCAAATAGGTATCGCAGAAATGGGCCAGACCAGCTTCGGTCATCACCTCTAGATGGGAGATGTCAAGAGATCCGACGGCAAAGTGGTGATAGGATCTGGCAATATAAATCGAAACTCGATCTGTTTGAGCAGGCTGTCCCGCGCGTTCCCCGTTACTGGCGTAGTTGACCGACCATAGTGTTTCGTTCGGCACAACGACAATCGGCAGAGCAAGGCCGACATGCAGCCTTCCGTCCCATCGCTCTTGAATAAATTCATCATCCGCTACTTCGTAGACAAGATCATCCAAAGACTGAAGAGCCTGTGACCATTTCTCAAAAAACTCCGCGTCATTGGCGTGCAACTCTGCGTCCTTCGTTTCGCGCCTACCAACCTGAGCTGTGCTCTTTCCTACTGAACCTCCCACTGGGTAAATTTGGCTTGGACGAACGTCCACCCCTTCTTTGCCTTCGCCAACGACCCGTGGCATGTGAAACAAGTCTGACGGTTCCTCCGGCGTAGGCTCGTGAATGAAAATTTGGTGGAATGCTTCCGATTCATCGCGCGGGACACAGGACACCAACAATGGAAAGTGCTTGCCAACCGACTTGCATTCGATTGCGGCGGTGAGGGTGACAGAACCCCGGGTAACTCTTGCCCTGAGGTCGAACTCACGGAATTTTCCGGTGTCAGGATCTTTATATTGGCCACCATGCACACAATCGATGTCCTTTGTTGTCAGCATCTCAAAAATGCGAAGCTCGAAGGCGAAATCGGAAGCAGACGTAAGGTATTCTTCGAGGGCATCAATGCCAATGGGGTCTTTCTTTAGCCTCATCGGTGTAGCCTTTCTTAAGGATATTTGCACGGTCTGAGGCTTCCGCTTCGTTAGCGCAATGGGATCGCTTACCGCACCGCCTCTTGCCCACGCTGCGCCGCTGTGGCGAACCCATTGGGATTGTCGCTGCGGCCGATACGAAGTTCTGCTTTTCCAAGACTGGTGTGATCGCAGTGCCGCACCGCCGGAAATACCGCTCTCGGTCCATCGCGTCTGGGCGCGGCACTCTTGTAACAAAAAGAAGCGCACGCTCTACTTCCCTTCTCGGCGCACCAGTCCACCATCCGGAAAGGGCTTTTGCAACGCCTTGGCATCCTTCCAGCCCGCGTTAAGCCAGATATCAATCTCCTCCTGTGTGGTCAGGATCACCGGCATGGCCTTCGGGTGGATCGGCTTCACCACGGCATTCGGCTCGGTGGTCAGGAACCCGAACAGCTGATGCTGCCCCGGTCGCGGGGTGCGGTTTGACCCCCGCGTTCCGTGCCATGTCGTCCAGATCCCGGCGAAGACGAACAGCGGCTGGGTCTCGTCCAGCGCAAACCAGCACAGCGGTTTGCGTTTGGTCACCGGATCCGGGGTCTGTCCGTATTCCGAGAAGGCGGTGGCGGGGATCACGCAACGGCTTTCCGGCCCCAACCAGCGCCGCCAGTGCGGGCTCGTCGTGTTGCGAATGTTGGTGACCCCGGTGTCGGGGGCATCCGGGGCCTTCAGGAACTGCGGCGGTGTGGGCATGCCCCAGGTCATACGTGACAGTTCCCGGCCCTCCTTTGTTTGCCGGACCACCGGTGCCGGACGATCAGGGTAGACGTCGAGGTCGGGCTCAAGATTGCCGGCGACGTCATGGGTGATCCGCACGAAGTCCCGGATCGCCTGCTGGTTGGTGGTCAGATTGTATAAGTTGCACACCGACGTTGATCTCCTCTGCCGCCGTCACAGCATAGCCGAACGCTGGTCGCCCGCACCCTCTCATCACGATTGCCGCCCGGCGGTTGACTCGCGCCCCCGTAGGAACAAAACAGGAACTGCGATTCCCGTTCCCAACCGGCAAAGCACCCTGCCCCATCATGACCGAACTCGTTCCCCGTCCCACCGTCGCCGCGCTCCGCGCCCGCATTGCCCATCTCGAGGGCGCGGAGACGTATGCGCGCGAGGTGCTGCCCTTCGGCGTCGACATGCTCGACCGCCGGATGCCGCAGGGCGGTCTGGCAGTGGGTTGCCTGCACGAGATCGCCGGCGGAGGCGCCGGAGCCGTCGACGGCGCGGCAGCGGCCTCCTTTGCTGCCGGGATCGCCGCGCGACTGCCGGGGCCGGTGCTTTGGTGCGTGACCCAGGCCGATCTTTTCGCCCCGGGGCTGGAGCAGGCGGGTCTGTCGCCCGACCGGGTGATCTATGTCGAGGCGGGCGACGACACCGCCGTGCTGGCCTGCATGGAAGAAGGCTTGCGCCATGGTGGTTTGGGCGCCGTGGTCGCCGATGTGGCGCGGCTGTCGATGACCGCCTCGCGGCGGCTGCATCTGGCGGCCAAGGCCTCGGGGACGACCGGCATCGCGCTCAGGCGCTGGCGGCGCCAGGCGGATGCCAGCGATTTCGGGCAGCCCACGGCGGCGATGACGCGCTGGCGGGTCTCGGTGCTGCCTTCGGCCCCCCTGCCCGTTCCGGGCGTCGGGCGGCCGCGCTGGCTGATCGAGTTGATCCGGGCGCGGGCGGGCGAGTCCTTCGATCTCGAGCTGGAGGGTTGCGATGGCACGGGTCATCTCGGTCTGCCTGCCGATGTGGCCGATCGACCGGCTGCAGCGGCAGGCAGACAGCACGCCCTCGGCTGAGGCGCCGCTGATCCTGGCGGGTCGGGTCGGCAACCGCCGGGTGGTGACCGCAGCCTGCGAGGCGGCCATTGGTCTGGGTTTGCGCGTCGGGATGCCGGTGAGCAAGGCGCAGGCGCTGGTCCCGGATCTGCGCATCGAAGCTGCCGACGCCCGCGCCGATCTGGAGGCGCTGGAGCGGCTGGGCCTGTGGCTCCTGCAGCGTATCGCGCCCATCGTGGCGGTCGATCCGCCCGATGGGGTGGTGATCGACGTGACCGGCGCCGATCATCTGCATGGCGGCGAGGAGGCGCTGCTGGAGATGCTGCTCGGGCGCCTGACCCCGTCGGGCATCACCGCACGCCTTGCCATTGCCGACACCTGGGGAGCAGCTCATGCGCTGGCCCGCTACCACCGCGAGAGCACAGTCTGCATGGCCCTGCCCGGCTCCACGGCGACGGTGCTGGCGCCGCTGCCCCTGGCGGCACTGCGCCTGCCGCATTCCACCGGGGCCGGGCTGCGGGATCTGGGCTTTGCCACCATCGGCGACCTCATGGACACCCCCCGCGCGCCGCTGACCCTCCGCTTTGGCCCGGAGCTGCGCCGCAGGCTGGATCAGGCCCTGGGCGAGGTGGCCGAGCCCATCGATCCCCTGCGCCCCGCTGGCCTGATCGAGGTTCGCCGCAGCTTCGCCGAACCCATCGCCGCCGCCGAGACCATTGCCCGCTACATTGGCAAGCTGGTCACTGACCTCTGCACCGCGCTGGAAGCCCGGGGCGAAGGCGCGCGTCGGCTGGACCTGCTCTGCTGGCGGGTCGATAATAGGATCGAGACGGTCCGCGTCAGACTGGCCGTGGCCCAACGCGACCCGAAGCGCCTGACCCGGCTGCTCTGCGACAAGATCCCGAGCATCGATCCAGGCTTCGGGATCGAGATCATGACCCTGACCGCCACCCTGGCCGAGCCGCTGGTCGCGCGACAAGCCTCCAGTCTGCTGGAACAGGCCCCGCCCGACATCTCCGACCTGGTCGACATGCTGGCCAACCGCGTTGGACATCGTTCGGTCTATCGCCTCAGCCCGGTGACCAGCGATGTGCCGGAACGCTCGGTGGCGCGGATCGCCGCGCTGTCGCCGGATCAGGGCCTGGGCTGGCCCGGGCACTGGCCCCGCCCCTCGCGCCTGTTGCCCCGCCCCGAGCCCATCGACACCATGGCGCTGCTACCCGACCATCCGCCGAACTGGATCTCCTGGCGCGGCATTCGGCACCGGGTCCGCCGCGCCGATGGGCCGGAGCGGATCTTCGGCGAATGGTGGAAGCGCGACGCCGAGGCCCGGGCCGTGCGCGACTATTTCCGCATCGAGGACGAGGCGGGCCAGCGCTTCTGGATCTTCCGCGCCGGCGACGGTGAGGACGCCACCACCGGCTCGCATCGCTGGTTCATCCACGGGGTGTTCGGATGAGCTACGCCGAGTTGCAGGTTACCTCGCAGTTCTCCTTCCTGAGGGGCGCGTCCTCGGCCGAGGAGCTGTTCGCTACCGCCGCCCTGCTGGGCATCAAGTCCATGGCGGTGACCGACCGCAACAGCCTTGCCGGCATCGTGCGGGCGCATGAGGCCGCCAGGGAGACCGGCGTGCGGCTGATCGTCGGCTGCCGGCTGGATCTGCGCTGCGGGATGTCGGTGCTGGTCTATCCCATCGACCGCCCGGCCTGGTCGCGGCTCTGCCGGCTCCTGTCCATCGGCAAGGCCCGTGCGGGCAAGGGCGCATGCCATCTGGACTGGCCCGATCTGCAGGCCCATGCCGAGGGGCTGCTGGCCATCCTGATCCCCGACGCGGCGGACGACACCTGCGCCCTGCGCTTGCGCCGCTTGCGCGACACGTTCGGCGAGCGGGCGCATCTCGCCCTGACGCTGCGCCGACGCCCCAACGATCAACTGCGCCTGCACGAGCTGTCGACCCTCGCCGCTGGGCTGGGCGTGGCCACGGTGATCAGCAATGACGTGCTGTTCCATGTCCCGGACCGCCGCATCCTGCAGGACGTGGTCACCGCCATCCGCCACACCACCACCGTCGATGCCCTAGGCTTTCGCCGCGAGCGCCATGCGGACCGTTACCTGAAAGCGCCGCCCGAGATGGCGCGGCTGTTTCCGCGCTATCCCGAAGCGCTGGCGCGAACCCAGCAGATCGCCGATCGTTGCCGCTTTTCGTTGGACGAGCTGCGCTATCAATACCCCGAAGAACGCGACGACCCGGCCCTGACGCCCCAGCAGACGCTGGAGGCCCTGACCTGGGAGGGGGCGGCGACCCGCTATCCCGAGGGCCTGCCCGACAGCGTCCGGGCCGCGCTGCGCCACGAGCTGCGCCTGATCGCCCGGCTGGATTACGCCCCCTACTTCCTGACCGTGAACAGCATCGTCCGCTTCTCCCGCTCCCGGGGCATCCTCTGTCAGGGGCGCGGCTCGGCGGCGAACTCGGCGGTCTGCTATGTGCTGGGCATCACCTCCATCGATCCGGGCCGCAACGACCTGCTGTTCGAACGCTTCATCAGCGAGGAACGCCGCGAGCCGCCCGACATCGACGTGGACTTCGAACACGAGCGCCGCGAGGAGGTGATCCAGTGGGTCTACAAGACCTATGGACGCAGCCATGCCGCCCTGACCGCCGTGGTGATCCGCTATCGCTCCAAGGGCGCGCTGCGCGACGTCGGCAAGGCCCTGGGCCTGCCCGAGGATCTGATCCGCGCCATCTCCGGCCAGATCTGGTCCTGGGGCGAGGAGGGCATCACCGACGATCAGCTCCGCGAGCTGGGCCTGAACCCCGACGACCGCCGCCTGCGGCTGCTGCTGGATCTGGCCGCGCAGCTGCGCGGCGCACCTCGGCATTTGTCCCAGCATCCGGGCGGCTTCGTCCTCACCCATGACCGGCTGGACGATCTGGTCCCCATCGAGCCTGCCGCCATGGCCGACCGGCAGATCATCGAATGGGACAAGGATGATATCGACGCGCTGAAGTTCATGAAGGTCGATGTGCTGGCCCTTGGCATGCTGACCTGCATGCGCCGGGGACTGGACCTGATCGCCGCGCACAAGGGCATCCGCTACGACCTGGCCACCATCCCGGCCGAGGATCCGCGCACCTATGCGATGATCCGCAAGGCCGACACCCTCGGCACCTTCCAGATCGAGTCGCGCGCCCAGATGTCGATGCTGCCGCGGCTGAAGCCGCGCACCTATTACGATCTGGTCGTGCAGGTGGCCATCGTCCGGCCCGGCCCGATCCAGGGCGACATGGTCCATCCCTATCTGCGCCGCCGGGCCGGGCAGGAGCCGGTCCACTACCCCACCGCGGAACTGGAGAAGGTGCTGGGCAAGACCCTCGGCGTGCCGCTGTTCCAGGAACAGGCCATGCGCGTGGCCATCGAATGCGCGGGCTTCACCCCGGGCGAGGCCGACATGCTCCGCAAGTCCATGGCCACCTTCAAGATGACCGGCGGGGTGTCCAGCTTCCGCGACAAGCTGGTCGAGGGCATGGTCGAACGCGGCTACGACCGCGACTTCGCCGAGCGCACCTTCCGCCAGTTGGAGGGCTTTGGCAGCTACGGCTTTCCCGAAAGCCACGCCGCCAGCTTCGCGCTGATCGCCTATGCCTCGGCCTGGCTGAAATGCTGGCATCCCGATGCCTTCTGCGCGGCGCTGCTGAACAGCCAGCCGATGGGGTTCTACGCCCCCGCGCAGATCGTGCGCGACGCCCGCGATCACGGCGTCGAGGTCCGCCCGGTCTGCATCAGTGCCTCGGATTGGGACTGCACGCTGGAGCCGGCGGGCGACGCCGGCGACGATCGCTTCGCCGTCCGCCTCGGGCTGCGCATGGTCAAGGGGCTGGCCGAGGCTCATGCTGAGGCCATTCGCTCCGCCCGCACCACCCGGCCCTTCGCCAACGTCGCCGATCTTTGCCGCCGCGCGGGGGCACCGATGGCCGCCCTGACCCGCATCGCCGAGGCCGACGGGTTCCGGCCCGCCTTTGGCCTCGCACGGCGGGAGGCAATCTGGGCCATCAAGGGGCTGCGCAATGACGACCTGCCGCTGTTTGCTGCGGTGGAGCAGGATGCGCCAGCATCTGCAGGGCATGATGACCCGCCCGGCTCCCACGACGATGCCACCCACCAGGATCGCGGACCGCGTGCCGCCTCATCACCCACGCCCCATATCGAGCCCACCGTCTCCCTGCGCCCGATGGCTGCCGGGCGCGAGGTCGTAGAGGATTACGGGCATACCGGCCTGTCCTTGCGCCGCCACCCGGTCTCCTTCCTGCGCGTCAACCTCTCCACCCGCCGCATTCGCACCTGTGCCGAGGCCATGGCCGCTCCGAGCCGCCGCTGGACCGAGATCGCGGGGCTGGTCCTTGTCCGTCAGCGCCCCGGATCCGCCAAGGGCACCATGTTCATCACTCTCGAGGACGAGACCGGCATCGCCAATCTCGTCGTCTGGCCGAAGGTCTTCGAGGCGAACCGTCGTATCATCCTCTCCGCCGGGATGATCGCCGCTGCAGGACGTATCCAGCGCGACGGCGACGTCGTGCATTTGGTCGTTTATCGCCTCACCAGCTTGTCAGCAGAACTCGCCAGCATCGGTCAGCGGAGCGACGCCTTCCCCCTGCCCCATGGGCGCGGCGACGAGTTCCATCGCGGCGCGCCGGTGTCGGATCGACTCACACCCGCGGCAGATAGCCCGAAAGGGACAGTGCAGCCAACGCCCCGCCCCAGAGACGACTATACCCCGGAGCTGCGCATAGGTGAGGTCAAGGGGAAAACACGGGCATTCAGATAACTTGCAGCGTGCCGAGCGGTGTTTATCATTCACACTTGATAAACGGCACGCGGTGCGTCGCAACAGCAGGAGCCCCGTCTGATGGTGGGTGAGCAGAGGTGCCGCAGGACTAGGTATGATCCGCCTCGGCAGCGTCTGCGACGGCCATCATTGAGTTTATCACTATCGCACGCCCAAGCAGGTGCCCAGGCATATCCCTACGCCTAAGTGGCCATGCCCAGTTGCCGGTCGAAACGGGGGCCAGTTCCGGGGCATAAATTTCGTCAAAACTACGCAAGGGACCAGCGTCGAAACTGACGCTAAACGCTGGACCACTTCCCGAACTCCGATTTCAGACCACGCTGCTGCCGTCCCATCCAAGATACCTGTAAACTTTCATTCGAGAAAGCGGGGGTTCGCTCGTTTACAGTCCATCCGGGCCCCTGAAGGCCAGAATGAAACGCTGTCAAACGCCCATTCCTTATCCGACTTCGTGACTTCTTCTCGGCAGGTCCCCATCACAGATACAAGGTCGCACTAAGATCACCCGTCTCGCTAAATCTTCCTTTTCACACGGCTAAGGCTTGCGCGATCTCAAATAAAATGCCACCGTATACAAAATTATCTAATAAGAATGGTGCAATGCTAGACCCAAGCTTTTCCCATAAGACATTGTCCGCCTTCGTGATAAAAACTGATAGCGCGAAGTTCGGCTTAGCGTCAGAAGAAATTAAGAACCTGCGGCTAAATCTACTTGCTCAGAAAATTAATGAAGATAGATACTCATTGCGATTCTCGAAATCGTCAGTCAATGGTCGGCCTATTGCGCAACCGGCAACGTTTGAAAGCGCCGTCGTCATGCGCAAACTCGACCATGACCTGAAAAAGTTAACGGGAATAAAGCAAGCGGATCGCACTCGGATAATACGGCGAATGAAGATTCTTATGGCTGAGGGCATACCTTATACAATAGTTCGCTTGGATATCAGAAAGTTTTATCAAACAATAAATATCGACGCTTTACGCAAATGCCTTATTAGCGCTACACGCACCACCTATTCACTCCGGCGCATGTTGGACCGATTCCTTAATTGGTGTTCAGAAAACTGCGACGGAATACCGGCAGGTGTTTCACTCAGCGGCTTACTTTCCGAGATCTATTTGAAGGAGTTTGATAGTAAAGTTTTAGCCCATCCAGAACTAAGATTCTACGCTCGATTTGTCGATGATATTATCATGATAACTTCACCAAATGTGGAAAGGACTTCGTTCTTTGATTTCCTGCAAACGAGCCTCCCTCAAGGGCTTGAGTTTAATACTGAACCCAATAAACACTATTTTAAAAAAGTAAATAATAATTTTGATAAGAATTCTGATTATTGCGCTAAATTTGACTACTTAGGATATTGTTTCCATGTCGGAAAGATCATCAATCCTCCGGGTGGCGCGTTTCGCTCCGCATTCAGGGTAGTAAAAATCGACATAAGTAAGAAAAAGATAGAAAAAAGAAAGAGAAAGTTTATTCTATCCTTGCGTGCATACCTTAAAGACCACGATTCGCAAAAATTAGTTCGCAGATATCTCCTCTTAAATAGTGGTTACGAATTTTTCGATCAAAGCCGCAGCTCAAAAAGGCGAGCAGGGTTGTGCAACACATATCCCGAGATCGACTTCCCGTCGGAAGGATTATCGGAACTTCAGAATTTTTATCATGCCACTTTACTTTCGCCAAGATCGTCATTTGCGGCGAGACTAAGGCTGGCGCCTGTGCCGAGAGCGCAGAAAAAGCAGATTCTGGCACTCAACCTTCAACGTCACGTTGAAATGAAACTGCACTTTAATTTTTCAATTTCTGAAATGATTCAACTGAACAGGTGTTGGCGTCATGTCTAAAAAAGGCTCAACCACAGTTGTCATGCGAAGCGACGACTACCTCCGCGCCCTTTTAAGCGATACGACACCTTCGGAATTGCCAATCATAATATCAAATGATGGCTTCTATAAAAATATGAAGAATTTCGAAACTTATACAGGATGGGCAAATGAATTCTTTACAAAAGTTCTGCTTCCAAATGATGATAGCAAACGGCCTAGCAAACCGTTATCGATCCGGATTATCAAAGATGAAACATCTCATCGTCGGTTAGGCCTGCCCCATCCTAGAGCACAGCTAGAAGTCGCCAGATTCTACGAAAAATTTGAAGATCTTATACCATATTACTGTCAACGAAGCTCATTTTCGCTTCGCCAACCTAGGCGAGTAGCTGGAAGATACTACATCTCAAATCCTAACGAGAATATATATTCTGAAAAGAAATCAACGGTCACTACACTTGACAACGAATTAATATCAAAGCATCCTGCTAGCTTTTTTGCATACAGCGGCTTCCATCGGCTTCACGAGTTTTTTAACTCTCCATTGTATAATTCGCTCGAACGACGATTTGCGAAGATGTGTATGCTAGATATTAGCAACTGCTTTGGAAATATTTACACTCACTCAATCACCTGGGCAACCAAGTCGCAAAGAAAAGCCAAAGCATATACAGGCGCAGAAATGTATGGATCGGCGTTTGATCGAACAATGCAAGTCATGAACTACAATGAAACAAACGGTATAGTTATAGGTCCGGAAATTTCACGTATATTTGCTGAAACCATACTGAGCCGGATCGACTTCGACGTAGAACATCGCCTCAAGATGAGCGAAAACAATAAACTTACGGCCCGGAAAAACTATGCGATAGGACGTTACGTTGACAACTATTATATATTTTACGACCAAGACCAAGATCTGAATCAAATAAAGATTGAAATAGAAGAATCCCTTTCAGATTATAAGCTTGCCATAAACGAAAAAAAGACCGAGTTAGTATCTAGGCCGTTCTACACCAAAAAATCCATGGTAATCTCAGAACTTAACAGTCTCCTTAAGGCGCTAGTGGATCCCCTTACAAGCCAAGTTAAGATTGGAAAGGCAACAAGGCAGTTTCCTAGTCGTATTTTGTCTACAGCACGCCTTTTTAAAGCTTTTGCGTCATCCTTACGAAGAGCGTGCTACGTTTCTGGAGTCGGATATGAAGATGTTACAAGCTACGTTACCGCCGCCCTAAAACTGAGGCTGAAAAAAATACTTGAAGACGGGCATGAGATCTATGAGCTAGCTCCTGATGGACGAGCTGCCTTTAACCTACCTAATCAACAAGCCGAACTCGACGCGTTATATAGCCAAGCCATTAAATTTCATCTAGAGGCTGCATTTCATACATTTTCACTTTGTCCAAATGTGGCGTCGTCACTGAATCTTGCCAGCATGCTAGTTCAGTCCGCGGAATTTCTTAGAAAAACATCCAAAGATGACTTCTACTCTTTGCGCGAGAAGGTTCAGCTTTGGACCGCCTCGCTTATTGAGACTCAGCATTTTTCTCGGTCTGAACCGACCAAACACGTGACTGCGATTGAGGTTCTAAATATTTTATGTGCGCTTCGAGCCTTTGGGTTTGATGGAACGTATTTCTCCGACGCAGTGGACAGTTGCCGGCGAATTGGAAGTTCTCCAAATTACTTCAGCATAGTTACTAAGCTATATCTTTTTCAGGACGACGAAGACTGTGCTTCACTTAAGATGGAGTTAATATCTTCTTCAATTAAATTGTTTAAGGAAAATTCAGATCTCTCCCTTCATTCTTCGTCCCTTCACCTACTTCTTGACTTACTAGCGTGTCCGTATTTGGACATCCGATGTCGTAGGTTAATCTTTAGAGAGGCAATGAAAGCCCACAACGCCGCGCAAAGGGATACGGCCATTCCGTTTCCCAATTCAAACACTGACCTCGACAAGATCTTATCGCAGTTTGCAGGGCGAGATTGGTTTGTTGACTGGAAGGTAACAAATCTCAAAAGAATGATCGAAAAAAAGCAGTTGAGTAGAGCTTACGAGTAAGATAAACATAACTCGCTCAGCCTTCCCTGCGGCGTCGCCGCTTGCCTGTATCGCGAGATCAGCAAGCAGCATGAGTATCGGAGCGATTGCGCTAAGTCGACGGCTTCGTTGCGAGTGAAGGTGACGGCGTGATCCTTCACCGGACCCTTTAACGGGCGGACGGAGGTCTGATTGTTTTGCATGCTAGTTGCTTGGCATGTTGAACTCCGTTCGCACACACCTGAGGTGCTGGGCGCGGCGGGAGTGGTCGAGGTAACTCTCGGCGCTCCCAAAGCCCGTCGTAACTTATCAACGCTCACAGAAAAAGGGTTCCTACGCTGAACGGCTGCCATCTACCGTGATTGTTGGTTACTTGAGGATCAATAAGAACGTTAGGCATAGATGTGTTTCTTCCGGGTTGACGGTGGTGCGTTCAGGGATGCAGATCATTCAGGATTGTCATGTCAGCGATCATTGGCATCAAGCTGAGGACACGACTGCGTCCTTGAGGGTAAAGGGTCGATATAGCCAAAGGTCCCACCATAGACATATGGTAACCACCCGGTTGTGGCCGCCTGCCTGAGGTGAGGCCTGTGCCTTAACCTGCGTCGTTACTGACGTCATTACCGACGTCATATGCGATGGAGGCTATCATGCGGGACGGGTTGGTGCTTGGGGTT
>NZ_SUNI01000003.1 GCF_005048225.1 Paracoccus gahaiensis
CTTCGACTACATCGAACGCTTCTACAATCCGCGGCGGCGCCATTCGAAACTGGGCTACCTCAGCCCAATGGAGTTCGAGGCGCGCGCTATGCTAGCTTAACCTGCCGTCCACAAAACCGGCAGCAGCTCACGCCGCGGCCGACTGCGTTAGCGGCATGCTGCGGTGAGTTCAAAATCCGCTTTGGGGTCACTGAAGTGACTGGAGATCAGGGCGCCGACGACGTTGTTGCTGTCCTTGCCCCCGACTTTGACCAGCATGACAAAGCGCGAGCTGCGTTCGACCAGCGTGGCGATATGGCTGTTTCTGGAGCCGCTCAACAAGTCGCCTTCCCAGTAGCCGGGAATGGCACGATCCTCGCCTTCTGCCACTCTGTCCTGGATCGACATGGCGTCGACGATCTGTTCCCTGGTCTGACCTGCCGTGGTCGCAGTTCGGCCCCGACGCATGATCCTGCGACTGCACAGATGGGCGAGCAATTCTTTCTTGAGCACACCTCGCGCCTGAATGAACAGACTCTTGTAGATCGTCTCGTGCGAGATGGTCATGGAAGGGTCTCCAGGATGACCCCGCGCCTTCAGCCACCCGGCGATCTGCTGTGGTGACCATTGGCCCGACAGCTTTCCGGCAACCAGTCTGCACAGAGCATGGTTAAATGCCAACCGGGGCGAAGGGCACAATTCAATGCCCGTTCTTCACTCCGGGCAGCGCGATACACACGACGTCCACCGTTGCGCGCAACTTCACGCCTGATCGTAGAAGCTGCCCGCCCCGGATCACGGCCGATCCGGCTGAGGGCGCGGCCTTCAGCAAGACCACGCGATACCTCCTCTCGCTCCGCCAAGCTGAGCGATCCCGGCCTGCGTGATCTGGGCGCCGGGGAAAAGCCTCCCTTTGCCGCGACAACGCCAAATGCCGAGGCCGCATGCTTGCCCAAGGCCCGGCCAATATCACTTAGCGTCTCGCCAGCCTTCCAACGCTGCCAGAGTTCAGCCTTCTGTTCATGCAACAGGCCGGGGCGACCGGTTCGTGCCATCCTGGGTCCTTTCAGAATATCTCAAACCAAAGATGTTGCGCTGACCGGTTGAACCCACCCTCGGATGATGTCGGATTTCCTGACGCTGAAGGGCAAGCGCGCCCTGATCACCGGCGGCACGCAAGGCGCGGGCGCGGCCACCGTGGCGCTTTTCCGCGGGCTGGGCGCGCAGGTTCTGACCACGGCGCGCAAACTGGCCAACGCGAACCGTTCTGGCTTTCGGTGTCCAGCACCAGCCGCACGGCGCGTTCGGGCATTTCAGGGGAAGACTCGCTCGTGGTCCTGCTCAGGATGCTCCATCCCACTGATAAGTCAGAGCCTCCGGCAGACCCGGCGCGGTTCACGCGGTTAAATCAATGGGTCCGAACCCTGGGTTGACGCAAGCGACCAGACCCTGGCCAGACATCGCCGGCGACCACCTTACCCAAAACCTGCGCCAAGGCTCCGGGACAGCATCGCCTGAGTTTTCCCTTGGCGGGGGCCGCTTCACGTTGCGTTAAGAACTCTGTGCTACCCCTTTGGGGACTCAGGCCACCCACCTGCGAACCAGAAAGGAAATCCGATGATTCCAGGGCCCTCCGATCCATGTTGGCAACGTGCCATCTGCTCAGAAAAGGATCTGTCCGCAGCATCTCTCGCCACGAAGATCCTCGTGTCGCGACTACGGCAGGAAACGAAGTCGAATCCATCCAAGGTGAACGAGAAGATCGCCGAGCTGCGCAAGTACTTCGAGAAATATACATTCGCCGCCAAAGACATCGCATTGTTCTGAAAGGAAAGACGATGAAAAATGCCATGATGAGCGTCGCCGAGGTGTCGCAAAGGATCGAGGACGGGGCAGTGCTGGTGCTGGCAGGCTCGGAACGGGCCTTGTCCTCCCTGCCCAGGGGCAAGTGGATCGGAGGCACGTCGGTCTATTTCGTCACCGAGACGGGCGGTCGTGTGGATCACGACAACCTCCATGTGACCGAGATCACCGAGGCCACGGATGCCCGGACGGTCGTCCTTCAGGGGCAGGACCTGGCGAGCCTGACCGCGAACAGGTTCGATGACGGCGTCTCGATGATCCTCATTCCCGCCTTCTCGGCCGCGCATGCCGATTTTGCAATCAATGGCGCCTCATATCCGGGCCTGTTCGATCAGCCCCTGATGGGGTGGATCACCGGCGTGCATCTGGATGACCTGGGGCGGGTGACGCCGAAGGTCTTCGACGGGGTGACCGGCACCATGCATGAGGAAGGCGCTGCCATTCTTCACGTTGCCCTTGCCGTCGACGAGCAGGCCGAACTTGATATCCTGAATCTGTTCGTGCCCGATGAGAACGCCGACAGGATCACCTTCGCCGAAACCGGCTTCTCTGCGACACGGGCGCTGGTGAACGGAGAAGAGGTTGATTTCGCGGCCTATGTGCGACGATCCGCGATTGACACCCAATTGCCCCTGGTCGCCGATTATGCGGGCGCGATGGTCAATGTCTCGTTTCAGGCGGTCGAAGACGATCACGTCAAGTTCTATGCACCCGTCGTGACCGGCGTCGTCTATCGGATCGCGAAGTCGCCCGGCGCCTATGCCGATGTCTTCGCAGCCCGGGTTGCCGACGAGGGTGCCAGCGCGCTGTCGTGCAATTGCATCCTCAACTACCTGTACGGAGAGTTGGAAGGCAAGACCACGGGCGGTTTCACCGGCCCGGCCACCTTCGGCGAGGTCGCCTATGTCCTGCTCAACCAGACCTTGGTCAAGCTGGACATCCACCGGGAGCAGGCCTGCGCCGCGGCATGACCTCCGGGCCTGAGCACCTGGTCTTGTCGTGATCCGGATTTGACCAAACAAGCCAAGGGACGATCGGCCGGTCGGGCCGACTTGCGTGCCGAGGGAGCAGCGGCGGTCGTTCGTCGTCGAAGGTCTCGATGCCTTGCGGGTCGGGGCACGATCACGACGACCGCATCGTCGTTACTTCGCATGACGATGCGGGGCCCGGTTGCACGGTGTCCCGACCGCGGGCAGCGCAGGGCCCTGCACGCCTTTGCGCGCTGCGGGCTTTGATCGGACTGATCCCTCCGGCGCAGACAATGCCGGCGGGCTCTCGTCCGCGTCGCTTTGACGCCCCGCATTGTGAAGGACGTCAAGGGGCCGCCGGCTTGCCGTGATGGACAGCTTGGTCTGCAGTGTTGAGAAGGGGCGAAAGGCCGTGATCTCCGGCTGGCAATCGACCCGCGAAGCGGCAGGATTAAAAGCCTTTTTGGATTCAAAGATACACAACCCTGCATTGAAATTCGGCCAGGCGTGATGGAGATTGTCTTGTCATGTCGCCGTGCTTCAAAAGCTTTGGAGCAGGGTTTCCACCTTTGGCGGGCCACAGGCGTGGACCGCAAATGGCGGACGGTCTACATTTGGCAGAACCCCCTTGTTGCACAACCATAAAATGCAGGATATGAACCAATTCAATCAGAACGTTTTTAAAATTCGCCAGTTTCGCCGATAACCGTTCATTCCTTCCGCTGACATTATACCGAAAAGAACAGTTCACCTTGACACGGCCCGGTTTCATCGCATCATCGGGCGATATCAAGGAGTGCGTCTGGTGAATGGTCGGTTCTGTCTTTCCCTGTCCGCTTGGGCTGTTGCGGGTCTTTTGGGAACCGTCGGCGGATCGCTGTCCCAAGAGACGCCCGATGATCTTGCCGCGCAGGCTCAGAGCCTGCGGGAGATCATCGCGACGATGGAAAGCGAGCGGACCGGCATGGAAGGTCGGCTGGACGAGGCGCGGGCCGAACTGGCCGAACTGGAGAGCCAGATCGCCCGGACCGCGACGTCCCTCGAAGAGCAGCGCAGCGATGTGGCCGCCCTGCAGGCGCAGCAGGACGCCTTGCGCACCGCCATCGGGCAGGCCGAGGCCGAGCGCGACGAGCAGCAGGCGGCCTTCGATACCCTGACCGAGGACATGACGGCGCAGTCCGAAGAGGCCGCCGCCCAACGCGCCCAGCATCAGGCCGATTTCGAGGCGATGACGGCGGCTCTGGCGGATCTGTCGGATCGGGTCGAGACGGCGCGGGCCGAGGACGGCCGGCTGACCGAGCGGCTTGCAGAGCTCCGGGCCTCCGAGCAGGCGCAGGTCGACCGCCTGACGGCCTTGGAGGCAGAGATCGCGACCGCCAGCGGGCAGCTGGACGAGGAGATCCCGGCACGGCAGGAGGATCTGGCGGCGCTTCAGGCGCAGATCTCGGAGGGGACCGCCGAGCTCGAGGACCTGACCGGGCAGCGCGAGGCCCTTCAGGCGGAACTGGCGCGATCCGAGGACCTGGCCGATCAGATCGCCGCACAGGAGGACCGCACCGCAGCCCTGCAGGACGAGGTCCAGACGCTGACGGCGGAACTGGACGCGCTGACGCAGGCGCGCGACGCCCTGCTGGCCGAGCCGGCGCCAGAGCCGGAGCCGCCGGCGGTGGCTGCAGCCGAACCCGAGCCCGCCCCGGAGCCCGCAGAGGTCGCCGCTGCGGAGCCCGCCCCGGAGACCCCTGCCGAGCCCCTTGAAAGCGTCAGCCTTCAGCCCCGCGATCCGGCGCAGGTCGGCGCGACGTTGGCCGTCGTGCCGGGGCTGCCGGCCTCGGCCGATGCGCGCGCGCAGCTGCGCGATCGGCTGATCGAGGGGTATTGCACCATCGACGCCCTGCGCGAGGTGCAGAACCCGATCAACCGTCAGTCGCTTCTGGTCCTCGTGAGCGAGCTGGGAGGATGCTGAAACCCATGATGCGGAAAGAAACCCCAATGCGACACTCAAAGCCTCTGGCGCAGCTGACCCTCGTGATCGCGACCGCATGCGGCCTTTCGGCCCCGGCTGCCGCGCAGGACGCGCCGATGACCATCGTGACCGGCTCGCCCACCGGGACCTACATTCAGGTCGGCCGCGATCTGAGCAGGCTGATGGAGCAATGCGACCGGGGTCTGGAGGTCGTCGAATCCGCCGGCTCGCTGGAAAATTTCCTGGCCGTCCGGCAGCGTCCCAACACCCAGTTCGGCATCGTGCAGAACGATGTGCTGGAATACATGCAGACCTTCTCCGGCGACGATCCGGATGTGGCACGTGCCATTGCCGGGGTGCGCATCGCCTTTCCGCTGTATGAGGAGGAGGTCCATATCCTGGCCCGCCGCGACATCGCGGATTTCGCGGGGCTTGCCGACAAGCGCGTGGCGATCGGCGTCGAGGACAGCGGCACCTTCCTGACCGCCTCGCTGATGCTGTCCCTGTCGGGGATCGAGCTGTCCGAGGCATTGCCCCTCGCGCCCGCCGATGCCCTGCCGCAGCTGGAGGCCGGCGAGATCGACGCGTTCTTTTATATCGCGGGTGCGCCGGCGGCGATCTATACCGAGAACGAGATCGATGCCGAGCAGTTCCACCTGCTGCCCATCCAGGATCCGACCCTGCAAGCGGTCTATGCGCCTGCGACCCTGGCGGGGGGGACCTACGACTTCCAGCCAGACCCGGTCGATCTGGTCACGGTAAAGGCCGTGCTGATGACCTATGAATACGACCCGCGCGGCAATGCCTATCATCAGGCGAGCTGCCGGGGGGTGTCCGACCTGTCCTCGCTGATCCTGACAAATATCGACACGCTGCGCGAGGAGGGCCATCCGAAATGGCAATCCGTCGATCTGGGCGACATTCCGACCGGGTGGGACATCGCGGCCTGCGTCAACCAGGGCATCGATCCCGATTATGTCAGCAGCTGCACCCAGCCCGCCGCCGAAGCCGAGCAGATGCCGCAGGCCCCCACCGACAGCGAGGCGAATGCCGCCTATCGCCGCAACATCTGCGCGGTCATCGGCTGCTGATCAGGGCAGGGCTGGGTCGGGAAGGGACCATTCCGACGCCGGCCCTACCGATCCGTCGGCCCCGAGCGCCATGACCCGCCAGCGCGCCAGCGGCTGATCCAGCAGCAGGGCGGGCAGCACCGTCTCGGTCTGCTGGATGTCCTCGCCGCCGGCGGGGATGAATTCGACCCTGAAGCCCGAGGCGACCGCGCCCTCGGGATCGCGCCAATGCAGTTCGGTCGCGCCGGTCGCGAACACCCTCTGGGACAGCGGGACCGGGGGCGCCGCGGCGGAGGTCTGCGGGGTGGCGCGACCGTCCAGCGCCTCCAGCCGGTCGGCGGCACCGTCGACCTCCAGAGCCAGGGCATAGGCGGCGCGGGCGCGGTCGGGATTCTGCGGCACGCCGATGCCGGTTTCATAGAGCTGACCCAAATAATAGGCGGCCCGCGCATTCCCCCACAGCGCCGCCTGCGTGTAGAGCTGCGCGGCCTGGTCGGGATCCGTGGCGCCCGCCGCCAGAGCCTCGGTCAGAAGGGCGTCGGCATCGGGCACGGGATCGGTGCTGGCGCCGCGCAGGCCGGGCGCGGGGGGCGGGGCCTGCGGCTCGGGAACCGGCGCGACCGCGGCAGGCGCGGGCGCGGCCTCGGGGGCCACCCCTTCGGGGGCTGGCGTCGGCTCGGGCGATGCTGCCGGAGCCGGCGCGACAGGCGGCGCCGCGACCGGCGTGGGCGAGGGGGCCGCCATGTCGATCGGGGCGGGCTGATCGTCAGCCTGTCCCAGAAAGAACACCCCCGCCGCCACAAGCCCCAGTCCCGCCGCGCCCGCAAGGCCCCAAGGCAGGCCGCGCCGCGCGACCCCATCGGGGGCGGCGATCCGCTTTTGCCGGGGCATGACGACCGAGGGCGCGGTCCGGACCGGGCCGGGGCGCGCGGTCGGCGCCGCCGACGGTGCCGCCTCTGCCGGGGCGGGTCGAGCGACCGGCGCCACGGTCGTGGCAGCTGGTTTCAGGGGGCCGGGCCTGCGCGACTCCGGGCGGGGCAGGGCGGGCTGCGTCGGTGCTGGCTTGTCCCGGACCAGGGAAGGGCGGGGCGCGGAGGGATCCCGGGCTGCGGCAGGTTGCAGGGGCACGGCCTTTCCCCAGGTCGCAGGCCGCTGGAACGGAGCCTTCGCCTCGTCGACCTTGGCGGGCTTCAGGGGTGCGGGCCTCGCCGTGATCACGGGGGGCGGCGCGGGCTGCGGTTTGGTCTTGGCGCGCGCGCGGTCCCCTGCGGCCGGCCTGTCCCGTGCATCAGAGATTGGTGCCGCCACCGGCTGAACCACGACAGGAGGCGCCGCCACCGGCTTCTCCTGTCCCAGAGCAGGATGCGGAACTGCCGGCTCGAGCTTCGCCGTGGCAGGATCCGCCGCAGGTTCGTCCTTCGTCACCTTGGGCTGCGCAACGACCGGCGTGTTTTCTTCTACATCTGGAACCGCCACGGACTGGTCCCTTGCGGCATCACGCTGCGCCGCCACCGGCGCGTCCTCTGCCACGGGGGCGGCGGGCGCTGGCAGCGGTGTCGGGTGCTCTGCAACCGTCGGCGGCGGCGCGGGCACCGGCTTGTCCTCGACCGGCGGCGGGGGCGGCACGGTCCGCGCGACCTTGACGGCGGCGCCGGCCCGGACGGGATCGAACAGGACGCGCTGCACCAGACGGTTGATCATCTTGGGCCGCCCGCCCGAGGCCTCGTGCAGCAGCCCCAGCCGTCCCGCCTCGAAGGTCAGGTCACTGACGGCGCACTGGCAGTCCGACACGCGCAGGCGATGATCGACATAGGCGGCGGTCTGCGCCTCGGTGAAGGGCGAAAGCTGCAGCTGGCTGCCGATCCGGTCCTGCAGGGCCTGAAGGTCGGGACGGGCCAGCAGGGCCTGAAGCTCGGGCCCGCCGATCAGCACGACATAGAAGACGGGTAAGCCGCTGCGGGGCGGGGTGGTGACCCGCTGCAGATAGTCCAGCGCCGCCTCGGTCAGGTGCTGCGCCTCGTCCACGATCAGCAGCCGCCGGCGGCCGGTGGTGAGACATTCGGCCATGAACTGGTCATGGCTGGTCAGGGGATCATGGGGCAGGAACCGGACGTCCGAGCCGAAGGCCGCCGGCACCTGCTGGCGCAGATCGGCGGATTGCATCTTCTCGGCGTCCAGAAGCCCGACCTGCATGGTCGCCCCGAAGGTGGCGGCCAGCTTGCGGGCGAAGGTGGTCTTGCCCGTCCCGCTGTCCCCGGTCATCACCAGCAGGGGCCGGTCCCCGATCCGCCAGGCCCGCACCATGGCCAGGATGTCATGATGCGCCGGCGTGATGTACATCAGCGCCGCCTCCGGTGGGGACCGAAAGCACGGACAGGACGGTGTGAGGGGGGCATCGTCCATTGTCATCTCCG
This sequence comes from Paracoccus gahaiensis, assembly GCF_005048225.1. Lineage (GTDB taxonomy): Bacteria > Pseudomonadota > Alphaproteobacteria > Rhodobacterales > Rhodobacteraceae > Paracoccus > Paracoccus gahaiensis. The sequence continues at coordinate 8,258 of NZ_SUNI01000003.1, forward strand.
CCAGCAGCCTGAAGGACCTGGAAATGGGAACTGCTGGTTTGGAAACACTTTAAGGCTGATGAAGAACCATGTCTAGAAACGGGCAGGTGACTGATAACGTTTCAACTTCTGATTGCGTGGCCCGGTCGGTTTGCGCGTCACTGTTCCGGCAGCCGCATCGCCGTCCGACCTCGGCCCACCCGGTTTCCCGGGGATTTGCGGTTGAAGGGCCCCCTTTGGTAGCGCCATAAGGGCGCCATCTCACCCCGGCCCGACAGAAGCAGGTTGAAAACATGAGCACGACGCAGAAAATCGCAATTGTCACCGGTGGGCTGTCCGGGATCGGATACGCGATCGCGCGCCGCTTCGTCGCCGATGGCATGCGCGTCCATGTGGGCGCCCGGCGCGGCGACGATCCGGCCTTCGAGCAGAAACTGCGCGCGGCGTTCGGCGGCCCGGTCCAGGTGCGCGGGCTGGATGTCCGGCAGTCGGACAGCGTGGCGGCCTTCGTCGAGGCCGTCCTGACGTCCGAGGGACGGGTCGATGTGCTGGTCAATGCGGCCGGGGTCTATGACGAGGCGGCGGTGATCGGCCATTCCGACGCGGTCTGGGACGACCAGATCGACACGAACCTGACCGGCGCCTTCAAGATGATCCGGGCAGTGATGCCGTCGATGATGGATCGCAGATGGGGACGGATCATCAACATCGCCTCGGTCGCGGCGCATCAGGGCATGGCGAACAACGCCGCCTATTGCGCGTCCAAGGCGGGGCTTCTGGGCCTGGGCCGCTGCGTCAGCCTGGAGGGTGCGGCCCACGGGATCACCTGCAACAGCATCAGCCCCACCTGGGTCGAGACCGAGATGCTGCAGCAGTTCATCGCGCAGGACATGGCCAAGGGCGGGCTGTCCGAGGCCGAGGTCCGCGCGACCTACGAGGCCTCGAACCCGCAGGGCGCGCTGGTGCAGCCCGACGAGATCGCCGGTCTGGCCGCCTTCCTCGCCAGCGATGCGGCCCGCGCGATGACCATGGCCGATTATCAGGTCAACGCGGGCTCGCTGTGGTGACTTCGGGCACCGGGGACGGGGTCAGGCGCCGCTCCAGCAGCGCCCCCGGGTCTGAGACCTGCGCAAAGGATCCCAGCCCTGATGCGGACCACAGGTGCCGCGCCCGGGCCGTGTCATAGGCGGCATCCGCCCGCAGGGTGCGGGGGGCTTCGCGCAGCAGGCGCTGCTCGGCCGGGGCCAGGGGGGCCGTGTCCAGCCAGTCCGCGACCGGGATCGTGCGCAGTCCCGGTGACCCGTCGGGCCAGGTGACGGGCGCCTCCGCGATCAGGTTGGCATGATGCACGCCCTTCGGAACCGCCTGCACCAAAAGCCGCGCCGCCGCCCGCACATCGGTCATCGCGAAGCAGAGGCCCTGCGGCACCGTTCCCGACTGGCGGCAGGCCTGCAGGATCGTCTCGTAGATGTCCTTCGGGTTCGGCGCCTCCAGATCGTAAAGCGAGGGCAGGCGCAGGATCAGGGCATCGATCCCGGCCTGTGCGATGGCCTGCTCGGCGACGATCTTGGCCGCCCCATAGCCCGAGATGCCGTCGAAGGCGGTGGCGGGCGCCTCGGGCCAGGGCCCGCCGCTGTCGGGAAAGATCGAGGTCGAGCTGGAAAAGGCCAGCGCCGCCCCGGCGTCCCGGCAGAAGCCAAGGATCGCTGTGATGCCGGCCTGCGACCAGGCCTCCATCCGCGCGCGGTCGACCGCCAGGTTCACGGTGGCGGCGCAATGGATGACGGTATGGACTTGGCGGGCCAGCGCGTCATGGGTTGCGGCGTCCAGCCCGAACTGCGGCTCCTCAATCGCGCCGCCCAGGACGACGAAGCGATCCTGCGGCACGCCGAGCGCCCGGGCCTTGGCTGCCAGCCGGGTCCGGGGGTCGTGGGTCCGGGGGCGCACCAGGCAGTAGATCACCTGATCCGGGGGAAGGTGGCGGGCGGCCTCGGCCAGCACATGCCCGCCGAGAAAGCCGGTGGCCCCGGTCAGCAGGATCCCCTGCCGCTGCAGGTTCTCGGATCGGGGGGCGGCGGCAATCGTCCGGGTCGTCAGCAGGGCGTGCAATCGCGCCAGCGGCAGGTTCAGCGCCCAATCGAAATCGACCTGCCGCCCATAGGCCCCCTCCAGCGACAGCAGCAGATCGACGCACATCAGCGAATCGCCGCCCTGATCGTGAAAGGACAGGGCCGGGTCGAGACGGCCTGCCGGGCAGCCGAGGATCCGGGCGGCCAGGGTGACGGCGGGCAACCCGTCCGCATCCTCTGCGCCCTTATCCTCGGTCGGCACGGGCGGCAGTGCCTTGATATCGCATTTGCCCGAGACGGGGTTGATCGGGATCTCGTCCAAAAGCGCCAGCCAGGTCGGGATACAATAGCGCGGCAGGACCTGCTGCAGGGCCTGGGCCAGCGCCTGCGGCATCCGCTGCCAGCCCGTGCCCAGGGACCAGGCGTCCGCATTGCGGGTCCTCTGCGCGTCATCGGCGGTGTAATAGGCGACCAGCACCTGGCCCCCGCCCCCGGCCTGCTGCACCCAGGGAAGGACCTGCCCGCAGGCCAGATGCGCGGTCAGCGTCTGGATCAGCTCGCCGGTCTGGATGCTGTGGCCGCGCAGCTTCAGCATATGCGCGATCCGGCCTAGCACGTGGATCTGGCCGTCCTCGGTCACAAGCGCCCGGTCGCCGGTGTCGTAGAGCCGCCGGTCCTGCCCCTCCAACGTCAGCATCCGAAAGCGCTGCGCCGTCTCCTCGGGGCGGTTCACATAGCCCGGCCCCAGCATGCGCGGCCCTTCGAAATGCAGCAGGCCTGGCTGGCCCGGCGCGCAGGGCCGGTCGTGGTCGTCCAGGACGACGGCGCGCAGATGCGGCATTGCCACGCCGACCGACACGCCCTCGGCAGGGGCGGGCAGGCCGTCCAGACGGGTAATGCTGATGTCATGGGTCTCGCAGATGCTGTAGAGGTTCCACAGCACGGTGCCGGGCAGCCGCCGTCGCGCCTCGGACACCAGCCGGTCGCTGACGACCTCGCCGTTCAGCACCACGCGGCAGAGCGGCAGCGCGGCCCCGGTGTCCGGGTCGATGGCGCCCAGGGTCTTCTCGAAGAAGGACGGGGTGAACAGCATCTCGTCGATGCGGTGCCGCGACAGGAAGGCGACCAGCGCCTGCGGCGACATCAGGTCGTTCAGGCCGGGAAAGTGCAGCTGCGCCCCGTGGCGCAGGGGCCGGAACATCTCCCAGATGGCGAAGATGTAGATGCCCACCCGCATCGACGGGTCATAGGGGGTGTAGCCGTCGCGCCACCGATAGGACAGCCAAGCGGCGTCATGCGTGACGGGGATGCATTTGGGCCGCCCGGTCGTGCCCGAGGTGGCGACCAGATAGATGATGTCGGTCGGGCGGACATCTGCGGCCACCAGCGGCGGGCAGCCCTGCGGTGCGGGCCGGTCCAGGCAGTCCTGCGCGGCAATCAGCCGGCCGTGGTCGGGCAGCTGCCCCGGCGCCGGGGGCTGGCAGGTGACGATGGTGACGATGTCCAGCTCGGCCAGGATGTTGGTCAGCACGGCCTGCGGCATGGCCGGGTCCAGATGCACGAAGGGCCGCCCGCTGATCACGCAGGCCACCCCCGCCGCCGCCAGCAGGGTGCCGGGCGTCCCGAAGATGGCCACGGCCCCGTCGTCGGCAAACCGGTCCTGCAGCGCGCGGACAAAATCGGACAGCGCGCCATAAGTCAGGCTGTGATCCCGGTCGCAAAGGGCAGGGGCGTCGCGATGGGACTGGAAGGCGCGGACCAGCTCTGCCGGCACCGTCCCCTCGCTGGCGGCTGTCGTCTCGACGGGTCTAGACATGTCGGAAATGCTCACTGAATGGTCGCGTTCCGTCTGTCGAGTAAGAGAGTTGCCCGGGTTTGTCCATCGCGGGCGCAGGCCGGCAGGACACTGAGAACCGCTGCGGCCAAGGGTCGCGCTTCGCGGCAATAACGCAATCGTAGAGATCCCGACAGGAACTCTTGGGGCAGGCATGACTTGCCCCCCGAAGCCGGCCGTTCTGCCGGACAGGGGGACATCGGCGCATGCGCAAAGGCATTCTGGCAATCACCTGCGTGCTGGCCGTCGCCCTGGGGATCGGGGCGGCTTTGGGCTTCGGGGGGCCGATGATCGATCGGATCATGGGCGCCGAGACCGACGAGGACGGCGATGGCGGCCCCGAGGCGCAGATCGTTCGCACCGCCTTGGTCGAAGAGACCGAGATCGTCGAGCGGTTCTCGGCGGTCGGCGACACGCGGGCCATCCGCTCGGTGGATATCCTGGCGCGGACGGCGGGGGTGGTCGCCTCTTTCGACATTCCCGGCGGCGAGCGGGTCGAGGCCGGGTACAGTCTGGTGCAGTTGGATGACCGGGCCGAACGCGCCGCCCTGCGGCAGGTGGAGGCGCGGTTGGGCGATGCGCAGGCGACGGCCGCGCGGACGCGCGAGCTGTCGGATCGCAACGTCGCGGCTGATGCCTCGCTGGACACGGCGCTGGCCGATCTGGATCTGGCGCTGGCCGAACTGGATGCGGCCCGCATCGAGGTCGACGACCGCCACATCACCGCCCCCTTTGCCGGGACCGTCGGGCTGACCGATATCGAGATCGGTCGGCGGCTGGAACCGACCGATGTCATCACCACGCTGGACGACCTCTCGCAGGTCGAGATCGTCTTCAACCTTCCCGAATCGCTGTTCCAGCAGGTCGAGGCCGGGCAGATGCTGAAGGCCACCGGGGCGGGAAGCGATGACGTCTTCACGGGCGAGCTGTCCATCGTCGGCACGCGGATCGACCCGGCGGCGCGCTTCTTCGAGGTGCGCGGCGTCTTCGACAATCCTGACGGGCTGCTGACCACCGGCATGCTGATGAATGTCGACCTGACGCTCGAGACGCGGGCGGCGGCCACGGTGCCGGAGCTGGCCATCGTCAATATCGGCGACGAGGCCATCGTCTTCGTGCCCGAGGACGGTCAGGCGCGCGAGCGCACGGTGCGCACCGGGTTGCTGCAGGACGGCGCGGTCGAGATCCTGGAGGGTCTGGAGGCCGGCGAGACGGTGATCACCACCGGGCTGCAGGCCATCGAGGACGGCGATGCGGTCGAACCCGAGGACGAGGCCCAGGATGGTGAGGCCCAGGGGGACGAGACCACCGAAACCTCCGCCGCCGCCGCCGGGACCGCGCCATGACCCTGTCGGAACTGTGCCTGCGCCGACCGGTCTTGGCCATCGTCGCCAACCTGCTGATCCTGGTCGGCGGCACCGCGGCAGTCCTGTCCCTTCCGGTGCGCGAACTGCCCGATGTCGACACCGCCAACGTGACCATCAACGTGCCCTATGAAGGCGCCGCCCCCGAGGTGGTGGATGCCGAGATCGCGACGGTGATCGAAGGGGCCGTGGCGGGCATCTCGGGCATCCGCACCATCTCGTCGGACAGCGCGCGCGGCAACAGCCGCACGGTGATCGAGTTCGAGACCGGCGTCGACATCGACGTGGCCGCCAACGACGTGCGCGCCGAGGTGGCCCGGATTGCGGGCGACCTGCCGCTGCAGGCCGAAGATCCGACCGTGGCGAAAAGCGACGATCAGGGCGACCCGGTCATCCGCCTCAGCCTGACCAGCGAGCGGCAATCGGCCTCGGATCTGACCGATTTCGCGGACCGCTATCTGGTCGACCGGATCGCCACGATCAATGGCGTGGCCGATGTCACTATCGAGGGCGAACAGGCCTATGCCATGCGCATCTGGCTGGATCGCGGCGCCTTGGCGGCCCGCAGCATCACCAGTTCGGACGTCATCGAGGCGCTGGAGCGCAACAATATCGAACTGCCCGCCGGGGCGCTGGAGACGGGCGCGCGCCAGTTCCAGGTCCGCACCGACACGCGGCTGTCCGAGCCCGCCGAGTTCGAGGCCATCCCGGTCGGCGGGACGGCGGATTTCCCCGTCACCCTGGGCGAGGTCGCCCGCGTCGAACGCGGCGTCGAGGATGACAGCTCGATCCTGCGCGCCGACTTCCGTTCGGCGGTTGGGCTGTCGGTCCTGCGCCAGTCGCAGTCGAACACGGTCGAGATTTCCGCCGAGGTCGAGGCGCTTCTGCCCGAGCTGCGCGAAAGCCTGCCACCCGGGACCGAACTGACCGTCGCCAGCGACGATGCCGTCTTCATCCGCGCCTCGATCCGCGAGGTTCTGGTGACCTTGGGCATCACCACCGCCCTCGTCGTGGCGGTGATCGCGCTGTTCCTGGGCTCGCTGCGCGCGACGCTGGTGCCAGCGGTGACGATCCCGGTCGCGGTCGTGGGGGCCTGCGCGGGGCTGGCGCTGTTCGGCTTCTCGATCAACATCCTGACACTCTTCGCGCTGATCCTGGCTATCGGTCTGGTCGTCGACGATGCCATCGTGGTTCTGGAGAACGTGCAGCGCCGGGTGGAGAAGGGCGAGGACCCTCTGGCCGCCGCCGCCAACGGATCGCGGCAGGTGACCTTCGCGGTGATCGCCACCACGGCCGTCCTCGTGTCGGTCTTCGTCCCGATCTCGCTGCTGGAGGGCGAGGCGGGGCGGCTCTTCACCGAATTCGGCATCACCTTGGCCGTCGCGGTGATCGTGTCCAGCTTCGTGGCGCTGTCGCTGGCCCCGCTGCTGGCCTCGCGGCTCTTGCGACAGAACCAGAAGCCCGGATGGTTCGGGCGCCTGATCGACCGGTTCTTCGCAGCCCTCGAGGCGGGGTTCCGCCGCGTGCTGGGCCTGGTGCTGGCGCTGCCCTGGCTGGTGCTGGGGGGCGTGGCCTTTCTGGGGGCGCTGTCCTGGCCGCTGTTCGACCGCCTGCCGTCCGAACTGACGCCGGAAGAGGACCGGGGCATCTTCTTCATCAATGTCGATGGGCCGATCGGCGTGAACCTCAGCTATACCGATGCCGTGGTGACCGAGGTCGAGGAGATCCTGGCACCCTTGGTCGAGGATGGCACCGCCTTGGGCGTCACCTCGATCGTGGGTCGCTATGGCGATCTGAACCGCGCCTTCGTGATCGTCCGGCTGGCGGAATGGGGCGATCGGGACGACTCGCAATTCGAGGTCATCGAACGGGTCGAGCCTGCGCTGCAGCAGCTCAGCGCCGCCGATATCCGCGTGGACAGCCCCGCCGGGCTGGGCCTGCGCGGCGCGGGCAGCCCGCTGCAGATCCAGGTGGGCGGCCCGGACCGGGCCGAGGTGATCGAATGGGCGACCCTGATGCAGCGCGCGATGGAAGAGAACGACCAGCTGGTGAACGTCCAGAACGCCTACGAGCCGAACCAGCCCGGCTATCGCGTGACGGTGGACCGCGACCGGATCCGCGATCTGGGTCTGGATGCGGCGGATGTGTCCGAGGCGCTGCAGGTGCTGTTCGCCTCGGCCGAGGTCAGCGAATTCACCGAGGACGGCCGCCAGTATCCGGTGATCGTGCAGGCCGAGGATGCCGACCGCGTCTCGCCGCAGGACATCCGCGCCAGCTTCATCCGCACGGATCAGGGCCAGCTGGTGCCCCTGGCCGGTCTGGTGCAGATCGAGGACGATGCCGGCCCGCCCGCGCTGTATCGCTTCGACCGCCTGCCCTCGATCGAGCTGTCCTCCGGTCTGGCCGACGGCTATGATCTGGGCAGTGCCATCGCCTTCATCGAGGAGGCCGCCGAGGCGGAGCTGCCGGTCGAGGCCACCATGACGCTGGACGGTCAGGCGCGCGAGCTGCAGGATTCGTCCGGCGCGCTGTTCTTTGCCTTCGGGCTGGCGATCCTGATCGTGTTTCTGGTCCTGGCGGCGCAGTTCGAAAGCTTCATCCACCCGCTGATCATCATTCTGCCCATCCCGCTTGGCGTGACCGGCGCTCTTGGGACGCTGTTCCTGACCGGGCAGTCGCTCAACATCTACAGTCAGGTGGGGATGGTGCTGCTGATCGGGTTGATGGCCAAGAACGGCATCCTGATCGTCGAATTCGCCAACCAGCTGCGCGACGAGGGGAAGGACGTGCGCGAGGCGGCGATCGAGGGCGCCACATCGCGGCTGCGCGCCATCATGATGACGGTGGCCTCGACGCTTCTGGGCGCCGTGCCGCTGGTGCTGGCAAGCGGGGCGGGGGCGGAAAGCCGCGTGGCCATCGGTCTGGTGATCCTGGGGGGGCTCGCCTTCTCCAGCCTGCTGATCGTGATGGTGATCCCGCTGCTCTACATGCTGCTGGCCCCGCTGACCGCGCGCAAGGGACAGGCCAGCGAGGCGGTCGACAAGGCGCTTGACGGGCAGGGCGCTGCCTGAGAGCCCCTGCCGTCCGGGTTGGCGAGAACGTGAACCGGGGTCGGAAGGGATCCGCGCGGTGCGCCGAACCGGCCCCGGCCCCCAGCAAATGCGGGGTGGCCAGGCCCGGCGGGGCGCCTGCAGAACCCTGTCGCGCCGGGCGGAAACCCACTGCCCTTCGGCGCTCTGCCGCAGCTGTGTCTAGAATTTTACCCACTTCCGCGATAGGGCAGGGCACCGGTCCGGCGCTTTTCCATTGCCTTGCGCAAGCAACCGGCCAAACTGTTTCAATCAGAGCGCGAACGGCGGGCCGCGGTGCCAGACCCGTCCCGCGCCAGATCCGTCCCGCGAAGGAGACACCCCGATGAGCCTTGCGACCGCAGACGAGCGCTATTTTGTCAGCCTGGTCAACGAGACCCGCGCCGACCTTGGCCTCGCGCCCCTGCGGATCGCCCGCGCGCTGAACGACTCCGCCGATGCGCATACCCGCTGGATGCTGGAGGCGGATGTGTTCGCGCATGCCGGCGCCGGGGGATCCTCGGCCTCGGGACGCATCGCGGAGGCGGGCTTTCCGATGGAGGGGCACAGCTGGGGCACTGCCGAGAACCTGGCCTATGTCGGGGTCAGCGGCGGCGGCGATCTGCGCGACGAGGTCCGGCAGTTGCACAGTAACCTGGTGGACAGCCCCAGCCATTACGAGAACATCGTCTCGCCCCGGATGGACTATATCGGCATTGGCCTGGAGGTCGGCAATTTCCAAGGCCATACGGTCCTGATGGCCACGCAGAACTTCGGGCGCACGACCGGCCAGCCTGCGCTGGATAGCGGGATGCTGCCGCTGGTCTCGCCGCCGGCGCTGGACCTGGATGTGCAGACCCGGGCCGAATGGCTTGCCGAAGAGTTCGACGGTGCCTTGCGGGGGTCATGGGCCGATGGCCGCACGATCCTGGGGACCACCGGGGCGGATGACATGCGCCTCGGCACGGGCCATGATCTGGCCCGGGGGGGCGACGGGAACGACTGGATGGCCGGCGGGGCAGGGCATGACACTCTCTATGGGGGTGCGGGCCATGACCGCCTGATCGGCGGCGCGGGCTTCGATCTTCTGGTCGGCGGCGACGGGAACGACACCCTGGATGGGCATCGCGGCAATGACCGGCTTGTCGGAGGCAATGGCCATGACCTGCTGCGCGGCGGTGCGGGCAATGACGCGCTGAACGGCGGCGCGGGCCACGACACCCTTCTGGGCGGCCCCGGGCATGACCGGATGACCGGAGGTGCGGGCTTCGATTATCTCAATGGCGGTGCGGGCTTCGACACGCTGCGCGGCGGGGCGGGCAACGACACGCTGATCGGAGGCGTCGGCAACGACCTGCTGGTGGGCGGCAGCGGGCGCGATACCTTCGTGTTCCGCGATGGGCATGGCGCCGACCGGATCGCCGACTATCAGCCCGGGATCGATCGCCTGCTGATCGACGAGGCTCTGATGCCCGGCTCGGTGGCGGGGCTCCTTGACAACGTCATCCGCGAGACCGACACGGGCCTCGTGCTGGAGTTCGGCGACGGCGACAGGATCACCCTCGACGGTCGCGGCCTGACCGCCGAGGACATCATCGACGACATCTTCCTGATCTGATCCGGCGCAACCAGGGCCTCGTCCTCCTCCCGTCCGGCGGGGCCATCCCGGACGGCCGCGCCCGGGCAGCTTCGGGGCCGCCGGGCCGCCATACCCGCCCGCGTTCCGCTTTTTGCGCATCCGCAGCTTGATCCCCCGGCCCCTTTCTGTCTATGACAGGATCACGCGCAAGGACCCGGTGAAAGCCCGGGTGGCTCTTCCGGCCGCCGATCCGCCGGACAATCCTTTGATAGACCCCAGACCGACGCCGGACCGCCTCAGAGACGGCCCTTCGAGACGGGGTCATGGATAAGACATGATTTCACTGACCGACTACCGCCACCAATGGTTCGGCAATGTCCGGGGCGACCTTCTGTCCGGGCTCGTCGTGGCGCTGGCCCTGATCCCCGAGGCGATCGCCTTTTCGATCATCGCCGGCGTGGACCCCCGCGTGGGGCTTTACGCCAGCTTCTCCATCGCCGTGCTGATCGCCTTCGTGGGCGGCAGGCCCGGGATGATCTCGGCGGCGACCGCCGCGACCGCCGTGCTGATGATCACGCTGGTGCGCGATCACGGGCTGGAATATCTGCTGGCCGCCACTGTGCTGGCGGGCCTGATCCAGATCGGCGCGGGGCTGCTGAAGCTGGGCCGCTTCATGCGCTATGTCTCGAAATCGGTGATGACCGGCTTCGTGAACGCGCTGGCGATCCTGATCTTCATGGCCCAGCTGACCGAGCTGGACCTGTCGGTGCCCGGCGTCACTTGGCTGACCTATCTGCTGGTGGCCGCCGGTCTGGCGATCATCTATCTGGTGCCGCGCCTGACCACGGCGATCCCCTCGCCGCTGGTCACCATCATCGTGCTGACGGTGCTGGTCTGGCTGATGGGCTGGGACGTGCGCACGGTGGGCGACATGGGCGCGCTGCCCGACACGCTGCCGGTCTTCCTGATCCCCGACATTCCGCTGAACCTGACCACGCTGCAGATCATCCTGCCCTATTCGATCGCCGTCGCCATCGTGGGTCTGCTGGAAAGCCTGATGACGCAGAACATCGTCGACGACCTGACCGACACGAAATCCGACCGCAATCAGGAATGCATCGGTCAGGGCATCGCGAACACCGCCACCGGCTTCATCGGCGGCATGGCGGGCTGCGCGATGATCGGGCAGTCGATCATCAACGTCAAATCTGGCGGACGGGGTCGGCTGTCCTGCTTCACGGCGGGCGTGGTGCTGCTGGTCCTGGTCGTGGGCCTGGGCGACCTTGTCGCGCAGATTCCGATGCCGGCGCTGGTCGCGATCATGATCATGGTGTCGATCGGCACGTTCAGCTGGTCCTCGATCGGCAACCTGAGGACCCATCCCCGGTCCTCCTCGGTGGTGATGATCGCGACGGTGGTGACGGTGGTCTACACCCACAACCTGGCCATCGGCGTGCTGGTCGGCGTGATGCTGTCGGGGATCTTCTTCGCCGCCAAGATCGCGCAGCTGTTCCGCATCCGCTCCAGCCTGTCCCAGGACGGGCGCACCCGCACCTATCTGGTCGAGGGGCAGCTATTCTACGGCTCGGCCGAGGATTTCGCCGAGGCCTTCGACTTCAAGGAGGCGGTCGAGAAGGTGGTCATCGACGTCAGCGGGGCGCATATCTGGGACATCAGTTCCGTGCAGGCGCTGGACATGGCGATCCTCAAGTTCCGCCGCGACGGGGCCGAGGTCGAGCTGATCGGCATGAACGAAGCGTCCGAGACGCTGGTCGACAAGCTGGCCATCCACGACAAGCCCGGCGCGCTCGACAAGCTGATGTCGCATTGAGGGAGGGAAGATCATGACCGACAGGATACTCGCACTGGTCGACGGCTCGGCCTATTCGGAAAGCGTCTGCCACCACACCGCCTGGATCGCGGCGCGCCTGAACGCCTCGGTGGACGTGATGCATGTCCTGGGCCGTCGCGAGATCGGCACGACCCAGAACCTGTCCGGCGCGCTGACGCTTGGCGCGCGGTCGGCGCTGCTGGAAGAACTGGCAAGCGCCGACGAAAGCCGCGCCCGGCTGGCCCAGATCAAGGGCCGCGCCATCCTGGAGGACGCGCAGGCGATCCTGCGGACCGATGGCGTGGGCCAGGTCACCCCGCATCTGCGCAAGGGCGACATCCTGGAGGCGGTGCAGCAGGCCGAGCCCGACCTGCGCGCCATCGTCATCGGCAAGCGTGGCGAGGGGGCCGAGTTCGCCTCGGCGCATCTGGGCTCGAACCTGGAACGCATCGTGCGCGCCTCGAAGGTGCCGGTCTTCGTGGCCTCGCGCGCCTTCGCGCCGGTCACCAAGGTGCTGGTGGCCTTCGACGGCAGCGCCTCGGCGGTCCGGGCGGTCCAGCGGATGGCGAAAAGCCCGGTCTTTCACGGGCTGCAGGTGACGCTGCTCTTCGCGGGCACTGTCACCCCGGCGCTGCGCGGCAGGCTGGACGATGCCGTGCTGACGCTGGCCGCCACCGGGCTGCAGGTCGATACCCGCATCCAGCCCGGCGAGCCAGAGGAGGTTCTGCAAGCGGTCGTCGCCGCCGAGGGCTATGGCCTGCTGGTGATGGGCGCCTATGGCCATTCCCGCATCCGCCACCTGATCATCGGATCGACCACCACCGCCATGGTGCAGGCCGTCCGAATTCCGGTACTGATGTATCGCTGAGATGCCCGCACGCCGCCGAAACCGGCGGCTGCGGGACGAACCCGAGCAGGGGTGAGATGCGTTGACGATCATGACCAGCGGCAAGGAGAGCCCCATGACCCCCTCGGACGATCCCGCCGCGCTGGACCGCTTTCTGGCCGCGCAGGAGGGCACCCATGACATCGCGCTGGCCGAGCTGACGCGCGGGCGCAAGCAGAGCCATTGGATGTGGTTCATCTTTCCGCAACTGCGCGGGCTGGGGCGCTCGTCCATGGCGCATCATTACGGCATCGCGGATCTGGACGAGGCGCGGCGCTATCTGGCCCATCCGGTCCTCGGCTCGCGCCTGCAGGCTGCGGCGCAAGCGACCCTGGCCCATCCGGCCAGCCTGGTCGAGGTGATCTTCGGCCCGGTCGATGCCGCCAAGCTGCGCTCGTCCGCGACCCTCTTCGCGGCAGCCGGAGGCGACAGCGATGTCTTCGACCGCCTGATCGAGACCTTCTTCGACGGCCAGCCCTGCGCGGCGACGCAGGCGCGCCTTGGCAAAGGCTCGCCCGACAGGACCTGACGCAGGGGCAGGCCCCAAGCCGGGCGCTAGGCCCGGGGCACCGCCTGCACATGCGGCACCACGGCGCCATCGACATGGCCCGAGATGCCGGCGGCATTGGCCTCGTCCGTGTCGATATGCATCTCGGTCACCGTGCCGGGGACGACGCGGACCAGCGTATGGGAAAAGACCAGCCCGCGCCCGTCGGCGCCCTGCACCTCGATCTCGACCATCTCGCCGTCCGACAGCCCCATCGCCTCCGCCTCGGCGGGGTTGGTGTGGATGTGGCGGGCGGCGACGATCAGGCCGTCGGTCTCGATCGTGCCGGCCGGGCCGATCAGCCGCACCTTGGGCGTGCCCTCCAGCTGGCCGCTGTTGCGGACCGGCGCGTCGATGCCCAGGGCGAAGCTGTCGGTGCGCGACACCTCGATCTGGGTGCGCGGGCGCAGCGGGCCCAGGATCGCCACACGCTCCAGCCGGCCCTTGGGGCCTTCCAGCGTCACACGCTCTTCGGCCACCCAGTTGCCGGGCTGGCGCAGGGGCGCGCCCTCGGTCAAGCGGTAATTTGGGCCGAAGAGCGCCTGCACCGAAGCCTCCGACAGATGCACGTGCCGCCCCGAGACGGCGACCGGAACCGGGCGCGGCGCCAAGGCGGGACGTTGCAACATCGCGCGGACCTCGCGCGCGATCATCAGCTGCTCGGCCGTCTCGGTCACGACGATGGCCACGCGGCTGCCCTGCGCCTGGATCTGCGGCGCGGCGCGGTCCGACAGATCGGGCGCGCGGTTGCGGTCATCGTCCAGCATCAGCCCCATGAAGGACAGCCCGTCGCAGATCCGCCGCCGCATCGAGGCCGAGTTCTGCCCGATGCCCCCCGTAAAGACGACCGCATCCACACCGCCCATCGCCGCCGCATAGCTGCCCAGATACTTGCGCACCCGATAGGCATAGAGGTTGATCGCCAACTGCGCCTCGGCATCCCCTTGGGCGGCGCGATCCTCGACATCACGCATGTCCGGGCTGCCGGTCAGCGCCTTCAGCCCGCTGTCGGAATAGAGCGCGGCTTCGATGGCCGCCACGCCGAGCCCCAGATGGCGCTGCAGGAAGCCGAAGGCGCCGGGGTCGATGTCGCCCGAGCGGGTGCCCATCACCAGCCCCTCCAGCGGCGTCATGCCCATCGAGCTGTCGATGCTGGCCCCGTATTGCACCGCGCAGGCGCTGGCGCCGTTGCCCAGATGCACGCTGATGATCCGCAGGTCGGACAAGGGCTGGCCAAGCGCCTCGGCTGCCCGCTGCGCCACGTATTTGTGCGAGGTGCCGTGAAAACCGAAGCGGCGCAGCCCCGCGTCGCGCCAGGCGGGGGGCACGGCATAGGTGGTGGCGCGGGCCGGGTTGGTCAGATGGAAGCTGGTGTCGAAGACCGCAACCTGCGGCAGGTCGGGCCAGATGCGCGAGGCGAGGCGCAGCCCCTCCAGCATGGCGGGGTTGTGCAGCGGCGCCAGCGGCGTCAGCGCCTCGATCCGGGCGATCACAGCGTCATCGATGCGGGCGGGGCCGGTGAACTCGGTCCCGCCATGTGCTAGGCGGTGGCCCACCGCGTCGATCGCGTCCAGGCCCCGCTCGGCCAGCACGCCCGGCACCGCCGCGATGGCCGCCGCCAGATCGGCATGCGGGGCGCGGCCCTGTTCGAGCGGGCCCTCCGCGCCCTCGAAGGACAGATCGCAGCCCCCCTCGCGGAAGCGGTCGAAGCTGCCTTTGAAGATCTGGCGGTCGCCCTCGAACAGGCCGAACTTCAGGCTGGAACTGCCTGCATTGAAAACGAGAACGCGCATGGGGAAGGAAGTCCTTTCCGTGAGAAGGCGGCATCTGTGTCTTGGCACAGGCCATAGCGGCTGTGCGTTAACAGAATGTGATGCCCCTCAGCGGCAGCTTCCGGAATCGGTGCCCGCGGCGCGCAATGCCCATTCGGTCATCTGCGTGACCAGTTGCCGGGCAGCGGTGTCGAAGGCCGGGATCAGGTCGGCGGTGCGGGTGCCGGCGGCCGGGACCGTGGCCGAGAAGCCGGCGCGCGAGATCACGTCGGCCTCCATCTCGCCGACCATCTGTGCCTCGACCGACAGGCGCACGACCACGCCCCCCTCGGGGGTCAGCTCGGCGTTGAAATCCCCGATCTCGCTGATCAGGGCCACGTCGCCCGACAGGCCCAGAGGCGCGCGGCCCACATGCTCGAAGCTGCCGGTGGCGCCCAGGCTCTGCACCAGCAGGCGCTGCAGCATCGCGGGCACGGTATCGCCCCATTCCGCATCGGACAGGTATTGCGTCTGCAATGCCGAGGGGCGGATCATGATGCGGTTGCTGTCCAGCGTGGCGCGGGCCTTGGGCGGCTCGACCACCAGTTCCCCCACCCGCGAACGGCTGCAGGTCAAAGCCGGGGGCGGGCGCAGCTCGAACAGGTCGCGGTCGGGCTCGCCCTGCAGGGCGGAGAGCGCACCGCAGCCGGGCAGGGTCGCGATCAGCAGGATCAGGGGCAGGCGCATGGGAAACCTCATCTGCGGAATTCGGGGGTCCGGGGGCCGGACAGAAGCTGCGTGGGGTCGCGGCGCAGGGTGGACACAAGCTGGCTCATGTTCTCGACCAGCGCGCGCATGTCCTGGCTGAGGCGGCCGATCTGGGGCAACGTCTCGCCCGCGAAGGATTGCACCGGCCCGCCTGCGCCCTCGACCACCCCGCGCAGCGAGGTGAAGGCGGCGGCGGCACCATCGGCCGCCTGGCGCAGGCTGGCGCTGATCTGGGGCAGGTCGTCGGGCAGGCGGGCCAGCGCGCTGTTCAGCGCGGCCAGCGTGGCGCGCAGATCGCCGGCCACCGGGGCCAGATCGCGGGTGATGACCGTGTCTGCCGCGTCAAAGGCCCGCGTCCCCGAGGCCAGTGCCGTGTCCAGCCCGTCCAGGCTGGCCTCGCCGCGTTCGGTCAGCGTGGTCAGTCCGGCGGCGCTGCGTTCCAGCTGCTGGGTCAGCGTCGTCAGGTCGCCCGAGACATAGCCATCCACCCCCTCCAGCGTGGCGGTCGCGGCGGCCAGCGTCGACTCGGCCTGCGTCGCGGCATCGGCAAAGCGGTCCAGAGTCGTGCCCGCGCTGCGGCTGAGTTCGTCCATCTGCGCGCCGAAGGACGCGATCCCGGTGGCGGCGGTCGAGATGGCCTCGGTCGCCGTCGCCACATCGTCCAAGGCTTGATCCAGATTGCCGCTGGAGCGTTCGACATTGTCGAGGATCGCGGTCACACGGGCCTGATTTTCCGCGCCCAGGATCAGGGTCAGCTGCTCGGCCACCAGACCGAGGCGCTCGATGATCTGCGGGCCCTCGTCGGTCAGCGTCTGCAGCGCCGAGCGGCTGGAGGCGATGACCGGCACCTTGGACGTGTCCGCCTCGCGCAGCAGCGGCGTGCGGTCCGATCCGGCGCTGACCGCGACCAGCGCCACGCCGGTGACGCCCTGCACCTCCAGCGCGGCGGTGCTGTCGGCGCGGATGGGCGTGTCCAACGTCACCTCCAGTCGCACGCGGACCGGCAGCGGATTGCCCGGCGCCAGCTGCATGTCGACGACCCGGCCCACCGCCAGACCGGCAAAGCGCACCTCGGACGAGGGGCCGAGCCCCGAGACCTCGGGGAAATAGACGTCGTAATAGGCGAATTGCCGGTCCAGCTGCAGCTGCGCGAACCACAGCACGAAGCCCAGGATGCCCAGGAACCCCGCCAGGGTGAAGGCGCCGATCAGGGCGTAATTGGCCTTGGTTTCCATCGCTCAGTCCTTCGTCTCGGCGGCACGCGCCCGGGGGCCGTGGAAATATTCATGCACCCAGGGGTGATCGACGCCCAGCATCTCGTCCATGGTGCCGGTGGTCAGGACCTTGCGTTCGGCCAGCACCGCCACGCGGTCGCAGCAGGCATGCAGCGTGTCCAGGTCATGGGTGACCAGAAAGACCGACAGGTTCAGCGCGTCGCGCAGGGTGACGATCAGCCGGTCGAAGGCGGTGGCGCCGATCGGGTCCAGCCCGGCGGTGGGCTCGTCCAGAAACAGGATCTCGGGGTCCAGCGCCAGCGCCCGGGCCAGTCCCGCCCGCTTGCGCATCCCTCCCGACAGGTCCGAGGGGAAATTCTCGTTGGCCTTCCACGGCAGCCCGGCCATGCTGACCTTCAGCTCCGCCAGCCCCCGCCGCTGCGCGTCGGTCAGTCCGGGAACGGCGTTCAGCGGCACCTCGACATTCTCGCGCACGGTCAGCGAGGAAAACAGCGCGCCGTCCTGGAACATCACGCCCCATCGCTGCTCCAGCGCCCGCCGGTCGGCACCCGACAGGCTGCCGATGCGCTGGCCCAGCACGTCGATCTCGCCCGCCTGCGCGGCCTCCAGCCCCACGATGGCGCGCAGCAGCACCGACTTGCCGGTGCCCGATCCGCCGACCACGCCCAGGATCTCGCCGCGCCTCAGGTCAAGATCCAGCCCCTCATGCACGACATGGGTGCCGAACTGGGTGCGCAGCCCCCGGACGCGGACGACGGGATCGTCGCTCATAGCCCCACCTGCGCGAAGAAGATCGAGAAGGCCGCATCCGCGATGATGACGGCAAAGATCGCGCTGACCACCGCGGACGAGGTCATCCGGCCGAGCGATTCCGCATCCTTGCCGACCTGCATCCCGGCATGGCAGCCGATCACCCCGATGATGACCGCAAACACCGGCGCCTTGGACAAGCCCACGATGGCATGGGTCACGCTGACATCGGACAGTCGCGCCAGGAAGACCGAGGGCGAGATGCCCAGCTCGACCCAGGACATCACCGCCCCGCCCAGAAGCCCCATCAGCGCCGAGACCAGCCCCAGGATCGGCAGCATGACGACCAGCGCCAGCACGCGCGGCAGGATCAGCACCAGATCGGGGTCCAGCCCCAGGGTGCGCATCGCGTCGATCTCTTGGCGCATCTTCATCGACCCGATCGAGGCCGTCAGGGCCGAGGCCGTGCGCCCCGCCACCACGATCGCGGTCAGCAGGATGCCCAGTTCGCGCAGGATGGAAATGGCGATCAGGTCGACGACGAAGACCTCGGCCCCGAACTGGCGCAGCTGGTCCGAGCCTTGGAAGGCCAGCACCACGCCGATCAGGAAGGACATGACGGCGACGATGGGCACGGCGCGCAGGCCGGTCTCCTGCGCGTGATGGACCAGCGCGGTCATCGGAAAGCGCGAGGGATGGCGCAGCCCCCGCGCCATCGCCGCCAGCACGCGGCCCAGATATTCCGCCAGCGCGATCAGATAGACCAGCATGCCGACCATCCGGGCGCCGGTCGCCTCGAAGATGCGGCGCCAGCGGGCTTGGGCGGGCGGGCTGTCATCCGCCTCCGGCAGGGCTGCGGTCACCGTGTCCAGAAGGCCCTGATGATGCTTCGAGAGGCCGGTCAGCGTGGCGCCCCGGTCGCGACGCTGCGCCAGCTCCCACGCGCCGGCGGTGTCCATGCGAGTGACGCCCGCAAGATCGATGCGTTGCGCGGCGGGGGTGTCGGACAGCGCCGACAGGGACCAGACGACCAGATCGCCGCTCAGCACGAGGCCATCGCCCTCGACCGCGACCGACAGATCGGGGCGGGCCGCCGTCGCCCCGGTCATGGGCGGGTGCGGGCGGAGGTCAGGGGCGGGCGCGGTCCTGACCTTCGGCGGGCGTCGCTTGGCGCCGCCTTGGGCCGTACTGCCGGACAGGAGCCTGCCCCGCGGGGCAGGCGCGGGGCAGGGAGGATCGCAGTCGTCACGCGTCGCGCTTCCTTGTGCCGGGAATGGTCGAAGGACCGGGCCCTTGGGGCCCGACCGCCGGGGGGATGGCATCGAGGTCCGTCTCTGACCGCCCTGATGCCCCGCGGGCGGCCGTGCCGCATTGATCCAGATCAGCCCGCCGGGGCGGGTGAGCCTTGACCTCTGGTCTAGGCCCCTGCCGCCGCTGCGGCAAGGCCGTTCGCAACGAGGGGTCGCGGGTGGCGGATCACGGACGCCGCGCCATGATCCACAGGAAGAAGACCCCGCCGATCAGGCCGGTGACGACGCCGATGGGGATGTCCTCGGGGGCCATGGCCACCCGGGCCAGCGCATCGGCGCAGATCAGGAAGACCGCGCCTGCGAAGGCCGAGCCCGGCAGCACCCGGGCATTGTCGCCGCCCAAGACCAGCCGCACCAGATGCGGCATCATCAGGCCGACGAAGCCGATCAACCCAGAAAAGGCCACCATGATGCCGGTGATCAGCGCCGCCGCGACGAAGACGGTCAGGCGAAAGCGCCCGACCTCCAGCCCCAGGCTGGCAGCGGTCTCGTCGCCCAGGCTCATGGCGTTCAGCCGCCCGGCCTGCGCCCAGAGCCACAGCCCGCAGGGCACCAGCACCGCCAGCGGCCACAGCAGATGCGACCATTGCGCCAGGCCGAGGCCCCCCAGCATCCAGAAGACCACCGTATGCGTGGCGCGCGGATCGCCCAGAAAGATCAGGATATTGGCACAGGCCATGAGCACGAAGCTGACCGCCACGCCGGTCAGGACCAGCCGGTCGGCGCTGCCCGCGCCCGCCATCCGCGCCGCGCCCAGGACCAGCACCGTGGCCAGCAGCGCGCCCCCGAAGGACATCAGCGGCACGGTCAGCGCGCCGAGGAACATCCCCGTATGCAGCAGCGCCGCGATCGCCCCCAGGGCCCCGCCCGACGAGATCCCCAGCAGATGCGGATCGGCCAGCGGGTTGCGCGTCACCGCCTGCAGCGCCGCGCCCACAAGGCCCAGCCCCGCGCCGACCAGACCCGCCAGGATCGCGCGGGGCAGGCGGATCTGCCAGACGATGCTGGCCTGTCCCGTGCTCCAGTCCGGAGTGACCAGGCCCGGAACTAGGCGGTCCAGCACCACGCCCCAGACCGTGGACAGGGGCACCGCGACCGCGCCCACCGACACGGCCATGCCGATGGCCATGACCAGCACCGCCACCAGGACGGTGCCCAGCCCCAGCCTCAGCCCCCGGCGCTGCGCGGTCAGGATCGCGGTGGTGTCGGGCATCGCTCAGTCCCCCGCAAAGCCCGCGACCAGCTTCTCGACGGCGCGGATGTTGCGGGGGCCGGGTGTCGCCTCGACATAGTCCAGGACGACGAAGCGGTCGTTCCGGACCGCGTCGATCCCGGCCAGCGCGGGATTGGTCCGCAGGAAGTCGATCTTCTGGTCCGCCGTCACGTCGCCGTAATCGACGATCACGATGACCTGCGGATCGCGGTCGGCCACCGGCTCCCAGCTGATCTCGGCCCAGCTTTTGGGCAGGTCGTCCATGATGTTGCGCCCGCCCGCGGCCTCGATCAGGGCGGTGGGCATGCCGTGCGCGCCGGCGGTGAAGGGCGCCTCGGTGCCGCTGTCATAGACGAAGACCCGCAGCGGGGCGGCGCCATCCGTCCCTTCGGTCAGCGCCGCCAGGTCCGCGCGCCAGCCATCCACCAGCGCCTGCGCCCGGTCCTCGACGGCGAAGATGCGGCCCAGGTTGAGGATGTCGGCATACATGTCCTCCATGCTGGACCCGTCGCGCGGACCCAGATGGATGCAGCTTTCGGTCAGCTCATAGACGGCGATCCCGAAGGGGGCCAGCGTGTCGGGGGTGACCTCTCCGCCGACCGTCATGCCGTAATTCCAGCCCGCGAAGAAGAAATCCGTGCCCGCCCCGGCCAGCACCTCCTTGCCGGGATAGCGGGCCGACAGCTCGGGCAGTTCGGCCACGCCGTCGCGCATCCCATCGTCCAGCGTCTTCCAGCCCGAAATGCCGGTATAGCCGACCATCCGGTCGCGCAGGCCCAGGACCAGCATCATCTCGGTCAGGTTCACGTCGTTGGACACGGCGCGGGCGGGGGGCGCGTCGAAGGTCACCTGACGGTCGCAGCTTTGCACGGTCACGGGATGAGCCAGCGCGGCGGGGGCCGACAGCAGCAGGGCGGTAAGGGACAGGCGGATCACGGGGCGGTCCTTTCGGGGGTCGTCACAGATGGAAGGAAAAGCGCGGCGCGGAGCCGGAGCGGTCGATCCGGGCACCCACGCGGAAGGCGCGGGCCAGCACGGATTCGCTCAGCGCGCGGTCGGGCGGGCCGTCGGCCAGGATGCGCCCCTCGGACAGGACCAGGATGCGGTCGGCGAAGCGGGCGGCCAGCGTCAGGTCGTGCAGCGTGGCGATCACCGTCAGGCCCAGGCCGCGCAGCAGGGCCAGCAGTTCCAGCTGGTGGCGGATGTCCAGGTGGTTGGTGGGCTCGTCCAGCACGATCACGCGCGGCTCTTGCGCCAGGGCCCGGGCGACCGCGACGCGCTGCCGCTCGCCGCCCGACAGGCTGCCGAAGGCGCGGTCGGCCAAGGGCGTCACGTCCATCCGCTCCAGCGCCGCCGCGATGAGGGGGGCGTCGCCCGGGTCGGGACCGGCCCATCCGGCCGCCCATCCGCGCCGGTGCGGCAGGCGGCCAAGCGCCACGATCTGGCGGGCGGTCAGCGCGAAATCGGTGGGCTGCTCCTGCAGGACGGCGGCCATCTGGCGGGCGGCTTCGGCGGCGACCATCTGCCACAGGTCGCGCCCCAGCAGCCGGACGGTGCCCTGCTGTGGGGCGTGGTGGCGATAGATCAGCCGCAGAAGCGAGGTCTTGCCCGCCCCGTTCGCCCCGCAGATCGCCACGATCTGTCCCTGCGGCACCGCGAAGCTCAGATCCGACAGGATCCGAGGGCCCCGGGGCGGCGCCCAGCTGACACCCGACAGCTGCACCGCAGCCGGGATCGCCGCCGAAAGCGGCGTGACAAAATCGGGCGCGGCCAGGGGCCGGCGCGAGGGATCATCCATCGAAATCTCCTTCCGGGACACCCCGCCCGGTGGTCGTCGGTTTCGATGGCAGGTCTCCTGACTTCGCGGGTCGTGACCTCCCCCGCCTTCCCGCACCCGGTGGGGCGCAGTGGCATCGGGGGACGCTCGCCGCTTACAGTTGCGGGGGCAGTCACGGATTTGGCGCCTGTTGGCTACACCGCACCGTGTTCCCTTTTCACCCGGCCGCGCGTGGCTTGGCCGGGAACCATCAGCACCCTGAATGCCGCCGCTACGGCGGCAGGTCAAGCCGGAAGGCCGCGCGCCTCAGGCCCGCAGGCGCAGATAGTCGGCCAGCCATCCCCGCGCGTCGAAGGCGCCGTCCTGCGTGGGCTGATAGATCTGCCGGTCCAGCCGGTCCAGCAGGCGGCGATGCGCGGGGCTGTCGGCCCCCCGCCAGGCCCGGTGATCGGCGGCCGCCGCGCGCAGCGCCACCAGATCGCCCCGGGCCGCCGCCGCGCGCAGGGCGCCCGCATGGGGGTTGGGCCGAAGCCCCCGCAGCCGGTGGCGCAGATCAGGCAGCCGGCGCCGCAGCACCGCCAGAAGCCCCGCCCCGAAGCCCAGGGCCGCCAGCCCCGCCATCGTCCAGCCCGGCCCCAGCCCCGAGGCCAGCCCCGAGGAGGTGGTGAAGCCCGCAAAGCCGAAGGGGATCGGCTTCATCGCCGCGACCTCGACCCGGCGGGCGTCGGTGTCGAACCAGACGAAGGGCACGGCCGGCAGCACGCCCGGCTCGCCGGTGCGGGGGCGCATCTGCCATTCCCAGACCACGCGCGCCACCGGGCCCTGCGGGGTCGGGGTGGTCTCGCGGATCTCGGGCAGGGTGAAGCTGATCAGCCAGGGCTGGCTGATGTCGGGGCGGGGCGGCAGGTGATGGGCCATCGCGCCCAGGGCCTCGATCGTGACTCGCCGGGTCAGGATGTCGGTCGGCAGCAGCCGGCCCGGCGGGGCCGACAGCTCGTCGGTCAGGACCAGCGTGCGGGCGGTCATCGGCCGGCTGCCATGGGGGAAGGGCTTCACGGTCAGCCGCGTGGGGTCTGATGTCACGCGCAGCGGCTCGCGTGCGCCGGCGCGGGTGATATGGGTCAGGTCATGGACCAGCGGGCCGATCGTCAGATCCCCGGCCTGCCGCGGGAACAGCGCGATGTCGCGCTCGAAGATCTGGATCATGCGACCGCCGATGCGTTCCTGAAACCAGCGGTCCTGATCGATCTGCATCCAGTCATAGGCGTCCGAGCCGGGGAACTTCAGATCCTCCAGCGAGACGGTCAGGTCGTATTCGCCGCGCAAAGTCAGGCGCACCATCTCGGCCACCACCGGGTTGCCGTGATCGTGCAGGATCATCAGCCGCGCCTCGCCCGGCGCCAGAGGCGGGGATTCGGCCTGCAGCGGGCCGGCCCAGAGGAGCAGCAGCAGGACCAGCCTTATCACCACGGGTCGCCCGCCTCGGGGCGGATCAGCCCCATCTGGGTGCGGCGGTCATGCTCGGCCTGCAGACGCAGGGTCAGGAACTCGCCCGGATCGTCGGTAATCGTCTCCAGCCAGGCATCGCTGGCGGCCATGCCGCGCGCCAGCGGCGGGCGTCGCCAGCTTTCCGAGGCGGCCTCGGTCATCGCATTGGCGATCAGATCGTCCGTGGGGCGGCCTCCGGCGCCGAAGATGCGGCCCGGCGCGGTGCTGTCGCCCAGCTGGGGCGGAAACATCGTGGCGACCAGATCGCGGCTGGCCCGGGCCTGTTCGTCGGCGGGCGTGGCAAAAAGGACCGCGTCGAAATAGGCGACCGACAGCGGGTAATCGCCCGTCGCCGCCAGGGACAGCGCCCGGTTGTAGGTCTGCGCGCGTCCCGCCCGGGCGAAATCCGCATCGGCCCGGGCGAAATCGCCCCGACGGTAATGCGCCACGCCGCGCGCCCCGTCATCGTCCAGAAGCGCCAGCGCCACGCCCTCGGCGCCAAGGCGCAAAGCCAGGGTGCCGATCCCGCCGGGGCCGGCATAGGCCAGAAGCGCCAGCGCGCCGGCCAGAAGGATCGCCGCCGCCCTCATCGCGCGCGCCTCAGCATCATCATAAGGGGCAGGGCGGCCAGCGCGGCCAGGAACGGGCCCAGATCCAGAAAGCCGAGCGCCGTCAGGGCGGGATCGCGGGTCGTCTCGCCGCCGCGCTGCAGCCGCACGGCCAGCCGGTCGACCTCGGCGGCCTCGATCACCTGACCGCCGCCCCGCACCAGCCGGGCCAGTGCCCCGGGCGGGGGCAGGGGAACCCCCGGCGGGGCGCCCTCGATCCGCAGGGCCCAGATCCGCCCTCCGGCGGCGGCGATGCGCTCGGCCTCGGCCAGCGCCTGCGCATCCACCCCGCCCCCGTCCGAGATCAGCACCAGATCGGCGCGGTCGGCTTCGGTCAGCATCTGTCCCGCCAGACCGAGGGCGGCGGCGGGGCGGCTGCCCTGTCCCGGCACCGTGTCGACGTCCAGCACCGCGACCAGCGTCTGCAGCGTGCGCGGATCGGTGGTGGGGGCCGAGGCGGCATAGGCCTCTCCGCTGAAGAGGATCAGGCCGGTGGGGCGCCCGTCCAAGCCCTGCAGCAGCGCCGCCGCCGCCTGCTGCGCCGCGGCCAGCGCCGGGCCGCGTGCGACCGAGGGCGACATGTCGATGGCGATCAGCACGCTGTCGGTGCGCGCCAGCAAGGGCGCATCGGCCCGGCGGATAGCGGGACTGGACAGGCCCAGGATCAATGCCAGCAGCGCGACCACCGGCAGCAGCCGCACCCATCCGTTCGTCGCGCC
This sequence comes from Paracoccus gahaiensis, assembly GCF_005048225.1. Lineage (GTDB taxonomy): Bacteria > Pseudomonadota > Alphaproteobacteria > Rhodobacterales > Rhodobacteraceae > Paracoccus > Paracoccus gahaiensis. The sequence continues at coordinate 33,034 of NZ_SUNI01000003.1, forward strand.
GTCGAAGCCGCCAAGCGCCTGCATCGCGGCCAGCATCTGCGGCGGCATCACCTGCTCCCACCCCCCCGCCTGCGGTCCGCGCCGCCAGGCCAGCACCGCCAGCGCGATGGCGGGCAAGAGCGCCGCCAGCCACCAGGGGCGCAAGAGGATCAGCCCGCTCATGCCCGCCGGCCCGTCAGGATGCGGGGGTCCAGAAGCGCCACGGCCATCAGCAGGGCCGCCAGCGCGGCGGGCCAGATCCACAGCCCCTGCCAGTAGCGCAGCGGAGGCCGCTCGCCCGGGCTGGGCTCCAGCCGGTCCAGCGCCTCGGCCATGGCCTGCAGATCGGGGGTGCTGCGGACGCGGAACAGGGCGCCGCCCGCCATCTCGGCCACGGCGCGCAGCGTGGCCACGTCGACGGCGTCGCGGGCGGCGGGGCGGCTTTCCAGATCCTCGGGGCCAAGCGCGATGGTGTGGACGCGCAGCCCATGGGCGGCGGCCAGCCGCGCGGCCTCGATCGCCGGGACGCTGCCCGAGGTGTCCACCCCGTCCGACAGCAGGACGACCACGCGGCTTGGCGCCTCGCTGCCGTCCAGCCGCCGGATCGCCAGCCCCAGCCCGTCCGCGATGGCCGTGCCGCGCCCCGAGATGCCGATCTGCGCCTCGTCGATGGCCTGCACCACGGCGCCCATGTCGAAGGTCAGGGGGGCTGCCACATAGGCGCGGCCGCCGAAGATGACCAGCCCGATCCGGTCGCCGGTCCGCCCTGCCACGAAGGCGCGGGCGGTGGCCTTGACGGCGTCCAGGCGCGAGACGGGCTGGCCGTCCAGGGTGAAATCCTGCTGCTCCATGCTGCCCGACAGGTCCAGCGCCAGCACGATGTCGCGGCCGCTGGCGGGGATGACATCGGCCTGCCGCTCGACGCGCGGCCCGGCCAGCGCCAGGACCAGCAGCACCCAGGCCAGCGCCGCCAGCCAGGGCGTGTCGCGCAGGTCGGGCAGGCCCGCCGCCTCCCCGGCGGGCGCCAGATGGGCGGGCACGCGCAAGGCCCGGCGGGGCTGCACCAAAGGTGGCAGCAGCCAGCGCAGAAGCAGCGGCAAAGGCAGCAGGACCAGCAGCCAGGGGGCGGCGAGGCTCATCGCCGCCACATCCGGCACAGGCGGGCGCGGCGGGCCAGACGCTCGATGCGGCGGTCCGAGGGGGGCGGGGCGGCACCATAGGCGGCGGCGCGCAGGGCGTCGGGCAGATGGCCCAGATGCCGCGCCAGGGCCAGCATCCGCTGCGGCACCGGCAGGGCGCGCAGATCGGCCAGCCGGGTCCTGCGGCGGGGGGCGCGGCGGCGGGTCAGGGGCAGGACCGCCGCCGCGACGACCAGCCCGGACAGGATGCCGAAGGCCAGCAGCGCCGCCATCTCGGGCAGCGACAGCGTGGCCATCGTCAGGGGCAGGCGGACCGGCGACAGGGCCTGCATCATCTGGTCATGGGTCACGGGTCCACCCGGCGCGGCAGGGCGCCAAGCGCCGACAAGAGGTCCATCTGCCGCCCCAGATCGGCGGGCTGCAGCCGCGCCAGTCGGGCGGTGCCGTCATGGGTGACGGGCAGGGGCCGGGCGGGGGGCGCCAGCTCCAGCGGATCGAGGATCAGCGCGACCTCCAGTTGCCGCTTCCGGGCCAGGCGCGACAGGGCGGCCTGCGCGGACGGCCAGCCGTCGGGCGCGGTGGTCAGGATCACGCGGGCGCCGGCGGGCGCCTGGCCGGCGGCCAGGGACAGCGCCTCGGTCAGCGAGGCTTGGGGCCCGGGGGTCGCGTCCAGCGCCGCCGCATGGCGATCGGCCAAGAGGCGGCACAGCCCCGCCATGTGCCGGTCGCCCGGCGTTGGGGGCAGGGCGCGCACGCCCTGCGGGTCGGCGACGATCAGCCCCACCGCGCCCTGCCGCCCCACCGCCTGCCAGCCGCTCGCCGCCAGATGCAGCGCGCCGCTGACCGAGCGCAGCGCGGCCCCGGTGCCCCATAGCATCGGGGCGCGAAAATCCGCGATCAGCAGGGTGATGTCGTCGCGATCCTCGTGCAGCGCGCGGACATGGGGCGTGCCGGTCCGCGCCGTGGCCGAGGGGTCCAGCCGGCGCGGGTCGTCGCCCGGCACATAGGCGCGGATCTCGCGCAGGTCCATGCCGCTGCCGGGCTGGCGCGAGGCCATGACGCCGGACCGTCGCGCCATGGGCCTGGCCCGCGCGCCCCGGGTGGCACCAAGGCGCAGGTCCAGCAGGTCGCGCAGGGGCAGCGCGATCCCGGGTGCCTGGCGCCAGGCCGCTACCACGGGCGGATCGCCTGCAGCGCCTCGTCGATCAGCCGGCGCCCGTCGCGCCCCTCGCTCTGCGCCTTCCAGTCCGGGACCAGCCGGTGGGCCAGCGCGTCGGGGGCCAGCGCGGCGACATCCTCGGGCAGCCCGTGATCGCGCCCGTCCAGCCAGGCCCGCGCCCGGACCGCCGTCGCCAGGGCCAGCGTGCCGCGCGGCGAGACGGGATGTTCGACCGCGTCGGCCAGCAGCCCGCCGGGCCGGGTCGACATCACCAGCCGGATGATGAAATCCTTGAGCACGGGGGCCAGATGCACCGCCGCCACCTGCGCGCGGGCGCGGGCCAGATCGCCCGCCTCGATGCGAGGGCCTGCCGAAGGAGGCGCGCTTCGCCCCTCGGCCTCGACCATGTCCAGGATGGCGCGCTCGTCCTCGGCGCCCGGCAGGTCCAGGCGCAGATGCAGCAGGAAGCGGTCCATCTGCGCCTCGGGCAGCGGGAAGGTGCCCTCGTGCTCGATCGGGTTCTGGGTCGCCACGACCATGAAGGGATCGGGCAGGGGGCGGGTCTGGCCGCCGGTCGTGACCTGGCCCTCGGCCATGGCCTCCAGCAGGGCGGATTGCACCTTGGGGGGCGCGCGGTTGATCTCGTCCACCAGGACGATGTTGTGGAAGACCGGGCCGGGCAGGAAGTCGAACCGGCCCGTCTCGGGGCGGAAGATCTGGCTGCCGGTCAGGTCCGAGGGCAAGAGGTCGGGCGTGCACTGGATGCGGGCGTGATCGCCCGGCAGCCGCGCGGCCAGCTGCTTGACCGCCCGCGTCTTGGCGATGCCCGGCGGGCCTTCCAGCAGGACATGGCCGCCGGTCAGGCAGGCGATCAGCAGCCGCTCCACCAGCCAGTCATGGCCCACCAGCGTCCGCGCCACGTCCTCGGCCAGCGCCCGGACCATGTCGCGCGCGACATCGCTTTCGCCCAGAGCGTCCATGCTGCCTCCCTCGTTGCTTGCAGATTGTGCAGCCAGTCGGATCACGTTGCCAGCGCGGCGAGGCCCCTTGCCACCAAAGTCGGGGCGCCGGCGGTTCCGCCTTTGGGGAGGCCCCGGGTTGACGCCACAGGCGCAAACGTCGAACAAGCGGTATCGTTTGACGCCTTGGGGGGATCTTCGCCATGACCGACCGCCACCGCCGCCTTGTCCGTGCCGCCCTGCTGGGGGGATCGCTGATCGCGACCTCAGCCCATGCGCAGGACTGGCCGTCCGAGCCGGTCCATGTCTTCGTGGGCTTTCCGGCGGGCTCGTCGCCCGACACCATCGCGCGGCTGGTGGCCGAGCCGCTGGCCGAGGCGCTTGGTCAACCGGTCGTGGTCGAGAACCGGCCCGGGGCCGGGGGCGTGATCGGCGTCCAGCAGATGCTGGCGCGGGGCCAGGACGATTACAGCTTCGGCATCACCATCAACGGCCCCCTGACGACCGCGGCGCGGCTGATCCCGGATCTGGGCTATGACCCGCAGGCCGACATCGCCCCGGTCGGGCTGATCGCCACCAGCCCGCTGGTCCTGGCCGTCGCCGCCGATTTTCCCGCCGACAGCGCCGAGGCCTTCCTCGAGGCCGCCCGCGCCGAGCCCGAGGCGATCAGCTATGGCTCGGTCGGCGAGGGATCGGGCGCGCATCTGACGGCAGAACTGTTCGCCGGGGCGGCGGGGGTCGAGCTGTTCCACATCCCCTTCCAGAGCTATGCCGAGGTCACCACCTCGATCCTGGGCGGAGAGATCGACAGCGGCTTCATGGCGCCCTCGGCCGCGCTGCCGCAGGTGGAGGCGGGCACGATGAAGATGCTGGGCATCACCTCGGCCGAGGCCTTCGCGCAGGTGCCCGACGTGCCGGTGCTGGCCGGGCAGGCGGGGCTGCCCGAGGATTTCCGGGCCGAGCTGTGGAACGCCTTCATCGCCCCCGCCGGGACCGATCCCGCCATCGTCGCGCGGCTGAACGAGGAGCTGGGCCGCATCCTGCAGGACCCCACCGTGACCGAGCGGCTGCTGGCCATGGGCTGGCAGGTCCAGCCCGGCACGCCCGAGGATCTGACGAAGCGCATCGCTGACGACACCGCGCTGTGGGGCGGCGTGATCGACGGCCTGCCTGCGGCGAACTGAGCCTTGCCCGGCCCGATCTCCGGCCCGACACCCGACTGGCACGATCTGGCCTGGGGCGCGGTGCTGGCCCTGACGGGGCTGGCCGTGGCCGGCTATGCGGCGCTGCACTATGAGTTCGGCACCCTGCGCCGGATGGGGCCGGGCTTCTTTCCGGTGGTGCTGGGGCTGGGGCTGGCGGGCCTGGGCCTGCTGATCGCGATCCCTGCGCTGAACCGCCCCGGCCAGGTCCGGCCCTTTGCCTGGGCGCAGGCGGTGGGCGTCATCGGGTCGCTCTTGGTCTTCGGCCTGCTGCTGGACCGGATCGGCCTGATGGCCAGCACGGCGCTGAGCGTGGCGATCTCCAGCGCGGTGGCGCCGCGCGGCGGCCTTCTGTGGCGGGCTCTGCTGACGCTGGCGGTGACCGCGCTGGTCTGGCTGCTGTTCATCGCCGGGCTGAACCTGTCGATCCCCGTCTGGCCATGGAGCCGCTGAGATGACCACGCTGGACGGACTGGCCCAGGGGCTGGAGGTGGCGCTGCAGCCCTCGGTCCTGATCTACAGCCTGCTGGGTGCGGTGCTGGGCACACTGGTGGGCGTGCTGCCGGGCATCGGCGCGATGGCGGCGATCACGCTCTTGTTGCCGATCACCTATTACATCTCGTCCCAAGCGGCGCTGGTGATGCTGGCGGCGGTCTATTACGGCGCGCAATACGGCGGCGCGGTGGCCTCGATCCTGTTGCGCCTGCCGGGCACGCCGCAATCGGCGGTGACGACGCTGGACGGCTATCCGATGGCCCAGCAGGGCCGGGCGGGGGTGGCGCTGTTCACGGCGATGATCTCGTCCTTCGCGGGCTCGATGCTGGGGATCGTGATACTGGTCGTGCTGGCGGGCTGGCTGGGACAGCTGGCCACCAGCTTCGGGGCGGCGGAATACACGGCGATGATGGTCATGGGCCTGGTCGCGGCCTCGACCATCGGCGAGGGACGTCCTGCGAAAAGCCTGGCGATGGTGGTTCTGGGCCTGCTGCTGGGCTGCGTGGGCACCGATGTGAATTCCGGGGCGCAGCGCTTCACCTTCGGGCAGGTCCAGCTGATGGACGGCATCAACCTGGTCGCGCTGGCGATGGGCCTCTTCGGGCTGGCCGAGGTGATCGGCAACATCCGCAAGGCCGAACGCGACGGCCCGCCGCCGCGTGTCAGCCTGCGCCAGCTGGTCCCCGCCCGCGACGATGTGCGGCGCCTGTTCGCCCCCATCACGCGCGGCACGCTGCTGGGCGGGTTCTTCGGGGCGCTGCCGGGCACCGGCTCGACCATCTCGTCCTTCCTCAGCTATGCGATGGAGCGGCGCGTCGCCCGCCGGCCCGAGCGCTTCGGCAAGGGCGCGATCGAGGGCATCGCCGGGCCCGAGGCCGCCAACAACTCGGCCTCGATCACGGCCTTCGTGCCGACCCTGACCCTGGGCATCCCCGGCGATCCGATCATGGCCCTGATGCTGGGCGCGCTGGTCATCCATGGCATCCAGCCGGGCCCGATGATGCTGGAGGCCAATCCCGACATGTTCTGGGGGCTGGTCGTCAGCTTCGGCATCGGCAACTTGTTCCTGCTGATCCTGAACCTGCCGCTGATCGGGATCTGGGTGGCGATGCTGCGCATCCCGTTCCGCTGGCTTTATCCCGCGATCATCGTCTTCGTCTGCCTGGGGGTCTATTCGGTGCGCGGATCGACCTTCGACATCGTCATGGTCGCGGGCATCGGCGCCATCGGCTATGCGCTGTCGGTGGCGGCCTTCAGCCCGGCGCTGCTGCTGCTGGGCTTCGTGCTGGGCCCGCTGATCGAGACGAACCTGCGCCGCGCGCTGCTGATCTCGCGCGGGGACCCGATGATCTTCCTGGAGCGCCCGGTCGCCTGCGCCTTCGTCATCGCCACGCTGGCACTGCTGGCGCTGCCGCTGGTGGGGATGATCCGGGCGCGGCGGGCGGCGCGGGCCTGAGAACCGCCCGCCGGTCAGTCGATCCGGCGCAGCCCGTCCTGAAAGCGCTGCCGGTTGGCGACATAGCCCTCAGCCGATCGGCGCAGCTTCTCGATGGCGGCCGCGTCCAGCGCGCGCACGACCTTGCCGGGCGTGCCCATGACCAGCGAGCCGTCGGGGATCTCGCGCCCCTCGGGGATCAACGCCCCGGCCCCGATCAGGCAGTCCCGCCCGATCCGCGCGCCATTCAGCACGATGGCCCCCATGCCGATCAGGCTGTTGTCGCCGACCGAGCAGCCATGCACGATGGCCCGGTGCCCGATAGTCACGCCGCGCCCGATGGTGACCGGAAAGCCCGCGTCGGAATGGATCATCACCTGATCCTGGACATTGGTGTCCACGCCGATGTCCAGAAGCTCGTTGTCGCCGCGCAGCACGGCCCCGAACCAGATGCCGACATTCGCGCCAAGCCGGACATGCCCGATCACCCGCGCGCCGGGCGCGATCCAGCACGACCCGTCCGGGGCCAGTTCGGGGTGGCGGTCGTCCAGTGCGTACAGGCTCATGCGATCCTCCCTTGATCTCAGCCGATCTAAGGCCGCTTTCGGGCGTCATGCAAGGCGATGCGGATCCCGGGGCGCGCGGGCGGCGCTGGCCTTCGGGACGTGATGCCCTATAGAGGTCCCCGAACCGATCCCCCCCGCATTGAGGCCCGACCTTGGACATCCGACCCCTTCGTGCCGTCCCGGCCCCCGACACCTGCCGGGCGGCCACGCCTGCGGCCCCCTTGCGCGAGGGCGGGTGAATGGCATCCCCATCTGACCACGCCCGGCCCCGTCCGGCCAGATCGCCGCAGGAGCGGGCAAACCTTGTCGGCGCCCTGTGGATGATCACGGCCATGGCGCTGTTCGCCGTCGAGGATGCCTTCGTGAAGGGTGCCACCGACACGCTGCCGGTCGGGCAGGTGCTGATCCTCTTCGGAGCCGGGGGCGCGCTGGCCTTCGCCCTCATCGCGACCCTGTCGGGCGAGCGTCTGGTCACCCGCGACGTGGCCTCGCGGCCCATGCGCATCCGGGTGGTCTTCGAGATCATGGGGCGGCTCTTCTATGTGCTGGCGCTGGCGCTGATCCCGCTGTCGGCGGCGACGGTGATCCTGCAGGCGACGCCGATCGTCGTGGTCGCCGCCGCCGCGCTGCTGTTCGGGGAAAAGGTCGGCTGGCGCCGCTGGATCGCCATCGCGACCGGCATGGCCGGCGTGCTGGTCATCCTGCGCCCCGGCACCGAGGGCTTCTCGATGCTGTCCATCCTGGCGGTGGTGGGGATGCTGGGCTTTGCGGGCAGGGATCTGGCCAGCCGTGCGGCGCCTGTGTCGCTTGGCACCTCGGTGCTGGGGTTCTACGGCTTTCTGGCGATCGTGGCGGCGGGCGCGATCTTCTCGCTCTGGGACGGGGCGGGGATCGTGCGGCCTGAGCCTCTGGTCTGGGCCTTCGTGGCGGGGGCGGTGGCCAGCGGCGTTCTGGCCTATTCCTGCCTCATGAAGGCGATGCGCACGGGCGACGTGTCCGCCGTGACGCCGTTCCGCTATGTCCGCCTGCTGTTCGGCCTGGCTCTGGGCGTCGGGCTGTTCGGAGAGACGATCGACTTCTGGACCTGGATCGGCTCGGGCATGATCCTGCTGTCGGGCCTCTTCGTCATGTGGCGCACGCGGCCTCAGAGAAGGACGCCCCCGCAGCCGCAGGGACCAGCCTGATCGCGGGCCTCGGGAATGTCGCCGAGGTCAGGGAGATCGGTTGCGCGTGTTGCCGACTGGACCGGCGACGGGGCGGGTCTCGCTGTCACTGCGGGAGACCCGAGCCTGTCGATCGCCCGCGACGGCAGTGAGAGCGGAAAGGGTCGATGATTTTCTGCGCCACACCCTGCGCGGCGGCTTTCACCGACGGGACACGCCTCGTGCAACAGCTTGTGCACCTCCGCGGAAGGTTCAGGGATGGATCCTGCCGCCGCGGCAGGCGCAACGAGCGGCGCCGCACCGGACAGGTTGGCAGCGTCTGCGCAAAGGCCGACGCATGGATCCTGCCGCGCCGACGAGCGCGACGGGCAGCGCCGTATCGGACGGGTTGGCAGCCGGCGCCGCAGGCGACCCGTTCAAGGATCCTAGCATTGCATCAGAGACGCCGTCCTGCGGATCGAAAAAGGCAGCCCTGACCCTCTCGCTCAACGACAAAGGCCCCGCCGATCCGGCGGGGCCTCGTTCATCTCAGGCCAAGCGCCCTATTCGGCGGTCAGCAGCGGGGTCTTGGACTTGCCGATGCGGGGCGCGTCGGGGCCGGTGATGTCGAAGGCGGGCTTGTCGTCCTCGATCTTCACGCGCACCACGCCGCCCTTGGTCAGGCGACCGAACAGCAGTTCCTCGGCCAGGGGCTTCTTGATGCTCTCCTGGATCACCCGGCCCAGGGGGCGGGCGCCCATGCGGTCGTCGTAGCCCTTCTCGGCCAGCCAGTTGGCGGCCTCGGGGGTCAGTTCGATATGGACGTTGCGGTCCATCAGCTGAGCCTCCAGTTGAAGAACGAACTTCTCGACCACATGCACCACCACGTCGCGCGACAGCGGCGCGAAGCTGATGATCGCGTCCAGACGGTTGCGGAACTCGGGCGTGAAGGTCCGCTCGATCGCGGCCGTATCCTCGCCCTCGCGCCGGTCACGCCCGAAGCCGATAGCCGCTTTCGCCGCGTCCGCCGCCCCCGCATTCGAGGTCATGATGACGATCACGTTTCGGAAGTCCACCGCCCGGCCATTGTGGTCGGTCAGCCGCCCCGCATCCATGATCTGCAGCAGGATGTTGAAGACGTCGGGATGCGCCTTCTCGATCTCGTCCAGCAGCAGCACGCTGTGGGGATGCTGGTCGATGCCGTCGGTCAGAAGCCCGCCCTGATCGAAGCCGACATAGCCCGGAGGCGCGCCGATGAGACGGCTGACGGCGTGCTTCTCCATGTATTCCGACATGTCGAAGCGGATCAGCTCGACCCCCAGGCTGGCGGCCAGCTGCTTGGCCACCTCGGTCTTGCCGACGCCCGTGGGTCCGGCGAACAGATAGTTGCCGATGGGCTTCTCGGGCTCGCGCAACCCGGCGCGGGCCAGCTTGATCGCGCTGGACAGGGCCTCGATGGCATCGTCCTGACCGAAGACCACGCGCTTCAGCCCGGCATCCAGATCGCGCAGCACCTCGGCATCGTTCTTGCTGACGTTCTTGGGCGGGATGCGGGCGATCTTGGCCACGACGGCCTCGATCTCCTTCGGGCTGATCGTCTTGCGCCGCTTGCTTTCGGTCACCAGATGCTGGGCCGCGCCCGCCTCGTCGATCACGTCGATGGCGCTGTCGGGCAACTTGCGGTCGTTGATGTAGCGGCTGGCCAGCTCGACCGCCGACTTGATCGCGTCATTGGTATAGCGCAGGTCGTGATGCTTCTCAAAATGCGGCTTGAGCCCCATCAGGATCTTGACGGTATCGGGCACCGAGGGCTCGTTCACGTCGATCTTCTGGAACCGGCGGGCCAGGGCGCGGTCCTTCTCGAAATGCTGGCGGTATTCCTTGTAGGTGGTCGAGCCCATGCAGCGCAGCTTGCCCGCCGCCAGGGCGGGCTTGAGCAGGTTCGAGGCGTCCATCGCCCCGCCCGAGGTGGCGCCCGCGCCGATCACCGTATGGATCTCGTCGATGAAGAGGATCGCGTCGGGATGCGCCTCGAGTTCCTTGACCACGGCCTTCAGCCGCTCCTCGAAATCGCCGCGATAGCGGGTGCCGGCCAGCAGCGAGCCCATGTCCAGCGAGAAGATCGTGGCGCCGGCCAGCACCTCGGGGGTCTCGCCCCGGGTGATCTTCAGCGCCAGCCCCTCGGCGATGGCGGTCTTGCCCACGCCGGGATCGCCCACCAGCAGCGGGTTGTTCTTGCGCCGACGGCACAGGACCTGGATGGCGCGCTCCACCTCGGGCTCGCGGCCGATCAGCGGGTCCACGTCGCCCTTGCGGGACTTCACGTTCAGGTCGACGCAATACTTGCCGAGCGCGCTTTCGTCCTTGGATTCCTGCGCGGCCTCGGCCTGCTTCTGTTCGACCGGCTCCTCGGATCCGACGACCTTGCGGGGCTCGTTGAAGGAGGGGTTCTTGGCCACGCCATGCGCGATGAAGTTGACCGCGTCGTAACGGGTCATGTCCAGTTCCTGCAGGAAGAAGGCCGCGTTCGATTCGCGTTCCGCGAAGATGGCCACCAGCACGTTGGCGCCGGTCACCTCCTGGCGGCCCGAGCTTTGGACATGGATGGCGGCGCGCTGGATGACGCGCTGGAAGGCGGCCGTGGGCACCGCCTCGGAGCCTTCGACATCGGTGATCAGGGTGGAGAGGTCATCCTCGATGAAATCGACGAGGGTCTTGCGCAGCTCTTCCAGATCCACGTTGCAGGCCCGCATGACCTTGACCGCTTCCGGTTCCTCGGTCAGGGCCAGCAACAGATGTTCCAGCGTCGCAAGTTCATGTCGATGTTCGTTCGCCAGCGCGAGCGCTTGATGGATGGCCTGTTCCAGGGAGGTCGAGAAACTTGGCACGGGTCGTCTCCTGTCAGTCGGCTGGCGGTATGGGCCCGTTCGCGGCCCACCTGCCCAGACTGTCACGATGGTTTTAAGATTTGGTGGATTTCACCCGGCATCAAGTGGTTTCTCCCACATGTGCCACGTTTTTCCCCCGGTTGAGGCAGATGTGATATCGCGGCGCCCGCATTTCAAGCGGGGCGCCCCCGCAGCGCGCGGGTGCGACATCGCGGCGGGCCCCGGAACGGACATCAGAAATCGTCCTTCATGGCCCGCAGACGGGCGAAGACCTGGGCGTCGTCCGCTCCCTCCAGTCCAAGCAAGCTGCGCAGGGCGGCGACGCGCAGGAAGGGGTTGGTCGCGCGCTCGACCTCCAGCGTGGCGGGGGCGCAGGGGCTGCGGGCCTCGGCAATGTCGGCCAGCCGGTCCTGCAGGGCGGCATTGTCGGGATCGACAGACAAAGCGAAGGCGCCGTTGGCCGCGCAGTAGTCGTGGCCCGAGCAGATCAGCGTGTCGCCGGGCAGGGCATTGAGCCGCGACAGGCTGTCCCACATCATCGCCGGATCGCCCTCGAACAGCCGCCCGCAGCCCAGGGCCATCAGGCTGTCGGCGGTGAAGGCCATCGCGCTCTGCGGAAAATGGAAGGCGATGTGGCCGACCGTATGGCCCGACACGTCGAGGATGCCGACCGGCTCTCCCAGGATCTCCAGCGGCTCGCCGGGGCGCACGCGCAGGTCCAGGGGCGGCAGGCGCCCCGCATCGGCATCGGCGCCGATCACCTTGGCGCCGGTCGCCGCGACGATCTCGGCCACCGCCTGGATGTGGTCGTCATGGTGATGCGTCAAAAGGATCGCGTCCAGGCCCCAGCCCCGCGCCTCCAGCTCGGTCAGGATCGGCATGGCCTCGGGCGCATCGATCAGCACGGTGCCGCCCCCGCCATGCAGCAGATAGGCGTAGTTGTCCTTGAGGCAGCGCAGCGTGACCAGATCCAGCGGCATTGGCAAATCCTTCTCCTTGTGGTCACCTGAGCCTGTCAAACCCGGGACCCATGCGCAATGCACCATGACATCGACCAGCTGCGGCGCTTCTACTATCAGCGCGCGCTTGGCCGTGTGGTCCAGCGCATCCTGCGCGACCGGCTGACCGGGCGATGGGGTCCGGCCAGCGTGTCGGGCATGACGGTGGCGGGCTTCGGCTTCGCGGCGCCGATGCTGCGGCCCTATCTGTCGACCGCGCGGCGGGTGACGGCGCTGATGCCGGGGCCGCAGGGGGTGATGGGCTGGCCGGCGGGGCAGCCGAACCGCTCCGTCCTGTGCGACGAGACCGCCTGGCCGGTCGAGACCGGCAGCCTGGACCGGCTGGTCATGCTGCACGGGCTGGAGACCAGCGAGCATCCGCGCGAGCTGCTGGCCGAAGCCTGGCGCTGCCTGGGGCCGGGGGGGCGGATGATGGTGATGGCACCCAACCGCGCCGGGCTGTGGGCGGCCAGCGACCGCACGCCCTTCGGCTTTGGCCGGGCCTATACCACGGGCCAGATCGAGGCGCAGTTGCGACGGGCGGGGTTCCTGCCCGACTGGCACGGCAGCGCGGTCTATATCCCGCCCTCGGACCGGCGATTCTGGCTGCGCAGCGCCCAGTTCTGGGAACGCAGCGGCGCCCGCATCAGCCGGGTGCTGATCGCCGGCGTGATCCTGGTCGAACTGACCAAGCAGACCCGCGCGCCCATCGGTCCCGGCGTGCGCATCCACGTGCCCAGCCCGCGCGAGATCCTGGACGGCGTGGCGCGTCCGCGTCCGCGCGGCGCCCCGGTGGCGCCGGCGGGGCGAGTCGCTCAAGGCCCGGACGCGCCACCGAAATCGCCCTGACCCGGGCCATGACTCGGGATGGGGCGCCCGGTCCCGCCCGCCGGGGAACCTGGGGGGCGAAAGCGGTGTTAGCGCTGCCCGTGGCCGGTTTCCCTCAACCGGCCCCCTTTGGTCGCAAAGGCGTGTCTTAACCTGTCCTTGACGGTTGCCGGGGGTGAAATCACCTGCTAGAGACGCCCCAGATTTGCGCGCGACCCTCCAAAAGCCGCGCGACCGCGACCCGCACCCCGCGACAGACCAGGCAGACACGCCCGGCCCGCCAGCGGGGTTTGCGCAAACCGTAAAGGATGACCGTGGCCAACTCTGTTTCCATGTCCCACAGCATCGCCGGACGCTATGCGCAGGCGGTCTTCGAGATTGCGAAGGAAGAGGGCGGTCTTGACGCCCTGGCCACGCAGACCGCCGATCTGGATGCCGCGCTGACGGACAGCGCCCAGCTGCGCGACCTGATCGCCAGCCCGATCTATTCGCGCGACGACCAGGCCCGCGCCATCGGCGCGCTGGCCACGAAGATGAGCCTGTCGCCGGTGCTGGCCAACACGCTGCAGCTGATGGCCCGGAACCGCCGCCTGTTCGTGCTGCCGCAGCTGACCGCGCGCCTGGCCGAGCTGATCGCCACCGAGCGCGGCGAGATCACCGCGGATGTCACCAGCGCCATCGCGCTGACGGATGTCCAGGCGGATCGCCTGAAACAGACCCTGGCCGAGAAATCCGGCAAAAAGGTCAAGCTGAACACGCGCGTCGATGAGACCCTCATCGGCGGGATGATTGTCAAGTTGGGCTCGAAGATGATCGACAGTTCGGTCCGCTCGAAGCTCAGCTCCCTCCAGAATGTCATGAAAGAGGTCGGATAATGGGAATCCAGGCTGCCGAAATTTCGGCGATCCTCAAGGAGCAGATCAAGAACTTCGGCCAGGACGCCGAAGTTGCCGAAGTTGGTCAGGTCCTGTCCGTCGGTGACGGCATCGCGCGCGTCTATGGTCTGGACAATGTCCAGGCCGGCGAGATGGTCGAGTTCCCGGGCGGGATCCGCGGCATGGTGCTGAACCTCGAGACCGACAACGTCGGCATCGTGATCTTCGGCGACGACCGCACCATCAAGGAAGGCGACACCGTCAAGCGCACGCGCACGATCGTGGACGTTCCGGTGGGCAAGGCCCTGCTGGGCCGCGTCGTGGACGGCCTGGGCAATCCCATCGACGGCAAGGGCCCCATCGAGACGACCGAGCGTCGCGTCGCCGACATGAAGGCGCCGGGCATCATGCCGCGCAAGTCGGTGCACGAGCCGATGGCGACGGGCCTCAAGTCCGTGGACGCCATGATCCCGGTCGGCCGTGGCCAGCGCGAGCTGATCATCGGCGACCGCCAGACCGGCAAGACCGCCATCGCTCTGGACACCATCCTGAACCAGATGAGCTATAACGGCCGCGAGGCCGAGGGCATGAAGACCCTGCATTGCATCTATGTCGCGATCGGGCAGAAGCGCTCGACCGTGGCGCAGCTGGTCAAGAAGCTGGAAGAGACCGGCGCGATGGCCTACACGACCGTCGTCGCGGCCACCGCGTCCGACCCGGCGCCGATGCAGTTCCTGGCACCGTTCTCGGGTGCGGCCATCGGCGAATATTTCCGCGACAACGGCATGGATGCGCTGATCGTCTATGACGATCTGTCCAAGCAGGCTGTGGCCTACCGTCAGATGTCGCTGCTGCTGCGCCGTCCGCCCGGACGCGAAGCCTATCCCGGCGACGTGTTCTATCTGCACTCGCGCCTGCTGGAGCGGGCCTGCAAGCTGAACGAGGCCAACGGCTCGGGCTCGCTGACGGCGCTGCCGATCATCGAGACCCAGGCGGGCGACGTGTCGGCCTATATCCCGACCAACGTGATCTCGATCACCGACGGCCAGATCTTCCTGGAAACCGAACTGTTCTTCCAGGGCGTCCGTCCGGCCGTGAACACCGGTCTGTCGGTGTCGCGCGTGGGGTCGGCTGCCCAGACCAAGGCGATGAAATCCGTCGCCGGTCCGGTCAAGCTGGAACTGGCGCAGTACCGCGAGATGGCGGCCTTCGCCCAGTTCGGGTCGGATCTGGATGCCTCGACGCAGCGCCTGCTGAACCGCGGTGCCCGCCTGACCGAACTGATGAAACAGCCCCAGTATCGCCCCCTGACCACGGCCGAGATCGTCATCGTGATCTATGCCGGCACCAAGGGCTATATCGACAACGTGCCCGTCCGCGAGGTCGTGGCCTGGGAAGACGGTCTGCTTCAGTTCCTGCGCAGCCAGAAGACCGATCTGCTGGACGACATGACCCGCAACGACCGCAAGATTTCGGGCGAGCTGGAAGCGTCGATCAAGGCGGTGCTGGACGAATACAACCGCACCCGCGCCTGAAGGGGGATTAGATGCCCAGTCTGAAGGACCTGAAGAACCGGATCGGAAGCGTCAAGAACACGCGGAAGATCACCAAGGCGATGCAGATGGTCGCCGCCGCCAAACTGCGCCGTGCGCAGGAGGCGGCGGAAGCCGCGCGTCCCTATGCCGACCGCATGTCCGCCGTCATGGCCGGCCTGACCGCGAATGCGGCGGGCCAGTCGGGTGCGCCGCGCCTGCTGGCGGGCACGGGCGAGGACAAGCGTCACCTGCTGGTCGTGATGACGGCGGAACGCGGTCTGGCGGGGGGCTTCAACAGCTCGATCGTCAAGCTGGCGCGCCTCCATGCCGAACGCCTGCGCGGCGAGGGCAAGGAGGTCGCCATCCTGACCGTCGGCAAGAAGGGCCGCGAGCAGCTCAAGCGTGACTATGGCAAGCTGTTTGTCCATCACGTCGATCTGTCCGAGGTCAAGCGCATGGGCTATGACACCGCGCGCGGCATCAGCGACGAGGTGCTGGCGCGGTTCGAGACCGGCGATTTCGACGTGGCGACGATCTTCTACAACCGCTTCGAATCGGTGATCAGCCAGATCCCGACCGCGCGCCAGATCATCCCGGCCGAGGTGCCCGAAGGGGCCACCGCGAACGCGCTGTATGATTACGAGCCCGGCGAAGAGGAATTGCTGGCGGAACTGCTGCCGCGATCCGTCGCGACGCAGATCTTTGCCGCCCTTCTGGAAAACGCGGCGTCCGAACAGGGCGCGCGGATGAGTGCCATGGACAACGCCACGCGCAACGCGGGCGACATGATCGACCGACTGACGATGCAGTACAACCGCTCGCGTCAGGCAGCGATCACCACGGAGCTGATCGAAATCATTGCGGGCGCCGAGGCGCTCTGACCGTAAAGCAAAGGTGACAACATGGCAGAGGCCACTGGTAAAATCACGCAGGTGATCGGCGCCGTCGTCGACGTGCAGTTCGGGGACACGCTGCCGGCGATCCTGAACGCGCTGGTGACTCAGAACAACGGCAAGAAGCTGGTGCTGGAGGTTGCCCAGCATCTGGGCGAGAACACCGTCCGCACCATCGCCATGGACGCGACCGAAGGTCTGGTCCGCGGCGAGGCCGTGACGGATACCGGCAACCCGATCATGGTGCCGGTGGGCGACGTGACGCTTGGCCGCATCCTGAACGTCATCGGCGAGCCGGTGGACGAAGGCAGCCCGCTGGCGGCATCGGAAACCCGTGCCATCCACCAGCCGGCGCCCGATTTCGCGGCGCAGGCGACCAGCTCGGAGATCCTGGTGACCGGCATCAAGGTCATCGACCTGCTGGCGCCCTATTCCAAGGGCGGCAAGATCGGCCTGTTCGGCGGTGCCGGCGTGGGCAAGACGGTTCTGATCATGGAACTGATCAACAACATCGCCAAGGTGCACTCGGGCTATTCCGTGTTCGCGGGCGTCGGTGAACGCACCCGCGAAGGCAACGACCTGTATCACGAGATGGTCGAATCGGGCGTCATCGTCCCCGACAATCTGTCGGAATCGAAGGTGGCGCTGGTCTATGGCCAGATGAACGAGCCGCCGGGTGCCCGCATGCGCGTCGCCCTGACCGGTCTGACGCTGGCGGAACAGTTCCGCGACGCCTCGGGCACGGACGTTCTGTTCTTCGTGGACAACATCTTCCGCTTCACGCAGGCCGGGTCCGAAGTGTCGGCCCTGCTGGGTCGCATCCCCTCCGCCGTGGGCTATCAGCCGACGCTGGCGACCGACATGGGCGTCATGCAGGAACGCATCACCTCGACCAAGAAGGGCTCGATCACCTCGATCCAGGCCGTCTATGTTCCGGCCGATGACCTGACCGACCCTGCGCCGGCCACGACCTTCGCCCACCTGGATGCGACGACCAACCTGTCGCGCGCCATCTCGGAACTGGGCATCTATCCGGCCGTGGACCCGCTGGACAGCTCGTCGCGTCTGATGGACCCGCAGATCCTGGGCGAAGAGCATTACAACGTCGCGCGCGCCGTTCAGGGCATCCTGCAGAAGTACAAGTCGCTGCAGGACATCATCGCGATCCTGGGCATGGACGAGCTGTCCGAAGAGGACAAGCTGACCGTGACCCGGGCGCGCAAGATCCAGCGCTTCCTGTCGCAGCCCTTCGACGTGGCCAAGGTCTTCACCGGCTCCGACGGCATTCAGGTGCCGCTGGAAAAGACCATCGCCTCGTTCAAGGCGGTTGTCGCGGGCGAGTATGATCACCTGCCCGAGGGCGCCTTCTACATGGTCGGCGACATCGAGGACGTGAAGGCCAAGGCGCAGCGCCTTGCCGCCGAAGCCGCGTAAGGGGACCTAGATGGCCGATACCATGCAGTTCGACCTCGTGTCGCCGGAACGGAGCCTCGCCTCCGTTCCCGTGCGCGAGGTCCGCCTGCCGGGCAATGACGGCGATCTGACCGCCATGCCCGGCCATGCGCCCACGATCGTGACCCTGCGTCCCGGCATGGTCATCCTGGTCGGTGCCGATGGCACCACCAGCGAGTTCGCCGTGACCGGCGGCTTTGCCGAGATCAACGCCGACAGCGTCAGCCTGCTGGCCGAGCGCGGTCACCCGCGCGCGGAGATCACGCAGGAGGTCTTCAACGACATGATGTCCGAGGCCCATCGCGGCCACCGCTCGGCGCAGGACCGGCGCGAGCATGTCGGCGGAGAGGTGGTGACCGCCGCCGTCAAACTCTTGGGCGACATGCAGGCGCTTGGCACGCAGATCGGGCTGGATCCGAACCAGTCCACCGTTCCGGACTGATCGCGGACCGGCTGATCACAAGGAAGGCACTGACAGATTGCGGGGCCCCGGCATTGCGCCGGGGCCTTTCCTTTGCGGCCCGGGCTGGGCTAGACCACATTGATCTTCATACCCAAGACGGGGGCCAGGGGCGCGTTCATGCTGCGATTCACCAGAAACGAGATCGGCGTCTGCCAGGGAGAGCTGGGGCTGGTCGCCGATTTCGACACCCAAGGCCCGATGTGGACCGACGAGGGCGAGCGCGAGATCCGCAGCCCGGTCAGGTATTCCGAGCGGTTCCTGATGCCCCCGGCCGTGCAGCTGTCGGCCAGCATGTGGGATCTGGACAGCAGCCGGAACCTGCGGGGCAACCTGCGGGCCGAGAATGTCACCGCCTCGGGCTTTGACGCGGTGTTCCAGACCTGGGGCGACACCCGCGTCGGCCGGCTGCGCGTCACCTGGATGGCGATCGGCGTGCTGCCCGACGAGCAGGACTTCACCCTCTAGCTGCGATCCAGCCCTCTAGCTGCGGTCAAGATTGACCGCGATCAGGCCCGCCACCTGGGCGGGATGGGTCAGCGGCGCCATGTGGCCCGCGCCGGGCACGCTGGCGCGCCCGACATCGGGCAGCCGTGCGGCCAGCGCATCGGTGACGGCGCGGATGACCCCGGGGCTGCGGTCCCCTTGGATCAGCAGGACCGGCGCCCCGATCTGTTCCAGCCCGCCCGGCCGCAGGATCCGCGCGCTGTCATGGCGCAGCGCGTCCTGGGTGGCGGCGACCAGACGGATCTGCCGGGTCACCTGCGCGCGGGCCGGGGCCGGCATCTGTGCCAGCTCCTGCGCGCGCCATATGGCCAGGAAGGCCGCCGCAGCCTCGTCATCCCGCCCCTGATCCAGCAGCTCGGCCATCTCGCGGTCACGGGCATCCTGCGCGGCGTCCGGGCTGGCGGCGAACAGCACCGGCTCGATCAGGGTCAGGCTGCGCACCGCCTCGGGGGCGGCCACGGCGATGCGCAGGGCCACCGTCGCGCCGAAGCTGTGGCCGATCAGGTCAAGGGGCCGGTCGATCATCGCGGCGGCCAGCCGGGTGACGGCGGTGTGATAGTCGGGCGCATCCTCTTGCGGCAGCCAGGCATCGCTGCGCCCGTGGCCCGGCATGTCGAAGCCGCGCAGATCGACCCGTCCCTCCAGCCCGGCGGCAATGCCCCCCCAGGCCGAGCCGCTGCCCATCATGCAATGCAGCGCCAATGCGGGCCGGTCGGGATCGCCGGGCCAGTGGCGCAGGTGAAGCCCGCTCATGCCCCGGCCAGATGCCGGTCCAGGAAGTCCAGCCGGTCCTGACCCCAGAAGCGCTGCTTCGTCTCGCGCACCACATAGAAGGGCGCGCCGAAGGCGCCGGCCTGAACCGCATCCTCGAGATTGCGGCCATAGGTCTCGGCGCCCACGAACAGGCCCTTGTCGGCCAAGGCCGGGTCGAAGCCGCTGGCGCCCAGCAGGTCCCGGATCACCGCGTCGTCGCTGATGTCGCGCTGATCGGCCCAGACCGCGCGCAGGATGGCCTGCACCAGCCCGGCCAGATCGCCGCCGCCCGCCGCCTGCGCCGCGATGATCGCATAGGACGAGGGCGCCATGTTCACCGGCCAATGCGCGGGTTTCAGGTTCAGGGGCAGGCCCAGATACGCGGCCCATCGCGGCAGCTCCTGGGCGCGATACTCCATCCGGCTGGCATGGCGGTCGGCGGGACGGATGCCGCCGGTGCGGTCGAACAGCTGCAGCAGGTCCAGCGGCCTGTAGGTGATCTGCGCGCCGTGGCGGGCGGCGATCTCCTCCAGCCGGTTGCCCGCCAGATAGCACCACGGGCTGATCGTCCCCAGATAATAGTCGATATGAGCCATGGGTTTGTCCTTCTTGGTTGGCCGCAGGCTAGCCCGGTGCTAAGGCAACCGCAATCGGACGCAACCCGCCAAAGGCCCGCCCCCATGCCCGTCATGACCGAACCCAAGCTGATCTCCGGCAATGCCAACCGACCCCTGGCCCAGTCCATCGCCCGCCGCATGTCCCTGCATCGCGGGATGAGCGTCAGCCTGCTGGACGCCCGCGTCGAGCGGTTCAACGATGCCGAGATCTTCGTCGAGGTCTATGAGAACGTCCGCGGCGAGGACATGTACATCATCCAGCCGACCTCGAATCCGGCCAATGACAACCTGATGGAGCTGCTGGTCATCGTCGATGCGCTCAAGCGGTCCTCGGCCGCGCGCATCACCGCGGTGATCCCCTATTTCGGCTATGCCCGCCAGGATCGCCGCGCCAAGGCGCGCACGCCGATCAGCGCCAAGCTGGTGGCCAACCTGATGACCACGGCCGGGATCGACCGCGTGCTGACGCTGGACCTGCACGCGACGCAGATCCAGGGCTTCTTCGACATCCCCGTGGACAACCTCTATGCCGCGCCGGTCTTCGCGCTGGACGTCAAGCACCACTTCAAGGGCCGGTTGGCCGACCTGATGGTCGTCTCGCCCGATGTGGGTGGCCTGGCGCGGGCGCGCGAGCTGGCCACCCGGATCGGTGCGCCGCTGGCCATCGTCGACAAGCGTCGCGAGAAGGCCGGAGAGGTCGCCGAGATGACGGTCATCGGCGACGTGTCCGGCAAGACCTGCATCATCGTCGACGACATCTGCGACACGGCCGGCACCCTGTGCAAGGCAGCCCAGACCCTGACCGACAGCGGCGCCACCGAGGTCCACGCCTATATCACCCATGGCGTGCTGTCCGGCCCGGCGGTCGAGCGGGTGGCGGCCTCGGTGATGAAATCGCTGGTCATCACCGATTCGATCCAGCCGACCGATGCGGTCAGGTCCGCGCCCAACATCCGCATCGTGCCGACCGCGCCGATGTTCACGCAGGCCGTCCTGAACATCTGGAACGGCACCTCGGTCAGCAGCCTGTTCGAGACGGACACGCTGCTGCCGATCTATGAGGGCCTGTACTCGCCCCTCTGAGGGCGGTGCCCGGTGTGCCTGCCGGATGCCTCCGGCGGGGATATTTTTGCCAAGATGAATGGGTCAGAGCGCCCGCCAGCCGATGTCGCGGCGGCAGAAGCCCTGCGGCCAGTCGATCGCGTCGACGAGGGCATAGGCGCGCTCATGCGCCTCGGCCAGGGTCGCGCCGCGCCCGGTGCAGCCGAGGACCCGCCCGCCCGTGGCGACGATCGCCCCGTCCGCCTCGGCAGTTCCGGCATGGAAGGTCATCTGGAACGAAGTCTCGGGTAGCTGCTGCAGGCCGGAGATGCGGCTGCCCTTGTCATAGGCGCCGGGATAGCCTTGGGCGGCCATCACCACGGTCAGGGCGTGATCGTCGGCCCAGACCACCTGCGCCTCGGCCAGCCGTTCCTCGGCGCAGGCCAGCAGCAGGTCCAGGATCTGCGCGCCGAGCCGCATCATCAGCGCCTGGCATTCCGGATCGCCGAAGCGGACATTGTATTCCACCAGCCGCGCCTGTCCGCCCTGGATCATCAGCCCGGCATAGAGGACCCCCTGGAACGGCATGCCGCGCCGCGCCATCTCGGCGATGGTCGGGCGGACGATCCGCGCCATCACCTGATCCTGCAGCGCGGGCGTTAGCACCGGGGCGGGGCTGTAGGCGCCCATGCCGCCGGTATTGGGGCCGCTGTCGCCCTCGCCCACGCGCTTGTGGTCCTGCGCGGTGCCGATGGGCAGGCAGTCGGTGCCGTCCGAGAGGATGAAGAAGCTGGCCTCCTCGCCCTCCATGAACTCCTCGACGACCACGGACATCTCGCCGAAGGCGCCCTCGAAGATGGCGTCGATCGCGGCATGGGCCTCGGCCAGCGTCATGGCGACTGTGACGCCCTTGCCGGCGGCCAGCCCGTCGGCCTTGATCACGATGGGGGCGCCCTGGGCCGTCACGTAATCGCGGGCGGGGGCCCCTTCGGTGAACTGTGCCCAGGCCGCGGTGGGGGCGCCGCAGGCATCGCAGATCTCCTTTGTGAAGGCCTTGGAGGCCTCCAGCTGCGCCGCCGCCTGGCTGGGGCCGAAGACCAGGATGCCCGCGTCGCGCAGCGCATCCGAGACGCCGGCGGCCAGCGGCGCCTCGGGTCCGACGACCACGAAGTCGATGGCGTTCTCCTGCACGAATTCCAGCACCTCGGCCCGCGACAGCACGTCCAGATCGGCGCAGTCGGCCACCCCCGCGATGCCCGCATTGCCCGGCGCCACGATCAGCCGGTCGCATTTCGGGTTCTGCCGGATGGCCCAGGCCAGCGCATGTTCGCGCCCGCCGCCGCCCAGGATCAGGATATTCATCTGCCGCCCTTTCGCTTGACCTTGCGGCGTTCTAGTCTGGGGCGGTGAAGGGAACAAGCCGCATGGATCTGCTGGACGACGACATCGAGGACGCCCCCGAACCGGGCAGCAACGCGCATGAGTTCACCGTCTCGGAACTGTCGGGCGCGGTCAAGCGCAGCATCGAGGACCAGTTCGGCCGCGTCCGCGTCCGGGCCGAGGTGGGGCGCGTGTCGCGGCCCGGCTCGGGCCATCTGTATTTCGACCTCAAGGACGACCGCGCCGTGCTGGCCGCCGTCACCTGGAAGGGCCAGGCCGCGCGCCTGATCCAGCGCCCCGAGGAGGGGATGGAGATCATCGCCACCGGCCGGCTGACGACCTTCCCGGGCCAGTCGAAATACCAGATGATCGTCGACCAGATCGAGCCCGCCGGCGCCGGGGCGCTGATGGCCATGCTGGACCGCCGCCGCAAGGCGCTGGCCGCCGAGGGACTGTTCGACCAGGACCGCAAGCGCCCGCTGCCCTTCCTGCCCCGGGTGATCGCGGTGGTGACCTCGCCCTCGGGCGCGGTGATCCGCGACATCCTGCACCGTCTGCGCGACCGCTTTCCGACCCATGTGCTGATCTGGCCCGTGGCCGTGCAGGGCGAGGGCTGCGCGCCCCAGGTCAGCGCCGCCATCCGCGGCTTGAACGCGCTGGCCCCGGGCGGGCCGGTCCCGCGTCCCGACCTGATCATTGTCGCGCGGGGCGGCGGCAGCCTCGAGGATCTGTGGGGCTTCAACGAAGAGGCCGTGGTGCGCGCGGCGGCCGACAGTGCCATTCCTCTGATCTCGGCGGTGGGGCACGAGACCGACACGACCCTGATCGACTTCGCCGCAGACCGTCGCGCCCCCACGCCCACGGCGGCGGCCGAGATGGCGGTGCCGGTCCGCGCCGATCTGGCCGCGCGTCTGGCCGAGGCGGGCGCCCGCATGGCCCGCAGCCAGGCCCAGGGCCTGCAGCGACCCCGGCAGCGCCTGCGCGATCTGGCCCGGGCGATGGGTCGCCCCTCGGCACTGACCGACGGGGCCCGCCAGCGCCTGGACCTGCAGGGCGCGCGGCTGGAGCCGGCGCTGCGCCAGACGGTGCGGGCGCGGCGCGACCGGCTGGCGGGGCGCCCGATGCCGGCGGCCACGCTGCGCCAGTTCACGGCGGCCAAGCGCCACGGGCTGGACCGCGCCGCGACCCGGCTCGACATGGCCCGTGCCCGCCGCCTTGACCGTCCCCGCGACCGGCTGAGCCATCTGCAGGAACGGCTGGACAGTTCGCTCCGGCGTGTGGAGGCCACGGCCCGCCGCGCCATCGTCACGCAGCATGCCAGGCTGGCCGAGCTTGATCTGCGCCTTGTGGCGGGCCTGCGCCGGGGGCAGGTGCAGCGCCAGGAGGCCATCGAAAGGCTCGACCGGATGCGCCTCTCGCTCGGTCCCGAAGAGACCCTGCAGCGGGGTTTCGTGATCGTGCGCGGTCCCGACAAGCGCGTCATCACCTCGCCCGAGGCCGCCGCGCAGGCGCCCCGGCTGGACCTGCACTTCGCGGGCGACCGGCATGTCGCGGTCCGCCCCGAGGGCGCTCCCGACAAGCCCCGGCGCCGCAAGCCCGCCCCGCCGGACCAGAAGACCCTCATCTGACCTGCAGCGGTCCGGAAATATCCCACGGGGGTCCGGGGGTGTGAAACCCCCGGTCCGCCCTCGCCGTCAAAGCGGCTTCGGACGCAGCGCCAGCCAGATCAGCGCCGCCCCGGCCAGCACCAGCAGGGGCAGCATCGACAGGTTCACCGCGTTCCAGCCCGCCTGCACCGATCCGCCCGAACAGTTCATCAGCCCTCCCGAGGACAGCGAGGCCAGGAACACCCCCCCGAACACGATCAGATCGTTGGTCCCCTGGACGCGACCCCGTTCCTCGGGGGCATGGGCGCGGGTCAGCATGGTGGTGGCGCCGATATAGCCGAAGTTCCAGCCGATCCCCAGAAGGATCAGGGTGAGGTAGAACTGCGGCAGCTCCACCCCCGTCAGCGCGACGGTCCCGGCGGCGGCCAGGATCGCCAGGCCGATGCCCACGATCGGCTCGGCCCCGAAGCGGGCGATCAGATGGCCGGTGACGAAGCTGGGCGCGAACATCGCCAGCACATGGGCGCTGACGATATTGGCCGCGTCCGAGGTCGCGAAGCCGCAGCCCACCACCGCCAGCGGGGTCGAGGTCATCACCAGGTTCATCAGCGCATAGGACACCGTCCCGCAGATCATCGCCACCGCGATGGCCGGGCTGCGCAGGATCTGCCCCATCGGGCGCCCCGCGGGGTCGCTGTCCTGCCGGGTAGGCGGGGTGGGGATGTCTAGGAAGGCGAAGAGGAACGGCCCGGTCAGGTTCAGCGCGATCACCGCCAGATAGGTGGCCAGGAACGGCACCACGGTCAGCTCGCTGGTCATCCGCACCAGCGCCGGGCCGATGATCGCGGCCGCCAGCCCCCCCGCCATCACCCAGGAGATCGCGCGCGGCGCATAATCCTCGGGCGCGGTGTCGGTGGCGGCGAAGCGGTAGAAGCCCTGCGCCGACATGTAGGTGCCGGTCAGCATGGACCCTGCCGTGAACAGCCAGAACGACCCCACCCACAGCCCCGCCGCCGCCACGGCGGCCCCCAGGGCGCCCGCGACCACGGCCAGCAGGAACCCCGCCTGCCGCCCGCGCGCCTGCATGAAGCGCGCCAGCGGCCGGGCCGACAGGGCCGAGCCCAGGATGATCATCGACAAAGGCAGGGTCACCAGGCAGGGATGGGGGGACAGGATCTGCCCCGCCAGCCCGCCGATGATGAAGATGACCGACATCTGCGCGCCCAGGATCGCCTGCGCCAGCACAAGGACGATGGTGTTGCGGCGCGCCCGGGCCAGGTCGGTCATGTCAGCCGCGGGGCAGGGCGGCGGCCGTGCGGGCGCGATCCTCGATGGCCTGCCAGTTGCCGGCGGCGACATCGGCATCGGTCACGATCCAGCTGCCGCCCACGCAGATCACATTGGGCAGCGACAGGTAGCTGTGCGCATTCTGCGGCGAGACCCCACCCGTCGGGCAGAAGCTGACCTTCGGCAGGGGGCCCGCCAGCGATTTCAGCGCCGGCGCGCCGCCCACCGCCTCGGCGGGGAAGAATTTCAGCATGTCGAAGCCCGCATCCGCCGCCCGCATCACCTCGGAGGCGGTGACGGTGCCCGGCAGCAGCGGCAGCTCCAGATCGGCGCAGGCCTGGATCAGCCGGTCGGTCAGGCCCGGCGAGACGGCGAAGGTCGCGCCCGCATCCTTGGCGCGCTTGGCGTCGTCCGGGCTCAGCACGGTGCCCGCGCCGACATGGCCGCCCTCGACCTTCGCCATGGCGCGGATCGCGTCCAGCGCGGCATCCGAGCGCAGCGTCACTTCCAGCACCGGCAGCCCGCCGGTGATCAGCGCGCGGGCCAGGTCGGCGGCGGACGCGGCGTCGCGGATCACGATGACCGGAATGACCGGCGCCAGCTGGCAGAGGGCCTTGGTCTGGCGGGACTGAAGTTCGGGGGTCATGACGCACCTGGAAATCTGGGAAAAATCGCCCCGAACCTGACCCGAAAGCCCCCGGCGATGCAAGCGAAGAAGGCCGCCCGCCCATGCCTGGGGATCCACGCGCGGCCCCGGCACAGGGCAGGCGGGCCGGCGATTTTACTTGCATCCGCCCGGGCCAGGGGCTAAGGCGCGCACACTTCACAGGCAGGGGCGGGCCCTCGCGGGAGACATCCGCGAACGGTCCACCGGTTGGGGCATCCGCCCTGAGATCCCCTGCCAAGGCGCAAACCGGAAAGGAACTCCTCATGGCGCTTCCCGAATTCACGCTGCGTCAGCTTCTTGAAGCTGGCGTTCACTATGGTCACCAGACCCAACGCTGGAACCCCCGCATGGGCGAGTTCATCTATGGTGACCGCAACGGCATCCACATCCTCGACCTGACGCAGACGCTGCCGATGCTGGACGCGGCCCTGCAGGTCGTGCGCGACACGGTCGCCAAGGGCGGCCGCGTGCTGTTCGTCGGCACCAAGCGCCAGGCGCAGCGCTCGATCGCGGAAGCGGCCGAGAAGTCGGCGCAGTTCTACATGAACCACCGCTGGCTGGGCGGCACGCTGACCAACTGGAAGACCGTCAGCCAGTCGATCAACCGTCTGAAGGCGATCGACGAGACGATGGCCGGCGGCGCCGAGGGCCTGACCAAGAAAGAGCGCCTGCAGCTGGAGCGCGAGCAGACCAAACTGCAAGCTTCGCTTGGCGGCATCCGCGACATGGGCGGCCTTCCCGACCTGATCTTCGTCATCGACGTGAACAAGGAAGACCTGGCCATCCTGGAGGCCCGCAAGCTGGGCATCCCGGTCGTCGCCGTGGTCGACACCAACTGCTCGCCCGATGGCATCGACTATATCATCCCGGGCAATGACGATGCGGCCCGCGCCATCTCGCTCTATTGCGATCTGGTCAGCCGCGCGGCTCTGGACGGCATGACCGCCCATATGGGCGCCTCGGGCGTCGATCTGGGTTCGCTGGCCGATGCTCCGGAAGAGATGATGGACGAGGCCCCCGCTGCCGAAGAGGCGCCGGCCGAGGCCTGATCCGCGTCCCGGATTGCAGATTTCATCGAATTGTCGTCAGGCGGGGATATGCCCCGCCTGACGCGTTGAACACAGAGGAGACGGATATGGCAATCACCGCAGCGATGGTGAAGGAACTGCGCGAGATGACCGGCGCGGGCATGATGGACGCCAAGAAGGCCCTGACCGAGACCGAAGGCGACATGGATGCCGCCGTCGACTGGCTGCGCACGAAGGGCCTGTCGAAGGCCGCCAAGAAATCCGGCCGCGTGGCCGCCGAGGGTCTGGTGGCCGTGGCCGTCAAGGACGGCAAGGGCGTCGCGGTCGAGGTGAACTCGGAAACCGATTTCGTCGGCAAGAACGAGGAATTCCAGGCCATGGTGCGCAAGATCGCCCAGGCCGCGCTGGAGGTCGACGACATCGAGGCGCTGAAATCCGCGCAGATCGACGGCAAGCCCGTCTCCGAGGTCCTGACCGATGCCATCGCCAAGATCGGCGAGAACATGAGCCTGCGCCGCATGGTTGTCGTGACCGCGCCGACCGTCGTGCATTACGTGCATAACGCGGCCACCGACGGCATGGGCAAGATCGGCGTCCTCGTCGGTCTGGACGGCGGCAATGCCGAGATCGGTCGCCAGATCGCGATGCATGTCGCGGCCACCGCGCCGGCATCCCTGGGCGAGGCCGACCTGGACCCCGCGCTGGTCGAGCGCGAGAAGCAGGTCCTGACCGAGCAGGCGCGCGAATCCGGCAAGCCCGAGGCCGTGATCGAGAAGATGATCGAAGGCCGCATGAAGAAGTTCTTCGAAGAGGTCACGCTGACCGGCCAGAAATTCGTCATCAATCCCGACCTGACCGTGGCCGAAGCGGCCAAGGAGCAGGGCGCGACGATCGTGGGCTTCGCCCGTGTGGCTGTCGGCGAAGGCATCGAGAAGAAGGAAGAGGATTTCGCAGCCGAGGTCGCCAAGACCCTCAGCGGCGCCTGATCCCGACCTTGCCTGACTGACACGGTGACATGCCGGCCCCTCGGGCCGGCATCTTGCTGTCCGGGCATGAGGCCTGGGCGGAGGGAGTACGCGGCACCCGTCGCCCAGATGGCGTCTGGAAGCGCTTGCCGGCGCGATAGCCTCCTGACTCTGGCAGGATGCCCGCTGACTGCCAGAGGCCAGAGGCCCCCGGGGCCGGGCTCAGGACAGCCGCAGACTGCGCGATCGCATGGCGTCGGGCGGGACCAGCAGCCGGCAGACATGCGCCTTGAGCACGGCCTGCGCGGTCGTGGCCACCCCCAGGGCCTCGCGCGCCAGCCGGGTGTGCTTTTCCACCGTGGCGGGGGTGATGCCGAGGATGGTGGCGACCTCTGCGACGGTCTTGCCGGCCGAGCGCCAGGTCAGGACCTCGCGTTGGCGGGGGGTCAGGGTCGTGACGGGCAGGGACCGGTTCATCGTGGCGATGCGCATGTGCATGACCCAGGCCAGCACCCGCACCTCGCGCCCCGACTGCCGCCAGCGCTGCGCCAGGACGTCGGCATCCATGCCCTGTCCCGGAAAGACCAGCACCACGCCGACGCTGTCCAGCACCTTGTCGCGCAGGCTGTTGATCCGGCATTGCCCCAGCCCGTGCCGGGCCGCAAGGTCGAGCGAGGGCGAGACGACGCCCGGCAGGGCCAGAAGGTCGTCCGCGGCAATGTCCCCGTCATTGTTCAGGGCCCATTGAATCCAGGGGTCATCGTCCAGCGCGCCCAGCATCTGCGCCTCGGCCATCAGCTTGAAGGGAAGATTCGTGAAGACGATGGGCCGGTCGCGCAGCACCGAGGAGGGCACGCTGAGCATGAACTGCGCCGCATAGAGCGCATGATCGAAGCCCAGCTGCGCGATTTCCTGCAGGAAGACGTCACGGATCTCGGACGCGGTTTCGACAACCAGAAGGCGTTCAACGGCATGTGAAAACATCTTGATGAGGGACCCGGACACCGTTCAAAACGCTATTGGACGTTGGCGAAGGGCGTTTGCCAAGAAATAAATTCACCACATGGTTAATAAGTGCAGACATTTCGACCATTTCCGGCGCGGGCAGCCGAAGGTCGGGGGCGGGGCGGGGGAAGGCCTTGAAAGGGCGGGCCGGGGCTGGACCTTTGCGCAAGCGAGATGCACAAGATCGTCCAGATCTTCCCCAGTCCGGACCCTGTCCCATGCCCTTCATCATCGCCATTGACGGACCCGCAGCCTCGGGCAAGGGGACCATCGCCCGCGCCCTGGCGGCGGAGCTGGGGTTTCATCACCTGGATACCGGGCTGCTCTATCGGGCGACGGGGGCCAAGGGGGGTGATCCTGTGGCGGCGGCCCGGGGGCTGACGGCGGCCGATCTGGCCCGCGACGATCTGCGCAGCGCGGCGGCGGGGCAGGCGGCCAGCCGCATCGCCGCCATCCCCGAGGTGCGCGCGGCCCTGGTCGCGTTCCAGCACTGTTTCGCCGCGCAGGATCCGGGCGCCGTGCTGGACGGGCGCGACATCGGCACGGTGATCTACCCGGGGGCCGAGGTGAAGCTGTATGTCACCGCCTCGGACGCGGTGCGCGCCGCGCGCCGCGCCGCCGAGCTGGGGGCCGATCCCGACCAAATGCTGGCCGAGCTGCGCGAGCGCGATCTGCGCGACAGCCAGCGCGACGTCGCGCCGCTGCGCCCCGCCGAGGATGCTGTGGTGCTGGATACCAGCACCCTGAGCATCGAGGAGGCCGTGGCGCGTGCCTTGGCCGAGGTGCGCCGGGTCCGGGCGGGCTAGGGGGCTGCCGCCCCCTCTTGGCCGTGCCGGCCAATTCACCCCCGCGGGTATTTGGGCAAACGAGATTCAGGGGGCGATGATCTCGAACCGGGCGACATCGACCATGCCGCGATCGGTGATCTTGAGGGCGGGGATCACCGGCAGGGCCAGGAAGGCCAGCTGCAGGAAGGGCTCCTCGAGCGTCGTGCCGAGGCTGCGGGCGGCGGCGCGCAGCTCGATCAGCCGGTCGCGGACCGCCTCGAAGGGATCAAGGCTCATCAGGCCCGCGACGGGCAGGGGCAGTTCGGCGAGGATCCGGCCGTCGAGGGCCACGACGAAGCCGCCTTCGATGTCGCTCAGGCGGTTGGCGGCCAGGGCCATGTCGTCGTAATCGGCGCCGAGCGCGACGATGTTGTGATGGTCATGGCAGACGGTCGAGGCGATGGCGCCGCGGGTCAGGCCGAAGCCCTTGACGAATCCGGTGGCGATGTTGCCGTTCCTGCCGTGGCGTTCGATCACGGCGATGCGCATCAGGTCGCGGGCGGGGTCGGGGCGCTTGTCGCCGCTCTCGGGGGGGATGTCGATCGTCAGGTGCTCGGTGATGATCTTGCCCTCGAGGATGCCGATCACCGGGGTTTCGGTGCGGTTTCCGCGCGCGCGGAAATCGGCGGCGCGGACCTGCGGCGCGCGGACCGAGGCGCGGCCCACCGGGGCCACATGGCCGCGCGCGGCGAAGGCGCGGTCGTCGACCACGCGCCCGCCGGTCAGGACCAGCTGCGCCCGGCAGTCCTGCAGGCTGTCGATCGCCACGATGTCGGCGCGCAGGCCGGGCGCGATCAACCCGCGATCCTTCAGCCCGAAGGCCTCGGCGGCCGAGAGCGAGGCGGCGCGATAGGCGGCCAGCGGCGAGGTGCCGAGCGCGATCAGGCGTCGGATCATGTAATCCAGATGGCCGTGCTCTCCGATGTCCAGCGGGTTGCGGTCGTCGGTGCACAGGCACAGATAGGCGCTGGTGGCCTCGGTCAGGATCGGCTGCAGGGCGTCCAGATCCTTACTGACCGAGCCTTCGCGGATCAGGACACGCATCCCCTTGCGCAGCTTTTCCAGCGCCTCCTCGGCGGTGGTGGCCTCGTGTTCGGTGCGGATGCCGGCGGCGATATAGGCATTCAGATCTCGACCGGTCAGCTGCGGGCAATGGCCGTCGACATGGCCGCCCGCGAACAGCGCCAACTTGGCCATGGCGGCGGGGTCGCGATGGATCACGCCGGGATAGTTCATGAACTCGGCCAGGCCGATGGCCGTGGGATGGTTCATCAGGGGGGCGAGGTCATCCGCCTCGATCCGGGCGCCCGAGGTTTCCATCTCGGTCGAGGGGACGCAGGAGGACAACTGGACGCGCAGGTCCATGAGCAGGTGCTCGGAGGCGGCTTGGAAGTACCGGATGCCGTTGGGGCCGATGACATTGGCGATCTCGTGCGGGTCGCAGATGGCGGTGGTGATGCCGCGGGGCGTCACGCAGCGGTCGAACTCGAAGGGGGTCACCAGGCTGCTTTCGACATGCAGATGCGTGTCGATGAAGCCCGGCACCAGCGTCAGGCCGGTCACGTCGAGGATGCGGGTGCCGTCGTAAGCGGCGCCGATCCCCGCGATGCGGTCGCCGCAGATCGCCACGTCGCCGGGGATCATCGTGCCGGTGATCAGATCGAAGACCCGGCCTCCGCGCAGGACCAGGTCGGCGGGGATGTCGCCGCGTGCCTGCGCGATCCGGCGTTCGAGGTCGTCCATGGGGGTCTCCTGTCTGCGTTATGCAGCAAAACCGATTGCAGGGCGGGCGTCGAGGGGGGCAGGGGGCGCTCGCGCCCCCTCTTGGCCGGGGCGGCCAATTCACCCCCCGAGGATATTTGGGCCAAGATGAAAGGTCAGGGGGTCCAGCGCAGGAAATTGGCGATCAGGCGCAGGCCCAGGGCCTGGGATTTCTCGGGGTGGAACTGGGTGCCGACGATGTTGTCGCGGCCCACCACCGCCGTGACCGGGCCGCCATAGTCGGCATGGGCCAGCAGATGGGCGGGGTCGGTGACCTGGAACTGCCAGCTATGCACGAAATAGGCGTGATCGCCGGTGACGATGCCGTCGAGGACAGGGTGGGCATGGTCGATGACCAGATCGTTCCAGCCCATATGCGGGACCTTGAGGCCTGGCGCGGCGATAGGGCGGATCTCTCCGCCGATCCAGTCGAGGCCGGAGGTCTCGCGGTATTCGTGGCCCGTGGTGGCCAGCATCTGCATGCCGACGCAGATGCCCATGAAGGGGATGGCGCGGCCCAGGACCGCCTCGCGCAGGGCCTCGGCCATGCCGTCGACCTCGCCCAGGGCGGTGCGGCAGGCGGGGAAGGCGCCGTCGCCGGGCAGCACGATGCGGTCGGCGCGGGCCGCCACCTCGGGGTCGGAGGTCACGATCACCTCGGCCCCCGCATCGCGGCCCATCAGCTGGAAGGCCTTTTCCGCCGAATGCAGGTTGCCGCTGTCATAGTCGATCAGCGCGACCCGCATCACAAGGCGCCCTTGGTCGAGGGCAGCACGCCCGCCATGCGGGGATCGGGCTCGACCGCCTCGCGCAGCGCGCGGGCGACGGACTTGAACGCGGCCTCGGCGATGTGATGGCTGTTCACCCCATGCAGGCGGTCGACATGCAGGGTGATGCCGCCATGGGTCGACAGCGCCTGGAAGAACTCGCGCACCAGTTCGGTGTCGAATGTGCCGATCTTTTCCGACGGGAAATCGACGTTCCAGACCAGATAGGGGCGGGCCGAAAGGTCCAGCGCCGTGCGGACCTGCGAATCGTCCATCGCCAGCAGGAAGCTGCCATAGCGGCGGATGCCCTTCTTGTCGCCAAGCGCCTGCACCAGCGCCTGGCCGAT
Organism: Paracoccus gahaiensis; assembly: GCF_005048225.1. Classification (GTDB taxonomy): domain Bacteria; phylum Pseudomonadota; class Alphaproteobacteria; order Rhodobacterales; family Rhodobacteraceae; genus Paracoccus; species Paracoccus gahaiensis. The sequence continues at coordinate 65,598 of NZ_SUNI01000003.1, forward strand.
GGCGATGCCGGTATCCTCGACCGTGTGGTGGTCGTCGATGTGCAGATCGCCCCGGGCGCGGATGGTCATGTCGATCAGCGAGTGCCGCGACAGCTGGTCCAGCATGTGATCGAAGAACCCCACCCCGGTCTGGTTGTCATAGACCCCGGTGCCGTCGAGGTTCAGCGTGACCTCGATCCGGGTTTCCGAGGTCGTGCGGATGATCGTCGCCTGGCGCATGGGATATCCTTCTGTTCAGGCGCCTTATAGGGTGCCGCGCCGGATCAGCCAAGATGGACCTGACCGGCGGGATAGCGCACCCGGGGCATCATCCGCGTGGCGAGGAAGAAGCCGAGGGTCAGCGGCCCGACGCGGCCCAGAAACATCACCACCATGATGACCGCGCGGCCGAAATCGGACAGCTCGCCCGTATAGGCGCGCGACAGGCCGACCGTGCCGAAGGCCGAGGTCACCTCGAAGGCGATGTCGATGAACTCGCCGTCATGGCTGAGCAGCAGCAGGAAGATGGCGATCAGGATGACCCCCGAGGCGATGGACATCAGCGCCATGACCTTCAGCACATCGCCAAGCGGGATGGCGCGACCGAAGCCCGAGACCTCGGTCCGGCGGCGCAGGAAGGCCCAGGTCGCCAGCAGCATGACGAAGATCGTCGTGACCTTCAGTCCGCCCGCCGTCGAGGTCGGGCCCGCGCCGATCACCATCAGGATCATGTACATCAGCGAGGTCGAATCGTGCAGCCCGGCGATGTCGGTCGAATTGAACCCGGCCGTCCGGGTGGTGACGCCCTGGAACCATGCCACCGTCAGGCGGGCGGTCGTGCTGTCATACTGGCCAAGGGTGCGGGGGTTGTTCCATTCCAGGATGGCGGTCATCGCCACGCCGCCGACGATCAGCACGGCGGTGCCGATCATCATCATCCGCGTGTGCAGCGACCAGCCGCGCCAGAAGGGGCGGCGGAACAGGTCGGCCACCACGACATAGCCGATGCCCCCCGCGATGAAGAGGGCGGGGATGACCGTGTTCACGATCGGGTCCAGCGCATAGCCGGTCAGCCCCGGCGAGAAGGTCGAGAAGCCGGCATTGTTGAAGGCCGAGACGGAATGGAAGATCGCATGCCACAGCCCCGGCCCCAGCCCGTGATGGGGCATGAAGGACAGGCACAGCAGCATCGCGCCCGCCACCTCGGCCATCAGCACGATGCGCAGGATCGTCCAGACCAGCCGCGTCAGCTTGACATAGGAGGTCTGGTTCAGGTCCTCGCGCAGGTAGTTGCCCTGCATGATCCCCAAGGGAAGGCCGAGCGCCGACCAGATCAGCACGGCGAAGGTCATCAGCCCCAGCCCGCCCATCTGGATCAGCACGGCGATCACCAGCTGCCCCCAGAAGGTGAAGACCAGCTCGGTATCGACGACCGCCAGCCCGGTCACCGTCACCGCCGAGGTCGCGGTGAACAGCGCGTCCGAGATCGTGACCGGCGCCCGCGCCATCGGCGGCAGCATCAGCAGCACCCCGCCCAGCAGGATCAGCACCAGATAGCCCACCGCCAGCACGGCGGGGGGCGGGGTGCGCGCCAGCCAGCGCCGAAGCATGGCGGGCGGGCGGCGATGGCGGCGTGTCACAGCCGGTCGCCGAAATTCGTCAGGTCGACGCGCTTGCCCAGAAGCAGCAGGCGGTCGTTGGTCTGCAGGACCGGGTCCTCGGTCTTCACGCAGCGATACTCGGTGCCGCGCATCATGCCCAGCATCTGCACGCCCGGCCCGGCCTGCAGCTCGGACAGGTGACGGCCCGAGAGGCGGGCGGGGATCATCAGGTTCACGACCGAGAATCCGTTGCCCAGGCTGACGTAATCCTGCACGGCGGGATTGTTCAGCATCTGCGCGGTGTGGCGGCCCATCTCGGTTCCCGGCATGATCACCCGGTCGGCGCCGATCTTGGACAGGATGCGGTGATGCGTGCGGCTGTCGGCCTTGGCCCAGATCGTGCCCACGCCCACCAGCCGCAGGTTCATCGCGGCGATGACGTTGCCCTCCAGATCGTTGCCGATCGAGACCAGCCCCACGTCATAGCGGTCCACGCCCGCCTCGCGCAGCGCGCCCTCGTCGGTGGCGTCCAGGATGGCGCAGGCGGGCAACTGCTCGGCCAGCGCGGCCACGCGGCGCGGATCCTTGTCGATGCCCAGCACCTGATTGCCGAAGCGTGCCAGCTCGGCGGCGACGACGCTGCCGAAGGCCCCCAGGCCGATGACGACGAAGCTGCGACTCACTTTTCCCATCGGGATCCCCAGATCAGGCGAAACCGGCGGATCGTTCTGCCGCTTGCCGGGCGAAGTCAAGCGCACCTCTGCAGCGGCCTTCCAAGGCAGCTGGCAGCCATTTGCCCCGCAGAGGTGGCCTTTCTGACGGGAATGTGAGAAATGATGCATCATAGAGGCGTGTTTCCGCCAAGGGTCCATGGACCTGCCACCCGATCAAGACCCAATCTGAAAGGGACAGATGTCACCGACACCCCCCAAACCCCCCGGTCCGCCGGAAGGCCCGCAATCCGCCCGCGACCGCCGTCGCGAAGAAGAGGCCCTGCGCGGCCGCTATCCCGCGTCGGGCAAGCCCAAGCCGGTCCCGCCGCCGCCGCCCCTGCCCGAAGATGGGCAGGAGCCGCTGCCCGAGCCCGAGGGCCCGACCGAGATCATCGAGACCGACTACACCATCGGTCAGGACAATATCGAACGCGCGGGCCGGGTGCCCTATGACATCCACAACCCGGTCTTCGGCATCTCGGCCGCCGCCGTGCTGGTCTTCACCGTCGTCACGCTGCTGTTTCCCACCCAGCTGGAGCCGATCTTCGGCGGGCTGCGCGACGGGCTGACCGCGAACCTGGACTGGTTCTTCATGCTGGCCGGCAACATCTTCGTGGTGCTGTGCCTGGGGCTGATCGTCTCGCCCCTGGGCTCGATCCGGCTTGGCGGACCCGACGCCACGCCCGACTTCGCGCTCAGCGGCTGGTTCGCGATGCTCTTCGCCGCCGGCATGGGCATCGGGCTGATGTTCTATGGGGTCAGCGAGCCCCTGGGCCATTTCGAGGCCGCCCTGGGCGGCGCGGTGATGGAGGACGGCATCCGCACGGACTGGGCGCCTCTGGGCGGCGCGCTGGACGATCCCGAGGCCGCGCGCCGCATCGGCATGGCCGCGACGATCTTCCACTGGGGGCTGCACCCCTGGGCGATCTATGCGGTCGTGGCGCTGGCGCTTGGGCTGTTCGCCTACAACAAGGGCCTGCCGCTGACCCTGCGCTCGGTCTTCTACCCGATCTTCGGGGAGCGGATCTGGGGCTGGCCGGGCCATATCATCGACATCCTGGCCGTGCTGGCGACGATCTTCGGCCTGGCGACCTCGCTTGGCCTCGGCGCCGAGCAGGCGACGGCGGGTCTGGCCTATCTGTTCGGGTTCCAGAACACCGACACCACCAAGGTCATCCTGATCGTGGGCATCACCATCGTCGCGGGCGCCTCAGTCGTCCTCGGTGTCGAGAAGGGCGTCAAGCGCCTGTCGGAACTGAACATGGTGCTGGCCATCCTGCTGCTGGTCTTCGTCATCATCGTCGGCCCGACGCTGGCGATCCTGACCGGCTTCTTCTCGAACCTGGGCGCCTATGCGTCCGAGGTCATCCCGCTGTCCAACCCCTTCGGGCGGACGGATGACAACTTCCGCCATGGCTGGACGGCCTTCTACTGGGCCTGGTGGATCAGCTGGTCGCCCTTCGTCGGCATGTTCATCGCCCGCGTCAGCCGCGGCCGCACCGTGCGGCAGTTCCTGATCGCGGTGCTGATCGTGCCCTCGCTGATCTCGGTCCTGTGGATGACGGCGCTTGGCGGCACCGCCATCGACATCACCATCGGCGGCTTCACCGGCATCCTGGACGCGCCGCTGGAGCTGGAGCTGTTCACCATGCTGGAACAGCTGCCGCTGACCGCGATCACCAGCTTCGTGGGCATCGTGCTGGTCATCGTGTTCTTCATCACCTCGTCGGACAGCGGCTCGCTGGTGATCGACACGATCGCGGCGGGGGGCAAGGTCAACGCGCCCGTCCCGCAGCGCATCTTCTGGGTCGGTGTCGAGGGTCTGGTGGCCATCGCGCTGCTGCTGGGCGGGGGACTGGCCGCGCTGCAGGCGATGGCCGTCTCGACCGGGTTCCCGTTCACGATCGTGCTGCTGGGCGCCTGCTACGCGCTGGTCAAAGGGCTGATCGCGGAACGGCGGGAACTGACCTGAGGGCAGCTGCCGCAATCCGGGCGAACGGGCGGGTTGAACCCGCCCGTTCTTGTCTTATGAGGGCGTCAATGCGACAACCCCCTGACATGCCACCGAAGGACCGATGCCGATGAGCGACATCACCGCCAGCGAACGCCGGCTCAGCGCCGCGCTCGACCGTCTGGACCGGCTGCTGGAGACGGCACCGGCCCCTGCCGCCGATCCCGGCCTGATCGCCCGCCTGACCGAGGAACGCGATGCCGCGCTTGCGCGCGCCGAGGCCACGGGACCGGCACCCGAGGAGGGATCCGACAGCGCCGTCCTCACCGACCTGCAGGTCCGGCTGGAGGCCGCGATCGAGCAGTCCGCTCGTCTGTCCACCGCCAATGAAGAGCTGATGACCGCCAATCGCGATTTGCTGGACGCGCAGGCCACCGGCGGTATCGGCCCCGACGAGACCCGCGCCGCGCTGGAGGCCGAGATCGCCGCCCTGCGCGCCGCCCGCGCCGCCGAGATGGCGCAGATGAGCGAGATCATGACCGAACTGGAACGCCTGCTGGCCGCCGATCAGGACGGCGACGGGCCCGATGAGGCGCCGCTGGCGCTTCACGCGACCGAGGCCGCCGGCGACGGCGCCGGCCTTCCCGAGGGCGAGGACCGCGACGGTCTGCCCGACGCGGAAGGCAATGACGCACTGCCTGTCCCGGAAAACTCTGCGGAACTGCCCGACCCGAAGGCCGATGCCGGGGCGGACGGCACCGCGCCGTCGCCCGACGGCCCGGGTCTGCCCGACATGGGTGACGGTTCCATTCTGCCCGACACGGGCGGTCGCCCCACCCCTCAGGAGGATCGCTGACATGGCCGAGGTCGAATTCACCATCGGGCACAAGGAATACCGCGTCGGCGCCGCCGATGGCGAGGAACGCCTGCTGTCCCGCGCCGCCCTGATCCTGGACGCCGAGGCGCGTCAGATCCTGGACCAGGCAGGCCGCGTCCCCGAGACGCGCCTGCTGCTGCTGGCGGGCCTGATGCTGGCCGACCGCTTCGCCGCGCTGGAAGAGCGCGCCGAAAAGGCCGAGCGCCATGTGAACCGGTTGCAGCAGAACCCGCCCCGCGTCGAGGTGCCCGTCATTCCCGCCGATCTGCGCGAGGCCATGGCCGAGATGGCCGCCCGCGCCGAATCGCTGGCCGATCGGCTGGACGAACAGCGGCGCGGCTGACCCCCGCTTAACCTTGCCTTAAGGTCTGGCGGCGATGCTGGGGCCATGATGCAGATGGCCCCCTTCCTGATGATTCTGGTCCTGATGGGCTGCGCCTCGCCCTCGCCGAGCTTTCTGGGCGCGGCCCGTCAGGATGTCACGGTCGAGGGGATGCGCTTTGCCGTCTATGCCCGCGCGACCGAGGCACAGGTGATCCGGCTGGACAGGCTGCGCCGCGCCGACCGGGGCCTCGTCGCCCCCCGGATGCGGCGCGCGGCCGAGATGGCGACCGGCTGTCGCGCGATCCCGGACAGCCTGATCCCGGTGGGCGGCGCCGATTCGGCGGTGGGCAGGGTGGACCTGCGCTGCCCGCCCTAGCCCTCCGATCCGTCGCCCAGAAAGGCCACCAGCGTCTCGGCCACCGCCTCGGGGGCGTCGGCATGCAGCCAGTGGCCGGCCTCCTTCAGGGTGACGATGCCGACCTGCGGGAAGAATTGGCGCAGCGCGTCCTCGCCCGCCGCATCGACGTAATCCGATTTCGCCCCGCGCAGGGCCATGACCTTGCCGGGGAAGGCCTCGGCGGGCAGGCCCTCGGGCCAGCCGGTGATCTGGCCCATGGCCGCGCGCAGGACGGGCAGGTTCAGCCGCCAGACCGGGGGCGCGGCCTTCAGGTCCAGGTTCTGCAGCAGGAAGGCGCGGATGCCGGGCTGGGGGACATGGGCGGCCAGCTGTCGGTCGGCCTCGCTGCGCCGGGTGACCGAGCCCAGGTCCAGCGCCTCCATCGCGTCGATATAGCCGGTCTGGTCGTGGTCATAGGCCAGAGGCGCGATGTCCATGACGACCAGCCGCCGGACCAGATCGGGCCGGGTCAGCGCCAGCACCATCGCGGCCTTGCCGCCCATAGAATGGCCGACCAGATCGACCGGGCCGCCCAGATCGGCGATCAGATCGGCCAGATCCTCGGCCAGGGCCGGATAATCGGCACGCTCGCCCTGCGGGCTGTCGCCGTGGTTGCGCAGATCGACGCTGACGACCCGGCGCGTCTCGGCCAGCCGGCGGGCCTGCGCGCCCAGGTTGCGGCCCTGCCCGTAGAGGCCGTGGACCAGCAGGATCGGAATGGCCCCCGTCGGGCCGATGGCGGTGTGATGCAGCTTCATGGCGCCAGCTTACGGCGTCTGGCGCGCGGCTGCCATCCCGTCTATCGTGATCCGATGACGCGCAAGGGCCAGAGCTTCGAAGACATCCCGGCCCTGGCCGACGAGATCGCCGTGCTGATGGCCTCGCGCCTTGGCGGCGTGCGGCGGGGAGAGCGTCCGCCCCTGCATGTTATGCTGCGCCGTCGTGGCGGCGCCTTGCCCGCGCGCCTTCGCGCCCGGGCTGCCCGGCTAGCCGAGGCCGACCGGCTGTCGGCCCAGCCCAAGGTGGCCCGCCAGCTGCCCCGCGCCCGGCTTGGCCGCGACCATGCCGCGCTGGCCGCGCATCTGCGCCCCTTGGGCGAGCTGTCGCGCTGGCAGGGACGGGCGGTCAGCTTCGGGGCCTCGGTGGCGCTCGGCCTGCTGGTCGTCGGCGCGCTGGCGATCTGGATCATGCTGCAGCGCGGGCTCTTGTGACTTGCGCATGATGCAACCCTGACCCGCGCCCGCGGGCCTTGCCAAACCTGCCCCAAGCTGGTGTGTGAGGGCTAACATCCCCTCCGCGCGCAGGATCCCCACATGACCTCCCCCCCAGATTTCCGCGCCGCCGTGCTGGCGCTGGCGCTTGGCGCCTTCGCCATCGGCACGTCGGAATTCGCGGCGATGGGGCTTCTGCCCTATTTCGCCGCCGACCTGGCACTGACCGAGCCGCAGGCCGGCCACGTCATCAGCGCCTATGCGTTGGGCGTGGTGGTCGGCGCGCCGGTCACCGCGATCCTGGGCGCACGCCTGCCGCGGCGGCGCTATCTGGCGGCGCTGATGGCCTTCTACGGCGTCGTGAACCTGATCGCAGCGGTGATGCCGGATCTGGCGACGCTGACCGGCATGCGCTTTCTGGCGGGCCTGCCGCATGGCGGCTTCCTGGGCGTGGCGATGCTGTACGCCGCCGACGCCCTGCCGCCCGAGCAGCGCGGGCGCGGGCTGGCGCGGGTCCTTCTGGGCCTGACGGTCGCCAATATCGTGGGCGTGCCGCTGGCGGGCTGGATGGGGCAGAGCATCGGCTGGCGGTGGGGCTTTGCTCTGCCGGGCGTGCTGGCGCTGATCTCGGCCTGGCTGATCCTGCGCGTCGCGCCCCGTGTGGGCGGCAACCCCGATGCGCGCCCGTGGGACGAGCTCTATGCGCTGAAGAACCCGCGCGTGCTGTGGGTGCTGGCGGTGGGGGCGATCGGCTTCGGCGGGCTGTTCGCGGTCTATGCCTTCCTGACGGCGGGCATCCTGGCCACCACCGACGCGCCCGGCTATGTCATCCCGCTGACGCTGGCGGTGTTCGGCGTGGGCGGCACGCTTGGCACCTGGGGCGCGGGGCGCCTGACCGAGCGGATGGGCATCGACCGCGCCGCCTATCTGTCGCTGGCGGCGATGGCCGCCACGCAGGGCTTTGCCGCGCTGGTGGTGGGCAGCTGGCCTCTGATGGTGCTGTCGTCCTTCCTGATCGCCGCCGGGGCCGGGCTGGTGATCCCGCTGCAGACGCGGCTGATGGATGTGGCAGGCTCGGCGCAGAACATGGCCGCCGCGATGAACCATGCGGCCTTCAACGCGGCCAATGCACTTGGGCCCTTCCTGGCCGGGATGGCCCTGGCGGCGGGCTGGGGCTGGCGCGCGCCGGGGCTGGTGGGCGTCGCGCTTACGGCAGCGGGGGCGGTGGCGCTGACCCTGTCGATCCGCCAGGACCGGAAACGCGATCGGGCAGGATCGGCGCCGGCAACGAGCGCAGGATGACCTGCCGCGAGGTCGAGGCGAACTCGCGTCGCCAGGTGACCCACAGCACGATCCCCGTACCCAGCATCAGCGTCCAGGCCCCGGTCAGCCAGCCAAGCGAGCCCAGGGCGAAGTAGACGCTGCGCAGCCCGGCATTGAAGCTGCGCGCGGCGGTGATGTTCAGATCCGCCGCCTGCATGGCGCGGTCCATGGCGTCCGGGTGGTCGGCCTTGTTCGGCACGGCGGCCATCATCACCGCGCAATAGCCGAACAGCCGGTGCGCCCAGACAAACTTCAGGAAGGCATTGGCCACGAAGAACATCGGCACCAGCAGCCGCAGCTCCCACCCGGTGTCAGTGGCGGGGTCCAGCTCCAGCCCCGAGGCGATGGTGCGCAGGCGTTCCCCATTGCCGATCAGCGCCAGCAGCCCCCCGGTGGCGATCATGCAGGCGCTGGCGAAGAAGGCCGTGCCCTCGCGCAGGCTGGCCAGGATGTTGCCGTCGAAGATGCGCGGCTCGCGGGTCACGAAATAGCGCATCCATTCCCGGCGATAGCGCGTCATCAGCACCGAGACCGAGGGCCGCCCCTGCGGCGGGCGTTCCGTGAACCAGCCGATGCCCAGCCAGGCCGCGAACAGCATCACCAGCGCGATCAGGTCGCGCAGCGCCAGCGGATGGGAAGCGAGTTGGTCCAGCATGGTCATGGCGCGACATTAAGGCGGGATGGCGCGGCTTGTAAGCCCCTGCGCACCGGCCTATCGTCGCCCGACACGGCAGGGAGGAGAACCGGCCATGATGCAGATGCCCCCACCCGATCCTTCGGTCCTGTCGCGGCGCCAGGCGATCACCGATGCGCTGAACGCGGCCCTTCCGGGCGCGGTGATCCAGGACCCGGCCGAAACGCGCGCCTATGAATGCGACGCGCTGTCGGCCTATCGCTGCGCGCCCTTGGCCGTGGTGCTGCCGCGCTCGACCGACGAGGTCTCGCGCCTGCTGCGCCTGTGTCACGAGCTGCGCGTGCCGGTCGTGCCGCGCGGGGCGGGGACCAGCCTTGCGGGCGGGTCGATGCCCACCGCCGATGCGGTGGTGATCGGCCTGTCGCGCATGACCGACGTGCTGGAGATCTCGGCCCCCGACCGCCAGATCCGGGTGCAGGCGGGGCGCACGAACCTGTCCGTCTCGGGCGCGGTCGAGGGCTTGGGCTTCTTCTATGCCCCCGATCCCTCCAGCCAGCTGGCCTGCGCCATCGGCGGGAACATCGCGATGAATTCGGGCGGCGCGCATTGCCTGAAATACGGGGTGACGACGAACAACCTGCTGGGCGTGACGCTGGTCCTGATGGACGGCTCGGTCGTGGAGCTGGGCGGTCCGATGGGCGAGGGGCCGGGGCTGGACCTGCTGGGCGTCGTCTGCGGGTCCGAGGGGCAACTGGGCATCGTCACGGAAGCCACGCTGCGCATCCTGCCGCGTCCCGCCGGCGCGCGCCCCGCGCTGATCGGCTTCGACAAGGCCGAGACCGCCGGCGCCTGCGTGGCCGCGATCATCCGCGCGGGCATCATCCCCGTCGCCATCGAATTCATGGACAGCCCCTGCATCAAGGCGACCGAGGCCTTCGCCCATGCGGGCTATCCCGATTGCGAGGCACTGCTGATCGTCGAGGTCGAGGGCACGCCGCCCGAGATCGACGAACAGCTGGCGCTGATCCGCGACATCGCGATGCGCTTCGATCCGGTCGAGTTCCGCGAAAGCGGCTCGGACGACGAATCCCGCCGCATCTGGCTGGGCCGCAAGTCGGCCTTCGGGGCGATGGGGCAGATGGGCGATTACATCTGTCTGGACGGCACCATCCCGGTGACCGCGCTGCCCAGGGTGCTGGCGGGCATCGGCGATCTGTCGCGGCAATACGGGCTGGCGGTGGCCAATGTCTTCCATGCGGGCGACGGCAACATGCATCCCCTGATCATCTATGACGCCAATGCGCCCGGCGATCTGGACCGGGCCGAGGATCTGGGCGCCGACATCCTGCGCCTCTGCGTCGAGGTCGGCGGCTGCCTGACCGGCGAGCATGGCGTGGGCATCGAAAAGCGCGACCTGATGAGCGTGCAGTTCGACCCCGCCGATCTGGAGGCGCAGATGCGCGTCAAGGACGCCTTCGATCCGCATTGGCTGCTGAACGCCGCCAAGGTCTTTCCGCTGGATGTCAGCGCCCCGCGCCGCGACCGCCGCCTGAACCGGACCCCCCATGCCGCCTGAAATCATGCGGCCTGAGACCGAGGGCCAGCTGGCCGACCTGATCCGCGGCGCCATCGCTCCCCTGTCGATCACCGGGGGCGGCACGCGCCCTTGGCCCGGCGAGGGCGGGGGCACGCACCTCGACATGACCGCGCTGACCGGCGTGACGCTCTATGAGCCCGAGGCGCTGACCCTGGTCGTGCGCGCCGGCACGCCCTTGGAGACCGTGCGTCAGACCTTGGCCGCCGAGGGGCAGATGCTGGCCTTCGAGCCTGTGGGCCGGGACGGCTCGACCATCGGCGGCGTGGCCGCGACCAATGCCAGCGGCCCGCGCCGGGTGCAGGCGGGCGCGGCGCGCGACGCGATGATCGGGGTGCGCTTCGTGGACGGGCAGGGCGAGGTGATCCGCAATGGCGGGCGGGTGATGAAGAACGTCACCGGCTATGATCTGGTCAAGCTGATGGCGGGCAGCCGGGGACGGCTTGGCGCGTTGACCGAGATCAGCTTCCGCACCGCCCCCCTGCCGCCCGTCACCCTGACATTGGCGCTGCCGGATCTGGACGCCGCCGCCGCGATCCCGGCCCTGTCCTCGGCCCTGGGCGGCCCCTATGACGTCTCGGGCGCCGCTTGGCTGCCCGGGCAGGGCGCGCTCATCCGGTTGGAGGGGCTCGCCGCCTCGGTCACGTCCCGCGCCGCCGATCTGACCGACCGCCTGCAGGCCCATGGTGCGGTGACCGAGGGCAATCCGCAGGCCTGGCTTCTTCTTTGCCCAAATACCCAAGATCCCCAGGCCGACATCTGGCGCATCACCTGTCGTCCAAGCGAGGCCCCCGCAGTGCTGTCCCACCTGCCCGAACCTCTGTCGCTTGACTGGGGCGGCGCGCTGATCCATGTCCGCCTGCCTGCGGACCAGATCCCTGATCTGCCCCATTTCTCGGGCCATGCCCGCCGCATCCGGGGCGCGGCCCCGGCGCTGCACCCCGCCGCCGATCCGCTGACCGCGCGGCTGGAGCGGGATTTGCGCGCGCAGTTCGACCCGCGCGGCCTCTTCGGAGGGGACGCCTGATGCAGACCCATTTCTCGCCCGAGCAGCTCTCCGATCCGCTGACCGCGCGGTCGAACAAGATCCTGCGGACCTGCGTGCATTGCGGCTTCTGCACGGCGACCTGCCCGACCTATCAGGTGCTGGGGGACGAGCTGGACAGCCCGCGCGGCCGCATCTACCTGATCAAGGACATGCTGGAGGCGGGCCGCCCCGCCGATGCCAAGACGGTCAAGCATATCGACCGCTGCCTGGGCTGCCTGTCCTGCATGACGACCTGCCCCTCGGGCGTGCATTACGGCCATCTGCTGGAACATGCGCGCGAGCATATCGAGGCCACCTATCGCCGCCCCTTCACCGACCGGGCGCTGCGCGGGGTGCTGAAATTCGTGCTGCCCCATCCGACCCGCTTCCGGCTGGCGCTGCTGGGCGCCAGGATCGCGCGGCCCTTCGCGCGGCTGATGCCGGACAAGCGGCTGCGCGCGATGCTGAGCATGGCGCCGGCCAGCATCCCGCCGGTCAGCCGCAACGATGACGGGCAGACCTTTCCCGCCCAGGGCCCGCGCCGGGCGCGGGTGGTGCTGATGATCGGCTGCGCGCAGCGGGCGCTGAACACCGACATCAACGACGCCACCATCCGCCTGCTACAGCGCGCGGGCGTCGAGGTCGTCATCCCGCAGTCCTTCGGCTGCTGCGGGGCGCTGACCCTGCATATGGGCGACGAGGCCGATGGCAAGACCCGCGCCCGCGACAGCATCCGCCGCCTGCTGGCCGCCGAAGAAGGCGGCGCGCTGGACGCGGTGATCATCAACACCTCGGGCTGCGGCACGACGATCAAGGATTACGGGCATCTCTTCGCGGGCGACCCGATGGAGGCCGAGGCCCGGCGCGTGGCGGGGCTTGCCCGCGACGTGACCGAGTTCCTGGCGGGCCTGGGCCTGCCCGAGCGGGTGGGCGATCGAGGCGCGGGGATGCGGGTGGCCTATCACTCGGCCTGCTCGCTGCAGCACGGCCAGCAGATCCGCTCGGCCCCCAAGGACCTGCTGGCGGGGATGGGCTTCACCGTTCTGGAGCCCACCGATCCGCATCTGTGCTGCGGATCCGCCGGGACCTACAACCTGCTGCAGCCCGAGCTGTCCTCGGAGCTGAAGGCCCGCAAGGTCGCGACGCTGGAGGCGACCGCGCCGCAGGTGATCGCCGCCGGCAACATCGGCTGCATGATGCAGATCGGCGGCGGCACGTCCGTCCCCGTCGTCCATACCGTCGAGCTGCTGGACTGGGCCACCGGGGGGCCGCGCCCCGCCGCGCTGGCGGATCTGTTCACGGATGCGTGAGGGCGCTTGAAGGCGGGAGGGACCGGGCTAAATCTCGGCTCACCGGCGGCCGACATGGCGCCGGTCCTACCGCCCGCCCGGGCTTTCGGGGGGCACCCATGACATCGCTTGAGCAGAGGATGTGACCCATGCGCAATTTCGACCTGACCCCGCTCTATCGCGCCTCGGTCGGCTTCGACCGGCTGGCCGACGTGATGGACCGCGCCATGAGCGCCGATATCGCCACCACGACCTATCCCCCCTACAATATTGAGAAAACCGGCGAGGATACCTATCGCATCTCGATCGCCGTGGCGGGCTTTGCCGCCGACGACCTGAATGTCGAGATCCGCGACGGCGCGGTGATCGTCTCGGCCCGCAAGACGGACGAGGACGAGGGCCGAACCTATCTGCATCGCGGCATCGCGACCCGCAGCTTCGAGCGCAAGTTCACTCTGGCCGACCATGTCCGCGTCGATGGTGCCAGCCATGCCGACGGGATGCTGCATATCGACCTGGTCCGCGAGATCCCCGAAGCGCTGAAGCCCCGCCGGATCGAGATCGCCAAGTCGGCGCCGAAGGTCGAGCGTCTGGACGCCTGATCTTTGCGTCCCGCGACGGCCGGGGGGCCAGCCCCCCGGACCCCCCGGGATACTTTTACCAAGATGAAGGGGCGGCCTTTTCGGGTCGCCCTGTTTTCCTGGTTAGAGCTTGCGGCGGGCGCGGAGGGCGGCGGTGATGGTGCCGTCGTCGAGATAGTCCAGCTCTCCGCCAATGGGAACGCCCTGGGCCAGGCCGGTGACGGCGACGGGCGCGCCGTCGAGCGCGTCGGCGATGTAATGCGCGGTGGTCTGGCCGTCGACGGTGGCGTTCAGGGCCAGGATCACCTCGGAGATGCGCTCGTCCTGAATGCGGGCCAGCAGGGCGGGGATGCCCAGATCCTCGGGGCCGACATCGTCCAGCGCCGACAGGGTGCCGCCCAGCACGTGATAGCGGCCCCGGAAGGCCCGGCCCCGTTCCAGCGCCCAGAGGTCCGCCACGTCCTGCACGACGCAGATCTCTCCGGTGGCGCGGGCGGGGTCGGTGCAGATGGCGCAGTCGTCGCGATCGGTGATATTGCCGCAGGTCACGCATTCGCGCGAGTTCTGCGCCACCCGGTCCAGCAGTTGGGCCAGCTGCACCATCTGCTGGCTGCGCCGGCGCACCAGCTGCAGCACGATGCGCCGGGCCGAGCGCGGCCCCAGGCCCGGCAGCCGCGCCATCAGCGCGATCAGGGCCTGGATGTCGTCGCCGCCCTGGGCCGAGGGGTCCGTGGAGGACACCGGGGTCAGAAGGGCAGCTTCATGCCGGGCGGCAGGCCCAGCCCCTCGGTCATGCGCGCCATCTCGGACTGCATCCGCTCCTCGGCGGCGCGCTGCGCCTCCTTGATGGCGGCCAGGATCAGGTCCTCGACCACCTCCTTCTCGGAGGGCACGAAGATCGAGGGGTCGATCTCGAGCGCGGTCAGCTCGCCCTTGGCGGTGCAGGTCGCCTTGACGAGGCCCGCGCCGGATTCGCCGGTGACGGTGATGCGGGCCAGATCCTCCTGGACCTGCGCCATCTTGTCCTGCATGTCCTTGGCGGTCTTCATCATCTTGGCCATGTCGCCAAAGCCGCCCAATCCCTTGATCATCGCTTAATCCTCATCTTCGAACGGATCCCATTCCTCGACCTCGGCCACGGGACCCTGGGTTTCATCATGCGGGTTGGCCGCGCCCTCGGCCAGGTCCTCGACCGGCGCGGGGGCGGGGGCGCGGGTGACCCGCGTCAGGGTGGCGCCCGGAAAGGCCGCCAGCACCTGCTGCACGATCGGCAGCGTCAGGGCGCGGTCGCGGGCGGCGCGGCCTTCGGCCTCGCGCGTCTCGGCGATGGTGGGGGCGCCTTCGGCATTGGTCACGGTGACCGCCCATCTCTGCCCGCCCGTCCAGCCGCGCAGGCGTTCGGCCAGGCGCTGTGCGAAATCGGCGGGGGGGTTGCCCTGCGGCCGGAACTCGATCCGGCCGGGGCTGTAGCGGACCAGCGACAGGTGGCGTTCGACCAGCACCAGCAGCGTCATGTCGCGCATGCGGGTGATCAGGTCGATGACCGCGTCGAAATCGGGATAGCCGGCCAGCACGTCCGGAGCGATCGCCAGCGCGGTCGCCGCCCCCGAGGGCTGGACCTGCCCCTGCGGCGCGGGCCGGGCCAGGCGGGCTTGCGGAGCCATCGCAGGTGCCGCCCCCTGGACCGCGGGGCCGCGGGTGAATTCGCCGGCGGTCTGGGCCTGCTGAACGCGGCGGATCAGCGCCTCGGGGTCGGGCAGGTCGGCCACATGGGTCAGGCGGATCACCGCCATCTCGGCGGCCATCATGGCATTGGGGGCGGCCGAGACCTCTTCCAACGACTTCAGCAGAAGCTGCCACATCCGCGACAGGACCCGCATCGGCAGGCGTTCGGCCATGTCCTGCCCGCGCATCCGTTCATCGGGCGAGATCGTGGGATCATCCAGTGCGCCGGGCGTGATCTTGACGACCGAGATCCAATGCGTGACCTCGGCCAGATCGCGCAGCACGGCGACCGGATCGGCACCGTCGGCATATTGGGATTGCAGCTCGGTCAGCGCGCTGGCCGCATCGCCGCGCAGGATCATCTCGAAGAGGTCGAGGACGCGGCCCCGGTCGGCCAGCCCCAGCATGGCGCGGACATGCTCGGCGGTGGTCTCGCCGGCACCCTGGCCACCGGCGCTGTGGCTGATCGCCTGGTCCAGCAGGCTGGTGGCGTCGCGGGCCGAGCCTTCAGCGGCCCGGGTGATCAGGGCCAGCGCGTCCTCGGTGATGCGGGCGCCCTCGGCGGCGGCGATGCGGGTCAGCAGGGCGATCATCACCTCGGGCTCGATCCGGCGCAGATCGAAGCGCTGGCAGCGCGACAGGACGGTGACCGGGACCTTGCGGATCTCGGTCGTGGCGAAGATGAACTTCACATGCGGGGGCGGTTCCTCCAGCGTCTTCAGCAGCGCGTTGAACGCGCTGGTCGACAGCATGTGGACCTCGTCGATGATGTAGATCTTGTAGCGCGCGCTGGCCGCCCGGTAATGGACCGATTCGATGATCTCGCGGATGTCGCCTACGCCGGTGCGGGATGCGGCATCCATCTCCATCACGTCGACATGGCGGCCTTCGGCGATGGCCACGCAATGTTCGCAGACCCCGCAGGGCTCGGTCGTGGGGCCGCCTTCGCCATCGGGGCCGATGCAGTTCATGCCCTTGGCGATGATGCGGGCCGTGGTGGTCTTGCCGGTGCCGCGGATGCCGGTCATCACGAAGGCCTGCGCGATGCGGTCGGCCGCGAAGGCGTTCTTCAGCGTGCGCACCATCGCGTCCTGCCCGACCAGATCGGCGAACGTCTCGGGCCGGTATTTCCGGGCCAGAACCTGATAGGCGGGTGGGGTGTCGGTCATCGGTCCCTCGGGCATCCCCGCATCTTAGCGGGGCGGGGCAGGGGCCACAACCGGATCACACGATGCCTATGCGGCCAAGAGCCCGATGCCGCGCGCGCCCGCGATCAGATCGGTCGCCAGATAATCCGCGTGCTTCCCCGACAGCGGCACCATGTCGGGCACCTGCACGACGATCATGCCCGCCGCGCGCGCCGCGATCGCGCCCACGTCGCTGTCCTCGAAGGCCAGGCAGCGCTCGGGTGCGATGCCCAAACGGCGGGCGGCCAGCAGATAGACATCGGGCGCGGGCTTGGGCAGGGGCACGTCGCTGCGCGTCACCACGATGTCGAAGCTGTCGGTCAGCCCGGCGGCGGCCAGCTTTTCCCGCGCTTGGGCGGAGGTGCTGGAGGTGGCGATGGCAAAGGGCATGCCGCCCGCGCGCAGCATGTCCAGCAGGTCGCGGACATGGGGGCGCAGCGGGATGCCATCGCGGTCGCGCCGCTCGATCAGCGCCTCGGCCCAGAGACGGTCCAGATGCGCGAAGTCGAAATCCTCGCCCAGATGGCCACGCAGGATCCCGCGCGAGGTCGGCTCGTCGATCCCCACCAGCGAGGCCAACAGCCCCTCGGGCGCGGGACGGCCCATGCGCAAGAGCGCGGCCTCGCCGGTCTCGATGGCCATGCGTTCGGTGGCCAGCAGCGTGCCGTCCAGATCGAAGATCACGGCGTCGAAGCGGGATGGAGCAGAGGGCATCGGGGTCACGGGCAGTCCTTCCTGTCGGTCATGCGCTAACATGGCGCCGGGGCAAGGCGCGGACAAGTCATCGTGACGCATGGCGGCCCTGTGCAGCGAGGGACGACGTTTATGAGGGGTAAGGTGAGAGGCTGGACAACGACCCAAGCGGGACTCGTTACGGCTGCTTCCTTCCGGACCTGACCGAGTTGGCGAGGCACTTGCCCGCGCCAACCCCTCGGGCGGACAGATAGGGCGACTTGCGGCGGGATGCAAGATGGTGCGGGGGCGAAAGCGGGTCGAAGCGCAGGCGCCGCACTTTGCACAGGATGCAAGTTTTCGGCAAGTTCCTGCCGGCGCGCCGCGCGTCCCGTCTTCGCAGGCTGCGGGCCTTGCAGGATTTCCTGAACAAAGGTTGTGCGTGTTGCGCATTTGCACAACTTTGACGTGCAGCATTCGCAATTTTAGGCATTTTCGCGCCGCCGTCATGCAAACCTGTCCTTATAGTGAAAGGACACCGATCCAGGGACGTGACATACGGTGCAAAATTCACAAGGCGAACTGCGACAATGTTGACGACTTGGTTGAACACGCGACCCAATCCGGACTATCAGCCTGACGACAGGTCCGTTTCTCCGGGCAGTCTGGCATTGGTAGGTGGGTTGTTTCAGATGAAGTTCTCGACGCGTATCGACACAGACCTGCCGGCCGAACGTCTGTTCGAATCGATCGGCGATTTCGAGACGCTGGAACGCATGCTGATCGGACGCGGGGCCAGCGTGACCCGCATCGATCCCTCGACCGATCCCAGCATCGGCATGGGCTGGAACATCCGCTTCGACTGGCGCGGCAAGCCCCGGCATCTGCTGCTGCAGGTGACGCGCTTCGACCGGCCCGAGCAGATGGCCATGGTCGGACGCTCGGACGCGCTGGACATCTCGATCAACACCAATGTCGTGCCGCTCAGCCGCGCCCGGTCGCGCCTGATCTGCGAAACCGAGATCAAGCCGCGCAACATGCGCGCGCGGCTGATGCTGCAGACGGCCAAGCTGGGCAAGGGCCAGCTGGACCGCCGCTATCACCGGCGGATCGAGGAATTCGTGAGCCAGATGTGCGGCACCGGCAGCTGAGACGGCCCGGGCCTGCGCTCAGTCGGTGAAGGCCGCCTGCCGCTGCAGCTCGCGCAGCGGATCGGCGGGATAGACGCCGAGGATGTCCAGGCTGGACGTGAAATAGCCCAGCTCCTCCAGCGCGCGCGCGACATTGGCATCCTCGGGATGCCCCTCGATATCGGCGTAGAACTGGGTCGCGGTGAAGACCCCGTCGACCATGTAGCTTTCCAGCTTGGTCATGTTCACCCCGTTCGTCGCGAATCCCCCCATCGCCTTGTAGAGCGCCGCCGGAATGTTGCGCACCCGGAAGACGAAGCTGGTCAGCATCCGATCCGACCGGCGGCTGACATCGGGCTGGCGCGACATGATCAGGAAGCGCGTCGTGTTGTTCTGGCGGTCCTCGATCCGGTCGGCCAGACGCTCCAGCCCATAGATCTCGCCGGCCAGCGGGGCGGCCAGGGCGGCCAGCGACGGATTGCCGCGCGCGGCGACCTCCTTGGCGGATCCGGCCGTGTCGGCGCCGGTCTGGGCGCGGATGGCATGGTCGCGCAGGAAGCCCCGGCATTGGCCCAGAAGGACCGTGTGGCTCATCGCGTCGGTGATCTGATCCAGCCTCGTGCCGGGGACCGCCAGCAGGCTGATATGGACCCGCACGAAGGCCTCGTCGATGATCCGCAGGCCCGATTCCGGCAGCAAATGATGGATATCGGCGACCCGGCCATAGGTCGAGTTCTCGACCGGCAGCATCGCCAGATCGGCCTCGTTCGCGCGCACGGCTTCGATCACGTCCTCGAAGGTGCGGCAGGGCAGGGCCTCCATCCGGGGGCGGGCCATGCGGCAGGCTTCGTGGCTGTAGGCGCCGGGTTCGCCCTGGAAGGCGATGCGGTTCGTGATCATGGCGGGGCCCCGATTGTCCGAAATTCAAGCGTGCGGGGGTAAGTATACCTTGATCCTCCAAAGCGAAAGCGGATAGATACCGCTCGACTTGACGAGCTTACCAAGGCGGGGACCGCACGCGATGTTCAACACCATGACCCTGACAAAGGCAGCCGGCGCCTTCATCGGCGCGCTGCTGTTTCTGATGCTGGCCAACTGGGCTGCCAGTGGCCTGTTCACTGTCGGGCACGGGGGCGGGCATGGCGAGGACGAGATCACGCAGGCCTATTCGGTGCCGGTTCCCGAATCCACGGACAGCAGCGGCGCCGAGGAAGAGGTCATCGACTTTGCCGCGCTGATGGCCTCGGCCGATGCGGCGGCGGGCGAGCGGGAATGGGCCAAGTGCCGCGCCTGCCACGCGCTGGACGGCAGCGACGGGGTCGGCCCGCATCTGAACGGCGTCGTGGACCGCGAGGTCGCCAGCGTGGCGGGCTTCGGCTATTCCGGGGCGATGACCGAACATGCCGCCGAGGATCCGATCTGGGACTACGAGACGCTGCAGCTGTTCATCGAGAACCCGCGCGGCGAGGTTTCGGGCACGGCCATGAGCTTTGCAGGCATCCGCGACCCCGAGGCACGCGCCAACCTGATCGCCTTCCTGGAAACCAACCCGTAAGGGACCGGCAACGGCAGCGTGCGCTGCCTGTTGCATACCGATAGGGCGAATGGTGCAAACCCCGGCAAATGCCGGGGTTTTTTGCTGTTCCGGGTGTGCTCCGCGAAGGCACAGGGCGTGCACAGCCCGTGCACCGGGACCTGCACGACGGGTGCGGCGCGGCGCCGCCCGCCGTTCACGAAATCGCGGCTTGTAGCCCGGCCCCCCGCTGGCCTAGCCTTGGGCGCGTCTCGCCCTGATCCAGGAGTTCCCCATGCGTCCCACCGCCCCGGCCGCCGCCCTTCTTGCGGCACTGACTGCCGCTCTTCCTGCCGCCGCGCAGGAGAGCGAGACGGCCGAGGGCGTCATCACCTCGCACGGGATCTCGACCTTCGAGGACGTGCCGATGCCGGCCGATTATCCGCATCTGGCTTATGTGAATCCCGACGCGCCCAAGGGTGGAGAGCTGTCGCAGCATGGCATCGGCACCTTCGACAGCTATAACCCTTTCACCTTCCGGGGGCGGGCGACGGCGCCTTCGACGATGATGCTGGAACGGCTGATGGAGCCGGTGCTGGACGACCCGCATGCCCGCTACTGCCTTCTGTGCGAGACCATCGAATATCCCGAAAGTCGTGACTGGGTGATCTTCAACCTGCGCCCCGAGGCGCGGTTCAGCGATGGCACGCCCCTGACCGCCCATGACGTGCTGTTCACCTATCAGACCCTGATCGAGAAGGGCTTCCCCTCCTATGCCGAGGCGATCAAGCGCATGGTCGCCAGTGCCGAGGTGCTGGACGATCATCGCATCCGGTTCGATTTCACCCCCGAGGCGCCGCGCCGTGACAGCATCGGGCAGATGGGCGCGCAGATCGTCTTTTCTCAGGCCGATTTCGAGGCGAACGACCGCGATCTGACCCAGACCAGCAATGTCCCGTTCCTGGGGTCGGGGCCCTATATGTTCGACCGGGCCGATTTCGGTCGCTCGATCACCATGCGGCGCAATCCGGACTATTGGGGCCGCGATCTGCCGATCAAGCAGGGCCGGCACAATTTCGACCTGCTGCGGTTCGAATATTTCAGCGACTTCGATGCCGCGTTCGAGGCGTTCAAGGCCGGCATATATACCTTCCGGGTTGAGCCGTCCGAGCAGATCTGGTCCACAGGGTACGACTTTCCGGCCTTCACGGCGGGGGCCGTCGTCAAGGAGGAGATCCCGGACGGCGTGGTGGCCACCGGCAATGCCTGGGTCTTCAACCTGCGCCAGCCCAAGTTCCAGGACATCCGTGTGCGCGAGGCCATCGGGCTGATGTTCAACTTCGAATGGTCCAACGATGCGCTGTTCTATGGCATGAACACCCGGCTGGACAGCTTCTGGGACAACAGCGACCTGAAGGCCGAAGGTCCGCCCAGCCCCGAGGAACTGGCGCTGCTGACCCCCGTGGCGGGCGATCTGCCCGATACCGTGCTGACCGACGACGCGGTGACATCGCCTGCATCGGGCGAGCGGCAGCTGGACCGCGCCAATTCGCGCCGTGCGGCGCAACTGCTGGACGAGGCGGGCTGGACCACCGGCAGTGACGGGATGCGGCGCAACGAGGCGGGCCAGACCTTGCAGGTCCAGTTCCTGGACCACAATCAAAGCTTCGACCGCATCGTGAACCCCTTTGTCGAGAACCTGCGCGCCATCGGCGTCGATGCCGTCCTGACGCGCGTCGATCCGTCCGAGCTGACCACGCGCACCCGCAGCCATGATTTCGACATCGTGCGCGAGTCGTTGGGCAACGGTTATTCCGTGGGGGGCGGCACGTCGCAGGCCTTCGGGTCCGAGTTCAAGGACGATGTCTTCAACCCGATGGGGCTGGCCAATCCGGCCATCGACGCGCTGATCGAGAACGCCTCGGCCGCCGTCACCGACGCCGAGAACCGCGTGGGCATCGCCGCGCTGGACCGGGCGCTGCGCAGCCTGCGCTTCTGGATTCCGCAATGGTACCGTCCTTACCACACGGTTGCCTATTGGGATGTCTATGACCGCCCCGAGACGCTGCCGCCCTATGGGCTGGGGGTGACGGACATGTGGTGGTATGACAGCGCGCGCGCCGACGAGCTGCGCGCTGCGGGCCAGCTGCGCTGAGCGCGGCTTGATTTCCCCGCCCGGATTGCAGACAAGCAGGTAACAAGAACAGGGGCCCGTCGAAGCGGCCCGGATCGAGGGGAAGGGCCAGGCCTGATGGGCGCCTATATTCTGCGGCGGATGCTGCTGATCATCCCGACGCTGATCGGCATCATGCTGGTCAATTTCACCCTGACCCAGTTCGTTCCCGGCGGCCCCATCGAGCAGATCGCCGCCCAGATGCGGGGCGAGGGCGACGTGATGGGCAATCTGGCCGGCGCCAGCGCCGACAGCTCGCAGCAGCTGACCACCGAATACGAGGGCGCGCGGGGTCTGCCGCCCGAGTTCATCGCGCAGCTGGAGCAGGAGTTCGGCTTTGACAAGCCGCCGGTCGAGCGGTTCTTCTCGATGCTGTGGAACTACCTGCGCTTCGATTTCGGGACCTCGTGGTTCCGGTCGGTCAGCGTGGTGGATCTGGTGATCGAGAAGATGCCGGTCTCGATCACGCTGGGGCTGTGGTCGACGGTGATCGCCTATGTGATCTCGATCCCGCTGGGCATCCGCAAGGCGATGCGGGACGGGTCGCGGTTCGACACCTGGACCTCGGGCGTGATCATCATGGCCTATGCGATCCCGGCCTTCCTGTTCGCGGTGCTGCTGATGGTGCTGTTCGCAGGCGGCAGCTATTGGCAGATCTTTCCGCTGCGGGGCCTGACCAGCGACAATTTCGCGGACCTCTCGGCCTGGGGGAAGGTCAAGGACTATGCCTGGCACGCCTTCCTGCCGGTGATGGCCGCCACGATCAGCAGCTTTGCCACGCTGACCCTGCTGACAAAGAACAGCTTTCTGGACGAGATCAACAAGCAATACGTGATGACCGCCCGTGCCAAGGGCCTGGCCGAGCGGCGGGTGCTGTACGGGCATGTCTTCCGTAACGCGATGCTGATCGTCATCGCGGGCTTTCCGGCGATGTTCCTGGGGGTGTTCTTCGGGTCGTCGATCCTGATCGAGACGATCTTCTCGCTGGACGGGCTGGGGCGTCTGGGCTTCGAGGCGGCGGTGCAGCGCGATTATCCGGTGATCTTCGGCACGCTCTATGTCTTTGGCCTGATGAGCCTGGTGGTCGGGATCCTGTCGGACATGATGTATGTCTTTGTCGATCCGCGCATCGACTTCGAGAAGAGGGCCGGCTGATGGCCATGTCGGAACTGAACCGCCGCCGGTTGCGCAACTTCCGCCGGAACGGCCGCGCCTTCTGGTCGCTGATCATCTTCTCGGTGCTGTTCGTGGCGGCGATGTTCGCCGAGATCGTGGCGAACGACAAGCCGATCGTCGTCAGCTATCAGGGCGAGCTGTACTGGCCGGCCTACAACTTCTACCCCGAGACGGCCTTCGGCGGGGATTTCGGGACAGAGGCGATCTATCGCGATCCGGCGGTGCAATGCCTGATCGTCAGCGGCGGGCGTGAGGCCTGCTGGGACGATCCCGAGGGGCTGATCGAGGCGGTGCAATCGGGCGCTAGCGACGTGCCCGAGGCCGAGCAGGGCTGGATGATCTGGCCGCCGATCCCCTATCACTACCGCACCATCAACAATGTGGGCACCGCGCCGAGCGCGCCGGACGGCAACCACCTGCTGGGCACCGACGACACCGCGCGCGACGTGCTGGCGCGGGTGATCTACGGGTTCCGGACCTCGATCCTGTTCACGCTGATCGTGACGGTGGTGGCCTCGACCATCGGGATCGCGGCGGGGGCAGTGCAGGGCTATTTCGGGGGGCGCACGGATCTGGTCTTCCAGCGGGTGCTGGAGATCTGGGCGTCCACGCCGGGGCTTTACGTCATCATCATTCTCTTCGCGATCCTGGGGCGCAGCTTCTGGCTGCTGGTCTTCGTGACCATCCTGTTCGGCTGGCCCGCGCTGGTGGGCGTGGTGCGGGCCGAGTTCCTGCGGGCGCGGAATTTCGAATATGTCCGGGCCGCGCGGGCGCTTGGGGTCAGCGACCGCAAGATCATGTTCCGCCACATCCTGCCCAATGCGTTGGTCGCCACGCTGACCATGCTGCCTTTCGTCGTGACCGGCACGATCAGCGGCTTGGCGGCACTGGATTATCTGGGCTACGGGCTGCCCGCCGGGTCGGCCTCGCTGGGCGAGATGGCGCTGCAGGCCAAGCAGAACCTGCAGGCGCCCTGGCTGGCGTTTACCTCTTTTTTCACTTTTGCGATCATGCTGTCGCTGCTGGTGTTCATCTTCGAGGGCGTGCGCGACGCCTTTGATCCGCGAAAGACCTTCCGATGACCGATCGCCCCGTCCGCCCCGCGCCCGGCGCCCCCGCCGCCGTGGCCGAGGCACATGGCGATGCCATGCCCGGCGCCCCCAAGGTCCATGCCATGCCCTCGGCGCCGTCGGACGCGGTTCTGGACGTGCGCGACCTGCGCATCGGGTTCCGGTCCGAGGGGCAGGTGATCCCCGCCGTGCGGGGCGTCAGCTTCCACATCGCGCGCGGCGAGACGGTGGCGATCGTGGGCGAATCGGGATCGGGCAAGTCGGTGACCGCGCTGTCGACGGTGCAGCTGCTGGCGGGCTCGGCCGTGGTCGAGGGATCGGTCCGCTACGACGGGCGCGAGATGGTCGGCGCCAGCGACCGCACGCTGCGCGAGATCCGCGGCAACGACATCAGCTTCATCTTCCAAGAGCCGATGACCTCGCTCAATCCGCTGCACACGCTGGAAAAGCAGCTGTCCGAAAGCCTGGCGCTGCATCAGGGGCTGTCGGGCGCCAAGGCGCGGGTGCGCATCGTCGAACTCCTGACCCGCGTCGGCATCCGCGATCCCGAGCAGCGGCTGGCGGATTACCCCCACCAGCTGTCGGGGGGGCAGCGCCAGCGGGTGATGATCGCCATGGCGCTGGCCAACGGTCCCGAACTCTTGATCGCGGACGAGCCCACGACTGCGCTGGACGTGACCATCCAGGCGCAGATCCTGGATCTGCTGGCGGAACTGAAGGCCGCCGAGGGGCTGTCGATGCTGTTCATCAGCCATGATCTGGGCATCGTGCGCCGCATCGCCGACCGGGTCTGCGTGATGCAGAACGGCGAGATCGTCGAGCAGGGGCCGGTCGAGGACATCTTCGCCCGGCCCCGCCATCCCTACACGCAGGCGCTGCTGGCCGCCGCGCCGCAGGGGCAGGCCGAGCCGGTGGCCCCTGATGCCCCGGTGCTGGTCGAGACCCGCGACCTCAAGGTGTGGTTTCCGATCAAGCGCGGGCTGATGCGCCGCGTGACCGGCCATGTGAAGGCCGTGAACGGCGCCAGCCTGACGCTGCGCGCGGGCGAGACCCTGGGGGTCGTGGGCGAATCGGGCAGCGGCAAGACCACGCTGGCGCTGGCGATCATGCGGCTGATCGACAGCGACGGTCCGATCCTGTTCATGGGGCAGGAGATCCAGGGCTGGGGCGGCGGCCAGCTGCGCCGGTTGCGGCGCGACCTGCAGATCGTGTTCCAGGACCCCTATGGCAGCCTCTCGCCCCGCATGACGGTCGAGCAGATCATCACCGAGGGCCTGGGCGTCCACGGGGTCGAGCCGGGCCGCGACCGCCGCCAGATGGTGTCCGAGATCATGGCCGAGGTCGGGCTGAACCCCGAGATGATGCACCGCTATCCCCACGAGTTCAGCGGCGGGCAGCGCCAGCGCATCGCGGTTGCCCGCGCCATGATCCTGCGCCCCAAGGTCGTCGTGCTGGACGAGCCGACCAGCGCGCTGGACATGACCGTGCAGGTGCAGATCGTCGACCTGCTGCGCGACCTGCAGAGGAAATACGGGCTGGCCTTCCTGTTCATCAGCCACGACCTGCGCGTGGTGCGCGCGATGGCGCATCACATCATGGTCATGCGGGCGGGCGAGGTGGTCGAGCAGGGCAGCGTCGCGCAGATCTTCGATGCGCCGCAGCATGATTATACCCGCGCGCTGCTGACCGCGGCCTTTCCGATCGCCCCGGCGGTGACAGGCACATGAAGATCCTCTTCGTGCATCAGAACTTTCCCGGCCAGTTTCCGCATCTGGCGCCGGCGCTGGTCGCCCGGGGCCATCAGGTGCTGGCCCTGACCGACGAGACGAATAAGCGCCCCAGCCCGGTCAAGACGCTACGCTACAAGTCGCCCGAGCCGGCGGTGATGGAAAGCGCCCTGGGGCGGTCCTATACCGACCATGCCGAGCGCGGCTTTCTGGTGGCGCGGGGCGCGCGCGTCCTGCGCGACAAGCACGGATTTCAGCCCGACATCATCATCGGCCATCCCGGCTGGGGGGAGACGCTGTTCCTGAAGGAGATCTGGCCGCAGGCGACGCTGCTGATCTATGCCGAGCTGATGTATCGCACGCGCGGGCAGGATGTGGGTTTCGACCACGAGATGGGCCCGGACCGCGACGAGACGCGGTTCATGACCGTCTCGCGCTCGGCCCATCTGATCCAGGCGATGGTGCAGGCGGACGGGGCCATCGCGCCGACGCGCTATCAGGCCGACAGCTTTCCGCCCGAGCTGCGCGGCAAGATCACCGTGATCCATGACGGGGTCTCGACCGAGACGGTCGCCCCCGATCCGCAGGCGATGCTGGCGCTGCCCCAGGGCGGGCCGGTGCTGCGCGCGGGCGACGAGGTCCTGTCCTTCGTGTCGCGCTCGCTGGAGCCCTATCGCGGCTTTCACGCCTTCATGCGCGCGCTGCCCGCGGTGATGGCCGCGCGCCCACAGGCACAGGTGGTGATGGTCGGATCCGACGATCCCAGCTATGGCGGCAAGCCCCGCGACGCGACCAGCTGGCGGGCCAAGCTGCTGGCCGAGCTGGACGGGCAGCTGGATCTGGGCCGCCTGCATTTCCTGGGCCGGGTGCCCTATGCCGATTACCTGTCGCTGATCAAGCTGACGCGGGTGCATTGCTATCTGACCTATCCGTTCGTTCTGTCCTGGTCGCTGATGGAGGCGATGGCGGCGGGGGCCTATGTCGTGGGATCCGATACCGAGCCGGTGCGCGAGATGATCGAGGATGGCCGCAACGGGCGTCTGGTGCCGTTCTTCGACACCGCCGCTTTGGCGGGCGCGCTGGAGCGGGGGCTGGCCGGCGATCCCGATGGCCCGGCCCTCAAGCGGGCGGCGCGGCAGACGATCCTGGACGGCTATGACCTGCTGCGCGATTGCCTGCCGCGCCAGATTGCCTGGGTGGAAAGCCGGGGCGCTTTGCGCTAGACCTTTGCGACCTTGCCGCAGAAGGGCCCCTTTGATGACGCAGATCAGGCTGACCAACACCCGCACCCGCACCAAGGACGTGTTCGTTCCTCTCGATGCGTCGAACGTGCGGCTGTATCTGTGCGGGCCCACCGTCTATGACCGTGCGCATCTGGGCAATGCGCGGCCCGTGCTGGTCTTTGATCTGCTGGTGCGGCTCTTGCGCCATGACTATGGCGCGGAGGCGGTGACCTATGTGCGCAACTTCACCGATGTGGACGACAAGATCAACGCCGAGGCGCAGCGCCGCAAGGCCGCCGGATCGCCTCTGACGCTGGAAGAGCTGGTCGCCGAGCGATCCGAGGAGACCATCGCCTGGTATCACGCCGACATGGATGCCTTGGGCGCCGATCGCCCCGATCACGAGCCCCGCGCCACCGCCTATATCGCCCAGATGATCGAGATGACCGCCGACCTGATCGCCAAGGGCCATGCCTACGCGGCCGAGGGGCATGTGCTGTTCGACGTGCGCTCCTTTCCCGCGTACGGCAAGCTGTCGGGACGCTCGGTCGATGACATGATCGCGGGGGCCCGGGTCGAGGTGGCACCCTTCAAGCGCGATCCGATGGATTTCGTGCTGTGGAAGCCCTCGGAGGCGGATGTGCCGGGCTGGGACAGTCCCTGGGGCCGGGGGCGTCCGGGCTGGCATATCGAATGCTCGGCCATGTCGGCGGCGCTGCTGGGCCCCAGCTTCGACATCCATGGCGGCGGGCTGGATCTGCAATTCCCCCATCACGAGAACGAGATCGCCCAGAGCTGCTGCGCCCATCCCGAGGCCAGCTTCGCGACCGTCTGGCTGCATAACGAGATGCTGCAGGTCGAGGGCAAGAAGATGTCCAAGTCCCTGGGCAATTTCTTCACCGTGCGCGATCTGCTGGATCAGGGCGTGCCCGGCGAGGTGATCCGCTTCGTGATGCTGTCGACGCATTACCGCAAGCCGATGGACTGGACCGAGGCCAAGGCGGCGGAGGCCAGTCAGACTTTGTCTAAATGGTATTGGCTTACCGATGGCGTCGGGGCCGGCGATTTGCCGGAAGGGTTTATCGATGCACTTGCCAATGATCTTAACTGCAGTGGTGCCCATACCGCACTCAAGGCGGCTGCAAGGGCAGGACGTAACGCTGAACTTCGGGCAGGAATGGAATTCTTGGGTTACTGGCCGGCCGATAGGAAGCTTTCCGCTTGGGCGCGTGACGAGGTGCAAAAGCAAGCGCACTTCGCTGAGCATAGTTATCCTCGCCTAGAACTGTCGGGTCTGTCTTGGAAGCTGCAAGGCGCTCGGGAGAAAGCAGCAGTTTCAAAAGATTTTTCTGAGGTTGATCACCTGAAGACTGCACTTCTCGCGGCGGGGGTAGAGGTGCGCATGTTGAAAGGCTCAGTTGAACTGGTGCCCGGTCCGAATTTTGACCCTGAAAAAATAGCAGGTTTGAATTGACCCTTGACGCCTGCACCGAGGCCCTGCGTCAGCACGATCCCGACCGCTTCGGGGCGGTGCTGGTGGCCGAGGTGCAGGATCGCCCCGCGCTGGTGACGCTCTATGCGCTGAACCTGGAGATCGCGCGGGCGCCGTTCCAGTCGGCGGAGCCGATGCTGGCCGAGATGCGGCTGCAATGGTGGATCGACCGGCTGGAGCAGATGGGCGCCGGCACCCCGCCGCCGCTGCATGACGTGCTGACGCCGCTCTGGGAGGCCTGGGGGGCCGAGGCGGGCGCGCTTGCGCCTCTGGCCGAGGCGCGCAGGCGCGATTGCGAGCGCCAGCCCTTTGACGGTCCCGACGAGGTCCTGGCCTATGTCGAGGCGACGGCGGGGGCGCTGATGTGGGCGGCCGCGCGGCGCTGCGGGGCGCCCGAGGGCACGCGCGAGATCGTCGCCTATCAGGCGCGCGGTGCGGGACTTGCCGCCTGGTTGCGCGCGCTGCCGCAATTGCAGGCAGTCCGGCTGGGTCTGGAACCGGCCCGCCCCGGGGATGCGCAGGCCCTGGCCGAGCGCGCCCGCGAGGGGCTGCGGCTGGCCGCGCGGATGCATCGCAAGCTGCCGCGCCGGACGGCGGCGGCGCTCTATCCCGGGCCGCGCGTGCCCCGGCTTCTGTCCGAGGTGCTGGCCGGGCGCTCGGATCCCTTCGAGGCGGTGCCCCAGGTCACCCCCTTCCAGCGGCGCGCCTCGCTGGCGCGGCTGGCCCTGACCGGGCATTGGTGGCGCTGAGGGTCGCGCGCAGAAATTCCTTTTCCTTCGGCCTGGCCTGTGGAACAGATCAGGGCAACACCGCCGGAACAGGGGGACAGGGACACGATGGCAAGGCCCAGACTGGATTCCGAGGCCCGCGCGGGTCTTTCGCTGATCGCGCCGCCCTTTCTGTACGCGCTGGTCATCCTGGCCGCGCCGCTGATGACGATCCTGGCCTACAGCTTCCTGACCGACGGCTATCTGGAGGTGCTGCCCGAAGGCACGCTGCAGAACTACGGCCAGGTGCTGACCGATCCCATCGTGCGGGCGGTCATGCTGCGGTCACTGATCGTGGCGGCGGTGGTGACCTTCGCCACGGTGGTGACGGCCTTTCCCATCGCCTATTACGTCAGCTTCATGGTCCGCCCGGAACGCAAGGCCATGTGGCTGTTCCTGATCACCATCCCCTTCTGGACCAGCTACCTGATCCGGGTGTTCCTGTGGAAGGTGATCCTGGGCTATAACGGCGTGGTCAATTCCTCGCTGACGGGGCTGGGGATCATCGACGAGCCGCTGACCTTCATCCTCTACAACGTCAATGCCATCGTCATCACGCTGGCCCATGCCTATGCGCCCTTCGCGATCCTGCCGATCTTCGTCGCGCTGGAAAAGATCGACCGGTCGCTGCTGGAGGCCGGGCGGGATCTGGGGGAAAGCCGGTTGATGACCTTCTGGCGGGTGACGCTGCCTTTGGCGATGCCGGGCGTGATCGCGGCCACGCTGATCGTCTTCATCCCGACCATCGGGGATTATGTGACCCCCGAGGTGATCGGCGGCGGCAAGATCCCGATGATCGCCAACATGATCCAGGTGCAGATGCTGGCGCTGGACAACAGGCCCCTGGGCTCGGCGCTGGCGGTAACAGCGATGGTCATCGTGGCGCTGGTCAGCGCGCTGTTTTTGTTCCTCAACCGCCGCTTCCTGAAGGTGCGCCAATGAACCGTCAGGGCTGGGGCCTGCAGGCCTATGCGATCTTCTACCTGCTGTTCCTTTATGCGCCGATCATCCTGCTGCCGCTGTTCGCGTTCAATTCGGGCACGATCATCGCCTTTCCGCTGCAGGGGATCACGACCGACTGGTTCGCGCAGATGTGGGCCGATGCGACGCTGCGCCGGGCGCTGACCAATTCCCTGATGATCGCGGTCTCGGCCTCGATCCTGTCGACCTGCTTCGGGATCTTCGCGGCGCGGGCCTCGACGCGCTTCGGCTTTCCGGGCAAGGGCGGCATCATGGCCTTCATCATGCTGCCGATGGTCCTGCCCGAGATCATCGTGGCCATGTCGCTGCTGGTGGTGCTGCTGGGCATGGGGGTGCAGCTGTCGCTGCTGACGGTGATCGCGGGGCATACGCTGATCTGCATGCCCTATGCGATCGCGGTGCTGTCCACGGCGTTTTCCAGCCTCGACCGCAGCCTGGAAGAGGCCGCCTATGATCTGGGCGAGACGAAATGGGGCGCGTTCCGGCTGGTGACGCTGCCTTTGGTCATGCCGGGCATCATCAGCGCGCTGCTGATCAGCTTCACCATCAGCCTGGACGAGTTCATCATCGCCTTCTTCCTGGCCGGGAACGAGCCGACGCTGCCCACCTATATCTTCAGCCAGCTGCGCTTTCCGCGCGCGATCCCCGTCATCATGGCGCTGGGGACGGTGCTGGTCGTGCTGTCGATCGTCCTTCTGGCGCTCGGCGAATATTTCCGTCGCCGGGGCAATGCCCGCATCGGCGGCAAGCCCACTGGAGGGTTGCTGTGACCGACAAACCGATGATCCAGTGCCACGGGGTCCACAAGTATTACGGCGATTACCACGCACTGCGGGGCATCGACCTGACCATCCGCTCGGGCGAGTTCTTCTCGTTGCTGGGGCCGTCGGGCTGCGGCAAGACCACGCTTCTGCGCACCATCGCGGGGTTCGAGGATATCAGCGACGGCGCCATCCTGATCGACCAGAAGCGCATGGACGAGGTGCCCGCCAACAAGCGGCCCACGAACATGGTGTTCCAGTCCTATGCGATCTTCCCGCATCTGACGGTCGCGGAAAACGTGGCCTTCGGGCTGCGGCGTGATCCGCGCGGCAAGGCCGAGAAGGCGGCGGCGGTGGACGAGGCCCTGGCGATGGTCGGCCTTGCGGGCTATGGCGCGCGCTCGGCCCATGCCCTGTCGGGCGGGCAGCGGCAACGCGTGGCGCTGGCGCGCGCGCTGATCCTGAAGCCCAAGGTGCTGCTGCTGGACGAGCCTTTGTCGGCGCTGGACCGCAAGATGCGCGAGCAGATGCAGGTCGAGCTGATCAAGCTGCAGCGGCAGGTGGGCATCACCTTCGTGCTGGTGACGCATGATCAGGAGGAGGCGCTGGTCATGTCCGACCGCATCGCCGTCATGTTCGAGGGCGAGATCGCGCAGCTGGACGGCCCCGAGGCGCTGTATGCCCGGCCCGCCACGCGGCGGGTGGCGGATTTCATCGGGGTGATGAACTTCCTGCCCGCGCAGGTGATCTCGGAGGCGGGCGGCATCGTGACGGCCGAGGTCGCGGGCCTGGGCCGGGTGGACCTGCCCGCGACGCAGATCAGCCGCGCCAATCCCGAGGACGAGGGGCCGATGGTGGGCTTTCGCCCCGAGACGATGACCCTGCTGGGCCCCGGCGCCACGCACAGCCAGCCGCGCGAGACGAACGC
The DNA here is from genome assembly GCF_005048225.1 of Paracoccus gahaiensis. Taxonomy (GTDB): domain Bacteria; phylum Pseudomonadota; class Alphaproteobacteria; order Rhodobacterales; family Rhodobacteraceae; genus Paracoccus; species Paracoccus gahaiensis. Next base: position 97,624 of record NZ_SUNI01000003.1, read on the forward strand.
CACCATCGACGAGGTCGTCTATTACGGCGACATGACCTATTACGACCTGCGGCTGGACGGGGCGGCGCGGCTGGACGGCAAGGCCCGCACCGTGCGCATTTCCATGCGCAACGTCTTTGGCCGCGACGTGCAGGAGGTGGGCACCCGCACGCGGCTGGCCTGGTCGCCGGGATCGCTGGTGCTGTTCCGCTAGACCCGCCCCGGAGTCGACGCGGCCTCAGCGCGGGGTCAGCCGGACCCAGATGCCGTCCGCCGCGCGGATGGTCAGGCGGGCGACGGGGGTGGGGATGCGGTCCGTCACCTCCATCCGCCAGCGCCCCAGGATGGCGGCCAGCATGACGACGCCCTCGGCCATGGCCAGCCCCGCGCCGGGGCAGGCGCGGGGGCCCGCGGAGAAGGGCAGGTAGGCGCCGCGTGCGCTGGCCTTGCCCTCGGGCGTGTCCCACCGGGCGGGGTCGAAATCGTCGGGCCGGTCCCACAGCCTGCCATGCCGGTGCAGATGCCAGGGCGAGACGACCAGCTGCGCGCCGCGCGGCACCTTGCGGTCGCGGAAGGTCTCGGGCCCCGTGGCCTCGCGCACGAACATCGCCACCGCCGGATAGAGCCGCAATGCCTCGCGGAAGACCGCGCGGGTGGCTTTCAGGCCACTGAGGCAGGCGAAGTCGTCGCTGAGCATCTGGGCCTCGTCGGCCACGCGGTCCTGCCAGTCGGGGTTCGCGGCCAGCAGCCACAAGGCCCAGCCCAGGACCGAAGCGCTGGTCTCGTGCCCCGCCAAGAACAGCACCGCGACCTGGTCGATCATCTCGGGCCCGGTGAAGCATTCGCCGGTCTGCGGATCGTGGGTGGTCATGATCTTTGTCGCCAGATCGTCGGGCGCGGTGCCCGCCGCGATGGCCGCCGCGCGGTCGCTAACCAGGGTTTCGATCAGGCCCCGGATGCGGGCGGCGGTGGTCCGGGTGCGGCGCGAATGGGGGCGCGGCATCCATCGGGGCAGGGGCAGCAGGGCCGCGAGGTTCACCAGCGGCTGCGCCTCCTGATGCTCGCGGAAGGCCTCGAACACGTCCGAGGCGATGCGATGCTCGATGGGCAGCGAGAAGAGCGTGCGAAAGATCACGTCGGCGGCGGCATGGGCCGACTGCGGCTCGATGTCATGGACGCCCGGAGTGAGGCGCGCGGCGGCGGCGCGGGCGGCGTCCAGGATCGCGGGATAGCTGGCCCGCACCCGGCCGCCCTCGAAGGCCGGGTCGATGATGCGGCGCTGATGCGCCCATTCGGCGCCGTTCGAGATGAAGACGCCATTGCCCAGAAGCGGCGCCAACCCTTCGCGCATGCGGTTGGATTTCGGGAAATCACCGGCGCGGTCCTGCAGGATCACCCGCAGCAGCGCGGGATCGTTGCAGAAGAAGCTGTGGATCAGCGGCGTGCGGAACTCGGCCATCCAGGCGCCGTACAGCCGCTCGGGCAAAGCCGAGAGCAGGTCGCGGCGGAACCCCCGGATCAGCCCGCGCAGGGTGCCGCGCCCTTGGGTGCCCTGCGGTCGCGGCGTGGTCACGGTCGCGCGCCGACGGCCCGGGTGATCCGCGCGGGCGAGGGCTTGCGCCCCGCAAAGCGCTGCGCCAGCGTCTGGGGCCCGGCGGTGATCGCGAAATAGTCGTAATCGCCGGGCTTGTCGAAGGCGCAAAGATACTGGAAATGCAGCCGGAACCAGCGGTTCTTGATGGCCTTTTGCCGCTCGGGCGACAATGTCTGGGTGAAGGCCGCCGAGATGACCAGCGGCCAGCGCTGCCCCTCGCCGCCCATCCCGCAGACCGCCACCGGATCGCAGAGCGCGAAGCAGCAGGCATCGCCCGGCGCGGTCACGTCCAGCCAGAAAATCCCCTCGGCCCGGCCCAGCCAGGCCAGATCGTCGCGCAGCCGCCCCGCATCGGGCAGGAAGGCCGCCATCGGCACGACATGGCCAAGCGTCAGCAGCGACAAGGTCGGGCCGCCCGGGGGCAGGGGCCGGTCGCGCAGCAGATCGGCCAGCAGCGACACCGCCAGATAGGCGCCCGAGGAATGGCCGACGACCAGCACCTCGTCGGGGCCCTCGTTGATGATCTGGCGCAGCCGGTCGCGGAACTGGGCCAGCCGATCTTCCAGCGCAGGGGGATAGCCGCCGCGATGGCGCGCGGTGAAGGCATAGTCATGCATCAGGTAATAGGCGAACAGCTTGTGATCCAGCCGCTGGCCCAGCACCAGCACCCCCCAGACTGCCGCCAGCGCCACCGGAAGGCCCAGCCAGCCGCCCCCCATCGCCACCACGGCCCACGCGGCCACTCCCCCCGCCAGCATCGCCAGTAGCAGCTGCACCAGCAGCACCGCGATGGGATAGAGCGCCGCGATCACCGGCCCGCGCCGCAGCCGCATCAGACGCGGCAGCGTGCCCGTCGCGATATAGGTCCAGGAGGTCCGCGCCAGCTGCGCGAAGGTCCCCGCGATCCCCTGCCGCATCGAGGCCTGCACAATGTCGGACCACAGCGCGACCTCGATCACGGTGCGGGTGTCGCGATCCTCGACCTTGCCATGCACGGTCCAGGCAAAGCCCGGCGCCTCGGCTTTGGTGATGCGCAGCCGGTGGCCCGAGATGGCGGCCTGATCGGCCCCCTCGCGGCGGTACAGCTCGCGATACCGCCGGGGCGGGATCGGGTCGAATCCCGGCAAATACAGGACATGGCGGCGGAAGGGAGGGGTCATGCGGGCCTTTGATCTGTCGGGGGCAGAATAGGCCCAAATCCCGGCGCGGCAAGAGGTCGCGCTCAGCCGTCGCGCCAGCGTGCCTCATGCGCCTCGATTGCGGCGATCCGGCGCGCGGTGGGCGGATGCGACAGGAACCAGGCGGGGGCGCCTGCGCCCGCGCTGCCGGTCAGCTTGTCCAGCTTGCGGAATAGCGATTTCTGCGGATCGGTGCCCAGCCCCGCCTTGATCATCAGCGCGCTGGCGAAGCGGTCGGCCTCGAACTCGTCCTGCCGCGACAGGCGGGCGGCGACGGCGGTGGCCACCGCATTGGCGATCCAGGTGCCGATGCCGGGCAGGAAGCGTCCCAGCACGCCCGCCAGCGCCAGGCGGATGGCGTTCTGGCCCGCGAAGTCGATCATCCGGCGCCGCGAATGGCCCAGTGACACATGGCCCAGCTCATGCGCGATGACGCTGGCCATCTCCTCGGCGGTGACCTCGCAGGCGTCCAGCTTGCGGATGAAGCCGCGCGTCAGGAAGATCCGCCCGTCGGGGGCGGCCAGCCCGTTCACCGGCTCGACCTCGTAGACATGGGCCTGGATGGGCGGCAGGTCCATCGCGTCGCCAAGCCGCTTCAGCATCGGCGTCAGGCGCGGATGGCGCAGCGGCGTGGCCTTTTCGTTCAGGTCCTTCTTGAGGCGCCATGCGGAAAAGAACCACATCGCGACCAGATAGAGGCCCAGCAGGATCAGCGGCAGAAACTTCATCATGCCCTCAATATGGGCGCCCCCGCCCGTCCGTGCCAGAGCCAGTTTGCCGCGCCATCACCCCAGAAGCCGCATGGCGCGGGTCAGCCCGTCCAGCGTCAGGGGCAGCATGCGGTTCTCGAAGACCTCGCCCACCATGCCGATGGACTGGGTATAGGCCCAGTGCGCCTCGGGGACGGGGTTCAGCCAGACATGGTCGGGAAAGCCCCCGGTCAGCCGCCGCAGCCAGACCTCGCCGGATTCGGCGTTCCAATGCTCGCTGGCCCCGCCCGGCACGGCGATCTCGTAGGGCGACATGGAGGCATCGCCCACCACGATGCATTTGTAGTCACGGCCAAAGCGGTGCAGCACGTCCCAGGTGGGGGTCTGCGCGTCCCACCGGCGGCGGTTGTCGGTCCAGACGCCTTCGTAGAGGCAGTTGTGGAAGTAGAAATGGTGCATGTGCTTGAATTCGGCCCGCGCGGCGCTGAACAGCTCGTCCACCACGCGGACATGGTCGTCCATGCTGCCGCCCACGTCCAGGAACAGCAGCACCTTGACGGCATTCCTGCGTTCGGGTCGGGTCCGCACGTCGATATAGCCGTGATCGGCGGTGGCGCGGATGGTGCCGGGCAGGTCCAGCTCGTCCGCCGCCCCGTGGCGCGCCCATTGGCGCAGGCGCTTCAGCGCGACCTTGATGTTGCGGGTGCCCAGCTCGGCCCGGTCGTCGAAATCGCGGAACTCGCGCCTGTCCCAGACCTTGACGGCGCGGCGGTGGCGGCTGGCCTCCTGCCCGATCCGCACGCCTTCCGGGTTGTAGCCATAGGCCCCGAAGGGCGAGGTGCCCGCCGTGCCCACCCATTTGCTGCCGCCCTGATGACGGCCCTGCTGCTCGGCCAGCCGCTGGCGGAGCTTCTCCATCAGCGCCTCGAAGCTGCCCGATCCCGCGACCTGGGCCCGCTCGGCCTCGGTCAAGAGCCCCTCGGCCAGCTTCTCCAGCCATTCGCGGGGCAGGGCGCGGGGATCCAGCAGTGCCTCGACGGGAACCTCCTCCAGCCCCGAGAAGGTCTGGGCGAAGGCACGGTCGAAGCGGTCCAGGTGGCGCTCGTCCTTGACCAGCACCAGCCGCGCCAGCCCGTGGAAGCCGTCGACCGTCCGCCCATCCAGCCCGGCGCCCATCCCCTCCATCAGGTCCAGCCATTCGCGCAGCGAGACCGGAACCCCCTGCCGGCGCAGGTTGTCGAGGAAGGGCAGCAGCATCAGGCCATCCGGTGGACGAAGATCGTGGCGAAGACGCCGATCATGGCGCAGCCCAGGGCGAAGGCCACGGCATATTGCACCCGGTCGCTGCGCGTCCCGCCCAGTTTGACGGCGCGCCGCCAGCCCAGGGCGGCCCCGACGATGGCGGCGATGATGACGATCATGTCGGTCCTTCCCGTGGCAGATCCTGCCCTCCGCAGATAGCCCGCCCCGCCCCCGCCCGCAACCGCGACCGATCCGCCCATCGCGCCCGCCTGCCGCTTTCATCTTGGCCCAAATATCCAAAAGGCCGCAGGCACGGCAACCCCCGGCCCGGGAACGGGCGCGACCGCGACACGGGGCCCGCTTGCCGCCCGCCCGGCATCGCTCTAGCCTCACCCCCCGGGGGATCGGAGGATCACATGCAGGATGTCGGCCAGGATTTCGGCGATTACGACCATATCATCGTGGGCGCGGGCTCGGGTGGCTGCGTGCTGGCCAACAGGCTCTCGGCCGATCCCCGCGCCCGGGTCCTGCTTCTGGAGGCCGGGGGCCATGACAACCGGCTCTGGGTGCACATCCCGGTGGGCTATCTGCATGCGATGGGCGATCCGACGCTGGACTGGTGCTATCGGACCGAACCGGAGCCGGGCTTGGGCGGGCGGCGTCTGAACTATCCGCGCGGGCGGGTGCTGGGCGGCTGTTCCTCGATCAACGGCATGATCTACATGCGCGGGCAGGCGGCCGATTACGACGGCTGGCGGCAGAGGGGCAATCCCGGCTGGGGCTGGTCGGACGTGCTGCCGCATTTCCGTGCGACCGAGCGGCATTACGACCCCGCCTGCGACCTGCATGGCGATCAGGGCGAATTGCGGGTCGAACGCCAGCGGCTGCGCTGGCCGATCCTGGATGCCGTGGCCGAGGCCGCGCAGGAGCTGGGCCTGCCCGCCCGGCCCGATTTCAACACCGGCGACAACGAGGGCGTGGGCTATTTTCCCGTCACGCAGCGCAAGGGCATCCGCTGGAATGCGAGGAAGGCCTTCCTCGACCCCGCCCGGGGCCGCCCCAACCTGCGGATCGAGACCGACGCCCAGGTCCTGCGCCTGCAGATGGACGGGCGGCGCGTCACCGGCGTGGTCTTCGAGCAGCATGGCCAGCGCCGCCTGGCCCGGGCGCGGGGCGAGGTGATCCTGGCCGCCGGCGCCATCGGGTCGCCCGCGCTCTTGGAGCTGTCGGGCATCGGCCAGCCCGAGCGGCTGGCCGCCCTGGGCATCGCGCCGGTCCATGCGCTGTCCGGCGTGGGCGAGAACCTGCAGGATCACCTGCAGCTGCGCATGGTGTTTCGCATCGCGGGCGCGCGGACGCTGAACGACCGGGCGCGCACGATCTGGGGCAAGGCCGGGATCGCGCTGGAATATGCGCTTCGCCGGACCGGGCCGATGGCGATGGCGCCCAGCCAGCTGGGCATCTTCGCCCGCTCGTCGGACCGCTACGACACGGCGAACATCGAATACCACGTGCAGCCGCTGTCGCTGGGGAAGTTCGGCGATCCGCTGGACGACTTTCCGGCGCTGACGGTGTCGGTCTGCAACCTGCGCCCCGAAAGCACCGGGTCCAGCCACATCACCGCCCCGGATCCGCGCAGCCCGCCCGCCATCGCGCCGCGCTATCTGAGCACCGAGGGCGACCGGCAGGTGGCCATCGACAGCCTGCGCCATGCGCGCCGGCTGATGCAGACCGCCCGCATGGCCGAATTTTCCCCCGAGGAACACCGCCCCGGTGCGCATCTGACCTCGGATGCCCAGCTGCACGAGGCCGCGGCCCAGATCGGCACGACCATCTTCCATCCCGTCGGCACGACCCGGATGGGCACGGACCCTATGGCCGTGGTGGACCCGCAGCTGCGCGTCCACGGGCTGTCGGGCCTGCGCATCGCGGATGCGGGGATCATGCCCGCCATCGTGTCGGGCAATACCCATGCGCCCGTGACCATGATCGCCAGCCGGGCCAGCGAGATGATTTTGCAGGACGCGCGCGAAAGGGCCTAGCCCTTCAGCATCGACCGGAAGGCGTGCCAGCTGGATTTCGGCGTGCGGGTCATCGTCTCGTAATCGACATGGACCAGCCCGAAGCGCGGGCCATAGCCCCAGCCCCATTCGTAATTGTCCAGAAGCGACCAGTAGAAGAAGCCGCGCACATCCACCCCTTGATCCATCGCCGCCTTGGTGGCGCGCAGATGGTCGCTCGCGAACTGGATGCGGCGGGCATCCTCGGTGATGTCGGCGCCCGTTCCGCCCCCGGCTTCCAGCGCCATGCCGTTCTCGGTGACGTAGAGGGGCAGGGCGCCGGTATGGTCGCGGGCGAGGCGGGTCAGGAACTCGGTCAGGCCCTCGGGGCGGATCTCCCAGTCCATCTGGGTCTTGGGCAGGGGGCCCGGCGCCTCGGAGGCATGGGGCCAGAGGCCGGCATTGCCGGTATAGAGGCGGCGCGTGTAGTAGTTGACGCCCAGCCAGTCGAGGGGCTGCGCGATCAGGGCCATGTCGTCCTGCCAGCCCTGTGGCAGATGCGGGCCGATGCCGGCCAGCGCGGCGTCGGGATAGCCCTGACCCATCAGCGCGCAAATGAACCACTGGTTATAGATCGCATCCTGGGTTTCGGCGGCGCCGAGCGCCTCGGGCGTGTCATCGGCGGGATGCGATGTCTCGAAGTTCAGCACGATGCCGAGGTTGTCCGCCCCGTCCGCGCGCAGCGCCTGCATCGCGGTGCCGTGCGCCAGCAGCACATGGTGCATGGCGCGGGAGGCGGCGCGGATGTCGCGCAGGCCCGGCGCATGGGCGCCCAGGAAATGCGACAGCCAGGCGATGCACCACGGCTCGTTCAGGGTGGCGGCGCTGGTCATGCGGTCGCCGATCCGGGCATTCACGGCGCGGCACAGATCGGCGAAGCGCGCCGCGATGTCGCGGTTCTGCCAGCCGCCTTGGGCTGCCAGATCGGCGGGCAGGTCCCAGTGGTGATAGGTCAGGAAGGGCTGCAAGCCCCGTTCCAGCATGCCGTCGACCAGCTTGTCGTAGAAATCCAGGCCTTGCGGGTTCACGGTCACGCCGTCCGGCATCACCCGCGCCCAGGAGGTCGAGAAGCGGTAGGCGTCGAAGCCCGCGTCGCGGACCAGGTCCAGATCCTCGGGCCAGCGGGTCAGGTGGTCGCAGGCGCGGCTGCCGTCGCTGGCGTCGATGATGTTGCCGGGCGTGGCGGCGAAGCTGTCCCAATGCGACAGGCCCGCGCCGCGCGTGCCCTCGATCTGATAGGCCGAGGTGGCGGCGCCGAAGGTGAAGCCCTCGGGGAAGTCGGTGCGGGGGGGCAGCATGGGTCTCTCCTCACTGGTGGCGGTAACATGCTGGCATGATCGGGCCGCGCAGGGAAGGGGTCAGTGGCGCGGGGCGATCTGGCGCCAGGTGAAGGCCAGGATGAAGACGCCGGTCAGGATGACGATGATGGTGGGGGCGGGGGCGCTGTCCAGCCAGAAGCTGGCCCAGATGCCCGCCAGGCTGCTGGCGACCGCGATGGCCGTGGCCAGCCCCATCATCAGGGCCAGACGCCGGGTCAGCAGGAAGGCGATGGCGCCGGGCGCGATCAGCAGGCCCACGGCCAGGATGATCCCCACCGCCGACAGCATCGCCACGACCGAGGCCGCGATCATCGCCAGCATCCCGTAATGCAGCCAGCCTACCCGGAGCCCCGAGACCCGCGCCTGCACCGGGTCGAAGGCCAGCAGGGCGAAGTCGCGCCATTTCAGGATCAGCGCCCCGGTGACGGCCAGGGCGATGGGCAGGGCCTGGGCGAAGTCCTGCGGGCCGATCCCCAGGATGTTGCCGAAGAGGATATGGTCCAGATGCACGCCGGGCGGAAAGAGGGTGAAGAGGATCAGGCCGAAGGCGAACATTCCCGCCATGACGACGCCAAGCGCCGTGTCGGGCTTGATGCGGCTGTTCTCGTCCAGCCAGCCCGCCGAGAGGGCACAGATCATGCCCGCCGCGAAGGCGCCGACCAGCAGGGGCAGTCCCATCGCATAGGCCAGCACGATGCCCGGCAGCACCGCATGGCTGATCCCGTCGCCCATCAGCGCCCAGCCCTTGAGGACCAGAAAGCAGCTGAGAAGCGCCGCCGGAATGGCCACGATCACCGCGATCAGCGCCGCATCGGCCATGACCGGAAAGGTGAAGGGCAGGATGAGGCCGTTCATGCCCCCCCTCCCATCGCGGCGCGGGCGCGGGCACGCGCGGCGCGCAGCCCGTGGGTGGGGGCGAAGACGAAGGCGGCAAGAAAGATCAGCGTCTGCAGCGTCACGATGATGCCGCCGGTGGCGCCGTCCAGGAAGAAGCTGGCATAGGCGCCGATGGCCGAGGTGAGCGTGCCGATGGTGACCGAGATCAGGATCAGCCGCGCGAAGCGGTCGGTCAGCAGATAGGCGGTGGCGCCCGGCGTGACGACCAGCGCGATGACCAGGAAGGCGCCCACGGTCTGCATCGCCGCCACGGTCGAGGCGGCCAGCAGGGTGAAGAACAGCGCCTTGAGGCGGTTCGGATGCAGGCCGATGGTGCGGGCATGCGTCTCGTCGAAGAAGACCACCATCAGGTCGCGCCATTTCAGCAGGAGGATGGTCAGCGAGATGCCCGAGATCAGCACCAGCTGGATCACGTCGCCCGGCGCGATGGCCAGGATATTGCCCATGGTGATCGCCTGCAGGTCCACCGCGACAGGGTTCAGCGAAACCATGAACAGCCCGATGCCGAAGAAACCGGTGAAGATCAGCCCGATGATCGCGTCCTGTTTCAGCCCGGTGCGGGTGCCCAGGAACAGCATTGCCAGCGCCGCCAGCCCCCCCGACAGGAAGGCGCCGAGCGCGAAGGGCAGGCCCAGCATGTAGGCCCCCGCCACGCCGGGCACGATGGAATGGGAGAGGGCGTCGCCGATCAGGCTCCAGCCCTTGAGCATGAGATAGGCCGAGAGGAAGGCGCAGACGCCGCCCACCAGCGCCGAGACCCAGATCGCGGTCGCCATGTAGCCGTAGGCGAAGGGGGTGAGGGCCAGCTCGATCATCGGGCGCCGCAGGCGGGGGTTTCACACCCCCGCACCCCCGTGGGATATTTCCGCCAAGATGAAGGGGTCATGGGCGGTCGTCCGTGCCGGGGACGGCCTTGCGGTGGCGGTCGTCGTAGAAGACCAGCGGGCGTTCGTCATCGGTGAAGACGTCGACGGCGCGGCGGTCGGCATCGTCATGCAGGTCGGTGCCGCCCAGCATGAAGTGGCGCAGCGTGCCACCGAAGGCCAGGCGCAGGTTGTCGGGGGTGAAGGTGGTGGCGGTCGGGCCCGAGGCCAGGACCGTGCCCTTGACCAGCACGACGCGGTCGCAATATTCCGGCACCGCGCCCAGATCATGGGTCGAGACCAGCATCACCCGCCCCTCGTCGCGCATCTGGCGCAGGAGGGTGATGATCGTCTGTTCGGTCTGCACGTCGACGCCGGTGAAGGGCTCGTCGAGCAGGATCACGCGGGCCTCCTGCGCCAGCGCCCGGGCCAGGAAGACGCGCTTCTTCTGGCCGCCGGACAGTTCCCCGATCTGGCGGCGGCGGAACTCGGTCAGGCCCACGCGGGAGAGGGCGTCGGTGACGGCCTGGCGGTCGGCGGGGCGGGCGCGGCGCAGAAAGCCCATATGGCCGTAGCGGCCCATCATCACCACATCCTCGACCAGGACCGGGAAGGTCCAGTCGACCTCCTCGGCCTGGGGGACATAGGCCACGAGGTTCTGCGACAGGGCCTTGCGCACCGGCAGGCCGAGGATGCGGACATGGCCCGCAGCATGGGGCAGAAGGTCCATCAGGGCCTTGAAGAGCGTCGACTTGCCCGCGCCGTTCACGCCCACCAAGGCCGTGACCGAGCCCTGCGGGACCGTGAAGGCGGCGTCCTTCAGGGCGGTATGGCCGTTGCGATAGGCGACGGTCAGATCGGCGACCTCGATGCCGGGGGTGTCATTCATCTTCGAGACTGTCGAGAATTGTTTCTGAGGTCACGCGCAACAGGTCCAGATAGGTGGGCACCGGGCCGTCGGCCTCGGACAGGCTGTCGACATAGAGGATGCCGCCGTAATCCGCGCCGGTCTCGGCGGCGATGCTGCGGGCCGGGCGGTCCGAGACGGTGCTTTCCGAGAAGATCACCGGGGCCCCCGTCTCGCGCATCGCGTCGATCAGGCCGCGGACCTGCTGGGGCGTGCCTTGGCCTTCCGCGTTGATGGGCCAGAGGAACATCTCGGTCAGGCCGAAGTCGCGGGCGAGATAGGAGAAGGCGCCCTCGGAGGTGACGAGGAAGCGGCGATCCTCGGGCAGGGCCAGGGCACGGTCGCGCAGCGGGCCGATGACCCCGGCGATGCGGTCCTTGTAGGCGTCGGCATTGGCCCGGTAGGCATCCGCATTGTCGGGATCGGCCTCGGCCATCGCCCGGGCGATGTTGTCGACATAGATCTGCGCCGAGGTGAGGGCCATCCAGCCATGCGGGTTGGGCTGGCCGCCCTCGGCGCCGTATTCGGAGCTGTCTTCGGAGCCGGTGATCGGCAGGGGGTCGATCCCGTCGCTGACGGTGACGATCGGCACGTCGTCCAGCCGGTCGAGGAACTGGTTGGCCCATCCGTCGAGATTCAGGCCGTTGACCAGCACCAGATCGGCCTCGGCGATGCCGATGATGTCGCGGGGGCTGGGCTGGTAGCCGTGGACCTCGGCCCCCGGGGGGGTGATGGACTGCACGCTGGCCAGATCGCCGCCGACATTGCGGGCCATGTCGGCGATGACGGTGAAGCTGGTGGCGACGTTCAGCGTCTCGGCCTGCGCGGTCATCGGGGCGAGGGTCATCAGGACGGTCAGCGCGCGGATCATGGGAGCTCCTTGGTTGGCCTCTTTTCTGCGACTCGTTCGCAACTGTCAAGAGCTGAGAACGAGTTGCAACTGGAAGGCGGTTGCGGCAGGATGGCGCGCATGGGCGAGCGACGGGCGGACAGGTTGGAACAGGCGCTGCGGGAGGCGGGCGTGCGGGTCACGCGGCAGCGCGCGGCGCTGCTGCGGGTGATCGCCGATGCCGACGATCATCCCGACGCGGCCGAGCTGCATGGCCGGGCGGTGACCGCCGGGGCGGGCGTGTCGCTGGCCACCGTCTATCGCACGCTGACCACGCTGCGCGCGCAGGGGGTGATCGAGAAGCTGGAATTCCAGGGCGAGCCCGCCCGTTGGGAGGCCGCTGACCAGCGCCACCACGATCACATGATCGATCTGGACAGCGGCGCGGTCATGGAGTTCACCGACGAGCGCATCGAGCGGCTGCAGGCCGAGATCGCCGCCGAGATGGGCTATGAGATCGTCCATCACCGGCTGGAGCTGTATGTCCGGCGGCGCTGAGGCAGGCGGCGCTGACGGAGGGGGGCGCTGCCCCCCGTCGCCTGCGGCGCCTCCCCCCGGGATATTTATGGACCGTCGCAGGAGGGCGCGTGCAGGTCTTTGATAGGATCATTTCGGACCGGGGATCGCGCTATGCGGTCTCGGGCGGGGCGGTGGCCAGTCGGGCCGAGATCGCGGCGCTGCTGGCCGAGCTGCGCGGGGTCAAGCGCTTTGCCAAGGCCACCCATCACAGCTGGGCGGTGGTGCTGGACGGAGAGGTCGTGAAGGATGACGACGGCGAGAGCGGGGCGGCGCAGCTGATCGCGCAGATGCTGGAGCGGGCCGGGCTGCAGGGCCATGTGGTCGTCGTCACCCGCTGGTATGGCGGCAAGCATCTGGGCGGCGACCGGTTCCGGCATGTGGCCGAGGCGGTGCGGCATTACCTGCGCGAGACCGGGCTGGGGTGATGGGGCCAGAGTGATGGGGCCAGAGATGGGGCGGGGGGTGACCCCCGCACGCCGGGGCGCGCAGGGGTCCGGACCCGGGTGGTCAGGGGCGGAACATGATCTTGCCCTCGCGCCCCGGGGTCAGGGCGGCGGTGACGGCCTCGGCCGGCTGATCCAGGGCGAAGTCGCCGCCCGAGGGCAGCTTCAGCGTGCCGTCCATCACCAGGCCGATCAGCTCGCCGAACATGCGCTGGCGATCCTCGGCCGGGGTCTGCGGCATGACGCGGGCGCCCCAGAAGCCCTTGACCGTCAGGTGCTTGAAGATGATCGGGCCGGCGGGCAGCTGCAGGTCGTCGCCGGTCATCGAGCCGAAGGTGACCAGCAGGCCCTCGGTGCCCAGCAGGTCGATCAGGCCGGCCGCGATCGGGCCACCGACCGAATCGACGGCAGCGCGGGCGCCGTCCTCGCCCAGGATCGCGCGGGCCTTGGCGATCCAGTCGGGATCGTCGGTCGAGACGATGTCGGTCATGCCGAGCGCGGCCAGTTCCTCGGCGGCCTCGGGGCGGCGCACCAGGTTCAGCAGGCGGATGCCGCGCGATTGGGCGAGGACCGCCATGATCTTGCCCACCGCACCATTGGCGGCGGTCTGGACGACCCAGTCCCCGCGCTGGACATGCAGGAATTCCAGCAGGGTGATGGCGCTGAAGGGCATGGCGATCAGCTGGGCCGCGGCCTCGTCGGGCATCTCGTCGGGCACCGGGATCGCGCCCTCGGCGGCCGCGATGGCATAGTCGGCCCAGGAGCCCTTCAGCCCGGCGGCGGCCACGCGGCGGCCCTTGAGGGCCGGGTCGACGCCGGGGCCGGTTTCCTCGACGATGCCCAGGGCCTCGCTGCCGGCGATGGCGGGCAGGGGGGGCTTGGTGCCGTAGCTGCCGCGGATGGTCCAGAGGTCGTGATTGTGGATCGGCGACAGGATCACGCGGATCAGCAGCTCTCCGTCCTGGGGGATGGGGCGGTCGGCGGTGGTGGTCTGCAGGACCTCGGCGGGATCGCCGAAGCGGTCATGGGTGACGGCATGCATGAGGGGGCCTTTCGAAAGGACGCGTTGGCCCTGAACCTAGGCAGCCCGTGCCCCTTCTGCCAGAGGCGCCGCCCCGGTCTCGCGCCGCAGCGCCTTGGCCTCGGCCCGGTCCAGCGCGGCCAGCGCCTTTGCCTGCGAGGCGCCCTCGGCGCGCAGGCGCTGCCAGAGTCGCAGGCAGGAGGCGGGCGACCAAGGCAGCGCCGCCCCGGCCAGCCAGCGGCGCAGCGGCGCGGGCAGGGCGTCATAGGCGGCCATCGGATCGCGGCTGCGGCGGCGCTGGCGCTGCGCGGTCCGGCCCAGATTGCCGCAGCGCGCGGCAAGGGCCTGTCGGGCGCTGCCGGAGGGCGGGGCGCCACTTTGAGCAGGGGTCAGCACGAGGCAGCCTCGTCGACCGGATCGACGACCACCAGCAGGCGCGTCCGGCCGGGCTGCGCGGGGGGCGAGCGATGCAGGAGGCCCGAGGGCTCGGCCCCCCATCGGCGGCCCCGGAACAGCGCGGCGGCGCCGGTGGGCATCTGCTGGGGCGCGGCGACCTGCGCCGCGCCCGAGGCGGGGCCGAACTGCGTGCCCGCCCCCCGCAGCGTGCAGAGCAGCCGGGCGCGGACGGCATCGAGATGCCATTTCGGGCAGGACTGGCCGGCGGTGACCTCGATCCGCAGGGTGATCAGCAGCGCATCCAGATGCCGGGCGGCCAGCAGGGCCAGTTCGGCGACATCGTCGATCAGCCGCTGGCGCTGCGGGCTGTCGGGCAGATCCGACGCCGCGCAGGCGGCGGTCATCGCGGCGGCCACGTCCTGCGGGCGCAGGGTCTGGCGGAGGCGGGGCAGCTGCGAAACCGGCAATCCGTCCAGCCAGGCCTGCCAGAGGGGATCGATGGGGCGCTGCCAGAGGGCGGCGGCCACGCCCGGCATCACCAGCGTTCCCAGGACCCGCGGATCGGCGGACTGGTTCAGGGCCGTCGCGGGCCGCAGGGTGACGCGGGTGGTCATGCCGCGATCTCCTCGGCCCGGCGCCAGGCCGGGAAGGGGTCGGGCAGGCGGGCCCAGCCATCGGGGGCCTCGCCCCATTCCTCGCCCAGAAGGCAGGCGTCCAGGCGCGCGCGCAGCCGGTCCTCGTCCATGCCGGTGCCGATGAAGACCAGCTCCTGGCGGCGGTCGCCATAGGGCTCGGCCCAGTTGCGGGTCAGATAGGCCTGGCCCTCGGGATGGGTGGGCCAGCGCTCGCGCGGCACCGTCGCCCACCACTGGCCCAGGGGCCGGACCGAGGACAGCGCGCCCGCCAGCGAGAATTCGGCCACCCAATCGGGGCGCGTGGCGATCCAGAAATGGCCCTTGGCGCGGATCACGCCGGGCAGGGGGCCGTTCAGCACGTCATGGATCTTGCGCGGCTCGAAGGGATGGCGGGCGCGATAGACGAAGCTGGTGACGCCGTATTCCTCGGTCTCGGGGGTGTGGTCGGCAAAGCCGTAAAGCTCCTTCGCCCACATCGGGTGCTGATGCGCGCGGTCGAAGTCGAAGAGCCCGGTGTTGAGGACGTCACGGGGCGCGACACGGCTGTGATCGGTCTCGATGATGCGGGCGTCGCGGTTCAGCGCGCGGATGATCTTGCGTGCGGCATCGACCCGGGCCGGGCCCGCGTCCGCGCATTTGTTCAGCACGATCACATCGGCGAACTCGATCTGGTCGGTCAGGAGGTCGACCAGCGTGCGGTCGTCCTGATCGCCCATCACCTCGCCCCGGTCGGCCAGAAAGTCGTGGCTGGAGAAATCGGCCGTCAGGTTCACCGCGTCGACGACCGTGACCATCGTGTCCAGCCGGGCCACGTCGGACAGGCTGGCGCCGTCCTCGTCCGCGAATTCGAAGGTGGTGGCGACGGGCAGCGGCTCGCTGATGCCGGTCGATTCGATCATCAGGTAATCGAAGCGCCCGGCTTCGGCCAGGGCGCGGACCTCGACCAGCAGATCCTCGCGCAGCGTGCAGCAGATGCAGCCGTTCGACATCTCGACTAGGGCTTCTTCGGTGCGGGCCATGCCGCCCTCGGCGCGGATCAGGTCGGCGTCGATGTTCACCTCGGACATGTCGTTCACGATGACCGCGACGCGCAGGCCCTCGCGGTTGTTCAGGATGGAATTCAGCAGCGTGGTCTTGCCGGCGCCCAGAAAGCCGGAGAGCACGGTGACGGGAAGGCGGGGGGATGCGGACATGGTTGGCTCCTGTGGCGGGTGCCGTTATGTAATACTATTACGTAAAGCGAAACGCAAGCGGCGCGGCGCTGCCCGGCGGGCATTGACGATCCGCGCCCTTTGGGTCATGCCGCGCGCATGCTGCATATCGATGACATCTCGTATTCCATTCAGGGCCGCCCGCTGTTCGCCGGCGCCTCGGCCTCTGTCCCCGAAGGCCACAAGGTGGGCCTTGTCGGTCCCAACGGCGCGGGCAAGACCACGCTGTTCAAGCTGATCCGCGGAGAGCTGGGTCTGGACGGCGGCGCGATCAGCCTGCCGACCCGCGCCCGCATCGGCGGGGTCGCGCAGGAATCGGCGGCGACCGCGCTGTCGGTGTTGGACACCGTGCTGGAGGCCGATCAGGAGCGCACCGCCCTGATGGCGGAATCCGAGACCGCGACCGACGCCCATCGCATCGCCGACATCCAGACCCGCCTGACCGATATCGACGCCTGGTCGGCCGAGGCGCGGGCCGCGACGATCCTGAACGGTCTCGGTTTTGACACCAACGACCAGCAGCGTCCGACCAGCGATTTCTCGGGCGGCTGGCGGATGCGCGTGGCGCTGGCCGGGGTGCTGTTCGCGCAGCCCGACCTGCTGCTGCTGGACGAACCGACCAACTATCTGGATCTGGAAGGCGCGCTGTGGCTGGAGACCTATCTGGCCCGCTATCCGCATACCGTCATCATCATCAGCCACGACCGGGGCCTGCTGAACCGCGCGGTCGGGCATATCCTGCATGTCGAGGACAAGAAGCTGACGCTCTATACCGGCGGCTATGACAGCTTCACCCGCATCCGCGCCGAAAAGCGCGCATTGCAGGCCGCCGAGGCCAAGAAGCAGACCGAGCGTCGTGCGCATCTGCAAAGCTTCGTCGACCGCTTCGGCGCCAAGGCCAGCAAGGCGCGTCAGGCCCAAGCCCGCGTCAAGGCGCTGGCCAAGATGGAGCCGATCACCGCCCCCGAAGAGGCCAAGTTCTTCCGCTTCAGCTTTCCCCAGCCCGAGGAACTGTCGCCGCCCATCGTCGCGATGGAGGCCGTCTCGGTCGGCTATGGCGATCGCGCGGTGCTGTCGCGCCTTGGGCTGCGCATCGACCAGGACGACCGGATCGCACTGCTGGGCCGCAACGGGCAGGGCAAATCGACGCTGTCGAAACTGCTGGCCGACCGGCTGGCGCCGATGACCGGCAAGGTGACCAGCTCGAACAAGTTGCGCGTGGGCTATTTCGCCCAGCATCAAGTGGACGAATTGTCGCTGGACGAGACGCCGCTGGATCATATCCGCGCCGTGCGCCCCAACGAGATGCAGGCCCGTCAGCGCGCCCGCCTGGCCGGCTTCGGCCTGATGGAGGCGCAGGTCGAGACCAAGGTCCGCGCGCTGTCGGGCGGCCAGAAGGCGCGGCTGTCGCTGCTGCTGGCCACGATCGACGCGCCGCATCTGCTGATCCTGGACGAGCCGACCAACCACCTCGATATCGAATCGCGCGAGGCCCTGTCCGAGGCGCTGAACGACTATACCGGCGCCGTGGTGCTGGTCAGCCACGACATGCACCTGCTGGGTCTGGTGGCCGACCGGCTGTGGCTGGTCAAGGACGGTGCGGTCGCCCCCTACGAGGGCGATCTGGACGATTACCGCAAGTTCCTGCTGTCGGGCGACGTGCCCGCCGAGAAGTCGGGAGAGAAATCCTCCGAGACCCCGAAACCCGCCGCTCCGAAGAAGCCCAACCGCGATGCGGTGCTGGCGATGCGCTCGGACGTGCGCAAGGCCGAGGAGCGGGTTCAGAAGCTGACCGAGATGATGGGCAAGCTGGACAAGAAGCTGGCCGATCCGGGGTTGTACAACGATCCCTACGAGGCCGAGAAATGGGGCAAGAAGCGCGCCGAGGCCGTGCGCGCGCTGGCCTTCGCGGAAGAGTTGTGGATGGGCGCGCTGGAAAAGCTTGACGCGGCCGAGAAAGCCTGAGCCCACTGGCTGTGGCGGAAATGCCCTGACCGTTCCGGATGCTGCCGGGCTGCGGTTGTGCGCCGCCCGCCGGCGCCTTAGATGGCCGTCACGCCCTTTGACCGGATCCTGCTCATGAAATACGCTCTGGCCTTCGCTGTCCTCTTCGCCGCTCCGGTTTCCGCACAGGATTTCGGCCTGACCGGGGACCGGATCTTCTCGTTCGATCTGGGGCTGGGCGCCCGGATCGGCACCGCCTATCCCGGCGCCGAAGAGGCCGAGGTCGCGCCCTGGTTCATCTTCCGCGATGCGGGCTTCGGCCCGGTGGGCGCCGCGCCCGCGCAGGGCTTTTCGCTGGCCCCCTCGCTCAATCTGGTCGGCTCGCGCGACAGCAGCGACGAGGCCGCCCTGACCGGGCTGGACGATATCGACCGCGCCTATGAGCTGGGCCTGCGCGCCAGCTATGCCGCCGGCCCCGTCACCGCCTATGGCAGCCTGCGCCGCGGCTTCGACGGCCATGAGGGCCTGACCGGCGAGATCGGCGCGAAATACCGCACCGAGCTGTCCGACCGGGTCACCCTGTGGTCGGGGGCCGAGGTCGGCTATGGCAACGATGATTTCAACGACACCTATTTCGGCGTGACGCCTGCGGAAAGCGGGACCAGCGGCCTGCCCGTCACCGCCCCCGGCGGCGGCGTCAACGAGGCCGCGATCACCTTCGAGGCGCGCTATGCCCTGACCGACACCACCGCCCTGTCGGGCGAGGTGCGCTATGGCAAGCTGATCGGCGACGCCGCCGATTCGCCGGTCGTGCAGGACGAATACCAGCCCTCGCTGCGCCTCGGCATCACCCGCCGCTTCTCGTTCGGGTTCTGAGGCTGGGGGCTGCATTCTTTGCGTGTTTGGACACTGACGGCCTGCACCCCGGTGCGGGTCGTCATCGTTTAAGTTCCCCCCCCCCCCCCGCGGTTCGCAGCGACGTCGCATCTGGTCCACGTGGGCATGATCGCCTGACCGGATCGCGGGCGCTTCGGGTCCGAAATCTTCCGCTGATCGTGCCCGGCCTGATGAACCTTCGGGCAGGGCCGAACCAGCCGCGCGCGGCTGGTTTGGTCCCGGTTGTGGGCGCGGGCGCGGGTCTCTAGGCTCGGTCGGGCCGGGCCTCCCGGACAGGACAGGCTTCATGACCCATTCCGACACGCCTTTGCCCTTCACCTGCGACAAGCGCCCGGCCTTGGGCGATGCCGGGATGGTGGTGACCAATGCGCCGCAGGGCTCGCTGGCGGGGTCGGCGATGCTGGCGGCGGGGGGCAATGCGATCGACGCCGCCGTGGCCGCGCTGCTGACGCTGACCGTGGTCGAGCCGATGATGGTCGGCATTGCCGGGGGCGGGATCAGCCATCTGCGGCTGGCCGACGGGCGCCATGTGGTGATCGACGCGCTGTCGGTGGCGGGGCAGGGCGCGCGGGCGGACATGTTCACGCCCCGTCCGGGCCGGCCGCCCGACGACATGGACACGCTGGACCGGCGCAATCTGGTCGGCCCCTCGGCCGTGGCGGTACCGGGCAACCTGCGCGGCTGGTATCTGATGCAGCAGCGCCATGGCCGCCTGCCCTGGGCCGATGTGGTCGAGCCCGCGATCCAGGCCGCCGCGCGGGGCTTTGCGGTCAGCCCCTATCTGAACGGCGCGCTGGCCGAGCATGCCGACGACCTGTCGGCCGATCCGGGGATCGCCGCGCTGATGCTGCCCGGTGGCGCCCCGGCCCCGGTCGGCAGCCGGTTGGTGATGGGCGCCTATGCCGACAGCCTGCGGCTGGTGCAGGCCGAGGGCGACGCGGCGCTGCATGGCGGCGCCCTGGGCCGCGCGCTGGTCGAGCGGCTGGCCACCGGCGGGCCGGAGGCGGGCCATGTCACGCTAGCCGATCTGGAGGACTATCGCGCCATCGAGCGTGACGCGATCACCGGCAGCTATCGCGGCCATGTCATCGCGGGCCCGCCGCCCCCGGCCTCGTCCGGGGTCCATGTCGTGCAGATGCTGAACATGCTGGAGGCGCATGACGTGGGCGCCCTGGGCTTCGGCACCCCTGCCGCGCTGCATCTGCTGGCCGAGGTGATCCGCGTGGGGTTCGAGGATCGCCACGCCGCCTCGGGCGATCCGGCCTTCGTGGACGTGCCGGTGGCGCGCTACATCTCCAAGGCCTATGCCGCCGAGTGCCAGGGACGGCTGCGGGCGCGGGGCGGGGTGGCGGGAGCGGGGGCGCGGCCCGAGCCCCCCGAAAGCCGCGACACCACCCATGTGACCGTGGCCGACCGCGACGGGAACATCGTCACTGCCACCCATACGCTGAACGGGCTGTTCGGGGCGCGCATCATGGTGCCGGGGACCGGGATCATCCCCAACAACTACATGGTGAACTATGACCCCCGACCGGGATTGGCGCTGTCGATCCGGCCGGGCAAGCGGGTGCCGACCTCGATGGCGCCGATGATCGTGCTGCGGGACGGGCGGCCGGTCTTTGCGCTTGGCCTGCCGGGGGGCGTGCGCATCTTTCCCTCGGCCCTGCAGGCCATCATGAACCTGATCGACCACGGCATGGACCTGCAGCAGGCGGTCGAGGCCCCGCGCCTGTGGACCCAGGGCCGGCATGTGGAGCTGGAACCCGCCTATGCGCCGATGCAGGACGCCCTGCGCGCGATGGGCCACGAGGTGCAGCTGCCCCGGACCATCGGCGGCGGCATGACCGCCATCGGCTTTGCGCCCGACGGGATGATGACCGGCGCCGCCTGCTGGCGCGCGGACGGCACGGTCCTGGCCCATGGCGGCGGGCTGGCCCGCCCCGGCATCCGCTTCAAGATCTGACCCCCCCAAATTCGACCCCCACGGAGATGTCCATGACCCGCATTGCCCTGCTTGATCCCTCCGACCCGGCTCGCCTGGACCGGATGTGGTCGCTGCTGCCCGAGGGCTGGCAGCTGACCGCCGCCGCCTCGCGCAGCCCCGCCGACCAGATGGAGGCGCTGCAGGGTGCGACCTTTGCGATCAGCGGCGACGCGCCGGTCACGGCCGCGATGATGGCCGTGCCGGGGCTGCGGGCGGTGCACAAATGGGGCGTGGGCTATGACGCCATCGACCTGGAGGCCGCGGGCGCCCACGGCGTGCGGGTGATGCGCACGACCGGATCGAACGCGGTCGTGGTGGCCGAGACGACGCTTGGCCTGATCCTGGCGGTGAACCGCAACCTGGTGCGCGGCCATGTCGGCATCCTGCGCGGCGACTGGCCCAAGGGGGCCTTGGGGCCGACCTCGATGCAGCTCAGCGGGCGGACGGTGGGCATCGTCGGCATGGGCCATATCGGCATGGCGCTGGCGGGGATGCTGCGCGGCTTCGGCGGCAAGATTCTCTATACCAAGCGCCAGCCGCTGCCGCCCGAGGAGGAGGCGCGGATCGGGGCAAGCTATGCGGACCTGCCCGACCTGCTGGCGGCCTCGGACGTGGTGACGCTGAACTGCGAGCTGAACGACACCACCCGCAACCTGATCGACGCCGAGCGGCTGGCGCTGATGAAGCCCGACGCGATCCTGGTCAATGCCGCGCGGGGCGGGGTGATGGTCGAGGCCGATCTGGCGGACGCGATCCGCGCGGGCCGCCTGCGCGGGGCGGGGGTCGATGTGTTCTCGGTCGAGCCGATCACCCCTGACAATCCGCTGCTGGGGCTGGATCAGGTGATCCTGACCCCGCATCTGGCCGCGATCTCGGCGGACGGCTTCGCGCCCACTGTGCAGCGGATGATGGACAACCTGCAGGCCGTGGCCGAGGGGCGTGCGCCCCGCGACATCGACATCCTGGTGTGAAATGGGCGCCTCAGCGGCGCGGCGGCGCCTCCGCGTCCATCCGGGCCAGGATGCTGGCCACGATCGCGCCCGAGATATTGTGCCAGACGCTGAAGATCGCCGCCGGGACCGCCGCGAGGGGCGAGAAATAGGTCGTCGCGAGGGCTGCGGCCAGGCCCGAGTTCTGCATGCCGACCTCGATCGCGATGGCCTTGCGGCCGGCCAGCTCCAGCCCCGCCGCCCGTGCCGCCAGATAGCCGATCAGATAGCCCAGCAAGTTGTGCAGCACGACGACGGCAAAGATCATCAGCCCCGATTGCACGATGGCCCCCTTCGAGGCGCCGACCACGGCGGCGACGATCAGCACGATGCCCGTCACGCTGACCAGCGGCAGGGCCGGGATCGCCGCACGGACCACGCCCGGCACCAGCCGCTGCGCCAGCAGGCCCAAGGCCAGCGGCAGCAGCACGACCTTGACGATGGACTGGAACATCGCCCAGGCATCCACGGGCAGGTATTCGCGCGCGAACATCAGAACCAGGAAGGGCGTCACCACCGGCGCCAGCAGCGTGGTGACGCTGGTGCAGGCCACCGACAGGGCCGTGTCGCCCTTGGCCAGATAGGTCATGACGTTGGACGAGGTGCCCCCGGGGCAGCAGCCGACCAGGATGACGCCGGCGGCGACCTCGGGCGGCATCGGGATGATCCGGGTCAGCGCCACGGCCAGCAGCGGCATGATGATGAACTGGGATGCGACGCCCACGCCCACGACCGCCGGGCGCCGCAGCACCTCGCCGAAGTCGCGGGCCGAGATGGTCAGCCCCATCCCGAACATGATGATCCCCAGAAGGGTGACGATCCAGGGGGTCAGCTGGCGGAAGGTCTCGGGCAGCAGGAAGCCCAATACCGCGAAGAGAAGGACCCACAGGGCGAATGTCCTGCCCACGAATTGCGATAGCCCGGCCAAAGCCTTCATGACATCCCTCCCCAAGGCGCCTGCGGGTCGCGCCACGCGCCCGGGGGGCCGCTTTAGGCGCGGGCCGGGGCGAGATCAAGGTATTCCGAACTGGGTGGTTCAATTGGCGGGCGGCCAAAGAAGAACGCCCGCCGCCTGCAGCCCGGGTTTGTCGGAACGATCCGTGCCCTGCCGGGCCGCCTGCGCGGCGGATCGTTTCGCCCCCTGCCGCGCAGGCGAAACACCGGCCCCCGGGGTCGGGCGGGGGCTGGTCCGCCGCCCCCTTGCCGCAGGCAGGGCGGCATCCTAGCTGGCAGGTTCAGCCAGAGGGGTGCGCCATGTCCATCACGATCGCCGGGATGACCAAGCGGTTCGACCGCACCGAGGTGCTGCGCGGCATCGATCTGGACGTGGCCGACGGCGAACTGGTCGCCCTGCTGGGGCCGTCGGGCTCGGGCAAGACGACCCTTTTGAAGATCATCGCCGGGCTGGAATGGCCCGATGCCGGGCGGCTGTCGGTGGCCGGGCAGGACTGGCTGCAGCTGGCCGCCCGCGACCGGCGCATCGGCTTCGTCTTTCAGCATTACGCGCTGTTCCCCCATATGAGCGTGCGCGACAACATCGCCTTCGGCCTGACCGTGCGCCCCCGCGCCGACCGCCCCGCCAAGGCGCAGATCGCCGCGCGCGCCGACGAGCTGATGGCCTTCCTGCAGATCGACCATCTGGCCGACCGCTTTCCGGCGCAATTGTCGGGCGGGCAGCGCCAGCGCGTGGCGCTTGGCCGGGCGCTGGCGATCAAGCCGCGCGTGCTGCTGCTGGACGAGCCCTTCGGGGCGCTGGACGCCGCGATCCGCCGCGATCTGCGCCGCTGGCTGCGGGGCGTGCACGAGGCGACGGGATCGACCACCATCTTCGTGACCCATGACCAGGAGGAGGCCTTCGAGCTGGCCGACCGCGTCGTCGTCATGGGGCAGGGGCGGATCGAGCAGATCGGCCATGCGGACCAGATCCATGACCACCCCGCCACGCCCTTCGTGGCCCGCTTCATGGGCGCCACGGTCGAGCTGCCGGTGGTGCTGGCCTCGGGCCGCGCTGCCGCCCCGGGGCTGGACTTGACGGCCCTGCCGCGCCGGGCGCTGCCCGATGGCACGGCGCGGCTCTTCGCCCGGCCCGCCGATATCCGCGCGATGCCCGACCCGGCGGGGGTCTGGCATGTGACCAGCCTCGCCAGCACCGGGGCCGAGCTGCGCCTGACCGCCACACGCGCCGACGGCGCCGAGGCCGAGGCGCAGATGCCCCGCCGCGGCGCCCCCGCTCTGACCAAGGGCGCCCCCATTGCCCTGCGGGTCGAGGCGGCGGCGATCTTTCCCGATGCCCGCCGCGACACCGCCACCCCCGTCCTGCCCCTGCCCAAGGAGATCGCCCGATGAAACTGCCCGTCTTGGCCACCGCGCTGGCCCTGATCCTGACCGGTCCCGCCCATGCGCAGGACCGCCTGCTGAATGTCAGCTACGATATCGCCCGCGAGCTGTTCGAGGCGCTGAACCCCGCCTTCGCCGCGCAATACGAGGCCGATACCGGCCGAAGCCTGACCATCGACATGTCGCATGGCGGATCCTCGCGCCAGGCCCGTGCGATCCTGGAGGGGTTGCCCGCCGATCTGGTGACCTTCAACCAGGAGACCGACATCGACGTGCTGGCCGAGAGCGGCCTTCTGCCCGAGGATTGGCGCGATGCCTTCCCGAACGGCGCCTCGCCCTATTACTCGCTGCCCGCCTTCCTGGTGCGCGAGGGCAACCCCAAGGGGATCGAGGACTGGGACGATCTGGCGCGCGAGGATGTGGCGCCGGTCTTCCCCAATCCCAAGACCAGCGGCAATGCGCGCTATACCTATCTGGCCGCCTATGCCTATGCGCTGGCGCAGAATGACGGCGATGAGGCCGCCGCGCAGGAGTTCGTGCGGTCGATCTTTGCCGGCGTGCCGGTCTTCGACACCGGCGGGCGGGCCTCGACCCAGACCTTCGCGGAACGGGGCATCGGCGACGTGCTGGTGACCTTCGAGGCCGAGACCGGCCAGATCGCCGCGCAATACGAGGCCGAGGGGTTCGAGCGCGTCACCCCGTCGATGAGCCTCTTCGCTGCTTTCCCGGTCGCCGTGGTGGCCGAGAATGCCGAGGATAACGGCACGACCGACTTGGCAACCGCCTATCTGGACTGGCTGTATACGCCCGAGGCGCAGCGGATGCTGGCCGAGCGCGACTATCGCGTGACCGACGAGACCGTCGCGGCCGAATTCGCCGACGCGCAGGCCCCGGTCGAGCTGGTCACCGTGGACGAGGTCTTCGGGGGCTGGGATGCGGTGGCCGAGGAACATCTGGCCTCGGGCGGGATCCTGGATCAGGTCTTCGTTAACCGATGACCGCGACGGCCGCCCCCTTCCGCGCCAAGCGCGTCCTGCCCGGGTTCACACTGAGCCTGGGCACGACGCTTCTGTATCTGGTGCTGATCGTGCTGATCCCCATCGCGGCGCTGATCCTGAAGGGGGCCGAGATCGGCCCGGCCGCCTTCTGGGCGATCGTCAGTTCCGAACGTGCGGTGGCAGCCTTCCGGATCACGCTGACGGCGGCGGCGATCGCCACCGCCTTCAACGCGGCCTATGGGCTCTTGATGGCCTGGGTGCTGGTGCGCCACGACTTTCCCGGCAAGCGGATCCTGGATGCGCTGATGGACGTGCCCTTCGCGCTGCCCACCGCCGTGGCGGGGCTGTCGCTGACGGCGCTCTTCTCGGCCAATGGCTGGTTCGGGCAGGTCCTGCACCCGGCGGGCATTCCGGTCGTCTACACGATCTGGGGCATCGCGCTGGCCATGGCCTTCACCTCGATCCCCTTCGTGGTCCGCACCGTCCAGCCGGTGCTGGAGGATCTGGACCCTTCGCTGGAACAGGCCGCCGAGACGCTTGGCGCGACGCCGTGGCAGGTCTTCACCCGCGTGGTCTTTCCCGCGATCCTGCCCGCTTGGCTGGCCGGCTGCACGACCGCCTTCGCGCGGTCTTTGGGCGAGTTCGGGGCCATCGTCTTCATCGCCGGCAACCTGCCCTTCGAGACCGAGATCGCCGCCCTTCTGGCCTATATCCGGCTGGAGGAATACGACTACAACGGCGCCGCCGCCATCGCGCTGGTGCTGCTGGGCTTTGCGCTGGTGCTGCTGATCGTGTCGAACATCCTGCAATCCTGGGCCGCCCGCCACCGCGAGGCCACCCGATGAGCGCCCCCGACATGATCGCCCCCGGATCTGCCGCCACCGGTCATGGCCGCCCCGCCCGCACGATGGGCGCCCGCGCGCTGATCGGGCTGGCCGTCATCCTGACGCTGCTGATCGTGGTGGCGCCGCTGGTCTATATCTTCGCCCGCGCCTTCTCGGAAGGCTGGCAGGTCTATGCCTCGAACATCCTCGATCCGGCGATGCTGCACGCGATCTGGCTGACCAGCCTGGTCGCGGTGATCGTGGTGCCGCTGAACATCGCCTTCGGCATCGCGGCGGCCTGGGCCGTGGCCAAGCACCGCTTTCCGGGGCGGGGCGTGCTGGTCACGATGATCGAGATCCCGTTCTCGATCTCGCCGATCATCGCGGGCATCTGCTATCTGCTGCTCTACGGCCGGCAGGGCCTGTTGGGTCCCTGGCTGGGCGAGGTCGACCTGCAGGTGATGTTCGCGCTGCCCGGCATCGTGCTGGTGACCATGTTCGTCACCGCGCCCTTTGTCGCGCGCGAGGTGCTGCCGCTGATGCAGGCGCAGGGCACCGCGCAGGAGGAGGCCGCCGTGACGCTTGGCGCCTCGGGCTGGCAGGTGTTCCGCCGCGTGACGCTGCCCAACATCCGCTTCGCGCTGCTCTATGGTGCGGTGCTGTGCACGGCCCGCGCGGTGGGGGAATTCGGCGGCGTCTCGGTCGTGTCGGGCAATATCCGGGGCCAGACCAACACGCTGCCCTTGCATGTGGAACTGCTGTTCAACGACCTGAACGCGGTGGGGGCCTTCGCCGCCGCCTCGACCCTGACGGTGATCGCGCTGGTGGCGCTGATCCTCAAGGCCGTGCTGGAGGGACGGCGCGGCTGACCGGGACGGGCGGGGGCCATGCGGACCTGTCGCCTTGGTGCAACGTCGCGTCGTGCCGGACCCTCGCCCGCCCCCGATGGGGGAACCAATCCTTTCCCCGGAACCTTGTCACGGGACTGACGCGAAAGCGTGGATTCGACGAGGACGGCACGTGGACGACCGGGACGACTGGACCCTTACCGAGGCACTGCATCACGAGCAGGGACGGGGCGATCCCTTCGCGGCGGCGGTGCGCTCGACCCGCATGTCGATGATCATCACCGACCCGACCCGGCCCGACAATCCGATCATCTTCGCCAATGACGCCTTCCAGCGCCTGACGGGATACGACCGTGACGAGCTGATCGGACGCAACTGCCGCTTTCTGCAGGGCAGCCAGACCGACCCCGAGACGGTGGGCCGCATCCGCGAGGCGGTGGAGGCGGGCACCGATATCGCCGTCGACATCCTGAACTATCGCAAGGACGGCACGTCCTTCTGGAACGCGCTCTATCTCAGCCCGGTGCGCGACGATGCGGGCACGATCCAGTTCTTCTTCGCCTCGCAGCTGGACGTGACCGACCGCATCGACGTGCAGTCGCGCATGGCCCGCGAGAAGGCCCGGGTCGAGACCGAAGTGACGCGCCGCGTGGCCGAGCTGCGCGACTCGCTGGATGCGCAGCGCCTGCTGCTGCACGAGGTCGATCACCGCGTGAAGAACAACATGACGATGATCGGCTCGATCCTGCGGCTGCAGCTGCGCGAGGCGCAGGACAGCGAGACGGTCGATCTGCTGCGCGCCATGATGACCCGGATCGACGCGCTGGCGACGGTGCATCGCCATCTGTATCAGTCCGAGGACGTGACGCGCTTCGACATCGGGTCCTACACGGTCAACCTCGCCTCGGACCTGACCCAGAGCCGCAGCGATTGCGACATCCGTATCCGCGCCGATCTGGGCCGGGCCGAGGTGCCCGCGGGCCAGGCCTCGGCGATCGGGCTGATCGTCAACGAGATCCTGTCCCACATGATCCGGCCCACCGATTTCGGCGGGGCGCGGGTCTTCGACATCTCGTCGCGCGTCAGCCGGGGCCGGGTCGAGCTGGGCATCCGCTTCGGGCGCGACGCCCGGGACGGCAGCGCCAAGCACCCGGCCCTGCCGCGCTATTCCCCGTCCGGGGTCACCGAACAGATCATCTCTCGCCTGGCCGCGCAGACGCGCACCTCCGTCTCGTGGACGCAGGGGCCAAGCGGGTCCATCGAAGTCACCGTCATCGTCGATACAGAGGTCTCATGAACCGCCCCAAGCCCCCGCTCTCGATCCTGGTCGTCGAGGACGAACTCATCATCTCGATGGATATCGAGATGATGATCGAAGATGCCGGCCATCGGGTCATGGCCACGGCCGCCTCGCTGAAGGCGGTCGCGGCGCTGCCGGTCGAGACCAAGCCCGACGTGGCGCTGGTCGACATGCAGCTGGCGCAGGGCAGCACCGGGCTGGAGGTGAATGACGAGATCCGCAAGCGCTGGCCAGGCACCATCGTCGTCTTCGTCACCGCCAATCCCAAGAAGATCCCCGAGGATTTCGCGGGCGCGCATGGCGTCATCGCCAAGCCCTTCTCGTCGGCGGGCTTCGTCGCCGCCCTGCGCTATCTGGAGGAGGGGGTCTGCGATCCGCCCCCCGTCTCGCCCGAGCCGGGCAGCTTCGTGGCCTCGCCCGCCTTCGGGGCGCATTGGGGGTGACCCCGGGGCCCGTGTCGCCTTGGCGTCCCGGGCCTAGTCCAGCGGCGCGGTGACGGTCAGGCGCAGGCCCGGCGCGTTGTCCGCGGTCTGCAGCTGGCCGTCCAGCTGCTCGACCAGCGCGCTGGCCATGCGCATCCCGAACCCGGTGCCCTTCACTGTCCCGTCCGTGCCCACGCCCTGGTCCGACACGTCCAGCCGCAGGCCGTCCCGGGTCGTCTTCAGCACGACCGAGACCGGCCCGGGCCGCCCCTCATAGGCATATTTGACCGCATTGGCGACGATCTCGTTCGTCAGAAGGCCGATGGTCACCGCCCGGTCCGCCGAGACCTGGATCGGCGCGAAATCGGTCTGGATCGACGAGGTCCAGGCAGGGTCCAGCGCCGAGGTCATGTCGCGCATCAGATCGTCCAGATAGACCGACAGATCCACGATCTCGGCACTGTCATCCTGATAGAGCCGCCGATGCACCAGGCTGACGGCCGAGAGGCGGCTTTGCGCCTCGTCCAGCTGGCTGCGGACCTCGGGTGCTGCGCCCCGCGCCTGCATGCGCAGGAACGAGGCCACCAGCGACAGGCTGTTCTGCACGCGGTGGTTCACCTCGCGCAGCAGGAAGGATTTCTGCTGGATCAGGCTGTCGTTTTCCTTCAGCGTGACCGACAGCTCTGCATTCAGCTTGCGGATGCGGCGGGTGTTGCGCGCCTCCAACAGCAGGCGCACCAGACGCGCGACGGCCTCGGTCTCGGCGGCGGTCCAGGGGCGGGACCGGCCCCGGACCTCGTCGGACCAGGCCGCGAAGGAGGCCCGGGGTTCCAGCGAGGCGCCGGGAAGGGCAGGGACGCCCGCGTGCGGATTGCCGGCCCAGGTGACGACCTGCAGCTTCTCGGCCCGAAACCACATCAGGACGGTCGGTTCCTCGGTCGACATGGTGACAGCCAAAAGCCCGCTGGCCAGATCGCGATAGGCCAGGGCCTCGGGGATGTCGCGGCTCAGCTGCGCGCTGACAAAGGGCTTCAGCGCGGCGGGACGACGCAGATGCCGGGACAGCGCCATCAGCGCATCCATGTCGGGGCAACTGCCGAAGCGGAAGATCTCGGTGCCCTGCACGGCGGCAAAGCCGTCCGCGCCGACCAGATCGGCCAGCGCCTCGCCCGATTGCGCGAAGAAGCCGTTCAGTCGGTCGTCGGGACCGAGACGCGACAGGACCGTGTCCTCCTGCGCGCGCAGGCGGATGCGCTCGCGATAAAGGACCGTCTCCTCGCGCAGGTGGATCTGGCGGGACAGGCTGTCGGCCAGCGACTGGCAGGCCAGCCGGGTGGTCAGCGACAGATCATGGGGGTGGTCGTGATGGCAGGCCACCAGCCCCCACAGCGCCCCGTCCTTGACGATCGACATCGAGGCCGAGGCCCGCACCCCCATGTTGCGCAGGTAGCGCAGATGGATCGGCGAGACGCTGCGCAGCATGGAATTGCTCAGGTCCACCCGGTCGATCTCGGGCACGATCCCGGTGATCGGCTGGATGGGTGCCGCGACATCCGCGATCACCCGCACGCGGTTGCGCACATAGAGCGCGCGGGCCTGCTGCGGGATGTCCGTGGCGGGGAAATGGTGGTTCAGGAAGCCCGACATGCCAGGGTCGCGGCTTTCGCCCACGACCGCACCGGCCTCGTCATCGATGAAGCGATAGATCATCACCCGCGCAAAGCCGGTCAGCTCGCGGAAGATCCGCGCGGCGTTGCGATAGAGGTCGGCCTGCGACGAGGACCGCTCCAGCCCGGCATCCAGCGCCTGCATCTGGCCCAGGAAGCGCGCATCCACGGCCTCGCCCGGATGGCGGGGCAGCAGTTCGATGACCAGATGCGGGCCGCTGCGATAGGTCAGCGCCTCCCAGGAGGCGCCTCGGGCGGTGACGGTGCCGAGGATGTGCGGCGCGCCGTCCTGCGGCGGATCGGCGGCCAGCCCGGCGAAGGCGCCGTCCAGCACCTCTGCCAGCGGCTGGCCCAAGAGGTCGCGGCCCAAGGCATCGTGGACCCCCGCCGCGCCGATGACGGTCAGGCTGGCCAGGTCGGCGATCAGCATCTGCCCGTGGGACTGGATCGCGCCCGGGATGTGGATCGGTTCCAGATCGCAGGCGGTCAGGTCGACGGGCGTGTCGATCAGCCCGGGCGGGGGGGTGTCATGCATCTTGGACATCGAACAAATGTATTCTGACCCGGGGTCAGGTGCCATTTGCTTTTGGTTTAGAGCGGGGGCCGGCGGGGTCGGGCGCCTGCCCATAGGCCAGCAGGGCCACGCCAAAGACCGTGCGGGCGGCTGCGACAGAAGGGCGCGGATCGAGGTCATGGCCCTCCATCCAGGCGAGGAAGGCCCGCCACCGGCCCGGCCGGGCGGTCTGGCGGTGCAGGTGTGCGGCGCCGCTGTCGGGCCCATAGCCCAAGGCCGCTGCCCGCCGGGCGATCAGGACGCCGCCCAAGGCCGAGCCCTCCAGCACGTAAAGCGCGCCCGCGATGGCCGGGAGGCCCTCCAGCGCGGGGGCGGTCACAGGGCGGGGGCGGGCCAGACCGAGCGTCGCCAGATCCTCGGCGATCGTGGGGGCCAGACGGATCGGCGCCCAGCCCGCCGCCTCGGCAGCCGCGTGCAGGGCGGGCTCGATGGCCGCGCGAAAGGCGAAGCTGCCCTGCAGATAGGCCAGATACTCTGCCTTGGTCGTCAGCGGACCGATGCCCGCATCCAGCCGCATGTGCAGATCATCGGTGCCGTGCCGCAGGGCGGCGCGCAGGGCGGCAGGGGGCGGCGGGGCGGGAAGCGGCATCTGGGGACCGGTAGTTTGAACGATCTGGTTTTCTAGCAGGGCAAGGCAGGGTCGGCCAGAGGGCCGGCGCCCCCGGGCATCGTCCAAAAAGACCCTCCCCGGGCAGGGGGAGGGTCGGTCTTCAGCCGGTCGGATGATCCGCCGTCACGCCGCCTGCGCAACATCCCGGCTTTGCGTCTCGACCAGCGCGCCATGCAGGGCGCGGATCGTGCCGGCCAGCGCGTCGCGTTCGACGATGAACTGCACATCCACCTGACGCGGGCCCTGCGTGGCGCCGATCGCCGACAGCCCGGCATCGGCCAGCGCGTTCAGGCCGCGGCTGAGCACCGCCAGCCCGTCCAGATCGCGTCCCACCGCCGAGGCCATGGCCACCGCCCGCGAGGACACGCAGGCCGCCGGGAAGCGCTCGACCAGGTCCTTCTCGACGCGGCGCAGCACCTTGAGGCTGCTGTCCACGTAATGCGTGATCGTGTTCGCGTTCGAGACCTTGCTGACGATCCGCACCTTGTGGCGCGTCAGCACCTCGAGGATCGCGGCATCGAAGCCCTTGGCGCCGACCATGTCCTGCTCGAACAGCTCCAGCGCGAAGACGTCCAGACCGGTGACGATCTCGACCGCCGGGCTTTCGGCGGGCTGGTCGTCGATCAGCGTGCCGGGATCATGCGGCTCGAAGGCGTTGGTCACGCGCAGCGGCACGCCCGACTGGCGCAGGGTCTTGGCGGCCTTGGGATGGATGGCCTCCATCCCCAGATTGGACAGCTGGTCGGCCACGTCGTAATTCGTGCGCCCCAGCTTGCGGACCGCATCGGCGCCCACCAGCTTGGGATCGGCCGAGGACAGGTGGAATTCCTTGTGGATGATCGCCTCCTGCGCACCGGTCAGCGCAGCCAGACGCGAGAAGGTCACCTCGGAATAGCCCCGGTCGAATTCGCGCATCAGCCCCTCGCGGCACTGGGCATAGCCGGTGACGATGGGCATCTCGGTTTGCGCATCGATCCCGGACATGGCGCCCAGGATGCGCTCGTCCAGGCTGACCTCTCCGGTGTCGCGCCAGCCCGACAGGTCGACGAAGCGGGCCGAGACCCCGGCGCGCTGCAGCATCAGCGTGGTGACGAAGGCCGAATGCGCCTCGCCCAGGCCCGACAGCAGCTCGCGCGTCTGCAGCATGTGTTCCGACAGCCGGAAATGGCCATAGGAACACAGGCGCTGAAGGTCGATCAGGCAGTTCTTCGCCCCCACCAGCCGGTCGCGCACGAAGGCATCGGCGCGCTCCAGATCGCCGGGATGGTCCAGCACCACGCGATGCGCCGCGCCCATCGCCTCGCTGGCGCGGTCCAGCGCGGCCAGCCAGCCGTGATCATCCTCGCCGCTGGCGAAGGCCGCATAGACGCCCGGCTCGCCGGATTTCTTGTGCTCCAGCAGCAGGTCGGTGATGCCGCCGAAGGCCGAGACGACGAAGATCCGGCCATAGAGGTTCGGGCGGTCGCCGATCAGCAGCGTGTCGCGCAGCTCATGGACCCGCGACATCGAGGTGCCGCCGATCTTCTCAACGGTATGGGTCGGTCCTGCCATGCTCAGGCCGTCTCGGCAGGCGCATAGCTGCCGTCTTCGCGATGGACCTCGGTCCCGGTGATCGGCGGGTTGAAGCAGCAGGCCATGACCAGCGTCTCGTCCGCGCGCAGCGTGTGGTGATCGTTGAGGTTCAGCGCATACATCACGCCGGGCGTGATCTGGTGCGTCTCGCCGGTGGCCAGATCGGTGATCGATCCCTTGCCGGACATGCAATAGACGCTTTCGAAATGGTGCTTGTAGTGGAACGTGTGTTCCGAGCCCGCCTCCAGCGTGGTGATGTGGAAGGAAAAGCCCATCCCGTCATCAGCCAACAGCATGCGGACCGAGTTCCACTTGGCGTCTGACACCGAACGGTCGGTGTCTTTCAGTGTGTTGAAATCACGAACGATCATGTGTCTTACTCCGCAGCAATGTCTTGGGCGATCACGTCGCGGGCGGCATCCAGAAGGATGTCGAAGCCGCGCGACAGCAGATCGGTGGGCGTGGTCAGGGGGGCCAGCACCTTGACCACCTGATCCTCGTTGCCCGAGGTCTCGATGATCAGCCCGCCCTGGAAGGCGCGCTTGCAGATGGCGCCTGCCAACTCGCCGCCGCCCACATCGACGCCGCGCATCAGCCCGCGACCCTTCAGATAGGCGCCGGGGATCATGTCGGCCAGTTCCGTCAGGCGCGTCTCGATCAGCGCGGCCTTTTCGGCCAGCTCGGCTTCGAAGGCGCCGTCGGACCAGAACTTCTCGATCGCCACGCGGGCGGTCACGAAGGCATGAGTGTTGCCGCGGAAGGTGCCGTTATGCTCGGCGGGGCCGAAGACGTCATGCTCGGGCCGCACCAGGACCATCGCCAGCGGCAGGCCGAAGCCCGAGACCGACTTGGCCATCGGCACCAGATCCGGCATCACGCCCATCTCCTCGAAGGAGAAGAACTTGCCGGTCCGCCCGCAACCCGCCTGGATGTCGTCCAGGATCAGCAGCGCGCCATGGCGCTTGGCGATCTCGGCCACGGCCTTCACAAATTCGGCCGAGGCGGCGTTCAGCCCGCCCTCGCCCTGCACCGTCTCCATCATGATGGCGGCGGGGGCGTCGATGCCGCCCGAATTGTCCGACAGCATCTGGTCCAGCAGCGCGGCACTGTCCAAGCCCTTGGCGTAATCGTCGAAGGGCACGCGGGTGACGCCCTGCGTCTCCATCCCCGCGCCGCCGCGATGGTAACCGTTACCGGTCGCGGCCAGCGCGCCCATGGTCACGCCATGGAAGCCGTTGGTGAAGGCCACGATGTTCGTGCGACCGGTCACCTTGCGGGCGATCTTCATCGCGGCCTCGACGGCATTGGCGCCGGTCGGGCCGGTGAACATCACCCGGTGATCCATGCCGCGGGGCGCCAGGATATGCGTCTCGAACGCCTGCAGGAAGGCCGCCTTGGTCGTGGTGTGCAGATCCAGACCATGGGCGATGCCGTCGCCCGAGATATGGTCGATCAGCGCCGCCTTCATGTCGGGATCGTTATGGCCATAGTTCAGCGACGAACAGCCGGCCAGGAAATCG
Organism: Paracoccus gahaiensis; assembly: GCF_005048225.1. Taxonomy (GTDB): domain Bacteria; phylum Pseudomonadota; class Alphaproteobacteria; order Rhodobacterales; family Rhodobacteraceae; genus Paracoccus; species Paracoccus gahaiensis. The sequence continues at coordinate 131,973 of NZ_SUNI01000003.1, forward strand.
ATATGCTCGGACCCGTCCGCGCCCCGCATCACCGAGCCGCTGGCCGAGGCGAAGAGGGTGGGAATGCCCCGGCAATAGGACCGCGCCTCGCTTTCGCGACGGGTGAAGATGCCGGTATCGGTGTCGGGTGTTGCCATATCCTTGGCCATGAGAAGTCCTTTCGCACGATGTGCGTTTTTCAGCAGAATGGGGAATGCGCCGCGAGGGTTCAGGCGGCGCGGGCCTGACGGGCGGGCCGGGGCAGGGTGATCGTCACCATATGCTCGGTCGCGTGGCGCCCGTCGAAATGCTCGTGGCGGGTGAAATGAGGATCGTCGCTCAGCTCGCCACCCAAGGCGCGCGCCAAGCTGCCGAACAGCGCCCAAGAGGCCTCGTTGTCGCGCGTGATGGTGGTGTTCAGCCGGGTGGCCTCGGCGCATTCGTCACGCTCGACCAGATGGGTCAGCATCTTGCGGCCCAGCCCCAGACCGCGCGCCCGGGGGCTGACCGCGACCTGCCAGACGAACAGCGCATCCTCGTTGGGGATCATGTGACCCGAGATCCAGCCCACGACATCGCCGTCCAGATCCGCGACCACGCAGGTGTCGCGGAAATGCTCGGCCTGCACCAGATTGCAGTACATCGAGTTCTCGTCCAGCGGCTTGCAGTCGCGCACCAGCTCCCACACGGCGGCGCCGTCGGTCGGGTCGGGCTTGCGCAGTGTCAGCTGGCGGGGACGTTCGATGTCCTGCATATCCTTGGGCATGGGTCGATGATCCTCAATTGCTTCGGGCCTCTAACTAACCGACCGGGGCTTTGGTTTCAACCTTTCTGCCCGTCTTTGGCCCGATTTCAGCTAACTGCCATTATATGTAAGGTAATTTTCACCCGCGCCACACGGCGGCGTGACCATCACCCTTCGTCCGACGAAAGATGATTCGTCCCATTGCCCGGACCCCGCCGCCAATGGCATACAGCATCCATGACCCAAGAGGCCGCCATCACCCGCGATTCCGCCGTGCCCCGTTCCGACGCGGCGCTGATCGCGCTGCGCCGCATCCTGCGCGCGACCGAGCAATACGAGCGCGATCTGGCCCAGGCCGTGGGCCTGACCCCGGCCAAGCTGCGGGTGCTGCAGATCCTGGCCGCCCGCGACGACCGCACCGCCACGCCGACGCTGCTGGCCGCGCAGATGGGCGTCAGCCAGGCGACCGTGACGGCGCTGGTCGATCAGCTGGACAAGCTGGGCCTGACGCAGCGCCAGCGCTCCAGCACCGACCGGCGCCAGCTGCATGTCATCCTGACCGACAGCGGCGCGACGGCGCTGGCCGAGGCGCCCGACGCGCTGCAGCAGCATTTCGTGAGGGGCTTTCATGCCCTGAAGGATTGGGAGCAGGCGATGCTGGTCGCCTCGCTGGAGCGTGTCGCGGCGATGCTGAACGCGCAAGGCATCGACGCCTCGCCGGTCCTCACCCTGGGCGAGATCGGCTTTCCCCGGCCCTGATCGGCCGTCGGGACGGCACCCGGTTCAGGAAGGGCGCCCGGCGATGCAGATCAGCGTCTGCAGCCCGGTGGCGACATGGATGCGGGTCTCGCCCTCGACGGCATGCACGTCCAGCTGGCAGACGGTCAGCGTGCGCCCCGGCTTGACGACGCGGCCCACCGCCTCCAGCCATGCGCCCCGCGCGGGGTTCAGCAGGTTCAGCTTGAACTCGGTCGTCAGCACGTCATGGCCCTCGGGGAAAAGGGTCAGGGCCGCATATCCCCCGGCGGTATCGGCCAAGGCCGAGGTGCCGCCGGCGTGGAAATAGCCCAGCTGCTGGGTCAGTTCGGCGCGATAGGGCAGGTGCAGCACGACCTCTCCGGGGCGGATCGCGGCGATGGTGGCGCCCAGATGGCGCATCAGGCCCTGGGCGCCGAAGCTGGCCTCGATCCGGGCGCGGGTCTGGGGAGAGAGGTCGGGGGTCATGCACGGCCCTTGGGGCAGGGGGCCCGGGAGAGGTCCCGGGCCGAGGCGTCGGGGTCAGCGGCGCGCGCTAACCAGCTGCAGCGCCAGCACGCCGATCACGACCTTGACCATGTCGCCCAAGATGAACGGCGCCACGCCCACGGCCAGCAGCTGGTCGGCGGGCACGAAGGCCGACAGCCAGATCAGGCCCGGCACATAGATGGCCACGGTGCCCGCGATCATCGCCAGCGCCCGCATCCCCAGGCCGCGCCCCTGCGCCAGCACGCCGGTGACCGCCATGGCCAGCGCCATGCCGATCAGGAAGCCCGTGGTCGGCCCCGCCAGATAGGCCAGGCCCAGCCCACGCTCGGGCGATCCGGCAAAGACCGGCAGCCCGGCCAGCCCGGCCGCCATGTAGGCGCCCATCGCCGCCAGCCCGAGGCGCGGCCCCAGGCCCGCCGCGATGACCAGCACGGCCAGAGTCTGCAGCGTCATCGGGACCGGCCAGAAGGGCAGCTGGATCTTGGCGCCAAGCGCGATCAGCGCGGCGGCGGCCAGCGTCAGGCCGGTCTTGGCGGCAAGGCTCTGTCCGGCGATGCGGTCCTGGGCAAGCAGCATGGGAGGTTCCCTTTCGGTGGAATGTGGCGAATCGAAGGCGGACCTGCCGCCGGGATCGGGGGTCATGGAACACGCAAGCGGGGTCCTTAGACAAGGGGCCAGATGGCAAAGCAGCCCGATGCGCCGCCAAAGCCCGCCAAGTGCATCCGCACGTTGACGAATTCAGCCCCGCGAACCTGCGTCAAGTCGTCGCAACTGGGCCGCCGCGGCGGGCTTGACCGGCGCCCCTCGACCGGCAACGCCGCCCCTGCCGACTTCTTTACACCGCGGGCGCGGGCGCGAGACATCGGGACCCGGGGGAGGCCTGTCTTTTCGATCGCGCGACCGCATTTCGGGTGGCGTGCCGTCTGTCTTCCGGAAAGGAAGGGTGCTAAGACCCGTCGCCAACTGCATGCCGCGACAAGGGTTCGAGACATGGCTGACGACTATCCAAAAGTGGATCGCGCAATGGGCGGGCCGGCGGGCTGGGTGTCCATCGCCTTTCCCGCCATCCTGTTCCTGTACTTCCTCGGGCTGATGCCGCAGGTAGCGCTGGCTCCCGTGCTGGGCGGCATCGATTGGGTGCCCTCGCTCGGCATCCGGCTGGCGGTGCTGCTGGACGGGCTGAGCATGACCTTCGCGCTGCTGATCACCGGGATCGGCCTGGCGGTGACGCTGTATTCGGCGCGCTACCTGGGCGATCACCCCGATTACCCGCGCTTCGTCTGCTATCTGCTGATGTTCATGGTCGGCATGCTGGGCCTGGTCCTGTCGGACGACCTGATCATGCTGTTCGTCTTCTGGGAGGTCACGACGATCTCGTCCTACCTGCTGATCGGCTTCAACGCCGACAGCGCCAAGTCGCGCCGCTCGGCGCTGCAGGCGCTGCTGGTGACGGGGACGGGCGGTCTGGCGATGCTGGGCGGCATGATCATCCTGGGCAATGTCGCGGGCACCTTCCAGCTGTCGCAGATCCTGACCATGGGCGACGAGATCCGCGCCCATCCCTGGTACATGGCGATCCTGCTGCTGGTCCTGGCGGGCACCTTCACGAAATCGGCCCAGGTGCCGTTCCATTTCTGGCTGCCCAACGCGATGGCCGCGCCGACGCCGGTCTCGGCCTATCTGCACAGCGCCACGATGGTGAAGGCGGGCGTGTTCCTGATGGCGCGGATGAACCCGACGCTTGGCGGCACGGATGCCTGGTTCTGGATCCTGACGCTGTTCGGCGGCGTGACGGCGGTCTTCGCCTCGGTCATGGCGATGCGCCAGACCGACATCAAGCAGGTCTTGGCCTATACCACGCTGATGGCGCTTGGCACGCTGACCATGTTCATCGGCGCGGGCACGCATTACGCGATCATGGCCGCGATGACCTTCCTGGTGGTCCATTCGCTCTACAAGGCGGCGCTGTTCCTGATGATCGGCATCGTCGACCATGCCACCGGCACCCGCGAGGCGGGCGTCTTGGGGGGCCTGTCCAAGGCCATGCCGCTGACCGGGCTGGCCGCCGCGCTGGCCGCGATCAGCATGGCGGGCATCCCGCCCATGGTCGGCTTCATCGGCAAGGAATTCATGTACAAGGCCGGTCTGGGGCTGGAGGGCTTCGGCGCCTTCTGGGTGACCATGATGGCCTTCGCAGCCTCGGTCCTGATGTTCGCGGTGGGCGGCATCGTCGCGCTGAAGCCCTTCCGCGGCGACCTGCGCCCGACGCCGCATGCGCCGCATGAGGGGCCCTGGCCGATGCTGGCCGGGCCGCTGGTCCTGGGCGCGCTGTCGCTGATCTTCGGCCTGGTGCCGGGCGTGCTGGGGCATTACCTGGTCGGCCCCGCCACCCATGCGGTCTTCGGCGAGGTGCGCCCCGTGGAACTGTACCTGTGGGGCGGCATCAACATGGCGCTGATCCTGTCGCTGCTGACCTTCCTGGCGGGCTGGCTGGTCTATCGCCGGCACGAGGCGATCCGCGCCCGCCTGGCCGCCATCGAGGCGCGCAGCCGGGTCGATTTCGACGCGGGCTGGGACCGCCTGCTGGACGGGTTCAAGGCCTTCGCCGCCTGGCTGACCGGGCTGATCCAGACCGGCAGCCTGCAGCGCTACATGGCGGTGACCTTCGCCACCTTCGTGGTGCTGGTCGGCGGCACCTACATCCTCAAGGGCGCCTTCCAGGCCGGGCTCAGCCTGTCCACGGACGGTGTGCACCCGGTGCAATGGGCCGTCCTGGGCCTGATCGCCACCGGCGCGATCCTGACCGTCTGGACCCACAGCCGCATGACGGCGGTGGCGGCCATGGGCGTGGTGGGCATCGGCGTCGCGCTGATCTTCATCATGTTCAGCGCCCCCGACGTGGCCATCACCCAGCTTCTGGTCGAGGTGCTGGTCGTCGTGCTGGTCAGCCTGGCGATGCTGCGGCTGCCCTACCTGCCGCGCCGGTCCAAGATGGTGTTCCGCACCGGCCATGCCGTCATCGCGGGGGGCATGGGCCTGGTCACGACTTTCCTGACGATCTCGGTCCTGGCATCCGATTTCGACCGCCGCCTGACCACCTATTTCGAGGCGACCTCGTATCCCGAGGCCTTCGGGCGCAACATCGTCAACGTGATCCTGGTCGATTTCCGCGCGCTGGACACGTTCGGAGAGATCACCGTGGTCGCCATCGCCGCCATCGCGGCCTTTGCCCTGCTGCGCGGGGCACCCCCCCGCCGCAAGCACGAGGAGGAGAGCTGAGATGCAGTCGCTGATCCTGACCACGACGACACGCCTGATGGCGGCCCTGCTGCTGATGTTCTCGGTCTATGCGCTGTTGCGCGGGCACAACCTGCCCGGCGGCGGCTTCATCGGCGGGCTGATCGGGGCCACGGCCTTCATCCTCTACACCATCGCCACCTCGGTTTCCGAGGCGCGGGCCGCGCTGCGCATGGACCCGTCGAACCTGGCGATGCTGGGGGTGGGGGTCGCGGCCCTGGGCGGCATGGGCGCGGGCTTCGCCGGAGAGCCGTTCTTCACCGGGCAATGGCTGTTCCTGTTCCAGGACGGCGACAGCTATGTGCCCCTGTCCACCGTCCTCGTGTTCGACATCGGAGTGTACATGGCCGTCTTCGGCGGAATCCTGACCCTGGTCTTTGCCCTGGAACAGGAGATCTGAGCGTGGAACTGCTGCTTGCCATCACCTTGGGCATCCTGGTGTCCACCTCGGTCTATCTGATGCTGGACCGCAACGTGCTGCGCTTCCTGTTCGGGCTGGTCCTGCTGTCGAACGCGGTCAACCTGCTGATCTTCGCGGGCGGCCGCCTGACCGCTGGCGCCCCGCCACTGATCGCGCCTGGCGAATACGCGCCCACGGGCGTCGTCGCCAATGCCCTGCCGCAGGCGCTGGTGCTGACCGCCATCGTCATCGGCTTCGGCCTTCTGGCCTTCACGCTGGCGCTGGTCTACCGGACCTTCATGACCTTGGGCACCGTCAACAGCGACGAGATGCGGATCGCCGAACCGATGGACGACAAGGATCCGGGCACCGGCAAGCCGGGTCCGGGTCGGGCCGATCCGCAGCACCCCGCCACCGGGCAGGAGGCCGGACTATGAGCTGGCTTCTGGTCTATCCGATCCTCATTCCGGTGATGACGGCGGTGCTGTGCTATCTGTTCCGCAACACGGTCGCCGGGCGCTGGATCTCGGTCGCGGGCACCACGGCGCTGCTGCTGGCCAGCCTGATGCTGATGTCCGAGGTGCTGGACCAGGGCGTGCTGGCCGCGCAGATGTCGAACTGGGACGCGCCCTTCGGCATCACCCTGGCCGCCGACCTGCTGGGCGGCGTCATGGTGGTCATCACCGCGATCACCGGCCTTGCCACCGTCATCTATTCGCTGTCCGAGATCCCCGAGCGGCTGGAGCGCCTTGGCTTCCACGCCCTGCTGCAGACCCTGCTGATGGGCGTCTGCGGGGCCTTCCTGACGGGCGACCTGTTCAACCTCTATGTCTGGTTCGAGGTCATGCTGATCTCCAGCTTCGGCCTGCTGGTGCTGGGCGGAACACGCGAGCAGCTTGATGGCGGCATCAAATACGTGCTGCTGAACCTGATCTCGACCATCATGTTCCTGTCCGGCATCGGCCTGCTTTACGGCCTGACCGGCACGCTGAACATGGCCGACCTGCACCTGGCCGTGCGCGGGGTGGAAAACACCGGCCTGCTGACGACCATCGCGGTGATGTTCATGGTGGCCTTCGGGGTCAAGGCGGCGCTCTTCCCGCTGTTCTTCTGGCTGCCGGCCTCGTACCACACACCGCCGGTCGCGGTGTCCGCTATCTTCGCGGGCCTGCTGACCAAGGTGGGCGTCTACGCGCTGATCCGCATGTTCACGCTGGTCTTCGACCAGGACGTGGGCTTCACCCATACGCTGCTGTTGTGGCTGGCGGTCGTGACCATGGTCACCGGCGTCCTGGGGGCGGCGGCGATGAACGACTTCCGCCGCATCCTGTCCTTCCACATCATCAGCCAGATCGGCTACATGGTGCTGGGGCTGGCGCTGTACACGCCCCTGGGCCTGATGGGCGCGGTCTTCTATCTGGTCCACCACATCATCGTGAAGGCCAACCTGTTCTTCGTCGCGGGCGTCGCCAAGCGCATCGCCGGATCGACCGATCTGGCGCGGATCGGCGGGCTTTACGCCCATGCGCCGCTTCTGGCCTTCCTGTTCCTGATCCCGGCCTTCTCGCTGGCGGGCTTTCCGCCGCTGTCAGGCTTCTGGGCCAAGTATGTGGTCGTCAAGGCCGCGCTGGACCTCGAGATGTGGTTCGTCGCGGGCGTGTCGCTGGCCGTAGGCCTGCTGACCATCTTCTCGATGACCAAGATCTGGGGCGCGGCCTTCTGGCCGGCACATCCGGACGGGATCAAGCCGCGCCTGTCGGACCTGCCGGTGGGTGACCGGGTGGCGCTGATGCTGCCGATCGTCGCGCTGGCCGCGCTGACCTGCATCATCGGCCTCTTCCCCGAGCCCTTCGTGCAGTTCGCCGAACGCGCCGCGGGGCAGCTGCTGGATCCGACCGACTATGTCACGACCGTTCTGGGGGTGCAGCCATGAACCTCTTTGCCGTCAATCTGGTGCTGGCATTTGCCTGGGTCGCGCTGACCGGGGGGCTGACGCTTGGCGGGCTGATCACCGGCTTCCTGGTCGGCATGGCCGCCATGTGGCTGGTCCGCCCGCTGTTCCCGCAGACCGGCACCTATTTCCTGCGGCTCTACTACTGGATCCGGCTGATCGTCATGTTCATCTATGAGCTGGTGGTCAGCTCGATCCCCGTGGTCAAGGAGGTGCTGACCCCCGGCCAGCGCTCCGAGCCCGCGCTGATCGCCGTGCCGATCACCGTGACCACGGACACGCAGATCACCCTTCTGGCCAATTTCATCTCGCTCACCCCGGGCACGCTCAGCCTGGACGTGTCCGAGGACCGCAAGACCATCTACATCCACGCGATGTTCGCGGACGATCCCGACGCGATCCGGGCGCAGATCCGCGACCGGTTCGAGGTCTGGGTGCGCGAGGCGACGGAGTAACGCGATGACAGTTCTCGATTATGCAGTCCTCTTGGGCTTTGTGCTGGTGATCCTGGGGGTGACCCTGGCGACCATCCGTCTGGTGATCGGGCCGACGCTGGCCGACCGGATCGTGGCCCTGGACATGATGACGGTGCAGCTGGTGGCCTTCGGCGGCCTTGCGGCGCTGCAGGCCCGCAGCGCGGCCTTCCTGGACGTGGCCGTAGTGCTGGCGCTGGTGGGCTTTCTGGCCACCGTCTGCCTTGCGCGCTATCTGGAACGGCGCATCCTGCTGAGCGCGGAGGAGCTGGCATGATCACCGAACTGATCGTTTCGCTGTTCGTGGTCGCCGGGGGCATCTTCTGCTTTGCCGCCGGGATGGGCGTGCTGCGGCTGCCCGACCTGCTGCTGCGGATGCATGCCTCGACCAAGGCGGGCACGCTCGGCTCCGGCCTGATCCTGGTGGCGGTGGCCATCGCCTTTGCGGAAAGCACCGTGATCGCGCGGGCCGTGGCCGCGATCCTGTTCCTGATCCTGACCGCCCCGGTCGCGGCCCATCTGATCGGGCGCGCGGCCTTTCGCAGCGGCGTGCCGATGATCGACGACACCGCGTGCGAAGACGGCGTGACCGAGGCCCTGCGCAAGCGCCCCGCCGAACGCCATCCCGAGGATGCGACCGGACCGGCCACCGCCCATGTCGAACCCGAAGCCCGGCCCGAGGCCGAAGCCGGCACCCCGGCCACCGGTGGAGCACCGCGAAAGGCCCCGTGAACGGGGCTTTCCAAACCGCGCGCTTGGGCGTAAATCTGCCGGGTTGGCGGACGAACTGCCGGATCTGAAAGAGCTGAATGCCCCAGGACATCCCCGCGATCACGCGCACCGAAGACCTCGCCCGCTTTTGCGAGCTCGCCAAAACCGCCCCCTATGTCACCGTCGACACGGAATTTCTGCGCGAGCGGACCTATTGGTCCAAGCTGTGCCTGATCCAGCTGGCGATCCCGCCCGCCTCGACAAGCAAGACCCCGGGGGGCGAGGCCGTCCTGGTCGATCCGCTGGCCGAGGGGCTGTCGCTGGAACCGCTCTATGACCTCTTCCGCCATACCGGCACGGTCAAGGTGTTCCACGCCGCCCGCCAGGACCTTGAGATCTTCTTTCACGACGCGCAGCTGTTCCCCACGCCGCTGTTCGACACGCAGGTCGCCGCGATGGTCTGCGGCTTTGGCGAGCAGGTCGGCTACGAGACGCTGGTGCGCAAGATCGCCAAGGCCGATCTGGACAAGTCCTCGCGCTTCACCGACTGGTCGCGCCGGCCCCTGTCCGAGGCGCAATCGGCCTATGCGCTGGCCGACGTGACGCATCTGCGGGTGATCTACGAGTTCCTGTCGGCCGAGCTGGTCAAGACCGGGCGCGAGGCCTGGCTGGCCGAAGAGATCGCCGTGCTGGAAGACCCCGAGACCTATATCACCCGCCCCGAGGAGGCCTGGCAGAAGGTGCGCACCCGCACCAATTCGCCGCGCTTCCTGGCGATCCTGCGGGAACTGGCGCGGTTCCGCGAATCCTATGCGCAGGACCGCGACATCCCCCGCTCGCGCGTCTACAAGGACGATGCGATGATCGAACTGGCCTCGACCAAGCCCGCCTCCGAGGCCGATCTGGGCAAGTCCCGCCTGCTGCTGCGCGAGGCCCGCAAGGGCGACATCGCCAATGGCATCCTCGCCGCCGTCAGGGCGGGGCTGGAGGCCAAGGACCTGCCGCAGGTCAAGGCCGACGAGCCCGGCCGTCCCGGAAATGCCGCCCTGTCCGACCTGCTGCGGGTGCTGCTGAAGGCCAAGGCCGATGCGGCGGGGGTCGCGCCCAAGCTGATCGCTTCGGCCTCGGAACTGGACGCCATCGCCACCGGGCATCGCGACGTGCCGGCGCTGCAGGGATGGCGGGCCGAGGTCTTCGGCAAGGACGCCCTGCGCCTTGCGGGCGGAGAGATCGCCTTGTCCGCCCAGAACGGCGCGGTCAAGGTCGTTCCGGCCCGCTAGGCCGATGCCCCCGCCGATCGTCCTGTCGCGTCCCTGGCCCGAGGATGCCGAGGCGATCGCGGCGGCGCTGTCGGATTGGGAGACGATGCGCTGGCTGTCGACGCCGCCCTGGCCCTATGGGCTGGCGGATGCGCAGGAGTTCATCGCGCAGGCCTCGCTGGACGAATATGCGATCCGCTTGGGCGACCGGCTGGCCGGGACGGTTCTGGCGGGGCGCGCCTTCGGGCTGTGGATCGCGCCGGACCTGCAGGGGCAGGGCATCGGGCGCCGCGCCGGGGTGCTGGCCCTGTCGCGGCTGTTCCTGTCGGGCGCCGAGGGGATCCAGTCGCATGTGCTGCTGGGCAATGACCGCTCGGCCCGGCTGCTGGAGGGACTGGGCTTCGTGCCGCAGGGCCAGACGACGATCCGGTCGCGCCCGCTGGACGGGCCGGTGGAGGCGACGGTCCTGCATCTGGACCGCGCCGGTTTCGAGGCCCGCCATGCGATCGCGCTGACCACGCCCCGTCTGGCCATCACCGCGATCACCCCGGCGGATCTGCCCGCTTTGCACGCCATCGTCACGCAGCCGCAGGTCGCCCGCATGATGCTGCGGGTGCGTCCCGACATGCGGCTGGACGAGGTCGCGGCGCTTCTGGAGAACGGCGGCTTGCTGCCGCCGCTGCGCTTGGCCGTGCGCCACGAGGGCCGGGTGATCGGGGCGGTGGGCCTGGGCGCCGGATCGCCGCCGCGCCTGCATTATTTCCTCGACCCGCAGCTGGCGGGGCAGGGCTTCGGGCAGGAAATGGTGGCGGCGGTCTTTCACGAGCTGGTCGCGCGCTTTGCCCCGCCCGAGATCGTGGCCGATGTCTTCCTGGACAATCCCGCGTCGCGCAAGATCCTGAAGAACCTGGGCTTTCGCCGGGCCGAGGATGTCGCCCTCTACACGCTTGGTCGCGAGGCGCAGGCCGAGGCGGCGCTGTACCGCTGGCGCCCGGGGCTGCTGCCCTGATCCCGCCGCGTCAGGGGTCCTCGGATGGTCCGGGATCGGAAACCACGCGAAAGCTCGCCCGCCGCGCCTCCGGGGTGGTCCCCGTGGGGGGCTGGGGCGTCTGGCCCTGCGCGCGGTCCCCGGGCGGCGGCGCGGGCCGGCGCTGTGGGCCGGGCGAGCGCAGCACGAATTCCGGCGCCTCTTCGGCAAAGCCGATGGTCGAGGGCGAGGGGGCCAGCGTCTGCCCCCCCTCGATGATCGGCATCACCGTGTCGCCCACCAGATCGAAGCGGCGCGGCGCGACGCCCTGCTCGCCCTCGGCTACCAGACAGCCCAGGGCCCGCGTCACGTCCCCCAGATCCGACCGCAGCGGCAGCAGCAGCATCTGCGCGAAGAGCTGCGGGCGGGCATAGCTGGCGCCGGCCTGCAGGGAGAGCTGCGCGATCTGCGGGGCCTTGAACACGCTTTCTAGCACATCCGAGAACCGCCCGCGCGAACTGGTCTGGATCAGCGCGCAGACGGGCATCCCGCGCACCTCCATCCCCATCAGGTCGATCAGGTGGCGCCCGGCCAGACGCAGGCGCCCCGCCCCCGGCGCGATCCGTTCCAGGATGAAGGCATGATCCAGGATCCGGGCGATGGCGCGGGGGTCCACATCGGCGCGGGCGGGCACGGCGCGCCCCTGCCGGATGCTGTTCCAGTAGTCGCGCATCTCGCGCAGCATGCGCTCGGGGCGCAGGGTCTCGTAATCCTGCAATTGCAGGACGCGTCCCGGTCCGGCACCCGGTGACGGTTCCGGCATGGTTTCTGGTCCGTCCTTCAGGTCCGACAAGGGCACCTCTTCTGGTTCCGGCATGATCGGCCTAGGCCCATGTCCGCACAGCAACTTTAGGCGAAACGGATCCCCGCGCCGAGTCATTTCATGAACGAATGGTTAAGATGCCGCGCGACCCGCCCGGGTCTTGACCGCTGCGGCGTGCCGGGGCATCCCACGGGCCAGCGACATGCGGCAGGGGGAGACGCAACCATGATCGACCGGACCGGCCTGATGGTCATCCTGTCCTCGCCGTCGGGCGCGGGCAAATCGACATTGGCCCGGCGGCTGATGGAGTGGGACGACAGCCTGCGCTTTTCCGTCTCTGCCACGACGCGGGCGCCGCGCCCCGGCGAGGTCGATGGCGTCGATTACCAGTTCACCTCGCATGAGGGATTTCTGCAGATGGTCGCCGAGGATCAGATGCTGGAACATGCCGAGGTCTTCGGCAATCTCTACGGCAGCCCGCGCGGCCCGGTGGAACGGGCCATGCGCGACGGGCGCGACACGCTGTTCGACGTGGACTGGCAGGGCGGCCAGCAGATCCGCGCCTCGGCGCTCGGCGGGCATGTGGTGTCGATCTTCGTGCTGCCGCCCTCGCTGCCGGAACTGGAGCGGCGGCTGCGCATGCGGGGCCAGGACAGCGAGCCGGTGATCGCGGGGCGGATGCTGAAGAGCCGGTCCGAGATCAGCCATTGGGCCGAATACGATTACGTGCTGGTCAATGACGATCTGGACCAGACCGAGGCGCGGCTGCGTGCCATCCTGACCGCCGAGCGGCTGCGCCGCGACCGGCAGGCGGGCCTGGGCGCCTTCGTGAAGGCGCTGATGGCCGAGGAGGACGCGCCATGAGCGCGCCTCGCCGCCGCGTGGGGGCTTGAGCGCATGGCGCCGCCCATCAGCCTGCGTCGTCTGGCGGGGTTCCTGGACGGGGTGCCCGTGCCGATGCTGGCCGTGGACCACACGGCCCGGGTGATCGCGGCCAATGCGCTGGCCGGGGGGCTTCTGGGCGCGGCCCTGCCGGGCCGGCCCTTCGTGACCGTGCTGCGCCATCCCGCGATCCTGCAGGCGCTGGACTGGGTGCTGGACCCGGCCGTCTTCCCCGCCCCTCCGCCCGACCCGGACCTGCCCACCCCGCCCGAGGGGGTGGCGGTCCTGCGCGCCGCCTGCGCCGCCGACGGGCGCGACATCCTGGCCGAAGTCACCATCGCGCCCCTGCCGGCACCCTTCGGTCGCGGCGCCACGATCGCGGTCATCGACCGCTCGGTCGCCGAGGAGGCCGAGCAGATGCGGCGCGATTTCGTCGCCAATGTCAGCCACGAGCTGAAGACCCCGCTGACCGCCATGACCGGCTTCATCGAGACGCTGCGCGGCCCCGCCCGCAACGACGCCCGCGCCCGCGACCGCTTTCTGGACATCATGGAGCGCGAGGCGGGGCGGATGAACCGGCTGATCACCGAACTGCTGACGCTGAGCCGCGTGCAGGCCGAGGAACGGCGCCGCCCCTCGGGCCGGGTCGATCTGCCCGGGCTGCTGCGCGGCGTGCTGGCGACGCTGACCCCGCGCGCCGAGGCCGCGGGGGTGACGGTGACCACCGAGGGGCTGGATCAGCCTGTCCGCCTGCCGGGCGACGGCGACCAGCTGACGCAGGTGTTCCAGAACCTGATCGAGAACGCGCTGAAATACGGCGCCTCGGGCGGCAGCCTGCGCGTCACGCTGTCGCGCATCGCTCACGAGCCGCTGCTGCGCGGTCCGGCCTGGGTGGTGGTCGTCGAGGATCGCGGCGAGGGGATCGAGGAACAGCATCTGCCCCGGCTGACCGAACGCTTCTACCGGGTCGACACCCACCGCGCCCGCAGCCAGGGCGGCACCGGGCTGGGGCTGGCCATCGTCAAGCACATCGTGAACCGCCACCGGGGCCGCCTGCGGATCGAGAGCCGGCTTGGCGAGGGCAGCCGCTTCACCGTGATCCTGCCCGAGGGTCTGTCGCGCGGCTGAGGGCTGGCCATGCGCCGCCCGGGCGGTGCGGCGGGGTTTTCAGGCCGAAAGGGGGACGGAGGGGCGGGGCAGGGGCTTGCTGCCTCTCGCCCTCCGGCGGCGCTTGGCCTATAAGCGCGATGGGTATCGGTGAAGGAATGTCGTCATGTCGCAAGCGTCGCAGATCGATCCGGCCAAGCTGGCCGCCGCACGGGCGGCGGTGGCGCTGGTCCAGGACGGGATGAGGCTGGGTCTGGGCACCGGCTCGACCGCCAGCGTGATGGTGCGCGAACTGGCCGCCCGCGTGGCCGCCGAGGGGCTGACGCTGCGCTGCGCGGCGACCTCGAAGGCCACGGCCGGGCTGGCCGAAAGCCTGGGCCTGACGGTCGAAAGCCTGGATGCGATCGGCTGGCTGGACATGACCATCGACGGCGCCGACGAGGTCGATCCGCAGCTGCACCTGATCAAGGGCGGCGGCGCGGCGCATCTGCGCGAAAAGATCGTGGCCGCCGCCAGCGACCGCATGGTGGTGATCGCCGATCCCGGCAAGGTGGTCGAGACGCTCGGGGCCTTTCCGCTGCCCGTCGAGGTCCTGCAATTCGGCTTCGAGACGACGCGCAAGCTGATCCGCCGCGCGCTCGATGGGCTGGATCTGGGCGAGCGCGACGTGCTGCAGCGCCTGGCAGGCAGCGATGCGCTGGTGACCGACGAGGGAAACTTCATCCTGGATCTGCATCTGGGCGAGATCCCCGACCCCGCCGCCCTGTCGCGCGCCCTGCAGGGCATTCCGGGCATCGTGGAGCACGGGTTGTTCCTGGGCATGTGTGATCTGGCCATCATCGGGCGCGAGGATGGCAGCGTGGTCGAACTGGCCCGCGATGCCGATATCGACGCCGACATGCTGGCCCATGAAGGAGACTGAGACCGTGAGCTTCGATTATGATCTGTTCGTCATCGGCGGCGGCTCGGGCGGCGTGCGCGCCGCGCGGATTGCCGCGTCCGAATATGGCGCCAAGGTGGGGCTGGCCGAGGAAAGCCGCATGGGCGGCACCTGCGTCATCCGGGGCTGCGTGCCCAAGAAGCTGATGATCTTTGCCTCGCAGGCCGGGCTGATGGCCGAGGAGATGCGCGGCTATGGCTGGTGCGACGCGCAGGCCGGCACCTTCAGCTGGGAGGTGTTCCGCGAAAAGCTGGATGCCGAGCTGACCCGGCTGGAGCTGATCTATCGCGCCGGCCTCAGCCGGGCGGGGGTGGAGGTCCATGACCAGCGCGCGACGCTTTCGGGCCATCACGAGGTCCTCCTGGCCGACGGCACCCGCAAATCCGCCCGCCACATCCTGATCGCCACCGGCGGTCGCCCCGCGCTCATCGGCATTCCCGGCGAAGAGCTGGCGATGGTCTCGGACGACCTGTTCCTGATGGAGACCTTGCCCAAAAGGGTGCTGCTGGTCGGCGGCGGCTTCATCGCCTGCGAATTCGCCACCATCCTGGCGGGTCTGGGCGTCGACACGGTGCAAGCCTATCGGGGCGATGCGGTGCTGCGCGGCTTCGACCGCGAGGCGCGCGACCTGGCCACCCTGCAGCTGAGCGATGTAGGCGTCGATCTGCGCCTCGGCCTGACGCCGACCGAGTTCACGCAAGACGGGGCGGGGATCCGCGCCCGTTTTGACGATGGCAGCGACGAGGTCTTCGACGCCGTGCTGATGGCGACCGGACGCGATCCCTATACCAAGGGGCTGGGGCTGGAGACGACCGAGGTGCGGCTGAAGCTCAACGGCGCGATCGAGGTGGACGACTGGTCGCAGACCTGCGTGCCCTCGATCTTCGCGGTGGGCGACGTGACCGACCGCGTGAACCTGACCCCGGTGGCGATCCGCGAGGGGCACAGCTTCGTCGACACGGTGTTCGGCACCCGGCCCCGCAAGGTCGATCATTCGGTCGTGGCCAGCGCCGTCTATCTGCGCCCCCACGAGCTGGCCACGGTCGGTCTGACCGAGGAAGAGGCCCATGCCCGGGGCGCGGTCGATGTCTATTCGACGGTCTTCCGGCCCATGCGCTCGATGTTCGCGGGCAGCGATGCCAAGGTGATGATGAAGCTTTTGGTCGATCCCGACACGGACAAGGTGCTGGGCTGCCACATCTTCGGTCCCGAGGCGGGCGAGATGATCCAGCTGGCCGCGATCCCGATCGGCATGGGCGCGACCAAGGCGCAGTTCGACGCCACCATCGCCGTCCACCCCACCGCCGCCGAGGAGCTGGTGACCATGCGCACCCCCTCGCGCCGGCTGGAGGCGCTGTCGGGGCCGAGGACGGCCTGACAATCGCGTGGGCGCGGCCCCAGGTCGCGGCCAGAGGCCGGGCGCAGGCTTGCATTTCGGGCCTCGGGGCCCCAATTTTAAACCACGGAAATACCAGCGAAAGAAGGTCTAACGGATGGCAAATCAGGGCCCCTGGGGCGGAGGCGGCGGCGGAAACGGCGGTCGGGATGACGGGGATCGTGACAAGAAGCCCGCAGGTCGTCCCTGGGGCGAGCAGCCGCCGCAGGGCGGCCCGCGCCGTCCGGGACCGGGGGGCGAGCCTCAGCGTCCCGAGATCGAGGATCTGATGAAGAAGGGCCAGGAACGCCTGCGCGTTCTGATGGGTGGCCGCGGCGGCGGGGGCGGCACCGGCGGCGGCAATGGCGGCGGACGCAGCCCGATGGGGCCGAATTTCGGGCTGAACCGCTCGACCCTGGCCGTGGTCGGTCTGGTCGCGGTGGGCCTGTGGGCCTTCGCCAGCTTCTACCGGGTGCAGACGAACGAGCAATCGGTCGAGTTCCTGTTCGGCCGCGCCGTGGATGTCGGGACCGAGGGCCTGAATTTCGCCCCCTGGCCCATCGTGACCGCCGAGGTCGTCCCGGTGACGAACGAGCGCGTGACCGAGATCGGCACCGGCCAGGGCGGCGAGATGGACAGCGGGCTGATGCTGACCCGCGACCAGAACATCGTCGACATGGAATACCAGGTCGTCTGGAACATCCGCGATCCGCAGGCCTATCTGTTCAACCTGGCCGATCCCGCCGACACGATGCGCGCCGTGGCCGAAAGCGCCATGCGCGACATCATCGCCCGGACCGAGCTGGCCCCCATTCTGAACCGCGACCGGGGCGCCATCGCCGCCGACCTGCAGACCTCGGTCCAGTCGACGCTGGACGCCTATCAGTCGGGCATCAACGTCGTCCGGGTCAACCTGGACCGCGCCGACCCGCCCGAAGAGGTGATCGACGCCTTCCGCTCGGTCCAGGCCGCGCAGCAGGAGCGCGACCGCCTGGAGAACGAGGCCGATGCCTATGCCAACCGCGTGCTGGCGCAGGCCCGCGGTAACGCGGCGCAGGTGCTGGAGCAGGCCGAGGGCTATCGCGCCGAGGCGGTCAACACCGCCGCGGGTGAGGCCGCGCGCTTCAACTCGATCTACGAAGAATACGTGAACGCCCCCGAAGTGACCCGTCGCCGGATGTATCTGGAGACGATGGAGCAGGTCTTTGCCGACGTGAACAAGATCATCATCGGCGAGGGCGTCGCGGGCGGCGAAGGCGGATCGGGCGTCGTGCCCTATCTGCCGCTGGACCAGCTGCGCAGCAGCCAGACCTCGTCGGATGACGCGGGCAGCGTGCGCAACGCCACGACGGGCATCCTGAACACGGCGCCGGGCACCACCTCGACCACGACGCCGGGCACGACCAGCACCCCCGCAACCACCGCCACCGGAGGGACGAACTGATGGCCGCACGGACCAAGCTGCTGACCACCCTGGCCATTCCGGCCCTGATCCTGGTGGCCGTCGTGGCCGCCTCGTCCATCTTCATCGTCGACGAGCGTGAAAAGGCGCTGGTCCTGCGGATCGGTCGCGTCGTCGACGTGCACGAGACGCCGGGCCTGGGCTTCAAGCTGCCCTTCGTGGACAATGTCGTGAAATATGACGGGCGGATCCTGGGCATGCCCACCAGCCCGCTGGAAGTCACGCCGCTGGACGACCGCCGCCTGGTGGTCGACGCCTTCGCGCGCTGGCGGATCACCGATCCGGTCCGCTTCCGTCAGGCCGTGGGCGTGGCGGGAGAGCAGGGCGCGCAGATGCGCCTTGAGCCGATCGTGCGGAACTCGATCCGCGAGGTTCTGGGCACGGTGCCCTCGACCGCCGTGCTGTCGGACGACCGGACGACGCTGATGAACCAGATCCGCGACGAGGCGCGCGGCAATTCGGGGGGGCTGGGGATCGAGATCATCGACATCCGCCTGACCCGCACCGACCTGCCCGAGCAGAACCTGGCCGCCACCTATGGCCGGATGCGCGCCGAGCGTGAACGCGAGGCCGCCGACGAGATCGCGCGCGGCAACGAGGCCGCGCAGCGGATCCGTGCCGCCGCCGACCGGACCATGGTCGAACTGACGTCCGAAGCCGGGCGCCGGGGCGAGATCGTCCGAGGCGAGGCCGATGCGCAGAGAAACGCGATCTATGCCGATGCCTATGGCCGCGATCCCGAATTCTTCGCCTTCACCCGCTCACTGACCTCGTATCAGCGCTCGCTCAGCGGCAATAACAGCTCGTTCGTGATGCAGCCCGACAGCGAGTTCTTCACCTATCTGTCCAGCGATGGCGGGGAAGATGCCAATCCGGCCTCGACCCCGGTGCCGGCAGGCACCTCGGCGGCGCAGTTCGACACGCCCGAGCCGACGACGATCGAGGACGAGGAAGGTCTGGTCACGCCCGAGGTCACCGACCGCGAGGGCAACCCCTTGGGCGAAACCTCGGGCGTTCGGCTGACGCCGGTTCCCGAGAGCCTGGCCACCCCGCCGCAGCAGCCGGCCGAGATCGTCTCGCCCGAGGCCGATGTGCAGGGCGCTCCGCAGGCCGAAACGCCGGCGACCGAGGCCCCCGCTGCGGATGCCCCTGCCGCGGACACGGCGCAACCCGAGGCGTCGGCGACCGAGGCTCCGGCGACCGAGGCGCCCGCCGCCGAGGCCCCCGCTGCCGATGCACCGGCTGCCGATGCCCCCGCCGAGGCCGCCCCTCAGCCGGCTCCGGCGAACTGAGATCGCGGTGGGCGGGGTCACCCCCGCCCGCCCCCTGATCGCGGACTGCAATGAAAATCACGATCTGTTCACGATCCGAGAGCGTGGTTTATTTGCAACGACACCCCAGATAGCGTTCATAGCCATCAGGCAGCCAAGGGCGCCTTGCCCTGCCGCTGCCCTCGAGAGATGAGGACATCCAGCATGAAACCGCTTTTCCAAGGCCATTTCCTGACCGCATCGGCGCTGGCGCTGGCGGTGGGGCTTGGGTCCGCAAGCGCCCAGCAGGCCGTCGACCCCGCCAACACCGATCTGCCCCCCGAGGTCAGCGAACAGGCGCAGGACGCCGCTGAGGCCAATCGCCCCCTGGGGGCCGATGCGGGTCAGGCGGAGACCGCGCAGGTCATGCCCGGCAGCTTCGCCGATCTTGCCGAACAGGTCTCGCCCGCCGTGGTGAACATCACCACCACCTCGGTCGTGTCGCAGCCCACCGGCGGCCCCGGCTTCGGTGGTCCGGGTATTCCCGAGGGCAGCCCCTTTTCCGACCTTTTCCGCGAGTTCGGCATGCCCGGAATGCCCGGCGGCCCCGAAGGCGGCCCGACGCCGCGCCGCTCGAACGCGCTCGGCTCGGGCTTCGTGATCTCGGCGGATGGCTATATCGTCACGAACAACCACGTCATCGAGGGCGCCGACCAGATCGAGGTCGAGTTCTATGCCGGCGAACGCCTGCCCGCCGAGGTGGTGGGCACCGATCCCAATACCGACGTGGCGCTGCTGAAGGTGGAAAGCGAGGATCCGATCCCCTTCGTGACCTTCGGCGACAGCGACGAGGCCCGCGTGGGCGATTGGGTGCTGGCGCTTGGCAACCCGCTCGGCCAGGGCTTCTCGGCCAGCTCGGGCATCGTCTCGGCCCGCAACCGCGAATTGTCGGGATCCTATGACGATTACCTGCAGACCGATGCGGCCATCAACCGGGGCAATTCCGGCGGTCCGCTGTTCAATCTGGATGGCGAGGTGGTCGGCGTGAACACCGCGATCCTGTCGCCCAATGGCGGCTCGATCGGCATCGGTTTCTCGATGGCCTCGAACGTGGTGTCGCAGGTCGTCTCGCAGCTGCAGGAGTTCGGCGAGACGCGGCGCGGCTGGCTGGGCGTGATGATCCAGGATCTGACGCCCGAGATGGCCGAGGCGATGGGCCTGCAGGCCTCGGCCGGCGCGATGATCACCGACGTGCCGGAAGGGCCGGCCCGCGACGCGGGGCTGCAGACCGGCGACGTGATCACCCAGTTCGACGGGACCGAGGTCGAGGACACGCGCGGCCTGGTGCGCCGCGTGGCCGAGGCGCCCGCCGGCGAGACGGTGCAGATCGTGGTGATGCGTGACGGCGACGAGCAGGTGCTGGACGTGACCCTGGGTCGCCGCGAGACCGCCGAGGGCGAGGCCGCGCCCGCCAGTGCCGAGGAACCGGCCGAGACCGATCTTCTGGGCATGTCCGTCACCGTGATGACCCCCGAGATGGCGGCCGAACTGGGCGCTGCCCCCAATGCGCGGGGGCTGGTCATCACGGATGTCGATCCCGAGGGGCCGGCCGCGGACAAGGGCCTGTCGCCCGGCGACATCATCACCGATGTGAACCAGCAGGCCGTGGCGTCGGTCTCGGATCTGCGGGACCGCATCACCGAGGCCCGCGAGGCGGGGCGCCAGTCGGTGCTGATGCTGATCCGCCGGGGCGGCGACCCGCTGTTCGTCGCGCTGCCGCTGTCGGCAGAGGACGAAGGCGCGGACGAGGGCGAAGGCGAGGCCGAATAAGGCCGCGCATCCTGACAGGATAAGCATGACGGGGCGGCCTTCGGGCTGCCCCTTTTCAATCCGTCCCCGATCGCCTAACTGCGGCGGGACATCACGGACCGGCCTTTCGCGCCGGGCATTTTAGGGAACGAGCGACATGGCGAAGATTACCTATATCGAACATAACGGCACCCGGCACGAGGTCGAGGTCCGCCCCGGCATGACGGTCATGGAGGGCGCCCGCGACAACGGCATTCCCGGCATCGACGCCGATTGCGGCGGCGCCTGCGCCTGTTCGACCTGCCACGTCTATGTCGATCCGGCCTGGGTCGAGAAGCTGACCCCGCGCGATCCGATGGAAGACGACATGCTGGACTTTGCCTACCAGCCCGATCCGGAACGCTCGCGGCTGACCTGCCAGATCAAGGTGACCGAGGCGCTGGACGGACTGGTCGTGCAGATGCCCGAGCGCCAGATCTGATCGGCATGGGTCGGCGCCTTGGCCTTCTGACCGGGCCTAGTTGCGGGTGGTCGGGGCTTGCGGCCTCTGCCGCTTTGCTGATGGCCGGGGCGGCGCCCGCCCGGGCCGACCGGCTGGAGGTGCTGGTCACCGGCGTTCCGAGCGATCTGGGTGTGGTGGCCTGCAGCCTGCACCGCGATCCGGGCGGCTTTCCCCAAGGTACGCCGCTGGCCGCCGACCGGGTGCCGCCGCGCGACGGGCAGGCGCGCTGCGTCTTCTCGGGTCTGGCGCCGGGCCGCTATGCCGTGGCCGCCCTGCATGATGCGGACGCTGACGGGCAGTTGGGCGTGAATTTCCTGGGGATCCCGACCGAGGGCTGGGGCGTCTCGGGCAATGCCGCGCCGCGCCTGCGGGCGCCGCGCTTCGATGAAAGTGCCTTCGATCTGGGGCCGGACCCGATGGGGCTGCAGATCACGTTGCGCTGACGGCGCTTCCACCGTCACTCTTGCGCGACCTGCGCCTCGATCCAGGCGCGGAAGCGGGTGAAGGCCGGGTCGCCCTGCCGCCGGTCGGGCCAGGCCAGCCAATAGGCGCCCTCGCCCGGGACGGCGGGGCGCAGGATCGGGACCAGCCGCCCCTCGTCGATCTCGGGCCGGGCCAGATAGCTGGGCAGCAGCGCCACCCCCAGACCCGAGATCGCCGCCTGGATCATCATCGAGAACTGGTCCATCACCATCCCCGACACCGGAACACCCGCCCCGCCCTGCGCCGCGAACCAGGCCGGCCAGCCCGAGGGGCGCGTCTCCAGCTGCAGCATCGGCAGGCCGGCCATGTCGGCGGGTCCCGCGACCGGGTGCCGGGCCAGGAAATCGGGCGAGGCGCAGGCGGTCAGCCGTTCGTCGAACAGCTTGACATGCTGCGCGTCCGGCCAGTCGGGTAGGCCGAAATAGATCACCGCGTCAAAGGCTTCGCTGGCAAAGCTGAAGCGCTGGATCTTGGTCGAGAGGTTGATCGAGATGCCCGGATTGGCCGACAGGAACTGCCCGATGCGCGGCGCCAGCCAGCGCGTGGCAAAGGTCGGCAGGACCGACAGCGACAGCACGCCCCCGCCCGGATTGGCGATCAGCCCCATGCTGGCGCGCTGGATCGTGTCCAGCCCCTGCGTGACGGAGGCCGCATAGACCGCCGCCTCGGCCGTGGGGGTCAGGCGCTTGCGGTCGCGGGTGAACAGCGGCTTGCCCAGCTGCCGCTCCAGCGAGGCGACCAGCCGGCTGACGGTGCTCTGCGTCAGGTGCAGCTCGTCCGCCGCCGCCGTGACCGAGGCGTGGCGCATCACCGCCTCGAAGGCGATCAGCTGGGACAGCGAGGGCAGGAAGCGGCGTTGGCGCATGGATCATTCATAGAATGCATGATCGCATGAGGAAATAGGGTTTTTCGTGCGGCGCCGGATCGGGTAACCTGTCTTGAACAGTCACCTGATGCAGGAAGGCGCCATCATGCTGGACAAGACCACCGTCGACCACAAGGGCACCGCGTTCGCGTGGCAGGATCCGTTCCTGCTGGACGACCAGCTGGAAGAGGACGAGCGGATGATCCGCGAGACCGCCGCCTCCTTCGCCGCCGACAAGCTGGCGCCGCGCGTGCAGGACGCCTATCTGAACGAGCACACCGACCCCGAGATCTTCCGCGAGATGGGCGCCAGCGGGTTGCTGGGCGTCACCATCCCCGAGGAATATGGCGGGGTGGGCGCGTCCTACGTCGCCTACGGCCTGGTGGCGCGCGAGGTCGAGCGGATCGACAGCGGCTATCGCAGCATGATGTCGGTGCAAAGCTCTCTGGTGATGTTCCCGATCCATGCCTACGGGTCGGAAGAACAGCGGATGAAGTACCTGCCCAAGCTGGCCTCGGGCGAATGGATCGGCTGCTTCGGCCTGACCGAGCCCGATGCCGGGTCCGACCCCGCCGGCATGAAGACCCGCGCCGTCAAGACCGAGGGCGGCTATGTGCTGAACGGCGCCAAGATGTGGATCTCGAACAGCCCGATCGCGGATGTCTTCGTGATCTGGGCCAAGTCGGACGCGCATGGCGGCAAGATCCGGGGCTTTGTCCTGGAAAAGGGCATGAAGGGCCTGTCGGCACCCAAGATCGGCGGCAAGCTGAGCTTGCGCGCCTCGATCACCGGCGAGATCGTGATGGAGGATGTCGAGGTCGGCGAGGACGCCCTGCTGCCCAATGTCAGCGGCATGAGCGGGCCCTTCGGCTGCCTCAACCGCGCGCGCTACGGCATCAGCTGGGGCGTGATGGGGGCGGCCGAGGATTGCTGGTTCCGCGCGCATCGCTATGGCATGGACCGCAAGCAGTTCAACCGTCCGCTGGCCGCCACGCAGCTGTACCAGAAGAAGCTGGCCGACATGCAGACGGAGATCGCCTTGGGCCTGCAGGCGTCCCTGCGCGTGGGTCGGCTGATGGATCAGGGCCGCTTCGCGCCCGAGATGATCTCGATGATCAAGCGCAACAATTGCGGCAAGGCGCTGGACATCGCCCGGATGGCCCGCGACATGCATGGCGGCAACGGCATCCAGATCGAGTACCACGTGATGCGCCATTCGCAGAACCTGGAGACCGTGAACACCTACGAGGGCACGCATGACGTCCATGCCCTGATCCTGGGTCGGGCGCAGACCGGGCTGGCGGCCTTTGGCTGAGGGACCTCTGGCGGGCCTCAAGGTCGTCGAGCTGGCCCGCATCCTGGCCGGTCCCTGGATCGGCCAGACCCTGGCCGATCTGGGCGCCCGGGTCATCAAGGTGGAGGCGCCCGAGGGCGACGACACCCGCCGGTGGGGGCCGCCCTTCATCACCCGCCCCCGGGCGGATGGCACGATGGAAACGGTCGCGGCCTATTTCCATGCCACCAATCGCGGCAAGACCAGCGTGACCTGCGACTTCAACGATGCGGGCGATCTGGCGCGGCTGCGAGACCTGATCGACGGTGCCGACGTGGTGATCGAGAACTTCAAGCAGGGTGGGCTGGCGCGGTTCGGGCTGGATTATGCCAGCGTCTCGGCGCGCAATCCGGGGCTGGTCTATGCCTCGGTCACGGGCTTCGGGCAGACCGGGCCGCGCGCCCGCCAGCCGGGCTATGACTTCCTGATCCAAGGCATGGGCGGCATCATGGAACTGACCGGCGATCCGGCGGGCGAGCCGCAGAAGGTCGGCGTGGCCTGGATCGACATCTTCACCGGGCTCTACGGCGTGATCGGCATCCAGGCCGCTTTGGCGGAACGGGCGCGGTCCGGGCAGGGGCAGCAGGTCGATCTGGCGCTGTTCGACTGCGCCCTTGGCGTCTTGGCCAATCAGGCGGCCAATCACCTCCTGGGCGGGGTCGAGCCCGCGCGGCTTGGCAATGCCCATCCCAATATCGTGCCCTATCAGGTCTTTCCGGCGTCGGACGGGCATCTGATCGTCGCCTGCGGCAATGACCGCCAGTTCCGGTCGCTGTGCCTGGCGCTGGACCTGCCCGATCTGGCGCAGGACCCCGCGCTGGCCACCAATGCCCTGCGCGTGGCGGGGCGCGAGGCGCTCTGCGCCACCCTGGCCCAGGCCTTCGCCCGGCGCAGTCGCGGTGACCTGATCGCGGCGCTGACGCAGGCGGGGGTGCCGGCGGGGCCGATCAACCGGGTGTCAGAGGCGCTGTCCGATCCGCAGGCAGAGGCGCGGAACATGGTCGTGGCGCCCGAGGGGATCGCGGGGCTGCGCACGCCGATCACCCTGTCGCGCAGCCCGACCGTGGCCGACGGCGCCGCCCCCGCCTTGGGCGAAGGGCGCTGGTCCTTCGATCCGGCCTGAGATCGCGGCCCTAGTTCGCGGCGGTGACCTGTGCCAGCGGCGCCGCATCATGCAGCGGCAGCGTGGCGTGGCTGGCCCGGTCCCCGAGCGCGCAGTCGAAGACGATGTCGGTGCCCATGCCGAAGACCCGCATCTGGGGGCGCAGCGCGTCCTTCAGCCGCTCCACGGGGGACAGGCTGGTCAGGCCCTGTGGCCCCGCCCCGATGATCAGCGGCGCGACCGAGACTTGCAGCCGGTCCAAGAGCCCGGCCTCGAGGAAGCCGGTGATGGTCAGCCCGCCGCCCTCGATCAGCAGCGATCCCAGCCCCATGCCGCGCAGGCCCTCCAGGATCTGCGCGGGGTCCAGCCGTCCATCGGGGGCGGGCAGGCGCAGGATCTCGATGCCCGGGGCGCGGGGGCGGTCGGTGCCGGTCACCACGATGCGGCGCGCGCCGTCCGCCGCCAGCACCAGCGCGTCGTCGGGAAGGCGTCCGCGCGGGTCGATGACGATGCGCGCGGGGTTGGCGCCGCTGCACAGCCGCACCGTCAGGCGCGGCTGGTCGTGCAGCGCCGTCCTGACGCCGATCACCACGCCCTCGACCAGCGCGCGCAGCCGGTGCAGATGCGCCAGCCCCTCGGGGCCCGACACATCGCGCGCATCGCCCGAGGCGGTGGCCACGCGCCCGTCCAGCGACTGCCCGATCTGCGCCAGCGTCACCGCCCCCAGATCGCGCCGCGCCACGGGACCGTAGAGGTCCAGCGCGGCGCGTTCACCGGGCGAGAAGCGCCCGCAGCAGGCGCAGGCCATGCCGTCCCGGACCGACAGGATGCGGTCCCAGACCCGGGGGGTGACGTCGACGACCTGCATGGCTCCTCTCCTCTCTGGTCCGCTCAGGGCCGGGCTGCGGGCAGGGCCAGCAGATCGCGATGGCCGATCGCGCAAAGGCTGTCCTCGGCGGCGGCGGCGCGGCGGTCGCCCCATGCGGCGGCACCTGACGCGCCCGTTTCGGCGGCGGCGCCTGCGATCCCCTCCAGCAGCGCGCGCTGCAGAGGGGCGGTCTCGGCATCCAGGCGCCAGGGGCTGTCGCCCTCGGTCACGCGAAAGCCCGCGGCGGCGAAGATCGCGGCGGCGCGGGTGGCGGCATCGGGGCCAAGCGCAGGGCCCAGGCCCTTGTCGCCGCGCTGGTGGTCGTTGAAGGCGCGGGTGATCTGGGCGTCCTCGGGCAAGGCCGGATCCCAGGTCATCACCCCGTCATAGGACAGCGCGCCATAGAAGGGCAGGCCGGCCTTGGCCAGGCGTGCAGCCAGCGCCTCGATCCAGGGGGCGGGCATCAGGTCCAAGAGCGCCGAGGCCGTGACCAGCGTCACCCCCTCCAGAGGCAGGGCGTCCAGATCGCGCAGGTCCAGCGCATGGGTCTCGGCCCGGCCCGGCGCCTCGGTCGCGGCACGCTCCAGCAAAGCGGGGTCGTTGTCCACCAGATGCCAGTGCGCATGGGCGGGCAGATGTGGGGCCAGCGTGCGCAGGGTCGAGCCCGTGCCGCAACCCAGATCCAGGATCACCGGATCCGCCCCCGCCGCCGCGACGGCCCCCGCCAGCAGCCCGGCATCGCGGGCGGCGATGTCGGCAGGTTCGCGCAGCGCCAGCCAGTCGGCGGAAAAGCCCATGACTAGAGGTCCCCCTCGAACCAGGCGCGGGCCATGTGGCTTTCGTGCAGGAGGATGCGCAGCTTCTTCACGCGCCCGCCATCCTTCAGATCGCCCGCGCGGACCTTGCCGGCCATCTGGTCGAAGATATGCTTGCACAGGAATTCGGTGGTGGTCATTTTCCCGGCGAATTCAGGGATCTCGTCGAGGTTCTTGTAGCGCAGCGGCGCCAGCGTCGCGGCCAGCGCCTCGGTGGCCAGACCGATATCGACGACCAGGCTTTCATGGTCCATTTCTTCGGCAAAGAAGGCGGCGTCGACCGTGAAGGTCGCGCCGTGCATCCCCTGCGCGGGCCCGAAGGTGGGCGAGGGGAAGGAATGGGCGATCATGATGTGGTCTCGGACTTCGACGGCGAACATGGGGACTCCTGATAAGGTCAGTAACGGATACGATGGCACAGCGTGCCGGGATCGGCGAGGATGCCGGGATAGGCGGCGGGCAGGTCGGCAAAATCGGTCTCGCCCGAGATCAGTGCGTCCAGCCGGTCGTCCGCCAGCAGGTCCAGCGCCACCGTCAGGCGGCGGCGATAGGTCCAGCGGGGCGCCCGGTCGGGCGGGATGGTGCCCACCTGGGAGCTGACGATCTTCAAGCGGCGGCTGTGGAAGGCCCCGCCCAGGGGCAACGCGATCTGCGCCGCGCCATGCCAGCTGGCCTCGGTGATCTGGGCTTGCGGCCCGGCCAGCGACAGGGCCAGGGTCAGCCCGGCCTCGGTCGCGCTGGTGTGGATGACGACGTCCTGATCGCCGGGCGCATCCTCGGGGGTCACATAGGCGCAGCCCAAGGCCTGCGCCAGCGGGGCGCGGCCGGCCTGAGGATCGACGACGGTGACATCTGCGCCTGGCAGGCGGGCGGCTAGGCTGGCGACCAGCAGGCCCACCAGCCCGCCGCCGATCACGGCGATCCGGTCGCCTGCGCCCGCGCCGCTGTCCCACAGGATGGTCAGCGCGGTTTCCATGTTTGAGGCCAGGACAGCCCGTTCGGGCGCCAGCGTCTGCGGCAACGGGGTCAGCGCCGCCTCGGGCAGGCGGAATTCGGTCTGGTGGGGGTGCAGCGCGAAGACATGCCGCCCCTGCAGCCCGCCCTCGGTGACCAGGCCCACGGCGGCATAGCCGTATTTCACCGGGAAGGGGAAATCCCCTTCCTGATAGGGCGCGCGCATGCGGTCATATTCGCTGGCGGGCACGCGGCCCGACAGGACCAGCCGCTCGGTCCCCCGGCTGATGCCGGAGAACAGCGTGCGGACATGAACGCCCTCGCCCATCGCGCCGGTGCGGGTCTGGACCTCGCCCGGCCCGGTGCACCACAGGGCAGGGGCGCTCATGCGAGCAGATGCCCGGACTTGCGGGCCTTGGTGTCCAGATAGCGGGTGTTGTCGGGGCCGCGCCCGATCTTCAGCGGCACGCGTTCGGCGACGTCGATGCCCTCGTCGGCCAGCCGGGCGATCTTGGCGGGGTTGTTGGTCATCAGCCGGACCTGGCCGATGCCCATCTGCCGCAGCAGGGCGGCGCCGGTGCGGAAATCGCGCTCGTCATCCTCGAAGCCCAAGCGGTGGTTCGCCTCGACCGTGTCCAGCCCCTGATCCTGCAGGCTGTAAGCGCGCATCTTGTTGGCCAGCCCGATGCCGCGCCCCTCCTGATTCAGGTACAGAAGAACGCCCGCGCCCTCGGCCTCCATCGCGGCCAAGGCGGCCTGCAATTGCGGGCCGCAATCGCATTTCAGCGATCCCAGCACATCGCCGGTGAAGCAGGCGGAGTGCAGGCGGACAAGGACGGGGCGGGTGCGGTCGGGTTGCCCGACCTCGACCACGTAATGCTCGGCCCCGCCATCGGGGGCACGGAAGACATGGAGGCGCCCGTTGCGCGCCGCCAGCATCGGCACGCGGGCATTCGAGACCGGGCGCGGATCGCGGGGCAGTTGCAGCTGAGTCAGCGCATCGGCGGCGGGCAGGATGCACAGGTCATGGCGCAACGCCGTGGCGATCACATCGGCGCCGGTGGCGACGAGCGCTGCGGGCAGCAGCTCGGCCGCCTTGACCAGCCGGATCGCGGCGCGGTGCAGCACGCCCGGCGCCCGCTGCGTCGCCTGCGGCAGCGCGCCCGAGGGAGGCATCCCGCGCGAGGGATCGGCCAGCGCCTGGATCCAGTCCAGACGCGCGCCCGAGGGCACGGCCAGAAGCGCGACCTCGCCCTCGTGCGGGCGATGGCGCAGGGCCTCGGCGCGGCGCGCGGTCACGACCAGCTGGCAGTCGTCACCACGCTCGGCAAAGCGTTCGGAGGACAGCGTTTCGACGGGATAGACCATCGCGGGACCATCGGCGCCGGTCAGCACGACCGGCAGGCCAAGCCGCAGGTCCGAGACCATCCGGGCCACGCGTTCCGACAAGCGAAGGGCCAGTGGATCCCCGCCCAAGGCGGTCATGGGAGAGGCGGGCGGAAATGCTTTCATAGGTCAACCTTCGGCCCACAAACTGGACTTTTGCAAATGTTCCAACGTTGGCATTCACGTAACAGTTCCTGAAAGGTTGCAAGGCCGTGGCACGATGTCGCAATGATTTCAAAGGTCCCGTGGCCGCGTCGTTGGCGTCTGGACGCCGCGTCTCGGCATGCCATACTCTCGCGCTCGGGTTCAACGGAGGTTTCCCCATGCAGCTGCGCGCCACCTTGGGGCTGATCCGGTCGCTGGCCATCTATTACAATCCAACCCGGCGCAGGCAGCTGCGTGCCTTCTATGCGGGGCTTCTGCCGCCCGGCGCGCTGGCCTTCGACATCGGCGCCCATGTCGGCAGCCGGGCGCGGGCGATGCGGGCGGCCGGTGCGCGCGTGGTGGCCTGCGAGCCGCAGCAGCCCTTCGCGGGCTTCCTGCGCCGCAGCCTGCCGCGCGACATCATCCTAGTGGAAAAGGCCGTGGGCCCGTCCGAGACGGTAGCACGGATGTCGGTCTCCTCGCTGCATCCGACCGTGTCCTCGCTCAGCACCAGCTTCACCGGCGAGGCCGCAGACAAGCCGGGCTTCGGCCATGTGCGGTGGGACAGCAGCCAGCAGGTGCAGGTGACCACCATGGACCGGCTGATCGCCGATCACGGCCTGCCCGATTTCGTCAAGATCGACGTCGAGGGGTTCGAGCTGGACGTGCTGGCGGGTCTGGGCCAGCCGCTGCCGCTTCTGTCGGTCGAATACCTGCCCGCCTTCATCGACCGCACGCTGGCGGTGATCGACCGGCTGGAGGGGCTGGGCCGCTACAGCTTCAACCCGGTCGCGGGCGAGGAGGGGCAGTTCCTCTGGGCGGACTGGCGGGGCCCGGAGGCCGCGCGGGACTGGCTGCGCGGGCTGGAAGCTCAAGGCGGGTCGGGCGATCTTTACGCGCGGCTGACCTGATCGGGCCTGCGCAGGGCGGCGGCAAAGGCGTCGAACAGCGCCGGGCTGGCCGCGATGACGGTGCCGCTGTCCTCGGGGCGCTCGGACGGGGTCCAGCCCTCGACGCGGGCACCCGCCTCGCGCAGCAGCACAAGGCCCGCCGCGATGTCCCAGGGGCGCAGGCGGCGTTCCCAGAACCCGTCCAGCCGCCCCGCCGCGACATAGGCCAGATCCAGCGCCGCAGCCCCCATCCGCCGCACCCCCGCCGATTGCGGCAGGATCCGGGTCAGGTCGCCTGCGTGATCGTCGATATGGGGCATGTCGCCGAAGGGCAGGCCGGTGCCGTACAGAGCCGCATCAAAGCCCGGCGGCGGGGCAGGGGTCAGGGGCATGCCGTTCAGATGCAGCCCGCCGTCGATCCGGGCGCTGAAGGTCTCGTCCTTCAGGGGATCGTGGACGACGCCCAGCACCAGCCGCCCGTCCTCCTCCAAAGCGATGGACACCGCCCAATGCGCGATGCCGCGCAGGAAATTCGTGGTGCCGTCCAGCGGATCGACGATCCAGCGCCGCGCGCCGGGGCGGGCCTCGGTCTCCTCGCCCAGCCAGCCGTCCGAGGCGCGCGCGCCCAGCAGCCGGTCGCGCAGCAGCGCCTCGGCCGCCAGATCGGCCTGCGACACGAAGTCGCCCTGCCGCTTGGCGTCGATCCTGAGCGTGCCCCGGTCGGCCCATGCGGCGCGCAGCCCCTCTCCGGCCTCTCGGGCGGCGGCAATGGCCAAGGTCAGATCGTCTTGCGTGCTCATGGGCGGTCCTTTCGACAGGCCGGGCAAAGGTGCCCGACAGCGCGGCACTGGGGCCGCAAGGGACGGGCCACACGGGATTATCAGTTGCGGCCCGCGCCCGATCGGGCAATCTGCCCGCAGCCATGGAATTCGGCAAGCCCGTGCGGGTCGATTTCCGCCATCTGACCGGAGGTCTTCGACCATGCGCTTTCTCAAGGCGGTCATCGGGGCCATCGTCATCATCGGCGCCGGTGTGCTGGGTCTGACCCTGTCCGACCGGCTTCTGGCCGCCCCCGACGCGCAGATCCGCAGCAGCGACGGCGACCGCGCGCCGGTCCCGGTCGAGACGGTGCCGGTGCGGCTGGAGCGATTCGTCGACAGCGTCCGCGCCGTGGGCACCGCCCGCGCCCGCCGGGCGGTGGACCTGATGCCCGAGGCCAGCGGCCGCATCACCCGCATCGGATTTCGTCCCGGCGCCCGCGTCGAACAGGGCGCCGTCCTGCTGGAATTGGACGACCGCGCCCAACAGGCCGATCTGGCCGCCGCCGAGGCGACGCTGGCCGAGGCCCAGGCCGCCTTCGACCGCCAGGAACAGCTGAACCGCACCGGCAACGCCTCGGACGCCGCCTTCCAGACTGCCCGCGCCGCCCTGCTGCGCGCCGAGGCCGAGCGGGACCGCGCGCAGGTCCAGCTGGACGACCGCCGCCTGCGCGCGCCCTTCTCGGGCGTGATCGGGCTGACCGACCTGGTCGAGGGGCAGATGCTGGACAGCGGCACGCCCATCGCCTCGCTGGACGATCTGGACGTGATCGAGGTCGATTTCGCCGTGCCCGAACAGTTGCTGCCGAGGCTGGCCGAGGAGCAGGAGGTCCTGCTGCGCTCCTCGGCCTGGCCCGACCGGGTGTTCCAGGCCCGGCTCAGCCTGATCGACACGCGGGTCGACGCGGCCACCCGGTCCATCGCGCTGCGCGCCGAAATGCCCAATCCCGACCGCGCGCTGACGGGCGGCATGTTCCTGCAGGTCGAGCTGGTCCTGGATCAGGGCGACCGCCCCGCCATTCCCGAAGCCTCGATCAGCGTCGAGGGCCCCGTGCACCGGGTGCTGGTCCTGCAGGACGGGCAGGCGGCCTGGGCCGAGATCGAGGTGGGCCAGCAGGCCGACGGGCTGATCGAGGTGCTGGGCGGCATCGAGGTCGGCACCCAGATCATCGTGTCGAACCTGCACCGGGTCGAGCCCGGCACCGCCGTCGAGGCCACGCCCCGCACCGACCGCACCGCCGTCGCACAGCCGGGGACGGGCGGATGAGCCTTCCCGATTTCGCCCTGCGCCGCCCGGTCTTCGCCACGGTGATGAACCTGCTGATCGTGCTGATCGGCGCCGTCGCCGTCACCCGCCTGCCGGTGCGCGAGCTGCCCTCGGTCGAGGCGGCCGAGGTGACGGTGCGCGTCGACTATACCGGCGCCGCCCCCGATGTCGTCGACAACCAGCTGGCCAACGTGATCGAGGGCAGCCTTGCGGGCGTCAGCGGCGTCACCGCCATGCAGACCAATTCCGACCGGGGCGGCATGCGCACCCGGCTGACCTTCGACACCTCGCGCGACATCGATGCCGCCGCCAATGACGTGCGCGCCGCCGTGGACCGGGTGCTGAACGACCTGCCGGATGGCGCCGGCACGCCGCGCGTCGAAAAGAACGACGACGAGGGCGATCCGGTCATCCGCGTCAGCATGTCCAGCCCGAACATGACCTCGCTGGAACTGTCGGACTATGCCAGCCGCTTCATCACCGACCGGCTGGCGCGTCTGCCGGGTGTGGCCAATGCCTCGATCTTCGGGGAACGCGCGCCGTCGATGCGCATCTGGCTGGATCAGTCGCGCATGGCCGCCTATGGCATCACCACCGGCGACATCATCTCGGCGCTGGAAGCCAACAATGTCGAACTGCCCGCGGGCCAGATCGAGACCGGCGCCCGGCAGCTGCAGGTGCTGGCGCAGACGCGCTTCACCAGCGCCGCCGTCTTCGGCCAGGTCGTGCTGCGCGACGAGGGCGGGCGCCCGCTGCGCCTGGCCGATGTGGCCCGCATCGAGGAGGGCGCCGAGGAGACCGACACCATCTATCGCGCCAATGGCGTGATCGCCCTGGGCCTGGGCGTGCAGCCGCAGGCGCAGTCGAACACCGTCGCCATCTCGACCGCCGTGCGCGAGGAGCTGGACCGCATCCGCCCGACCCTGCCCGACGGCATGCAGATGCGCATCACCAGCGACGAGGCGGTGTTCATCGAAAGCTCGATCTCGCAGGTGATCAAGGTCTTTGCCGAGGCCGTGGTGCTGGTCACCGCCGTGATCTTCCTGTTCCTCGGCTCGCTGCGCCTGTCGCTGGTGCCGGTGGTGACGATCCCCATCTCGGCTCTGGGTTCGCTGCTGGTGATGCTGTTTCTGGGTTTCTCGATCAACATCCTGACATTGTTCGCCTTGATCCTGGCCATCGGCCTGGTCGTCGACGATGCCATCGTGGTCCTGGAGAACATCCAACGCCACCGCGCGATGGGCGCCAGCCGGGCCGAGGCGGCGCGGCGCGGCGCGGGCCAGGTCAGCTTTGCCGTCATCGCCACCACCGCGGTGCTGATCGCCGTCTTCTTGCCGGTCAGCTTCATGGAGGGCGAGCTGGGCCAGCTGTTTGCGGAATTCGGCATCGTGATGGCCGTCGCGGTCGCCGTGTCGGGCTTTGTCGCACTGACCCTGTCGCCGGTGCTGGCCGCGCGGGTGATGCCGCGCGAGGACCGCCCGAACCTGCTGACCCGCAGCGTCAACCGGGTGATCGGCTGGCTGGAGCGCGGCTATGGCCGGGTGCTGGGCCATCTGATCGCGCATCCGGTGGCGATCCTGGCGCTGACCGTCTTCACCGTCGCGGGCGCCGTGTCGGTCTATCAGGCGCTGCCGCGCCAGCTGACCCCGGACGAGGACCGGGGCGGCTTCCGCATCGTGCTGAATGCGCCGCAGGGCTCGAACCTGGACTATACCGATGCCGCCACCCGCCGGGTCGAGGCGATGCTGGACGAGTTGCGCGCGGAGGGGGTCGTGGACAACGCGACCTCGATCGTGGGCATCTGGGGCGACACGCGCCGCTCGCTGATCTTCGTGACGCTGGTGCCGTGGGACGACCGCGAGGTCGGCGTGGACGAGGTGATCGCGGGCCTGCGCCCGCGACTGGAGGCGCTGACCGAAGTGTCCAGTTCCATCCGGCCCTCGGGGGGCTTGGGTCTGGGCGGCGGCAGCGGCAGCATCAGTTGGTCCATCGGCGGCCCCGATCTGGAACGCGCCGCCCTGTGGGCCGAGGATGTGGCCGCGCGTCTGGCCGACGCGCCGGGGCTGTCGGGGATCGAGGTTGACTATGCCGCCAACCAGCCCGGCGCCTCGCTCTCCATCGACCGCACCCGCGCGCAGGATCTGGGGCTGGACAGCGAGACGGTGGCCCAGACCCTGCAGGTGCTGTTCGCCTCGCGCACGGTCGGCGAATACAGCAGCGACGGGCGGCAGTATCCGGTCATCCTGCAGGCCGCCGCCGAGGATCGCGATTCGGTGCAGGACATGCTGGCGGTGATGATCCGCAACACGCGCGGCGACCTGATCCCGCTCTCGGCCTTCGCCGAGATCCAGACCGGCGCCACGGTGCCCGAGATCAACCGCTATGACCGCCTGATCTCGGTCGAGACCGAGGCCGATCTGGTCGAGGGCACCGATCTGGCCCGCGCCATCGCCACGGTCGAGGCCGCCGCGGTCGAGCTGCCCGCCGGCGCCCTGCTGGTCTGGCGCGGGCAGGCCGCCGATTATCAGGATAACCAGGGCGGCGTCGCCACGGTCTTCGGCATGGCGCTGATGATCGTGTTCCTGGTGCTGGCCGCGCAGTTCGAAAGCTTCCGCACGCCGCTGACCATCATGCTGACCGTGCCCTTGGGGCTGGCCGGGGCGGTGGCGACGCTGTGGCTGACCGGGGCCTCGGTCAACATCTTCTCGCAGGTGGGGATGATCCTCTTGATCGGGATCATGGCCAAGAACGGCATCCTGATCGTGGAATTCGCCAACCAGCTGCGCGAGGAGGGCCGCGATCTGGTCTCGGCCGCGCGGGAAGGGGCGGTGACGCGGCTGCGCCCGGTGTTGATGACCACCATCGCCACCGTGCTGGGCGCGGTGCCGCTGGCCACGGCCTCGGGCGCCGGGGCCGAAAGCCGCCGCGCCATCGGGGCGGTGATCGTGGGCGGCCTGTCGCTGGCCTTCATCCTGACGCTGCTGCTGACGCCGGTCATATATGTGCTGATCGAGCGGATCGGGCGGCGGGACGATGCGCCCGATCCCCAACCCGCAAGCCCGCAGCCCACAGCGCCCCAGCCTGCCGAATAGGCAGGGCGCCTAGTCCCGCGCTGCCAGCATCTCCAGGATCACGCCAAGCGCCGCGCCCATATGCGCCCGCATGGCCGCCGCCGCGCGTTCGGCATCGCGGGCGGTGATCGCCGCCAGGATGGCGCGATGCTCGGCGCGCGAGGCATCAACGCGCTCAGCCCGCGCCTCGAACTGGGCGTTGCGCCACGGCAGGCTGCGGCGGTTCAGATCCTCCAGCACCTCGGCCAGCACCGCGTTGCCCGCCCCCTGCCGCAGGATCTGGTGAAAGCGCATGTTCAGCCCGGCATAATCGGCCTCCGGCGCGTCGGCGCGGTCCAGCACCCCGGCCAGCATCGCGTGATCGGCGGGGGTCATGCGCAGGGCCGCCATGCCGGCGCACAAGGCCTCAAGTTCCGCCAGCGCCTCGAACAGGTGGCGCAGCGCCTCGGTGGACATGCGGCGCACGGCGAAGGCGCGGCGCGGGCCACGCTCGACCAGCCCCTCGGCGGCCAGGCGCTGCAGGGCCTCGCGCACGGGGGTGCGCGACAGGCCGAACTGCGCGGCCAGCGCGGTTTCGGCCAGCGCATCGCCGGGGCGCAGGTGACCCGCCACGATCTGCGCGGACAGCGTGGCATGGATCTGATCGGCCGAAGACATGGACATTTCCATCAATTGTATTCCGGACGCCTTCACCTGTATACATGTTACCAGACACCCACCACCGATTCCGTCAGCCCCCGGAGAGCCCATGACCCGTTTCGATTTCCTGTCGGGCCGCCGCGCGCCCAGCTATGCGGGCCGTGCCATGATCGCGACCTCGCATCCGCTGGCCAGTGCGGCGGGGCTTTCCGTGCTGGCCGAGGGCGGCAATGCGGTGGACGCCGCCATCGCCGCCAGCGCGGTGCAGGCGGTGGCCGATCCGCTGATGACCGGGATCGGCGGCGACTGCTTTGCGCTCTACGCCCCGGCAGGGGGTGCGGTGCGGGCGTTGAACGGATCGGGCCGCGCGCCCGCCGCCGCCAGCGTCGCGGCGCTGCAGGCGGCGGGGCTGACCGACCATATCCCGCAGACCAGCCCCCATGCGGTGACGGTGCCTGGCGCGATCTCGGCCTGGTGCCGGCTGCATGCCGATCTGGGCACGCTGCCCCTGTCGCGGCTGTTCCGCGATGCCATCGGCCATGCCCGGGGCGGCTATCCCGTCACCCCCCGCGTGGCGCAGGACTGGGCCGATGCCGCCGCGCTGATCGGTGGCGATCCCCATGCGGCGGCGGTGTTCCTGCCCGCCCCGGCGGCGGGTGTGCGCCATGCCCAGCCCCTGCTGGCCGACCGGCTGGAGGAGATCGCGGCCCACGGCCCGGCGGCCTTCTATCAGGGCCAGACCGCCGCGCGCATGGTCGCGCATCTGCGCGCGCTTGGCGGGCTGCACACCGAGCAGGATTTCGCGGAAGCCACCGACGGCGCCGAATGGGTCGCGCCGATCAGCGCCAGTTATCGTGGCGTTGAGGTGCATGAATGCCCGCCGAACGGGCAAGGGGTGGCGTCGCTGCTGATCCTGAAGATCCTCGAGGGCTTCGACATGGCCGCCCTGTCGCCCGCCGACCGCATCCATGTCGAGGCCGAGGCGACCAAGCTGGCCTATCACCACCGCGACGCGCTGCTGGGCGATCCCGACCATTGCCCCGGGCTGGTTGAGGCGCTGCTGTCCGACCCCGCCATCGCCGCGCTGAGGGCGCGCATCGACATGGCCCGCGCGCAGGCCCCGGGGCTGTGGGACGAGCCCGAGCACAAGGACACGATCTATCTGTGCGTCGTGGACGCGGACGGCAACGCGATCTCGTTCATCAACTCGATCTTTCACGGCTTCGGATCGGGGCGGCTGGACCCGGCGACCGGGGTGCTGTTTCACAGCCGGGGCGCGTCCTTCCGGCTGATCCCGGGCCATCCCAACGCCATCGGGCCGCGCAAGCGGCCGATGCACACGATCATCCCCGGCATGGTCACCCAAGGGGGCCGCGCGGTGATGCCCTTCGGCGTGATGGGCGGGCAGTATCAGGCCACCGGCCACGCGGCCTTCCTGTCGGCGGTGATCGACCGGGGCCTGTCGCTGCAGGCGGCCATGGACGAGCCGCGCAGCTTTGCCACCGAGGGCGTGCTGCAGGTCGAGCCGACCCTGCCGCAGGACATCTGCGACGATCTGGCCGCGCGCGGCCATGTGATCAAGCGCCTGACCGGCCCCATGGGCGGCGCGCAGGCGATCCGCATCGATGCGGCGACCGGCCTGCTGGAGGGCGGGTCGGACAGCCGCAAGGACGGCATGGCCATTGGCTTCTGAAGGATTTGAACGATGAGACGCTTTCTGGGACGGATCGGGATCGACAGCTATATGCTGATGCTGCTGGGCACGGTCCTGCTGGGGCTGGTTTTGCCCGCGCGCGGGGTCGCGGCCGAGGGGCTGGGGCAGGTCACCTATTGGGCAGTGGCGCTGCTGTTCTTTCTTTATGGCGCCAAGCTGGACCCGGCCTCGGTCAAGGCGGGGATGCTGAACTGGCGGCTGCAGGGGCTGACCTTCGGATCGACCTATCTGGTCATCCCGGCCCTGGGGCTGGGCTTCGCCGCCGTCTTCGGCGGGATCCTGGGGCCGCAGGTGACGATGGGGGTGATCTTTCTCGCGGTCCTGCCCTCGACGATCCAGAGCTCGATCGCCTTCGTGTCGATGTCGGGCGGCAACGTGCCTGCGGCAATTTGCGCCGCCTCGCTGTCCAATCTGGTCGGCGTGGTGCTGACGCCCGCGCTGGTCGCGCTGCTGCTGCAGGCGGGCGAGGGGGGCGTCAGCCTGGACGCGGTGATCCGCATCGGCACGCAGATCCTGCTGCCCTTCGTGCTGGGCCAGATCCTGCGCCCCTGGGTCGGCGGGTTCGTTAAGTCGCGCAAGCGGCTGACGCTGGTCGTGGACCGGGGCGCGATCCTGCTGATCGTCTATTCGGCCTTCAGCGCAGGCACCGTCTCGGGCCTCTGGGCCGAGATCCCGCCCGTCAGCCTGATCGTGCTGATCGCGGTGATGCTGGCGATGCTGGGGGTGGTCTTCGCGCTGATCGGGGGCTTGGGGCGTCTCTGCAAGCTGCCGCCCGAGGACCGCTCGGTGCTGTTCTTCTGCGGCTCGACGAAAAGCCTGGCCTCGGGCCTGCCCATCGCGGCGGCGCTGTTTCCGGTCGAGACGGTGGGGGCCACGGTGCTGCCGGTGCTGATCTATCACATGGCGCAACTGCTGATCTGCGCGATGATCGCGCAGCGCCATGCGCGGGCGGCGCAGACGGCGCTGGTGTCCTGAGGAGAAACCGGGGGGCCTGACATGGGTGCAGGGACACGGGGGCAGGGAACCGCGCGGCTTGGGTCACGTTCTGTCGGACCCAGCAAGCGGTTCAAGGAGCCCCCATGGCACATCGCCCCGCAGCCAGGTTGACCATCAATGGCCAATCCCAAGACTTCCAAGGCGATCCCCGCCGCACGCTTCTCGATTTCCTGCGCCTCGATCTGGGCCTGACCGGCACCAAGAAGGGCTGCGATCACGGCCAGTGCGGCGCCTGCACGGTCATCGTGAACGGCCGCCGGATCAATTCCTGCCTGTCGCTCGCCGCGATGCATGACGGTGACGAGATCACCACCATCGAGGGTCTGGGCACGCCCGAGGCGCTGTCGACGCTGCAGAAGGCCTTCGTGGCCCATGACGGCTTCCAGTGCGGCTATTGCACCCCCGGCCAGATCTGCTCCGCCGCCGCCATGATCGACGAGATCCGCGCCGGCTGGCCAAGTGCCGTCGGCGACGATCCGACCGAGATGCCCACCACCGTCACCGACGACGAGATCCGCGAACGCATGAGCGGCAATCTGTGCCGCTGCGGCGCCTATGACAACATCGTCTCGGCCATTCGCGAGGCGATGGCCGCCGAAGAGGAGGTGGCGCAATGAAGGCGTTCGACTACAGCCGGGCCGAGGCCACTGCCGACGCCGTGGGCCAGTCCGCCCGCCTGATCGCCGGCGGCACCAACCTGCTGGATCTGATGAAGCTGGAGGTCGAGACGCCCGAGGCGCTTCTGGACATCACCCGCATCGGCCTGAACGCCATCGACGCCGAGGGCGAGGGCCTGCGCATCGGCGCGCTGGTCAGCAATTCCGACGCCGCCGCCGATCCGCGCATCCGCCGCGACTGGCCGCTTCTGTCGCGCGCCATTCTGGCCGGGGCCAGCCCCCAGCTGCGCAACAAGGCCACGATGGGCGGCAACCTGTGCCAGCGCACGCGTTGCGGCTATTTCATGGACAACCGCTCGGCCTGCAACAAGCGCGAGCCGGGCTCGGGCTGCGCAGCCATCGGGGGCGTGAACCGCAACCATGCGATCTTGGGCGCCTCGTCCGACTGCATCGCCACCTATCCCGGCGACATGGCCGTGGCCCTGTCGGCGCTGCAGGCGGTCGTGCATACCGAACGCCCCGAGGGCGCGCGCGAGATCCCGATGCGGCATTTCCACCGCCTGCCGGGCGACACGCCCCAGCAGGACAACCATCTGGAGTCGGGCGAGGTCATCACCGCGATCAGCCTGCCCGCGCCCTTGGGCGGACGCCAGATCTATCGCAAGGTGCGCGACCGGGCGTCCTATGCCTTCGCGCTGGTTTCGGTCGCCGCGGCGCTGCGGATGGAGGAGGGGCGCATCGCCTCGGTCCATCTGGCCTTCGGCGGCGTGGCGCATACGCCTTGGACGAACGACCATGTTGATGAACTGCTGACCGGCGAGCGTCCCTCGCCCGCGCTGTTCGACAAGGCCGCCGACCTGCTCTTGGAAGACGCGCAGGGTCAGGGCCACAATGATTTCAAGATCCCGCTGCTGCGCCGCGCCCTTGCGGCCGTGCTGGCGGAAGCCACGGGGGAATGACCATGAGCGATACCTATGACACCCCCGACACCCGCGACATGCTGGACCGCACCCGCCAGGGCGTGATCGGCCAGCCGCTGGACCGCCCTGAGGGGCCGCTGAAGGTGGCGGGTCAGGCGACCTATGCCGCCGAATATGCGCGCGAGAACTGCGCCGAGGGCGTGCTGGTCGGCGCGACCATCAGCACGGGCCGCGTGACCGCGATCCACAAGGACGAGGTTCTGGCGATGCCCGGCGTCTTGGGCGTCTATGCCGCCCCGCAGATGCTGCGCCGTCCGGCGCAGGGCACGGCGGGCGAGGCCCCCTTGCAGGACCCCTCGCGCGTCGATTACCCGCTGCAGCCGGTGGCGTTGGTCGTGGCCGAGACCTTCGAACAGGCCACTGCCGCCGCCAAGGCCCTCCGCATCGACTATGACGATGCCTCGGACAAGGCGCGCTTCCTGCCGACGCAGGAGACCGCCGAGGCGGCCAAGGAGCCCGTGACGGCGGGCGATCTGGAGGCCGCCCTGCGCGACGCCGCCCATGTCATCGACGCGAACTTCACCACGCCCGGCCATGCCAGCGCGGCAATGGAGCCGCATGCGGCGGTTGCGGAATGGGACGGGGACGACCTGACCCTGTGGGGCAGCCTGCAGATGATCGCCTTCAACGTGGCCGAACTGGCCGACAGCCTGGGCATCGATCCCAAGCATGTCCGCATCCTGTCGCCCTATGTCGGCGGCGGGTTCGGGTCCAAGCTGGGCATCTCGCACGAGGCCGTGGCGGCCTCGCTGGCGGCGCGCGAGCTGGGCCGTCCGGTCCGGGTCGTGATGAGCCGCCAGCTGGTGTTCCAGTCGATCATGCGCCGGTCGGAAACCGTCCAGCGCATCAGGCTTGGCGCCGGGGCCGATGGCCGCCTGACCGCCTTCGGTCACGAGGCGTTGGTGTCGAACCTGCCCGAGGAGTCCTTTTCCGAGCCCGTCACGCAGGCCTCGGAATTCCTCTATGCCGGAGACAACCGCCTGCTCGGGGTGCGCAAGTCCGACATCACCCGCCTGACCGCCGGATCCGTCCGCGCGCCCGGCGAGGCCGTGGGGATGCAGGCGCTGGAGGTGGCGATGGACGAGCTGGCCATCGCGACCAACCTAGACCCGGTGGAGCTGCGCAAGCGCAACCTGCCCGAGACGGTCCCGGGGCAGGGCACGCCCTATTCCTCGCGCCGCCTGGTCGAGGCGCTGGATGCCGGGGCTGCGGCCTTTGGCTGGGACCAGCGCAGCCCCACCCCCTGCGCCCGGCGCGAGGGCGAATGGTGGATCGGCATGGGCATGTCCTCGGCCGCCCGCGTCAACATCCTCGCCAAGGCCGAGGCGCGCGTGACCTTGACGGCCCAAGGCCATGTCGTCGTGGAAACCGATCACACCGATATCGGCACCGGCAGCTATGCGATCTTCGGACAGATCGCCGCCGAGATGCTGGGCCAGCCCATCGACCGCACCACGGTCAAGCTGGGCGACAGCCTGCTGCCCGCAGGCTCGGGTTCAGGCGGTAGCTGGGGGGCCTCGTCCACCGGCTCGGCAGTGTTCTATGCCTGCGAGGCGATCCGCGCGACCTTGGCGCAGGCGCTTGGCTGTTCCGCCGATCAACTGATCCTCAAGGATGGCCAAGCCTGGGCCGAGGGCGTGGATGCGCGCCCCGTCACCGACCTTCTGACCGAGGATCTGACCCGCACCGGCAAGATCGAGCCTGGCGAGTTGATGGAGAAGGTCAACCAGTCCACCTATGGCGCCTTCTTCTGCGAGGTCGCGGTCAATGCCTTCACCGGCGAGACGCGGCTGCGGCGCATGACCGGGGCCTTCGGCTTCGGCCGGGTGCTGAACGCCAAGACCGCGCGGTCGCAATGCATCGGCGGCATGGTCTGGGGCATCGGCAGCGCGCTGACCGAGGAGCTGTCCTTCGATGCCCGCGACGGCCATCTGGTGAACCACGATCTGGCGGAATACCACGTGCCGGTCCATGCCGACATCCCGCCGATGG
The DNA here is from genome assembly GCF_005048225.1 of Paracoccus gahaiensis. Classification (GTDB taxonomy): domain Bacteria; phylum Pseudomonadota; class Alphaproteobacteria; order Rhodobacterales; family Rhodobacteraceae; genus Paracoccus; species Paracoccus gahaiensis. The sequence goes on from NZ_SUNI01000003.1 coordinate 174,084, forward strand.
AGGTGATCCTGCTGGAGGAACGCGACGCCGACGCCTCGCCCCTGCAATCCAAGGGCGTGGGCGAGCTAGGCATCTGCGGCGCGGCGGGCGCGATCGCCAACGCGATCTATAACGCCTGCGGCGTGCGGCTGCGCGACTTCCCGATGACGCCGGACAAGCTGCTGGCCGATCTGCCCGATCCCTTCGCCCCCGCCGCGTGAGGATCGTCCCCTGACCCAAAGCACCCGGGCGCGCCGTCTGCGCGCCCGGGTCCATCCGACAGGAGCCTCCCATGCCCGACGACATGCCCCCCGCCGACCGCGAGACCCCCACCGCCACCTATGACGGACCGGTCGGGGGATGGGGGTCGGCCAAGGGCATGGCCGCCGTGGCACGCACCGCGCGCTCCGGCCCCGGCGCCTTCGAGACGTTGCGCCACCAGAACAAGCCCGGCGGGTTGATGTGCTCGTCCTGCGCCTGGGCCAAGCCCCCCAATCCCCATGTCGTTGAGTTCTGCGAGAACGGCGCCAAGGCGACGCTGTGGGATCTGACCAGCGCCCGCTGCGGCCCCGGCTTCTTCCGCGATCACACGGTGACCGAACTGGCCACTTGGTCGGAATACGACCTGGAGCGTGCCGGGCGCCTGACCCACCCCCTGCGCTATGACGCCGCTACCGACCGCTATGTCGAGACGACCTGGGACGCGGCCTTCTCGCAGATCGGCCGCGAATTGCAGGCCGCCGATCCCAAGGCCACGACCTTCTACGCCTCGGGCAAGGCGGGGCTGGAGGCGTCGTTCCTCTATGGCCTCTTCGCCCGCGCGATGGGGCACAACAACCTGCCCGACAGCTCCAACATGTGCCACGAGACGACCTCGGTCGGCCTCAAGGAGGTCATCGGCTCGCCCGTGGGCACCTGCGTGCTGGAGGATTTCGACCATTGCGACATGATCCTGCATGTCGGCCAGAACCCGGGCACCAACAGCCCGCGCATGCTGCATCCGCTGCAGCAGGCGGCCAAGCGGGGCTGCTGCATCGTGGCGATCAACCCGCTGCGCGAAAAGGGCCTGATCGAATTCGCCAATCCGCAAAGCGCCTGGCAGATGACCGTGGGCGCGCCGACCGAGATCGCGGACCGCTATCTTCAGGTCCGCGCGGGCGGCGACATCGCGGCCCTGACCGGCATCGCCAAACATGTGCTGGCGCTGGAGAAGGCCGAGGGCGGGGTGCTGGACCACGCCTTCCTGGACGCGCATTGCCACGGGCTGCAGGACTGGATGGCTTGGGTCGACGCGACCGAATGGGTCGATCTGGAACAGGTCAGCGGCCTGACCCGTGCCGCGATGGAGGGGATCGGCGCGATCTATGCCCGCTCCAAGGCGGTGATCGGCGTCTATGGCATGGGGCTGACGCAGCATGTGCACGGCTCGGATGCGATCGGCGCGCTGGTGAATCTTCTGCTGCTGCGCGGCAATATCGGCCGCAAGGGGGCGGGCGCCAGCCCGGTGCGCGGCCATTCCAATGTGCAGGGCCAGCGCACCGTGGGCATCACCGAAAAGCCCGAACTGGTGCCGAACGACAGGCTGCGCGACCTGTTCGACATTGAGCCGCCGATGGACGAGGGCTGGACCACCATCGCCTTCGTGCAGGCGCTGCTGGAGGGGCGCGCCAAGGTCTTCTTGGGTCTGGGCGGCAACCTGGCCCGCGCGGTGCCCGATACCGACCGCGTGGCCGAGGCCTGGGGCCGGATGGACCTGACGGTCCATGTCGCCACCCGCCTCAATCGCACGCATCTGATGCCGGGGCGGTCCTCGTGGATCCTGCCCTGCCTCGTGCGCGCCGAGGAGGACATGCAGGACGGCACCAACCAGCAGGTCACCATCGAGGACAGCTTCAGCCATATCCACGGCTCGATCGGCAAGCGCGGCCCCGCCAGCCCGCATCTGCTGTCCGAGACGGCCATCGTCGCCCGGCTGGCCGAGGCGACGCTGCCGGTGAATGCCAAGATGCCTTGGGACCACTGGACCCGCGACTATGGCCGCATCCGCGACCTGATCGAGGCGGTCTATCCCGACGATTTCCGCGATTTCAACGCGCGCATGAACCAGCCCGGCGGCTTCTATCGCGGCAACCCCGCGCGCGACCGCGACTGGCAGACCGACAGCGGCAAGGCGCAGTTCACCGTGCCGGCCGCGCTGGACGCGACCGGGCTGGGGCGCGATCCGGGCCTCTATCGCCTGATCACGCTGCGGTCGAACGACCAGTTCAACACCACCGTCTATGGCATGTCCGACCGGCTGCGCGGGATCGAGGGCGACCGCATGCTGGTGATGATGTCGCCCGAGGACATGGCCGCCGAGGGGCTGGTGGCCGAGCAGCGCATTGCCTTGGCGGGCGACGCCGAGGACGGGATCGCGCGCCGGGTTGCGGGGCTGCGCATCATCCCCTATGACCTGCCGCGCGGCTGCATCGCGGGATATTTCCCCGAGCTGAACCCGCTGTCGCCCCTGTCGCGGGCCGATCTGGCCTCGGACACGCCGGCGACCAAGGGAATCCCCGTCCGCCTGGACCTGGCCTGATCGGGCGCGACCCGACCCGAAAGGTCCCTTCCCATGCCGCAATTGCTGGCGTTCACCCTTCTGGCGCTGATCCTGTGGATCGGCGACATCGTCTCGACCCGGACCCGATCCTGGCTGCCCTCGGTCTTCGTCTGCGCGCTGCTGTTCCTGGCGGGCTATTGGACCTTCTTCCCCGAGGACATCGTCCAGACCGCGGGTTTCCAAACGCCCATCGTCTTTCTGGCGATGTATCTGCTGATCACCAACATGGGCACGCTGCTGTCGGTCGAGGAGCTGGGCCGCCAATGGCGCACCGTCGTCATCGCCCTGTCGGGGATCGGCGGCATCCTGGTGCTGCTGTTCACCGTCGGGCTGACGGTGCTGGACTGGCAAACCATCGTCGTGGGGGCACCGCCCCTGGTGGGGGGCGTCGTGGCCTCGCTGATCATGTCGCAGGCGGCGGCGGACGCCGGGCTGCAGGCACTGTCGGTGCTGGCGATCCTGATCTATGTGATGCAGGGATTCGCGGGCTATCCCCTGACCGCGATCATGCTGAAACGCGAGGGGCGGCGCGTGCTGGCGGCCCATCGCGCGGGCAACTGGCAGGCCCCGGCGACCGCAGTCGAGACCGCCGAGGCGCCCCTGCCGCCGCGCCTGTTCGCAGGCCTGCCCGCCGCCTATGACACCGCCTATTTCAAGATGCTGCGTCTTGGCGCCGTGGCCTTCGCCGCGTGGGGCTTGTCGGAACTGGCGGCGCCCCTCGTCACCATCAGCCCCTTCGTGCTGTGCCTGGTCTTCGGCGTCATCGCCACGTCCCTGGGGTTCCTGGAACGCGAGCCTCTGCGCAAGGCCAATGCCTTCGGCTTCACCGTGCTGATCCTGATGGTCTTCATCTTCGACGGGCTGAAGCGCGCCACGCCCGAGATGCTGGGCCAGCTGATCGTGCCCCTTGTGGCGATCATCGGCATCGGCCTGCTGGGGATGTATCTGGCCTCGTGGATCGTGGGGCGCCTGCTGGGCGTCACGCCCGCCATGGCCTTCGCCTGTTCGCTGACCGCGCTTTACGGCTTTCCGGCGGATTACATCATCACCAAGGACGTGATCGACACCCTGACCGAGGACGCGGCCGAGCGCGAGGCCTTGACCGCCCATCTGCTGCCGCCGATGCTGGTGGCGGGCTTCGTGACCGTCACCATGGTGTCGGTCGTGCTGGCAGGGATATTCGTGGGGATGATCGCATGACCGGATTTGCCGATGCCCGCCGCATCGAGGCCCTGATCGAGGGGATCGACCGGTTCAACGCCACGCCGGGGCAGGGGACGACGCGGCTGACCTACAGCCCCGAATATGCGCAGGCGCGCAACTTCGTCGCCTCGCAGATGGTCGAGGCGGGGCTGGCCGTGCGCGAGGATGCGGTGGGCAACGTCTTTGGCCGGATCGAGGGCACGAATCCCGGTCTGGCGCCGATCCTGGTGGGCTCGCATCTGGATTCGGTCCCGAATGGCGGGCGCTTCGACGGGCCGGCGGGCGTGGTCGCGGGGATCGAGACCGCGTTCCTCTTCCGCGACCTGGGCCTGCGCCCCGAACGCCCGGTCGAGGTCATCGCCCTGATCGAGGAGGAGGGCGCGCGCTTTGGCGGCGGTCTGTTCGGATCGCGGCTGCTGACGGGGCAGGTGGACCCCGCCACGCTGGAGGATCTGCGCGACGATGACGGGATCTCCGCCGCCGACGCCATGCGCGACTATGGGCTGGACCCGGCGCGGGCAGGGCAGGCGGCTTTGGCGCCGGGTGCCGTGCATGCCTTTCTGGAACTGCATATCGAGCAGGGCCCGGTGCTGGAGGCCGAGGGCCGCGACATTGCCATCGTGGACCGCATCGTGGGTCTGGCGCAGCTGAAGGTCACCGTCAGGGGCCGGGCGGGACATGCCGGCACCACGCCGATGGACCAGCGCCGCGACGCGCTGGTGGGGGCGGTGGGCATCCTGTCCCACCTGCCCGATCTGGCGCGGCAGCTGGGCCGCGACAGCGTGCTGACCGTGGGCAAGATGGAGGTCCTGCCCGGCGGCGCCAATGTCATCCCCGACCATGTCTGGTTCACCGTCGATCTGCGCGCGCCCGCCGAGGCGGATGTGCGCCAGCTGATCGACATGGTCCACGCCACCGCCGCCCATGCGCAGGGCAACGGCCTGACCTGCACGGTCGAGCAACAGCTTTACGCGGCCCCCACGCCCCTGTCGGGCCAGATCCATGCGGCGCTGACGGGGCAGGCGGATGCCTTGGGCGTCTCGCATCGGGTGATGGTCAGCGGGGCGGGGCATGACGCGATGATCATGGCGGGGGTCGCGCCCACGGGCCTGATCTTCGTGCCGAGCCGGGGCGGGATCTCTCACGCGCCCGAGGAATGGACCGATTACCTGCAGCTGGCGCGGGGCATCGACGTGATCTTTGCCACGATCCGGCAGATGTCGAACGCCCGCCCGGGCTGATGCGCGGACCTCAGCGCTCCAGCACCAGCAGATCGCCCTCGAAGCTGACGCGGGCGAAGCGGCGCAGGTAGGACATGCCCAGCAGGCTGTCCTGCAATTCGCTGTCGATGACCACGGCGGGCACGTTGCGGTCCAGCGCATCGCCAAGCGCGAAGTCCGCAATGGTGACGGGCGCGGTGCCCACGCGCCCGTTCGCGGTCACCGCCTGGCCCGAGAACCGCAGCCGCCCCAGATCCAGCCCGATCGCCTCGGCGTCGCTGCGGCTGAGCGCGACGGTGGTCGCGCCGGTATCGACGATGAAATCGACGGGCGTGCCGTTCAGCAGCGCCTCCAGATGGAAATGCCCGCCGGGGCCGGCCGGGATCTCGATCCGGGCGCCGCCCTCCAGCACCTGCTGGCGCGGCGCGTTGGCCCCCTGCCACCAGTCATAGCCCAGGGCCAGCCCGGCGATCACCACGCCCCACAGGAACAGCTGGCGCAGCGCTCGCCCGCCGCGACCCGACAGCTCGACCAGCATGGCGCCGCCGATGACGACCAGCAGCAGGCCGTAGAAGGCCAGGCGCGCGACCTCGTCCCCGCTCATGCGAAGAGCCCCGATCCCTTGAGCCCGTCGATGACGAACTGCACCGACAGCGCCGCCAGCAGCATCCCCAGCAGGCGCGTGACGACCATCGTGCCGGTCCGGCCAAGGGCGCGGGCCAGGGGCGTCGCCAGCACGAACAGGACCATGCAGATGCCCAGCACGGCCAGCATCATCAGATGGATCATGACCAGATGAACGGCCCCCTGATTCTCGCCCGCCAGCAGGATCATCGTGGCCAGCGCGCCGGGCCCCGCCAGCAGCGGCATGGCCAGCGGAAAGACCGACGGATCGTGGCCGGGATCGTCGCCCTCGGCCTGGCCCTCGCGCCGCTCGGTGCGGCGTTCGAACAGCATGTCCAGCGCGGTCAGGAACAGCAAAAGCCCCCCGGCGATGCGGAAGGCCGAGATCGAGATGCCGATGCCCGACAGGATCGCCTCTCCGGCCAGCCCGAACAGGGTCAGCAGGATTGCCGCAATCACCAGCGATCTCAGGCCGATGCGCAGCCGGGCCGAGGCGTCCATGCCCGGGGTCAGGGCGATGAAGATCGGCGCCAGCCCGATCGGGTCGATGACCACGAACAGGGTGACGAAGGCGGTGATGGTGGTGGCCATGTCCATGCCCCCTTATTGCCCGGCACGCGCCCGCTGCCAAGCGCTGCCGTCCCTGCGCGCAGCCCCTGCGGACAGCCGCCGATCCTCACGGGAATGGGCTTTGCATTCCCCTGGGCAAGGGCGTAAATGTCGACGGCGGGTGATCCGAGCACCCTGCAAGGGAGTTTCTCATGCTGAACAACATTGGCCTTCCCGGCATCCTTCTGATCGCGGTCGTCGTGCTGGTCCTTTTCGGACGCGGCAAGGTGTCCTCGCTGATGGGAGAGGTCGGCAAAGGCATCACCGCCTTCAAGCGCGGCGTCAACGATCCCGCCAATGACGTGGAAACCGCCGCCGATGTGGACCGCACCCCGCCCCGCCAGGTGCCGGGCGAGGCCGCGCGCGACGTGACCCCGCACGGGACCCATGGCGTGATGCCGGGGTCCACCTCCGTCGGCCCCGATGGCGCGCCGATCCCCGGCCCGCGTTCGACCGACCGCAGCTGATCGCCGGAAAGGCAGGGATCCCATGCTGGACATCGGCTGGACCGAGCTGCTGCTGATCGGCATCGTCGCCCTGATCGTAGTGGGTCCCAAGGACCTGCCGCATCTGTTCCACGCCCTTGGCCGGTTCACGGCCAAGGCCCGTGGCATGGCGCGCGAATTCTCTTCGGCGATGGAGGATGCCGCCAAGGGATCGGGCCTCGACGAGGCCTCGAAATCGCTGCGCGACGTCAAGAACCTGACCTCGAAGAAATCGCTTGGCCTCGACGCGCTGGACCGCGCGGCGGACCGGTTCGAGAAATGGGACCCCAAGCGCGCCGCCCCCAAGGGCGCCGGCCTGCAGCCCGATCCCGATGCCCCCGCCACGCCGCAGGCGACGGCTCCGATCGGGGCACCCGTCGCGGCCCCGGCATCGTCCCCCGCCAATGGCGCGCCACCCGTCGCCCCTGTGGGTGCCCCCGCCGAGATGGCGGCTGCTCCCCGGGTGGCGCCGGTCCCGGCCCAGCCTGCCTCGCCCCAATCCCCTGCGGTCCCGACCGTCGCGGCCCCGTCCGTTGCGACCGAGGGCCCGGCCCCCGCGCGGCGCCTGCATGCGGTGCGCCGCCGCGACATGAAAGACGACTGAATTGGCCAGCAAGACCAAGACCAAGGCGCGGACGGATGACGATCTGGATGACAGCTCGGCCCCGCTGATCGAACATCTGACCGAGCTGCGCACCCGCATCATCTGGTCGATGGTCGCCTTCATCATCGCGATGGTGCTGAGCTACACGATCTGGAACCCGATCTACAACGTCCTGACTCAGCCCATCTGCCATGCGCTGGAGGAACGCGGTCAGGAATGCGGCCTGATCCTGCTGAAGCTGCAGGAGGGCTTCTTCGTGGCCGTCCGCATCTCGCTTCTGGGCGGGTTCGTGCTGGCCTTTCCGATCATCGGCTACCAGATGTGGCGTTTCGTCGCCCCGGGCCTCTATCGCAACGAGAAGGCGGCCTTCTTTCCCTTCCTGATCGCCTCGCCGGTCATGTTCTTCATCGGCGGATCCTTCGCCTTCTACGTCATCCTGCCGATGGCCTACGACTTCTTCCTGGGCTTCCAGCAGGGGCCGCTGCAGCTGCCCGACGATGCGGCGGCAGCCGGGGCGGCAGTCCCCGAGGCCAGCGCATTGGCGGCGATCGTCTTCCAGGGCTCGGTCGACGAGTACCTGTCGCTGACCATCAAGTTCATCCTGGCCTTCGGCCTCAGCTTCCAGCTGCCCGTGCTGCTGACGCTGATGGGCAAGGCGGGGCTGGTCTCGGCCGAGGGGCTGGGCTCGGTGCGCCGCTATGCGGTGGTGGCGATCCTGGCGCTGGCGGCGGTGGCGACGCCGCCCGACGTCATCTCGCAGGTGGTGCTGTTCGTGGTGATCTATGGGCTCTACGAGGTCTCGATCCAGCTGGTCGCGCGGATCGAGCGCAAGCGCGAGGCACATCTGCGCGCCCAAGGGCTGTGGGTCGAGGATGACGAGGACGAGGGCGACGACCCGGCGACGGCGCGATGACCCGCCCGGTTCTGGATCGCATCGCCGAGGCGCTGGAACGGCTGGCCCCGCCGCCCGTGCCCGCCCCGGATTTCGCCAAGGCCACAGCCTTTGCCTGGCATCCCGATCCCGACCGGCTGGAGCCGGTCGAGAAGGTCGACCGCGTCGCGCTGGACCAGCTGATCGGCATCGACCGCGCCCGGCAGGTGCTGCTGGACAACACGCTGCAATTCGCCCGGGGCTTCGGCGCGAACAACGCGCTTCTGTGGGGCGCGCGGGGGATGGGGAAATCCTCGCTGGTCAAGGCCGTCCATGCCGAGGCCGTGGCGCAGGGCCTGCCGCTGGTGCTGGTCGAGATCGCCCGCGACGATCTGGCCTCGGTCTCGCGGCTGCTGGCGGTGCTGGGGCGGGCCTCGACGCGGCGCTTCCTGCTGTTCTCGGACGATCTGTCCTTCGGGCAGGAGGATGCGCAGTACAAGTCGCTCAAGGCGGTGCTGGACGGCGGCATCAGCGGGCGCCCGGCGAATGTGATCCTCTACGCCACCTCGAACCGCCGCCACCTGATGGCCCGCGACATGATCGACAATGAGCGCGCGACCGCGATCCATCCCGGCGAGGCGGTCGAGGAAAAGGTCTCGCTGTCGGACCGGTTCGGGCTGTGGCTGGGCTTTCACCCCTGCGATCAGGATCAGTTCCTGGCGATGGTGCGGGGCTATTGCGCGGTCCACGGGCTGCAGATCGACCCCGACCGGCTGCGGGCCGAGGCGATCGAATGGCAGGCGACGCGGGGCGCGCGCTCGGGCCGGGTGGCGTGGCAGCTGTTCACGGATCTGGCGGGGCGGCATGGCCTGGCGGCCTGATCCGCGATGACCGGGCGCAGCGCGAATGTCCTGACCGGAACCCGCATCCGCGAGCGGCGTCTGGCCCTGTCGCGCCGGCAGGCCGAGGTGGCCCGGTCCATCGGCATCTCGGCGGCCTATCTGAACCTGATCGAACACAACCGCCGCCCCGTCGGCCCCGACCTGATCGCCCGGCTGGCCGCCGAGCTGGAGGTGCCCGCCGACGAGCTGGCCGAGGGTCGCGAGGAGATCCGCATCGCCGCCCTGCGCGAGGCGGCGGCCCATCCCGTCGCCGTGGGCACCTCACCCGAGCTGGATCAGGTCACCGAATACCTGGCCCGCTATCCCGGCTGGTCGGCGCTGCTGATCGCCCATGCCCGGCGCGCGGGCGGGCTGGAGCGCCAGCTGGTCGACCTGTCGGACCGCATGACGCAGGACCCCTACCTGCTGACAACGCTGCACGAGATCCTGTCGGCGGTGACCGCCGTGCGCTCGACCGCCGCGATCCTGGTCGAGGAGGGCGAGATCTCGCCCGAATGGCGGCGGCGCTTTCACCAGAACCTGCATCAGGACAGCCAGCGCCTGTCACTGACCGCGCAGGCGCTGGTGGCCCATCTGGACAGCTTCGAGGCCGAGGGCCAGGCCGCCACCCCCCAGGAAGAGGTCGAGGCCTGGCTGGCCGAGGCGGGGGCGGACGGGCCCGATCCCTCGACCCTGGCCTCGGATGCGGCGCAGGCGATGGCGGCGGTCCTTCTGGACGGGCTGCAGGCGGATCGTGCGGCGCTGCCCGATGCGGTGCTGGCGGGCGCGGTCGCGGATGCCGGGCGCCCGGTCGATCCGCTGCGGCTGGCGGGCCTTCTGGACCGGCCGCTGGATCTGGTGCTGCGGCGGCTGGCCGATCTGCGCCCGCCGGGCTTCGAGGGGGCGGGGCTGCTGGCCTGCGACGGCTCGGGCGTGCTGACCCTGCGCCGCGCCGCGCAGGGCTTTGCGCTGCCGCGCCCGGGTGACAGTTGCGCGCTGTGGCCCCTCTATCATGCGCTGGCGGTGCCGCAGGTGGCGCTGTCGCGTACGGTCGTGACGCCCGAGGGGCGGGGCTTCGCCACGCTGTCCTATGCGCAGCGCCGTCAGCCGCGCGGGCTGGACGGCCCGCTGCTGACGGATGCGCTGATGCTGCTAATGCCGCTGGACGGGCCCGCGCCCGCCGATGCGCTGCCCATCGGCCCGGCCTGCCGCATCTGCCCCCGCCTCGACTGCCCGGCCCGGCGCGAGGCCTCGATCCTGATGCCGCAGGCGGGACCGGGCGGACGGGCCTGACCGTTCGGACATCGTCTTTGACACCGGACCGTGATCCGGCCCATGATCCGGGCGCGCAGATCGCGGGCAGGGGGGGCAAGCCGGATGAAGATGGACATCCTGATGATCGAGGACGAGCCCAACATCGCCGAAGCGGTGCGCTTCCTGCTGTCGCGCGAGGGCTGGCAGGTCGGGCTGCATGCCGATGGCGCCGGTGCGATCGAGGCGATCCGCGCCGCGACGCCCCGTCTGGTGATCCTGGACCTGATGCTGCCGCACCGCTCGGGCACGCAGATCCTGGACGATCTGCGCGCCGAGGGTGATGCGGCTCTGGCCGCCACCCCGGTTCTGATGCTGACTGCGCGCGGCCAGTCCGCCGAGGCCGGGGCGCGGGCGGACGAGGTCCTGGCCAAGCCCTTCGACAATGACGAGCTGCGCCAGACCGTGCGCCGGATGTTGCCGTGACGCGCGGGCGAGGGCCTGACGCAGACAGGCCTCGCAGCCGGGGGCCTGATGCCCTCACAGGCCGATGCGCGCCGGGCCGGGGCAGGGGGCGCTGATGCCCGAGCGGCCGCTGTTTCTGGAACGTGCCTCGTTTCACCGCCGCCGGCTTGGCGATGCGGCGCGGGTGCTGCCCGTCCTGACGATGCTCCTGATCCTGGTGCCGGTCTGGTGGATGCCCGCCAGCCTGTCCTATGCGGGCGGCGCGGTCTGGATCTTTGGCCTCTGGGCCGGGCTGATCGTCGTCGTGTGGGCGCTGCACCGCGCCCTGCTGCGCGCCGAGGCCGCCACCCTGCGCGCCAGCGAGACGCCGCCTCCACCCCCGGCCGAGACGCCGCCCCCTCCGGTCAAGGGGCCCGCCGATGCCCTTTGAGGCCCTGCTGGCCACCTGCCTCGCCTATGTCGCGCTGATGTTCGGCGTGGCCTATGCCGCCGACCGCGCGGCGGCGCGGGGCCATGTGCGCTGGCTGGACCATCCGCTGGTCTACACGATGTCGCTGTCGGTCTATTGCTCGGCCTGGACCTTCTACGGCGCGGTGGGCTACGCCTCGCGATCCGGCCTGGAATTCGCGACGATCTATCTGGGGCCGACGCTGGTCTTCACCGCCGCCTGGTGGGGCCTGAGGCGTCTGGTGCGGGTGGCGCGGATGCACCATGTCACCTCGGTCGCGGACCTGATCTCGGCGCGATTCGGCAAGTCGAACCGGCTGGCGGCCATCGTGACGCTGATCGCGGTCATCGCCTCGACCCCCTATATCGCGCTGCAGCTGCAATCGGTGCGCCTGTCCTTCGAGGTCTTCGCGACCAACGCCCCGAACGGCCCCGAGATCAACGGCGCCCTTGGCGGCACCGCGCTGTGGGTGGCTGCCGGGCTGGCGCTGTTCACCATCCTCTTCGGCACCCGCAACCTGGCCGCCGACGAACGCCACCACGGCGTCGTCACCGCCATCGCGCTGGAGGCGGTGGTCAAGCTGGTGGCCTTCATCGCGCTTGGGGTCTTCGTGGTCTGGGGCCTGGCCGACGGGCCGGGCGACATGCTGGACCGCATCGCCCGCACCGCCGCCGATCCGCAGGTGGCCGAGGGCTGGCTGTTGAAGCCCGACCGCTGGACGGCGTTGATCCTGGTCTCGGCGGCGGCGATCCTGACCCTGCCGCGCATGTTCCAGGTGATGGTCGTCGAGGCCGCCGACGAGGAGCGCCTGCATGTCGCGGGCTGGGCCTTTCCGGCCTATCTGTTCGCCATGTCGCTCTTCGTGCTGCCCATCGCGGTGATGGGGCGCGAGCTTCTGCCCGCCGGATCGAACCCGGACCTGTACGTGCTGACCCTTCCTGCGGCGGCGGGGCAGGACATGCTGGCGCTGCTGGTCTTTCTGGGCGGCTTCTCGGCGGCGACCTCGATGGTGGTGGTCTGCGCGATCGCGGTGGCGACGATGGTGTCGAACCACTGGCTGGTGCCCGCCTGGCTGGCGCTGCGCCGCATCCCCTCGCCGGACGAGACCGACGACCTGCGCGGCTTCGTGCTGAACGCCCGGCGCATGGCGATCCTGGCCGTCATGGCGGCGGGCTGGGTCTATCACCAGGCCTCGGGCGGGACGGCGGCGCTGGCGGCGATGGGGCTGGTGGCCTTCACCGGCATGGCACAGGTGCTGCCCGCGATGCTGGGGGGCCTGTTATGGCGCGGCGCCAACCGCAAGGGCGCCTATGCGGGGATCGGATCGGGGCTGGTCCTGTGGATGGCGCTGATCTTCCTGCCCTCGGTGGGGGTGGGGGGCGATCTGCCGGTGCCGCCGGGGGTCGATCCCTGGACGGCGGCGGTGATGGCGTCGCTGATCGTGAACACGCTGGCCTTCATCGGCATGTCCATCTTTGGCTTTCCCGACCCGGTGGAACGCCTGCAGGGCCTGTCCTTCGTCTCGGCGGTGGAGCCCATCCGCCACAGCCGCATGATGCGCGGCGACGACCGGGCAGAGCCGCTGCTGGCGATGGCGCGCAAGGTCTGGGGGGCCGAGGCCGCGCTGCGCTATTTCCAGGCCGAGGCGCGGGCGCAGGGCCGGTCCGGCTATCTGCCCGACCTGACCCCGCGCTTCCTGACCCGGCTGGAGCGGCGGCTGGCGGGCTCGATCGGATCGGCGACGGCCCATGCGATGATCGACCGCGTGGCGGGGGGCGTGGCGCTGACTGTGGCCGACCTGCTGCAGGTCGCCGACGAGGCGCAGCGTGCCAAGGAGGAGACGCAGCGGCTGGAGGCCGCGCAGGCCGAACTGACCCGCACCGCCCGGCAGCTGCGCGAGGCCAATGACAAGCTGACCGACCTGTCGGTGCAGAAGGACGCCTTTCTCAGCCAGATCAGCCACGAGCTGCGCACCCCCATGACCTCGGTCCGGGCCTTTTCCGAGATCCTCAAGGAGCCCGACCTGACGCCCGAGGACCGCAGCCGCTTTGCCGGGATCATCCATACCGAGGCCGGACGGCTGACGCGGCTTCTGGACGATCTTCTGGACCTTTCGGTGCTGGAAAGCGGGCGGGCGCAGCTGAACGTGTCGGTCGTGAACCTGCACGACCTGATCACCCGGGCACTGGCCGCCGCCTCGGCCACCCGGCCCGAGCGGGGGTTCCTGATCGACCGCGACCTGCCGGCCGAGCATCTGGGGCTGATCACCGATCCCGACCGCCTGCTGCAGGTGCTGATCAATGTCATCACCAATGCCCGCAAATATTGCGACGCCGCCCATCCGGTGTTGATCCTGCGCACCCGCCGGCCCGAGACGGGGGGCGCGGTGATCGACATCGTGGACAATGGCAGCGGCATCGACAGCGGCCGCCAGTCGCTGATCTTCGAGAAGTTCGCCCGCCTGAACGACCCCGCCCGCGCCGGGGGGGCGGGCCTGGGCCTGGCCATCTGCCGCGAGATCATGCTGACCCTTGGCGGCGACATCAGCTATCTGCCCGGCCAGGGTGGTGCCGCATTCCGCATCACCCTGCCGCAGCGCCCGCCGGCCTCTGCGGGGTCCGAGCCGCCCGCTTAACGCTTTCTCAACCGCGACCGCCCAGATTGGGTCGTGGCGAGCAAGCGATTCGGACCCGACATGATCCAACCAGACCCCAACGAATGCGGCGAGGGCGTGTTGCGCCGCATGTTGCGGGTGCGCAGTCAGGCCAGGCTGGGGCAGGGCGGGGCCCCGCAGCTGCCCTCGCCCGCAGCGCCCACCCCGGCGCGGGCGGCGGCCACCGCGATCGGGCGGGCGGCGGACCGGCTGTACAAGCTGCCGGTGCGGACGCTGTCGGTGCGGCCCGGGGCGCTGACCCTGGCCGAACTGCCCGAACTGCTGCCCGAACTGCCGCTGATCGCGGTGCTGCAGGGGCCGGGCGATCGGCTGGGGGCGCTGGCGCTGTGCCCGCAGGCGGTCGCGGGGCTGGTCGAATGGCAGGCTTTGGGCCGGGTGACCTCGCGCGGGCTGGAACGCCGCCGCCCCTCGCGCAGCGATGCGCTGCTCTGCGCCGAATTCATCGACACCTTCCTGAAGGAACTGCCCGCCGAGATGGAGGGCGTCGAGGGCTTCGAGGCTGTGGCGGGTTTCAGTTTCATGACCCATCTGGACGATCCGCGCCCGCTGTCGCTGATGCTGGAAGACGTGCCCTTCCGCAGCCTCTCGTTCGATCTGGGCATCGGCGCGCCCGACATGCGCGAAGGCAAGCTGCTGCTGGCGCTGCCGCAGCCGGCGGGCCTGATCCGCCCGCGCGGCGAGGGGGCCGTGCCCCTGCAGATGGCGGCTCCGGTCGCCCCGCCGCCGCCACCGCCGCGCCCGACCCTGGCCGCCGCCATGCAGGAGGCGCCGGTCCAACTGTCCGCCATCCTCTGCCGCCGCCGCATCTCGCTGGCCGAGCTGCGCGGATTGACGCAGGGGCGATTGCTGACCCTGCCGCGCAACAGCCTGACGCAGGCGACCCTGGAAACCGCCGGGGGGCAGGTCTTGGCCACCGGCAAGCTGGGCGAGGCCGACGGGTGCCACGCGCTGCGCCTGCGCGATCCGACCCTGCCCATGGCAGGCGAGGACGGGGATTTGCCCGCCGGCGCGGGCTTGGGGGGCGGGGCCGGTCTGTCCGGCATGGCCGCGCCGCAGGACCTCGCAGCGCCCGATCCGTTCCGCACCCCCGGTGGCGCGGCGCCCGTCATCGATTTCCCCGCGATGACCGGCCTGACCCTGCTGGGCGGCTAGGGTGGCGCTTTCTCCTTGAATTCCCCGCGCTCCGGACGCATGTAACGGCGGTCCCGAATCCTGCGGGATGATTATGATGGAGTGACCATGGCCAAGGAAGAAATGCTCGAATTCCCCGGCGTCGTGAAGGAACTCCTGCCCAATGCGACATTCCGGGTCGAGCTTGAAAACGGCCATGAGATCATCGCACATATGGCAGGAAAGATGCGCAAGAACCGCATCCGCGTTCTGGCCGGCGACAAGGTGCAGGTGGAAATGAACACCTATGACCTGACCAAGGGGCGGATCAATTACCGCTTCAAGTAAACCCGCTGCCGGGGCCCTGGCCCCGCTGGCCGCCGAGACGGCAGACGGCCCGGTCCCCGCGCCGTCCCGCCCGCCCCGGCTGATCCTGGGATCGGCCAGCCCGCGACGGCTGGACCTGCTGGCCCAGATCGGCATCACCCCCCACGCCCTGCGCCCCGCCGAGATCGACGAGACCCCGCGCAAGGGCGAGGTGCCGCGCGATTATGTCCGCCGCATGGCCGCCGAGAAATCGGCAGCGCTGGACTTGGCCCCCGACGAGGCCGCGCTGACCGCCGACACCACCGTGGCTGTGGGCCGCCGCATCTTGGGCAAGCCCGTGGATCGTGACGAGGCCGCCGCCTTCATGCGCCTGATGTCAGGGCGCCGCCATGTCGTGCTGACGGCGATCGCGCTGCGCCACGGCCCCCGCCTGTCGCAGCGCCTGGTCGAGACCAAGGTCCGCATGCGCCCGATCGCCGCGCCCGAATTGCAGCGCTATCTGGACATGGGCGACTGGCAGGGCAAGGCTGGCGGCTATGCCATCCAAGGTGCCGCCGCGGCCTTCATCCCCTGGCTGCAGGGATCGTTCTCGGCCGTGGTGGGGCTGCCGCTGGCGGAGACCGCCGCGATGCTGGCCGCCATCGGCATCCACCCCGTTCCGCAAGGAGATGCCCCATGAAGGGTCGCCAAGTCGTTCTGGGCCATCTGTTCGGGCTCGAATCCGCCGCGTTGATGGAGGATGGCCAGCTGGTCGACCTGATGGTCGCCGCCGATCCCCTGACCGCGCTGGCGCCCGGCGCCATCTGCCGCGCGCAGACCGACCGCTTCATGAAGGGGCAGGGCGGGGTCTTCCTGCGGCTGCCCGACGGGCAGACCGGCTATCTGCGCGACCGCAAGAGCGTGTCCGAGGGCAAGCCCCTGCTGGTGCAGGTCGCGGGCGTCGCCGAAGAGGGCAAGGCCGTGCCCCTGTCCACCCGGCTGATCTTTCGCGGCCGCCATGTACTGGTGACGCCCGGCGCACCCGGCGTGAACGTCTCGCGCCGCATCCGCGACGAGGATCGCCGCGAGGCGCTGGAGGCCTTGGGCCGTGCCGCCTTGGGCGACCGCGACCACGGGCTGATCCTGCGCAGCGCTGCCGCCGAGGCCGAGGATGACGAGATCCTGGCCGAGCTGGCCGAGCTGATCGAGCTGACCGACCGCATCTGCGCCGAGACCTCGGGCGGCCCCGAGCTGCTGCTGGACGCCCCCACGCCCTGGGAGCAGGCCTGGATGGACTGGGCCGATCCCGTGCCCGATGCCGTCGAGGAGGGCGCGGACAGCTTCGAGCGCTGCGGCGTGCTGGACGCCGTCGACGCGCTGCTGGCCGATCGCCTGCCCTTGCCGGGCAGCGGCGATGCGCATGTCGAGGTGACGCGGGCGCTGGTGGCCGTCGACGTGAACACCGGCAATGACAGCTCGGCCGCCGCCGGGCTGAAGGCGAATATCGCGCTGGCCCGCGAATTGCCGCGCCAGCTGACGCTGCGGGGTCTGGGCGGCCAGATCGTCATCGACTTCGCCCCCATGCCCAAGCGCGACCGCGCCACGCTGGATCAGGTCCTGCAGGCCGCCTTCCGTCAGGCAGGCAGTGAGGCGACGCTGGTCGGCTGGACCGCGATGGGCCTCTACGAGCTGACCCGCAAGCGCGACCGCGTGCCGCTGGCCCGTCTGGCCGCCGCCGGAGGGGGGGCCTGATGGCCTGCCCGATCTGCAGTAAGGACAGCACCCCGCGCTATCGCCCCTTCTGCTCCAAGCGCTGCGCGGATGTCGATCTGGCCAAGTGGCTGCGCGGCGCCTATGTCATCCCCGGCCCGCCGCTGGAGGACGTGCCCTCGGACGATCCCGACCGGGACTGACCCAGGGGCCGAAAAACGGCGGGCGAAAAAACCGTGGCCAAAAAAACCACGGATTGGGTCTGGACAGTCGCCCCGCCGCTTCGTAAACACCGCTCACCCGACGCCAGAGATGGCGTCCTAGGGGGCCCGGATAGCTCAGTTGGTAGAGCAGCGGATTGAAAATTCGCGTGTCGGCGGTTCAAATCCGTCTCCGGGCACCACTTTCCTCAAAAGATTACTTTGCTGTCCGGATCACAGGCTCACGCAGGTTTGAGCAGGCCTCGCGGCATCCTGACCATCGGATCGCCGGGGAATCGCGCTACACTCGCCTCTTGCATGGATCCGGGGACCTTGTGCCTCGCACCTCCGGACCCGAGGAAGGAGATCGCGCGATGACCACCCCTCTCACCACCCGCCGGACCCTGCTGCGCCTTGCCGGGGCAGCCGCCGCCACGGGCATGTCGGGCCTTCTGGTCCCGGCTCATGCGCAGGGGGTCGCGCCCACGCCCTCGATGCGGGGCGGGGCCAACAATTACCGCCCCGGGGCGCCGGTCGTGGCGCGGATTGGCGGCGGCGGCTTCTGGATGACCGGCACCGTGCGCCGCGCGGGCGACGGGGCACCTCTGGCCGGGCAGCGCATCCAGATCTGGGCCCACACCACCGAGGGGCAGGAGCGTGACCCCCAGAGCCACGGCGCCACGCTGACGGATGCGGAGGGCGTCTTCCGGCTGGAGATGCCGCAGATCATCCCGGCCTTCGGACAGGCCCATGGCCATCTGGCCTATGACAGCGGAGAGTTCCAGACCGTCTTCCTGCGCCCCGTCATGGCACGGGCCAGCGATACCAGCCTGAACGCGGATTTCGTCCTGCAGCCGGCCTGATCGGCGTGCCGTCGACGAAGGTGGCGCGGGCGCGGGCGGGTCTGGTCTGGGCAGGCCTGCTGGTCGCCCTGATCGTTCCGGTCCTGGCCGCCGCCGCCAGCCCGCTGCTGGCATGGCGCGACCCGGTCTATATCCTCGCGGGGCTGGCGGGGGTCTTGGGGCTGGCGCTGCTGCTGGTCCAGCCGTTGCTGGCCGGGGGGATGCTGCCGGGCGTTTCGCTTGCCCGATCGCGGCGGGCCCATCGCTGGATCGGAGGAGGGCTGGTCGCCGCCGTCGTGATCCATGTCGCCGCGCTGTGGATCACCAGTCCGCCGGATGTGGTCGATGCGCTGCTGTTCAGATCGCCGACCTCCTTTTCGGTCTGGGGCGTCATCGCCATGTGGGCGGTTTTTGCCGCGGCCCTGCTGGCGGCCTCCCGCCGCCGCCTGCGGTTGCGCCCAAGCACCTGGCGACGGGCCCACACCGCGCTGGCCGCCGTGATCGTGCTGGGAACCGTCCTGCATGCGCTGCTGATCCAGGGGACGATGGAGACGGTCTCCAAGATCCTCCTTTGCGCGCTGGTCGTCGCTGCGACGGCCAGGGTGGTGGCCGGGCGACGGACCCCGACCCGCCGACCCCGGTGATCTCTCTTGGTGCCACGATGACCGGCCCCGGATGCCCCTCAGGTCCGTTCCAGCGTCAGGCAGGCCTGCAGCGCGGCAAGATGGCTCAGGCCCTGCGGCATGTTTCCCAGCCAAGCGCCGCTTTTGGGGTCGATCATCTCGGGCAGGATGCCGGGGCTGTCCGAGATCGTCCCGCGCAGGCCCGCCATCAGAGCGCGCGCCTGATCCTGCTGGCCCAGAAGGGCACGCGCCTCGACCATCCAGAAGGAACAGGCCAGAAAGCAGCCCTCTTCGGCCTCCATGCCGGAATAGCGGTAATGCAGATGCCGGTCGGCCCCCAAGGTCCGGTCGATGGCGTCCAGGGTCCGGCGCAGGCGGTCGGGCCCGTCGAACTCGAACCGCACCGCCAGGGCCAGCGCGGCATCCAGCCGTGTGGTGCCCGGATGCATGACATAGGCGCCCAGATCCTCGTTCCAGCAGTTTGCGTCGATCCAGTCGGCGATGCGCTGGCGCTCGCGGCTCCACCGCTCGCGGCAGGTGGTTGGCAGCTGGCCCGCATCGGCCAGTTCAACGGCCCGGTTCAGGGCCTGCCAGCAGCTGATCTTGGACATCGTGTAATGTTCCAGCTCGGGCAGTTCCCAGATGCCGGAATCCTTCAGCTTCCAGCGGTCGGCGCATTCGTCGGCCAGATGCGACAGGGTCTCGGCGCTGCGCGCGTCGATCAGGTTGCCCGCCCGGGTGAAGACCGACACCGTCTCGAAGATGTCGCCATAGATGCCGTGCTGGTGCTGGCCCGCGGCGCGGTTGCCGGCCAGGACCGGGCGCGAGTGGCGATAGCCGGGCAGGTCGACCTGCCGCACCGTCTCGTCCACGCCGCCGTCCAGCCGGAAGCAGACCCGGGCACCATGGGCGCAGAGCTGGTCCAGCAGCCAGGTCAGGGCGGCCTTGGCCTCGATCACCACGCCAAGCCGCAGGAACGAGGCGATGACATAGCCCGCATCCCGCACCCAGGCAAAGCGGTAGTCGTAGTTCTTGTCACCGCCGATCCGTTCGGGCAGCGAGGTGGTGGCCGCCGCCGCGATGGCGCCACTGGGCGCATAAAGCAGCAGCTTCAGCGCCAGCGCCTGCCGGACCATGAAATCGCGATCGTCGCCGCCCGGCGCGAAACAGGCGGACCAGTCGCGCCATTCCTGGTCCGACAGGTCGATCCGCGCGTCGATATCGGCCAGAGCCGGCACGACCAGAGGCTCGTTCGCGCCCGCCACGATGGCCAGGATCTCGCGCTCGCCTGCTGCCAGGTCCAGCCGGGCGGTGACGCGGTCGTCGCCCTGATCGGTGATCCGGACCTGGTCGCCATGCAGGAACAGCCCCAGCACCGAGCCGACATGGAAAGTTTCGTGCGGACCCCGGCAGGACAGGTAGGGGCTGCGCAAGCCGGCGCGATGGCCCAGCTGCAGGGTGATGTCGAAGCTCATGTGCCCGTCCAGAACCTCGACCCGACGAGCCAGCTCGCACCAGGGCAATCGCCCCGCCGTGCCGCTGTTCAAAGATTCCGTCAGCAGGGCCGTGCCTTGGGCGCCGGTGAAACGCGTCTCCAGCACGTTGCTGTCGGGGCGATAGCGGCGGCTGACCTGTACCGCGCCCCGGGGGGTGATGGCGAAGAACCCCGCCTGCGCGCCGTTCTGCAGCGGGGCCGAGCCGGCCAGCAGGCGGTCGAACAGAGGCGGGCTGTCCATGTTCGGGACGCACCACCAGTCGATGCCGCCATCCGCCCCCGACAGCGCGATCGAGCGTCCGTCGCCCAAGGCGGCATAGCTGTCCAGATCGGCAAAGCCCGCCGCGTCGCGCGCCACGCGGCTCAGGCCCCCTGTCCCAGATTGATCGACAGGCCCCCGTCGATGAAAAAGCTCTGCCCGGTGATATAGGAGGCCGCGTCCGAGACGAGAAAGGCGATCAGGGCGGCGACCTCCTCGGGCTGGCCGGCGCGACCCAGGGGGATATGGCTCTCCATCTGCCGCCGCAGCTCGGGATCGTCCTGCGCTGCCTGGTTGATCGGCGTCATGATCATGCCGGGGGCCACGTTGTTCACGGTGATCGACGCCCCGGCCAGCTCCAGCGCCAGCGTGCGGGCCAGCATCCGCAGCCCGCCCTTGGCCGCGTCATAGGCAGCCGATCCGGCGCGCGGCACCTCCTGGTGGATCGAGCTGACATTGACGATGCGCCCGCCCGCGCCCGCCGGCGCCGCCCGCCGGGCGAAGGCGCGGCACAGAAGGAAGGGGCCGGTCAGGTCGGTCGCGACGGTGGTCAGCCAGTCGTCATCCTCCATGTCGACGGCATGGGCACCGCTGGCATCGACGCCGGCATTGTTGATCAGCATATCGGCCCGCAGGCCATGATCGTCGAGATAGGCGAAGAGCGCCTCGACCTGGGCGGGATCGCTCTGGTCGAGCCCCTGGACATGGGCGGTCCGGCCAATAGCCCGCAGCGCCTGCGCGGTTGCCTCGGCCCCGTCGCGGTCGCTGTGATAGGTGACGAGGATGTCGTGCCCCGCCCGGGCCAGCGCCTCGGCGGTGGCGCGGCCGATGCCGGAATCCGATCCGGTGACGATGGCGATGGGGGCGTGGGGGCTGTCTGACATGGGGGATGATCCGGCGTTGCTGCGTTGCCCGCCAAACGCCCCCGAAAGGTCCGGTGTTCCTTGGACCCCGCGCGCCACACCGGTCACGATCGCGGCAGGACCGGCTGCTGCCGGGCACGGCTTGGCCCTCGGCCAAGGCCTTGGGGCGGCAGGCAATCTTCAGGACATGGGATGACCTGGTGCTGTGAGAGAGGATTGAACTCTCGACCTCACCCTTACCAAGGGTGTGCTCTACCACTGAGCTACCACAGCGCCGATGAGGGGGCGTTTAGACAATGGTCGGGGGGCGCGCAAGGGGCATTTGCGCGAAATCGGGCGAAATGTCGGATTGCCGCCGTCGCCCGTCGGCTTTGCTGGACGAGGCCCTCGCGCGGCGGTAACAGGGCAGGCATGACCGACCGACGCGACGATACAGCCGGGCCCGACAGCCGCGACCAGCGCCTTGGACAGGCGCTGCGCGCGAACCTGGCGCGGCGCAAGGCGCAGGCGCGGGCGCGTTCGGCAGGCAGTGCCCCCGATCCGGCACCGGACGGCCCGGCCGCAGACAACGCTGCCGCAGGCGATACCCAGAACAAGACCGCCCCGGACGCGGGCGGCGAGACAGGCAAGGACAGCTGATGGACCAGATCATCGTCACGGGGAACGGCCCCCTGAGCGGGGAGATCCCGATTGCCGGGGCGAAGAATGCCTGCCTGACCCTCATGCCCGCCACGCTGCTGACCGACCAGCCGCTGACGCTGACCAATGCCCCGCGCCTGTCGGACATCCGCACGATGACCGCGCTGCTGGGATCCCTGGGGGCCGAGGTCGCCAGCCTGCAGGAGGGCCAGGTGCTGGCCCTGTCCAGCCATGCGCTGACCAGCCACCGGGCCGATTACGACATCGTGCGCAAGATGCGCGCCTCGATCCTGGTGCTGGGGCCGCTGCTGGCCCGCGACGGGGTGGCCGAGGTGTCCTTGCCCGGCGGCTGCGCCATCGGCGCGCGCCCCGTCGACCTGCATCTGCGTGCCTTGGAGGCGATGGGCGCCAGCCTGGATCTGCGCGAGGGCTATGTCCACGCCAAGGCGCCCTCGGGCGGCCTGCGCGGCGCGGTCTTCGACTTTCCCGTGGTCTCGGTCGGCGCGACCGAGAACGCGCTGATGGCGGCGACGCTGGCGCGGGGCACGACGGTCCTGAAGAACGCCGCGCGCGAGCCCGAGATCGTGGACCTCGCGCGCTGCCTGCGGGCCATGGGCGCGCGGATCGAGGGCGAGGGCACTGGCACGATCACCATCGAGGGCGTGCAGGCGCTGCACGGCGCCACGCACCCGGTGGTCACCGACCGGATCGAGCTGGGCACCTACATGCTGGCGCCCGCCATGTGCGGGGGCGAGGTGGAACTGCTGGGCGGTCGCATCGAGTTGCTGGCGGCCTTCTGCGAGAAGCTGGACGAGGCCGGGATCAGCGTTTCGGAAACCCCGCGCGGCCTCAAGGTCGCGCGCAGGAACGGCCGCGTCCGCGCCGTCGACGTCACGACCATGCCCTTCCCGGGCTTCCCGACCGACCTGCAGGCGCAGTTCATGGCGCTGATGTGCCTGGCCGAGGGCACGTCGGTGCTGGAGGAGACGATCTTCGAGAACCGCTTCATGCATGCGCCCGAGCTGACCCGGATGGGCGCGCGGATCGAGGTGCAGGGCGGCCATGCGACCGTGACGGGCGTCGAGAAGCTGCGCGGGGCGCCGGTCATGGCCACCGACCTGCGCGCCTCGGTCAGCCTGATCCTGGCGGGGATGGCGGCCGAAGGCACGACCACCGTCAGCCGGGTCTATCATCTGGACCGGGGCTACGAGCATGTCGTGCGCAAGCTGCGCGGCGTGGGTGCCCATATCGAACGCGTGAAAGAGGAGGCCTCATGACCGGCGATGCCCGTTTCTCGGATGCCGACCCCCGCCCCCTGGCCCTGAGGGCCGAGGACGAGGTCGACCTGCGCATCCTGTCCTCGCTGGTGCAGGATGCCGTTCTGACCGGCGCCGAGATCAGCCATGATCCCAAGGCCCGGCGGCTGGTGCTGCTGCTGACCCGCTTCCGGTGGGAGGATGCCGAGGCCGCCCGCGGCGAGGGCCGCGACTTCGAGCGCGTGCGCAGCGTGCTGGTCCTCGGTGACGTGATGCGGGTCGTCAGCGACGGCGTGGCCCGCGACGCGGACACGGTGCTGGAGCTGCTGGCCCTGCGCTGGATGCCGGGCGAGGATGGCACGGGCCGCCTGTCGCTGGATTTCGCTGGCGACGGCACGATCCTGGCCGAGGTCGAATGCATCAATGTCGATCTGCACGACGTGACGCGCCCGCACCGGGCGGTCTCCGGCAAGGCGCCGCAGCATCCGGACTGAGGCCTTTTTCGGGTATTTGGGCAAAGAAGAAGCCCGCGTCACCCTGTCCTCGCGCTGCGCCTTGCGGCGGGCGGGGCGGCGGGTAAGGGTCGCGCGGGAACCGAGGGGAACGAGATGCCGGTCTTTCTGAACAGCGACGACGCCGATTTCGAGCGCGGGTTTCAGGCCATGCTGGGCGCCAAGCGCGAGGATTCGACCGATGTGAACGATGCGGTCACCGCGATCATCCGCGACGTGCGGGCGCGGGGCGATGCGGCGCTGTGCGAGCTGACCTCGCGCTTCGACCGGCTGGACCTGACGCCGGGCACGCTGCGCTTTTCGGCCGACGAGATCGCCGCGCAGGTGGCGCGCGTCACGCCCGAGGATCGCGCGGCCCTGATGCTGGCGGCCGAGCGCATCCGCGCCTATCACGCCCGGCAGATGCCCGAGGATGCCAGCTGGACCGATCCCGAAGGCGCGACCCTGGGCTGGCGGTGGTCGGCGGTGGCGGCGGCGGGGCTCTATGTGCCGGGCGGGCAGGCGGCCTATCCCTCGAGCGTGCTGATGAACGCCATTCCCGCGCGGGTGGCGGGGGTTGAGCGGCTGGTGATCTGCGTGCCGACGCCCGACGGGATCATCAACCCGCTGGTGCTGCTGGCAGCCCAGCTGTCGGGCGTGGACGAGATCTATCGCATCGGCGGCGCGCAGGCCGTGGCGGCGATGGCCTATGGGACCGAGACGATCGCGCCGGTCGACAAGATCACCGGGCCGGGCAATGCCTATGTCGCGGCGGCCAAGCGGCAGGTCTTTGGCCGCGTGGGCATCGACATGATCGCGGGCCCGTCCGAGGTGCTGGTGATTGCGGACGGGGATCAGAATCCCGACTGGCTGGCCTGGGATCTGCTGGCGCAGGCCGAACATGACGCGGATGCGCAGTCGATCCTGATCACCACCGATCCCGCCATGGCCGAGGCGGTGGCGGCGGCGGTGGAGCGGATCATCCCGACGCTGGACCGCGCGGCCATCGCGGGCGCCAGCTGGCGCGATTTCGGCACGCTGATCGTGGTGCGCGATCTGGACGAGGCGGCAGTCCTGTCCAACCGCATCGCGCCCGAGCATCTGGAGCTGTGCGTGGCCGACCCCGAGGGGCTGGCGGCCAAGTGCCTCCATGCCGGGGCGATCTTCCTGGGCGCGCATACACCCGAGGCGGTGGGCGATTATGTCAGCGGGCCGAATCACGTGCTGCCGACGGCGCGGTCGGCGCGGTTCAGTTCCGGCCTGTCGGTGATGGATTTCGTCAAACGCACGACCCTGGCGCGGCTGACGCCGGGCGCCTTGGCCGCCATCGGCCCCGCCGCCGTGCGTCTGGCCGCATCCGAGGGCTTGCAGGCGCATGGCGCTTCGGTTCAGGCTCGGTTGGGGACCCTGAACGAAAGGCTGTCGGAATGAGCCGCATCACCCGCATCGAGATCGACGACAGCGCCATCGCGCCCGCCACCCCCGAGATGGAGCAGGAGCGGCGCGTGGCGATCTTCGATCTGATCGAGGAGAACAGCTTCACCGTTCCGGGCCGCGACGGGGCGCCAGCGCCCGACGGGCCGTTCATCCTGGACCTGTCGATCCGCGAGGGGCGGCTGGTCTTCGACATGACCGACGAGGCGGGCGCCAAGGTGGCCGAGTTCCACCTGTCGCTCGGCCCCTTCCGGCAGGTGGTCAAGGATTACTTCCAGATCTGCCAGAGCTATTTCGACGCGGTCAAGCGCCTGCCCCCCGCCCAGATCGAGGCGATCGACATGGCCCGGCGCGGCATCCACAACGAGGGCGCCCGCACCCTGCAGGAGCGGCTGGAGGGCAAGGCGGTGCTGGACATCGACACCGCGCGGCGCCTGTTCACCCTGATCTGCGCGCTGATCCCGCAGGGCTGACGGGGCATGGCAGAGAACAAGATCCCCTCGTCGGTCCTGTTCTGCTGCGACCACAACGCCATCCGCTCGCCCATGGCCGAGGGGATGATGAAGAAGTTCCACGGCCGCGCGGCCTATGTGCAATCGGCCGGCGTGAAGAGCGACATGGAGGTGGACGGCTTTGCCATCGCCGTCTGCGACGAGATCGGCGTGCAGCTGGCCGGGCACCGCAGCCGCAGCTTCGACCAGATGCGCGATTGGGGCGACGATCTGGGGCAGTTCGACCTGATCGTGGCGCTGTCGCCCGCCAGCCAGCGCATGGCGCTGGAGATGACGCGCCACGCGCATCTGGAGGTCGAATACTGGCCGATCATGGACCCCACGGGCCTTGCCGAAGGGCGCGAGGCAAGGCTGGCCGCCTATCGCCAGACCCGCGACCAGATCGAGGCCCGGATGCTGGACCGCTTCGGCCCGCCCACCCGGCAGGGCGACGACGACCTCTAGCGGCGGCGCCAATGGGCGGGGACATCCCAGAGGGGGCGGTTCATCTCGGCCTCGACATCCTCCCGGGTCAGGCCGATGTCGCGCAGCTGGTCGTCGGTCAGCCGGTCCAGGTCCAGCCGGGTGCGGCGGACGTCGAACATCGTCAGGATCCGCTCGATCCACGAGGGGCGGGGCAGGATGCCGTGGCCGGTCACGACACGCAGCAGGGCCTTGGACTTGGGGGTCATCGGTCAACTCCGGTGATATGATCCATCAAGGGTGAAGATGAATCATGCCTGGATCATCTTCAAGCTTGATTGGTACCCTGCCGGGATGTATCTGTGAAACGAATGATATTGATGTCAGACATCAGCATTTGTGAAGGATCGACCGCCATGCGCAATCTGGACATCGCCACGCTGAGATCCCTGCAGGCCGTGGCCGAATACGGGGCCGTCACCCGCGCAGCCGAGGCGCTGAACATGACGCAAAGCGCGCTGTCCATGCAGATGAAGCGGCTGGAGGAGGCCTTTGGGCGCCCGATGCTGGACAAGGCCGGGCGCGGCGTGGTGCTGTCGGATTTCGCGCAGGACCTGCTGGGCGAAAGCCGCAAGCTGGTGGCGCTGAACGATGCGATCCTGGCGCGGTTCACCGGCCAGCGCCCCGAGGGGCGGCTGCGGGTGGGGCTGACCAGCGACTGGATGTTCACCAAGGTCGCGCAGACCGTGCGCGCCTTCCGGCAGGATTTTCCCCGGGTCGAGCTGGTGATCAACGATGCCCGCACCCGCGATCTGCGCGTGCAGATGCAGCGGGGCGAGCAGGATGTGATCTTGACCACCGAATTCGAAGCCCCGCCGGGTGCCATCAATCTGGCCAAGGTCGATCTGGCCTGGTTCGGGGCCACGGGCGGGACGGCCTGGCGCGAACGGCCTCTGCCGATCGCCAATTCGACGCATTGCGCCTATTATCCGGTCGGCATGGGGGCGCTGGACGATGCCGGGATCGAATGGGTGCATGTGGTCGGCGAGGGCGGCAACGACACCTGGCGGGTGCTGGCCGCCGCCGATCTGGGGGTCACCCTGCTGCCGCGCGGGATCCAGCAGCCGGGGCTGGAGGTCGTCGAGCACGGCGGTGCGCTGCCGCCGCTGCCGCCCACCTGGCTGAACGTCTATGTGGCGGACGGACCTGCCCGCCAGATCGCCGCGGATTTCGCGGGCTATCTGCGGCAGGTCGTCTGCGAGGTGGCGGCGGCGGCCTGACGGATCAGACCACCACGCCCGCGCCTTCGGTGGCCGGACCCGCGACGGCGCGGAAGGCCGCGAACAGCTCGCGGCCCATGCCCTCGCTGCTCTCCTCGGGGTCGAAGGCCATCGGTGCGCGGTCCTCGAAATCGGGCTCCAGGCATTCCAGCGTGCCGTGGGCCGCGTCCAGCCGCAGCATGTCGCCGTCGCGCAGCCGGGCCAGCGGACCGCCGCTGGCCGCCTCGGGCGAGATGTGGATGGCGGCGGGCACCTTGCCCGAGGCGCCCGACATGCGCCCGTCGGTGACCAGCGCCACCTTGAGGCCCCGATCCTGCAGCACCGCCAGCGTCGGCGTCAGCGAATGCAGTTCCGGCATGCCATTGGCGCGCGGGCCCTGGAAGCGGACGACGACGATGGTGTCCTCGGTGAACTCGCCGTTGCGGAAGGCGGTCTTGACCGCCTCCTGATCCTGGAAGACGCGGGCGCGCGCCTCGATCATGTGGCGTTCGGGGGCGACGGCGCTGATCTTGATGACGCCGCGTCCCAGATTGCCCTGAAGCTGCTTCATGCCGCCGGTCCTGGCGAAGGGATCGCTGGCCGGGCGCAGGATCTTGTCGTTCAGGCTGTCGCGGGCGCCGGCCTCCCACCGGATGCGGGCGCCGTCCAGCCGCGGCTCGGCGGTGTAGCCGTCGAGGCCGGTGCCGTTGATCGTCTTGACGTCCGGGTGCAGCAGCCCGGCCTCGAGCAGCTGGCCGATCATGTAGCCCAAGCCCCCCGCGGCGTGGAAATGGTTCACGTCGGCCAGACCGTTGGGATAGACCCGCGCCATCAGCGGCACGTTCTCGGACAGGTCGTGGAAATCCTCGATGTCGATGAGGACGCCCGCCGCCCGCGCCATCGCCGGCAGGTGCAGCACCAGATTGGTGGAGCCGCCCGTGGCCATCAGCCCGACGATGCCGTTCACGAAGGCGCGTTCGTCCAGCACCTCGCCCGCGGGCAGGTATTCGTTGCCCAGATTGGTGATCGCGGCGGCGCGTTCGACCGCCGCCACGGTCAGCGCCTCGCGCAGCGGCGTGTTCGGGTTCACGAAGCTGGAGCCGGGCAGGTGCAGGCCCATGAACTCCATCAGCATCTGGTTGGTATTGGCAGTGCCGTAGAAGGTGCAGGTGCCGGGGCCGTGATAGGAGGCCATCTCGGCCTTCATCAGCTCCTCGCGGCCGATCTCGCCGGTGGCGAATTGCTGGCGGATCTTCGACTTTTCGTCATTGGGCAGGCCCGAGGGCATGGGGCCTGCGGGCACGAACACGGCGGGGACATGGCCGAAGGTGGCGGCGGCGATGATGAGGCCCGGCACGATCTTGTCGCAGACGCCCAGATACATGGCCGAATCGAAGCAGTCATGCGAGAGCGCCACCCCCGCCGCCAGCGCGATCACGTCGCGCGAGAACAGGGACAGCTCCATCCCCTTGCGCCCCTGGGTGACGCCGTCGCACATGGCCGGCACGCCGCCCGCGACCTGCACCGTGGCCCCCGCCGCCTGGCCCGCCGCCCGGATCAGGTCGGGAAAGCGTTCATAGGGCTGATGGGCGGACAGCATGTCGTTATAGGCCGTGACGATGCCGATATTGGGCTTGCGGGTGGTGGCCATGTCGACCTTGTCCTCCATCGCGGCATAGGCATGGGCCTGGTTGCCGCAGGACAGATGCGCGCGGGCGGGGCCCTCCTGCGCGGCGCGGGCGATCTTGGCGAGATAGCGGTCGCGCGAGACCTGCGAGCGTTCGCGGATGCGGTCGGTGACGCGGTCGATGGTGGCGTGAAGGGTCATGGCGGGGCCTCCTCTGGCTTTGGCGGCAGTATATGCCGTTAGCGATAACGGTTCAACCATGTGCGTGCGGCGGCGTGGCAGGGGGGCGCTGCCCCCCGGCCTGCGGCCTCCCCCTGGGATATTTGCGCCAAGATGAAAGGGTGCGGGCGCTTGTGCGGGCGGATGGGGCGTGGCAGATCGGCAGCTAAAGGAGAATTGCGATGAGCGAGCTGACCGGCGATCGTCCCGTCATCCGGCTGCGGCCCAAGTCGAAGCCCCAGGCCATCCGGCATGGCTTTCCCTGGGTCTTTGCCGACGAGGCGGTTCTGGACCGCCGCACCAAGGCGCTGCCCCCGGGCGGCATGGCCGTGCTGGAGGATCCGGAGCGGGTGCCCTTGGGGCTGGTGACGGTCAACCCGGCCTCGAAGATCATCGCGCGGGTGATGGATGCCGATCCGGCGGCGGTGATCGACGGGGCCTGGCTGCGGGCGCGGCTGGAGCGGGCGCTGGCCTTGCGGGTGCGGATCTATGACGCGCCCTTCTACCGGCTGGTCCATGCCGAGGCGGACGGTCTTCCGGGGCTGGTCATCGACCGCTTCGGCGATGCGGCGGTGATCCAGCCCAACGCCGCCTGGGCCGACGGGATGGTGGAGGAGATCGCCGAGGCGCTGGTCGCCGTGACCGGCGTGACCACGGTGGTGGTGAACGGGCAGGGCCGCTCGCGCGGGCTGGAGGGGCTGACCGAGCGGCTGGAGGTGATCCGCGGGACGGCCCCCGACGCGCCGGTGCCGGTGCAGATGAACGGGGCGGTCTATCTGGCCGACCTGCTGGGCGGGCAGAAGACGGGGCTGTTCTTCGACCAGCGCCCGAACCATGCCTTTCTGCAGCGGCTGGTGGGGGATGGGCCGGTGCTGGACGTCTTCAGCCATGTCGGCGGCTTCGGTCTGGCGGCGCTGGCGGCGGGCGCGTCCCATGCGCTGTGCGTCGACGGCAGCGCGCCCGCGCTGGAACTGGCGCGCGGCGGGGCCCAAGCGATGGGCGCCACCGACCGGCTGGAGACGCTGCAGTCCGACGCCTTCAAGGCGCTGGAGAGCCTGGCCGCCGAGGACCGCCGCTTCGACGTGGTGGTCTGCGATCCGCCGGCCTTCGCGCCCTCCAAGCCCGCGCTGGAGGCGGGGCTGCGCGCCTATGAGCGGGTGGCCCGGCTGGCCGCGCCGCTGGTGGCGCCCGGCGGCTATCTGGCGCTGTGCAGCTGCAGCCATGCGGCCGATCTGACCTCGTTCCGCAATGCCAGCGCGCGGGGCATCGGCCGGGGCGGGCGGCGCGGCGTGCTGATCCATACGGGCCAAGCCGGGCCCGACCATCCGACCCTGCCGCAACTGGCCGAGACGGGCTATCTGAAGACGCTGTTCTTCCGGCTGGACTGATGCGCGCGGTTCTGGACGCCAATGTCCTGTTCCCCACGATCCTGCGCGAGATCCTGACCGATCTGGCGCAGGCGGGCCTCTATCACGCGCTGTGGTCCGAGCGGATCCTGGCGGAATGGCGCCATGCCGCCGCCCGGCTGGGTCCCGATCAGGATGCGGTGGCGGGGGCCGAGATCGCGCTGCTGCGGCTGCGTTTCCCTCAGGCCGTGCAGCGTGACGACGGCGATGCGGCGATCGATCTGGATTTTCCCGACGAGGCCGACCGCCATGTGGTCGAGGCGGCACTTGCGGGGCGCGCCGATCTGATCGTCACCGCCAATCTGCGCGATTTTCCGCAGCCGCTGATGGTTGGGCTGGGGCTGCGGGCGATCCATCCCGACACCTTGCTGCGCGATCTGCACGACGCGGACCCTGCGACCGTCCGCCGCGCCGTCGAGGCTGCCCGCGCCAAGGCAGCCGCCCTGGGCGGTGCCATGTCCTTGGGCGAGATGCTCAAGCGCTGCCGCCTTCCACGCCTGGCCAAGCGTCTGTCCGCTTGATGCGCATTGCCGTTAACGCTACCAACCGCTAAGTCCGACGCCAACCAGAAGGAGAGCCGCATGGTCTCGCGTGTCATTCCGGTCGATGACTTCGACCTCGTGATCTTTGGCGCCACGGGCGATCTGGCCCATCGCAAGATCCTGCCCGGCCTGTATCGGCGGTTCGAGGCGGGCCAGATCCCGGCCAGCAGCCGCATCATCGGCGCCGCCCGAACCGAGCAGGACGACGCGGCCTTTCGCGACGAGGCGTTCCGGGCGATCTGCGATCATTCCAGCGTGGACAAGGACAATCCTCAGCTGCAGGAATTCCTGGGGCTGCTGGGCTATGTCGCCATCGACGCCAGGGGCGAGGGCGGCTGGCAGGCGCTGAAGGACCGGATGCGGCCCGGCGCGGTCCATGCCTTCTACTTCTCGGTGGCGCCCGCGCTGTTCGGCGACATCGCCGAGCGGCTGGCGGGGCATGGCATCGCCCATGACGACAGCCGGATCGTGGTGGAAAAGCCCTTCGGGCGCGACCGCGCCTCGGCCCGCGCGTTGAATGCCACGCTGGCCAAGCATTTCCACGAGGACCAGATCTATCGCATCGACCATTACCTGGGCAAGGAGACGGTCCAGAACCTGATGGCGGTGCGCTTTGCCAATGTGCTGTTCGAGCCCCTGTGGAACGCGCAGTTCATCGACCATGTGCAGATCACCGTGGCCGAGACCGTCGGCGTGGCCGGGCGCGGCAGCTATTACGACAAGTCCGGGGCGATCCGGGACATGGTCCAGAACCACATGATGCAGCTTCTGTGCCTGATCGCGATGGAGCCGCCCTATCACTTCGATCCCGATGCGGTGCGCGACGAGAAGCTGAAGGTGATCCGCGCGCTTCAGCCGGTCGAACCCGCCGACATCGTGCGCGGCCAATATACTGGCGAGGGCAGCGACTATCTGACCGATGCCGAGGATCCGGCCTCGCGCACGGAAAGCTATGTGGCGATGAAGGTCCGCATCTCGAACTGGCGCTGGCAGGGCACGCCCTTCTATCTGCGCACCGGCAAGAAGCTGCGCGCCCGCACCTCCGAGATCGCCATCACCTTCAAGGAACCGCCGCATTCGATCTTCGACGACAGTGGCGTGCCCAAGGCCAACGAGCTTGTCATCAGATTGCAACCCAACGAGGGAATGAACCTCAAGGTGATGATCAAGGAACCGGGGCCAGGGGGGATGCGGCTGGTGCAGGTGCCGCTGGACATGAGCTTTGCCGACGCGCTCGGCGCGGATGGCGCCGACATGCCCGACGCTTACGAACGGCTGATCATGGACGTGATCCGCGGCAACCAGACCCTGTTCATGCGCGGCGACGAGGTCGAGGCGGCCTGGGCCTGGACCGATCCGATCATCGAGGCCTGGGAGGACGGCAAGCGCCGCCCCGAGCCCTATGACAGCGGATCCTCGGGGCCCGACGAGGCGTTGCGCCTGATGCACCGCGACAATCGCCGGTGGAGAGAGATCAGGTCATGACCATGGAATTCAAGGAATATCCCGATCGCGAGATGCTGGCCTTGTCGCTGGCCGACCGCATCGCCTCGCAACTGGCGCAGCATCTGCGCGGCCACGAGCGGGCAACGCTCTGCGTGCCGGGCGGCACCTCGCCCGCGCCGGTCTTCGACACGCTGTCGGGGGCCGATCTGGACTGGGGCCGCGTCACGGTCGTGTTGGGCGACGAGCGGTGGGTGGATGGCGATCACAAGCGGTCGAATTCCCGCCTGCTGCGCCGCCATCTGCTGAAGGAGAAGGCGGCGGCGGCCGACTATATCGACCTTTACACCGGCGATGCCTCGCCCGATCTGGCGACCGAGGGTCTGGGCGCGCGCCTGATGCCGCATCTGCCGCTGACGGTGGTGCTTTTGGGCATGGGCAACGACATGCACACGGCCAGCCTGTTCCCCGGTGCCGATCATCTGGCCGCCGCCCTAGCCTCTGACGCGCCGCCGGTCATGGCGATCCGGGCCGAGGGCGCCGAAGAGCCGCGCATCACCCTGACGCGGCCGATCCTGTCGGGTGCCATCAACATCCACCTGCTGATCATGGGCCCGGAAAAGCGCGAGGCGCTGGAGCGCGCGCAGAAGCTGGACCCGATGCAGGCGCCGATCCGCGCCTTTCTTGACGAAGCCACCGTCCACTGGGCGGAGTAAGGGACCGACATGACCGATCTGTGGAACCGCCTGACCTTAAGCCGTGCCGCCCAGGGCGATGCCCGCATCGACGCGCTGTTCGATGCCGATCCAGACCGGGCGACGGCGTTTTCGACAACCGCCTGCGGGATGGTCTTCGACTGGTCCAAGACGATGATCGACGAAGGTGCGCGCGACCTGCTGCTGGATCTGGCCCGGGACGCGGGCGTCGAGGCGCGGCGCGAGGCGATGTTCGCGGGCGAGAAGATCAACGAGACCGAGGGCCGCGCCGTCCTGCACACCGCGCTGCGCAATCTGGACGGCAGCGTGACGGTCGACGGCCAAGACGTGATGCCCGAGGTGCGGGCCATCCATGACCGCATGGCCGAGTTCGCCCGGGCGGTCCGCGACGGCAGTTTCGCGGGGCAGGGCGGCAGGATCACCGATGTGGTCAATATCGGCATCGGCGGGTCCGATCTGGGGCCCGCGATGGCGGTGCTGGCGCTGGCACCCTATCATGACGGGCCGCGCACGCATTTCGTCAGCAATGTCGACGGCGCCGACATCGCCGACACGCTGAAGGGGCTGGACCCCGCGACGACGCTGGTCGTCGTGGCCTCCAAGACCTTCACCACCATCGAGACGATGACCAATGCGCAGACCGCGCGCGACTGGATGGCGGCCTCGGTCGCCGATCCTGCGGCGCAGTTCGCGGCGCTGTCCTCGGCCGTGGGAAAGACCGGCGATTTCGGCATCGATCCGTCGCGGGTCTTCGGCTTCGAGGATTGGGTCGGCGGGCGCTATTCGGTCTGGGGGCCGATCGGGCTGTCGGTGATGCTGGCCGTGGGGCCCGAGGCCTTCGACGCGTTCCTGGCCGGCGGGGCCGAGATGGACGCGCATTTCCGCGACGCCCCGCTGGAGGCGAACCTGCCGGTCCTGCTGGCGCTGACCGGGATCTGGCATCACCAGGTCTGCGGCTATCCGACCCGCGCGGTGCTGCCCTATGACAACCGCCTGATGCGTCTGCCGGCCTATCTGCAGCAGCTGGAGATGGAATCGAACGGCAAGCGCGTGGCGATGGATGGCAGCGAGCTGACCCATGCCTCGGGCCCGGTCGTGTGGGGCGAGCCCGGCACCAACGGGCAGCACGCCTTCTATCAGCTGATCCATCAGGGCACGACACCGGTGCCCTGCGAGTTCATCCTGGCCGCGACGGGTCACGAGCCGGATCTGGCCCATCACCACATCCTGCTGGCCGCCAATTGCCTGGCGCAGGCCGAGGCGCTGATGCGGGGCCGGTCGCTGGACGAGGCGCGCGCGCTGATGGCCGCGAAGGGGCTTGAGGGGGCCGAGCAGGACCGACAGGCCCGCCACCGGGTCTTTCCGGGCAACCGCCCCTCGACCCTGTTGCTGATCGAGCAACTGACGCCGCATGCCCTGGGCGCGATCCTGGCGCTGTACGAGCATCGGGTCTTCGTGGAAGGCGTGATCCTGGGGATCAACAGCTTCGATCAATGGGGGGTCGAGCTGGGCAAGGAACTGGCCCTGAAGGTCGAGCCGCTGCTGACGGGCGGGGCAATGGACGGGCATGACGCCTCGACCCTGCGGCTGGCCGCGCTGATCCGCGAGATGCGCGGCTGAGCGCGCAGAAGGGGGGCGCTGCCCCCCGTCCTGCGGACTCCCCCCGGGATATTTCGACCAAGATGAAGGCGGCGCGGGTTTTGGCGCCGCTTTTCCTTTGGGGCGCGACCCGCTAGGGTCCGGCCAGCACGGAAAGGTTCGATCATGGCGTTCTTCACCAAATTGCGCGAGCGGCTGACCCGGTCCTCGGCCAAGATCGGCGCGGGTCTGGACGATCTTGTGGGCGAGGCGCCGGCCCCGCCCGAGGCGCCGCTGCCCGCGACCGAGCTGCCCGCGCCGATGGCCACGCCGCATCCGCAGCCGGTCCAGCCGGGTCTGGTCGGGCGCCTTTTCGGACGGGCCGAGCCCAAGGTCGAGGAGCCGCGCCGGGCGCTGGACGATGCGATGCTGGAGGAGCTGGAGGACATGCTGGTCCAGGCGGATCTGGGCGTGGACACGGCGTTGCGCGTGACCGCCAACATCGCCGAGGGGCGGATGGGGCGGCGGCTGTCCTCGACCGAGTTGAAGGAGTTGCTGGCGGCCGAGATCGCGCGGATCATGGCGCCGGTGGCGCGGCCGCTGCCGATCTATCCGAAAAAGCCGCAGGTGGTGCTTGTCGTGGGCGTCAATGGCGCCGGCAAGACCACCACGATTGGCAAGCTGGCCAGCCAGTTCCGCGCGGCCGGCAAGTCGGTGGTGATCGCGGCGGGCGACACGTTCCGCGCGGCGGCGGTCGAGCAGCTGCAGGTCTGGGGCACCCGGGCCGGCGTGCCGGTCATGGTCGCGCCGCAGGGCAGCGATCCGGCCAGCCTGGCTTGGGACGCGATGGTGCGGGCCGAGGCCGAGGGCGCCGATCTGCTGATGATCGACACGGCGGGGCGCCTGCAGAACCGTCAGGATCTGATGGAGGAGTTGGCCAAGATCGTCCGCGTGATTCGCAAGAAGGATCCCGAGGCGCCGCACAACACGCTTCTGGTCCTGGATGCCACCACCGGGCAGAACGCGCTGAACCAGGTCGAGACCTTCCTGAAGCTGGCCGATATCTCGGGCCTGGTGATGACCAAGCTGGACGGCACCGCGCGCGGCGGCGTGCTGGTGGCCTTGGCCGACCGGTTCGGGCTGCCCATCCATGCGATCGGCGTGGGCGAGCAGATCGATGATCTGGACGCCTTTGATGCCGAAGAGTTCGCCCGGGCGCTGGTCGGGCTTTAGGCGCGCACCAGCGGCTTTGCATTGCGCAGATGGCGATGCAGCAGCTGCCGGGCCTGGCGCCCGCTGGGCACGGGGCGCGCGAAGGGCGGCGGGCCGTCCAAATGCAGGCGGGGCAGCACGGCGTGGATCTGGGCCAGCTGCAGGGAACTGAAGGCCTGCAAGGCGATCGGGCCGGGATAGAGGCTTTCGGTCCAAGCGCCCTCGGCCTCGATCACCTCGTGGCGCGCCAGAAGCAGATGCCAGTAGGTCACCGGATCGTCCCCGCCCCGCAGGGCGATGCCCGGCTGGCCGATCAGGTGGCGGGCGGCCACCAGCGTGTCCTCGGATCCCAGCATCCGCGCCGCGATGGCCGAGCGCAGCAGCATCCGGTGCTGGGGCGAGACCAGCATGTCGCGCAAGGGGCGCCCCGGGCCGAGCGATCCCGGGGCCAGGCGGATGGGCCGGTCCTGCGGGCGCAGGTCCAGATGCGCGGCGTCCGCCCGGCGATGGCCCAGCCACAGGATCGGCTGCAGACCGTGATCCAGCGTCGCTACCAGATCGCCGGGGCGCAGCGTCTGGATCGGGCGGGGGCCCTCGGCGGTGCGGATCAGCGTTCCTTCGGCGAAGCAGGGCATGGGGGCATAGGGGACAGAATCATCTGTGGCGTAGATGCTGCGGAACGAGACGAAGGTGTAGGTCTGGTCCAGCGTGAAGACAGGAAAGACGGTTTCCCCGTTCTCGACACGGGACAGGGGAAAGATCAGCACCGAATGGCGGTCGCCGATCTCGTCCCCCAGATCGCCCTGGATCAGCGTCCGGGGGAACATGGCGAAGAACCGGTCGCTGCCCTGTCCGGCGATGATCGATCCCTGGAAGTTCGACAGCGCCGTGCCGGCGGGAACCGTCACCGCCGTCGCACCATAGCCGAAGGTGACGGGATCGAGCAGTTTCTGTTGGTCTTCCCCGGGCGAGTAAAGGCCGGAATTGAAATGGGGATCGTCGTCGCTGATCCGGATCGTGGTCAGGACCGGATCGGTGAAGACGATCGGCTGGCGGTCGGTCCAGGGCGCAAACTCGCGGTTGCCCTCGTCGGTGGCGGAGGTGATCCTGTCGGCAAGGGTGAGGACGGTGATCTGATAGGACATGCGCATCTCCGTTCGGTGGGCCGGATGCGGGCATCGCGGGGCTGCAAGGCACTGCCCGCAGCATACGAACGGAAGCTTAATTTTTCGTTAACCGGGTCTCAGCCCGCCGGGGTCGAGGCCGAGGTCCCGCGTTCGCGATAGGGCGTGCTGCCATATTGCGCGCGGTAGCATTTCGAGAAATGCGAGGGGCTGGAAAAGCCCGAGGCCAACGCGATCTCGATGATCGACATCTCGGTCTGCATCAGCAGGTTGCGGGCCCGGGCCAGCCGGGTTTCCATGTAGTACCGCTTGGGGCTTCGGTTCAGGTAGCGGCGGAACAGGCGCTCCAGCTGGCGGGTGGACATGCCGGCGTCCAGGGCCAGGCGGGCCGGGCTGATCGGTTCCTCCAGCGTGGCCTCCATCCGGGCGATCACGGCGGCCAGGCGGGGATGGCGCACGCCGATGCGGGTGGGGATCGACAGGCGCTGGCGGTCCTGATCGGTGCGGATCGCGGTGTGCAGCATCTGGTCGGCCACGTCGGCCGCCAGCGCATCGCCATGCGCCTCGGCGATCAGGTGCAGCATCAGGTCGATGGAACTGGTCCCCCCCGCCGCCGTCAGCCGGTTGCCGTCATGCACGAAGACGGATCGGAACAGATCGACCTGCGGGAAGGCCTCGGCAAAGCCGTCATGGTTCTCCCAGTGGATCGTGGCCTTGCGCCCCTCCAGCAGCCCGGCCTCGGCCAGGATCCAGGCGCCGGTGCAGACCGCACCCATCGAGGTGTCGCCGCGCGCCTGCCGGCGCAGCCAGGCCAGCACCGGGCGGGTGGCCTCGCGGGCGATCTCGGTGCCGCCGCAGACGATCACCACGTCGTCGCGGCCGGGCGGTGGGGCGTCGCCCTCCAGGCTGGCATCCACGGCCACCCGCGTGCCGTTCGAGCAGGTCGCCATGTCGCCGCGCGGACCGACCAGCCGCCAGTCGAACAGCGCCCGGCCCGCCGCGCGGTTGGCCAGCCGCAACGGCTCGATCGCCGCCGTGAAGGGCAGCATGGTGAAGCGGTCCAGAAGCAGGAAGGTGAAGCGGCGCGGTCTGTCGGAGGGCATGGGGGCTGTCTTTGCGAACATGTCGATCCGGCACCCAAACAGGGATTTCGCGCCGCGGCAAGGGGCCGCAACGCGGGCGCGGCGCGCCCTGCCCGCCGGGGCGGCAGGGCCTTTTCCTGACGGCGGTTCGCGTCTATACCTGCGCCACCGTTTTCAAGGAGCCCAAGGCCATGACGCAGGATATCCGCAAGACCGCCGCCACCCCCGCATGGGACAAGGCCGGCTGGCGCGCCTATCCGCGCGTCCAGATGCCGGACTATACCGACCCCGCCTCTCTCGGCGCGGTCGAGGATCAGCTGCGGCGCTATCCGCCGCTGGTCTTCGCGGGCGAGGCGCGGCGCCTGAAGGCGCAGCTGGCCGAGGTCGGCGCCGGGCGCGGCTTCCTGCTGCAGGGCGGCGATTGCGCGGAAAGCTTCAGCGAGTTCAGCGCCGATAACCTGCGCGACACCTTCAAGGTGCTGCTGCAGATGGCCGTGGTGCTGACCTGGGGCGCGCAAATGCCGGTGGTCAAGGTCGGCCGCATGGCGGGCCAGTTCGCCAAGCCTCGCAGCGCACCGACCGAGGTCGTGGACGGGGTCGAGCTGCCCAGCTATCGCGGCGACATCATCAACGGGTTCGATTTCACCCCAGACTCCCGCATTCCCGATCCGCAGCGGATGCTGGCGGCCTATACGCAGGCGGCGGCGTCGCTGAACCTTCTGCGTGCCTTCTCGACCGGCGGCTTCGCCGACATGCAGCGGGTGCAAAGCTGGATCGCCGATTTCGTGGGCGGCCCCGAGGCGGCGCGCTATCGCGACATCGCGGGGCGGATCGGCGACGCGATGGCCTTCATGCAGGCCGCGGGGGTCAATTCCGACACCGCGCATCAGCTGTCCAAGGTGGATTTCTACACCAGCCACGAGGCGCTGCTGCTGGAATACGAGGAGGCGCTGGCGCGGATCGATTCGACCACCGGCCTGCCGGTGGCGGGTTCGGGCCACATGATCTGGATCGGCGACCGCACGCGCCAGCCCGACGGCGCGCATGTGGAGTTCTGCCGGGGCGTGCAGAACCCCATCGGCCTGAAATGTGGGCCGACCACCACGGCGGACGACCTCAAGGTGCTGATGGCCAAGCTGAACCCCGACAACGAGGCCGGGCGCCTGACCCTGATCGCGCGCTTCGGCGCGGGCAAGGTCGGCGACCACCTGCCGCGTCTGGTGCAGGCGGTCAAGGACGAGGGCGCGAATGTCGTCTGGTCCTGCGACCCGATGCACGGCAACGTCATCAAGTCCTCGACCGGCTACAAGACGCGGGCCTTCGATTCGATCCTGCGCGAGGTCCGGGAATTCTTCGCCGTCCACAAGGCCGAGGGCACCATCCCCGGCGGCGTGCATTTCGAGATGACCGGCAAGGACGTGACCGAATGCACCGGCGGCGTGCGCGCCGTCACCGACGAGGATCTGTCCGACCGCTACCACACCGCCTGTGATCCGCGCCTGAATGCCAGCCAGTCGCTGGAACTGGCTTTCCTTGTGGCCGAGGAGCTGCGCGCCCGGCGCGAGGATGCGGCCCCGGCCCGCACCGCCGCCGCCAGCTGATCCCGAAGGGCCCCGCCAGCGCGCGGGGCCTTTTCACTTCCAGCGGCGATGGACCCAGAACCACTGGTCCATGTGGCGCCGCACCAGCATCTCCAGATCGTCGTTCAGCGCCTGCATCATGATGCGGGGTTCGTCCTGGGCCACCGGGGCGCCGACATGGACCCGAAAGCTCAGCCCGTCGGATTTGCGGATGCCTGCGATCGGCACGACCAGCGCATCGTAGCGCCGCGCCAGTTCGGCGGGGGTCAGCACGGTCCGGGTCGGCAGATCGAAGAAGCGCAGCTCGGCCCCCTCGCGGTCGTATTGGTCGAAGCCCAGGGCCAGCCAGCCGCCGCCGCGCAGAAAGCGCAGCATCGCCGCCAGCCCGGCCCGGCCGCGCGGAAACAGCGGCTCGGCGATGGCGGTGATGGCGGGGACGTAGTGGCGGTTGAACGCCTCGTTGTTCATGGGGCGGTAGAGGGCGCCGACCGGCCAGCCGCGCCCGGCCAGCGCCGCCCGCATCGCGTCG
This sequence comes from Paracoccus gahaiensis, assembly GCF_005048225.1. Classification (GTDB taxonomy): domain Bacteria; phylum Pseudomonadota; class Alphaproteobacteria; order Rhodobacterales; family Rhodobacteraceae; genus Paracoccus; species Paracoccus gahaiensis. Next base: position 214,456 of record NZ_SUNI01000003.1, read on the forward strand.
TAATTGCCGAAATGCGCGCAGACGAGGATGACGGGGCGGTTCTCCTCCAGCGCCGCCTCCAGCGCGGGCAGGCCCGGGCCTTCCAGCGGATCGGCGGCGCGGATGCGGGTGGTGAATTCCTCGCCCGAATAGATCTCGGCCAGGGACCGCCCGGCATTGTCGGGGACCGCGCGGACCAGCGCCGCGATCTCGGTCTCGGACAGGTCCGGGCGGGCCAATGCGAGGTTGTCCCGGATGCGCCGCCGCCAGCCCGCCAGGGGCGCGATCAGATGCGCGAAGACCCAGCCCATCGCCGGGATGCGGCGATCATAGGGCAGGAGGCGCGCCAGCGACATGATCGCCAGGAACGCCCCGTTGGCCAGACGGTCGGTCAGCGAGGGTCGGTCGTCGCGCATGGTTCCTTTCGGGTCGCGCGGGCCTCGCGCGACCAGACATAGAGGCCCGCGCCCACGATAACCGCAGCCCCGGCAATGGTCCACCGATCGGGCAGCTGCCCGAAGAACAGCCAGCCCCAGAGGCCCGCCCAGATGAGGCCGGTATAGCCGAAGGGCGCCAGCACCCCGGCCTCGGCGGCGCTGAAGGCGCGGACCAGCAGGTACTGGCTGGCGGTGCCGAAGATCGCCAGCAGCGCGAAGGCCCACATGTCTCCCACCGCGATCGGCTGCCAGAAGAACGGCACGACGAGGCTGCTGGCGATGCTGCCCACGACCGCCGACCACATGACCGAGGTCGCCACCGAATCGGCCCGCACGATCCGCGTCAGCAGCGCGCCCGCCGCATAGGTGAAGGCGCCCGCCAGCGGCAGCAGGGCGGCGGGCTGGAAGACCCCCAGCCCCGGACGGATGATCAGCATCGCCCCGATCAGCGCCACAGCGATGCCCGCCAGGCGGCGCGGCCCGATCCGCTCGCCCAGGAACAGCGCCGCGCCGAGCGTGATCAGGACCGGGTTCAGGTCCATGATGGCGGTCGCCTCGGCCAGACCGATATATTGCAGCGAGGTGAAGAACAGCACCACCGATCCCAGCTGCATCAGCGCGCGGGCGAATTGCGTGCCCGGCTGGTGGGTGCGCAGCAGGGGCAGCATGGCGCCCCGAAAGATCAGCGCGAAGATCAGCAGATTGCCCACGAAGCGCGCCCAGATGACCTGAGCGGGGTGATAGACCTGCGTCAGATGCTTGGCCGTCGCATCCATCAGCGTGAAGCCCAGGATCGCCGCCAGCAGCAGCGCGATGCCGCGCGCCTGATCCGATCCCGGCTGCCGCAGCCCGTCCCGCTCGCGTCCCATCAGCGCGAAGCCCCGCGCAAGCACCCGCATCAGCTGGGGGTCCTTTGGGTATTTGAGCAAAGAAGAAGCCCGCATTTCTCTTTTGCCCAAATACCCCCGCCGGAGGCGGAACGCGGCTTCACGACAGCGCTTTCGTGGTGGACGCGACCATGATGCCGGAAGCGGGGCAGGAACCAGGATCCGTCAGGCGGCGGGCGGCGATCGTCATGGCACGGGTCCTTGCAGGCAAAGGGAAGGGCCGCGCAGGCGTCTCCTGCGCGGCCCGGGATCGGGCTCGGGTCAGGCGTCGGCCTTGGCGACCGGAACCAGAGGGCGGATGCGCAGGCGGGTGATGCGGTTCTCGCGCCGCGTCACCACCTCGAAGCGGTAGCCGTGGAAGCTGAACACCTGGCCCTGATCGGGGATCGACTGCGCCATGTGGATGACCAGGCCTGCGACGGTGTTGGCCTCCTCGTCGGGCAGGGTCCAGTCCAGCTGGCGGTTCAGGTCGCGGATGGTCATGCCGCCCTCGACCAGATAATCGCCGGTGGCGTTCGGCTTGAGGGTCTGGTCCTCTTCGGTGTCATGCTCGTCGGCGATCTCGCCCACGATCTCCTCGATGATGTCCTCCAGCGTGATCAGGCCGCGCAGGCTGCCATATTCGTCGACGACCAGCGCGAAATGCGTCCGGCGTTTCAGGAACTCGCGCATCTGCTCGTCCAGCGCGCTGGTCTCGGGGACGAAATAGGGCGGCATGACGACATCCATGATGTCGAACTTGCGCGCGACCTGGGCATCGCCCGCATCGCGCACGGCGCGGTTGACGGCGCGCAGCAGGTCCTTGGCATGGACCACGCCCACGATGTTCTCGCGCTCTTCGCGATAGACCGGCAGGCGGGTGTGGGGGCTTGCCAGCACCGTCTCCAGGATCGTCTCGGGCGGCAGCGAACCGTCGATCATCTGGATCTCGCTACGGTGGCGCATGATCTCCTCCACCGTGCGGTTGCCCAGGTCCAGCGCGCCCAGCAGGCGGTCGCGGTCCTCCTTGTTGACGGCGCCCTGCGCGTGGCCGATGGACAGCGCGCCCTCGATCTCTTCCTCGATCGAGAACATGTGCTTGCCGGGATCGGTCTTCAGACCGGCGACCGACAGGATCAGGTTCACGATGGCACGGACCACGGTGACCACCGGGGCCAGGATGATGGTCAGGATGCGGATCGGGCGGGCCACGAGGCTCGCGACCTTCTCGGGCGACGAGATGGCATAGGTCTTGGGCATCACCTCGGAGAAGATCAGCACCAGGATCGTCATGACCAGCGTGGCGATGGCCACGCCGCTGGCACCCAGCAGCCGGGTGAACAGCGCGGTCGCAAGGCTGGCGGCCAGGATGTTGACGACGTTGTTGCCCAGAAGGATGGCGCCGATCAGCTTCTCGCTGTCGGCGGTCACCTTGATGGCCGCGTCGGCGCCGCTGTCGCCGCGATCGGCCCGGGCGCGCAGCTTGGCCTTGCTGGCCGCTGTCAGCGCCGTCTCGGATCCCGAGAAGAAGCCCGACAGGATCAGGCAGACGAGAATGGCTCCGATGGTCAGGAGGGCTGCGAAGTCTAAGGCAGAGGATGGGTCGTCCATGGGTCCTTGATCAGGTTGCAGGTTTGGGGGCCGGATTGGCCGAGGTCTGAACGTCGGCCAGCGGGTGATGGTTCAGGACCAGATCGCGCATGCGATTGTCCAGAACATGGGTGTAGATCTCGGTCGAGCCCAGATCGGCATGGCCCAGCAGCATCTGGATCGAGCGCAGGTCCGCGCCACCTTCCAGCAGATGCGTGGCAAAGGCGTGACGGATGACATGGGGCGTGACCCGGGTCGGGTCGAGTCCCGCCGCCACCGCCATCTGGCCCAGAAGCCGCGAGAAGCTTTGCCGGGGCAGGTGGCCGGCAGCGCCCGGGGCGGGAAACAACCAGCGCGCGCCGCGCCCGGCCAGAAGCCGATAGAGCGCGCTGCCCTGCGGGGCACTGTCGCGCAGGGCCAGCCAGTCGCGCATCGCGGCGCGGGCGGCGGGGCCCAGGGGGACCATGCGCTCCTTGCCGCCCTTGCCGCGGATCACCAGCGCGGCCGGATCGCCCCGGCAGCCCGCCACGGGCAGGCTGACCAGCTCGCTGACCCGCATGCCGGTGGCATAGAGCAGTTCCATCAGGCACAGGTTGCGGGCCCGGTCCACGGGGGTGCGGCCCAGATCGGCGGCGGCGGTCAGCAGCGCCATGATCTGGTCGCGGTCCAGCGTGCGGGGAACCCGCTTGGCCCGGCCGGGGCCGCTGATGCGGATGGCGGGGTCATCCTCGCGCCAGCCCTCGTCCAGCGCGAAGCGGGTGAACTGGCGGATCGCCGACAGGCGGCGCGCGCGGGTGGCGCGCGACAGGCCCTGCGCGTCGCAGAAGGACAGATAGTCCTCGACCTGCTCGCGGGTCAGCCCGGCCAGCGCCAGCCCGCGCCGCCCCAGCCAGTCCGACAGGTCGCGCAGGTCGCGCCCATAGGCGAGCAGCGTGTTGCGCGCGGCCCCCGCCTCGGCCGCCTGCGCGTCCAGAAAGGCCGAGATGGCGGTGTGATCGCGGCTCATGGGCTGGCCGCCATCTGTGGCATCAGCGCGATCTGCGTCTGCGCCCGGTCGGCATCCTCGGCCAGACCCAGGGCGCGCAGCATGGCGATGCCGCGCGCGGCACGGGCCAGATCGCCCTCCAGCCCCGCATCGATATCGGTCATCGCGGCCAGCAGCGCCTCACCCCGCTGCGCGGCGGGGGGCGGGGGCACGGGGGCGGCCAGCTCGGGCGCGGGTTCGGGCACCGCGGCGCCGGGCAGCCCGGCAAAGGCGCGCAGAAGATCCGCGATCTCGGCGGCGCGCGGATCGGAGATGTCGCTGGCGGGATCGGCTGGCAGGTCAACGGCCACCATGCCGGCCAGCAGATCGGCCATGCCGGCGGCGCGGAACTCGTCGAAGGCCCGGGGCAGGGCCTGGGTCAGATCGCCCCCGGCCAGCGCCGCCTCCAGCGTGCGCAGGACGCTGGCGCGTTCCCAGACCCCGCCCGAGGCGGCGGGGCGCTGCTCGCCATAGATCTGGCGCAGGGCGGCGGGGGGCAGGGCGCCCGACCGGGCCAGACGTTCGGCCGCCTCCAGCCGCGCCTTGAAGCCGCTGTTTAGGCGCAGGTCGGATTGTGCGAAGGCCACCGGCAGGGGCAGGGTCGGCAGCGGCTGGCCCACCGCCTCGTGGATGCGGAATTCCAGCGGCGTCATGCGGTCCGCCGGGTCCAGCAGGTCGGGGCTGTCCACGAAGGCATCGTCCAAGAAATGCGTCAGCAGGATCGCCTGACGCTCGTCGATCACCCCAAGCGCCTCGGCCCCGTGCAGGCTGACGGCCGCCGCCGCCCAGTCCCCGGTCTGTGCCAGGCAGAAGATCCGCGCCGAGAAGCTGGGCGCGATGCCGGGGGTGCCGTTCATGATGGCGCAGGCGCGGCTCTCGTCGCCCTCCAGCAGGGCGATGTCGAACATGCGGCGAAAGATCTCGGGCTGGCCGGGACCGGCGGCAACCAGCAGGGCCTGCGCCTCGTCCAGCGCGCCCATGTCCAGCAGCCGGTCGGCCCGGGCCAGGAACAGCTGCCCGCGCGCCGCGCCGGCGGCGGCCTCGCCCGAGGGCGGGGCCAGCTGGGCGGTCAGCACGCGGCGCAGCAGCGCCTGCATGGAGGGCAGCCGGGCGGGGGTCGAGAGGATCATCTCGGCCAGCCGCTGCGGATCGCTGCCTGCCCACAGATCGACCGGCAGCCCGGCACGGCGCGGGCTTTGCGTGCCGGTCTGGTCGGGATCGCCCTGGTCCAGCCGCGTGACCTGCACCGGCCCCACCGCGCCGCTGGTCGCCACGGCCTGGGGGCGGGTGCCGGGACGGTCGGGCGGCGGCGCGTCGCCCGGGCGCCAAGCCGAGCTTTCGCGCGCGGGCCCGCGCACGCTGCCCGACAGCCAGTCGCTGGCCGACAGGGGCTGGCTCTGCGCCGCCGCCGTCAGGGGCAGCGCCAGCAGGGACAGCAGCAGGGCCGGTGCGGCGAGGAGGCGCGCGCAGATCCGCAAGGGGCCGGGATCAGTCATCGGCAGGGGCATCTGCGGCAGGCGCATCCGCGGTCGAGGCCGCAGGGGCCGCCGTCGCGGGCGGGGCCTGGTCCAGGGCCAGCGGGCTGCGGACCTCGTGGCGCGCCGGGGCCATGTCGCCGAAATAGGCATAGCCCGCCAGGCCGATCAGCCCGGCCAGAATCAGCACCACCAGCAGTTTCAACTTCCGCATTCCATTCGCCCTTGCTCGACCGCGTCTCGTTGGCCTCCGACCGCGTCCGGGTCGGTTCGGGTCGAATATAGATGGCAATTTCCGAAAGATCACGTCATTCAGTCACCCGATTGAGGGGACAGGCATGTCGAAGCGGCTCAGGCGCCATATCGTGCTGATCGGAATGATGGGCGCCGGCAAAACGGCGATCGGGTCGGAGCTGGCCCGACGGCTGCGCGTGCCCTTCACCGATTCCGACGCCGAGATCGAGGCCGCCGCCGCCATGTCGATCAGCGAGATCTTTGCCCGCGACGGCGAGGCGTTCTTCCGCGCCCGCGAATCCCAGGTGCTGGCGCGGCTTCTGGCCGGGCCACCGGGGATCATCTCGACCGGGGGCGGGGCGTGGATGCAGCCGCACAACCGCGCCCTGATCGCGGCGCGCGGGCTGTCGGTCTGGCTGAACTGTCCGCCCGAGCTGCTTTGGCACCGCGTCCGCCAGCGGCCCACCCGCCCCCTGCTGCAGACCGCCGACCCCAAGGGCACCCTTCTGCGCCTGCTGGACGAGCGCGCGCCCGTCTATGCGCAGGCCGGGCTGGAATTCCTGTCCCAGGCCGGCGACAGCATCGAGGCCTCGGCCACCCGCCTGATCGCGGCCCTCGCCGAGGCCGATCCGACCCTGATCCAGGAGATCCCATGACCGATCCCGTCACCGTCCATGTTCCCCTGGGCGCGCGCGCCTATGATGTCCGCATCGGCGCCGGGCTGCTGGCAGGGGCGGGCGCCCAGATCGCGCCGTTGCTGGCGCGGCCGCGCGTGGTCATCGTCACCGATGCGACCGTGGCAGGGCTGCATCTGGCGCCGCTGCAGGAGGCCCTGCGCGCGGCGGGCATCGCCAGCGAGGCGCTGGTCCTGCCCGCAGGCGAGGGCACGAAAAGCTGGCCGCATCTGACCGCCTGCGTCGAATGGCTGCTGGACCAGCAGGTCGAGCGGCGCGACATGGTACTGGCGCTTGGCGGCGGCGTGATCGGCGATCTGGTGGGCTTTGCGGCGGCGATCCTGCGGCGCGGCGTCCGCTTCGTGCAGTTGCCCACCACGCTTCTGGCGCAGGTCGACAGCAGCGTCGGCGGCAAGACCGGCATCAACAGCCCGCGCGGCAAGAACCTGATCGGCGCCTTCCACCAGCCCTCGCTGGTGCTGGCCGACATCGACGTGCTGGACACGCTGAGCGCGCGCGACTTCCTGTCGGGCTATGGCGAGGTGGCGAAATACGGCCTGCTGGGCGATGCCGATTTCTTTGCCTGGCTGGAGGAGAACGGCCCAGGCTTGCGCGACGATCCTGCGCTGCGCCAGCACGCGGTGGCCCATGCCGTCGCCATGAAGGCCGGCATCGTCACCCGCGACGAGACCGAGCAGGGCGAACGCGCGCTGCTGAACCTGGGCCATACCTTCGGACATGCGCTGGAGGCGGCCACCGGCTATTCCGACCGGCTGCTGCATGGCGAGGGGGTGGCGGTCGGCTGCGCGCTGGCCTTCGACCTGTCGGCGCGGATGGGGCTGTGTTCGCAAGAGGACCCAAGCCGCGTGCTGGCGCATCTGGCGGCGATGGGCCTGCCCGCGCGCCTGTCCGACATCCCGGGCGACCTGCCGGACGACGCGGCGCTGATCGCGCTGATGGGTCAGGACAAGAAGGTCGTCGACGGGCAGCTGCGCTTCGTTCTGGCGCGCGGCATCGGCGCGGCCTTCGTCAGCGATGCGGTCGAGGCGGAGATGCTGCAGTCCGTCCTGCACGACGCCCGCTAAGCGGCAAAGCCCGGGCGGCCCCCATCGAGGGGCCCGCCCAGGCTGGCTGTCGCCGGCCCCTGCCGACGGGTCGGGTCGGGTCGGATCAGGCGGCGCGGCGGGGGTTGAGCATCGCGGCGACCATCTCGTCCGCGACCTCGGCGGGGGCGCGGCCGGTCTGCGCGGCGCGGGCCAGCATGTCGCCCACGCGCCCGGCGATGGCTGTCAGACGCTCCAGCCGCCAGGCATCGGGCTTGCCGTGGATCTCGCTGGCCACGCTGATGATGCCGCCCGCATTCACCACGTAATCGGGCAGATAGGTGACTCCCCGCGCCGCCAGGGCCCCGGCCACGCCGTCATGGGCCAGCTGGTTGTTGGCCGCGCCGCAGATCAGGCTGGCGGACAGATCCTGCGCGGTCTGATCGGTCAGCACGCCGCCAAGCGCGCAGGGGGCAAAGATCTCGACCGACTGGTCGAAGACGGCATCGGGGGCGCAGACCGCCGCGCCCAGCCTGCGGGCCGCCGCCTGCAGGGCCGTGGCATTGATGTCGGTAAGGGTCAGCCGCGCCCCGGCCTTGGCCAGCTTTTCGGCCAGGGACAGGCCCACATGGCCCAGGCCCTGCACCAGCACACGCCGCCCGGTCAGGTCGGCGGTGCCGAAGACATGGCCCGCGCCAGTCTGCAGGCAGCGGAACACCCCCTCGGCGGTCCAGGGCGAGGGGTCGCCCGAGGCCCCCGACAGGCCCACGGCAAAGCGCGTCGCCTCGGCGGCATGGGCCATGTCCTCGGGCGAGATGCCCACATCCTCGGCGGTCCAGTAGCAACCCTCCAGTGCCTCGACGGCCTGCCCGAAGGCCCGCATCATCCGGGGCGTCTTGTCGGTGGCGGCATCGCCGATGATCACGGCCTTGCCGCCGCCCAGGCCCAGATCGGCCATGGCGTTCTTGTGGGTCATGCCGCGCGCCAGCCGCGTCACGTCCTGGATGGCCGCCGCGTCATCGGCATAGGACCACATCCGGCAGCCGCCCGCCGCCGGGCCGAGCGCGGTCGAATGCAGGCAGATCAGCGCGCGCAGCCCGGCCTCGGGCGCCTCGGCCAGAACGAGGCGCTCGAAACCCTCGGGGGCGGTCAGGTCGGTCAATGTCAGGGCCATCGGGGCAGCTTTCATGGGGGGTCGCGATGCGGGGGATCGTCGCAGAACTGTCGTCAATGTGCGCCGAACCGATGCGTTTGCAAGCGCAGGATCATTCGCAAAGACGCAAGGGGGCCCGCGCAACTTGCGCGACGTCAACGGGGAACGCCGCGACAGATCCCGTCGCGGCGCCTGTAACGCAGGGCGGCTCTGGGGCCATCCCGCGCGGTGGTGATTCGGAAGGGCGGTCCCTCAGAACGGGATCTCGTCGTCATATTCCGGCCGACCGCCACCGCCGCCCGAGGACGCGCCGCCGCCGCTACGCCCGGACGGGGCGCCCTGGTTGTAATCCTCGTAGCCGTCGCTCGAGCCGCCACCGCCCGAGGAACCACCCTGACCGCCGCCGCTGCGCCCGTCCAGCAGGGTCAGCTCGCCCCGATAGGGCCGCAGCACGACCTCGGTCGAATAGCGGTCGGCGCCCGACTGGTCCTGCCATTTGCGGGTCTCCAGCTGGCCCTCGATATAGACCTTGCTGCCCTTGCGCAGGTACTGCTCGGCGATCCGGCCCAGGGGCTCGGAGAAGATGGCGACGGTGTGCCACTGCGTGCGCTCCTGGCGCTCGCCGCTGTTCTTGTCCTTCCAGGTCTCCGAGGTGGCGATGCGCAGGTTCACCACCTTGCCGCCGTTCTGGAAGCTGCGCACCTCGGGGTCCTGCCCCAGATTGCCGACGATGATGACCTTGTTGACGCTGCCTGCCATGAGCGGATTCCTTGGATGATGTCGATTTGTCCCCGCGTCTAGCCCAGCCCGGACCACTCTCGCAAGGATTCCCGGTCATGGCGACGCGCAGGAACCCGCCCAAGGTCCTCCCGCCAGCCCGGCCCGGCACGCGCCGACTGGAAACGAGAAGGTTTTGATGTATAGTCGCCAGCAAAAGCGGCACCAAGCTGCGGTCGACATGAACGAGGGCGGACAAAGATGCAGCTGGGACATTTCCTGAAGTCGGCGCTGTGCGCGGGGCTGATCACCACCGTGGCGCTGCCGGTCGAGGCGCAGGGGCTCCGCCTGCAGGGCGACTCGTCGCGGTCGCGCGCCGAACAGTTCGCCCGCCAGACCCGGCTGATGGATTCGCGCCTGTCCACGCAGTACCAGTCCTCCAGCCGGTTGCAGCCGGGCGGGGCAGGGCGCGAGATTGCCCCCGAGATCGCGCCCGCCATTCCCCGCTATACCGGTCGGCGCAGCGAATACATGCCCCATGCCCGTCAGGCCGCGCAGCGCCACGGCATCCCCGAGGATCTGTTCCTGCGCCTCGTGCAGCAGGAATCGGGCTGGAACCCCAATGCCCGCTCGCACAAGGGCGCGATGGGACTGGCGCAGCTGATGCCCGGGACGGCGGCCAAGCTGGGCGTGAACCCCACCGATCCGGTGCAGAACCTGAACGGCGGCGCGCGCTATCTGCGGATGATGTACAATCAGTTCGGCAACTGGACCCTGGCGCTGGCGGCCTATAACGCGGGCCCGGGCGCGGTGCAGAAATACGGCGGCATCCCGCCCTTCCGCGAGACGCGCAACTACGTCCGCATCGTCGCGGGCAGCTGATCGCCTGTCCCTAGGATCGATCGCGGGGGGATCAGTCCCGCAGCCCGGTCCGCTTCAGCAGGCCCTTGCGCCGCGCCTCATAGTAGTAGCCGCGCGTGTACCACATGATCGCCGCATCGGAATCGCCCTCGGCCACCAGCCAGGCGCCGCGCAGATACCGCACCCCATAGCGCAGGTTGGTATCGGCATCCAGCAGACCCTGATCCGGCCCGCGATAGCCCATGGTCCGCGCCGTCTGCGGCGCGATCTGCATCAGCCCGTAATAGCGACCGTTGCGTGCGCCCGGGCGGTGCTGCGACTCGCGGATCACCACGCGCTGAACCAGCGCGGCGGGCACGCCGTTCTGGCGCGCCCAGTAATTGATCCGCCGCCGCAGATAGGGCGTCTCGTTTGGGTACAGCCCCGATCCGGTGACCCGCCCGTCCGGACCCGAGGACCGCCGCCCCCCGCCACAGGCCGCCAAGGCCAGCACCGACAGCAGCATCCCGCGCCGGCCCAGCTTCGGTCCCGAAATATCCTGGGGGGTGAGGCGCGCCAGCGCCAAGGGGGGCAACGCCCCCCTTCCTGCCGCGTTCTCAGACATGGATGGACTCAGGCATGGATGGCGCCGGACCCGCAGGCCAGCGCCGCCTCGCGCACGGCTTCCGAGACGGTCGGATGCGCATGGCAGGTCAGGGCCAGATCCTCGGCCGAGGCGCCGAATTCCATCGCCACGCAGACCTCGTGGATCAGATCACCCGCCGACGGGCCGATGATGTGGCAGCCCAAGATCCGGTCCGTCTCGGCATCGGCGATTAGCTTGACGAAGCCCTCGCCCTGGAACTGCGCTTTCGCGCGGGCATTGCCCATGAAGGGAAACTTGCCGATCCTGATCTTGCGGCCGCCCTCCTTCGCCTGCTCCTCGGTCAGACCGACGCTGGCAACCTCGGGGGTGGTGTAGATCACCGCCGGGATGACGCCATAGTTCACATGGCCATGCTTGCCGGCGATGACATCGGCCACGGCCATGCCCTCGTCCTCGGCCTTGTGGGCCAGCATCGGGCCGGGCACCGCGTCGCCGATGGCATAGATGCCCTTGACCGAGCTGGCCCAGTGAGCGTCGACCTTCACCTGGCCGCGATCGGTCATCGCGACGCCGAGCGCCTCGAGGCCCAAGCCTTCGACATGCGGGCGACGCCCGGTCGAGACGAGGACCACATCGGCCTCGAGGCTCTGCTGGCTGTCGTCCTTTCTCAGCGCGTAGGTGATCTTCGCGCCTCCCTCCGTCATCTCCGCCGAACTGACGGCGGCGCCCATGACGAACTTGAGGCCCTGCTTGGCCAGGATCTTGTGGAACTGCTTCTGGATCTCGGTATCGAGGCCGGGGGTGATCACGTCGAGATACTCGACCACCGTCACCTCGGCGCCCAAGCGGGCATAGACCGACCCCAGCTCCAGCCCGATCACGCCCGCGCCGATCACGATCATGGATTTCGGGATCTTCGGCAGGACCAGCGCGCCGGTCGAATCGACGATGGTGCCGCCCTCGTTGTCGACCTCGACGCCCTTCAGGGCGGCGGGCGACGAGCCGGTGGCGATGACGATGGCCTTGGCCTCGTGCTCGGTTTCGCCGACCTTGACGCGGCCGGGGGCGGGGATGCTGGCCCAGCCCTTGATCCAGTCGATCTTGTTCTTCTTGAACAGGAACTCGATGCCCTTGGTGTTGCCTGCGACGGTGTCCGCCTTGTAGCTTTGCATCTTCGTCCAGTCGACCTCGACCGGGCTGGTCATCAGGCCCATCTTCTCGAAGTTCTCCTGCGACTCGTGCAGCAGGTGGCTGGCATGCAGCAGGGCCTTGGAGGGGATGCAGCCGACGTTCAGGCAGGTGCCGCCAAGCGCCTCGCGGCCCTCGACCACGCCCACCTTGAGGCCCAGCTGGGCGGCGCGGATGGCGCAGACATAGCCGCCGGGGCCGGCGCCGATCACGATCAGATCATACATGCGAATTCCTTTCGTCTGACCGCGGACCGGGGGCTTCGCGCCCCCGGACCCCCGCGGGATATTTGGACCAAGATGAAGTCAGAAGAGGCTGGCAAGGATCATCACCACCGTGGCGGCGAAACCGATCGCCCAGATGATCGAGCGTCCGGGCACCCAGCCCAGCAGATAGGCAGGCACATAAAGGAGGCGGGCGGCGAGATAGATCCAGGCGCAGGCGGCGGTCAGCGTCGAGGCGGCCTCGCCGAGCGTCACCACGACCACCGCGAGGGTGAACATGATCAGCCCCTCGAAATGATTGGCGAAGGCGCGCTGAAGGCGGCCGGCCGTCCCGATCAGCTGGACCGAGACATTGTCGCGCGGGCCCATCGCAGCCTTGGGGCCGATCTGGCGTTGCGCCATGACCGAGAAGGCGGCGAACTGGGCCGTCTGCAGCAGGCCCGCCAGGGCCAGGACGGTGATCTCGGGCGACATCCTAGGCGGTTTCCAGGAAATGGGGCTCGGCGGCGGTGATGCCGGCCTGGGCGTTGAAGGTCGTGGCGGCGCCGTCCAGATAGTCGCGGGCGGCCTTGGCATTGGCGACCTGGAACAGGGCCCAGGACTGCCCGTCGCCCTCGCGCCAGAGCTGCAGCAGGGTCATGCCGTTGCGGCCCCGATCCTCGGCATCGGCGTCGAAGGCGCGGCGGAAGACGGTCGGGTCGGCATGGGCATAGCGGACGATCAGCTGCATGGGTCGGGCTCCGGCGAGGGTGGCCCGCCCCTGGGGATGCGGGCCGCAGGTAGCGGAGGGCGCGGGTGCGCGCCCCCCTCGGTGCGGATCAGAGATCCATCAGCAGGCGGCGGGGATCCTCAAGCGCCTCCTTGACGCGGACGAGGAAGGTGACCGCGCCCTTGCCGTCGACGACCCGGTGATCGTAGGACAGCGCCAGATACATCATCGGACGGATGACGATCTGACCGCCCACGACCATGGGCCGTTCCTGGATCTTGTGCATCCCGAGGATGCCCGATTGCGGGGGGTTCAGGATCGGCGAGGACATCAGCGAGCCGTAGACGCCGCCGTTCGAGATGGTGAAGGTGCCGCCCTGCATCTCGGCCATGGACAGCTTGCCGTCGCGACCCTTCAGGCCGAGCGCACCGATCTCCTTCTCGATCTCGGCAAAGCTCTTCTGGTCGGCATCGCGCACAACCGGAACCACCAGGCCCGAGGGCGTGCCCACGGCCACGCCCATATGGACGAAATTCTTGTAGACGACATCGGTGCCGTCGATCTCGGCATTGACCTCGGGGACTTCCTTCAGGGCGTGGCAGCAAGCCTTCACGAAGAAGGACATGAAGCCCAGCTTGACCTTGTGCTTCTTCTCGAAGGCGTCCTTGTATTCGTTGCGCAGACCCATCACGCCGGACATGTCGGCCTCGTTATAGGTCGTCAGCATGGCCGCGGTGTTCTGCGCGTCCTTCAGGCGGCGGGCGATGGTCTGGCGCAGTCGGGTCATCTTGACCCGCTCCTCGCGGTCGGCATCGCTGGCGTTCGACGGCGCGCGGGGGGCGGCGGCTTTCGGCGCGGGGGCCTGCGCCTTGGCCACGTCTTCCTTCATCACCCGACCGTCGCGGCCCGAGCCCTGGACCTGATCGCGGCTGACGCCCTTTTCGGCCATCGCCTTCTTGGCCGAGGGCGCGTCCTCGACATCGCTGCGGGGGGTCATCTCTTCGGGGCCGGCATTCTCCAGCACGGTGTCCTGCGCGTCCGAGGCCTTGGGCTTGGCCGGCGCGGCGCCGGCGGCGCCTTCGGTGATCACGGCGAGGCGGGCCTTGGCGTCGACGGTCGCACCTTCCTCGGCCAGGATCTCGGCCAGCACGCCGGCGGTGGGGGCGGGAACCTCGACCGAGACCTTGTCGGTTTCCAGCTCGCACAGCATCTCGTCGGCCTCGACGCGGTCGCCGGCCTTCTTGAACCAGGTGGCGACGGTGGCTTCGGTCACGCTTTCGCCCAAGGACGGGACCATCACGTCCACGGAATTGCCGCTCATTGTCGTCTTGTCCTCGGTCTTGTCGGCCGGTGCTTCGGCCTTGGCGGGTTTCGCGGCGGGCTGCTCGGCCTCGCCGCCTTCGGTGATCTGCGCCAGCAGCGCATCGGGGCCGACCGTCTCGCCCTCGGCGGCGACGATCTCGGCCAGGGTGCCGGCGGCGGGGCTGGGAACCTCGACGGTGACCTTGTCGGTCTCCAGCTCGCACAGCATTTCATCGACCTCGACCCGGTCGCCGGGCTTCTTGAACCAGGTGGCGATCGTGGCCTCGGTGACGGATTCGCCCAGGGTGGGCACGCGGACTTCGGTGGTCATCGGATCATCCTTCGAGGTTCAGAGCGTTGGCGACCAGCGCCTCTTGTTCGGCCTTGTGGCGCGAGGCGAGACCCGTGGCGACCGAGGCCGCCGCGTTCCGGCCCGCATAGCGCGCCCGCGTGTGCTTGGCGCCAAGCCGTTCCAGCGCCCATTCCAGATAGGGCTCGACAAAGCTCCAGCCGCCCTGGTTCTTGGGCTCTTCCTGGCACCAGATCACCTCGGCCTGCTTGAAGCGGCCCAGCTCTTTGACCATCGCCTGCGCGGGGAAGGGATAGAACTGTTCCAGACGCAGGATGTAGGTGTCGGTGATCTTCGCCTCGTCCCGCGCCTTCAGAAGGTCGTAATAGACCTTGCCCGAGCACAGCACGACGCGCTTGATCTGGTCGTCGGGGACCAGCTGCGTGGGCGAGGTGCCGCGCTGCGCATCGTCCCACAGCACGCGGTGGAAGGTGCTGCCGGTCTGGAATTCCGCCGCGGTGCTGACAGCCATCGGGTGGCGCAGCAGCGATTTCGGCGTCATCAGCACCAGAGGCTTGCGGAAGCCGCGATGCAGCTGGCGGCGCAGGATGTGGAAGTAGTTCGCGGGCGTGGTGCAGTTCGCGACGATCCAGTTGTCCTCGGCGCAGCCCTGCAGGAAGCGCTCCAGGCGGGCCGAGGAATGTTCCGGCCCCTGTCCCTCGAAGCCGTGCGGCAGCAGCATCACCAGCCCCGACATGCGCAGCCATTTCTTCTCGCCCGACGAGATGAACTGGTCGAACATGATCTGTGCGCCGTTGGCGAAATCGCCGAACTGCGCCTCCCAGAGGGTCAGGGTGTTGGGTTCGGCCAGCGAATAGCCGTACTCAAACCCCAGAACCGCATATTCCGACAGCATCGAATCGATGACCTCGTAGCGGGCCTGGCCTTCGCTGATGTTGTTCAGCGGATAGTAGCGTTCCTCGGACTTCTGGTCGGTGAAGGCCGAGTGGCGCTGGCTGAAGGTGCCGCGCGCGCTGTCCTGACCCGACAGGCGGACGCCATGCCCCTCGGTCACCAGCGAGCCGAAGGCCAAGGCTTCGGCGGTGGCCCAGTCAAAGCCCTCGCCGGTCTCGAACATCTGCTTCTTGGCCTCCAGAAGGCGGCCCACCGTCTTGTGCAGCGTCAGCCCGTCCGGCGCGGTGGACAGCGCGCGGCCGACCTGGGTCATCACCTCGGGAGCGATGCCGGTTTCGCCGGCCACGTAATCCGTGCCCTCGCGATCCATGCCCGCCCATTTGCCGTCCAGCCAGTCGGCCTTGTTCGGCTTGTAGTTCTTGCCGATCTCGAACTCTTCGTTCAGATGCGCCTGGAAGGCGGCCTTCATGTCCTCGATCTCGCCCTCGGGGATCAGGCCATCGGCGACCAGACGTTCCGTATAGAGCTGCAGCGTCGATTTCTGCTGCTTGATCTTGGTGTACATGGCCGGGTTCGTGAACATCGGCTCGTCGCCTTCGTTGTGACCGAAGCGGCGATAGCAGATGATGTCCAGAACCACGTCCTTGCGGAACTTCTGCCGGAACTCGATGGCCACGCGGGCGGCATGGACCACGGCCTCGGGATCGTCGCCGTTCACGTGGAAGATCGGCGCCTCGACCATCAGCGCGATGTCGGTCGGATAGGGCGAGGTGCGGCTGAAATGCGGCGCCGTGGTGAAACCGATCTGGTTGTTCACGACGATATGGATGCAGCCGCCCGTGCGGTGGCCCCGGATGCCCGACAGCTGCAGGCATTCCGCGACCACGCCCTGGCCGGCAAAGGCCGCATCGCCATGCAGCAGGATCGGCAGCACCGAGGTGCGATGCGTCGTGTCGCCCAGCTGATCGCTTTTCGCCCGCGCCTTGCCCAGAACGACCGGGTTCACGGCCTCGAGGTGGCTGGGATTGGCGGTCAGCGACAGGTGCACGGTATTGCCGTCGAACTCGCGGTCCGAGCTGGCGCCTAGGTGGTATTTCACGTCGCCCGAACCGTCCACATCCTCGGGCTTGAAGCTGCCGCCCTGGAATTCGTGGAAGATCGCGCGATAGGGCTTGCTCAGCACGTTGGCCAGCACCGACAGGCGGCCCCGGTGGGGCATGCCGAAGACGATCTCCTTCACGCCAAGCGCGCCGCCGCGCTTGATGATCTGCTCCATCGCCGGGATCAGCGCCTCGCCCCCGTCGAGGCCAAAGCGCTTGGTGCCCATGTATTTCACATGCAGGAACTTCTCGAAGCCCTCGGCCTCGACCAGCTTGTTCAGGATCGCGCGGCGCCCTTCGCGGGTGAAGGCGATCTCCTTGCCATAGCCCTCGATCCGCTCCTTCAGCCAGGCGGCCTCCTCGGGGTTCGAGATATGCATGTATTGCAGCGCGAAGGTGCCGCAATAGGTCCGGGTCATCAGGTCGGCGATCTGGCGGATCGAGGCGATCTCGAGGCCCAGCACATTGTCGATGAAGATCGGGCGGTCCATGTCACCGGGGCCGAAGCCGTAGGTGGCCGGGTCCAGCTCGCCGTTCTCGGGCATCTCGCGCAGGCCGAGCGGGTCCAGCTTGGCATGTAGGTGGCCGCGGATGCGGAAGGCGCGGATCAGCATCAGCGCGCGGATGCTGTCCAGCACCGCCTGGCGCACCTGGGCGGTCGACAGCGCAACGCCCTTTTCCCCGGCCTTCTCGACGATCTTCTTCGCCGCGGCGCCGGCATCGGCCTTGGAGGCCGCGGGCCATTCGCCCGTCAGCGCGGCGGTGGTATCGTCGGTGGCGGCGGGCGGCCAGTCGGCGCGGGCCCAGCTGGCGCCCTCGGCCTCGCGGATGGCGTCGTCCTGATCGTCGCCCAGACCCTGGAAGAAGGTGCCCCAGGCCGCGTCGACCGCCGCCGGATCCTTGGCCCACTGGCCGTAAAGCTGTTCCACCCAGGCCGCGTTATGGCCCTGCAGGAACGAGGAATCGTGAAAATCGGTGTTTTTTGGCTGGTCGGTCATGGCTGGTCCCCGTTCAGGGCAAATATGGGATGGGTCAGGCGCAGTAGATGTCGAAGAGGCGGGCACCGGGATCGGCCGAGGGATCGACCCTGGGCTGCTGCACGATGCGCAGCGGCGGTCGGCGTTCCAGACCGCAGAGCGCCACCGCCGCGCGGCTTTCGGCGCGGGGCAGGTCGGCGGGCGGGATGGCTGAGGGCTGATAGATCACCCGCCAGCCGAAGGCGCGACGGGCGACCGTGCGGACGCTGGCGGGCGGCAGCCCGCTGGCCGCGTGCAGGTCGGTGCGGGCCGGGATGCCGCCGGGCAGGATGTCGTTCGTCATCCGGTCCCCGCAGGCGGTCAGGCCCAGAAGGGCGATCAGCGACAGCGGAACACCACGACCGGTCGCAAGCTGCGTCCGGCGTGGCTGTGGCGCGATGGCGCGCTGTGCTGTCACTGTGTCGGCCCCTTTCGTGATGGCTGCCCGCCCCCCGTACATAAGCATGAGGGGCGGGCAATCAAATCATCATCCCTTGATCGCGCGCAGAACCGCCTCGCCCAGACCGGCGGGGCTGTCCGCGACGACGATCCCGGCCTTCTTCATGGCCTCGATCTTGGATTCCGCATCGCCCTTGCCGCCCGAGACGATCGCGCCGGCATGGCCCATGCGACGGCCCGGAGGCGCGGTGCGCCCGGCGATGAAGCCTGCGGTCGGCTTCCAGTTGCCCTTGGCCTTCTGCTCGGCCAGGAACTCGGCGGCCTCTTCCTCGGCCGATCCGCCGATCTCGCCGATCATGATGATCGATTCGGTCTCGGGATCGTCCAGGAACATGCGCAGCACGTCGATATGTTCCATCCCCTTGATCGGGTCGCCACCGATGCCGACGGCCGAGGACTGGCCCAGACCCACGTCCGAGGTCTGCTTGACCGCTTCATAGGTCAGCGTGCCCGAGCGCGACACGACGCCCACGGACCCGCGACGGAAGATGCTGCCCGGCATGATGCCGATCTTGCATTCGTCCGGCGTCATGATGCCGGGGCAGTTCGGCCCGATCAGGCGCGACTGCGATCCCTGCAGGGCGCGCTTGACGCGCATCATGTCCAGCACCGGGATGCCTTCGGTGATGCAGACGATCAGCGGCACCTGCGCGTCGATGGCCTCCAGGATCGAATCCGCCGCGAACGGGGGCGGGACATAGATCACGGACGCATTCGCGCCGGTCACCGCCACGGCCTCGTGGACCGAGTTGAACACGGGCATGCCCAGATGGTCCGTGCCACCCTTGCCGGGCGTGACGCCGCCGACCATCTGCGTGCCATAGGCGATCGCCTGTTCGGTGTGGAAGGTGCCTTGGGATCCGGTGATCCCCTGGCAGATGACTTTGGTATTCTTGTCGACGAGAACGGCCATCATGGCCTCCTTGCGTAAGCCGCGCACCTGCGCGGCGATGTTCCAGAGGAGGGCGCGCGGCTGTCGCGCGCCCGGATGGATCAGCCCTTGACCGCTTTCACGATCTTCTCGGCGCCGTCCTTGAGGTCGTCGGCGGCGATCACGTTCAACCCGCTGTTGGCGATGATCTCCTTGCCCAGTTCCACGTTCGTGCCTTCCAAACGCACGACCAGCGGGACCTGCAGGCCGACTTCCTTCACGGCGGCGATGATGCCTTCCGCGATGATGTCGCAGCGCATGATGCCGCCGAAGATGTTGACCAGGATGCCTTTGACGTTGGGATCCGAGGTGATGATCTTGAACGCCTCGGTGACCTTCTCGGTGGTCGCACCGCCGCCCACGTCCAGGAAGTTGGCGGGCTCGGCCCCGAACAGCTTGATGATGTCCATCGTGGCCATCGCCAGACCGGCGCCGTTGACCATGCAGCCGATCTCGCCGTCCAGCGCGATGTAGTTCAGGTCGAACTTGGAGGCGGCCAGCTCCTTGCTGTCCTCCTCGGTCTCGTCGCGCAGGGCCAGGATGTCCTGCTGGCGATAGAGCGCGTTGTTGTCGAAGCCCATCTTGGCGTCGAGGCACTTGATCTGGCCCTCGGGGGTCACGATCAGCGGGTTGATCTCCAGCATCTCCATGTCTTTTTCGATAAACATGCGATAGAGGTTCTTGACCAGGGCCACGCATTGCTTGACCTGCGCGCCCTCCAGACCCAGGGCGAAGGCCACGCGGCGGCCGTGGAAATCCGACAGGCCCGAGGCGGGATCGACGCTGAAGGTCACGATCTTCTCGGGGGTGTGCTCGGCCACCTCCTCGATGTCCATGCCGCCCTCGGTCGAGGCGACGAAGCTGACGCGGCTGGTCTGGCGATCGACCAGCAGGGCCAGGTACAGCTCGCGCGAAATGTCGCTGCCGTCCTCGATATAGATGCGGTTGACCTGCTTGCCGGCCGGTCCGGTCTGGTGCGTGACCAGCGTGCGGCCCAGCATCTGGCGGCTCATCTCTTCGGCCTCGGTGACCGACTTGGCCAGGCGCACGCCGCCCTTCTCGCCGGCGGCGGCTTCCTTGAAGCTGCCCTTGCCGCGTCCACCTGCGTGGATCTGCGCCTTGACCACCCAGAGCGGGCCGTCCATTTCGCCTGCGGCCGATTTGGCCTCGTCGGCCTTCATCACGATGCGGCCATCGCTGACCGGCGCGCCGTATTGACGCAGCAGCGCCTTGGCCTGGTATTCGTGAATGTTCATCGCGACCCCCTCGTTCGGTTCGACTGATTTGGGGCGTTGTGCCACAGGGCGAGGGCTGTCTGAAACGGAATCCCCGTAAAATGCCGAAAACCGGCGGGAAGTCGCTTAATGTGATCACAGGTAGAAAGGCTGTGATCACAAAGTGTCCGGCAGTAGAGGTAGCCCGGGTGATTCGCACGTGGAACAGTCACGTTCAGGTGAGCGGCCAAGTGTAAACCCCGCATCCCCGCGCCCCGCGAAGGGCCGACATGCAAACGGCGCGTCCGGGGACGCGCCGCAGGTCAGTCTAGGGACGGCAGGATCAGGCGAGGCTGGAATCGATGCCCTTGCAGGCCTCGACCAAGCCCTTCACGGCGTCGATGGACTTGTCGAACATCGCCTGCTCGTCACGGTCCAGCTTGATGTCGATGACCTTCTCGACCCCGCCCGCGCCGATCACGGTCGGGACGCCCACATACATGCCCTTGAGGCCATAGGCGCCGTCCACATGCGCCGCGCAGGGCAGCACGCGCTTCTGGTCCTTGAGATAGGCCTCGGCCATCTCGATGGCGCTGGTCGCGGGGGCATAGAAGGCGCTGCCGGTCTTCAGCAGGCCGACGATCTCGGCGCCGCCGTCGCGGGTGCGCTGCACGATTCCGTCCAGCTTCTCTTGCGTGGTCCAGCCCATCTTGACCAGATCGGGCAGCGGGATGCCCGCGACCGTGGAATAGCGGGTCAGCGGCACCATCGTGTCGCCATGCCCGCCCAGCACGAAGGCCGTCACGTCGCGCATCGAGACGTTGAACTCCAGCGACAGGAAATGGCGGAAGCGGGCCGAATCCAGCACGCCGGCCATGCCGCAGACCTTGTTGTGGGGCAGGCCCGAGAACTCGCGCAGCGCCCAGACCATGGCGTCCAGCGGGTTGGTGATGCAGATCACGAAGGCGTCGGGGGCATGCTTGGCAATGCCCTCGCCCACGGATTTCATGACCTTGAGGTTGATGCCCAACAGGTCGTCGCGGCTCATGCCCGGCTTGCGCGGCACGCCTGCGGTGACGATGCAGACATCGGCGCCGGCGATGTCTGCGTAATCGTTGGCGCCCTTCATGCGGGCATCGAAGCCCTCGGACGGGCCGGACTGAGCGATGTCCAGGGCCTTGCCCTGCGGCGTGCCTTCCGAGATGTCGAACAGGACGACATCGCCCAGCTCCTTCATCGCGACCAGATGCGCCAGCGTGCCGCCGATCTGCCCCGCACCGATAAGTGCGATTTTGGGTCGGGCCATGGGTAACCTCCGAATGCTGTGGTGGAATGTTGCGGCAGGGGTAAGGGGTCGTGCATGAATGCGCAAGGGATCGCCACGCGCCGGGGCCACTGATGGCGCCAACACTTGCCAATCGCCCGGTCGCGCGCCACAGCTTGCGCGTCATGCAGGGGGAGAGGGGCCTGATGCTGGAGCTGTCGGTCACGGGCTGGGCGCTGGCCGTGGTGGCGGCCATCGCGGTGGGCCTGTCCAAGGGCGGGCTGGCGATGGTGGGCATCATCTCGGTCCCGCTGATGTCGCTGGTCATGTCGCCGGTGCAGGCGGCGGGGCTGCTGCTGCCGATCTATGTCGTCTCGGATGTGGGCGGGCTGATCGCCTTCCGGCGCAATTTCGACCGCCGCGTGCTGATGCTGGCCCTGCCGGGCGCGATGGCGGGGATCGCGGTGGGCTGGGCCACGGCCAGCATCGTGCCGGTTCGGGGCGTGACGCTGATCGTGGGCGTCATCGGGCTGGGATTCGCGCTGAACGCCCTGATCCGCCCACTGCGGGAGGGTGCGCCGCGCCGCGCCTCGGGGGCGGCGGCGACGATCTGGGGCGGGATGGCGGGCTATACCAGTTTCGTCAGCCATGCGGGCGCGCCCCTGTGGCAGGTCTATGCCCAGCCCCTGCGCCTGTCGCCGCTGATCTATGCGGGCACGACCACCTGGTTCTTCGCCATCGGCAACTGGATCAAGCTGATCCCCTATGCCGCGCTCGGGCAGCTGTCGCTGGCCAATCTGGCGACGGCGGCGGTGCTGATGCCCCTGTCGCTGGTGGCGGTCTGGGCGGGGCTGCGGCTGGTCCGGGTGATTCCGCCGAAGCTGTTCTACCAGTTGATCACCTGGGGGCTGCTGGCCGTGTCGCTGCGGCTGATCTGGCAGGCCGTCGCGGGCTGATGCCGCAGTGCGGCAATTTCGGCTTGCCATTTGTGGCGCGCCGGGGCAGCGTCGCGCAACATCATTGCCCGGAGGTTCCGCATGGCCCGCCCCTATCGCTCGGTTCTCTATATCCCCGCCGCCAATGCCCGCGCGATGGAGAAGGCGCGCGGCCTGGCCGCCGATGCGATCATCTTCGACCTGGAGGATGCCGTCGCCCCTGACGCCAAGCCTGCCGCCCGGGCGTCGCTGGCCGAGGCGCTGGCCCAGGATTACGGCGCCCGGGCGCGGATCGTGCGGATCAACGCGCTGACCTCGGCCTGGGGCGAGCAGGACGCGCGGGCCTGCATCGACCTGCCCGCCGATGCGGTGCTGATCCCCAAGGTGGACAGCCCCGCCGATCTGGACCGGGTGGCCGCGCTGATCCCCGACACGCCGCTCTGGGCGATGATGGAGACGCCCTTGGGCATGCTGAACGCCGCCGCCATCGCCGCCCATCCGCGCCTGCAGGGCATGGTGATGGGCACCAACGATCTGGCCAAGGAGCTGGGCAGCCGCCACCGCGCCGACCGCCTGCCGATGATGGCCGGGCTGGGGCTGTGCCTGCTGGCGGCCAAGGCGCATGGGGTGGTGATCGTCGACGGCGTCTTCAACGCCTTCAAGGACGAGGACGGGCTGCGCGCCGAATGCGAGCAGGGCCGCGACATGGGCTTTGACGGCAAGACCCTGATCCATCCCGCGCAGCTGGACATCGCCAATGCCGCCTTCGCCCCCTCGGAGGCCGAGGTCGACACGGCCCGGCGCCAGATCGAGGCCTTCGAGGCCGCCGCCGCCGAGGGCAGGGGGGTGGCCGTCGTGGATGGCCGGATCGTCGAGAATCTGCATGTGGACACCGCCCGCAAGACCCTGGACCGGGCAGAGGCGATTGCGGCCATGGCGCAATAGGCGCAGTCTGCGCGCCGAAGCGATCCAGCGAAAGGAAGCCAGATGCTGATCCTCATTCTAGGTGTGGCCCTGTGGTGGGCCGCCCACCTGTTCAAGCGCGTCGCGCCCGAGCGGCGGGCGGCGATGGGCGACCGGGGCAAGGGGCTGGTGGCCGTGCTTCTGGTGATCTCGGTCCTGCTGATGGTGGTGGGCTACCAACGGACCTATGGCCCGGTCTGGTGGGACCGCACGGCGGCCACCACGGGCATCAACAACCTGCTGATCGTCGTCGCCTTCTACTTCTATGCGGCGGACGGGATGAAGACCCGCATCACCGCCCATGTGCGCCACCGGCAGCTGACGGGCTTCGCGCTCTGGGCGCTCGCGCATCTGCTGGTGAACGGCGATCTGGCGGCGGTGATCCTGTTCGGCGGCCTGTTGGCCTGGGTGCCGGTCGAGATGGCGATGATCAACCGCGCGGGCCCCTGGGTCCGCCCGACCGGACCCTTCCCGGCCCGCAAGGAGGCGATGGCCGTGGCCGGCGCCATCATCGTCACCATCGTCGTCGGCCTGATCCACGGCTGGATCGGCCCCTGGCCCTTCGGAGGTGCCTGATGACCACGCTCTATCGCTGCATCACCGAGGACGACACCTCGCAGTTCTGCCACCGCGTCAGCGAGGCCCTGTCCAAGGGCTGGTCGCTGCAGGGCAGCCCCACGATGGCGCATGATCCCGTCAAGGGGGTCATGCGCATGGCGCAGGCCGTGACCAAGCAGGTCACGGTCGACTATCACCCCGACATGAAGCTGGGCCAGCAATAGGAACGCCGATGACCAAGACCAATCCGGGACGGTTCTTCGAGGATTACACGATCGGCCAGACGATCCGCCACGCGGTTCCCCGCACGGTGGCCGAGGGGGAACGGGCGCTGTACCATGCGCTCTATCCCGCGCGGCATGCGCTGTATTCCTCGGACGAGTTCGCGATCTCCTGCGGGCTGGACGGCAGCCCGCTGGACGACCTGCTGGCCTTCCAGACGGTCTTCGGCAAGACCGTCCCGGATGTCAGCCTAAACGCCATCGCCAATCTGGGCTATGCGCAGGGGCGCTGGCTGCGGCCGGTCTGGCCGGGCGACACCTTGCGCGCCGAAAGCCAGGTGATCGGGCTGCGTGCGACCTCGAACGGGCAGGCGGGGGTGGTCTGGGTGCGCACCACCGGGCTGAACCAGATGGACGAGGCGGTGCTGGACTATGTGCGATGGGTGATGGTGCGCAAGCGCGATGCCGCCGCGCCCAGCCCCGATCCGGTGGTTCCCGATCTGGCCCCGGCGGTCGAGGCCGCCGATCTGCTGGTGCCGGACGGGCTGACCTTCGACGGCTATGATTTCGATCTGGCGGGCGAGCCGCATCGCCTGTCCGACTATGCCATCGGCGAGAAGATCGACCATGTCGATGGCGTCACCATCGAGGAGGCCGAGCACATGCTGGCCACCCGCCTGTGGCAGAACACCGCCAAGGTCCATTTCGACACGACCCATCGCCCCGACGGGCAGCGGCTGATCTATGGCGGCCACATCATCAGTCTGGCCCGCGCGCTGTCCTTCAACGGGCTGGCCAATGCGCAGATGATCGTGGCGCTGAACGCGGGCGCCCATGCCGCGCCCTGCTTTGCGGGCGACACGGTGCGAGCCTGGTCCGAGGTGCTGGACACGGCGCCGACAGGGGCGCCGGGCGTGGGCGCGATCCGGCTGCGCCTGGTCGCCACCAAGGGCGACAGCGCGGCCATGATGCTGCGCGACGATCAGGGGAAGTACCTGCCCGACGTGCTGCTGGATCTGGACTACTGGGCGCTGATGCCCCTTTGACGCCATGCCCCGACTCGCCCCGGATCACCCGCTGCCGGACCTGTTGCCGCTGCATCGCCCGAGACGATGGTTACTTGTGATCACAGCCGCCGCGACTGTGATCACAAAGCCCCGTTTCCGCGGCAAATCGGCGCGCGGGGTGGACGTTGCAGGTGACAGAGGGCATCTATGGGGTCAAGAACGGCACCAATCGCCAGCCCGCGCGGCCAGCCCAGCCCATCGGGGGCCCTGCGCCGGGATCAAGCTGAACCGACAAAGGAGGGCCGCCAATGGCCGACGTGAACCGGGGTAACCGGCCGCTTTCCCCCCATCTTCAGGTCTATCGCCTGCCCATTCCCGCCGTGACCTCGATCCTGACGCGGATCACCGGTCACGCGCTGGTCGCGGGCATCGTGCTGCTGGTCTGGTGGCTGGTCGCCGCCGTCAGCAGCCCCGGCGCCTTCGCGGCCGCCGATTGGGTGCTGCGGTCCTGGCTGGGCTTTCTGGTCATGACGGCCTCGGCCTGGGCGCTGTGGTTCCACGCGCTGTCGGGCGTGCGGCACCTGTTCTACGACAACGGCCTGGGGCTGGAGATCGAGAACGCCAAGCGCGCCTCCTGGGGCATCATCATCGGTTCGGTCGTCCTGACGATCCTGAGCCTGATCATCTTCTTCGTCAGCTGAGGGCCCCGCATCATGCGCTATATCACCCCCCGCAAGGCGGCCTCGGGCCTGGGTTCGGCCCGTTCGGGCACCACGCATCACTGGAACATCACGATGAGCAGCTATGCGCTGGTCATCCTGACGCCGCTTTTCCTGATCGCGGTCGGCGGGGCCATCGGCCTGAGCCAGCCCGAGGTCGTGGCCCATTTCGGCCGGCCCTTCCCGGGCATCATCACCGCGCTGTTCGTGATCGTGGGGATGCTGCATTTCATCAAGGGCTCGCAGGGCGGCGCCATCGCCGACTATGTCCACGGCACCGCCCAGCAGCTGACCATGGTCGCCATCGCGATCTTCGGCTGGGGCGTCATCGCCGCTGCGATCTTCGCGCTGGCGAAGATGGCCTTCACCATCATTGCGATCTGAGGACGACATGGCAGCCTACGAAACAATTACGCATGACTATGACGTCGTCGTCGTCGGGGCCGGCGGCGCGGGCCTTCGGGCCGCCCTCGGCATGGCGGAACAGGGCCTGCGCACGGCCTGCGTGACCAAGGTCTTCCCGACCCGCTCGCACACCGTCGCGGCGCAGGGCGGCATCGCCGCCTCGCTGTCCAACATGGGCCCCGACAGCTGGCAATGGCACATGTACGACACCGTCAAGGGGTCGGACTGGCTGGGCGACACCGACGCGATGGAGTATCTGGCGCGCGAGGCCCCCAAGGCGGTCTACGAGCTGGAGCATTACGGCGTTCCCTTCAGCCGCACCGAGGATGGCCGCATCTACCAGCGCCCCTTCGGCGGCCACACGACCGAATATGGCGAAGGCCCCCCGGTGCAGCGCACCTGCGCCGCCGCCGACCGCACCGGCCACGCGATCCTGCACACGCTCTATGGCCAGTCGCTCAAGCATAACGCGGAATTCTTCATCGAATATTTCGCGCTGGACCTGATCGTCACCGACGGGCGCTGCACCGGGGTCGTCTGCTGGAAGCTGGACGACGGCACCATGCACATCTTCAACGCCAAGATGGTGGTGCTGGCGACGGGCGGCTATGGCCGCGCCTATTTCAGCGCGACCAGCGCCCATACCTGCACCGGCGACGGCGGCGGCATGGTCGCACGGGCCGGGCTGCCGCTGCAGGACATGGAATTCGTGCAGTTCCACCCGACCGGCATCTACGGCTCGGGCTGCCTGATCACCGAGGGCGCGCGCGGCGAGGGCGGCTATCTGACAAACTCGGAAGGCGAGCGCTTCATGGAGCGCTATGCCCCCACCTACAAGGATCTGGCCAGCCGCGACGTGGTCAGCCGCTGCATGACGCTGGAGATCCGCGAGGGTCGCGGCGTGGGTCCCGACAAGGACCACATCTTCCTGAACCTGATGCACCTGCCGCCCGAGACCCTGAACGAGCGTCTGCCGGGCATCAGCGAAAGCGCCAAGATCTTCGCGGGCGTCGATCTGACCCGCGCGCCGATCCCGGTCATTCCGACCGTGCATTACAACATGGGCGGCATTCCCACGAACTATTGGGGCGAAGTCCTTGCGCCGACGCCGGAAAACCCCGACGCGATCTTCCCCGGCCTGATGGCCGTGGGCGAGGCCGGCTGCGCCTCGGTGCATGGCGCGAACCGCTTGGGCTCGAACAGCCTGATCGACCTGGTGGTCTTTGGCCGGGCCGCGGCGATCCGGGCGGGCGACGTGATCGACCGCGTGGGGGCTGTGCCCTCGGCCGATCCGAGCCAGGTCGAGAAGGCGCTGGACCGCTTCGACGGTCTGCGCCACGCCAAGGGCACGACCGGCACGGCCGAGCTGCGCGACGAGATGCAGCGCACCATGCAGGCCGATGCCGCCGTCTTCCGGACCGACAAGACCCTGGCCGAGGGGATGGAGAAGATGGGCGCCATCGCCGGGAAGCTGGATGACCTGAAAGTGACGGATCGCGGATTGATCTGGAACACGGACCTGATGGAAACGTTGGAGCTGACCAACCTGATGCCCAACGCCCTGACGACGATCGTCGCGGCCGAGGCCCGCAAGGAAAGCCGGGGCGCACATGCGCACGAGGATTATCCTGAGCGGGATGACGCCAACTGGCGCAAGCATTCGCTTGCCTGGGTCGATGGGAACAAGGTTAAACTGGCCTACCGCCCCGTTCACCTGGAGCCCCTGACAAAGGCCGAAGACGGCGGGATCGACCTGACCAAGATCGCTCCGAAAAAAAGGGTTTACTGATGCGTTTCAATCTTCTTGCCGCCTGCGGGCTCGCCGTCGCCACCCTGGCGGGCTGCGTCGCCCCGATCCCCGTCGCGGCACCTGTCGTTCCCTCGGCCCCTGTCGCGACCGCGCCCACGGTGCTGGACGCCGCCTCGCGTCAGATCGCCCGCAACGTGGTGGACAGCGAGATGCAGCGCCGCCTGCCGGGCGTGAACGTCTCGCCCTATACCGATTGCGTGATCAACAACGCCACCACCGCCGAACTGATCGACATCGCCCAGATGTCGCGGTCAGGTGTGACGGGCGCGGCCGACAGCGTGGCGTCGATCGTCTCGCGGCCGACCACGACGCAGTGCATCGCCGCTGCGGCGCGCACGGCGTAAGGCCATGATCGCGCAGGCACGGCGCGTCGTCTGGCTGCCTTTGGTGGCAGTCGTGGCGGCCTGCGGTCCGATCCCGGTGGATCAGGCCGAGCGCGTGTGCCTGCGCGATGCGGATCTGGCCCAGGGCCCACGCGGCAGCATTGCCATGGGCGTGGGCTCGGGAAACAGCGGAACCCGCGGCTATGGCGGGATCGAGCTGGAGATCAGCGGCGATTACCTGCGCGGCCGCGATCCGTCCGAGGTCTTCAGCCGCTGCGTCCAGCGCCGCTCGGGACAGATGCCCGTGCGGGCATTGGCCGACCAGCCCGGCTGGCGGGGCGCGACATGAGCCGCCCGCTGATCCTGCATGTCGGCGTCCAGAAGACCGGCACCACCTCGCTGCAGCGCTTCCTGCGCCGGTCGTCCGAGGCGTTGTCGGACGTGCTGATCGTGCGGACCCCCGAGGAGGGCACGCCGATGCGCCCCCTGGGCCGCGCGGCCGTCGCCGCCAGCCTGTACCGGGACCCCGATCTTCGTCTGGCGCTGTCCGATGCCTTCGGCGTGGTTCTCGACACGCTGCCCGAGGGGCCGCAGACGGTCATCCTCAGCCACGAGAACCTGGCCGGGGCGATGCCGGGCAATGGCGGCGAGACGCGGCTTTATCCGGCTCTGCCTGACCTGCTGGCGCCGCTGATGGATCAGGCCGCCGCGCGCGGCTTTGCCCCGCAGGTCGCGATCTATACCCGCCGCATGGCCGCGTGGCTGCCCTCGGTCTGGGCGCAGGCCGTGCGCACGGACGGCTATCGCGGCACCTGGGAGGCGTTTCAGGCCGAGACTGCCGATCTGCCCGGCTGGGGCGACCTGATCCGGCGCCTGACGACGGCGCTCGGCCCCGAGCGTGTCACCCGGCTGAAGCTGGAGGACGAGCCCGATCCCGAGCGTCCGGGCCGCCAGCTGCTGGACCTGGCCGGGATCGATCCGGCCCGCCTCGATGCCCTGCCGCCGCTGGACGGGCGCGGCATGGAGCAGCTGAGCGCGAATGCCACCGAATTCCTGCGCCGCCTGAACGGGCTGGCGCTGAACCCCCATGCCCGCGACCGGGTGGCCGATCTGGTCTCTCGCTCGCAACCCCTGTTTACGGCGCCATCGCCGTCCGAAGGCACTCTCTGAAAGGAGCATCCCATGGTTCAGTTCACCCTGCCCAAGAACAGCCAGATCCGGGTCGGCAAGACCTGGCCCAAGCCCGTCGGCGCCACCAACGTCAAGACGTTCAAGATCTATCGGTGGGATCCCGAGACGGGTGACAACCCGCGTCTGGACACCTATATCATCGATCTGGACAAGTGCGGCCCGATGATGCTGGACGCGCTGATCAAGATCAAATCCGAGATCGACCCGACCTTGGCTTTCCGCCGCTCCTGCCGCGAGGGGATCTGCGGATCCTGCGCGATGGTCATCGACGGCGGCAACCATCTGGCCTGCATCTATGGCATCGACGAGGTGAAGGGCGACGTGTCGATCTATCCGCTGCCGCATATGGCGGTGGTCAAGGACCTGGTCCCCGACCTGACGCATTTCTATGCCCAGCACGCCTCGGTGAACCCCTATCTGCAAACCAAGACGCCCACGCCGGGCAAGGAATGGAAGCAGTCGATCGAGGATCGCAAGAAGCTGGACGGGCTCTACGAGTGCATCCTCTGCGCCTCCTGCTCGACCGCCTGCCCGTCCTACTGGTGGAACGGCGACCGCTATCTGGGCCCCGCCGCTCTGCTGCACGCCTATCGCTGGATCATCGACAGCCGCGACGAGGCCACCGGCGAGCGTCTGGACGAGCTGGAGGATCCCTTCAAGCTGTATCGCTGCCACACGATCATGAACTGCACCAATACCTGCCCGAAGGGGTTGAACCCGGCCAAGGCGATCGCGTCGATCAAGCACATGATGGTCGAACGCGCGGTCTGATCCGACCGGTTGCAAGTGGGTATTTGGACAAAGAAGAAGGCCCGGAGCGAGAACTCCGGGCCTTTCGTCTATCCCTCGATGCGGGTGAAGTCCGCGATCTGGCGGCCGGCGTCGCGGATGCGCGAGAGCAGGTTCAGGCGGTTGCGGCGCAGGATCTGGCTGTCGGCATTCACCTGCACGGCCTCGAAGAAGGCGTCGATGGGGCTGCGCAGGGCGGCGATGGCGGACATGGCGGCGGGGAAGTCCTCTGACGCCATGGCGTGGCGGATCGCGGGCGTAGCGGTGTCCAGCGCGGTGAAGAGGGCGCGTTCCTCGTCGGTCTCGGCGAACTTCACGTCGGCGCCGAAGCTGTATTCGACGCCGTCCTTCTCCTCGGCCTGCGCCAGGATGTTGCCGGCGCGCTTGAGGCCCTGCGTGAGGTTTTTCCCGTCCTCGGTCTGCAGCATGTCGTTCAGGGCAGTGGCGCGGTTCACCACCTGCACGAGGTCGTCGTTACCCTCCTGCGCGAGGATGGCGTCGATGATGTCGTGGCGGATGCCCTGATCGCGGAGATGGACCTTGAGGCGGTCGTGGAGGAAGGAATTTAGGTGCACTTTTTCTTCATCGTCAAATTTCCAAAAATGGAGTGTGACGTGCCGCCCTTCCTCTTTTGCAAGCGCAACTATATCGTACTTTTCACGAATATGCTTCTGCGATCCCTGATCTATTACATGCGCGTTCTCTTGCACTTCACTGTAGGTATCTGGAAGCACGCGCACGCTATGCGATGTAATCAGGTCTTTCAGGCGCAGTCGGATTTTATTGCTTAATACCAGCCGGATCACCCCCAACGCCGCCCGGCGCAGCGCATAGGGGTCCTTCGACCCCGTCGGCTTTTCATCAATCGCCCAGAACCCCGTCAGCGTGTCGATCTTGTCCGCCAGCGCCACGGCGACCGACACGGGCGCGGTCGGCACCGCGTCGGACGGGCCGAGCGGCGCGTAGTGGTCGCGGGTGGCGTCGGCCACGGCCTCGGGCTCTCCGGCCTCCAGCGCGTAGTAGCGGCCCATGGTGCCCTGCAGTTCGGGGAACTCTCCGACCATCGCCGAGCGCAGGTCCAGCTTGGCCAGACGGGCGGCGCGGTCGGACTGATCGGGGTCGGCGCCGACCAGAGGCGCGATCTCGCGGGCAAGCGCCGCGATGCGGGCGATGCGGTCGGCCTGCGAGCCCAGCTTGTTGTGGAAGGTCACCGAGGTCAGGCCCTCGGCCCAGGCCGCCATGCCAGATTTGGCCTCGCGCAGGTCGTTCTCCCAGAAGAAGGCGGCGTCGGACAGGCGGGCGGCCAGCACGCGCTGGTTGCCGGCGAGGATCGTGGCGCCGTCATCGGGGGTCTCGATATTGGCGACGGTGACGAAGCCCTCGATCCGGCCCGTCTTCGGGTTGCGGGCCGAGAAGAACTTCTGATGCTCCTTCATCGAGGTCTGCAGCACCTCGGGCGGCAGGGCCAGAAAGCGATCCTCGATCACGCCCATCAGGGGGACGGGCCATTCGACGAGGCCCGCGACCTCGGCCAGCAGCGCCTCGTCGGGGACGATCTGCCAGCCGCGCGCGAAGGCCAGGTTCTCGGCCTGCGACCGGATCTCGGAGGCGCGTTCCTCGGCATCCAGCATGACACGGGCGCGGCGCAGCTTGGCGGCGTAGTCGTCAAACCCGGTGACGGGGAAGGCGTCGGGAGCCATGAAGCGGTGGCCGCGGGTGGTGTTGCCGGCGGTGATGCCATCGACGGTCAGGGGGACGGTTTCGGCGCCCGCCTCGTCGGAGAGGATGCAGAGGATCGCGTGCAGCGGGCGGACCCACCGCAGGCTGCCCGCGCCCCACCGCATGGATTTGGGCCAGGGGAAGGCGCGGATCGTGGCGTCCAGGACCTCTGCGACGATGGCAGAGGCGGGACGGCCCTCATGGGTGATCGTGGCGAACCAGACCTGGCCCTTCTTGTCGTCGCGCGCTTCCAGCTGGTCGCGGGTCAGGCCGGTGGAACGCAGGAAGCCCTCCAGCGCCTTTTCGGGGGCATCCGTGCGGGGGCCCTTGCGCTCTTCGCGGGTGGTGGGGCTGTGGGTGGTCAGGCCCTCGACGGTCAGGGTCAGGCGGCGGGGGGTCGAGAAGGCCCCGGCGCCGGCATAGATCAGGCCCGCCTGCACCAGCCCCTCGGTCACCAGGCGCTTCAGGTCCTCGCGGGCGCGGGCCTGCATGCGGGCGGGGATTTCCTCGGAAAGCAGTTCGATCAGCAGGTCGGGCATCAGTCCATCACTCCGCGTTCCGGGGTCTTGTCAACATATTGGTGCCAGCCATAGACGCGGCCGTCGGGATAGACGGCCAGCACCCGGTCCACGTCGGGGCGGATGTCGCTGACCGACAGGACGGCGCGGGCGGTGCCGTCGGCCAGATCGGCGCCGATCTGCGCGGCGTCGAAGCAGTCGAACCAGCGCGGGGCGTTCAGCGGCGTGGCGCCCTCGAAGGGGATGGCGTCGGCGGGCATCGCCTCGACCGTCGTGCAGGCCCGCCAGCGCAGCGGAGAGCTGTCCGCGTCGATCCCCTCGAAGCCGGTCAGGGTCAGCGCCTGCTCACCTGCGGGGGTCGTCACCGCCAGCGCGGCGCCGGGGCCGGTCGCGTCGATGGGCTCGTAATAGCCGTATTCCTGCGCATACCACATGCCGCCGCCTGCGGCGATGGCGCTGCCCAGCAGGGCCAGGGCCGCGACCTTGCCCCAGTTCATGCGGCGACCCCGCCTGCGGCATCGGTGGTCAGGAACAGATCGGCGCAGCCCTTGGCCAGCGTGCGCACCCGGCCGATATAGGCCTGCCGCTCGGTGACCGAGATGACGCCGCGCGCATCCAGAAGGTTGAAGATATGGCTGGCCTTGATCGCCTGATCATAGGCGGGATGGGCCATCGGGATCACGCGGCCCGCGCTGTCGGTGCGGTCCGCGCCCAGGATGCGGGCGCATTCGGCCTCGGCATCCTTGAAATGCTGGAACAGCGTGTCGGTGTCGGCCTGGTCGAAGTTCCAGCGACTGTATTCCTGTTCGGTCTGGCGGAAGATGTCGCCATAGGACAGCGGGATGGGCGCGTCGGGATCGTTGAAGGGCATGTCCATGACATGTTCCACGCCCAGCACATACATGGCCAGACGTTCCAGACCGTAGGTCAGCTCGCCCGAGACCGGCTTGCAATCATGCCCGCCGACCTGCTGGAAATAGGTGAACTGGCTGACCTCCATCCCGTCGCACCAGACCTCCCATCCCAGGCCCCAAGCGCCGAGGGTGGGGGATTCCCAGTCATCCTCGACGAAGCGGACGTCATGGACCATCGGGTCCAGCCCGATGGCGCGCAGGCTGCCCAGATACAGTTCCTGCAGGTCGGGGGGCGAGGGTTTGATGATGACCTGATACTGGTAGTAGTGCTGCAGCCGGTTGGGGTTCTCTCCGTACCGCCCGTCGGTGGGGCGGCGCGAGGGCTGGACATAGGCGGCGGCCCAGGACCGGCTGCCCAGGGCGCGCAGCGTGGTCGCCGGGTGGAAGGTGCCCGCGCCGACCTCCATGTCGTAGGGCTGCAGGATGGCGCAGCCCTGTGCCGCCCAATAGGTCTGCAGCGCCAAGATGATCTCCTGGAAGCTGCGGGGTCGGTTGGGGCTGGTCATCGGGCCGTCCTTTTGCATTAATCGGGGGCAGGGCGCCCGCGTCTTCTAGGCGCAGGGTGCCACAGGGTCAATAAAGGCCGGGCAGCGGGCAGCGGTCCCGCGACAGGATGGCAGGGGCAGGATGATGGGCAAGGCGACCCCGATGCGGCGGCGCGTGGCGGCGATGGTTCTGGCAACGGCGCTGCCGGGGATGGCGCTGGCGCAGGAGGCGGTGATCCGGCTGGAGGCCAAGCGCCTGCCCGGCGCCGCGACCGAAGCCGCGGCGGGCTGGGCCGCGCGGTTCGACGATGTGGTGACGCTGCCGCTGCCGGGCGGCTGGACCGGGATCGCGCTCGGGCCGCTGGACCCGGCCCAGGCCGAGGCGCGGCTGCGCGATCTGCGCGCGGCGGGTGCGGTGCCGGGGGACAGCTTCGTCAGCGTGCCGGCGCCGGGCACGGCGCTGACGCCGGCGGGGGGTGGTCCCGAGGCGGGCCTTGGGGACGCGACCGCGCCGGTGGCCTCGCCGCCGCCCGGCAGCTTCCTGCAGCTGGCAAGCTTTGCCGACCGCGCCGAGGCCGAGGCGGCGCTGGCCCGGACGCGCGAGGAGTTCCCCGGGGCGGGTCTTTGGGATCTGCCCGAGGGGCGCTTTGCCGTGGCCCTGGGCCCGGTGGCGGAGGAGGCCGCGCGGGCCTGGCTGCCGGTGCTGGCCGAGGCCGGGCTGATCCCCGAGGATGCGATGCGCGTCGACGGGGCCGATCTGGGACAGCCGCTGGACGAAGGGCAGGCGCCCGACCTGCCGCTGCCCGATGCGGCGCAACCGCTGCCGCCTCTGCACGAGGTGCAGCGCGCGCTGCGATGGGCCGGGCATTACGCCGGAGAGATCGACGGCAAGGACGGTCCCATGACCCGCGCCGCGATCCGGGCAGAGATCGCCGAAGGCCGGGCCTCGACCGATCCCGGCACCGCGCTGCAGCACCTGATCGCCGCGCGCGCGGAGTGGCGCGACCGGATGGGGGTCGCCCCGCTGCGCGACGACGCGACCGGGCTGACCGTGGCCGCGCCGATGGGCGCGCTGCAATTCGACCGGGCCGAGCGGGCGCTGTCGATCTATGGGCCCCGCGACGGCTCGGGCGCGGCGCTGATCCTGTTCAGCCAGCCGGGCGGCCAGCAGGAGCTGCTGGATCTGGCGGGGCTGGTGACCGCGCTTGGCTGGGTGCCCGCGCCGGACCGCAATGTGCGGCAGGGCCATGTCACCCTGCGGGGCGCCAACGACGCCCATATCGGCGCCGCCGAAGGCTGGGTCCGCGACGGCCGGGCCGAGGGCTGGGTGCTGATCTGGCCCGCAGCCGATCCCGACACGCAGGCCCGGCTGACCGCCGAGCTCAGCGACAGCCTGGCCCGCCACGCCCCCGGCGCGACCGAGGCACCCGCGCCCATGGACCCCGCAGGCCCTCCCCCCGAAACGATCTCCGCCCCCGACGCCGCGTCCCCCGTCCTGCCCTAGGCCCGCCAGAAGCGCGGCAGCAGCAGCACCAGGACCGAGACCAATTCCAGCCGGCCGAGGAACATCCCGAGGGTCATCAGCCATTTGGCCGAGGTCGGGAATTCGGCGATGGATCCGTTCGGGGTGATCTCGGGGCCCCAGACAGGGCCGATATTGGCGATGGCGGTCCAGGCGGCGGTCAGGGCGGTGCGCGGATGCAGCCCGGTCAGCGACAGACCGACGATCAGCAGCCCGAAGGTCAGGAAGAACAGCGTGAAGAAGGCCATGACCGAATCGACCACGTCCTGCTCCAGCGGATGGCCGTCATAGCGCAGCGGATAGACCCGGTGCGGCGACTGCATGCGGCGGATCTGGGCGCGCACCGCCTCGAACAGCACCAGATAGCGGAAGACCTTGACCGAACAGCCCGTCGACCCGGTGCAGCCGCCGATCAGCCCGCAGATGATCAGCACGGTCAGCGACAGATGCCCCCAGCCCGTCATGTCGGTCGAGGCGAAGCCCGTGCCCGAGAAGGTCGAGATGGTGTTGAACACGGTTTCCCGCAGCAATTCCTCGGGATCCCCGGTCTGCCCCAGCCAGAGGACGCGATAGAGCAGGATGATGATGCAGGCATAGGCGATCCAGCGCAGATAGGCCCGCACCTGCGTGTCGCGCCACAGGGGCCGCGCCTGCCCGCGCATCAGCTGCACCATGCGGATGAAGGGGATCGAGGCCAGCACCATGAACACGCAGGCCGCCCATTCCGCAGGCCCCAGAAAGGCGCCGAAGCTGGCATCGTAGTTGGAAAACCCGCCGGTCGAGACGGTACTGAACGCCTGCACGACCGCGTCGAAGCCACTCATCCCCAGAAGCAGGTAGGTGACGAGGCAGGCGCCCGTCAGGATCAGGTAGAGGCGGGTCATCTCTCCGGCGATCTGGCCCGCGCGGGGCAGCACCTTGCCAAGCGTGTCGAAGCCCTCGGACCGGAAGAACTGCATGCCGCCGACCTTCATCACCGGCAGGAAGACCATGGCGACGACGACGATCCCCAGCCCCCCGGCCCAGTGCAGGATCGCCCGCCACAGATGAATGCCCCGCGCCAGATCGTCCAGCGCCGGAAAGACCGTGGTGCCGGTGGTGGTGAACCCCGACATCGATTCGAACATCGCGTCGGTGAAGGTCGCATTGGGCATGCCCAGCATGAAGGGCAGGCAGCCGAACAGCGGCAGCACCAGCCAGATCCCCGAGGTCAGCAGGAAGGCCTGATGCAGGCTCAAGTGGTCATAGCGCCCCGCCGTCGCGGTCGAGACCAGCAGCCCCGCCACCATGGTCAGAGCGCTGGATTGCAAAAAGACCTCCCAGTGCGGATCGCCATGCCACCAGTCCACCGCCATGGGCGCCAGCATGAAGGCCCCGAGGACGGTCAGGATCCTGCCGATCGGATGGGCTACGGGGCGGAGGTCGATCATCGATCCTGCTTGCCGCGCGCCCGTCCGCGCGTCAAGACGGGCCGCACAAGCGCCGGAACTTCCTCGGCCCGGCCCCGCGGGATCGTCCGATCGGCACCGCATCGCGCCCGCCGCCCCTTGAATGGTCCCTCCGGGCAGGTTACGTTTTATGCAACCAGTCATCGGAGGGCGTGTGTCATGACGCCCAAGCGTCCTGCGGGTGCGGGCGCGTTCCCGAACATCACGGTCGAGCCGTCAGGCACCCGACTTCCCGAGGAAGGGCCGCTTTATGCTGCGCTGGACCTCGGGACGAATTCTTGCCGGATGCTGATTGCCCGTCCGACGGGCAGTCAGTTCCAGGTCATCGACAGCTTCTCCAAGCCGGTTCAGCTTGGTCAGGGGCTGGAAGCTTCGGGACGCCTGTCCCGCAGTTCGATGGCGCGTACCATCCACGCATTGCAGGTCTGCCGGCGCAAGCTGGACCAGCACAAGGTCCGCAACATGCGCCTTGTGGCGACCGAGGCCTGCCGCCGGGCCCGCAACAGCCGCGATTTCATGCGCACCATCCGCCGCGAGACCGGCCTGCCGATCGAGATCATCGGCTCCGAGGAAGAGGCGCAGCTGGCGGTGATCAGCTGCGCGCCCCTGGTCAGCCACAAGACCGAGACGCTGATGGTCGTCGATATCGGCGGCGGGTCCACGGAACTGGTCTGGATCGACCTCGAGGACGTGGAGCCCAAGGAACGTCCCCGCGCGATCATGCGGCTGGCGGACGGCTTCGGCAATCCGCAGCCCGGCGGCGCGCGGGTCGTGGACTGGATCAGCGTGCCCCTGGGCGTGGCGACGCTGCGCGATCAGTTCGCCGATGTGGAGGACGATCAGGGCCGCTTCGCGCTGATGAGCTGGTTCTTCGAGGAGGCCTTGGCAAACTTCACCCCCTATGCGGACGGATCGCCCGACGAGGGGTTCCAGATCATCGGCACCTCGGGCACCGTGACCACGGTCGCGGCCAGTTTCCTGGGCCTGCGCCGCTATGACCGCACCAAGGTGGACGGGCTGGAGATGACCAGCGACCAGATCGACCGGGTGATCCATTCCTATCTGCAGCTGGGTCCCGAGGGACGGCGCACCGATCCGCGCATCGGGCGCGAGCGGCATGCGCTGATCATGTCGGGGGCGGCGATCCTGCAGACATTGATGCGCGTCTGGCCCACCAACAAGCTGTCGGTGGCCGATCGCGGGCTGCGCGAGGGGTTGCTTTATGCTCAGATGGTGCGCGATGGGGTCCTGACGCCGGACGGCCTGAACGGAGTGGCATGAGATGACGAAGACACCGACCAGCCGCGAGGGCAAGACCAGCGGCCGCGGCGCCCGCGACCTGCGCGTGCGCGTGAAATCGGCCAAGGGGCGCAAGCTGTCCTCGACCCTGTGGCTGGAACGGCAGCTGAACGACCCTTACGTGGTGCGTGCCAAGCGCGAGGGCTATCGCGGGCGGGCGGCCTACAAGATCCTGGAGCTGGACGACAAGTACCGCTTTTTGGTGCCCGGCGCGCGCGTGGTCGATCTGGGCTGCGCGCCCGGCGGCTGGTGCCAGGTGGCCGTGGCCCGCGTGAATTCCCTGGGCGAGAAATCGGGCAAGAAGGTCGGGCGCGTGCTGGGGCTGGACCTGCAGGAGGTCGACCAGATCCCCGGCGCCGAGATCCATGTGCTGGATTTCCTGGCCGAGGGGGCCGACGATCAGGTCAAGGCCTGGCTGGGCGGGCCGGCCGATGTGGTGATGTCGGACATGGCGGCCTCCAGCTCGGGGCACAAGGGCACCGACCACATCCGCATCGTGGCGCTGGTCGAGGCGGCAGCGCAGCTGGCCTTCGACGTGCTGGAGCCGGGCGGCACCTTCGTCGCCAAGGTGCTGGCGGGCGGCGCCGAGGTCGAGATGCAGACCCTGCTGAAGAAGCGCTTCACCAAGGTCGTCAACGTCAAGCCTCCGGCCAGCCGCAGCGATTCGTCCGAGAAGTTCGTGGTGGCCACCGGGTTCAAGGGACGCGAGCAGGCTGACCAGGACTGACGGGGGCGTTTCTGTCGGCCGCCGGGCAGACGTCACGCTGCGATGGATGCTTTCAGGACGATGAAAGGCTGAGGGCGGAGGTCCGTCTGACCTCACGGCTGGCGCATCTGCACACGATAGGCCTCGGGCGTGCGGCCGGTGGCGGTCACGAAGGCGCGGGTCAGGTGGGCGTGGCTGGCATAGCCCAGATCCTGCGCGATCCGCCCCGGAGGGCAGTCGGTGTGACGCAGCAGCTCGGCCGCCCGGTCCAGCCGCAGCCCGTGCAGCAGGTCCACCGCCCGACGTCCCCGCGCCTCGAGGCAGCTGCGGTCCAGGACCGTCAGCGTGGTGCCCAGATCCTGCGCCAGCCCCGCGAGGCTGCGGCATTGGCCCAGCTCGACCGCCGCCAGCGCCAAGAACCGCTCGACCAGCGGGCGGTCGGGGCGGGGTGCGTCGGCATTGGCCGCATTCCCGCGCGTGGCGGCAGGGACGCGGCCCGGTTCGGGATCAAGACGCGACAGGCGCAGGGACAGAAGGTTCAGATGGCAGGCCAGCGCCCGGCGGTCTGTGGCCCGCGCGGCCTCGTCGGCCAGATCGCGCAGGGTGACCAGCAGGGCCGCACCGCCCGCGCCCGGATGACCGGCGGTCACCTGCCGGGGCAGGGCTGGGTCCAGATCGGTCGTCAGATCGGGGGCGAGGGTCAGGACATGCCCCTCGGCCCCGGGCAGGGGATGGGCGGCCAAGGCGGTGCCGGCGGGGATGAAACGCAGCGAGCCGGGCTGCATCTCGGTCGCCTGCCGCGCGATCTGCAGGCGCATCCGGCCCGAGACCAGCCAGATCAGCAGGTGCTCGGGGCGCGTGCGGGGCAGGGCGGGGGTGCCGCCGCGCCGAACCCCCGGCCCGGCCCAGGCAAAGGCGGCCAGCGGCATCAGCCTGAGACCGGGCCGGTGGGGGGCAAGACGGGAGGGCGCGGCGCTTGGTACCGGGTCGGGATGCGTCATGGGTCCCGCAGCATCGGTCGGCGCGGCCCAGGGGATCGGCGGGGTTCCGGCCTCGGGGATGCGGGCCGCGGTCACCGCCTCGGCGGCGCAGGGCGGTCGGGCAGGGGCCTGTGGCCTCAGCCGTGTCGGAGAGAAGGGGAACCCCTCCTGCCAGTGCGTGCGACCCCAAAGCGTCATGATGTCCGCGTCCGATCAACAAGGTGCAGGGGCCGTGATGCGTCAGCGCGTGCCCCGTGGCACGCCTTACAGCATCCTTGGCCTCACATTATGAAAACGCGGTTGACGCAGCAGAGGTTTCGCAATCAGAACGCGAGTTCACGCAGTTGCGTTGCCGGCCTGCCACATCTGCCAGT
The DNA here is from genome assembly GCF_005048225.1 of Paracoccus gahaiensis. GTDB lineage: Bacteria > Pseudomonadota > Alphaproteobacteria > Rhodobacterales > Rhodobacteraceae > Paracoccus > Paracoccus gahaiensis. The sequence continues at coordinate 254,592 of NZ_SUNI01000003.1, forward strand.
CGCGCATCCGCCCCCGGAACCAGATCCGCTGCGCCTTGGCATATTGGCGCGAGGCGATGACCGCCCGCTCGCGCGCCTGCGCCAGCGTCAGATGGCCCTGCAGATGGGCGATCAGCTCGGGCGCGCCGATGGCCTTGGCCCATTGCGCCGCCGGATCCCAGAGGGGCAGCATCGCGCGCACCTCGTCCAGCGCGCCCTGATCCAGCATGGTGTCAAAGCGCAGGGCGATGCGCTCCGCCAGCCAGTCGCGGTCGGCGGTGATCACGAGGCGCTGGCACTCGGCGGGGGCGATCAGCGGTGGCGGCGTGTCGGCCTGCCAGTCGGCGATGCCGCGCCCGGTGGCCTGCCAGACCTCCCACGCTCGCTGGACGCGGGCGGGGTTCTGCAGGTCGATGGCCGCGCGCGAGGGGGCGTCCAGCTCGGCCACCAGCGCCGCCAGACCGCCCGGTTCGGCCAGCCGCGCATCGGCCAGGCGGCGCAGATCCGGCGGCGTGGCGGGGATCGGTGCCAACCCCCGCGTCAGCGCGGTCAGGTACAGCCCGGTGCCCCCCGCCACGATCAGCCGCTGCCCGGTCAGGGCCGCCACCTCGCGCAGCCAGTCGCCGACCGACCAGACCTCGCCCGGCGCGACATGGCCGTAAAGCGCATGGGGCGCCGCCGCCAGATCAGCCGCCGAGGGGCGCGCCGTCAGCACCCGCCAGCAGGACCAGACCTGCAGCGCATCGGCATTGACCACCAGCCCGCCCTGTGCCTCTGCCACGGCCAGCGCCAGCGCCGATTTGCCACTGGCGGTCGGTCCCGCGATCAGCAGGTGGCGCGAGGCGTCGATCTGTGTCAGGTCAGGGTCGCGCATGGGTCCTCCGGGCAGTTGAACCTTCGGGCCTTTTGCGACATTTAACGGCGCGATGAAAGCGACCGGCGACAGGAGCCCCCCGATGACCACCGAGACCCCCAGGCAATATGGCCGCGTGATGCTGAAGATCTCGGGCGAGGCGCTGATGGGCGACCAGGGCTATGGCCTGCATCCGCCCACCGTCGCCCGCATCGCCAGCGAGGTCGAGGCCGTGCAGGCGATGGGCGTCGAGGTCTGCATGGTCATCGGCGGCGGCAACATCTTCCGCGGGCTGCAGGGCAGCGCGCAGGGGATGGAGCGGACCACCGCCGACTATATGGGCATGCTCGCCACGGTGATGAACGCGCTGGCCATGCAATCCTCGCTCGAGGCGCGGGGCCTGCATTGCCGCGTGATCAGCGCGATCCGCATGGACGAGGTCTGCGAGCCCTATATCCGCCGCCGCGCCATCCGCCATCTGGAGAAGAAGCGCATCGTGATCTTCGCCGCCGGCACCGGAAACCCGTATTTCACCACCGACACGGCCGCGACCCTGCGCGCATCGGAAATGAACTGCGAGGTCATCTTCAAGGGCACCAAGGTCGATGGGGTCTATGACAAGGATCCGGTCAAGCACGCGGATGCGCAGCGCTATGGCGATGTGACCTATGACGAGGTGCTGCAGAAGCATCTGGGCGTGATGGACGCCTCGGCCATCGCGCTGGCCCGCGACAACAAGCTGCCGATCATCGTCTTCTCGCTGGATGCGCCGGGCGGGTTCCGGTCGATCCTGGAGGGGCGCGGAACCTATACCCGTGTCCATCACTGAGCCTGCCATGACCCTGCGCGCGCGCGTCGACGCGTTCATCCACGGCCCCCGGGCCCAGGCCTTCATCATGGCCGTCATCCTGTTCAACGCCCTGATCCTGGGGCTGGAGACCTCGCGCACGCTGATGGCGGCGGCGGGGCCGCTGATCCTGGCGCTGGACGCGCTGTGCCTGATGATCTTCGTGGTCGAGATCGGGCTGAAGCTGTTCGCGCGCGGCCCGCGCTTCTTCCGCGACGGCTGGAACATCTTTGACGTGATCGTGGTGGGCATCGCGCTGATGCCCGCGACCCAAGGGCTGTCGGTGCTGCGCGCGCTGCGCATCCTGCGTCTGCTGCGCATCGTGTCGGTCACGCCGCGCCTGCGCCGCGTGGTCGAGGGGTTCCTGTCGGCCCTGCCCGGCATGGCCTCGGTCTTCCTGCTGATGGGGATCATCTTCTACATCTTCGCGGTGATGGCGACCAAGCTGTTCGCGGCGGCCTTTCCCGACTGGTTCGGGGATCTGGGCAACTCGGCCTATTCGCTGTTCCAGATCATGACGCTGGAAAGCTGGTCGATGGGCATCGTGCGCCCGGTGATGGAGGTGTTCCCGCAGGCCTGGATCTTCTTCGTGCCCTTCATCCTGGTCACCACCTTTGCGGTGATGAACCTGGTGGTCGGCCTGATCGTGAACTCGATGCAGGAGGCCCATCAGGAGGAAGGCAATGCCGCCACCGAGGCCTATCGCGACGAGGTGCTGGCGCGCCTGACCACCATCGAGGAACGCCTGTCCCGGCAGGAGGGCGGGGGCACGCGATCCTGATCACAGCTTGCCGAATGTGCAGGCAAAGGCTTTGCCAAGCTGCGGCAGAGTGGTTACAAGCGGAAAAAATCAAGACAGAAGGCAGTCCACATGGCTGAGGACATCGACATCGACACCGACGATCTGGAACGGCGCATGAAGGGTGCCATGGACAGCCTGCGCGGCGAATTTTCCAGCCTGCGCACCGGACGGGCCGCGGCCTCGATGCTGGACCCGGTGCAGGTGGACGCCTATGGGCAGATGACCCCGATCAACCAGCTGGGGACGGTCAACGTGCCGGAATCGCGGATGGTGACGATCAACATCTGGGACAAGGCCATGGTCGGCAAGGTCGAGAAGGCCATCCGCGAAAGCGGCCTGGGCATCAACCCGCAGCTGAACGGCACGATCATCATGCTGCCGATCCCCGAGCTGAACGAGGAACGCCGCCGCGAGCTGACCAAGGTCGCCGCCCAATATGCCGAAAGCGCCCGGGTCTCGATCCGGAACGTGCGTCGCGACGGCATGGATCGGGTCAAGAAGGGCAAGGCCAACGGCATGCCCGAGGACGACCAGAAGCTGTACGAAACCGAGATCCAGTCCCTGACCGACCGCATGATCGCGGCGGTGGACGAGGCGCTGACGGCCAAGCAGGCCGAAATCATGCAGGTCTGAGACGGCAATGGCATTGGCTCGGGGCGCAGCGGCGGTATCTGACGGGGGCGCACAGCCCCGCCACGTCGCCATCATCATGGACGGCAACGGCCGGTGGGCCACCGAACGCGGCTGGCCGCGTCTGGTCGGGCACCGCCGGGGCGCCGAGCGGGTCAAGCAGATCGTGCGGGCCTGCCCCGAGCTGGGCGTGGACTGGCTGACGGTCTATGCCTTCTCGACCGAGAACTGGAAGCGCTCGACCGAGGAGGTCCTCGGGCTGATGAAGATCTTCCGCCGCTACATCCAGTACGAGGCCGAAGGCATGGCCTCGGAGGGCGTGCGGCTTCGCTTCATCGGCGGGCGCGAGCGGCTGGACCGCAAGCTGCAGGACCTGATGGCCGCGATCGAGGCCCGCACGGCGGGGAACACGCGTCTGAACCTGACCGTCGCCATCAACTATGGCGGCCGGGACGAACTGCTGCGCGCCTCGACGCGCCTCGCCGACAAGATCGCCCGGGGCGAGGTCGAGACGCCGGGCCAGGCCGATCTGGAGGCCTGCCTGGACACTGCCGGACAGCCCGATCCCGACCTCGTGATCCGCACCTCGGGCGAGACGCGGGTCTCGAACTTCCTGCCCTGGCAGGCGGCCTATTCGGAATACGAGTTCACGCCGACCCTGTGGCCCGATTTCACCCCCGATCATCTGGCGGCGATCCTGGACCGCTTTGGCCTGCGCGACCGCCGCTTCGGGGGCGCATGACGGAGAGCCGGATCCCCCGCGGGGCCGCCCCCGGGAAATGGGGGGACCTGTCGCGGCGCGTCGCCTCCACGCTGGTGCTTCTGGGCATCGGGGTGATGCTAGCCGTGGCCGAGGGGCTGTGGCTGCGCCTGGCCATGGCGGTCATCTCGGCCATCACCTTCTGGGAACTGGCGGCGATGACCGGGTGGAAGAACCCGGCCCGCCACGTGACCCTGTTCGGGCGCTCCCGCCCCATCGCGCTGGCCGCCATCGCGGGCGTGTCGCAGGCGCTGGCCCTGACCGACTTTCATCCGCTGGCCTGGCTGGCGCTGCTGCTGCCGATCCTGCTGGGCCTGCCGGGCGCCGCCACCCGCGACCGTGCGACCTATGCGATCTTCGGCACCGCCATCCTGCTGGTCGCCTATGAACTGGTCGTGTTCCGAGAGGCTTACGGGCTGAACTTCGTGCTGTGGCTGATGGGCGTCATCATCATCTCGGACACGTTCGGCTATTTCTTCGGTCGGATGATCGGCGGGCCCAAGTTCTGGCCCTCGCTCAGCCCCAAGAAAACCTGGTCGGGCAGCGTGGCGGGATGGATCGGTGCCTGCCTTCTGGGGGCCGGCCTGTGGATCTGGGGTCAGGGCGACGTGGCGCTGATCTGGGTCTCGCCGATCGTCTGCTTCGCGGGCCAGATGGGCGACATCGCCGAAAGCTGGCTGAAGCGGCGGGCGGGCGTCAAGGACAGTTCGAACCTGATCCCGGGCCATGGCGGTTTCATGGATCGTTTTGACGCAGTGACGGGCGCGGTGCTGGCCACCATGGTGATCGGATTCCTGACCAGCCTGCCCGTGGTGAACTGACCGATGCGACGCATTTCCATCTTCGGCGCGACCGGCTCGGTCGGCGCGAACGGCGTCGATCTGATCCGGCATGCGGGCGGGGCGGCGACCTATCATACCGTGGCGCTGACCGGCGGGCGCAACATCGCGCTGCTGGCGCAGATGGCGCGCGATTTGCGGGCCGAGATCGCGGTGACCGCCCATGACGAGCTGCTGGACGAGTTGCGCGCCGCGCTGGACGGCAGTGGCATTGCGGCGGGGGCCGGCACCGCCGCGCTGATCGAGGCCGCCGCCCGTCCCGCCGACTGGACCCTCTCGGCCATCGTGGGGTCCGCAGGGCTGGCGCCGGGCCTGACGGCCTTGGCGCAGGGCGGCGTGCTTGCCTTGGCCAACAAGGAATCACTGGTCTGCGCGGGCAGCCTGCTTCGGGCCGCCACGGCACGCTCGGGCGCCACGATCCTGCCGGTCGACAGCGAACATTCCGCCGTCTTTCAGGTGCTTGGCAGCGAGAACCTCGACAGCGTCAAGGATGTGACCCTGACCGCCTCGGGTGGTGCCTTCCGGGACTGGCCGCTGGAGCGGCTGGCCACGGCGACGGTGGATCAGGCCTCGACCCATCCCAACTGGGCCATGGGGCAGCGCATCACCATCGACAGCGCCTCGATGTTTAACAAGGCGATGGAGGTGATCGAGGCGAAGGAGCTGTTCGGTCTGGGCGCCGACCGCATCAAGGTGCTGGTCCACCCCGAGTCGATCATCCACGCCATGGTCACCCATCATGACGGTGGCACCATCGCCCATCTGGGCGCGCCCGACATGCGCCATGCCATCGGCTTTGCCCTGCACTGGCCCGACCGCCGCCCCCTGCCGGTGGCCGCGCTGGATCTGGCCGCCATCGGCAGCCTGACATTCCGCGCCCCCGACGAGGCCCGCTGGCCCGCCCTGCGCCTGGCGCGCGAGGTCATGGCGGCGGGCGGTGCAGCCGGCGCGGTCTTTAACGCGGCCAAGGAACAGGCGCTGGACGATTTCATTGCCGGAAACATCCGGTTCACCGACATGGCCCCCCGGGTCGAGGACACGCTGGCCGCCCTGTCGGGCGAGGAAGGCTTTGGCCGCGATCCGGTCGACCTTGCCTCGGTCCTGGACTGGGACAATCTTGCCCGACGAAAGGCCGCCCGATGCTTGACATGATCGCCCAGACCACCGGCACGCTCTGGACGCTGGCGGCCTTCGTCGTCGCGCTGGCGGTGATCGTGACGGTTCACGAATACGGCCATTACATCGTCGGGCGCTGGTCCGGCATCCGGGCCGAGGTCTTTTCGGTGGGCTTCGGCCCGCGGCTCTATGCGCGCACCGACCGGCGGGGGACCATCTGGCAGGTCGCGGCGCTGCCCTTGGGCGGCTATGTGCGGTTTCTGGGCGACGACAACGCGGCCAGCGCCGGGCCGGGGCAGGCGGTCGATCCAGCCCTGCGCCGCCAGACGCTGCAGGGCGCGCCGCTTTGGGCGCGCTTCGCCACGCTGCTGGCGGGGCCGGTCTTCAACTTCGTGCTGTCGATCCTGATCTTCGGCGGTTTCGCCATCGTGCAGGGTCTGCCTGTGGACGAGGTGCGCGTGGGCACCATCAGCGACGCGCCGCCCGCCATCACCAACGAGCTGCAGCCCGGCGACCGCATCCTGGCGCTTGGCGATCTGCCTGTCGAAAGCTGGCGCGACATCGGCGCCGCGACCGAGACTTTGCCCGCCGCCACGACCCATCCCTGGCAGGTCGAGCGGGACGGCCAGACCCTGACCGTCGCCGGGCCCGACCCGATGCCCGCGCGCATCAGCGGCGTGGCGCCGCGCAGTGCGGCGGCCGAGGCCGGGATGCGGGCGGGCGACGTGGTGCTGGCCATCGACGGCGAGCCGGTCGCACGCTTCACCCAGATGCGCGAGGCGGTCGAGGCCGCCGAGGGCGAGCCCCTGTCCCTGCGTCTCTGGCGCGCGGGCGCGGGCGAACTGGACGTGACGCTGCGCCCCAAGCTGTCCGACCTGCCCGCCGAGGGCGGCGGCTTCGAGCAGCGCTGGCTGATCGGGGTCACCGGGGGCGAAAGCTTCTTCGCGCCGCAGACCCGCAGCGCCGGGCCGCTGGAGGCGCTGTCCCTGGGCGCGATCCAGACCTGGGGGATCATCACCTCGTCCCTGACGGGGATGTGGGCGATGATCTCGGGCCAGATCGGCACCTGCAACCTGGGCGGCGCGATCAGCATCGCGGAAAGCACGGGGCAGGCGGCCAGCGCGGGGGGCGCGAACTTCCTGTGGTGGATCGCGGTCCTGTCGGCGGCGATCGGGTTCCTGAACCTGCTGCCCATTCCCGTCCTGGATGGGGGGCACCTGATGTTCTACACCTACGAGGCGCTGCGCGGGCGCCCGCCCTCGGACAAGGCGCTGAACCTGCTGACGGCGATCGGCATGGCGGCGGTGCTGTCGCTGATGGTTTTCGGCCTCACGAACGATCTTTTCTGCCCATAGGGCGCATGCGCTTTTGACAGGCCCGCCCTGTTCAGGCAAAGACCGTAGGCAAAACGACAGCCCGAAGAGGGCGCGTGCAGGCCGGAACAAGAGGGACTTCGATGGAACGGAAACTGGGCAAGGGCGCGGTCGCGCTGATGGCGGCCTTGGCGATCACGATGCCGGTCGGGCTGATCCCGGGGCCTGCGCAGGCGGTGGTCTTCAGCGCCATCAGCGTCGAGGGCAACCAGCAGATCGAGACCGGGGCCGTGCTGTCGACGCTGGATCTGCCGGTGGGACAGGATGTCAGCCCCGGCCAGATCAACGACGCGCTGCAGCGCCTGCAGGGCTCGGGCCTGTTCGAGACGGTCGAGCTGGTCCCGCAGGGCGGCCAGCTGGTCGTGCGGGTCAGCGAATACCCGATCGTCAACCAGATCAGCTTCGAGGGCAACCGCCGCCTGAACAACGACCGCCTGACGGAAATCATCCGCAGCCAGCCGCGCCGCGTCTATCAGCCCAGCCAGGCGATCCAGGACGCGCAGGCCATCGCGCAGATCTATGCCGCCGAGGGCCGCCTGGCCGCCCGCGTCGATCCCAGGATCATCCGCCGCAGCAACAACCGGGTCGATCTGGTCTTCGAGATCCGCGAAGGCAACGTGACCGAAATCGAGCGCATCAGCTTTGTCGGCAACCGCGCCTTTTCCGACCGCCGCCTGCGCAACGTGCTGGAAACCAAGCAGGCGGGCCTGTTGCGCACCTTCATCCGTCGCGACACCTTCGCGCCCGAGCGCATCCCGCTGGACGAGCAGCTCTTGACCGACTTCTACCGCTCGCAGGGCTATGCCGATTTCCGCGTGCAGGGCACCGCCCCCGAGATCGCGCGCGAACGCGACGCCTTCTTCGTGACCTTCAGCATCGAGGAAGGCCCGCGCTATCGCTTCGGCCGCGTGGACACCGTGTCCGAGATCCCCGGGGTCGATGCCGCGATCTTCGCCGAGCAGAACCGGGTGCAGCGGGGCGGCGTCTACAACCCCTCGATCATCGACACGACCATCCGCCGGATGGAGACGGTCGCCATCCAGCAGGGCCTGGACTTCATCAGCATCGAGCCGCGCGTCACCCGCAATCCGCAGAACCAGAGCCTGGATCTGACCTTCGCCCTGACCCGTGGCCAGCGCATCTTCGTCGAGCGCATCGACATCGAGGGCAACACGACCACCCTGGACGAGGTGATCCGCCGCCAGTTCAACACCGTCGAGGGCGATCCCTTCAACCCGCGCGAGATCCGCAACTCGGCCGAGCGTGTCCGCGCGCTTGGCTATTTCACCGATGCCCAGGTCGAGACGCGGCAGGGCAGCGGCCCCGATCAGGTCATCGTCGGCGTCAATGTCGAGGAGCAGCCCACCGGCTCGCTGTCGCTTGGCGCGGCCTACGGGGTCAATTCGGGGGTCGGCTTCAACATCGGCCTGACCGAGCGCAACTTCCTGGGGCGCGGCCAGACCTTGGGCGTGCAGCTGTCCACGGCCAGCGGCGACCGCGCGGCGGGCGTCAACTTCGTCGAGCCCTATTTCCTGGGCCGCGATCTGCGCTTCGGCTTTTCGGCCAATTACAGCGAGACGGAAAGCCTGAACTCGGATTACGACACCCGCTCGATCCGCGTGCAGCCGTCGATCGAGTTCCCGATTTCCGAGAACGCCCGGATCGAGCTGCGCTATCGCATCTCGGAAGACGACCTGAGCAGCGTTCCCGAGACCAGCTCGCAGCTGCTGATCGACGACGTGGGATCGCGGATCACCTCGGCCATCGGCTATACCTACAACTGGGATTCGCGCCGCACCGGGCTGGACCCGCTGACCGCCTATCGCTTCCGCTTCTCGCAGGATTTCGCGGGCGCGGGCGGCGACACCAAGACGATCACCACCACCGCGCTGGCCGGGGTGGAAAGCACCGCCTGGCGCGAAAGCGTGACCCTGCGCGCCGAGCTCGAGGCCGGGGCCATCTACAGCTATGGCGATTACGAGACCTGGATCCTGGACCGCTTCCGCACCGGCAACCGCATCCGCGGCTTCGAGCCGAACGGTTTCGGCCCTCGCGACCTTGAGGCCGAGAACGAGGACGGCCTGGGCGGCAATTACTACTGGGCGGCCCGCGCCGAGGCGCAGTTTCCCATCGGCCTGCCCGAGGAATACGGGATCTCGGGCGGCCTGTTCGCCGATGTCGGCTCGCTCTGGGGCCTGGACCGGACCTCGGGCACCGACATGGCCGAGATCGACGACAGCATGTATGTGCGCGGCGCGGTCGGCGCCTCGATCTTCTGGACCACGCCGATCGGGCCGCTGCGCTTCAACTTCTCGCAGGCGGTGCGCAAGGAAGACTATGACCTGGAACAGAATTTCGACCTGACGATCCAGACGAACTTCTGATGCCGATGGGGCGGGCCCTTCTGTGTCTGATGCTGGCGGCGGGGCCCGCCACAGCCCAGCAGGCGGGGACCGGCGAGGCCCCTGCCGAATTGCCCGCCCCCCCGGGCGTCCCGCCCCTCGCGGCGCCGCCCAGCCTGCCCAATGGCACCATCGCCGCCCCGGACACCGCGCTGTCGGACCGCGCGCCGGTGCTGACGCTGGATCTGGACCTGCTGTACCTGTCCTCGGCCTGGGGCCTGCGTGCGCAGGCGCGGCTGGAGGCCGAGGGCGACATCGTCGCCGACGAGAACGAGCGGCTGACCCGGCTTCTGTCGACCGAGGAATCGCAGCTGACCGAACAGCGCGCCACGCTGCCCGCCGCCGAGTTCCGGCGCCTGGCCGAAAGCTTCGATCTGCGCGCCACCGGCATCCGCCGCGAGCGCGCCCAGGCCGTGCAGGATCTGAATGGCTGGGCCGAGGCCGACCGTGCCGCCTTTTTCCGCGCCGCCCTGCCGGTGATGGGTCAGGTGATGTCGGACCGGGGCGCGGTCGCGGTCCTGGACCGGCGCACGGTCTTCGTGTCGCTGGACGCCATCGACGTCACCCAGCAGCTGATCACCACGCTGGACCAGCGCATCGGTGACGGCGCGGGCGTGGTCCCGCTGCCCGACCCCGACGCGCCCTTGACCGAGGAGATGGTCGGCTCGGGGCAGGCGGAGGACTCAGGGCAGGCGGGCGATGCGGTCCCGGATCAGGTCGAATAGCCCGTCGCGGTCGACCTCGTTCAGGAACAGCGCATTGGGCGCCCGCCCGCTGACCCGCCACCAGTCCGCGACCGTCATGCCGGTGGTCCACCGGCCCTCGGTCTCGATCTCGACATTGATCTCGCGCCCCTGGAACAGGCCCGGCTCCAGCAGCCAGGCGATGGTGCAGGGATCGTGCAGCGGCGCGCCCTGGCTGCCGTATTTCGCCGTGTCGAAGCGCTCGAAGAAATCCGTCCAGCCCGCGACGGCGGGTCCGCAGCGCCCGGGCAAGGCACGCATCGCCTCGATCCAGTCGCGATCGGTCAGCGCCTTGTGAGTCACGTCCAGCGGCATGACGACCAGCGGCACGCCCGATCCGAAGACCTCGGCCGCGGCCTCGGGATCGACGAAGATGTTGAACTCGGCCGCCGGGGTGATGTTGCCCACCTCGAAATAGGCCCCGCCCATCAGCACGATCCGCGCGACCCGAGTGATGATGTCGGGCGCGCGGCGGAAGGCCTCGGCGATGTTGGTCAGGGGCCCGATGGGCACCAGCGTGACCGTGCCCGGGGCCTCGCGGCGTAGCAGCTCGACGATGAAATCGACCCCGTGCTGCGCCTGCAGGGGCAGGCGAGGCGCGGGCAGCGTGATCCCGTCCAGCCCGGTCTTTCCATGCACATGCTCGGCGGTGACCAGCGCCCGCGCCAAAGGCCGGTCGCAACCCGCAAAGACCGGCACGTCGTCCCGGCCCGCCAGCTCGACGATCTTGCGCGCATTCACCTCGGTCAGCGCCAGCGGCACGTTGCCGGCCACCGCCACGATGCCCAGAACCTCCAGCTCCGGCGAGGCCAGCGCCAGCAGGATGGCCACGGCATCGTCCTGCCCCGGATCGGTGTCGATGATGATCTTCTGCGCCATCCTGAGCCCCTCAGTCTCGCCAAACGCGGTTTTGTGCGCCACCATCAAAAAAGGCGCAAGCCCTTGCTCACGCCTTTCCCTTGCAAAGACCACTTCCGTCTCGCCCTTTCATCTTGGCAAAAATATCCCGGGGGCCGTCCATCGTGTCCGCCACCGGTCCGAGGACCGGTGGACGGCGGGGGGCTGGCCCCCCTGCCTTATCGGATCAACCGTCGAAATTCACCCGCTCGATCAGGTCCAGCGCCTGCGGGCGCAGGTCCGAGATCTCGGACAGGGGCAGATCGTCCGGCGTGAAATCGCCCCAGCTGGCAACCAGCTCGGACCGCTCCACGCCTTCCGAAACGGGGAACTCGTTGTTCGTCTCGGCATAGATGCGCTGCGCCTCGTCGCTGGCCAGGAACTCCATCAGCTGCAGCGCCGCGTCGCGGTTGGGGGCGGAGGCGGTCATCGCCATGCCCGAGACGTTCACATGCGTGCCGCCCTCCTCGAAGGTCGGGAAGACGATGCGGACGGCCTCGGCCCAGTCCTTCTGCTCGTCATCCTTCAGCATCGCGCCCATGTAATAGGTGTTGCCCAGGCTGATGTCGCATTCGCCCGACCAGATCGACTTGACCTGATCGCGGTCGCCGCCCTCGGGGCGCTTGGCCAGGTTGCCCTTGACGCCCTCCAGCCAGGCCACGGTCTCCTCCTCGCCGTGATGGGCGAGGAAGGCGGCGGTCAGCGCGACGTTGTAGTCGTTGGTGAAGCTGCGGGTGCAGATGCGGCCTTCCCATTTCGGATCGGCCAGATCCTCGTAGGTGGTGACCTCGCCATCCGCCACGCGCTCGGTGCTGGCATAGACGATGCGGGCGCGGGTGGTCAGGGCGAACCACTGGTTGTCGTCGTCGCGCAGGCCCGAGGGGATGACGTCCAGCGCCTCGTCATCGACCGTCTGCAGCACGCCCGCCTCCTTGACCTCGCCCAAGCGGGCCACGTCCACGGTCAGCACCAGATCGGCGGGCGAGCGGTCGCCCTCGGCCTGCAGGCGCTCGACCATGCCCTTGTCGACGAAGGCCGCGTTCACGGTGATGCCCGTCTCGGCGGTGAAGGCGTCGATCAGCGGCTGGATCAGCTCGGGCTGGCGGTGCGAATAGACGTTCACCTCCTGCGCGAAGGCGGGCAGGGCGGTGGCTCCCAGAAGCGAGGCGAGGATGACAGGACGCATTGTTAACTCCTTTGGTCGGATATTGCCCGCCTTCTGACAATTCCGACCAAAGCTGTCAAGCATTACCGCGACCCCCCGACGTTCGGGACGCATTGACCGCGCGCGGCCTGCGCGCTAGGGCGCGGGCATGGCACGCACACCCCTTCTGCAACTTTCCGAGATTTCGCTGACCTATGGCGGCGATCCCATTTTCGACGGTCTCTCCCTGACCGTCCAGCCGGGCGACCGCGTCGCGCTGGTCGGGCGCAACGGCTCGGGCAAGTCCACCCTGATGAAGGTCATGGCGGGCTTCGTCGAGGCCGACAAGGGCGAGGTCGTCCTCTCCGCCGGCGTCTCGACCGGCTACATGGAACAGGATCCCGATCTGGCGGGCTTCGAGACGCTTGGCGATTTCGCCCGCGACGGGCTGCCCGATGGCGAGGAATACCGCGTCGAGATGGCCGCCGAGGGGCTGAAGTTCGACCCCGACCGCCCCGTGGCCACCGCCTCGGGCGGGGAGCGCCGCCGCGCGGCGCTGGCCCGGCTGCTGGCACAGGCGCCCGAACTGATGCTGCTGGACGAGCCGACGAACCATCTCGACATCGAGGCGATCGGCTGGCTGGAGGAGCATCTGTCCCAGACCCGCGCGGGCTTCGTGCTGATCAGCCACGATCGCGCCTTCCTGCGCCGCCTGACCAAGGCGACGCTGTGGATCGACCGCGGCGCCGTGCGCCGCCAGGAGCGCGGCTTCGAGGGGTTCGAGGAATGGCGCGAGGCCACCTGGGCGGCCGAGGATGACGCCCGCCACAAACTGGACCGCAAGATCAAGGCCGAGGCCCGGTGGGCGGTCGAGGGGATCAGCGCCCGCCGCAAGCGCAACCAGGGCCGCGTCCGCGCGCTGGCCGACCTGCGGGCCGAGCGCAGCAGCCAGATCCGCCGTCAGGGCACCGCCGCGATGGCCTTCGACAGCGGTACCACCTCGGGCAAGCGTGTCGTCGAGGCGCGGGGCATCTCGAAGGCCTTCGGCGACAAGGTGATCCTGCATCCCTTCGATCTGCGCATCCAGCGTGGCGACCGCATCGCCTTCGTGGGCCCCAACGGCGCGGGCAAGACCACGCTGATCAAGATGCTGACCGGAGAGCTGGCCCCCGACCAGGGGACCGTGCAGATGGGCACCAATCTGGACATCGCGGTCTTCGACCAGGCCCGCGCCGCGCTGAACCCCGACCAGACCCTTTGGGAATCGCTGACCGGCGATCCGGATATGCGCGTCTCGGGCCGGGCCGATCAGGTCATGGTGCGGGGCAATCCCAAGCATGTCGTGGCCTATCTGAAGGATTTCCTGTTCGACGATGCGCAGGCCCGCGCGCCCGTGCGCAGCCTGTCGGGCGGCGAGAAGGCGCGTCTGCTGCTGGCGCGGCTGATGGCGCGGCCCTCGAACCTCTTGGTGATGGACGAACCGACCAACGATCTGGATGTCGAGACGCTGGACCTGCTGCAGGACCTTTTGGGCGAATATGACGGGACCGTGCTGCTGGTCAGCCACGACCGCGATTTCATCGACCGCGTGGCCGACACCACCGTGGCGATGGAAGGCGATGGCCGTGCCATCGTCTATGCCGGCGGCTGGACCGACTATCAGGCCCAGAAGGGCCAGGTCGAACCCGAGGAACCGCAGGCGCAGTCGACGCGTCCGGCATCCGCCGCACCCGCATCGGCGCCTGCCAAGCCGGGCAAGGGCGGCCTCAGCTTCACCGAGCGGCACCGGCTGGAGGAGCTGCCCGCCCTGATCGCCCGGCTGGAGGCCGAGATCGCCAAGCTGTCCGAGTTCATGGCCGATCCGGACCTCTTCGCCCAGGCCCCCGCCAAGTTCGAGAAGGCCAGCATGGCGCTGAGCGAACGGCAGGCCGCGCTGATGGATGCGGAAGAGGAATGGCTGGCGCTGGAGGAGAAGGCGGCCGTCTGACCGGCCGCCCTCTGCCCGTCAGGCGTTGCGCGACAGATGGTCGCGCAGCCAGCCATGCGCGAAGGCGATCTTGCGCCCGACCGGCAGGGTCAGCACGAAGGGATACAGATCCCGGTTGTCCAAGGCGCGGTTGATGTCGTTGACCGCGATCGCGACCTCGGCCGCGATGGTCAGCAGGCGCGCCGTGTCTGTTTCGGCATAGGGCTGGAAGTCGGGGGGCACGCCTTCCATGCTCAGGCCCGCGCTGACGAAGCTGTCGGTGAAATCGGTCAGGTGCAGCAGGTGGGCCACCGTCTCGGCCCAGTCCTCGTGGGGATGGGCGGTGGCATAGGGGGTGATGTAATCCTCGCCCGGGTCCTGCGGCTCGGCATAGTGGCGGCGCAGCGCCTCGGCATAATCCTGACGCTCGTCCCCGAAGATCTCGCGGAAGGCCGGTTGGAACTCGGGCGCGGCGGACAGGCGGTCGAACAGGAAATGCGCCAGCTCGTGGCGGAAATGGCCGACCATGGACCGGTACTGCTCGCCCAGATCGCGCTGCCGCTTGAGGCGGATCAGCGCATCGGCCTCGGTGACGTTGATGGTGATCTCGCCGGCGTCATGGCCCATGATGATCTGCTGCGCGCGCCCGCCCGTGACTTCGGACAGCATCAGGAAGCGCGGGCGGCGGCCCGGGTCGGCATCGGTGAACCAGCCCCATTGGGCCAGGTTGACCAGCACCCACCGCTTGGCGCGTTCGGCCCCTGCCAGAAGGTTCTGGTTGTCGCCCACATGCAGGACCGGCACGACCTGCGACATGGCGCAGGACCGGCACAGCTTGCCGGGGGCGCGGGACGACCAGTTGCAGTCGATCGAGCGGCGGTTGGCGCAATGGGCGGCGGTGGTGCTCATCTGCATCGCGACCGGGTCGAAGCTGATCTCGGCCCCGCAGAGACAGGTGAGGTTGTGGAAATAGGCGCGTGTCCCGCATTGGGGACAAGAGAAACGTTGCATGTGGGAAACGGCGTCCTGTGACTGGCAGGGTACAAGCCGGGCCGGGGGCGCACGGTTCCGCGCCGTCCTGCCCTGTCTTGGATCGGCAGTCCTGCCCGGGCTGCGCGCAGGGCCGTCGGGGTCTTGACTTGGGCGCCGGAATGGGCGACATGCGCCGGACCGGCCGGGCATGCGCCCTGGGCCGGTCGATTTTATTTCAACGACACCCTGTCAGGGGTGCGCAGTCCGAAGGCGGGGAAACCCCCGTGAACACCGCCCGAAAGGCCGGGGCCGCAGGACGCGGATGACAAAGGAAGACGCGATGTTCGCAGTTCTGAAAACGGGCGGCAAGCAGTACAAGGTGCAGGCGGGCGATGTCCTGCGTGTCGAGAAGCTGAACGCTGCCGCTGGCGACAAGGTCCAGTTCAACGACGTGCTGATGGTCGGCTCGACCCTAGGCGCGCCGCTGATCGCCGGTGCCTGCGTGCAGGCCGAGGTGATCGACCAGATCAAGGCCGACAAGGTCGTGACCTATGTCAAGCGCCGCCGCAAGCACAGCTCGCAGCGCACGCGCGGCCATCGCCAGCAGCTGACGCTGCTGCGCGTCACCGACGTTCTGGAAAGCGGTGCCGAGAAGACCGGCGTGAAGACCGCCGTCGGCGCCCGCACCAAGACCGAGGCCAGCGACGCGCCGGCCACTGCCACGAAACCGGCCCAAGACGCCGCTGAAGCCTAAGGAGAACGACCCATGGCACACAAGAAAGCAGGCGGTTCCTCCCGCAACGGCCGCGACAGCGCGGGACGCCGTCTTGGCGTCAAGCTGTTCGGCGGCCAGGCCGCCATCGCCGGCAACATCATTGCCCGTCAGCGCGGCACCACCTGGTGGCCGGGCGTCAATGTCGGCATGGGCAAGGATCACACCCTGTTCGCGCTGACCGACGGTCACGTGAGCTTCAAGAAGGGCCTGAAGGGCCGCACGTTCATCTCGATCGTCCCCGCGAGCCTCGAGGCCGCCGAGTAACCCGAACGCAACATTTCGATGTTAAGGGGGGATCGGCGAAAGCCGGTCCCCCGCGCCATTTGGAGCGTTCCGTTTTTTGATTGATCGATTTTTCTGGGAGGAAACATGGTGATGTCTGCACCCATGAGGGAGGGGAGCCGCTTGGACGACCTCCGCACCGTCGATGCGGGGGCGCCGCTGCAGCCCGTCATCACGACCGAACGTTTCACATTGCGCCCGTTGCGCGTGTCCGATGCCGGGCTGATCGCGCATTACACCGCCGACCGCCGGGTGGCCGAGGGGACGCGCGCGATCCCCCATCCGCTGCCGCGCGGGGCGGCCGAAAATTTCGTGGCGCGGGCACTGACGGCCGACCGGACCGAGGATGTCTGGGCGATCGATGGATCCGATCAGCAGCTGGACGAGCTGCTGGGCGTCGTCTCGCTGACCCGGATGGAGGGCGCGCAGTCCGAGCTGGGCTTCTGGGTGGGCGCGGGCTTCTGGAACACGGGCTTCGCGACCGAGGCCGTCGCGGCGCTGGTCGCGGCCAACCCGCATGGCGCGCGGACGCTGTTCGCCGAGGTCTTCCAGGACAATCCCGGCTCGGCTCGGGTGCTGACCAATTGCGGCTTCGTCTATCTGGGCGATGCCGAAAGCTGGTCGGTGGCACGGGGCGCGCGTGTGCCCACATGGACCTATCTGCGCAAGATGGGCTGAGGGTGGCAGGGGGCGCTCGCGCCCCCTCTTGGCCGTGCCGGCCAATTCACCCCCGAGGATATTTGCGGACCAATGCAGGCCCGTCATTGCAATGGCGGGCGGGCGGACTAGATGCTGGGGATGACACAGCATCTCCCCTATTCCCTTCTCGACCTGTCGCCGGTGCCCGAGGGCAGCACGGCGCAGGATGCCATCCGCAACACGATCGACCTGGCGCAGCGCGCCGAGGGCTGGGGCTATCACCGCTTCTGGCTGGCCGAGCATCACAACATGCCCGGCATCGCCAGTGCGGCGACCGCCGTCCTGATCGGGCTGGTGGCGCAGGCGACGCGGACCATCCGCGTGGGCGCGGGCGGCATCATGCTGCCCAACCATGCGCCCCTGACCGTGGCCGAGGCCTTCGGGACCCTGGCCACCGTCTTTCCCGACCGCATCGATCTGGGGCTGGGCCGCGCGCCTGGCGGCGACGGCGCCGTGGTGCGCGCGCTGCGCCGCGATCCGATGGCTGACAGCTTTCCGCAGGACGTGGTCGAGCTGCTGGACTATCTGGGGCCCGAGCGTCCCGGGGCGGCGGTGCGGGCACTGCCGGGCGAGGGCACGAACCTGCCGGTCTGGATCCTGGGCAGCAGCACCTTCGGTGCTCAGCTGGCGGCGCATCTGGGCCTGCCCTATGCCTTTGCCAGCCATTTCGCCCCCGACGAGCTGGACCGCGCGCTGGCGATCTATCGCGAGCGGTTCCGCCCCTCGCCTTGGGGATCCAAGCCCTATGCGATCCTGGCGGCGAACGTCTTTGCCGCGGACGATGCGGGTGAGGCGGCCTATCTGCGCACCACCATGCAGCTGGCCTTCGCGCGGCTGCGGACCGGCCAGCCGGGCAAGCTGCCCCGCCCCGTGCGCGACATCGATGCCGAGATCGGCGCGGGCATGCGGCAGGCGGTGGATCATTCCCTGCGCATCAGCGCGGTCGGCGGACGGGCCGAGGTCGAGGATCAGCTGGCGCGGCTCGTCGAGACCTATCGCCCCGACGAGCTGATCCTGACCGGGCAGATCCATGACCACACCGCGCGCCTGCGCAGCTTCGAGATCGCCGCTGAAGCGGCCTCGGGGCTGGCTTTGCAACAGGCAGCCTGATCGGCCACCCACCATGAAAAAAGGCCCCCGATCCGGGGGCCTTTTGTGTTCAGTGGCTGTGGCGAGGATTACTCGCGGTTGCCCATGAACTGCAGCAGGAACATGAACAGGTTCAGGAAGTCCAGGTAGAGGCGCAGCGCGCCCATGATCGCGGACTTGCCGATGAAGTCGGCATCCGAGCCGGACATCTGCAGGTAGGTGTTCTTGATGTTCTGCGTGTCATAGGCGGTCAGGCCCGCGAAGATCAGCACGCCGATGACCGAGATCGCGAACTGCATCGCCGAGGATTGCAGGAAGATGTTGACGATCGAGGCGACGATCAGGCCGATCAGGCCCATCATCAGGAAGGTGCCCCAGCCCGACAGGTCCTTCTTGGTCGTGTAGCCGTAGAGCGACAGACCGGCGAAGGCGATGGCCGTCACCAGGAAGGTCTGCACGATCGACACCGAGGTGTAGACCAGAAAGATCGAGCTGATCGACAGGCCCATCAGGGCCGCGAAGGCATAGAACATGCCGGTCGCCGCCGTGACGGACAGCCGGTTGATCGCGGCGCCGAAGGCGAAGACCATCAGCAGCGGCGCGAACATGATCACCCACCGCAGCGGCGAGGTGTAGATCGCGGCGCCGAGGCCGGTCAACTGACCATCCGCCGAGACGGCGGCGGTCGAGATCCCGAAGGCGGCGACGGCGGTCACACCCATGCCGACCGCCATCAGCCCATAAACCTTGTTCATGTAGGCCCGCAGGCCCTGATCGACCACCGCCTGGCGGGTGCCGACGCCCTGCGCGGTACGGTACGTGTTGTAATCTGCCATCGAAGTCTCCCCAAAAGGTCGTGTCGGGTCTGGCCCGACTATGCTGCCAATATCGGGCGAAACGGCGCGCATTTCAATGCCGTTCCCCTGTCAAAGCGTTCGCGTTCACAAGGTGATGACCACCTTTCCGATGCTGCGCCCCTGCCGCAGCAGGTCATAGCCCTCGGCCACCCGCTCCAGCGGCAGGATGTCGCTGGCGACGGGGTGCAGGCGGCCCGCCGCGAACAGCTCGAACAGCGCCGCCATGCTGGCGCGCAGGGCCTGGGGATCGAGGCTGCGATAGCTGCCCCAGTAGAAGCCGTGGATGGTGATGTTCTTGACCAGCGCATGGTTCAGCGGCAGGACCGGCGGGCGGCCTCCGGCAAAGCCGATCGCCAGGAAATGCCCGCCGGGGTGGAGCGCGCCGAAGGCGGCCTCGCCGGGCTCGGCGCCGACGGGGTCGTAGATCACATCCGCGCCCCCCATCTCGCGCAGGGTGGCGCGCAGGTCGGGGCAGTCCGTGCTGTCGACGACCTCCTGCGCGCCGGCTTCACGCACCGGGGCCATCTTGTCGGCGCCGCGCACCACGCCGATCACCCGGGCGCCAAGCGCCACGCCGATCTGCACCGCCGTCAGCCCGACGCCGCCCGCGGCGCCCAGCACGACCAGCGTCTGGCCCGCGGCCAGCTGTCCCCGCGCGGTCAGGGCCAGGTGGCTGGTCCCGTAGGCCACCTGGAACCCCGCCGCCTGTTCGAAGCTCATCGCATCGGGGATGGGCTGCACGGCCTGCGGCGGGACGGCGATCACCTCGGCCAGCGTCGCCGGGGCCGAGACGACCACGCGCATCCCCGGGGCGAGGCCGCTGTCCGGGGGACAGGCCAGCACGGTGCCCGCCCCCTCCAGCCCCGGGACGAAGGGCGGGGCCAGGCGCTCTTGATACTGGCCCTTGGCCTGCAGGACGTCGGCAAAGTTCAGCGCGGCGGCGGACATGCGCAGCAGGACCTGTCCGGGCTGGGCCTGGGGCAGGGGGATCCGGGCGATCACGGGATCCTGCCCCAGGGTTTCGATGCGGGCGGCGCGAATCATGTCGGTCATCTGTACTCCGGGATGGGGCTGCTGCGGGTTCGCGGCATGTTCCTTCTATCGCAGGGTCGGGGCGCCAGGTCTTCGCCGGCACTGTACTGACCTGTCCTTTTGGTCAGAATACCGGCAATTGCCGAAGTTGACACTCGAAAATTGTGCATCCCCGGGTTACTGCCGCTTGTGATTGCAGGGGATTGGTCAATGAAACACAGCGTAGATGTTCACGTCGGAAAGCGCATTCGGCATCGCCGCTGGATGATCGGGATGACCCAGCAGCAGCTGGCCGACAAGGTCGGAATCAAGTTCCAGCAGATCCAAAAATACGAGACCGGCATGAACCGCGTCTCGGCCTCGCGTCTGTGGGACATTGCGCAGGCGGTGGATGTGCCGGTCAGCTTCTTCTTCGAAGGCCTGATGGACAGCGAGATGCCCGGCGTGGTCGAGGGCGACATCTTCGCCGACAAGGAAGCCCTGCAACTGGTGCGTGCCTATTACGGCATGCCCGAGGCGCAGCGCCGCCAGATCTTCGAACTGGCGCGCGTCCTGTCCGACGCGGCCTGAGCCCATCCGTCGTCCCGCGCGCCATGTGGCCGCCGGACGACGGCCCTGACCGGCGCCTCATGACGTCTGGCCCCTTGCCCCCGGACCGGCTACACCGTCCGGACCGGGACATCAGGAGGCCGCCATGCAGGACGCTTTGCAGATCATCCGCACCGCGCATGAGATGGCCGACGCGGCGCGGGCGGCCATTCTGCCGTGGTTCCGCAACGCCGATCTGGCTGCCGACAACAAGCGCACCGCCGACTTCGACCCGGTCACCCAGGCCGACCGCGCCGCCGAACGGGCGATGCGCGAGGTGCTGGCCCGGGCCCGTCCCGATGACGCCATCCTGGGCGAGGAATATGGCGCGACCCCCGGCAGCAGCGGCCTGACCTGGATCCTGGATCCGATCGACGGCACCCGCGCCTTCCTTTGCGGCGCGGCCAGCTGGGGGGTTCTGATCGGCCTCTCGGACGGGCGGGACATCCTCTACGGCCTGATCGACCAGCCCTATCTGGGCGAGCGCTTCGAGGGCGGGCTAGGACAGGCGCGGCTGACCGGCCCCTTGGGGACGCGCCCCCTGCAGGTGCGCACCGGCGTTGGCCTGGACGGCGCGCTGCTGCTGACCACCTTTCCCCAGATCGGCACGCCCGACGAGGCCGCGGCCTTTCACCGGGTCGCCGACCGGGTGCGGCTGACGCGCTATGGGCTGGACTGCTATGCCTACGCGCTGCTGGCGCTTGGCCAGATCGACCTGGTGATCGAGGCCGGGCTGCAATCCTATGACATCGCGGGACCGCTGGCCGTCGTCGAGGCGGCGGGCGGGATCGTCACCGACTGGCAGGGCGGACCTGCGGCGGAGGGCGGTCAGGTCATCGCGGCAGGATCGGCCGAGCTGCACCGCGCCGCGCTGGATCTGCTGAACGGCTGAGAGGCCCTACACCACCACAGACCGACAGGGGGCATGATGGCCGACGATCCGCACACCGACCCGAGCAGGGCCCAGCCCGACCGGACCGAGGACGATTACGGCCTGGGCGCGGATCTGATGGCCCGCATCGACGAGGCCATCGACCAGCAGGACCGGCCCGGGCTGAATGCCGCGCTGGAGCCGATGCATGCCGCCGACATCGCCGACCTGATCGAACGGCTGGCGCCGGCCCGACGCCGGCAGTTCCTGGTGATGTATTCCGACGAGATCGACGGCGAGATCCTGTCGGAAATCGACGAATCGATCCGCGACGAAGTGCTGGAGCTGCTGCCCCGTGCCGTCGTGGACGAGGCCGTGCGCGAGATGGACAGCGACGATGTCGTCGATCTGGTCGAGGACATGGACGAGCCCGAGCGCGCCCGGATCCTGTCGGCGCTGGATGACAGCGATGCCGCCGCCGTGCGCCAGTCCCTGGCCTATCCCGAATATTCCGCCGGCCGCCTGATGCAATCCGAGGTGGTGACCGCCCCCGAACACTGGACCGCGGGCGAGACCATCGACTTCATCCGCGCCGAGGAGTGGCTGCCCGAACAGTTCTATCACGTGATCCTGGTCGATCCGCGCCGCCATCCCACCGGCTATGTCACGCTCGGGCGGCTTCTGGCCTCGCCGCGCGAGGCGACGATGCGCGATCTGGCCGAGGAGAGCTTCCGCACCGTCAGCGCCTTCGCCGAAGAGGGCGATGTCGCCTATGTCTTCAACCAGTATCACCTGATCTCGGCCCCGGTCGTCGACCGCCATGACCGGCTGGTGGGCGTCATCACCATCGACGACGCCATGTCGGTGCTGGACGAGGAACACGAGGAGGACATCCTGCGCCTGGCCGGCGTGGGCGACGAGAGCAACATCTCGGACAGTGTGCGCGAGACGCTGCGCCAGCGCCTGCCCTGGCTGATGATCAATCTGGTGACGGCGATCCTGGCCTCGCTGGTCATCGCGGTCTTCGAGACGACCATCCAGGAGGTCGTGGCGCTTGCGGTGCTGATGCCCATCGTGGCCTCGATGGGCGGGAACGCCGGAACCCAGACGCTGACCGTCGCGGTGCGCGCCCTGGCGACCCGCAGCCTGTCGGGCAGCAATGTCTGGCGCGTCGTGCGGCGCGAGGCTGCGGTGGGGCTGCTGAACGGGCTGGCCTTCGCCATCGTCATGGGGGTGGTGGCCTGGGTCTGGTTCGACGGGGTGTCGCTGGCGGTGGTCATCGGCATCGCGATGATCGTGAACATGGCCATCGCCGCGCTGGCGGGCATCCTGATCCCGCTGGCGCTGGAACGGGCGGGGGCCGACCCTGCGCTGGCCTCGGGGACCTTCGTGACGACGGTGACCGATGTGGTGGGGTTCTTCGCCTTCCTCGGGCTTGCCTCCAGCGTGCTGACGTGACCGACAAGTCTGCCCTGCGTGCCCGCGCGCTGGCCGCCCGCGCGGCGGGGGGCGACCAGGGCGGGCTGGACCGGCATCTGGCGGCGGCGCTGACTGCTTACCCTGGCGCGGTGCTGGCCGGGTACTGGCCGATGCGCGGCGAGGCCGATCCACGCCCCGCGCTGGCGGCCCATGACGGCCCGGTGGTCCTGCCGGTGGTGACCGGCCCCGCCCGGCCGCTGGTCTTCCGCCTCTGGCAGGAGGACGCGTTGCAGCCCGGGCCCTTCGGCACCGCGCATCCGCCCGAATCGGCGCCGGTCCTGACGCCCTCGGTGCTGATCGTGCCGCTGGCGGGGTTCGACCGGGCAGGCAACCGCTTGGGCTATGGCGGCGGGTTCTACGACAGGACGCTGGAATTGCTGCGGAAATCTGGGCCGGTGAAGGCCATCGGGCTGGCCTTTGCCGTCCAGGAGCTGCCCGCCATCCCGGCAGAGCCCTTTGATCAGCCGTTGGATCTGATTGTAACCGATCGCGGACCGATCCGGCCCTGCGCGGAATCCCGCTTGGCGTGACGTTTCTGCACCGGCTGTGCGCAACCTGGGGACGAGCCCCGGATAAGCCTGTGGACAAGTGCTGAACGACCCTTGGCAAGTCCCTGTCGGGCTTGCGGAAATGCCGCGCCCTTCCGGATCCCGAACGGCCTTGCCACCGGTCCTGTGTGCGAATCTGGCGGGGTCTTTGCGCCTTCCCTGTCAACGGATTTTCGGGCCGCAGTCGCGAAATAAATCAGTTGAATGACAGCCGAAATGAGACCAATTTGTGGGTTATCGCCATAATGGCACAAGATATGGTAGCCCTGAACGGGGCTGCCCCCAGAACGTCGCCTGTCTTGCACCCTCGGGGCCGCGTGCCCCTCGTCTCTGCCTCCGGGCGGGTGCTTGCGGTTGCGCGGCCTTCGGGATGAGGAATAGGACAGGTCGGCCATGAAGATCGAACGGCGTTTCACCACCCAGACCGGCGGAGCCTATGGCGACGTGGGCTTCACCACCACGCTGAGCGAGATCCGCAATCCCGACGGCACCATCGTGTTCCGCAACGAGGCCGTCGAGGTCCCGCAGGGCTGGAGCCAGGTCGCCAGCGACGTGATCGCGCAGAAATACTTTCGCCGGGCGGGCGTGCCCGCACGGCTGAAGCCCGTGCGTGAGAGGGGCGTTCCCGAGTTCCTCTACCGCCATGTCGCCGACGAGGCGGCGCTCGCGCAGCTGCCCGAAGACCAGCGCTTTGGTGGCGAGACGAGCGCGCGGCAGGTCTTCGACCGGCTGGCCGGGGCTTGGACCTATTGGGGCTGGAAAGGGGGGTATTTTTCCAAAGAAGAAGATGCCCGCGCCTATCACGACGAGATGCGCTTAATGCTGGCCCGCCAGATGGCCGCGCCGAACAGCCCGCAATGGTTCAACACCGGCCTGCACTGGGCCTATGGCATCGACGGGCCGGGGCAGGGGCATTTCTATGTCGATTACCAGACCGGCAAGCTGAAGGCCTCGACCAGCGCCTATGAGCATCCCCAGCCCCATGCCTGCTTCATCCAGTCGGTCAGCGACGATCTGGTGAACGAGGGCGGCATCATGGACTTGTGGGTCCGTGAGGCGCGGCTGTTCAAGTATGGCTCGGGCACCGGCACCAACTTCTCGTCCCTGCGCGGCGAGGGGGAGAAGCTGTCGGGCGGCGGCAAGTCCTCGGGCCTGATGGGATTCCTGAAGATCGGCGACCGGGCGGCGGGCGCGATCAAGTCGGGCGGCACCACGCGGCGGGCGGCCAAGATGGTCATCTGCGACATGGACCATCCCGATATCGAGGCCTTCGTGAACTGGAAGGTCATCGAGGAGCAGAAGGTCGCCAGCCTCGTCGCCGGCTCCAAGCTGCACGAGCGCGAGCTGAACGGCATTTTCGCGGCGATCCGGGCCTGGGACGGGGCGGCGGCGGATGCCACCGATCCGGCAGCCAATCCGGGCCTGAAGGCCGCGATCCGGTCCGCCAAGCGGTCGATGATCCCCGAGACCTATATCAACCGCGTGCTGCAATATGCCCGGCAGGGTTTCGACAGCATCGAATTCCCGACCTATGACACGGATTGGGATTCCGAGGCCTATGTCAGCGTCTCGGGCCAGAACTCGAACAACTCGGTCCGGGTGACGGATGCCTTCCTGCGCGCCGTGCGCGAGGATGCCCCGTGGGAGCTGATCCGCCGCACCGATGGCCGCGTCGCCAAGACCGTAAGCGCGCGCGAGCTGTGGGACCAGATCGGCCACGCGGCCTGGGCCTGCGCCGATCCGGGCATCCAGTTCCACGACACGGTCAACGCCTGGCACACCTGCCCCGAGGACGGGCCGATCCGGGGCAGCAATCCCTGCAGCGAATACATGTTCCTGGACGACACGGCCTGCAACCTGGCCTCGATGAACCTCTTGACCTTCTGGACCGGGGACCGCTTCGACGCGGATGCCTATGTCCATGCCAGCCGGCTCTGGACCGTCACGCTGGAGATCAGCGTGCTGATGGCACAGTTCCCCAGCAAGGAGATCGCGCAGCGCAGCTATGATTTCCGCACGCTTGGGCTGGGATACGCCAATATCGGCGGGCTTCTGATGAACATGGGGCTGGGTTATGACAGCGCCGAGGGCCGCGCGCTGTGCGGGGCGCTGTCGGCCATCATGACGGGCGTGGCCTATGCGACCAGCGCCGAGATGGCGGCCGAACTGGGCGCCTTCCCCGGCCATGCGCGGAACGCCGACCATATGCTGCGGGTGATCCGCAACCACCGCGCCGCCGCCCACGGCACGGAATGCGAGGGCGTGAACGTCGCCCCCGTGGCGCTGGACGCCGCCAACTGCCCCGACCCCGCGCTGACGGCCCTGGCCCGCGCCGCATGGGACGAGGCGCTGGCCCTGGGCCAGGCGCATGGCTTCCGCAACGCCCAGACCACGGTCATCGCGCCCACCGGAACGATCGGTCTGGTCATGGATTGCGACACGACCGGGATCGAGCCCGATTTCGCGCTGGTCAAGTTCAAGAAGCTGGCGGGCGGCGGCTATTTCAAGATCATCAACCAGTCCGTGCCCGCAGCCCTGGCCAAGCTGGGCTACCCCTCGGCCCAGATCGAGGAGATCATCGGCCATGCGGTGGGCCACGCCTCGCTTGGCAACTGCCCGGCGATCAACCATGCCTCGCTGGCCGGTCACGGCTTCGGGGCGCGCGAGATCGAGAAGGTCGAGGGCGCGCTGTCCTCGGCCTTCGACATCCGCTTCGTCTTCAACCAATGGACCCTGGGCGAGGATTTCTGCCGCGGCACGCTTGGCATCCCGGCGGACCGGCTGGCCGATCCGACCTTCGACCTGCTGCGCCACCTGGGCTTCACCCGTGCCCAGATCGACGCCGCCAACGACCATGTCTGCGGGACCATGACGCTGGAAGGCGCGCCGCATCTGAAGGCCGAACATCTGCCCGTCTTCGACTGCGCCAATGCCTGCGGCAAGACCGGCAAACGCTATCTGTCGGTGGACAGCCATATCCGCATGATGGCGGCGGCGCAGAGCTTCATCTCGGGCGCGATCAGCAAGACGATCAACATGCCGTCCAGCGCCTCGATCGAGGAGACGCTGGCCGCCTATGAGCTGTCCCACAGCCTGGGGATCAAGGCCAACGCGCTCTATCGCGACGGATCCAAGCTGTCGCAGCCCTTGGCAAGCGCGCTGGTCGAGGATGACGCGGAGGCCGAGGAGGTTCTGGCCCATGGCTCGACCCACGAGAAGGCCGTGGTGCTGGCCGAGAAGATCGTGGAACGCATCATCGTCAAGGAGATCGTGCGTTCCAATCGCGAAAAGCTGCCGCAGCGCCGCAAGGGCTATACCCAGAAGGCCATCGTGGGCGGGCACAAGGTCTATCTGCGCACCGGCGAATATGACGACGGCAAGCTGGGCGAGATCTTCATCGACATGCACAAGGAGGGTGCGGGCTTCCGGGCGATGATGAACAACTTCGCCATCGCCGTGTCGGTGGGCCTGCAATACGGCGTGCCGCTGGAGGAGTTCGTGGATGCCTTCACCTTCACCCGCTTCGAGCCTGCGGGCATGGTGCAGGGCAATGACAGCATCAAGAACGCGACCTCGATCCTGGATTACGTGTTCCGCGAGCTGGCCGTCAGCTATCTGGACCGCACCGATCTGGCCCATGTCGCGCCCACCGGCGCCAGCTTCGACGATCTGGGCGGCGGCGAGGACGAGGGGCGCAGCGCCCCCGCTACCCGCCAGTCCGAGCTGAAGTCGCTGACCATGCTGAAGCAGATCAGCAGTGCGGGATACCTGCGCAAGCGGATGCCGCAGGACCTGATGGCGCTGCAGGCAGGGGTGTCGACCGCCGCCGTGGCGACCGGCCTGGCCGAGGGGGCGGCGGTCTTCCAGACCGGCATGGATCTGCGCGCCAAGGCCCGGATGCAGGGCTACGAGGGCGATCCTTGCGGCGAATGCGGCAACTACACGCTGGTCCGCAACGGCACCTGCATGAAGTGCAACACCTGCGGCGGCACCAGCGGCTGCAGCTGAGCGCCGCCTCTCGCCCGGCCCCCCGACGCCTGTGCGCCGGGGGGCTTTTCGGTCACGGGGGCCGGGCGGATCGCAAGATCGGATGGAAGTTTCAGACCGTTCGGGCTAGGGCCTTGGGCATGCCTTGACGCGGGCGGCGACTCGCCCTTGAGTGGTGTCGACCCGGGTGCGCGGTGTTCGGGACAGCGGGCAGGCCAGCCCGGAAGGAGACTGGAATGACCAAGATTACCCCGGTTCTGATGGCGGGCGGCTCGGGCACGCGGCTGTGGCCCGTGTCGCGCAAGAGCTTTCCCAAGCAGTTCGCCGCGCTGACGGGCGACGAGACGCTGTTCCAGGCCTCGGCCCGGCGGCTGTCGGGCCCGGATTTCGCCGCACCGGTGGTGATGACGAATTCCGATTTTCGCTTCATCGTGGCCGAGCAGCTGGAACAGGCGGGCATCGCGGCCGGGCGCATCGTGATCGAGCCCGCCGGGCGCAACACCGCCCCCGCGATCCTCGCCGCCGCCCTGATGGTGGCCGAAACCGACCCCGAGGGGCTGGTGCTGGTCGCGCCCTCGGATCACGTGATCCCGGATGCCGCAGCTTTCGCCGCCTCGGTGGCCGAAGGGGCCGAGGCCGCGCGGCAGGGCCGGATCGTCACCTTCGGCATCACCCCCGACCGCGCCGAGACGGGCTACGGCTATCTGGAACTGGCCTCGACCGGCACAGGTCCCCAGCCCTTGGCGCGCTTCGTCGAAAAGCCCGACGCGGACCGGGCCGACCGGATGCTGGCGGCGGGCAATTACCTGTGGAACGCGGGCATCTTCCTGTTTTCCGCCCGGGTGATGATCGAGGCCTTCCGCGCCCATGCCCCCGCCTATCTGGACCCGGTCGGGCAGGCGCTGAGCGAGGCCCAGCTGGATCTGGGCTTCCTGCGGCTGGCCAAGGCGCCCTGGCTGACGGTCGAGGACAATTCCATCGACTATGCGGTGATGGAAAAGGCCGACAACCTGACCGTCGTGCAGTTCTCGGGGCGCTGGTCGGATCTGGGGGGCTGGGACGCGGTCTGGCGCGAGGCGCTGGATCACGCGCCCTCGGAGCATGGCGTGGTGGCGGATGCGAACTCGACCGCCATCGACTGTCAGGACGTGCTGCTGCGCTCGGACAGCGACGACCTGAAGGTCGTGGGCATCGGGCTGCGCGACCTGATGGTCGTGGCGACCTCGGATGCGGTGCTGGTCGCGGACCGCAGCCGGGCGCAGGACGTGCGGCTGGCGGTCTCGGCGCTGAAGGCCAAGCGTGCCAAGCAGGCCGAGGCCTTTCCCCGCGACCACCGCCCCTGGGGCTGGTTCGAGACGGTGGCTTTGGCAGACCGCTTCCAGGTCAAGCGCATCGTGGTCAAGCCCGGCGCGGCGCTGTCGCTGCAAAGCCATGTCCACCGGTCGGAACACTGGATCGTCGTGTCGGGCACCGCACGCGTGACCGTCGACGACAGCGTGACGCTGGTGACCGAGAACCAGTCGATCTACGTCCCCCTGGGCGCCGTCCACCGGATGGAGAATCCCGGCAAGGTGCCGATGGTGCTGATCGAGGTGCAGACCGGCAGCTATCTGGGCGAGGACGACATCATCCGCTACGAGGACGTCTATTCCCGCAGCTCGGCAGACTAGGACCTGGGGCAGGGGGTCAGCAGACCGCTGACCCCCTGCCCGGTTACATCGTCTCGCGGATGCGGGTGATGGTTTCGGCCACGCCGACGCGGGGCACGCCGCGCAGCATCTGGTCGCCGATGACGAAGGTGGGGGTGCCCTCGATCGCCATGGTCTCGCCCAGCTCGCGATTGCGGCGCAGGATCGCGGTGACCGCCTCGGTCGGCATATGCGCCTCGATCGCGTCGGCATCGACGTCGATGTCCCGGGCGATGCCCTTCAGCGCGGCCATCGAGGCGGGCGCGCGCATCTCCATCAGCGCGTCATGGGCGCGCAGATAGGCCTCGTCGCCGGCGATCTGGTGGACCGCGATGGCGAAGCGGCTGGACATCTCGCTGTCCTCGCCCAAGATCGGAAACTCCTTCAGGATCAGGCGGATGTTGCCATCTTCCTCGACGGCGTCGAAGACCTCCTGGTTGAACTGCCGGCAGACGCCGCAGCGATAGTCGATGAATTCGACCATGGTCAGGTCACCCTCGGGATTACCGCCGATCCAGCTGTAGCCGTCGTCGAACAGCGCCTCGCGGTTGTCGGCCACCAGCGCCAGGTCGTTCTGCGCCCCGGCCTCGGCTTGGCGCGCTTCCAGCACGTTGATCGATTCGATCAGGACCTGGGGGTTCTCCATCAGATAGTCGCGCACGGCCGCGCCGAAGGCCGCCTGTTCCTCGTCGGTCATGGCGGTGATGTCGAAGGCCAGCGCGGGCGTGGCAAGCGCGGTGCTGGCGCTCAGCAGAAGGGCGGCGGTCAGGCGTGTCATCCGGGAGGGACCTTCCAGTTCATGTCGCGCGCAGCTTGGACCGGGGCGGGGGGCTTTGGCAAGAATGGCCGAACACGCCCCCGTGACGCCCCCGTGCCGCCCGCATGACGCGATGAAAGGTTGCGCAAAGAACTGGAGCGTGGCTGCGTCCCGCGCTATTACCATGCCAAAAAGAAGAGGCCGAGCCATGCGATCTTCCCTGCGCGGACAGGTAGACCCGTTCATCGTGATGGACGTCATGGCGGCTGCCGCCCAAGCCGAGGCGGCGGGCCGCCACATCATTCACATGGAGGTGGGCCAGCCCGGCACCCCCGCCCCGACAGGCGCGCGCCGCGCGCTGGCGGCGGCGCTGGAACAGCCCCTGGGCTATACCGTGGCGCTTGGCCTGCCGGCGCTGCGGCAGGGGATCGCGGATCTGTACCGGCGCTGGTACGGGGTCGATCTGGACCCGGCGCGCGTGGTGGTGACGCCGGGCAGCAGCGGGGCGTTCATCCTGGCCTTCTCGGCGCTTTTCGATGCGGGGGACCGGGTGGCGATGGGCTTCCCCGGCTATCCCAGCTATCGCCAGATCCTGCGGGCCATGTCGCTGACGCCTGTGGGCATTCCGACCCGGGCCGAGGACCGCTATCAGCCGCGCCCCGAGGATCTGCCAGAGGCGGAGGGGCTGATCCTCGCCTCGCCCGGCAACCCCTCGGGGACGGTGCTGACGGTGCCGGAACTGGCGGCGCTGACGGAGGCCGCGCGGGCGCGGGGCATGGCCGTCATCTCGGACGAGATCTATCACGGGCTGTCCTATGGCGACCGCTGCCACAGCGCGCTGGAGGTGACCGACGAGGTCGTGGTGGTGAACTCGTTCAGCAAGTATTTCTCGATGACCGGCTGGCGGGTGGGCTGGATGGTGGTGCCGCCCGACATGGTGCGCACGGTGGAGCGGCTGGCGCAGAACCTGTTCATCTGCCCGCCCCATGCCAGCCAGGTCGCGGCGCTGGCCGCCCTGGACTGCATCCCCGAGGCCGAGGCGAACCGCGCCGTCTATGCCGAAAACCGCCGCCTGATGCTGGAGGGGCTGCCGCGCGCGGGTTTCGACCGCATCGCCCCGCCCGAGGGGGCTTTCTACATCTATGCCGACGTGTCGCACCTGACCGAGGATTCTGTCAGCTTCGCGGCGGAGATCCTTGAAAAGGCCGGAGTCGCGGTCACGCCGGGCCTCGATTTCGACCCCGACCGGGGCGCGCGGACGCTGCGCTTTTCCTATGCCCGCGCCACGGCGGACATCGCCGAGGGCCTGGCCCGGCTCACCGCCTTCATGGCGGCGCGATGAGGCTTCGTGCCCTTCTTCTGCTGCTGGTCCTGCTGCTGGCCGCGCCCTTCCAGGCGGCGCAGGCGGAACCCGCGCGCCTGGCCTTGGGCGGATCGGCCCTGACGCCCGCGCCTGCGGGCTGGTGGCAGCGCGTCTTCGGCCCCGAGGCGCTGCAGCTGCAGCTGGCGCTGGACCGGCCCGTGCCGTGGCGGGCCTTCCTGGTGGGTGATCCGGCGCGGCTGGTGGTCGATCTGCAGGGCGTCGACCTGACCGGGCAGGACCCCGCGCAGCTTTTCGGCCATGACATGGCCCCGGCGATCCGGTGGGGCAGCTTCCGGCGCGGCTGGTCGCGGCTGGTGATCGAGCTGCCCGGCCCCTATCGCGTGGCCCGCGCGGGCCTGCGGACCCAAGGCCCCGAGGCGCGGCTGCGCGTCGCGCTGGAGCCGGTCGCGCCGGACGATTTCTCGCCCCGCCCCTCGGCGGCGGCGGCGTTGCGCAACCTGCCCGAGCCCGCGCAGATGCCCGAGGCGCCGCCCCGCGCGCCGGGGCTGACGGTGACGCTGGATCCGGGCCATGGTGGCTTCGATCCCGGCGCGCAGGCGGGCACGGATACCGAGGCCGCGCTGGTCCTGACCTTCGCGCTGGAACTGCGCCGGGCGCTGGAGGCGCGGGGCGTCACCGTCGCCATGACCCGCGACAGCGACGTCTATGTGCGGCTGGAGGACCGGATGACCGCCGCCCGGGCTTCGGGGTCGCATCTGCTGATGTCGCTGCATGCCGATGCACTGCCTCAGGGACAGGCGGCGGGGGCCACGGTCTATGTCTGGAACCCGGCCTCGGACGACCGGGCGGCGGCGCAGCTGGCACTGCGCCATCAGCGCGACGACCTGCTGGCGGGGATGAACCTGCGCGGGCAGGACGATGCGCTGGCCATGGCGCTGATGGATTTCGCCCGCATGGACACCCAGCCCCGGTCCGAGGCCTTCGCGCGGCTTCTGACCTCGCGCATGGCGTTGCGGGGCATCGGGCTGCATGGCCGCCCGGTGCAGGGGGCGGCCTTCTCGGTCCTGAAATCGCCCGACATCCCGTCAGTGCTGCTGGAACTGGGCTTCATCTCGGACCAGACCGACCTGGCCAACCTGACCGATCCGGAATGGCGCGCGCGCATGGTCGAGGCGGTGGCCGAGGCCACGACCGGCTGGTGGCGCGACGAGCAGGCCCGCGCGGGGCTGCTGCGGCACTGACGGGCCGCAGGGCGCGCAGGCCCGGTCCCGACCTGTCGCACAGTTGCTTTGACCGGCGGGCGCGGCCTCGCTATAGACGGCCCGAAGCTGCGAAAGGCGACCCCATCCCGTGCTGCGAGTCATCCTGTCCTTTTTCGGTGCGATCTTCTCCTGGGTGGTGACGGCCGCCTTCTTCGCGGCGCTGACCGTGGGCGGCATCTTCTGGATCTATTCGCGCGACCTGCCCAGCCACGAGACGCTGGCGCAGTATTCGCCCAAGACCATAAGCCGCATCTATTCCGCAGAAGGCCAGTTGATCGACGAATTCGCCGAGGAGCGGCGCCTGTTCGTGCCCATCGACGAGGTCCCCGACCTGATCAAGCAGGCCTTCGTCAGCGCCGAGGACAAGAACTTCTACAGCCATCCGGGCTATGACCTGCGCGGCATCCTGGGGGCGGCCTACGAGGCGCTGGCTTCGGGCGGGTCCAGCGTGCGCGGGGCCTCGACCATCACCCAGCAGGTGATGAAGAACTTTCTGCTGTCCAGCGACCGCAGCGTCGAACGCAAGGTCAAGGAGCTGATCCTGGCCGCGCGGCTGGAGCGCACGCTGACCAAGGACCAGATCCTGGAGCTGTATGTCAACGAGATCTTCCTGGGCCAGAACAGCTTCGGCATCGTGGCGGCGGCGCAGACCTATTTCAACAAGTCGCTGACCGAACTGGCCCCGCACGAGGCCGCGATGCTGGCCGCCATGCCGCAGGCGCCGGGCCGCTATCACCCCGTCCGCGCCAAGGAGCGGGTGACCGAGCGGCGCAACTATGTCCTGCGCGAGATGTGGCAGAACGGCTATCTGGATCAGGCCACCTATGAGGCCGAGGCGCGGCTGCCGCTGCGCACGGTGCAGAACGGCGACTTCCCCTCGTTCCAGCGCCAGCTGCCCCCGCGCGACTATTTCACCGACGAGATCCGCCGCCAGCTGAGCCTGGAATTCGGCCAGGACGAGTTCTTCGGCGGCGGCCTGACCATCCGCGCCACCCTGGATCCCGAGCTGCAATCCGAGGCGGCGACCGCGCTGCAGCAGGCGCTGGAGGAGTTCGACCGCAACCGTGGCGTCTGGCGCGGCACCGGCGAGACGATCGCCCCCGAGGCGCTGGCCGACGAGGCCGCCTGGCGCGGCGCGCTGTGGGACCTGCGCCTGCCACGCGACATCCCCGGCTGGCGCCCCGCCGTGGTGCTGGAGGTCGGCGCCAGCGATGCGCGGATCGGCATCGAGGGGATCGAGGAGGCGGGCCCCGGCCATTGGATCCCCGCCGCCGACGTGCAATGGGCCCGCCGGCTGGACCGCGAGACGGGTGATCTGGACGCGCGCGCGGAGGTCGCGGGCGATCTGGTCCGGGTGGGCGAGGTGGTGCTGGTCCGCGCCATGACCAGCGACGCCGATGGCAGCTTCCTGCGCTGGACCCTGCGGCAGGTGCCCGAGGTGCAGGGCGGCTTCATGGCGATGGACGTGAACACCGGCCGCGTGCTGGCGATGCAGGGCGGGTTTTCCTATGAAAGCTCGGTCTTCAACCGCGCGACGCAGGCGCAGCGCCAGCCGGGCTCAAGCTTCAAGCCCTTCGTCTATGCCGCCGCCCTGGACAGCAACTATACCCCCGCGACCATCGTCGTGGACGAAGCCATCAGCATCAACACGCCCCAGGGGCTGTGGGAGCCGCAGAACTCGTCCGGGCGCTATTACGGCCCGACGCCCCTGCGGACCGGCATCGAGCAGTCGCGCAACCTGATGACCATCCGCATCGCCGACGATATCGGCATGGAGCGGGTGGCCGAATATGCCGAGAGCTTCGGCGTCTACGACGCGCTGTCGCCCTTCCTGGCCAATGCGCTTGGCGCGCAGGAAACGACGCTGTTCAAGATGGTCGCGGCCTATGCGATGTTCGCCAATGGCGGCGAGCGGGTGGAACCCACGCTGGTCGACCGCGTGCAGGACCGACGCGGCCGCACCGTCTATCGCCACGACCAGCGCGTCTGCCAGACCTGCGGGATGCAGGCGCTGCCGGCAGGGCAGGGCCCGGTCATCGACACCAACCGCGAGCGGGTGCTGGACGCGGTGACCGCCTATCAGCTGACCTCGATGCTGGAGGGCGCGGTCGAGCGCGGCTCGGGCTCGGGCGTCGACCTGCCGGTGCCGATCGCGGGCAAGACCGGCACGACGAACGATGCCAAGGACGTGTGGTTCATCGGCTATTCCAGCAATATCGTCGCGGGTTGCTATATCGGCTATGACCAGCCCCGGACCCTGGGCGAGCGCGCCTTCGGCGGCACGCTGTGCGTTCCGGTCTTCAACGCCTTCATGCGCGAGGCGGTGGCGGAATATGGCGGCACCGAGTTCAAGGTTCCGCCGGGCGGCTACTGGGTCAAGATCGACCGCGTGACCGGCCAGCGGCTGCCCGACGATGCGACCGGCCCCAATGTCGTGGCCGAGTATTTCCGCGAGGGGATGGATCCCGACTGGCTGGCGCCCTACGTCGTCGCGGGCTTCGGCGATGACGTGGTGATCCTGCCCTGGGAGGCCGGGGCGGGGTCCGCGACCTCGGTCACCACCTCGACCGGCGAGACGCGGGTGATCCCGGGGCGGACGGATTTCGGGACGATGTCCTCGGGCGGGCTGTACTGAGGCGCCGCAGAGTTGCGTCCCGCGATGGCCGGGGGGCCAGCCCCCCGGACCCCCCGGGATATTTCAGGACCAATGCAGGGGGCTCGGCTTTCGTCGGCGCCAAAGGCAGCTCCGGCGGCGGTCTTGCCCAAGACGGCGGGGCACGGTATCACCCCGGACCTGACGCCAGACCGAAGGAACCCGCCCATGCGC
Organism: Paracoccus gahaiensis; assembly: GCF_005048225.1. Classification (GTDB taxonomy): domain Bacteria; phylum Pseudomonadota; class Alphaproteobacteria; order Rhodobacterales; family Rhodobacteraceae; genus Paracoccus; species Paracoccus gahaiensis. The sequence goes on from NZ_SUNI01000003.1 coordinate 289,980, forward strand.
GCCGAGACGCAGTCCACCATCGAGGCCATCCGCCGTTCGCTGACCCTCTTGGGGCAGCGGCTGGACTGGACGACCGCGCCGCATCGGCTGGAAGAGATGAACGCCATGATCGAGGATGGCGATCTGTGGTCCGACCCCGCCCGCGCGCAGAAGCTGATGCGCGAGCGCCAGGCCCTGTCCGAGGCGATCGACACCTATCGCCGGATCGAGGAGGACCTGTCCGCCAATGCCGAGATGGTCGAGCTGGCCGAGGCCGAGGGCGATGCGGATCTTGTGACCGAGGCCGAGGCGAACCTGAAGGCGCTGGCAAAGGATGCCGCGCAGAAGGAACTGGAGGCACTGCTGAACGGCGAGGCCGACAGCAACGACACCTTTCTGGAGATCAACGCGGGCGCGGGCGGCACGGAAAGCTGCGATTGGGCATCCATGCTGGCGCGCATGTATGTGCGTTGGGCCGAAAAGAAGGGCTACGAGGTCGAGCTGCTGGCCGAGACGCAGGGCGAGGAGACCGGCATCCGCAGTGCCGCCTACAAGATCACCGGGCATAATGCCTATGGCTGGCTGAAATCGGAATCGGGCGTGCACCGGCTGGTCCGCATCAGCCCCTATGACAGCGCGGCGCGGCGGCACACCTCCTTCAGCTCGATCTGGGTCTATCCGGTGGTGGACGACAATATCGAGATCGACATCCCCGACCGCGACATCCGCATCGACACCTATCGCTCGTCGGGCGCGGGCGGCCAGCACGTCAATACCACTGACTCGGCCGTGCGCATCACCCACCTTCCGACCAATATCGTGGTGACCTCGTCGGAAAAGTCGCAGCACCAGAACCGCGCCAACGCCATGGCAGCGCTGAAGTCGCGCCTGTACCAGATGGAGATGGACCGCCGGAACGCCGAGGTGAACGCCCAGCATGCGGCCAAGGGCGATGCGGGCTGGGGCAACCAGATCCGCTCCTACGTCCTGCACCCCTATCAGATGGTCAAGGACCTGCGCACCTCCGAGGAGACCAGCGACACGCAGGGCGTGCTGGACGGCGATCTGGACCGCTTCATGGCGGCCACGCTGGCGCTGGACGTGGCCGGCAAGAGCCGCGCCGAGGCCAACGCCACCGACTGACGCCCCGCTTCCGGCGGACATGCTGCACTGCAGCATAAACGGTGGATCGCGGCGGCCTTCCGCGATATGCTTCGCATGACGCAGCATGTCGGAGGGTCGGCGATGGATCACAAACGCATCAATCTGGCCCTGCAGGGCGGCGGCGCGCATGGCGCCTTCACCTGGGGGGTGCTGGACCGGCTGCTGGACGAGCCCTGGCTGGAATTCGCGGCGATCAGCGGCACCTCGGCGGGGGCGCTCAACGGGGCGGCGCTGAAGGCCGGGCTGGCGGCCCGCACGGGCCTCGCGGGACGGCAGGCGGCGCGCGAGAACCTGGACGCGCTGTGGTCGCAGGTCGGCGAGGTCAGCGACAACCGCGTGGTCCGCTGGATGCGGTCGGTCCTGCCCATGCCGCGCGGGTTGCAGCGCTGGACCGAGATGGTCTCGCCCGCCGCATGGATGGACAATCTGACGCGGCTGTTCAGCCCCTATGATTACGGCCCCTTCTACGTCAATCCGCTTGGCCGGATGCTGAGCGACCTGCCCTTCTCCGACTTCGCCTGCGAGCCCGGCCCGGCGCTCTACGTCGCCGCGACCAATGTGCGCAGCGGGCGGATCAAGGTCTTCACCGGCGCGCAGGCCACGGCCGAGGCGGTGATGGCCTCGGCCTGCCTGCCGACCCTGTTTCAGGCGGTCGAGATCTTTGACCCCGACACCGGCAGGATCGAATCCTTCTGGGATGGCGGCTTCACCGGCAATCCGGCGCTGTTCCCGCTCTATCGGTCACATCTGCCCCGCGACATCCTGATCGTGGCGATCAACCCGCTGATGCGGGACGTGCTGCCGCGCAGCCCGGTCGAGATCTCGGACCGGGTGAACGAGGTCAGCTTCAACAGCTCGCTGATGGCGCAGCTGCGCGCCATCAACTTCGTCAAGCGCCTCTATGCCGAAGGCCGGCTGGAGGGCGAGGCGATGAAGAACGTGCTGCTGCACCTGATCGACGACGACGCGCTGATGAACGACCTGTCCGCCCGGTCCAAGACCATGCCGCGCCACGGCCTGCTGGCCTCGATGAAGGCGGCGGGGCAGGTGGCGGCCGACACGTTCCTGCACGATCACGGGGCCAAGCTGAACCGCGAGGACAGCTTTGATCTGGCCTCGCTGTTTCCCAGCATGCGTCCGATCTAGGCCGTCATCGCCGCGGCGATCCGCGCGGCAAGTCGCGCATTGTTCAGCACCAGCTGGATGTTCGACTCCAGCGAGCGGCCCTCGGTCAGCTCGAAGATGCGCGACAGCAGGAAGGGCGTGACCGCCTTGGCGGCGATGCCCTGGGCCTGCGCCTCGGCCAGCGCCTGCTCGATCACCGGCAGGATGACGTCCTGTGCGATCTCGGCCTCGACGGGGATCGGGTTGGCGACCAGCTGCCCGCCCCTCAGGCCAAGCGCCGCGCGCATGTCGGCCGCTGCCGCGATCTGCTCGGGGCTGTCCATGCGCAGGGGCGCCCGCAGTCCCGAATCGCGGGACCAGAAGGCGGGCAGGTTGTCCTGGCCATAGGCGATGACCGGCACGCCGAGCGTCTCCAGCACCTCCCAGGTCTTGGGCAGATCCAGAATCGCCTTGGCGCCCGCAGCCACCACCGTCACCGGGGTCTGCGCCAGTTCCTGCAGATCGGCCGAGATGTCGAAGCTGTCCTCGGCACCGCGATGCACGCCGCCGATGCCGCCGGTGGCAAAGACCCGGATGCCCGCCAGATGCGCGCAGATCATGGTCGCGGCGACGGTGGTGGCGCCGGTGCGGCCAGTGGCAAGGCAGACGGCCAGATCGGCGCGGCTCAGCTTCATGGCCTCGGCGGGCGGGGTCTGGGCCAGCGCGCGCAGGGCCTCGGGCGTCAGGCCGACATGGATGCGGCCCCCCATCACGGCGATGGTGGCGGGGGTGGCGCCGCCTTCGCGGATGGTGGCCTCGACCGTCTCGGCCATCTCCAGGTTCTGGGGCCAGGGCATGCCATGGGTGATGATCGTCGATTCCAGCGCGACTACGGGGCGGCCTTGCGCCAGTGCGTCGGCGACCTCGGGGGCATAGGTGAGCGGGGCTTGGGTCACGGGACATCCTTTCCGGAAACATGGGCGGCCGAGGCCTCGACGGCGCGGGCCAGGGCCGCATCGCGCGGCTCGTGGGTCAGTTCGGCGGCCAGATGGGCCGCCAGGAAGCAGTCGCCCGCGCCGGTCACGCGGGCCACGGTGACGGCGGGGGGGCGGTGGATCAGCGTCGGGCCGTTGGCCATCGCCTCGGCCGCCGGAAGGGGGCCGTCGGTGACCAGTACCCGCGCCGCGCCGCGCGCGACCACGGCCTGCGCGGCGGAAGCAGCGTCGGGGCAGGCGCGGCCCGCCAGGATCTCGGCCTCCAGCCGGTTGAGATAGAAGCAGCCGCGCCGGGCGGCGATCAGCGGCTCCAGCCGCTCGGCCTTGCCGGGGCTGGCGGGCACCACGCGCAGGTCGGCCTGCGCCAGCCGGGGATCGCGGGCGATGGCGGCCAGAAGGTCCTCGGTCAGGTTGCCGTCCAGCACCACGGGGCCGGTCCAGCCGGGCAGGGCGTCCAGCGGTGCCAGGATCGCGCCGCCCGCCTGCTCCAGGCTGTGGGCATCGGCGATGGCGGCGATCAGCCCCTCGCTGTCCTCGATCCCCATGTAGCAGTCGGTGGGCAGGCCGGTGTCGCGCGCCAGATGGTCGGTCACCACCCCAAGCCGCAGGGCCTGGGCGATCAGCGCCTCGCCCTCGGGGTCGCGGCCCACGGCGGAGAGAACGGCGGGCACCAACCCCCATCGTGCCAGGGCGATCGCCACGTTCAGCGCCACCCCGCCGGGGATGTGGCGGATGCGGCCCGGCACGTCGGCGCCCGGCGCCATGCGGCGCGGGGCGCGGCCGATCACGTCCCACAGCATGGCCCCGATGCACAGCACGTCAGGCGTCTTGGTCATCGTCATCCCCCATCTGCGTCTGCAGGAAGCGTTCGAAATCGTCCAGATCCACCGGGTCGAACTGCCCGAAGCCCTGCATCCAGACCGAGGCCGTCCGCATCCCTCCCGGGTCCAGCTTGCACCAGGTGATCCGCCCGCGCCGTTCCTGCCGGATCAGGCCGGCGGCTGCAAGCACGCCCAGATGTTTCGAGATGGCGGCCAGGCTGACCTCGAAAGGCTGGGCCACGTCGCTGACCGCCATGTCGTCCTCCAGCAGCATCGACAGCACCCGCCTGCGGGTGGGGTCGGCCAGGGCCGCAAAGATCAGATCCAGCCGGTCGGGCGGGGGCGGCAGGGTCATGGGGCGGGCCTTTGTGCGGGGAACGGTCAACCGGGCGGTTGAATGATGGCGCAGCCGAATGGCGAACGCAACTGGCACCGGGAAATGAGCGCGCCAGGAAAGTGCATGCCGATCAAGGGGTTGTTCCGGGGCTTGCATCGCTTGACTTGGGGGGCGCCAGCGCCTAGACACCGGCCAACGGCGTCGGGGGCGGAAAACATGGCCGATGAACCCCAGGACGCGCCGGACCGGGCCCAGGACGAGGCCCGACTGCGCGCACTGGAGGCCAAGCTGGCCGCCCTGACACCCAAGCCCAAGGGCCCCAGCCCGATGGGAAAGTACGAACAGGCCAATCTGGCCTGGCGCATGGTGATCGAGCTTGTGGCCGGATTGGGCCTGGGGTTCGTGATCGGTTACGGGCTGGATTATCTGCTGGGCACCACGCCCCTGCTGATGGTCGTCTTCATTTTCCTCGGCCTCGCGGCCGGCATCAAGTCCTTGATGCGGACCGCGTCCGAGTTGGACCGAAAATCCGGTGACAGACCGGAGAGTGACGAGAGGGATTGACCTTGGCGACGGAAGCGACTGGCGGCGGCCTTGAATTCCACCCGATGGACCAGTTCGTGGTCCGGCCGCTGTTCGGTGACGGCGCGGTCGCCTGGTACACCCCGACCAACGTGACTCTGTGGCTGGCGCTGACTGCGCTCGCCGCGATCGCGCTTCTGGTCATGGGCACGCGGGGCCGGGCCATCGTCCCGAACCGCGCCCAGTCCGTGGCCGAGATGGCTTACGGCCTCGTCTACAAGATGATCGAGGACATCGCCGGCAAGGACGGGCTGCGCTATTTCCCCTACGTTCTGACGCTGTTCATGTTCGTCGTCTTCGCCAACCTGCTGGGCTTGGTGCCGATGGCCTTCACCGTCACCTCGCATATCGCCGTCACCGGCGTTCTGGCGCTGGCGGTGTTCTTCGGGGTCACGATCATCGGCTTCGTCAAGAACGGCGCGCATTTCCTCGACCTGTTCTGGGTCCGCTCGGCCCCGCTGGCCGTGCGTCCGATCCTGGCCGTGATCGAGGTCATCAGCTACTTCGTGCGCCCCCTCAGCCTGTCCATTCGTCTGGCGGGCAACATGATCGCCGGTCACGCGGTCATCAAGGTTTTCGCGGGCTTCGCGGCCATCGCCGCCGTCGCCCCCATCGCCATCGTCGCGGTCATCGGGATGTATGCCTTCGAGGTGCTCGTCGCCTTCGTGCAGGCCTATGTCTTCACCATCCTGACCTGCGTCTATCTCAAGGATGCGCTGCACCCGTCGCACTGACGGACGCCGCCTTACCTGCGGTCCCGCCCGGCGGGCCTGCATCCCCCTCGATCGCCAAACTACCAATCGCAAGGAGACTAATTATGACTGGTGATATCGCAGAACTGGGCCAGTACATCGGCGTCGGCCTGACCGCGTTCGGCATGGGCTTTGCCGCTCTGGGCGTGGGCAACGTGGCCGGGAACTTCCTGGCAGGCGCGCTGCGCAACCCGTCGGCCGCCGCCGGCCAGACCGCCACGCTGTTCATCGGCATGGCCTTCGCCGAAGCCCTGGGGATCTTCTCGTTCCTCGTCGCGCTTCTGCTGATGTTTGCGGTCTGATCCATCGCCATCCTTGCGGCGGGGTGGGGGGCTGACCCCCCGCCCCTTCGTTCGTTCAAAGGCCATGGGGTAGGATATGTTCAGCCTGTTGCAAGAGGCCGCCACCACTGCGGTCGGACAATCTGACGGAGCGGTCGTCGTCGACGACACCGCGACGAGCAACGTCGTGGTCACCGGGACCGAGGGCGTGCGCCCCGGCGTGGGCCAGGACGTCGAGGCTGTGGGACTTCCGCAGCTGGACATGACCACCTTCGGCAACCAGATCTTCTGGTTGATCGTGACGCTGGTGGTCCTGTATCTGGTGCTGTCGCGCGTGGCTCTGCCGCGCATCGCGGCGGTGCTGTCGGACCGCCAGGGCGCCGTCACCGGCGATCTGATGGCCGCCGAGGAATTCAAGATGAAGGCCCGCGAGGCCGAGGCCGCCTATGACAAGGCGCTGGCCGATGCCCGCACCGAGGCCCAGGCCATCGTCGCGCAGAACCGCGCCACGATCCAGGGCCAGCTGGATGCCGCAATCGCCAAGGCCGATGCCGAAATCGCCGCCCGCACGGCGGAATCCGAGACGCGCATCCGCGAGATCCGTGTGTCGGCCGATGCCAGCGCGCGCGAGGTTGCCCGCGACGTCACCGCCGAACTGGTCCGCAGCTTCGGCGGGCAGGCGGACGAGGCGACCATCTCGTCAGCCCTCGACGGGCGCATGAAAGGGGCCGTGCAATGACCCGCATGATCGCCATCCTGACCGCCTCGGTTCTGGCGGCGGGCCCCGCCGCTGCGGCACCCGGGGATTACGGCTTCTTCTCGCTGCGCAACACGGACTTCATCGTGCTGCTGGCCTTCATCGGCTTCATCGCCGTGCTGCTGTACTTCAAGGTTCCGGCGATGGTCGCGGGCCTGTTGGACAAGCGCGCCGACGGCATCCGCAAGGATCTGGACGAGGCCCGTCGCCTGCGCGAGGAGGCGCAGGAGATCTATGCCAGCTACGAGCGCCGCCAGCGCGAGGTGAAGACCCAGGCCGACCAGATCGTGGCCAATGCCAAGCGCGAGGCCGAGGCGCAGGCCGCCAAGGCCCAGGCCGATCTGGCCCGCTCGATCGAGCGTCGCCTGCAGGGCGCGCAGGACCAGATCGCCAGCGCGGAAAGCGAGGCGGTGCGGGCCGTTCGCGACAGCGCGGTGCAGGCCGCGATGGCGGCCGCGACCCAGATCCTGATGCAGCAGGTCGGCAGCGGCAAGCGCTCGGCCGGGATCGACGACGCCATCGAAGATGTGGCGCGTCGGCTGAACTGACAGTCAACGGACAGTGACGACAAAAAGGCCCCCGGTGCAGATGCGCCGGGGGCCTTTCGCGTTCACGGCTCAGGGCAGTCACGGCTCGGCGCGGTTGCGCAGGCGCAGGCGCGCGACGGCAGCATGGTCGTCGGCCCGGCGCTGCGCGATCAGCGTGCGGGCCACCAGATCCAAGTGATCCTCCAACGCGGCGCGGGCGGCGGCGCCGTCGCGCATCTGCAGCGCGTCATTGATGGCGATGTGCTGGTCCAGGATGCGGTCGCGCAGCTCGGGGCTGGCGAAGATCCGGGGGCGGTTGAACAGCATCCCCTGCCGCAGCAGATCTTGCAGCGCGCGCATCATGTGCAGCGCCATGACATTATGGCTGGCCTCGACGATGGCCATGTGGAAATCGGCGTCCAGCTCGGCCTCGATCTGGGGATCGGGGCTGACATGGGCATGGCGCATCGACTGCACGATCCGGTCCAGCACCTGCAGGTCCGTCTCGCCCGCCGCCAGCGCTGCCCGTTCGGCGGCCAGACCCTCCAGATCCTTGCGGAAGGTCAGGTAATCGTCCGCCGCCTGCGGATGGCGCGAGATCAGCCGCACCAGCGCGGGCGAAAAGGCGCTGCCCAGCACCTGCGCCACGAAGACACCGTCGCCGGGGCGGGTGACCAGCAGCCCGTCCGCCTGCATCGCCGCCAGCGCCTCGCGCAGCGAGGGGCGGCTGACGCCCATCCGACCCGCCAGATCGCGCTCTCCGGGCAGGCGTTCGCCGGGGCGCAGGACGCCCTGCAGGATCAGCGCCTCGATCTGCGCCACGACCGCATCCGCAAGACGGGTCGGGTCGATCGGCTGGAAGGGCGTGTCGGGGATGGGGGGAGCGGGCATAAGGGGGTCCGGGTTGTCTGGGAGCGTCATCCTAAGCCCGGACGGGCCCGAATCAAAGAGGCCGGGCGCAGGACCCGGCCCCCTGGTCGTCGGTTGCGGCGCTTATTGCGTCGGGCGGATGATGATGTCCACGCGGCGGTTCTGCGCGCGTCCGCTCTCCGTCGCGTTCGAGGCGACGGGCTGGGTCAGCCCGCGGCCCACCGCGACCAGACGGTTCTGCGCAACGCCTGCTGCGGCCAGGATGCCCGCCACGGACTGGGCGCGGCGCTGCGACAGGTCCAGGTTATAGGCGGCGCTGCCGGTGTTGTCGGTATGCCCCAGAACCTCGACCCGGCTGTCGGGATACTGGTTGAGGTTGCGCGCGACGGCATAGAGATCCGTCTGCGCCGGCCCCGACACGGCGGCCGAGTCGGTGGCGAAGAGGATGCCCTCGGGCAGGGTGACCTGCAGGTAGCTGCCGTGGTTCACGATCTGCACGTTGGGGTTGCTGATCGACTGCTCCAGGGCGGCGGCCTGACGGTCCAGGATATTGCCGGCGATGGCGCCCGCCGCCGCGCCCACGATGGCGCCGCGCGCCGCATCCCGGCTGCGCCCGCTGCCGTCGGAATCGCGCGTGCCGCCATAAAGCGCGCCCACGGCGGCCCCGGCCAGGGCGCCCTGCTGGGTGCGGCTGAGGCCGGTGGCCCCGGTTCCGGTATTGGTCATCGCCGGGGCGCAGGCGCCCAGGATCAGCAGACCGGAGGCGGCAAGAAGGCTGGTGGTGCGGAGTGTCATCGGGCTCCCTTTCCTTTGGATCCGGGCAGGCGATCCCTCGCCGCGCCCGCGTGGTCATGGCACCCGGTGCCGGATCTGGTCCGATTCCCGAAAGGCGCCCTTGATGCGTGGCAAGCTGTCGCAGATCGGCGCCAAAGGGAAGACACGCTTTCGTAAAGGTTGCGGGATGGGCGGCCCGAACCCGTCACCGGGCGGGCGCTTGCAAAGTATCGCCCGGGCGGTCAAAAGCGGGCATGGCCCTTCCGAAACGCCCGCCCCCCGCGCTGCCCTTCGGCCCCCAGGTCGCGATCTTCGCGCGGCTGGCCGAGGCGAACCCGGCCCCCGAGACCGAGCTGCAATTCGTCAACCCCTTCACGCTTGTCGTGGCGGTGGCCCTGTCCGCGCAGGCGACCGATGTCGGCGTGAACCGCGCCACCCGCGACCTGTTCGCCCGCGCCGACACGCCCGCCAGGATGCTGGAGCTGGGCGTCGAGGGCGTGACCGAGCATATCCGCACCATCGGCCTCTTCCGGCAGAAGGCCAAGAATGTCATCGCCCTGTCGCGCATCCTGGTCGAGGAATATGACGGCGTGGTGCCCGACAGCCGGGCGGCGCTGATGCGCTTGCCCGGCGTCGGTCGCAAGACGGCCAACGTGGTCCTGTCCTGCGCCTTCGGCCATCCCGCGCAGGCGGTCGACACCCATATCTTCCGCGTCGGCAACCGCACCCGCATCGCGCCGGGCCGCGACGTGGACGAGGTCGAGCGCGCGATCGAGGACAATGTTCCCGCCCGCTTCCAGACCCATGCGCATCACTGGCTGATCCTGCATGGCCGCTATATCTGCCAGGCGCGCAAGCCCCGCTGCGGGGTCTGCCCGATCCACGACCTGTGCCCCTATGAGGAGAAGACCGCGTGACATCATCCCAAGATCCGGGCCCCTATGTGGTGGGCATCGGCAATGCCGTCATGGACATCATCGCGCCGACAGAGGAGGCGCGTCTGGCCCAGCTGGGCATCACCAAGGGGATCATGCAGCTGGTCGACCGGGGGCGGTCGGAATATCTGATGGCTGCGCAGGCCGACGACCATTCGGCGCGCCGCGATCAGGCGCGCATGGTCGCGGGCGGCAGCGTGGCGAACACGCTGGCCGGCATCGGCGGCTTGGGCCTGCGCACCGCCTTCATCGGCTGCGTGGCCGATGACGAGATCGGGCGGCTCTATGCCGGGCAGACCGAGGGGGCGGGGACGCGCTTCGTGAACGCGCCCGTGGCGGGGTCGGACCTGCCGAGCTCGCGCACGATCATCTTCGTGACCCCGGATGGCGAGCGGTCGATGAACACCTATCTGGGCATCTCGGCCGAACTCGGCCCCGAGGATGTCGCCCCGCAGGTCTTCGACGGCGCGGGCTGGCTGTTTCTCGAGGGCTATCTGTTCGACAAGCCCAAGGGCAAGGCCGCTTTCCTGAAGGCCACCGATGAGATCCACCGCGCGGGCGGGCAGGCGGGCATCGCGCTGTCCGACCCGTTCTGCGTCGACCGCCACCGCGACGACTTCCGCCAGCTGGTCGCGGGCCGGATGGATTACGTGATCGGCAATGTCCATGAATGGCAGGCGCTGTATCAGGTCGAGGATCTGGAGGAGGCGCTGCGCCTGGCCGTGGCCGATTGCGGCACGGTCGTCTGCACCCGCTCGGGCGAGGATGCGATCCTGATCCGCGACGGCGAGCGGGTCACCGCGCCGGTGCACCGGGTGGTGCCGGTCGATGCGACCGGGGCGGGCGACCAGTTCGCCGCCGGGCTGATCTTCGGCCTGGCGACGGGCGTGCCGCTGCAGGTTGCCGGGCGCATGGGCTGCATCGCGGCGGCCGAGGTGATCGGGCATGTGGGCCCCCGCCCCGAGGCTGACATCCGGGCGCTGTTCCGGGCCGAGCGGCTGGTCTGAGGTCTTGCGTCCCGCGACCGCCGGGGGCGCTTCGCCCCCCGGACCCCCAGAGGATATTTCTGCCAAGATGAAAGGGCGGGGCAGCGCGCATGACCGGTGCGTCGCGGTTTCGTGACGTTGCGCGGCAGGGGGTGCGCGTGTATGACGGCGCAAATTATGGGCAGGTGAGGAAAATGCCGATGCGCAGGGTAGTTGTCACCGGATTGGGCATGGTCACGCCACTGGCCTCGGGCGTCGAGGCGACGTGGGAGCGGTTGCTGGCCGGGCGGTCCGGTGCCGGGCCGATCACGCGCTTCGATGCCAAGGATGTGGTCACCACCTATGCCTGCGAGATCCCGCGTGGCGACGGCACCGCGGGGACCTTCAATCCCGACGACTGGATGGCGCCCAAGGACCAGCGCAAGGTGGACGACTTCATCCTCTATGGGGTGGCGGCGGCGCATCAGGCGGTGCTGGATGCGGGCTGGCAGCCCGAGGACGAGGAGAGCCGGCTGCGCACCGGCGTGATGATCGGATCGGGGATCGGCGGGCTGTCCTCGATCGCGGAAACCGCCGTGCTGATCAAGGAGCGGGGGCCCAAGCGGGTCTCGCCCTTCTTCATTCCCGGCGCGTTGATCAACCTGATCTCGGGCCAGGTGTCGATCCGCTACGGCTTCAAGGGGCCGAACCATGCGGTGGTGACGGCCTGTTCGACGGGGGCCCATGCGATCGGGGACGCAGCGCGGATGATCCGCTATGGCGATGCCGACGTGATGATCGCGGGTGGGGCGGAAAGCCCGATCAGCGAGATCGGCATCGCGGGGTTCAACGCCTGCAAGGCCCTGTCCACCAAGCGCGCGGATGATCCTCAGGCGGCCAGCCGCCCCTATGACGCCGATCGCGATGGCTTCGTGATGGGCGAGGGGGCGGGCGTCGTCGTGCTGGAAGAATATGAGCACGCCACGGCCCGCGGCGCGAAGATCTATGCCGAGGTGCTGGGCTATGGCATGTCGGGCGACGCCTATCACATCACCGCGCCGAGCGAGGATGGCGATGGCGGATACCGGGCGATGGAGGCCGCCCTGCGCAGCGCCGGGCTGACCCCGGACCGGATCGACTATATCAACGCGCATGGGACCAGCACCATGGCCGACACGATCGAGCTGGGCGCGGTCGAGCGCCTGCTGGGCGATCACGCGCCGAACGCGGTGATGTCGTCGACGAAATCCAGCATCGGGCATCTGCTGGGGGCGGCCGGCGCGGTCGAGGCGATCTTCTGCATCCTGGCGATCCGCGACCAGATCTGCCCGCCGACGATCAACCTGGACAATCCCGCCGTCACGCCCAGGCTGGATCTGGCCGCGAATGCCGCCGTGCGGCGCCGCGTCGACATCGCGCTGTCCAACAGCTTCGGCTTTGGCGGCACAAATGCCAGCCTGGTTCTGGGGAAGGTCGCGGGATGATCTGGCGCAACATCGCCTCGAATTTCCTGACGCTGGCCATCGTGCTGCTGATCGCGGCCGCCGCCGCCGTGGCCTGGGCCAAGCGCGAGTTCAGCGGGCCGGGGCCCAGTGCGGTGGCGCAATGCGTGCAGATCGCGCCGGGGGCCAGCCTGAATGCGGTCAGCAACCAGCTGGCGGCGCAGGGCGCGATCTCCAACGCCTACATCTTTCGCGCGGGCGCCGATGCCTTGGGCAAGTCGCGCGAGCTGAAATTCGGCAGCTTCCTGATGCCGCCGGGCGCCAGCATGGAGGAGATCGTCGGCGCGGTCACCTCGGGCGGGGCCTCGACCTGCGGGACCGAGGTGCTGATCCGGGTGGGCGTGCGCGAGAACAGCGTCATCCTGCGCGACATGAACCCCGAGACCGGCGCCTATGAGGACATGGCGCGCTGGAACCCGGCAGAGGGCGCGCGCCCCGACGAGATCGCCGCCGCCGAGGAGCTGGCCGATGTGCGCCTGAGCCTCGTCATGGCCGAGGGCGTGACCAGCTGGCAGGTGGTCGAGGCGCTGAACGCCGCCAGTTTCCTGACCGGCGAGGTGGCCGAAACGCCCGCCGAGGGAAGCCTTGCCCCCGACACCTACCTGCTGGAGCGGGGCGGCGACCGCAACGCGCTGCTGGCCCGCATGGCCGAGCGGCAGGCCGCGATCCTGGCCGAGGAATGGGAGGCGCGGCCCTTCGGCATGCCCTACGAGACGCCCGAGGAAGCGCTGATCATGGCCTCGATCGTCGAGAAGGAAACCGGGCAGGCGGCCGAGCGCCCGCAGGTTGCCAGCGTCTTCGTGAACCGCCTGCGCCAGGGGATGCGGCTGCAGACCGACCCGACGGTGATCTATGGCGTGACGGGCGGGCAGGGGATCCTGGATCGCGGCCTGCGGCGGTCGGAACTGGACACGACCACGCCCTACAACACCTACCGCATCGACGGGCTGCCGCCGACGCCCATCGCCAATCCGGGCCGGGCGGCGATCAACGCGGCGCTGAACCCGGACGAGACGGATTACCTGTTCTTCGTGGCCGACGGGACGGGGGGCCATGCCTTCAGCCGCACCCTGGACGAGCACAATGCCGCCGTCGCCCGCTGGCGCGAGATCGAGGCGCAGCAGGGTCTGCCGACGGACAGTCCGGTGCAGACCGACGGCTGATAAGACAGGGTATTTGACAAACGGGGCCCCCGGACGCAGGCTTGCATCCGGGGGCCTCTTGCATGGTCCCATCACCTTGGGAGAAGCCGCGATGATATTGCCCGACATGCTGAAGACGCTGACCGACAATGCCCGCCAGTTTCAGGAACGCCTGACCGAATGGCAGGCCGCCATGGCCAAGGGCCAGGACGAGGCGATGGAGCAGGCGCGCAAATGGCAGACCTCGGCCCTGCAGCAGCAGCAGGAGGTGAACAGCCAGATCGTCGCCCGGATGGAAGGCGCCAGCGAGACCATGAAGGCGCAGTGGCAGCAGATGCAGAAGGTCTGGGAGGATCAGTTCGCCGCCATGCAGAAGCAGGGCGAGGAGATGCGCGCCAAGGCCATGTCCGCCGGCGGCGGGTCGGGCAGCAACGCCTTTGCCGACTGGTCCGAGACCTATGCCGCGCAGATGGTCGCCTTCACCCAGAAGATGCAGGGCGAGGCCGCCAATGCCATCGCGACCGCCACCGAGGCGCGCGGCAAGAAGAAATGAGCCCGTCTGGATGCGCGGAGGGCCTGTAAGCCGGATTTTGTCCACCGCTTGCGCGGCTGGATGACCATTCCTCTGGTCCGGCCGTTACCGGCCGGATCTAGCTGCCTACCCGGATCTGCTGGGGCAAGGCGGCCCTGCGAGGTTGCCCCCGCACGCGATCCCTATTCGGCATTGCTCCCGGTGGGGCTTGCCATGCGGGCGCTGTTGCCAGCCCCCCGGTGGGCTCTTACCCCACCGTTTCACCCTTACCTGTCCGAAGACGGGCGGTCTGTTCTCTGTGGCGCTGTCCCTAGGGTTGCCCCCGCCGGGCGTTACCCGGCACCGTTGCCTCATGGAGTCCGGACTTTCCTCGACGCGTCGCCGCACCGCGGTCATCCAGCCCTCCGCGCGCGCTCCGTATGGCGGGGCGGGGGGTGGGCGTCAAGAGGGGGCGCTGCCCCCGTCGCCCAAGGGCGACTCCCCCGGGATATTTTCGGACCGCTGCAGGAGGCGAAGGGCAAGGCGGCGGTCGTCGGGGGTCTCGGGGCCTTGGGCCCAGGGGCTGTGGCGCAGCCGGAAGGCGTGCAGCCGCAGGGCGGGGTCGTCGGTGGCGGGATAGCCCAGGGCATCGAGCAGCGCGGGCAAAGGCGGGCCCGGAGGCAGGTCGCGGTCGGAAAGCGCGAGGCGGGCGAAGACCGCGAGGCCGTCGCGGGCGAGCCCCTCCCAATCGAAGCGGGGGCCGGGATCGATCTTGCGGCCCGGGGCGAGGTCGGAATGGGCGATGACGCCTGAGGGGGGGATCTGCCAGCGGGCCATGATGGCGTGCAGCAGGGTCCGCAGCGCGGCCATCTGGGGGGTGGGAAAGGGGCGGTCGCCGGGATTGGCCAGTTCGATCCCGATGGACCGGCTGTTCAGGTCATCCGCGCCCTGCCACCCGCCCGCGCCCGCGTGCCAGGCGCGGCGGGTCTCGCAGACCAGGGCCTCGGTCGTGCCATCCTCGGCGATCAGCCAATGGGCACTGACCTCGGCCGCGGGTTCGCAGAGCCGGGCGCGGGCCGAGGCCGCATCCGCCATGCCGGTATAATGGAGGACGATCAGCGACGGGCGATGGCCGCGCCGGTCGCCGTGATTGGGGCTGAGGCCCGTCGTCCCGGGCATGGCTCTCAGGGGGTCGTGGCCGAAGGGGCGGTCGCCACGGGCAGGGCCGGGGCCGGGCGCAGGGCGGGCAGGCGGGGGGGCGCCTGCGTCTCGCCGCTGACCGGCACCTGCCGGATGCCGGCGGTGGGGGGCGGCAGGACCGGGTCGCGCCCGGCGATCTGGGCCGGGGTCGGCGACAGGGCGGGCAGGGCGACCGGGATGCCCTGACGGGTGGTGCCGCCGGTCATCAGCGTGACCTCGCGCGCCGTCTTGTACTGGCCGTAGGGGTCCTCGCCGAACCCGTAATTCGGGTTCCAGCCCCGATGTTCCCCGCAACCGGCCAGCGCCAGCACCACCATCACCAAAGCACTGCGCATCCTGCCTCCGACATGCCGTTCGCGTGACGTTACCACCAGCGATCCGGCTTGGCCACAAATCCCGCCGCCCGTTCCAGAACGGCGGCCTGGTTGAGCAGCGCGCCTTCCTCGAAGGGGCGGCCGAACAGCTGCAGGCCAAGCGGCAGGCCCTGCGCATCCTGCCCCACCGGGACCGAGATGCCGGGCAGGCCCGCCAGGTTCAGCGTCACGGTGAAGACGTCGTTCAGGTACATCTGCACCGGATCGCCCTTGTCCACCGAGCCGAGCGGGAAGGCCGCCGAGGGGGTGGCGGGGGCCAGGATCGAATCGATCCCCTCGGCAAAGGCCCGGTCGAAATCGCGCTTGATCAGCGCGCGCACGCGGCGGGCGCGGTTGTAATAGGCGTCGTAGAAGCCTGCCGACAGCACATAGGTGCCGATCATCACGCGTCGCTGCACTTCCGCTCCGAAGCCCTCGGCGCGGGTCTTCTCGTACATCCGGGTGATGCCCTCGCCCGCGCCCAGGCTGGCGCGGTGCCCGTAGCGCACCCCGTCATAGCGCGCGAGGTTCGAGGAGGCCTCGGCCGGGGCGATGACGTAATAGGCGGGCAGGGCGTATTTCGTATGCGGCAGGCTGATGTCGACGATCTCGGCGCCGGCATCGCGCAGCATGTCGGCCCCCTCGCGCCACAGCGCGTCGATGGCGTCGGGCATGCCCTCCATCCGGTACTCGCGCGGGATGCCGATCCGCTTGCCGCGGATGTCGCCAGTCAGCGCGGCCTCGAAATCCGGCACCGGCAGGTCGGCGCAGGTGCTGTCCTGCGGGTCGGCGGATGCCATCGCGCCCAGCATGATCGCGGCATCGCGCACGGTCCGCGTCATCGGCCCGGCCTGATCCAGGCTGGAGGCATAGGCGATCACCCCCCACCGGCTGACCCGGCCATAGGTGGGCTTCAGCCCCACCGTGCCCGTGAAGGCGGCGGGCTGGCGGATCGACCCGCCCGTATCGGTGCCGGTCGCGCCCAAGCACAGATCGGCGGCCACCGCCGCCGCCGAGCCGCCCGAGCTGCCGCCCGGCGTCAGCTGCACGCCGCCCGCGCCCCGCCAAGGGTTCACCGCCGGGCCGTAGCAGCTCGATTCATTGGTCGAGCCCATGGCGAACTCGTCCTGGTTCAGCTTGCCCAGCATCACCGCGCCCGCGGTCCACAGGTTCCGCGTCACGGTCGACTCGTATTCCGGCACGAAGCCCTGCAGGATGCGGCTGCCCGCTTGGGAGGGCACGCCCTTCACGCAGAACACGTCCTTGATGCCCACCGGAATGCCGGTCATCGGCGCCGCGTCGCCGGCCTTCAGCCGCGCATCGGCGGCGGAGGCCATCTGGCGCGCCATGTCGGGGGTGTGGTGGACGAAGGCGTTCAGCGTGCCGGCGCCCTCGATGGCGGTCAGGCAGGCCTCGGTCAGCTCGACGGCGGTCAGATCGCCGCGCGCAAGGGCGTCGCGCGCATCGGCAATGGTCAGTCGGTTCGGATCGGTCATTCCACCACCTTCGGCACGGCAAAGAAGCCCTCGCGCGCGTCGGGCGCGTTGGACAGGATCCGGTCGGCCATGCCGCCCGAACTCACCACGTCCTCGCGCCGCTTCAGGCGCATCGGGGTGACGCCGGTCATCGGCTCGATGCCCTCGACATCGACCTCGTTCAGCTGGTCCATGAACTGCAGGATGCTGTCCAGCTCGCGCGCCAGGGCCGGCAGGGCGTCCTCATCGACCGCGATGCGCGCCAGATGCGCGACCTTGCGGGCCTGATCCTCGGTGATCGACATGACGTTTCCTTTCGTTGCGGGCGGGTCTACAACCCCGCGCGAAAGGCCGCAAGCCGCAGGGAGGTGCCCATGCACGCCGCTTTGTCGATCCTGCCGGTGATCGCGCTGGTCCTGCTGGGCCATCTGGCGCGGAGGGGCGGGTTGATCGGCGCCACCAGCTGGCCGGGCATCGAGCAGCTGGGCTATCGCGTGCTGTTCCCCGCGATCCTGCTGACCTCGATCTATCGGTCGGACCTGTCGATCGGGCGGCTTGGTCCCTATCTGGGGGCGCTGGCGCTGGCCTTCGCGCTGACCGGGGCGCTGGCGCTGATCTGGGCGCGGCGCCGGGGCGAGGCGGGGCCGCGCGCCAGCTCGCTGTTCCAGGGCGCGCTGCGGTTCAACTCGCTGCTGATCCTGGCGGTGGCGGCCCAGGCCTTCGGTGCGGCAGCACTTGGCGATCTTGCGGTGGCCTTCGCCTTCCTGATCCCGGCCTTCAACATCTCGGCCATCGTGGCCCTGACGCTGCTGTCGGACGGGCCGCGCCCCTCGGGAGCCCTGCGCCGCATCGGGGCCGAGATCGGGCGCAACCCGATGGTGCTGTCCTGCGCGGCGGGTCTGGCGCTGAACCTGTCGGGGGTGGTGCTGCCCGCCTCGCTGCTGGCGCCGCTGGACTGGCTGGGGCAGGGGGCGCTGGCCGTCGGCCTGCTGGCGGTGGGCGCGGGGATCGATCCGGCGCGCCTCTGGCAGCGCGATCCCGCCTTGTGGCTGGGGGTCTGGCTGCGGCTGGCGCTGTGCCCGGTGATCTTCCTGGGTGCGGCGCTGGCATTGGGCCTTCCTGCCGGCCAACTGGCCTCGGGCCTTCTGGCGACGGCGGCGCCCGGGGCGCCCGTGGGCTATATCCTGGCGCGGCAGATGGGCGGCGACGCGGATTTCTACGCCGCGATCTTCACCTGGCAGACGGTGCTGGCGGCGCTGAGCCTGCCCCTGTGGCTTGTCCTGGCTGGGTTTTTCGGGGCCTGACCGGGTCGGCGCAGGTTTTTTCGTCTTTCGCAGGAATTTTGGCTTGCAGCCCCCGGCAGCTTTCCCTAAACACCGCCTCACGCCGCCGGGAAGACTGGCAGCGCGGAAAAGTGGCCCGTTCGTCTATCGGTTAGGACGTCAGGTTTTCAACCTGAAAAGAGGGGTTCGACTCCCCTACGGGCTGCCACTTCCTTCCCCTGATCAAGACGAAAGTGCCGCACAGGCTGCGCCTGTCCCCGGTGGCTTGTCTTGCGTGATCTCAAGGCCCCGGTCATCTGGAAAAGTGCGGTCGCGCAGCCCGGCGCCGAGGGCGGGACATGCGTCCATGAACGGCCGCCTCACGTCAGACGAAAGCTGATATCTCGCGATGCGGGGATGATCGCATTCGATCACCCCCATATCGCGCTGCGACCTGCTAGATGAAGTCCACGCTATCTGCGGTCAGCCGCTGGTAGTGATCCTGCAGCAGGATGCTGCTGCCCTGGTCGAACTCGATCAGCGTGCCGTCGCGGCTGATGGTGGTGCGCTGCGCCAGAGCCTCGATCGAGACGGAGCTGCCCAGAAGGCTGCCCTCGATCTCCAGCATGTCGCCTTGGCCGGTCCGGAAATCCGTCACGGTCAGCATGTTCCCGCGACCGCTGCTGGCGAAGACGAAGGTGTCGGCCCCGGCACCGCCATAGGCCAGATCCCGGCCCGTGCCGCCATCCAGGCGATCGTCGCCGCCATCGCCCTGCAGCCGATCGTTGCCGCTGCCGCCCAGAAGCAGGTCTTTGCCTTGCCCCCCATAGAGCGTGTCGGCCCCGGCACCGCCCTCCAGCGTGTCGTTCCCGGTATCGCCGCGCAGGATATCGTTGCCGGCATCGCCACGCAGCAGGTCGTTCCCGCCACCGCCCGACAGGGTGTCGTTGCCGGTGCCGCCCGACAGGGTGTCGTTGCCCGCCTCGCCGAACAGCAGGTCATTGCCATTTCCGCCGCGCAACAGATCATTGCCCTGACCCCCGTGCAGCCTGTCGTTCCCGTCGTCGCCGTCCAGCGTGTCGTTGCCGACTGCCCCGTGAAGCAGGTCGTCGCCCAGGCCGCCGGACAGCAGGTCGTTGCCCTGTCCGCCGTGCAGCGTGTCGTTCCCACTGTCCCCGGACAGCCGGTCGTTGCCGCCATTCCCGTAAAGGACGTCATTGCCGCCGTTGCCGGCAAGCACGTCGTCCTTCCAGTCGCCCCGGATCAGGTTCGCGCGGTTGTCGCCGATGCTGCCGCTCTGTTCGGGCAGGGTGGGGGTCTGGGGCAGCGGCGCGGGCTGCTGCGGTACCGGCTGGGGTTCGGGCTGCGGCTGCTGCGGGGCGGGCTGGGGCTGGGGCCGGTCGGGCAGGGCCTGGGGCGCGCGCAGGGCGCCTGCCACCTCCTGGATCCGCTCGCCCATGCCCACGAAGGTGATCGAGCCGCCGTCCGGCAGGGTCACGATCATGTCGCGGGCCCCGTGATTGTCCCAGTTCACGCTGCGGGCATTGCTGATGAACTGGGCCCGGGTCAGGGACAGCCCGTCGATGCTGAAGCTGTCGCCAGCAGAGGGATTGAAGTCGACGATGATCGCCTTGCCCTGCGGATGCAGCACGAAGCTGTCGGCCCCCGCCCCGCCCTGCATCTGGGTGACGTCCTTGCCTGCGATCAGCGTGTCGTTGCCGCGCCCGCCGAACAGATGGTCATGGCCGCCGCCGCCGCCATCGACGACGTCATTGCCGTCCTGGCCATAGAGGAAATCGTCAAGCGCGTTGCCGATCACCCGGTCATTGCCGGTGCCGCCATAGAGGAAGTTGTTGGCCTCGGCATGGCCCATCAGCGTGTCATTGCCGCCATGCCCGGCGGCCAGCCCCAGGGAGCGCGCTGCATCAAAAGGATTGCGGGAGTCATAATCGGGGTCGCTGGTCTGGTTGCGCAGCCATCCCTCGATCAGGGTGGGGCGGACCAGTTCGCCCGCCGCATGGGCAGGGTCCTGGTGGCCCAGGGTCATCGCGTCATGGGCGGCGGCGTAGCTGGCCTGCTGCACGAAGCGCAGGGTCCCGTCGGCATCCATGCGCGACAGGACCGAGGCGCCATACTGGCTGCCGGTGAACCAAGCCGTCGAAATGCCATTGTCGGCGAACCATTCGTACGTGGCGGTCAGCCCGCGCACCTCGGCATTCTCGTGGCGCAGATTGTAGGCGGAGTTGCCCGGCGCGTTCGTCTCGGTCAGGATGACCGCATCGCCCAGGATCGGCCGGAAGACCGTCTCCAGCACCGCGCGGACCTGATCGGGGTCGGACATGCCCTTGGTCTCGTTCCAGCCCGGGTACCAATGGGCCGACCAGACCAGATCATCGCCCAGACCGTCGCGGATGTAGTCGAGTGCCGTGACATCGCCCATCTGGACGCGCTCGAGCTCCGCGAACTGACCGGAATAGTTCCAGCCGCCCACCAGGACCTTGGCATCTGACCGATCGGCGATCATCTGGCCCAGGTCGACCATGTGTTCGGCATAAAGCGTCACGAATTCCTGCAGGGCGGGCCAGCGGGCCTCGGCCAGGAAGGTGGCCTGATTGTAGGCGGCGGGTTCGTTCACCACCTCCAGCCCATACACCGCCCGGTCGACATCGGGGTTCCGGTCAAGCCAGTTCAGCATGTCGGTCCAGGCGGCCTCCATCTTGTCATAGACCGGCCCCGACAGGGTGTCGCGCGCCTGTCCGATCTGGTTGGGGCCTCTCACACCGAGGCTTTGGGCAGTCCCTTCGAACTGGCCGAAGATGAAGGTGAACCCCTCCTTGGCGGCCGCGCTGAGGAAGCGTTCGAACTCGGGGTCTAGGTTACCTTGGGCGTCGAAGCTGTGAAGGTTGAAGGGAATGCGCAGGGTCGTGACCAGCGGAAGGGAGTCCCGCAATCCCGCCGCATAAAGCTCGGGGCTGCCGTGCATGCCGACCGGGACCGTCTGGAACTCACTCTGCCAGAGGTAGTATTTGCTGTCGGCGCGAAGATTGGCCTCGTAGCTGCCATTCGCCCTGTCGGCGGCCATCTGATCGCGCGCCTCGACCTGCAGATTGATGATGTTCAGGTTGGTCGTGTCGCCCATGCGCTGTCTTCCTGTCACGATGATGTGTCTGCGTCTGCCGGGCGAGGGCTATCAGTAAACCGTCGTGTTCGGCAGGGGGGCGGAACCGATTCTACAACCATGAGTTGAAAATGATACAGTCAGAACACGCATATAATGTGCGTGGAGAGAGGGATGTCCAGGCTGTCTTGTCATAGGACGATGACTCCTCGAAGGCGAGAAGCGCCTGATAACAATTTGTTTTAAAGTTATAATGTTAAAAATTGATTAACCGCGTCCCGGAGATTTTTCGCGGTGCCACAGCGAAAGGTGCCCATGGCTGCGGTTCCGGCGGAGACCTGCCGAAGCGGCGCTGCGCTCGGCGCCGTCACGCCGGCGGATGCTTCAAAACGAACAGCGTCCCGGAGGGAAGATCCCCGGGACGCTGGATGCGGCAGCATGGTTCAGGACAGGGAGGGGCGGAAACCGAATCCGGCAGCCGGAACGACCGCCCATGCCTGAGGACGGCCAGCGGTCTGAATGTTAGACTGCCGACGCGGTTCCCTGGGGGATCACTTGGTCTTGCGCATCTGGACGATGCCCAGATTTGCGGCCTTTGTTTCCAGGCGCTCGATCAATTCGCGATATTCTCGGTTATGCGCATAGGCGCCAACGGCCGAGAGGATCAGCTTCAGGTCATCTGCCGAAACACAGGCGCGCAGATTTCGCTGGTCATTCAATGGCTGCACGGGAAACCTCTTACTGGGGAAATAAACACATCTATGCATACCCTACGGTTTAGTGCGTTCGAACCTGACTTTTCGAACAGGTTCGCCGGTCGAAGGCCCATGAATGGCCAGGTCAGACAGGCGCTCGACCGCAGCAAAGGCTCGGGGTCCGGGGGAGTCCGTCACGCCCGCAGATCCGCGCCATTTCGCGATGCAAGCGCCGCAATCAATCAGGCGTTTGAAATGGGTTTCGTCTCAAGGTTGCAATCCAGGGTCGTCTGATCGGATTTGTTCGCGCGTCGGCATGAGGCCGTGCAGACCGGGCCTCTGCAGACGGGAAAGCCCTTGCGCAGCGTCCGACGGAAACGCGCGGGCGGCGTCTCTTCGATCTTCGATCAGCCCCCCGCAAAGGCCCGTCGCCCATCAGGCCGATGCTTCGACGGCTGGTCGGTGAACGGTCGACATTCACAGGGGCAGGGCGCCCCTGCGGGTCGCCACCAGATCGCCGACGCGCAACGCCTCGACGGCAACCTGTCCGGGCGGCGTATCGATCCGCGTGCCGGTGGTGACGCAGATGGCGCAGATCTCCTCGAAGGTTCGGTACATGGTGGTGCTCGGACCGTGAAATACCGTTTCGCCCTGACCCCGAAAACGGTGGCGACGTGACGCAAACGCCGTCGGGCCGCGCAGCTTGCTGAAAGACCGCCCGCCGGCACGGGAAGCCTTCGTATCAAGGGACCAAGGGCCGACGATGCACTGACCTTCGACATGGACCACTCGATGGGGCCCTCCAGATCATGATGCGGGCGAAGACCCCGTGGTCGCTCCAACGCTTCCTGTGATCATCGAGGGTCTTCGCTGGCGCATCGGCCCTCAATGCGTCGTACCATCCGCGCTTCACTCGCCAGAAGCATCGCGCAGAACTGATGAATGGGCCCAGTTGAACCGTGGAGAGGCGACGGACTTCGGTCTCATGAATAAATATTTAGGGTTGACGCGCCATTCGACAAATCAAGATGCTCATTTATAAAGATAACTATTTAGACCTCAAGCTTTCAGGCCCCGCGTGAAGATGTTCCATTGATAAAGGTTGCCCGCGCGATAGTCCTCTGACTTGCCTCGAATATTGGGCCATATATTGCTCATGGCATGCGCTTGCATCATCTGCATTTATATAATCCAGCGGCCTGTCTTCAAATTTTTTAACCCCGGGTTTCGAAACAAATCACACCGACTTGTGTTGGAGCGGCATCGAAGACTTCAATTCAATGCTGAAAGGATACAGCCATATGCTTATCAAACTCATGGGTAGCGTTGCTGCCACCGCCATCTTCGCAAGCACGGCCATGGCTCAGGATGCGGCGACCACGGCGCCCGTTGCCGGCGGCGAAGTGGTCGTCGATCAGGCCGAACCGCAGGTCGATGTCGAAGTCCCCGCCCCCGACGTTAACGTGTCGCAGTCGGCCCCCGAAGTGAACGTGGAGCAGCCCGAGCCCACCGTTTCCGTGCAGCAGGCCCCCCCGCAGGTGACCGTCGAGCAATGCGCGCCCACGATCACCGTGACCCAGGCCCCGCCCACCGTCACCGTCGACATTCCGCAGCCGATCGTCGGCGTCCGGATGGCCGATCCCACCGTCGAGGTGGTCGAGGGCGAGCCGCGCGTCATGGTCGACACCCCGGAGCCGGTCGTGAACTACGTTGCCCCCGAGCCAAACATCGTCGTGAGCGATGCCGAAGCCGAGGTCAATGTCCGTGAGGCGGAAGCCGATGTGGACGTCGATGCGGCGGAAGAAGCCCAAGTCAACCTGACCAGCGAAGAGCCGCAGGTCGATATCCAGGAAGGTGGCGAGGCAGATGTCAACATTGCCGCCGCTCCCGAGCCGAATGTCGAGATCCAGGATGGCGGCGAGGCCAATGTCGACGTGAACCAGGAAGAGCCTGCCGTCGACGTGACCGGCGCCGAGATGGGCGCGATGGAGATGCGCGAAGGCTATGAGGCCGCAGACGTCACGATGCTGACGGCGGAAACCGTCGAGGGCGTCGACATCTATTCGGCCGATGATGAAGTCATCGGGCAGGTCAACGACCTGGTCATGACCACCGACGGCCAGATCGAACAGGTCATCGTGGGCGTGGGCGGCATGCTGGGTATGGGCGAGCGCGACGTCGCCTTCACCATGGACGACGTGTCGTTCCAGCAGGCGGTCGAAGGCGAGGACCTACGCGGCTACATCGCCGCACCCTCGGCCGAGATCGAGGACATGCCGGAATACGAAGGCGTGAACTGATCGGGACAAGGCGGCTGCGGGTTCCCGCAGCCGCCACCTGTCTCAGGCGGTCTCTCGCGTCGAGGTGATTGACCGCCTTTTGCCGTTTTGAACAAGGATACCCGCCCCATGGCCCAACCGCCCCTTCACGACCCCAACGATCCCGCCGACCGTCACGCGACTGCCGGCCATCAGAGCAAACCAGAGGAAAAGAAGTCCAAGGTTGTCCCGATCATCATCGGGGTCGTGGCTCTTCTGGTCATCTTCTTCTTCATCGTTCCCATGTTCAGCGGTGATGACGAGACGGAGACCATGGACGAGACGACCGAGGCGACTTCCGACGCGGCGCCGGCACCGGTGGTGACCGACGAGGATCCGGTGGCCGAGCCTGTCGTGCCGGAAACCGACATGGCTGATCCGGATGCCTCCGAGGCGCCTGTCCCGGTCGAAGAGCCGGCTGCACCAGTGGCGCCGACCCCCGAGGCAAGCACTGACATCGGCGAGACTGATGGTCAGGAAAGCGTCACCGTCGAGATCGAAGAGCCCACCGACGTGCCGGCCCCGGCGCCTGTCGAAGCCGAGACGGACACCACGACCGTCCCGCTTGAAGAGCCGGCAACGACGCCTGCCAACTGATCCATGGTCATCGGGTGCCCGCGCGGCATCTGGACGGACCGAAGGTCCCGGCGCGATTGCGCCGGGACCTTTATAGTTGGCCTCGCGTCACAGCCGGTGCAAAAATAGGCCTGCCGCTTCCAAAAGGCAGATGACTGACCTCCGGGTCCGCATCTGCCCTTTCGGGTCTGAACGCGAGACACTCCTGCGGCAGGGCGATCCCTCCAATCCAACGACGAGCAAGCTGAATGAAAAAAACGATTCTTCTGATCTTCATCTGGCTCTCGACCGGCTTGGGAACGCTGCCACTCCTGGCGCAGGACAGCAGTTTCGAGACACCGCCGTTGAATACAGCTTTGGGTCCTGCTCCCGAACGGATCAACCGAGAGACTCCGCGCGCCGCGATGGCAAGCTTCCTGCGGGCCGCGGATGACGAGGATTGGGACGCCGCAGCGCATGTGCTCGACCTGGGAGGGCTGTCGCCCGCCCGGCAGGCGACCGAGGGGCCCGAGCTTGCGCATGACCTCTACGAGATCATCGAACGGAAGGTCGTGCTGGACTGGTCGGCCTTGCTGGATCGTCCCGACGGTCTGCACACGCAGGGCAGCGACAGCGATGCGATGGCCGGCGAGCCCCGCCGCTCGCTTCTGCTGCGCGACCTCAGCCTGGACCTCGTGCCTGCTGAAATTCGCCTGAACCGCATCCTGGCCGAAGGCATGGACGAGCCTGTCTGGGTTTTCCCTGTCGAGACGGTCCGGGATATCCCCGCATTGCACGACAGATACGGGCCGTCACGGTTCGAGACGGCGCTGCCTTCGGTGCTGACGAAAAAGACCGCCGGCGGGCTGATGCGATGGGAATGGATCGGCCTTCCCGTGCTGGTCCTCGTGTCGATCCTGCTGGGCCGGATCATCCATCGTCTGCTTCAGTTTGCCAGACACCATGCCCGGGGGGAGGTGACGACAGGCATCCTCGCGGCCTCGTCGATGCCCCTCATCATCGCCAGCGTGACCGGACTTGTCTGGTGGGTCACCGGCAACGTCTTCGTGTTCTCGGGGCGCATCGACGTGTTTCTTGCCCCCGCCATCGCCGCGGGCTTCGTCACGGCGCTGCTTCTGTTCATCGTCAGCAGCATCGAAGCGCTGCTGAACGGCTTGGTCGCACCGGGCGAGGATGTCGATCTGACCCTGGCGAAGCAGGCCGAGGCCCGCACATTGGCGACGCGCCTGAACGCAGCCAGACGCATCCTTGTCGTCGTCGTCTTCCTGATCGGCGTCGGAATCGTGCTGTCCTCTGCCAATCTGCCGGGAAACCTCGGTGTGTCCCTTCTGGCCTCTGCCGGGGCGATCACCCTGCTCTTGGGCTACGCCGCGCGTGACGTGCTCAGCAACATCATGGCCTCGTTGCAGATCGCCATGAACCACTCGGCGCGCGTCGGAGACCGGGTCGTCTATCAGGGCGAGCTGTGCCATGTCGAGCGGATCAACATGACCTTCGTCCAGCTGCGCAACTGGGACAGCACGCGCCTGATCGTCCCCGTCAGGGAGTTCGTGTCGGAAACGTTCTCGAACTGGACGCTGCAGGATCCGTCGATGCTGCGTGTCATCAAGCTGAAACTGGACCCGCATGCCGACATCGACGCGTTGCGCAAGGCCTTTGACGGTGCGCTGAGAGAAGTGGCTGCGCTGGACATCGGAGAGAACATGGGGGACCTCGAGGGCTCGAGCGTCTCCGTGGCCGATCAGGACGTTTTCGGGATCGAAGTCTGGTTCAGCGTCCCCTGCGCCGATCCGAACACGTCATGGGAGGTGGCCTGCGCCGTCCGGGAACGCTTGATCGCCCGCGCGGCCCAGCTTGACGAGGACACAGGCAACCGCGTCTTTGCCTCTCCGGCGCTTGCGGAATGGAGCAGGTGACCATGGCCCGGGCCCCGCGCAAGATCCCGGTCGCCGGGCCTTCTCGGTCCCGCAAGCGATCTGTCACATCCTGCGTGATGATCCGGTCTTTTTGCCCAAGACCTCCGACCTTTGGTTCCGCCAGGCCTTGAGCGCATCGATGGGCGTTCGGCCCGTCGGCACTCCCGCACCACCGACCGGAGGTCATCCGGCGGCAGCAGCAGGAACTTGCGCAGCGCCACTGCCACAGCCTCCTGCGCCCGCGTGGGCCTGCACGCCACGGGGCTTCGGTCATGGATGCTGTCCCTGCTCCGCCACCTCGCAGACGGCCTGCTCCAAGATGCCAAGGCTCCGCCACCCGTCAGGCCGGATCGGTGCTTGCCTGGATCTTCGGGGGCTTCGTTGCCTGGTTGTGAAGAGAGGTCCGCATCCTCGCCTCCCATCCTGAAACTCGCCCAGGATCGATCCTGCCACAAAGAACGCGGTCCGGCGAAGATTTACGCGATCATCCGGAATGGGGCGCATAAGGAACTGTTTCTGGTTTCAGATAGCTGGATTCATGGGTTCGATCCTGGCTCCGAACTCCCGCGCCCTGAACGGATGATCGACAGGCCGAAGTGAAAAAGTCTTTAAGCGAAAATAAAGATCCCGGTCGACCGGAAAGCCAAATCTTTCCAGGACAGGACTTAGGTGTCACATCCCGCGTGATTATAAGGCCGCTTCCTGAACAGGTCCGGCCTTTGTTTCTGCCAGTCCTTGAGCGCATCGATGGGCGTTCGGCCCTTCAGCACCGATTGCGGAAGCTGACCGTTGTAGAGCCGGACATAGCGCAGGATGGTCTGTTCCAGATCCTCGCCGCTGCGGAAGCGGTGGCTTTGCAGGACGTCCTCGATCCGGCCGTTGAAGCGTTCGACCATGCCGTTGGTCTGCGGGTGCATGGGCGGGGCCAGGCGATGCTCGATGCCGAGATCGGCGCGGAGGCGGTCAAAATCGTGGTTGCCGGTGGGCCCCCGGCGGCGAAGGCCGAACAGACGATCGGTGAACTCCTTGCCGTAGCATGTTGGGAATGACGCGCTGTTGAAGGTTATGTCCGCCTGCGCAGCCCCAAAAATTGCGCAGCGGCCGGCCATAACCGGGTCGCGGGTCTCTATGGTGGTTTTGCGAACC